>NZ_CP093302.1:960000-2423003 GCF_024362765.1 Alkalihalobacillus sp. LMS6 | reverse complement strand
TGCCTGTGCTGGGTTCATCTACGGGATCGCCACGGCGCAACAATTTATTGAAACAGAAGCTTACACCAATGTTCTTGTTATTGGCGTGGAAAAACTAACAAAAGTGACAGATATAAATGATCGGAATACAGCGGTTTTATTCGGGGATGGCGCAGGCGCTTGTGTGGTTGGACCAGTTTCTGAAGACCGCGGAATTTTAGCGTTTGATTTAGGTTCGGATGGATCAGGCGGCATGCATATTAATAAAAAGAATGAATTTATTGAAATGAATGGTCGAGAAGTATTTAAATTTGCTGTTCGCCAAATGGGAGACGCCTCTATTCGAGCGTTAACAAAAGCGGGCTTAACGAAGGAAGATGTAGACTTTCTTGTTCCTCACCAAGCGAATATCCGCATTATGGAAGCTTCTCGTGAACGACTTGAATTACCGAAAGAAAAAATGTCAGTAACCGTCAATAAATATGGAAACACGTCTTCTGCTTCCATTCCGATGGCGATGGTTGAAGAGATTGAAGCCGGTAAAATTAAAGACGGAGACTTGTTAGTCCTTGTTGGATTTGGTGCTGGTCTTGTTTGGGGTTCAGTTGCTTTACGCTGGGGCCGGTAAGCGAAAACTAGGAAGTAGAACGAATTAAAGGAGCGAACTATAGTGGAAAAACGACGAGTGGTTGTAACAGGGATCGGTGCTGTTACACCTTTAGGACTTCATGCAGCAAGCTCTTGGGAAGCCGCTATTGCAGGCAAATCAGGGATCGGATATTTGACGCGAATTGATGCAGATTCGTATCCAATGAAAGTGGCTGCCGAAATCAATGATTTCGATCCAGCCGATTTTATGGATAAAAAAGAAGCTAGACGAATGGATCGATTTACACAATTTGCTGTTGCATCAGCAAAGCAAGCGTTAGAAGACTCTGGCTTAGAGATTAACGAGGACAATGCGGCACGTGTTGGCGTATGGATTGGTTCAGGTATCGGTGGAATGGAAACCTATGAAAATCAATTTCGTACGTTGCTTGAAAAAGGGCCAAGACGTGTTAGTCCATTTTTTGTACCAATGATGATTCCAGACATGGCAAGTGGTCAAGTATCCATTTTTACAGGTGCAAAAGGACCAAATTCTTGTTCGGTAACAGCGTGTGCATCAGGAGCAAATTCAATCGGCGATGCGTTCAAAACGATTCAACGTGGCGATGCAGATGCAATGATTGCTGGAGGAAGTGAAGCACCTATTACAAATATGGCTGTTGCAGGCTTTTCCTCAGCAAAAGCCATTACGACCACAGATAACCCGGAAAAAGCATCACGCCCATTTGATGTTAATCGTAGTGGATTTGTAATGGGAGAAGGCGCCGGTATCTTAATTCTCGAAAGCCTTGAGTCTGCAAAAGCCCGTGGCGCAAAGATTTATGCAGAAATTGTTGGCTATGGCTCTACCGGCGATGCTCACCATATGACCGCGCCTGCTCCAGATGGAGAAGGTGGGGCTCGTGCAATGGCAGCAGCGATTGCAGATGCAGGGTTGAAAAATGAAGAGATTAGCTACATTAATGCTCATGGTACGAGCACTGATTTGAATGACCCATTTGAAACGCAAGCGATTAAATCGGTTTTAGGTGATTATGCGTATGATGTTGCGATCAGTTCAACAAAATCAATGACAGGCCATTTATTAGGAGCGGCAGGGGCAGTTGAAGCTATTTTTTCTGTCAAGGCAATTGAAGAGGGGATTGTGCCGCCTACCATTAACCTTGAGGAGCCGGATCCAGAGTGTGATTTGGACTATGTACCGAATGAGGCACGGAAAATGGATGTTCAAGCGGTTTTAAGCAATTCATTAGGCTTCGGTGGACACAACACGTCATTAGTATTTAAACGATTTGTCGAGTAAGAAAAACCAGTATGAGACTAGATCTCATACTGGTTTTTTTGATGTGTAATCCAGTGTAACGCTTCTTCTTTTGTGCTGAATCTGTTGAGTAGTTGCTGTTTTTCAATTTCAAAAAGCAACCGTGAAAATTGTTGACCAGGTTCAAAGCCAGCCGTAATCAGATCACTCCCTGTAACAAGCGGTAGGAGCTGTTGACGCCTCTCTACGTACTGAATGAGTGAAGGGTTTTTAACACTCGGCAACGAGGCAATAAAAAGAATGGCTTCATCTTCTGCTGTAGCAAGCGCATCATGGAGTGTAAGGAGTGACGTAAGATGTGTTGCACGCTCGGCTCTTTGAATATCGTTTAATAATTTTCTTTGCCTCTTCGTCAGCGCAAACGGCTCCACTTTTTTTGCGTAATGTCCGTGTTGCTCGTATGCAATAGCGATTAACGATAAATAGAGAACCTCGTTAAGCTGTAAGTTAAACAGCGTTTTAATATGTGCCATTTTTGAGGTGTCGAGTTCATTTCCAAAAAGGAGCATCCACACATTAAAATGATCAAGTGTCTTAAATTGATCAGGAAATTGCTTTTCTTGTAACATAAGCTCAAGTTCGTGGTACAGGCGCTGTTTGCTAATATGCAATAAAGCATTGTTCATGTTTGTAGCTTGTTTCATGGTGTTATGATCGAAGTGAAACCCAAGTCTTGTGGCAAGTCGAACGCCACGAAAAAGACGGGTCGGATCTTCAATAAAGCTTAATGGATGTAAAATCGTGATTTCTTTTTTGGTGATTTGTTCACGACCTTTAAATGGGTCAATAATTTTGCCGAAATGTGAAGGATTAAGCTGGACGGCAATGGCGTTGATGGAAAAATCACGTCGAGCTAAATCCTCTTTAATGGACCCTGCACGTACTTCTGGAAGGGCACCCGCTCGTTTATAAAACTCTTTTCTTGCTGTGACAAGATCAATTTCATATTCATGAGACCACGTTGTAGTTAAGAATGAAGCATGACTGCGTACGTGACCACCAAATGCGTCTGCAAGGGATTCAGCAAATTCAATTGCGTTGCCTTCTATAACGAAGTCCATGTCTTTAAACGGTCGTTGTAGAATAAAATCACGGATAATGCCGCCGACTAAATAAATTGACACCCCTTTATCATCAGCGAACTGACCCATTTTTTGAAGGAATGAAAAGCGTTCATGACCAAAAAAGCGCGCAAGATCGTCAGAAGAGTACGACTCGCTTGTGGACTGTTGGCTGTGAATAAGATCACTCCGTGTAATGATGCCAATGACGTGTTGATTCGAGTCAATCACAGGAATACGGCCTATTTGGTGGTCAATCATTAGCTGCTTGACGCGCTCAATTGACTCTGTTGCTTCAACAGATATGACTTGTTTTGTCATGTATGAGGAAAGAAGCTTTTCTCCTAGATGGAATTGCTCCGCTTTATGTAAATCTTGTTTTGTCATAATCCCTGAAAGTCGACCATTCGTATCTACAATGGGAAAACCAGAATGATGAATGTGGCTACTGGTAGCAACTGTTTCCTTGATTGTCGAATGTTCTGAGTACGTGTGAACAGGCCATGACATAATTGATGAAACAGGGTCTTGAATGCGAATCATGTCTTCAAGTGCTTGTCGCACAAATGGTAAGGACTCTTGTAATCCTTGGTGTCGACAAATGGCGGAAGCGGCGTAAGGATGTCCGTTTCCACCTAACTGTTTAGCAAGTGTATGCACAGGCACATCGTTGCTGTTTGCTCTTGCAATGACATAGGTATGCTTGTGTAATTGGCATAAAACAATCGTGGCATCTGGCGCAAACAGGCGATGAATTTCCTCTGCTACAATTGAGACATCTGAGATGTAGGTATCTGCAACACAAGTGGTAAGGGCGACCGTTTTACCGTGTACCGTTTCAAACGTAACATTTTCATAGAGGGTATCAAAAAGTGGATGCTCTCCAGCCGATGAACGTAAAAATTCGCCTATCAGCTTCAGGTCCATCTTGTTCGTTAATAAAAACGCAGCGGCATTAAGGTCGTTAGGTGTTACGGTATCGTTTGTTAATAAGTTTGTATCACTATATAAGCCAAGTCCAAACAGAGTTGCCTCAATCGCTGATAAGGAAATGTCCTGTTGTTCTAATTGCTTTACGAGTAGCGTAATGTTTGCACCTGTTTCCCCGGTATGATGATGATCAATGGATTTACTAGGAATGGTTCTATTCTTTACATAATCGGTTATCCCTGCTCGTTCAGGAGTGGCGCAATCAACATATGTAATGTGCGTTACGCAATCCCAGTTCATCTCTTCATAGCTCTGCCAGCCAAACGCATCTGCATAAAGATGTAAAAATTGCTTAACGCGCGCTCCTAGTTGGGGAGAGAGGCAAACGTTGGCTTCTGGTTGCAATTTTTTTGTAGCGAATAAGGAGGCAAGGCCGTCAAAGTCAAGGTTTGTATGGCTGACAATAATTTGCACACCAAGACTCCTTTCTCATTGGTTTGTCATTAGTATAACAAAAAAACAACAGCTTTAGCCGTTGTTTGCTTGTTTATCGGTATACATCAAGGACGAAACCTTGGCGCATATAGGATGCCAATGCAGATCTCTTGCTCGATTTGCGAAGATGGTGAGACAATGCTTCTATATCTTTAGTAGAAGCGTTTTGTCCGGTTAGCGCATAAATAGATGGTTCGATGGCTTGGTAAAGTTGACGAAAAATATAGTGTGTTTTTAAAAAATGTAACGGTTGTTCAGCAGGAGGGTGGGACTGATTAGGTGCGATTTGCTCATCTTGCTTATGATACGCAAAGCCGTAACTATAAATCTCATTTTCAGATACATCACGTCCTGTAGCCAATGTAGGGATAGCATGACGGACCCGTTCAATTGAATCAACCGACTGAGGATTTGAGCGGCTGTGAATGGCTGAAGTCACCATGCGGTCATAGCGAGCGTTACGTTCCAATGTGATCACCTCTTCTTTATCCATACCCATATCTATGAAAAAAACACATTGCCTTTGCAGACAATGTGTTCTGTCGTGCATTTATTTAGCGAAAACATGATTGCCGATGACAATGGTCTGTTCTCTTGTTGCGACCCAACCACTTGTAGCTGTAACTGGGTTATAAAAATAAATGGATTGTTGACCTAGACCGCGGTACGTAATCGCTTCATTAACAGCTTGGCGTGATTCTTCATCGGCATCGTTATGAATCGCACCGTCTAATACAGGTGAAAAAGCATAATGACCAGACGGCGTCACTTGATGAATAACGTCGTACATGGTATCAGGGTAATCATCGTGGTCCAAACGATTTAACAGGACAGTCGCCACGGCAACTTTCCCCTCGTAGGACTCGCCTCGAGCTTCTGCATATACGAGCTGAGCCATTAATTCACGATCCGCTGCCGTAATGGCTGTTGGGATTGCTAATGTCGTGCCAGCTTCAATTTGGTCAGAGGCCAAGTGGTTCAAGCGTTGAATGGATGCTTCCGATACACCGTAACGCTCACTAATGGTATATAACGACTCACCTGTCTGCACAGGATGCTTTAAGCTTTTACTTTCTGAAACAGCTGTTGAAAACAAACTAAAACCAAATAATGCAACGAATGAAAGAGTTATTCTTTTAATCATAACGTGATTCACTCCTAATAAAAGTTAAATTTAATAAATGCACGTGAATGAATTTCATCATAGGTAGCAATAGTCATTTTGCGAATGTGACATTCTTTTTATTAAATAGCGACGACTCCTACGGGAACAGCGCGTGTCCGAAGACAATGGAGCGGTTTTCGCTTAATGGCTGAGGCTGTGCCCGAGAAAAGCGTTCGCCAATTTTAATAGAGGGTACGCCTTTTTCGCATCAATTTGAAGGTATGAAATTGACTCACGTAAATACTTTAACAAAAAATGATGAAGAGAGAACTAGGAATGTTTTCCAAACTCTTTTCAAATCGATACAGACAACGATCAATTAATTATGACAATGATGTAACAGATAAAACAAAGATTACATCTTGGTAACAAAACCTGTTTATTTTCCAGGTGAATTTAATCGAATCCGACTCGATGAAACGTTTTAAACCGTGCGCCAACCGTATGTTACAAATCATTGCAAGATGGATATAGATGATAATTTTTCCATCGTTTATCAAAAAAAGCTATGCTAGGATTGCCTTGTGCTCAAGACGTTGGGCGAAAAAAATTCACATTTTCTTAGGAGGAAACCGGAATGAAGAAACTTGCGATTACCACATTTGTAGCAACACTAGCGTTAGGGTTTACTCAGGTTGATCAAGCAGAAGCATCATCTGGTCATCAATATAAAGGAACACCAATTCAATGGAGCAGTGACTGTTTTGTCATGGATCAAAACGGTTCATATGGTGAATGGCAACAGCCAGGGAATGGTCAAATAGAGGAAGAACCAGAAGTACCTGTAGAAGAGCCGATCGTTGAAGAAGAGGAAGAAGTAGCTGAAACAGAAGAGGTTGCAGATTCTGGAGATGTTAGTGCAGAAGAACAGCAAATGGTTGATTTAGTGAACTCAGAACGTGCTCAAAATGGACTTGCACCACTTGAAATTGACGAAGAACTGACAGAAGTTGCGCGCGTGAAAGCACAAGATATGATTGACAACAATTACTTTGCTCACGAATCACCAACATACGGTTCACCGTTTCAAATGATGGATCACTTTGGTATTACATACCAAACGGCAGGTGAAAATTTAGCGGGTAATCAAACCGTTGATCGTGCCCACACATCTCTTATGAACTCTCAAGGTCATAGAGAGAATATTTTGAGTAGTAACTATTCTGAAGTAGGAATTGGCATCGTGGATGGTGGCCCTTATGGAAAAATGTTTGTTCAATTGTTTAAAGGATAATCAATTGGGTAACACTCTGATCCTCAACTAGTCTTAAAGGCTAGTTGAGTTTTTTTGTAGGAAAAGCCTCAAGAAGTCCTGTCTTGAGGCGGTTAAACGGGCTATTATTTACGCAGTTGAATTTGTTCCACGCGATGTTCTTTCCCTTTTGTCAAAATTAAATCTGCACGTAGCCGAGTTGGTTTAATGTTTTTATCTAAATTGACTCCGTTAATGGATTGCCAGATTGATTTTGCCATCTCTGTAGCTTCTACATCACTTAAATCTTTGTAACGATGAAAATAAGAACTAGGGTCTTGAAAGGCTGTATTCCGTAATAAATGAAATCGTTCAACGTACCACGAGATAATATCTTCTTCATCAGCATCAACGTAAATACTGTAGTCGAAGAAATCTGAAACGAATAAAGGTGGCATTCGTTTCCCTTTTCGATTTACTTGTAATACATTAATCCCTTCTACAATGACAACGTCTGGTTGCTCGATCTTTTGAGATTGATCGGATTCAATATTGTACGTCAAATGAGAATACACAGGCGCTTCTACTTCTTTTACACCAGATTTTAGCTCAGTAAGAAATGAAATTAAACGACGAATATCGTAACTTTCTGGAAATCCTTTTCGTTTCATCAAGCCTCGTTCCTCTAGCACTTCATTCGGATATAAAAATCCATCTGTCGTGACAAGCGAGACTTTCGGCTGATTTGGCCAACGTTCTGCAAGTGTCTGAATTAAGCGAGCCGTTGTGCTTTTTCCTACAGACACGCTACCTGCAATGCCGATAATAAAAGGAACGCGCGTCCGGGTTCGCTGAAGAAATTTATTCATATCTTGATGTAATTGAACATTGTGATACATACGTTTATAAAGCAATTCTGATAATGGTAAATACACATCATTAACTTCTGAGGAAGAAATGGTCTCATAAATACCTTCAATATTTTTTCTTTCTTGTTCTGTTAACGTTGCATTCAATCCTTTATTTAAAGAAGCCCACTCTTTGCGGGAAAGGGAAGTAAATGCGTCTAACGTTTTTGTCAGCTCATCCGTTGTCATATGGATCTCCTTTGCGACAGTTCTATACGAGTGTGTAACAGAAGCGTAGCACGGTAGCACGCGATAATCAAGATTGGCGTCTTCCTTGCATAGTGTAAATGAAAGCGTCTTTTTTTATGCGAAGGGCATTTAATCTAAATAGGATACCGGTTTTAAATAAGGAGGAGAAGATGGCTGTCATTCGAACAAATAAATGGATTCAATTGTTCCTAAAACATGCAGATTCACAACGTGAGCTAGAATCTACGTATTTACGATTATTTGTTAATCCATTGCAACCTCTTTTTCAATTTCAAAACGATGAACAGTTAGCCGCTTATTTGCAGAAGGTCGGTCTTTTTACAGTAAATGATAGGGAGCAGTTACCGGCATTTATTGACCATGATTACTGGTCAATCTTGCAAGCGCAATTTCTGAAGTTAAAACGAGCTTGGAATGGACCGAATGTGCCAATTTATGTACTTATGGCGAATCAATCACTGGAAAATAGACAAGATGATGTAAGAGGAATGATGGGATTAAGTTTTGAAAACGGAATTTTGCTACTCATTCCAAGCTCAATTGAACAAAACCATTTGCGTGCGCTATTAACTCATGAATATCATCATGTATGTCGCCTTTCTCATACGAAGGAATCTGAACAGTCGATTACACTTTTAGAGTCAATGGTAATGGAAGGGTTAGCTGAACTCGCAGTGAAAGAATACGTTGGTGAATCCAGTATCGCTCCTTGGGCGCTAAAGCAAAAGAGCAATTGGAAAACGATGTGGAATCAATATTTATTCGAAAAAACGCTTGTCATTAAAGGACGGAAAGAACATAAAGATTTTCTATACGGAAGTCGAAAAAAAAGAATTCCCTACATGATGGGCTATACGCTCGGCTATTGCCTTTGCAAAGAAGCAGCCTTACAGTTAGGTGAAAAATCCGTCACGCTATTAACGACTCCAGCAGAAAAAATCTATCGACATGGATATATAGAAAATGGGTTTAAGAACAATGAGCCATGACCATACTGATTCCAAGAGCAACCTACCAGGGAGGAATAGAGTATGGTAATGATGCGAGATGTATGGGTAAATTGGTTTGAAGGCGAAGAAAATGGCTATAACGTCTGTGAGTTTCATGAATGGAGAAGTGAAGATCGTGTTGAGGTTCTGGACCAAGTGAAATTAATACGAAGCAGTGTGGATCTTTTTTCTTATATTGAAAATCAATTGCTTGATCTACCTCAAGATTTGTTAGATTCCGTTCACCAAAAAAGTTATTTACGAAAAAATATGTCGCGAATTCAATTGGATTATTGCTTTATTGTATCTGATGGCACGAGAATTATAGCGGTTGACACAATGGGCTACAAGACGCCTATTCGAAAAAGTCGACTAACACCAAGACAAGAACAATTGGTTTATGAAGCGCTCAACGATCAAGAAGTTGAATATTATGAAATTTTAGAGCCGTTACCTGAAAAGGATTATCACATGCTTTCACTAAGTCCTAATGAGTTACAAGGACTTACCCGCCGTGAACGAAGTTTGAAGCAATTATTGTTTACCGTGCTTGATCAGCTTTATACAACGGCTTCCGATGCAGAGTTAATTTACTGGTGTACGGAATGGGATCCAAATGCATATGAACAATTGAAAAATAAATCACGAGAAGATGTATGGGCCTATTTAATAGCTGGTGTGGAAGCAGGATGGTCTCAAGAGCATTACCAGTTATGTAAAGCGATGGTAAAAGGGCATACGTTCTTTGAGAAGTTGTGGGAACTTGAACACCCAGAACGTGTAAAGTAAGGGTTTGTTAAAGCGTTTTATTTACATCAATTCGGCTTTCTCTTATAATAATAAGTAAAAAGGAGGGAAAGTCGGATGGATACAAATGATTTAGCTTACTTGATTATGCAAATCTTTACGGTCATTTTATTAGTAGGAACACTCGGTCTATCTTTTTTCGTTGGGAAAGTATTGAAAAAACAAAACGGCTATTAAGTGAAATAAAAGGGTTCCATCTAAGGAAGCCTTTTTTTCATCACGAGCACTCATACATAATCTGAACGGTGTAACTCAAAGGATGTGGTGACTTGAAAAGTTCGCTTATAGAAGCCATGGATGTTTTTAAAGATGTATTTTTTTATGGCCATCAAATTATTGAAGAAGAACTAACTCACGAATTTCGTGAGCTCTCACCTGAGCAGCTAGCTGTACTAATTATTATTGATTTATCGGGGCCATTAACGTCAAAAGAGATTGCGGCTTTTCAAAGAACCCATAAAAGTGCAGTATCAAATCGATTAAAAAAGCTTCAGCAAAAGCAATTAATTCAGTTTAAAGAGAGCGAGCAGGATAGTCGACTCAAATATGTTTCCTTTACAGAAGAAGGGGAAGCAAAAATGAAAGCCTATCAAGATGAAGTTCATGCCTATTTTACAACGTTATTTTCGGATTTTGAAACGCAAGAGATTGCTCAATTTTACCAATTAATGAATAAAATTCGAGATCGACTTCGCCATTATAGTTCCGTAAAGATCGCTGAAAATAAGCGCAAAAGAACACGCTAAAGGCGTGTTCTTTTTAATGCTATTTTCTTTTACGACCAAGTCCCATCGCATTTTCCGCTTTTTTCAACGTTTTATTTGCTATTTGCGCCGCTTTTTCAGCACCAGCATCTAAAATATCGTCAAGTTCGCTTGAATCAACCAACTCATAATAACGTTGTTGAACGGGTTCAAGGGTTTGAATAACAGCTTCCGCAAGGTCAGATTTAAACGGGCCATAGCCGGATTGTTGATAACGGTTTTCAAGTGTTTCGATGCTTTCATCCGTGCAAAGAGAAAAGATGGACAGCAAATTGGAAACAGCCGGTTTATTTTCGGGATCAAAGCGAATCGTCCCATCAGAATCTGTAACCGCACTCTTCATTTTTTTCTCAATCGTTTTCGGATCGTCCAATAGAGAAATATAGCTCTTTGGCTGTGGGTTTGACTTACTCATTTTTTTACTTGGATCATTAAGAGACATAATGCGAGCGCCGACTTTAGGAATTTGTACTTCTGGCACTTTGAAAACATCCAAATATTTATTGTTAAAGCGCTCAGCAAGGTTACGTGCTAATTCTAAATGCTGTTTCTGGTCCTCTCCAACAGGCACAATATCGGTTTGATACAATAAAATGTCTGCAGCCATTAAAGGTGGGTATGTAAGTAAAGCTGAAGATACGCCATCTTTGCCAGCAGATTTGTCTTTAAACTGTGTCATACGTTCCAATTCACCGATATAGGAAAGGCACTGCATCATCCAACCTAATTGAGCGTGGGCGGGCACTTCTGATTGAATAAATAATGTTGATTTATTCGGATCAATGCCTGATGCGAGATACAGTGCTGCGAGACTGCGAATTTGTTGACGTAATTTTAATCGATCTTGGGGTACCGTAATGGCATGTTGGTCAACAATGCAAAAATAACTATCATAGTCATACTGCATTGCTGAAAAATGTTTCAGTGCACCTAAATAATTTCCAAGCGTTAACACACCGCTCGGCTGAATTCCGGAAAATACCGTTTGCATAACGTTCACTCCTGTTCATCTACTCCTAAATTATCCTAATTCAGAATTCATATAAATGCAACTTACTCCTCAAGAGATGATTCTTTTTGTTTTGATTTTTTCTTCCGCACGATAAATACGCCAATATTTAGTGCGAGTAAAAGGGAAAACCATAAGAAGGAATAAGGTATATCTTGAAACAAGATGACAAATAGTAAAAAAGCAAGAACGGCAATAAACTGTAAAAGTTCTAATCCTTTCATAATCGTACTCCTAACTTCGAAAGAGGGATATCATGACGTTCTCTAAATGGCTAAGCCAATGTTTAATTATTTGTATACTAGTACTGGCAACAACGGAAGTTCTTGCTGTTCCAAACGAAGTAAGCGTTGAAGGTCCATATATGGAACAAACCTTACCTTCGTTTTCAGGCTCCACGTTAAACGGCGATCCTATCGCTTATGAAAAGGGGACGCATCATAAAACGGTCATTCATTTCTTTGCAACGTGGTGCTATCCATGTCAAGAAGAGATGCCGGCTATCGCTGCGCTTAGCAATGTTCTGCAACAACAAGAAGGAAGCCAATTTATTCCCGTTAATTTAACAAGTTCCGAACGGAGTAAAAACGACATCGCGCCTTTTTTACAACAGTACGAAGCTCAGTTTGACCCAATCCTTGATCTTAATGGAACCTTACAAAAGCAGTTTCAAATTTTTGGTGTTCCAACAACGATTGTGGTTGATCAAGATGGAATCGTTACTCAACGAATCAATGGCCCAATAACAAAAGATGACTTTCAACTTATAAGCGAGCCTTAACCTAGCTGTTTTTTTATGACAGCATCGACTTGAACATCTAACTCTATAAGCAGCTGACGCGCACGATCCATATCAATCGTCCGATAATGATGATCGCCACCAGGTTCCTCATCTAAAGTGTCTGCTTTTGCGACAATATTTTGTAGCGGTGTTAAAGCAAGGTCGTGAGAGGGCAGGTAAGAATCTGTATGAAGTAAAATCGCGACAGCAATCTCTTTTGCTTTTCTAGGATGTTCCCCAAGTCGAATGAGTAATTTGTGCGCTCGCTCTGCGCCTTTTATAGGATGAATGTCGAATGCTTTGTATAAACTATAATCCCATTTTCCATTTTTGTACCACATATAGTGACCAATGTCGTGCAAAAAGGCGGCTTTTGTAGCTAAGTCAACGTCTACTTTATGGTCAATCGCTAGCGCATAGCCATGGTAAGCAACACGAATGGCGTGCGCCATCCCGGAACGGTTAATGTATTTTTGTGTAATATGATGATCAAACACTTGTGTTAATGTAACATCTCTCATATTTTCACTCCTTTTAAGCAATATGCAGTTTTAATTACCTATGCTATAATGGTTTAAAGCGTTTGTAAAGGAGAGGTTTAATTGGCGGAAACGCATATTTTCACGAAACGAGAAGAAGTTGCAAACGCGGTTACACACGGAATTGGAACACTGCTTAGTATAGCAGCTTTAACGTTACTTATTGTGTATTCGAGTTTGTATGGTACAGCTTGGCATGTCGTGACCTTCACGATTTATGGAGTAAGCATGCTACTTCTTTATGTTTCCTCTACAATGGTTCACAGTTTTCCACCAGGTAAAGCAAAGGACGTATTTGAAATTTTGGATCATGCAGCGATTTATGTATTCATTGCCGGAACGTACACACCCATCGCGCTTATCTTAATAGAAGGTGCATTAGGGTGGACGATGTTTGGTATTGTCTGGGGTCTTGCAATTGGTGGAACGATTTTTAAAATTTTCTTCGTAAAGAAATTTTTATTTATCTCTACGCTCATTTATTTAGCGATGGGGTGGCTAGCAATGATCGCCATCGTCCCAATTTTTAATGCGCTATCTACAACTGGTTTATGGTATCTAGTCATTGGTGGGTTGTTTTATTCAATCGGCACCATTTTTTATATGTGGAGAGGCTTTCGGTACCATCACGCAGTTTGGCATTTATTTGTTATCGCGGGCTCCGTCTTTCATTTTTTCCTTATTTTGCACCACGTCTTGCCTGTCGGTGTTTAAATGTACGAACACGAAGCGTGCTCACACTTGTCGTGAACATGCTTTTTTTTGTGTGTTCACTCAAAGTTTGATTCTTTCTTTAGATGCAATTTGGGAAAAAAGGAAGCTTCTTGAAAAAAATTAGAAGTTTTTCTAGCATTTTGATAGCAATAATGAAGTAAGAACGTTATACTTTATGTCGAGGAGGCTCGTTATTTGTATATTACGTTAGATCAATTGTCCACCTATCTAGGACTTACGGAATCGTACATAAAAGAACAGCTTCTTTTAGGAAATGTTAAGGGTGTCTATGACGGTAAACAATGGCTTTTCAACAAAGAACAATTTGCTATGCAAAAAGATCAGCTTGAGCATAAGCGAAGACAGCTTCTGAAAGAGTTAGAGCTAGAAGAGGACTGGGACGCTCGGGACGAAGATTAACGATAAAAAACGGGGAGTGTAAGTATGAACACATTTATGAAACGAACATTCTTTACCATCGGTGCTGGAGCACTAGGTTCTGCTCTGCTTTTAGCAGCGACGACTACAGAAGCAAAGGCTGACTCAGGTGTTGCCCTCATGCATTCGCAAAAAGTTGCAAACGAAAATAATGGATTTGAAATCCCTTCTTCTTCTGCACGTTTTGTGTACCAATCTGGCTACCATTTTGACTATCCAGAAGATGGGGTAAGAGGAATTTTCCTAACCGCTCATTCAGCAGGTGGTTCACGATTAAATACATTAGTTGATTTTGTTAATGAAACAGATATTAATTCAATGGTTATTGATATTAAAGATGATACCGGAAATATTACGTATATGCCTGATGAAGACTCCCCTTTTTATGATATTGCTAAAAATTATATCGATGATCCGGCGGAAATGATGTCAGTGCTTGAAGAAAATGAAATTTACCCTATTGCTCGTATCGTTGTTTTTAAGGATTCTGTTCTTGCAGACTTAAAGCCAGAATTGTCGTTTAGAGAAAGTAACGGCGAATTATGGAAAAACCGTAACGGTGATGCATTTGTGAATCCATTCTTAGAAGAAGTATGGGATTACAATGTTGAAGTTGCGAAAGAAGCAGCGAAAATGGGCTTTAGAGACGTGCAATTTGACTACGTTCGTTTCCCAGAAGGATTCTTAAATCGCTCTGATAGTTTAACTTACGGTTTAGGTAATTACGATGATGGGGAAGGGGATACAGTAGATAGCAGAATTGACGCTGTAGCTGATTTCGTTGGATATGCGCGTGAAGAATTACAACCATTTGATGTTGAGGTATCTGTTGATATTTTTGGAGCTGCAGCACGTGGATTTGAAGAAAACGTTGGACAAGATTTCGTGAAAATTTCTGAAAATGTAGATGTTATTTCGTCTATGCCTTATCCGAGTCACTGGGGACCATTTTCAATTGGAAATATTGATAAACCAGATCTATATCCTTATGAAGTAATGGATGAGTATTCACAGTTAGAAAACGATGTTCTTGATGAGTTAGGCGATGAGAAACCTACGCAAAGACCATGGTTACAAGACTTCACTGCTAGTTACTTAGGTGCAGGGAACTATACAAATTATGGTGTAAATGAAATTGAAGCGCAAATTCAAGCGCTCTATGACAATGATATTCATGAGTTTTTATTATGGAACGCAAGCAACACGTATACTGAAGGTGTTGACTACGTTAACCCATAAATTACGTAAAACCGGTCGATTGGTTGCAAAGCCAAATGACCGGTTTTTTGCATGAAATGATTTGCGTCTGTTTGGGTACACTAGCGGAAACAGGTTTTCTTTTAGCGGAATAACGGTATAATAAGTGATAAGACGAGGAGGAATGAATATGAAAACATGGTATGATAAGCTAGCGGAATATTTTCCAATTGAAGAAATGAAGTCTGAGGAACATATGAAATTGCTGTTAAAGGAAAAAGGAGATGTGTACCACAAAGATGAAAGTGACAAACATGTCCTAATGTATGTCGAAACCGATGAGTTTGTTTTTGTTGATTATTTATTTGTGTCCAGTCATGCTCGAGGTGAAGGGCTTGGGAAAAAATTATTGGACCAATTGAAAAAAAAGCAAAAGCCAATTATACTTGAGGTAGAACCAGTTGATTATGAAGATACCGATACAGAAAAAAGACAGCGGTTTTATGAGCGAGAAGGGTTTACTCACGCAAAATCGATTGGCTATCGTCGGCGTTCTCTAGCGACAAATGAAGTAAATGAACTAGAAATTCTTTTTTGGTCACCAGAGAACGATGATGAAAATACGATATATGAGCAAATGAAACATACGTATGAAACGATTCACACGTACAAGGATGAACATTTGTACGGAGAATCGTATGAACCAGTAAATAAAGTGTTGACGTATGATGAACAAAGCAAACCAGTTAAACCTTAAAAAAGGTGGTGTTTGTGGTGCATAAAAAGAAAAAGCAAAAAAATAAAAAGAAACGACGTATTTGGGAAGATTTATTAAAGAAACGTTTCGGCCGATTTCGAAAACGTCGGTTAAACGATAACCCTTATCCGCAATCAAAAAAATGCAGTGCATAATAAAAAACTCTTTCTATAGACGCTTCTCGCGGCGTTTTATAGAGAGTTTTTTTTATGTTGTCCATGTGAAATTGTCGCACATAGAGATACGTAAATAAGTTTTTTCGCTATATAGGTTTAAAAAAGAATCCTTCAGGGTACTTATACCTATAGTTGTAGTCTTTCACATATTTTTGTTTAATCTTTGTATAAGTTTTACCGTTCAACCCTATACAACTATTAGACAAACTTGTATAATAAGAATTGTGATTAAGTGAACGAATGCACATAGAATGTAAATCTAATTTGATTATTTACGTAAAGGAGAGATTCAATAAGATGGTCACACTACTAACATCCCCTAGTTGTACATCTTGTAGAAAAGCAAAAGCATGGTTAGAAGAGCACAATATTCCTTTTGAAGAACGGAATATTTTTGCAGCACCACTCTCTGTAGAAGAAGTTAAGCATGTTGTACGTATGACAGAAGATGGGACAGATGAAATTATTTCAACGCGCTCAAAAGTTTTTCAAGAGCTGGATGTTGAATTAGAATCTCTTCCATTACAAAAATTGTTTACAATAATCAGTGATAATCCTGGTTTGTTACGTAGACCGATTATATTCGACGAAAAGCGTCTTCAGGTTGGTTATAACGATGCGGAGATTCGTCGCTTTTTACCGCGGAAGGTTCGTACATTCCAACTTCAAGAAGCACAACGTCTTGTAAATTAATGACCTTCTGTTCAATGCAGAAGGTTTTTTCTTGACTTTTAAAAATAAATAAGAGAAAATTATAAATCAATAATCTCGCCGAAAAGATGCAGATTCATTTCATTTTTTTCGTATCTATCATACAATAGAGATAGAGGATCTGCTCACTTCTTGAGTTGAACAACCATTATCCGTTAGGAGGGGGAGCGAGAATGGAGATTGAACGCGTAAACGAGTCAACAATCCGATTTTTTATTACGTATAAAGATATTGAGGAACGTGGTTTCGAACGTGATGAGATCTGGTATAATCGTGAACGAGGAGAAGAACTCTTTTATGACATGATGAATGAAGCAAGCGATCGTGATGATTTTGAACTTGACGGTCCATTGTGGATTCAAGTTCATGCACACGACAAAGGCTTAGAAATTCTCGTGACGCGTGGCCAAATTTCTGATGGGAATATGAAGCTTGAAATTCCAGTTAAAGAAGACGACTTGGAAGACAAAGACGTCGATCTTGATGAGATAAATAAACAAGTGGATTCTCAGTATGATCAGCTTGAAATTATTATTGGCTTTAGAGAACTAGAAGATGTCATTTCATTGAGTCATTCTGTTCAGCCTGATCATGTGCCAAATAGTTTATACCACTATGAAGGGCGTTACTTCTTGCACATCCATTTCAGCAATGATCATTATACTGAGGATGAACAAGATAATTTGTTAAGTCGAATGCTCGAATATGGGTATGAGTCAGAATTGACGATTTATCGTTTAAAAGAATACGGAAAAGAAATTGCTGTTGACAATGCACTAGATGTAATGAAGACAGCGTTTTAATAAGAACGTCTGCGGGCGTTCTTTTTTTGTTTTTTTTTGCAGGAGTTTGGTGATAAATACAAGAATGTATGAAAGAAAGATCTGCGAGGAGGGATTATGTGTATACTGCACGAAATCGAGCGAACGAGCCGATTTACATTAGCAGAGCCTATTCGAAACAGTATTGGGTATCAAAAAGAGAAAGAGAGTTGTTTTTCTGTCCTGTCTGCGATCGCGAGGTTGTCATAAAATTAGGGAGTAAACGGAGCTGGCATTTTGCTCATCGCGTGTCGACATCGTGTACGGGAAAAGCAGGTAAAGAAACATTGTTACATGAACGAGGAAAGAAGATGCTCTACACCTTTTTTGAAAAAAGTTTTCCGCGAACAAAACTCGAATCGTATTTACCCCAAACAAAACAACGTCCAGATATTTTGATAGAAGCCAATCAATTCGTTATTGAATACCAATGTTCTGTCATCAGTGTAGAGCAAATCGTAAAGCGGAACGACGATTACCACGCGCAACGATTAAAACCAATTTGGGTTTTAGGTTCAAATCGATTAAAACGTCTCGGAGCGAGTATGTTTCGGCTTCAGGAATATGAATATTATGCGATTTTTACGAACAATCAACAGCGATTCCTTTACTATTTTGACCCCGACATCCAAACCTTCTGCCTTCTTACAAATTTAATCAGCCTACACAAAAACCTTATCTTAGCAAATTGCCAATTTATAAAAATGGACCAACTTACACCTGCAAACTTCTTCTTACCTGCATCTAGCCAAATAACAGCTATTGCGCGTGTATATGATGCGTTTCGAAAAAAAGCTTCAACACGAACACTTCTCCAATTTCCACATTTGTTAACGTATTATCTACAAATGCAGCGTGAACAAACACCTCCAATTGTTGGCTGGTCTCTTCCAGCACAACTCTATTTCCTTCCTTCTCCATATGAATGGCAAACCTTTTTTATTTTTGAAGGTCTTGAGACACTTCCACTCCATCATAAAGTTTCACGATCGACCATCTTAAAGCAATTTCAATCCATTTACGACCGATATCAATGGCGCGTCAGGACTCGATGTACACGTGAAACAGTACAGGTGCTTATTGTATCGCAATATATAGATTTACTGGTTTCGTTTGGATATTTAAAACGACATAGCGATGGCGTTTTAGAACGGGTTTCAAACGCGATGGACATCAGTGAAAAAAATATAGCGTTAATGAAAAAGTGGACAGAAACATGCGGTAATTTTAAATAGTTGTTATAATAGGAAAATAATAACGAGGAGGCTAAATCATGTCAAACGGCAAAATTTTAAAGCGCGCTGAAATTCCTGAAGCATCCACTTGGGATTTAGAATCGATTTTTTCAACGGTTGAGGAATGGAATCAAGCCTGTACTGAAGTACAAGTTGAATTAAATACGTATCAATCATTTAAGGGGAAGGTAACTGAATCAGCATCGAACTTGTATCAAGCGCTTGAGAATTGCTATGAACTGGAAGTGAAGGCATCTAAGATTCTCGCTTATGCCCGTCACGATAGTGATGTAGATAAAACAAATGCTACTACGCAGGAACGTAGTGAAAAAGCGATGCAGCTGTATATTTCCTTTCAAGAGAAGACCGCTTTTCTTGAACCAGAAATTGTGGGACTTGATTCGAAAACACTAAAAACGTATGTAGAGCAACATGAACCACTGGGTAAATATGACGCGTATTTTTCGTTTATTGAACATCGTAAGGAACATATTTTATCAGAACATGAAGAAGCTTTGCTTTCTCGTCTCAAAGAGCCTTTTCACGCTTCAAGTCATACGTATTCCTTATTAACAAATGCAGATCTAACGTATCCGTCTATTAAAGGTGAAAAGGGCGAAGAGATTGCTGTGACGTCAGGACGTTTTTTAACATTGATGGCACACCCTAATCAGTCTATTCGTAAGCAAACGTATGAATCCTATTATCAAACGTATGAACAATTTAGCCATACAATTGGCTCTCTATTAAATGGAGAAGTAAAAGCGAAGCACTTTGAAGCGAAGATGAGAGGTTATCGCAATGCAAGGGAAGCCGCTTTGAACGAAACCTTTATTCCAGAACGAGTGTATGATCAACTTGTAGACACTGTAAATGAACATCTTCCTTTGCTTCATCGGTATATGAAGTTGCGGAAAAAACAACTCCACCTTGAAAAACTCCACATGTATGATGTTTATACACCGATCGTGAAAGATGCTGAATTAACGTTTACATACGAGGAAGCAAAAGAGACGATGCTTGCTTCGCTTGAGCCACTCGGAGAAGAGTATGTATCGATTGTAAGAAAAGGCTTAAACGAGCGTTGGGTGGATGTTTATGAAAATAAAGGGAAAGATAGCGGTGCGTATTTTGGAGGGAGCTATGCAACAAAGCCGTTTATTTTAATGAACTGGCAAGATACCCATAGTAGCTTATCCACCTTAGCGCACGAATTCGGGCACAGTGTTCATAGTTATTATACAAGGAACACGCAACCTCCAGTCTACGGTCACTATACGATTTTTCTAGCTGAAGTCGCATCAACGTTAAATGAATTATTGCTTCATCGTTATTTAATGCAAAAAGAGCAAGAGAAACAGAAGAAGATTTACTTGCTTAACCAATTGCTTGAAAGTATTCGAACGACAGTGTTTAGGCAAACCATGTTTGCTGAATTTGAACACATTTTGCACATGAAACATGAAGAAGGAGCAGGTGTGACAAAAGATTCATTAGCAGCAGCTTATAAGGCTCTTAACGAAAAATACTATGGGCCAGATGTTGTCACAGATGACTTAATTGCTTATGAATGGGCAAGAATTCCGCATTTCTTCATGAATTATTATGTGTATCAATATGCGACTGGTTTTAGCGCGGCTGTTGCGTTATCGGAACAAATTTTAACGGAAGGAGAGCCTGCTGCTGAGCGCTTTGTTTCATTTTTAAAGTCAGGTATAACCGAATTTCCAATTAACGTATTAAATAAAGCAGGGGTAAATATGACGTCTGCGGAACCTGTGCAAGCAACCATGAAGCGGTTTGAAGAAACGCTTCATGAACTAGAGCAGTTGCTTGAGCAATGAGGTTAACCACGTGATCGGTAGCCTTTAAAACGATGTTTTTTTTGAGTGGGTTTAAAGAAATAATAGCTAGCAAAAAACAATAATGGCGCGGCAAGCCAAATCGGGAATAGATGCAGTAAACTGAGCAAATATAGACCGAATGCGATAAGCAAAATGGCAAAACGTATAAGAAAAACACTCTTTTTCAATGGTGATACACCCCTTATATGTAAAAGAACTGTCACATGACGTTGAAGGTTCTACTTGCTTTCTTCTTTCATTATACGTTAAGATAGATTTTGCATGTCACATTCCTTTTGAAAATATAAAGAGCGACGCCTCCTTAACTGGGGGCGTCGCTTTTCTTATGCGATCCATTTCCAAAACGTACCATATTTAAATGGGACAGCTTCTACTTTTTGTTGCAACATCAAAGTTTTTAACGAACGTTCTACTTCCTCAGGGCTTTTATCAAGCACAGTCGCAATTTCTGATGTCGCTAGAAAGCCGTAATGGCGCAAAAATACTTCTAGCTGAGGGTGAGACGCTCGTTCTGGTTTATGCCCCAACATGTCTTCTAGCAATTGTTCATAAATGTGATAAGGGTAACTGCCAGAGACTTTTATGCCCGCTTCCTCAGAATTGCCGTTAAAGAAAACAAGGCTTGGAACGGATTCAACATCCATTTCAGAGGTTGTTTGAATATCACATTGAAGCGCCTTTGTTGCCGTAGCTGAATGAAGATCCGCTAAAAAGACATCCTCATCAAGTCCAGCTTCTCGAGAACATTCTTTTAAAATCGCCTCGTCGGTTACGTTGCATTTTCTTAGAAATAACGCTTCACGTAGCTTTCTTAGAAAGCGATGTCCTGCACGTGGACCTTGTAGTTCAGCAGCTTTTACTGCCATAAACGCATTATATGGGTGAAGGTCCATTTTATTTAGTTCAACGTTTCCAGCACAGCACATGGTTGGATCGAGTGTTTGCTCTCGTTGGCTTCTCTTTTTAAGAGAGCGGTCAAAAGCATTCCAATGTGAAAGTTTACCGGCTAGTAAGATGCGGACTTTAAAATAATGACCATACTCGATTTGTAGCTTTTTTATAATTGGTTCCATTGACCAACACTCTTGACAAAGTGGGTCGATAAAAAGATAAATTTCAATCGGTTTTTTTAATGGCAATCGTTCGCGTGAGTCGGAGATGCCACAAATACCCAGTTCTTGATTACATTCTTCAAAGGAATGACGTTTAAGGTTCATGGTACAACTCCTTTCTTTTATCTTGGTGTTGATGCGTGATTCACCATATGATGAGCGGTAAGTGTAAGGCGCTGCATCATAAAATCACGAATGTCACCTGATAAATGCACGTCGTCCATCGCCTGTTCCATACAGGACAACCAAGCCTCCGCTTGGATAGGGGTAATGACAAAAGGCATATGTCGCGCTCGAAGCCTAGGGTGACCGAACTCCTCAGTGTATCGTTGAGGACCACCAAAGAACTGCGTTAAGAATTTTTTTTGCTTGTCTTTGGTTTCTGTTAAATCATCAGGAAATAAATGTTGTAGATCGCTATGCTGCTTAACGTAGTCGTAAAACGCTTCAACGAGTTGGTCGAGTTTTTCTTCGCCACCAATTAAAACGTATGGACGCTGATTTTCTTCGTCAGACACCTTTACCTTCGCTCCTTTTAATTCAATACCATATATCTATTGTAGCAACGATTAAGAAGTTGGGCAAATCATGTGTTTTATAATAGAGAAATAGGGTAATCTATATTGTCTAAAATTAGCGATCCTTGTACAATAAAAGAAAATGAAATCGGGAGAAGGTGTTGGAAATGACGATTCAATTCTGGCCAGGAGTAACTACACACGCACAGTCTTCTGTAAATCAACCAAGCCAAACAAAACAACATGACTTTAACTCCTTTTTATTTAAAGCGATGCAGCAAACGCTTTCGACTCAAACATCTGGACTGCCTATGCCGTTTCTAATGCCGTTTTTAAATAGCCAACAAATGCTACAGCCAAATGGAACAAATCAAGCAAGTCAAGCAAATGGAGCGAATCAAGCGAGTGTAGAAACGGTGTACCCAACTTCAAACCAGGCTTCTTCGCTTAAAACGGTCAGTGATGCCAATGCTCAACCTTATTTATCGCTCATTGAACGGATCTCGAAAGAACATCAAGTGGATCCGAACTTAACGTTAGCGATTATAAAGCATGAATCAAACTTTAATGAGAAAGCGGTTAGTTCGGCAGGCGCGAGTGGATTAATGCAGCTTATGCCTGGGACGGCACGGGGGCTTGGTGTTACATCTATTTTTGATCCCGAGCAGAATATACGTGGTGGTGTCCGCTATATTAAAGATATGTTAACCCGTTACAATGGAGATGTCTCTTTAGCACTTGCGGCGTATAATGCTGGCCCGGGAAATGTAGATAAATATGGCGGCATACCTCCATTTAAAGAAACGCAGGCGTATGTGCCAAGAGTATTACAGACATTTAAGCAGCTGTAAAACAATGTTGCTTTACGAAAGGTAAGGCGATGTAGCAAAGAATCGAGCGACTTTGTTTTTAGCTGGTTTATACTCGATATGTTGATCCTGTAAAAGTTCAAATAAAACAGTTGTTGCTTGAGTCATAGACGTTCCTTCATATTCAATTTCAAAGTCTTCTCGATTGTTGTACACACTATGATCAAGGCAGATGATTCCATCTTTATAAGGGTAAGTCGAGCGATGGGTCGTTAACTGTCCATAATGGTGAAAAGAAGGAACGTTTCCTAGCAAAGCTTCAATCGCTGTTTTTACGGCACCATCGGGAAGGGTGCCTGTGTTTAATAGTGCCAATTCTTCTGCATGTAATGATTGATGTGTTTCCACCATTCCTTCCTCCGTTTGCTGCTTTAATGTGAGCGTAGCATTTTGTTCTTTCGTACGGACGCGTAAAGCGGCAGTTTGCTGCTTTAACATGAACGCTTCTGTATCGTAGTAGTCATTCATTTGCGTAACAGCTTTCTTTTTACCAAACCATTGTTGTAAGGTTTGATATTCTTCGTTTGTTAAAAGGGATTTTGCCTCGTATTCCATTTCAGTTGTCATCATATTCGCTCCTTCATTATCTATTCTCTCATCGTGTGTGTTTTAGATCCTTTTTATGATAAAATAAAATCGGAAAAAGAGGCAAGTTGGAGGTTTTGGATGAATTATTTACACGTAAAGGCTGTTGAAGTAGAAGAGGAAGTTGCAACCGTATATTTAGAGCAAGAACTAGATGAACGTCTTGGAAAAGAAATGAAAGATGGAGAACGAATTCTTGTGGATTCAGATGAGTTTGCTTTTATTTATATCATAGAAGACGAAGAAGGTTTTTATGGAATTCGTTTTGATGAGCAGGTTTGGCCACAGCTAAAAGAGGGTTTTAACAAAGGAACGACTTATTTTCTTAAGTTAAATGAGATGACCCGATTAACATTAGCTGAATTTAATGAAGAAATGACCTTTCTGCTAGAAAATATCCGAGGAAATGGAAACTATGGAGAAGCGTTCGAACAAACAGTTAAAGCCATGTTTGAATAGCGAAAAGTAGGTGATAAAAGTGGATTGGGATTCTTTTTTAACGCCATATAAACAAGCAGTAGACGAGCTTAAAGTGAAATTTAAAGGGATACGTGAACAATACCAAAAAACATCGCTTCACACACCGATTGAGTTTGTAACAGGTCGTGTCAAACCAATATCGAGCATATTGAATAAGGCAGAACGAAAGCAAATCCCGCTTGACCGCTTGGATGATATGCAAGATATAGGTGGTGTGCGCATCGTCACGCAATTTGTAGAAGATATTGATAAAGTCATAGATTTAATTCGATCACGGACAGATTTTGAGATTGTTTCAGAACGCGATTATGTGAAAGAAAAAAAACCAAGTGGGTATCGCTCATACCATATGATGCTACGGTATCCAGTGCACACGATAAAAGGAAGCGAGCATGTTATTGTGGAGCTCCAAATCCGAACGATGTCAATGAACTTTTGGGCCACTATTGAGCATTCATTGCGATACAAGTACAGTGGTGAAATTCCCGATGATATTAATATGAGGCTGCAGCGTGCATCGGAAGCAGCGTTTTGGCTAGATGAAGAAATGTCGATTATACGTGATGAAGTGCAAGAAGCCCAACGTATTATTACGGCTAAACAGCGACAAAATAGAGGGTAAAACAGGGGGGCGAATGGCTTGAAATTTACAGTTGCTTCGAGAGGGGATCACCTCTCGAATGAATTGTGCGAATCCATGAAAGAAAAGCTGTTAAAAGCAGATTTGATTCTTGACCATGAGGCGCCAGACATTGTCATTACAGTAGGTGGAGATGGCACACTACTCGAAGCGTTTCACTTATACGCACACCGTTTGGAAGAAACGGCTTTTGTTGGTATACATACAGGTCATTTAGGCTTTTACGCGGATTGGGTTCCTGAAGAAGCGGATCATTTAGTGACACATATTATAAAAACACCATATCAAATTGTTGAATACCCTTTATTAGAAGTTGTTATTCGTTATCGAGATGGACGAGCTTCTCGACGTTATTTAGCATTAAATGAGTCAACGATCAAAAGTTCAGAAGGATCTCTCGTTTGTAATGTAGAAATAAAGGGAGAAGCGTTTGAAACATTTAGAGGGGATGGCTTATGTATGTCCACGCCATCTGGCAGCACAGCTTATAATAAAGCGTTAGGTGGAGCTATTTTACACCCATCGCTCGCGTCGATCCAGCTGTCTGAAATGGCTTCAATTAACAATCGGGTATACCGTACGCTCGGTTCACCGCTCGTCTTACCACAACATCATACGTGTTTACTTAAGCTTTTAAACGATGTCTCTGTTCAAGTGACGATCGATCATTTTAATGTTCCTATTTATGAAGAAAATGTCGACACTGTTCAATGCCGTGTTGCAGAAGAAAAAGTTCGGTTTGCTCGCTTTCGACCATTTCCTTTTTGGAAGCGAGTGAAGGAGTCGTTTATTAGTGAATAGAACACAATTTATTTGGCGCGTACAAAAAAGTGAGCATACTCTCTCACTACGCGCTTTTTTACGTGAACGAAAAAATCTTTCAAAACGTCTTCTTTCCGCGATAAAGTTTCAAGGGGGAGGGCTCTATGTTAACGATTGTCCCGTTAGCGTGAGGGCGGAACTGAAAGAAGGAGACGAGGTTCGGATCTGTTTACCTGTTGAAGAAGTGAGTCCATCCTTAAAACCGCAAAAAGGCAGATTTACGATTTATTATGAAGACGCCGATGTGCTTGTCGTTCATAAACCGGCAGATGTTGCGACGATCCCTTCAAAGGACCATCCAGATCATACACTAGCAAATTCGATTATGCATTATTATCACGAAAACGGGATTCACGCTACGTTCCATGCTGTAAACCGTTTAGACCGGGGAACGAGCGGTCTGTTGCTTGTTGCCAAACATCGATATGCTCATGATTTGCTTTCAAAGGCACAGAAACAAGGAGCATTAAATCGAACTTACGCAGCATTGGTAACAGGTGTGCCGCCAAGTGAAGGGACGATTTCAGCTCCAATTGGAAGGAAAGAGACGAGTATCATTGAACGAGAAGTACGTGACGATGGAAAGCCTGCTGTTACCCATTACAAACGCATCGCAACGAACGGTGAATGGAGCCTCGTCCATTTAAGACTCGAAACTGGAAGGACTCATCAAATCCGTGTTCATCTTAAAACGAGTGGGTACCCCATCATAGGTGATGGGTTGTACGGCGGGGACCAACGTGTATTTACACATCAAGCGCTTCACTGCTTCCAAATTCATTTCACACAACCGCTCACAAATGAAAAAAAGATCATTCAAAGTGATCTTCCGAGCAGTTGGGATTTCTATACGAACGCAATGAAAGAAGATTAATAGAGGATTCTTAAGCCGTAAGCTAGTTGCACAATAAAAAATGTGATAAACTATTAGTACCTGATAATAAAAAATGGAGGATGATTCCGATGAAATCAATTGACTTAACAGGCCGTACGTATGTGGTAATGGGTGTTGCGAATAAACGAAGCATCGCATGGGCAATTGCCCGTTCGTTAGATGAAGCGGGGGCAAAAATTATTTTTACATACGCTGGTGAGCGATTAGAAAAAAACGTTCGTACGCTTGCTGAGTCTCTTAGTGGAGAGCATCTCGTGTTGCCTTGTGACATAACGAGTGATGAAGAAATTGATGCGACATTTGCGCAAATTAAAGAACAAGTAGGGGCAATTCACGGTGTTGCGCACTGTATAGCGTTTGCTAATAAAGAAGAATTAGAAGGCGAATATTTGAATGTAACCCGTGAAGGTTACTTAATGGCACAAAATATTAGTGCGTACTCGCTAACGGCTGTTTGTAAAGCTGCCCGACCACTTATGACAGAAGGTGGAAGTGTGATTACAATGACGTACTTAGGTGGCGAACGAGTAGTGAAAAACTACAATGTCATGGGCGTTGCAAAAGCGGCACTAGATGCAAGTGTGAAGTATTTAGCGAATGATTTAGGAAAAGAAGGTATTCGTGTCAACGCCATTTCTGCTGGTCCGATTCGTACGCTAGCAGCTAAAGGAATTGGCGGTTTTAATGATGTCTTAAGAGAAATTGAAGAAAAAGCTCCGTTACGAAAAACGACCACGCAAGAAGAAGTTGGCGATACAGCTTTATTCCTAGTAAGTGATTTGGCTCGTGGCATCACTGGCGAAATGATCCATGTTGATGGTGGTTATAGCACATTATCTTTAGTTTAGACAAAAAGGGCGTCCGGAGGGGCGCTCTTTTTTTCGGTGTGACATTTTTGTCTCTTCATATTTAAGTGAAGCCATTCATAGAATGGTTGGATAGGAGGGATGAGGATGACTTGGTTTGAATGGATAATCTTAATCATGGCAACAGGAAGAATGACGCGTCTTCTTGTGACGGACGAGATCATGGAATGGTTTCGACAACCGTTTATTGAGTTAAAAGAAGAAGGAGATTCACTTTATGCGTACCCAAAAGGAAGAGGCTTACGTAAATTTATTGGGTCGCTTCTTTCATGTTATTGGTGCACAAGCGTGTGGGTGGCTCTCTGCTTTTTTGTAGGATTTATCGTGTTTCCTGCTTTCTTTTTCCCTGTCTTTCTCTGCCTCAGTATTGCATATGGCGCAGCGATTTTTGAAGCTGCCAGCAGGCGCCTCTAATGTATACACTTTTAATCCACCATAATGGAGGAGGCGGTGTTAGCCAATTCCTAAAAACTCGAAAACATACGTTTACAATAGAATGTATGCCACTTGCGCGAGGATACTGGCTCCTACTTCAATCAAAAAAAGAACGCTATTTAACGATGAAAGCGATCGTTCAACGACTGCGTCGGCTCCCAATACAGCACATAGAAGTTCATCATGTGTGGGGGTTTCGTATAAATGAGATACAGGCGTTACTAGAAGAATTGTCAGTGCCTTATGACGTTTTTCTGCATGATTATTATGGCGTTTGTCCAGCTGTTTTCTTTTTAAATGATCAGAATCGTTATTGTGAAATGGAGAAAGATCCACTCGTTTGCCAGCGTTGTTTAGAAAATCAACATAAATCGAAACGATTACTTACATTTGGGCCACCGCCACATACGGTTGAAGCGTGGCGAGCGTCATTCAACCTGCTTTTTCAGCGCGCTTCTCTGATCATTGCACCGAGTGAATCCACTAAACAAGCTTATCTTACATACTTTCCAGTCTTATCAATTGCTGTTCAACCTCATCCACTTCCCTCCATAAAAAAAAGTGTGCATAAGCAGTCAATTCGGCGTAACCAAACTCTACATGTAGCCGTGATTGGATCGATTTATCAACATAAAGGAGAATCGGTCCTGCTTGAATTGTTGAATAGAATGGAACAGGCTACTGCACCCTTACCGCTCAGTATTTATTCTTATGGAAGTCTTGCCCCAGCGCTTTCGGAAAAACGGATGATTCACGAAAGAGGAACGTATGAGATTGACAATCTTGCGGATCTGCTTCTGGAAGATGCCATTGATCTCATTTGCATTCCTTCCATTGTCCCAGAGACGTTTTCCTATACAACTCATGAAGCGATGCTATTAGGCTATCCTGTTCTGGCATTTAATTTAGGGGCGCAAGCGGAAGCGATAAAAACAAACCGTGCGGGCTGGCTAGTGGAGCCAACTACTGGAGAAGCGTTGTACAAAAGAATAAAAGAGTTATGTGAAGCAAAACAAAAAGAGCTGGAATCGGACCTTACCTAGATTCCAGCTCTTTGTATATAGTAGATGCCCGATCATAAAAACAATGGCCATACGCCCGCTGTCGGCTCCTATATGCATGGTCTTTTCTTAAATCCGAACTGTTTAGAAGGGCTTGCACGGCATGAAGCAACTGTGGGGTATCGGTGAATGTGGCGATTTCTTGATTCGGAAAAAATGTCTCAATCCCTTCACGGTATTCACTTAGCTGACATGCTTGAGAAGCGGCAATATCAAATGTACGATTATTAATACTGGTTGCCACGATTCCGTCATGTGCAGTACGGTAACTATTTAAGACAATCTTTGCTTGTCGATAAAAAGCGCCAATTTTTTTAGGGGCAAGCCAGGTTGCTTTGTGATGAGCGTTAGGAGGACATTGATCTGGACGCCACGGACCCACAATCGCTAAAGTTAAGTCGATGTTTTGCGCGATAGCATGTAACCATTTCACTCGATTTTCATATGGATAGCCTGCAAATACAAGATCATACAGAGGTGAACTTTCTGCAGGATAAAACCAGTCCTCTTCAAAACCGAGAGGCAAGAAATCTACATGATTGTACTGATGCTGTTGACGATACAGGTCAACTGCAGCGGTATCAACGGACCAAGCTTTTGTTGCAATCGAGAGAATATCCATTGATGCTGAAACATAATACGGGTCTTCGGTTAGCCAGACTGCTAAAGGTGGAAGATGACCAGCGCAAAAAAGCTCTTTTTCATCTTTCGAAAAAAAATAGCCATTGAACGTAATGATCCAATCAATCTGGTGTTGTCTGCAAAACGAAACGAGTCGGTTATTTTTAAATCGATTGTAAGGTTCATCAACTACTGTGCAATGGCGTCTTAATCCTTTTGTTAGAGAACGCTCAAAATCGCTATAAATGCCACCGTAGGGTGCTTTTAGCAATAAAATATTCATGATACTGTAAGCGTAATCGTGTTTAAGGAAGCTTTTCCTTCTGGTAGTTCAGCTCCATAAACATATCCTGATACTTGTAAAGAAAGCGATTTGTCCTGAGCTTGTGTCGGGATAATAATTTCAAAATCAGAGAATGTAATGGTTGATTGTGCTGGAATTTCATCAATTGGAGGGGTTAGCCAGAATTGGCCTGTTTCTTTCGCTTGCTTATCATCCTTATCTTCTACAAATCTCCACGTGTCGGTCACACCATCTCTAGAAACCGAATATTGATTTAAATTTGTTTTTGAGCGCTCAATGCGTCCAGACAAATTTGCAAGCGCTGGTTTGTTAAAACTTAAACAAATAACTGGATTAATAAAGGAAGTAGAACTGCGATTTTCTATGACCATATGTCCTTTAATAACAAATGGCTCGTCATCCTTTGTTTCAAAAGGTGCCATAATCGCGTAAGTGAAATAAGAATCGATATGGATGGTGGGTTCATTGGGTTCTTTTGCTTCATGATTCGCTTCGCTTTGTAAAGGCTCAGCTACTTCTTCTTGGATAGCAATCGCAGGATTGTTCGCCAACTCTTCTATACGCGCGGTTAGTTCATGAATGACTTCATCTTGATCAAGCAGTCGTTTGTGCTGATCAGCAAGGATACGATCTTGCTTCACAACTTCAGAACGGTAATGAAGAAGTTTTTGGTTTAACTGAATCATTTTTTTATCTTGTGTGTTGCTTCGCTCTTCTGTCAATTGAACCGCCTCACTTTTTGATAGCCTTCGTTTATTCTATGAGAAAGCAATCGATTTAAGAAGAGAAAGCTACACATTCGCTAGACAAGACAACGCAAAAAGCCGCACGATTAGGTGCGACTTCCATCCTGTTTATTTTACGGTTGATTTTTTCCCGAACCCTTTGCCAGGGAAAACAACTGGACATTGTGGCGGGAATTTATTTTCGCTGCAAATGACATCAGAAACAGGAAACTCATGTCTTGGTTTGCAGTATGCTGCTTCAATTTCTAAGCGAACATCTGCGAAGACGTGTACATCTAGACAGAATGAGAAGGAAATGTCTAGTTGTGAGAAGTTTGTATCGCAAACAACTTCTGCATCACATTGACCTGCAGAAATAAAAGCATCTACAGATGTTCCTTCAGGTGCGCAAAGATAGAATGTTTGAATCGTTGCAAAGTCGATTGGATCAGAAGTACAGATAAGGTTCCCAAGCTCATCTAAAATATCAACTTCAATTAATCCTTTTGCTAGTACTTTTACTTTCTCTAAGCAAACATCTTCGCCATTCGGTAGCGTAACTTCAACTTCCGTACGACCGAAAGGATTTGTCACTTCGTTTGTTAAAAGAGAATTTTCAAGTACACGACAAACAGTTTGGTAATTTGGGAATGCTTGTAGTAATGCGCATAAAGAGCCTGGTCCCGGTGTTGGACCTGTGCAATCTGGGAAAAGCGTCGATAATTCTGGCTCTCTGAAACTAAGTGTTGGTAAATCAACTTGGCGTGTTACCCAATCAAATACTTTAGGAACACTGATGCAAACATTGTGTTTTTCATGGTCGTGACTCATGGAGGGACCTCCTTTTAATTTTAACCGTTAGTCAGCTTTAGAAAAAAATGAACAAAGCAACTAAAGGCGTTCGGACTACTGTATATTATGACTATTGTCTAAATATGTGCGGCTTATTTTGAAACCTTAAACAAACTTTCTTCAATCTGCATAGAATACATCGAGCCATACTTTCTATATAAGGAGAGAATAAGATGCAGTACAAAAAAAATCCTCAAGGATACTTTGTGACGAAAAAGCCAGTTGCGAAACCTGTATCAGATAAAAAGCACAACACCGGCTGTTGTGGAAAAAAAAGACCATAGGTTCATCTATAAACCCACACCATTCTATTCTATAGATTGGTGTGGGTTTTTGTTTTGCTGAACATTTTGGTTTTCAAATGAATAGTGTAAACCAATAGGCAAATGTGTAGGGAGAATGAATAAAGGAGTTTAATATGAAGAAACAAAAAATTGCCATTATTGGTTTAGGGTTTGTAGGGCTACCTTTAGCATTCGAATTCAGTAAAAAAGGCCATGATGTTATTGGCATTGATTATGATGAAAATAAAATCGCGCAATTAAACCAGCGTCAATCGTATTTAAGCGAAATGACAGATGAAGCCATCGTTGAATTAATGAGCTTTCCTTTTGTTGCAACGACTGTTTATGAAGAAATCAATCAAGTTGATGTCATCCTTATCTGTGTACCAACCCCTTTAGCAAGCACAGGATCGCCAAACCTTTGTTATGTACAAATTGCTTTAAATCAAATGCTGCCATTTTTACAAGAAGGGCAGCTACTGGTTTTAGAAAGTTCTACCTTTCCTGGAACAACCGAAGAGATTGTCGTGCCGATTGTTGAACAGGGAGGCTTCGTCGTAGGAGAAACCATTTTTATCGGCTACTCGCCAGAGCGATTGGACCCTGGGAATAAAAAGTTTCATTTAAGGAATGTGCCGAAAGTCATTAGCGGGATAACATCCAATTGTTTAGCTGAAGTAAAGCGCCTGTACGAGACGTTGTTTCACGAACTAATTCCAGTGAGTTCAACACGAACCGCAGAGGCAGTGAAGATGGTTGAAAATGCGCAACGCTTTATTAACCTTTCGTTCGTTAATGAAATGGCACGGGTGTGTAATGAACTTGATGTGGACATTTGGGAGGTTTTGCAAGCTGTCGAAACAAAGCCATATGGCTTTTCAGGATATCGACCTGGTCCAGGAGTAGGTGGACATTGCATACCAGTTGATCCCCTTTATTTAAAATGGAAGGCGAATCAAGCAGGAAGTCCAACTCATTTTATTGATGTAGCTAAAGCGATTAATGATGAGCAGCCTGAATATATTGTCAATCGAGTCCGTTCGCTTATACACCCCCTTGACCAAAAAAGCATCTTACTGATCGGCTTAAGCTACAAAAAAAATAGCAAAGATGTGAGGGAATCAAAATCAATTGTTGTAGCGGAACAGCTAATTCAAGCTGGCTGTCAAATTTCTTATTATGATCCATTTGTTTCAATGTGCTCGTTAAATGATCGTCTGTACCATTCAATTGATTTAACGAAAGAAGGATTGGCGTCATTTGATCTAGTTGTCCTTTTGACCGATCATGATCAATTGGATTACGACTTTATTATGCAGCATAGCCAATTGATCTTTGACACGAGAAATCGACTAAATGGAAACACGCCGCATCTTTTTACGCTTTAGGAGGAAACGAATGAATATTTTAGTGACCGGAGGAATTGGTTTTATTGGCTCTCATTTAACAGAGCTGCTTCTAGCGGAAGGCTTTCAGGTTTGTGTGATTGATCAAGATAATACTGACTCTGTTATGAATCAGTTCAAGCGATCGGCGAATTTTAATTTCGTCCATGGGAAAGTAGAAGATGAGGCAGTAATGGAGAAGTGGGTTGGTTGGGCAGATGTTGTGTTTCATTTAGCTGCCTCTTTAAGTGTAAAGCGCTGTGTTGAAGAACCTGATTTTATTATTAATGGTAACTTAATCCCTGCTCAAGTTGTATTAAATAAGGCGTTGAAATTTAAGAAAAAAGTCGTATTTGCCTCTACTTCTGAAGTGTACGGAAAAAGTGAAGCCATTCCGTATCAAGAGGACGGGGACAGATTATTAGGCGCAACCTGTACACATCGCTGGTGCTATGCAACGGTGAAGGCTTTAGAAGAGCATATGTTTTTAGCGGCAGCAAAAAAAGGGCTACCCGTCACGATTTTACGGTACTTCAATGCATACGGACCTCGGGCGAAGTCAGGTTTATATGGAGGGGTTATTCCCATTTTCATCACTGCTGCCTTGCGGAATTCCCCTCTGTACGTACATGGTGACGGGTTACAGTCAAGGTGCTTTACGTATGTGAAAGATACTGTTGCGGCAACACGGTTTGCCGTAAATCATACGTGTAATGGGGAAGTAATAAACGTTGGTTCTGCTAATGAAATGTCGATTTTACAACTTGCAAAAGTCATTATTGACCTAACTAATAGTAAATCAGAGATTCAATTTACCCCCTATAAAGAAGTCTATGAAAGTGGCTTTGAAGACATGAAGAAACGTATACCGTGCACAAAAAAAATGGAGCAGTTGTTACATTATCATGCTCAAACACCTCTTAAGGAAGGGTTAACTGAGACGATTGATTACTATCGGTTACTTCTTGGTTCGTGATTTTATGCTTCGAGAAAACCAATTGGTCGTGTGATCGTCTGTTTCAGGCGAATCTTGCTCCTCTTGTTCAGGAAGTTTTGCTTTGCTTGAAAAAAAGATGGACTCATCTGCTGGGAGTGTCGTTCGACTTGTTTCAGTGACCTTTGAAGACGTCTCTTTCTGCTGAGTCGAGTGAGGTGTAGTGGAGTTCGGCATGACTGGCTCATTTTTAGTAGGAGGATGTGACTGTTGCTTCAATGCAGTAATTTCTTCAAGAAGTTTTTCATTTTCCGTTAGCAACTCATCAATCATATTGTAATGATAATCATTTTTATAGCGATTAAGCTCTTTCGTTAATCGAGTAATTTCTGATTCTGCATGAATTAACCGTTGATGAAGCTGTACGGGTGTAAGTCGTGAAGTGGATGATGACATAGCGTTCAGTCCTCTCAACTAGCTTTTCTATAACCATATGAAAGAACGATGTTAATCATGATGAAAAAAGAAGAAAGGAGCTGACAAATGCAATATTTTCAGCGCAAAACTCAACGTGCGTATCAAAAGCAAGTGCATACAGAAAAAAAGCGACCGGTGCACCGAAATCGCTCGTTTCGATTAGCGGTAATCGTTCCAGCAATGAACGAAGAGGATACACTTGGGGGCGTGCTTGATGAAATTAATCGGCTAGAACCGGATGACCTTATTGTCGTGGTAAACGGGTCGACAGATCAAACCGCAGCGATTGCCCAGTCTAAAGGAGCGAGAGTTGTCCACTATCAATATCCACTCGGAAACGATGTTGGTCGAGCAATTGGTTTGAAGGAGGCCCAGGCAGATATTTATTTAATAACAGACGCCGATATCATTATAAAAGCGGAGCAATACCTCCCGTTTATTAAAGCGATTGAACAAGGCGAGGATGCTAGCATAAACTCAATTGATTGGATTACCCATTATGAAAAAGCGGATACAATCTCTGCAGCACGTTATTTTCTAAATGAAGTGCAAGGACGATCCGATTTAAGAGCAGAAAATCTATTAACCATTCCTCATGCTATTAGTCATTCTTTAAAAGAAAATATGGGGGTGAGCGCATTTGCAAATCCGATGCTAGCGACGAGCGTCTGTTTAGAAAAAACGAAAAAAGTAAATTCACCTTATGCCATCGATGTATTAAAAATGAATAAGCCAAGAAAGAACCATGTCGCTAGAGGAACGGAGATTCTATCTCTCGCCATGCAAAGGATGCAAGGAGATGCGCTAGAAGCAATTGCTTACTATGTTAGCGAAGCGAGTCAGCCGGTTATAGAAACGGAGATCAGCTATAGCGAAAGCGATCGAAACCATTGTCGAGAACAATGGTGGAGTGGGCATGAAGAAAAACCAGTCTCTTTCATTGTTTATTTCGATCAGTCATACGACCCAAGCATGGTGACCACGATCGCTCAATTACAGCGTAATGAAACGATTGAAGTGATTCCCATTGTTGTAGAAGAGTGTTCCGTTCTATGCTGGCAATTTCAACAAATGAAGCAGCCGTATATTCGGCTAACGAATAGCGATAAGCTGGGCCATGCTTATGAAATGGGCCGCTATTTAGCTAGAGGGCAGTTTTGTCTGTATCATCATGGCTTCATCCCGCTAGCGGTTTATCAGATCGCTCAATTCGTCGACCAAGCAACGGCTAATCCTGATGCTTTCATTGTGAATGATCAAGAAGACCATTTTACAACGCTTGAACAAATGGACAGTTTTTTTAAAGGACAACAACTTGTAACGATGTTAAATCCATCTGTAAACATTCATTTATCAAGTGTGCTCCTCCCACCGTTTTTGTTGCCGACATCGTTCGCATGCGAGGTACGTTCGCCTGAAAACCTTCAAATTGATCTTTTTGTCGATCAAGTGCCTGTCGTAAAGGGTGCGAAAGTAGATGTGCGTGCCTACTTGCAAAACAAACAGCAGGATTTGCTCCGTGATTTGCTTAATGGATTTAACCATTTATTTTTAAAAACGAATCGACGTGGTGGATTTACGGATGAAGGAAGAAGGCGGGAACTCTTACCATCATTATCATTTGCTGACTGTTTAAAGCAAGTACAGGTGAAAAAAGCAAGCGTGTCCTATATTCATACAGGCACAACACAGCCTGAGCGCACATAAACTGGGCTGTGGAGGTGGTGCACGTGATTGAAATCAGTTTGTGTTTGATTGTAAAAGACGAGGAACAAGTTTTAGCGCGTTGTTTGGAAAGCGTAAAAGAAGCGGTGGACGAAATTGTTATTTTGGATACAGGCTCAACCGACCGAACAAAAGAAATCGCGTCGACTTTTACGGACCACGTGTTTGATTTTAAATGGGTCAATCACTTTGCAAAAGCGCGTAATCAAGCATTTTCCTATGCGACAAAACCATATGTGATGTGGCTCGATGCCGATGATGTCTTAAAAGAAGACGATGTAAAAAAACTCATTCACTTAAAATCAACGCTCCCTAAAAAAGTCGATGCGGTATCCATGGATTATCATTTAGCTTTTGACGAAAGTGGTCGTCCTAGTTCAAGTATAAGACGGTTTCGAATTGTAAGGAAAGACCGTGGGTTTGTCTGGCATGGAGCCGTTCATGAGTATCTTGAAGTATTCGGCGAACTCTACCATAGTGACATTGCTGTTACGCATTTAAGTGTTGACGATGGGCACGATCTTACGCGAAACTTAGATATTTATGAGCAAATGAAAGCATCTGGAGAAACGTTTACACCAAGGGACTTATTATATTATGCAAATGAGTTAACGGACCACAGGCGATTTGAAGATGCGATTGAGTATTATTTGAAGTTTGTTAAGACGGAAAAAGGGTGGTCCGAAGATCTCATTCGAACGTGTCACAAACTGTCCGATTGTTATTTAAATTTAGGCGTGCCAAAACAAGCGAAAGAATGGGTGTTTCGTGCATTAGAATACGGAAAACCAAAACCGGAAACATGCTGTCGAATCGGACATTTATTTTTAGAAAAGCAAGCATTTGCAGAAGCGACTTTTTGGTATGAGCTAGCAATTGCAAATAAAGAAGAAAATGCTTACTTTCAAAATGTTGCTTGTGAGACGTGGATTCCGCACCTACAGCTTGCGGTTAGCTATGATAAACTTGGCATGGTTGAAAAAGGAAATGAGCATAATGAACAAGCTGCAACGTATTTACCGAATGACAGTCGGATTGAGTACAATCGTACGTATTTCAAAGAGCAATTAAAGCTTCTTGAACAAAACGACTGATTGGTACGTTCGAATCGCGTCTGTAAGTCCATCTAAATCAAAATCGAATTTTTTGCCGAGTAAGCTAACTTCATTAAAAAACGTACTTACTTTTGCGTCAATTGGCACATGGGTTGAAAATTGTTGCCGGATTGAAAACTGATCAGTTGGAAATAACGTATACAACGTTTGTGGTGTGAAAAAGCGTAAATGCGTTTTATCGAGAATGCCAGCGTCTCGATAGTCAAAGCGACCTGATAAGAGCGGTAAAAGAGCTTCTGCATGACCAATATTCGGAATACTTGCGATGATGGCGCCGCCTTTTTTTAAAAAGGCTGCATACTGTTGAACGATTTTCCATGGGTCTTTTAAATGTTCAAGGATATCTGCAAATAGAATGACATCAAAGGACTCTTGCTTTAAAGGCGGGACTGTTTCGTCAAGATTAATGGCATAGACAGCTTTGTAATAACTACGAGCGATCTGTGCCATTTTTTCATTTCCTTCCACGCCTACAAGTTCACTATTTTGACGGTTGATAAGCTGCAAACCAGTAGCGCCAGCACCACAGCCGATATCGAGTATCTGCTTGGCATCTTGCGGGACAAGTTGTACAAGTTCAGGTCTACCGTGCATAAAGTAGGAAAGATCTTCTCCCCATTTTTGAACGTAGCGCTGATAGTTATCCAAATACGTTTGATTAAAATTAATTTCAGGGCTACCGGTAAACGTTGCATGACCATGATGATGAACATGGACATCTAAAGCAATCGCTAATCGGTAGCCGGACTGCACGGCTCTTAAACAAAAATCATCGTCTTCAAAAGAGCCGATTTCGAAACGTTCATCAAATCCGCCAATATCTTCTAATACCTTTTTTCTTACGAGTAGACAAAAGCCCACTAACCGCATAACGTATGCTTTTTTTTCATGGAAACGTTTGTGTCTTGTTTCAACGTAGGCCTCAATTTCTTCTAGTGAATGGTAGGGATCTTGAATAAGCTGTTCACCACTTACATAGTTACTCATTGGACCTACTAAGCCTATTTTTTGATCAGAATCAAGAATTTTCCTCATTCGTGTTAACCATTCTTTTGTCACAATGGTATCGTTGTTTAAAAACAAAACCTCATTCCCAGTAGCAAGTTCAGCGCCTTGATTACAAGCTTTTGCGAAACCTTGATTGCTTTCATTTGCCACGAAGATGATTCGTGACTCTTTTGTAAGATGGGCTACCGTGTCATCGGTTGAACCATTATCAATGACAATCACTTCAATCTCTTCTGGATTCGTGTGAGTAAAGAGACTTTCTAAACACATCTTTGTTAACGCCCACTGATTGTAGGTTAAAATCACGATACTCGTTTTTCGTCTCATTTGCCTTGCCACCTTTCCATGTTCATGTCCTTTAGTACTCTATGTCATGAAAAGGTTGTACTAGTCCTGAGGAAAAAAGCCGCTCACGAGCGTGAACGACTTTGTAATAGCGGAAGCAAAAAGCGTGAGACAAAGCTTTTATGTTCAAAGTAATAAAGAGGGGCGGACAAATAAAGAAAGGATTTTGCACGAGTCATCGCAACATACATTAATCGTCTTTCCTCTTGAAGCGGTCCCTCATCTCCATCTTTTAAAGCGTCAAGTGCATAATCGTGAGGAAGGGAGCGGTCAACGCAACCGATCACAAAAACTTGTTCGAATTCAAGTCCTTTTGCACGGTGAATGGTTAACAGACGAACGCCTTTTTTATTTGTTGACTGCTTATGTTCATTTACTTTTTGCGTCATCGCATCAATATAGTGTAGAAATGAAGCGACTGTCTCATGTTGACGGGCAAGCGCTTTTAACTGTTTAAATGCGTCACTGCCTTTATCAAGCTGATTGCCTTCTTGTGCTTGTTTTTTTAAGGTATCTTTAAAACCGATATCTTGCTCAATACTCTCTAATGCTTGAATTGGCGTAAGAACCGTTAATCTACGACATAACCCAGGGAGTTGCTGCAACTTTTTTTTCTGAAAGGGTTGTGTATTCGTTAAAAAGGGAAAAGCTTCTAGTAACGTACAACCGCGCTGTTGCTGTAATTCGAAAAGTTCACGCTGCTTGTCTGCTTTTAAGAAAAGTGCTTGCAAGGCATAGGGCGCTGCTTCAACGTGGTCTTCATAGAGAGCGAGCCGTAAAAAAGCGAGAGCCTTTTTGACTATGGGTTTCTCATAAAAGGTCCCTATCGATTGATCCATTAAAAAAGGAATGTCAGCGTCAATGAGTCGTTCTAGTAACGCTCGAACAGACGCTGTTGTCCGAAACAAAATAGCAATGTCATCAATGACTTGTCCATCTGATTGTTTGCGAAGAATCTCTTCAACGATAATGGATGCTTCTTCTTCTTCATTATAAGGATAAAACAATAATGGCTTTTGCTTCGCTTCACTTCGCTGTGCGTGCAAGGTTTTTTGCAGACGACTTGAATTTTTTTTAATGACAGTATTTGCAGAAGCAATAATTTCGTGTGTGGAACGATAATTTTGCTCTAATGAAACAACAGTCGCATTAGGATAATAGGACGTAAATTGTTGAATGAAGTGAGGGTCACTCCCTCGAAAAGCATAGATGGACTGATCGTCATCGCCAACCACACATAAGTTCCGCTGTTTTGCAGACAGCATGCGGACAATTTCAAATTGAAGAAGATTAATGTCTTGAAACTCGTCAACGGATAAATAAGTAAATCGTTCTTGATATCGCTCAAGTAAAGGCGGGTTTTCTCTAAGCAACTGAAAGCACCCTAATAAAATATCGTCGAAGTCATAACGCGTCTGACGCTGTTTTTCTTCTTCATAAGTCACATAAATGGATTTCACTTTTTTTTCAAAGTCTGTTTTTGTTGTCACGTCATCTGGCTGCAGCATATGGTTCTTCCAATAGCTAATTTGTGTGATGGCTGAATCGTATGCAAATTCGTTTTCGTCGTAGCCGAAGCTTAATCCAATCTGCTTAATTAGCGGCAGAGGGGATTGGAGTAACCGAGAGTGGTGCCATTGATCAGGCTGATGATGTTTGAGCATTTGTAAGAAAAGACTATGGAACGTGCGGATCAATAATTGCTCACCCATTTTTCTCGTAATATTTGGGTAGAGCATCATGCGTTCTTTCATTTCTTTTGCAGCTTTAGACGTAAAGGTGACAAGGGCCATTCGGTTTATTGGGATATTGAGCTCGGTTAACATATAAGCGGCTCTTGCAGTGATTACACGGGTTTTTCCGCTTCCTGCACCTGCGAGAATAAGTAATGGACCATCAATTTTTTTTATACTGTTCCATTGTTCTTGATTAAAGGTTAATGAGGCTGCCTCTAGTGTCGATCTGTATGAATCATGGTCGTGCGTTTGCTCTGTATCTGGTTGAAACGATTGCAGACCAGTTAAGGATTCCGCTTCTTTCCAAATCGTTTCTGTTTGTTCGTTTCCGCCAATTTGGTTGTTTTTCGGTAGACTAAAGCCAGCAAATTCTTTTGGCTTTTCTATTGGTGCTTTTGTTGGAGGGGATGCAAGTTGATTTTTCCGACAGGCATCCTTCACGGGTTCCGGATGAATAAATAAAGGTTTATCTTGAATGAATAACGTCATGCGCATAGGAGCTTGACAATAAGTACAAGTAAGATTGCCTTGTTTACTTGCCAAATACAATTTATTCCACTCAGAACGTTCAAGAGTGTGTAAGTCAATTTGTTGGTTAAAATAACGTGCGATATGCATGAGAGCTCCTTTCAATCTCTTATCGTATCAATGAAAGGGAAAGAACTCAATAAAAAGCTGGAGGCGACAAAAGTGAAACAGGAGACTTGTGAACTATGTGAGCGTAAAGGAGTGCGAACGACGGTTCATCATTTAACACCAAAAGAAGAAGGGGGAACGTTTAAACCGACGGCAGATCTCTGTGTGCCTTGTCATAAACATATTCACGCGGTCTATACAAATAAAGAGATTGCTTCTAGGTTAACAACAATAAAAGAGTTAAAACGAGATGAGAAAGTAAGTAAATTTATTAAATGGATTCGAAAACAACCGGCGGAAACAATCCCAAAAATAAAAAAAGCAAATAGACGCAAAAAAAGATGAGAAGGAAATGGGAAAGCGATGTCGAATGGGTTATACACATAAAAGGAAAGGAGGGTATTATGCTCGAAACATCCCATTCGTTTATAAGTGATACTTTACTAAGTAAAGCATTAGAATTACAAGCCTCTGACGTTCACCTTATTCCGAATCAGCATGGCTATGATGTGCATTTTCGTATGGTAGGAACTTTAACGTTTGTGTACACGATGAATACAGATGAAGCAAAAAAGATTTTAAACCATCTGAAGTACATTGTAGGCATGGACATAAGCGACCGGCGTCAATCACAAAGCAAAGCATTTGAGTACATGTGGAACGAACAACCAATTGCGATGAGAATCTCAACGCTCCCCACAACCCCTTTAGAAAGTATTGCGATTCGAATTTTAAACAGTTCTTCCATCGTCCCGCTACAGTCCCTTTCCCCTTTCTTAAAAGATACCCATCATTTCAATCAACTCTTATCGGCACTCCCTGGCTTGTTTTTAGTAACCGGTTCAACAGGCTCTGGCAAAACCACCACCATTTATTCATTTGTAAAACAACTTGTTCAAATTGGAGGCTTTCGAATTATCTCTGTCGAAGATCCAGTCGAGCATCGATTGCAAGGCATAACGCAAGTTGAAATTCAATCAAGAGGAGGCTTAACGTTTGAACGGGCATTACGAGCAATTTTACGACATGATCCCGATGTTATTGTCATTGGAGAAATAAGAGATAAAGAAACGGCAGCTCTTGCAGTTCAAGCGGCCATTACAGGTCATTTTGTCATTGCTAGTCTTCACGTGACAAATTCAGCCTTAACCATTGATCGATTAAGAGATCTTGGCATTGGTGGGAACCTGTCTTGTCTTCAAGCAATTGTGTATCAGAAATTGATTGCACAAAAAGGAGCTGATCAAAGACTCGCCGTTTTTGATTGGCTGTTGGCACATCAATTAAAAGAAGTAGGAGAAGGGAAGCGAAAGCCTCGCCCTTTCTTAAAAAAAGCTGCAAAAGCATGGGCAGTAGGAATTCTTGACGACGATGCGTGCATTCGTCTCAGTAGGGTGGAGTAATGATGTTTCGTTCAGTGTGGAAAAAACGAAACAAACAAGCCGACATTTCATTTATACAAAAACTAGGTGAATTGTTGCAAAGCGGCTATAGCGCAGATCAAGCATTATCCTTTTTATCGGTTCAAGTAAATGATGATTGGAAAGAGATGATTCGTTCAATTAAACAACAACTAACAATGGGCCAGCCGCTCTCAAAAAGTTTGCAAGCATTAGCGTTACCAAGTGATGTTCAATCATATATCTTTTTTTATGAAGAGCAAGGGCAAGTGGCAGACGGGTTAATGGAAGCAGCAAAACTTTATCAAAAACGGCTTAAAACGACACTGCAGCTGCAAAAACTATTACGGTATCCGCTCGTATTAGCATTTGGTGTAATGATGGCTTTGCTGATTTTAAATCTGTACATCGTTCCACATTTTCAATCTCTTTTTTCAACGTTAAATCAATCCCCACCACGTTTTATTCTTTTTTTCTTTTCTTTCCTAGAGAATCTTCCATATGTGTGTATCGCCTTCTTGCTTTTAGCGAGTATTGGATACGTGAGCAGCAAACGCTATATTCACCATTTAACCCCACATGAAAAAGTTCACATTTTATTAAAGTGGAAACTTTCGCAAACGATTATGAAGCAGGTAATTACATTTTATTTCTCGCTACAGCTTGGGAAATTGCTGCAAACAGGAATGTCCATCAATGAGGCATTAAATATTTTTGAAAAGCAGTCGTATTTGCCTTTTTTTAAAGATGAAGCACGAAAAATGAATCAAAGTTTAAAGCAAGGAAATAGTTTAGCATCGTATATGCGACACCAACCTTATTATTTAAGTGAACTCCCAATTGTCGTGGAGAACGGTAGCCGAACAGCCAAGTTAGCGCTAGACTTACAATTTTTTAGCGAATGGATTATTGAAGAGTTAGATCGGAAATTGGAAAAGCTGCTGCAAATAATACAGCCGATTTTGTTTGTATGTATAGGTTGTTTTATCTTTTTCTTGTTTTTAATGATCATGCTTCCCATGTATGAAATGTTTGATCTCATGTAAGCAAAACTTGCATGAGATCCAATTAATCGGTAAAATAAAACCATTAATTCGTTTTCCAGAAAAAAGTTTATAAAAAACACTTGTGCTTTTATAAAAGCTGTGATATATTATTAAATGTCGCTGAGGTAATCACTTGAGACGACATACATATACGAATTTATGGGGCCTTAGCTCAGCTGGGAGAGCGCCTGCTTTGCACGCAGGAGGTCAGCGGTTCGATCCCGCTAGGCTCCACTTATACGGAGGAATACCCAAGTCCGGCTGAAGGGATCGGTCTTGAAAACCGACAGGGGTGTCAAAGCCCGCGGGGGTTCGAATCCCTCTTCCTCCGCCATATTTACTCTTCAGCAACAATAGATGCCTACGCTTCTTTGAAAGACGAGAAGAGGAAGATGTTGGACATCATTGGATAATCATCATCTAAATACTTTGTAACGACGCGGGGTGGAGCAGTCTGGTAGCTCGTCGGGCTCATAACCCGAAGGTCGGTGGTTCAAATCCGCCCCCCGCAACCAAACTTTGGGCTATAGCCAAGCGGTAAGGCAACGGATTTTGATTCCGTCATTCCCTGGTTCGATCCCAGGTAGCCCAGCCATTTATATGCGGAAGTAGTTCAGTGGTAGAACACCACCTTGCCAAGGTGGGGGTCGCGAGTTCGAATCTCGTCTTCCGCTCTTTATTTGAAATAAAGAGCGTTTAATGTTATACTTAATTCATATTGTTTAAGTGAATACGTTAGTAAGATTTTATTTTTACCATGCGGGTGTAGTTTAGTGGTAAAACCTCAGCCTTCCAAGCTGATGATGTGAGTTCGATTCTCATCACCCGCTTTTTTATTTTGTGAAAAAAGGGGCCTGTAGCTCAGCTGGTTAGAGCGCACGCCTGATAAGCGTGAGGTCGGTGGTTCGAGTCCACTCAGGCCCATCCCTATATATTACGGAGAAGTACCCAAGTGGCTGAAGGGGCGCCCCTGCTAAGGGTGTAGGTCGTGTAAGCGGCGCGAGGGTTCAAATCCCTCCTTCTCCGCCAGAAATCGCGGGTGTGGCGGAATTGGCAGACGCGCTAGACTTAGGATCTAGTGTCTTATGACGTGGGGGTTCAAGTCCCTTCACCCGCATAAAACAAATACGTTAAAACAATGGAGATGTTCTCCATTGTTTTTTTATGCATTGAGCTACAATCGTGAATGAAGTTCCATTAACGATGGATATGTTCTTTCTTTTTTACCTCGGGTACGTGGTCAAAGCCTCCAGGGTGAAAGGGATGACACTTTAGAATGCGCTTAATGGTTAAATAACTCCCTTTTATTGCTCCGTGCTGTTCGATTGCTGTTAAACCATACTGAGAACAAGTCGGATAAAAGCGACATCTTGGTGGAAGTACGGAGGAAATATATTTGCGATAAAAACGTATGATGCCTAATAAAATTGATTTCACAGTAAAGATCCTTTCATCCATATTCCCTCTATTATATCAAATAGAGTGCTAAGAAAAAAAGAGCCAAGAAATTTCAAAAAGTAGTCAAATTTAGCAGGAGTTTGTAAGGATTTGTCAAATAAAGTAGAGACACATAAAGAAAGGAGGTTCAGGATTATTTAATCTGTCTGATGAGGTGATTTATGATAAAGCGCTTAAAGAAAGATGATGGCTTCACGTTAATTGAAATGCTCGTTGTGTTAATGATTATTTCCGTTTTACTGCTTATTGCACTTCCTAATATGAGCAAAAACACGGATATGGCAGGTGGAAAAAGCTGTGATGCGACAAAGAAACTTGTGCAAACTCAAGTTGGCGCTTATGAAGTCGAACACGGAAAAATTCCTGCCTCACTTGATGTCCTCGTATCTGAGGGATATGTGGACCAAATCACATGTGCTTCAGGCAAGAAATTAGTTTTAAATGGAAAGCAAGTTCTTATTGAAAACGAATGAAGGTTTTTCGCTCATAGAGCTCCTCTTTACACTTCTTCTTATATCCGTTTTTCTTCTTCTTCCAATCCTTTACATTCAATCACAAGATAAAAAAATCGAACAACAAACGATCGAGCAGTTAAAACATGATCTTTTATATGCCCAACATGTTGCCATGACAGAAGGTAAAGTGACGTCTGTCCAATTTGAAGACAATACGCTGATTATCTATGTTGAACAACAAGAAAAAACGCGTGTCCAGTACCCAACTTCTTTGGAAATGGAACCAGTAACCCTTGCCCTTCAAGACGTTTCATTTTTGGCAAATGGTCATCCTCGTAAGTCCGGTTCATGGGACGTGCGCACGCATTATCATCATGTACGTTTTACAATCCAAATTGGAAAGGGGCATATTGTCTATCGCCAACAGGAGTCATGATGAAGGTTTTATACTGCTAGACGCTATAGGTGCTTTTCTATTAATTAGCCTCATGAGTTTAAGTTTAATACCTGCTTGCATTTGGCTAATAGAAGAAAGGCGAGCAATTGATGAAGAACTCTCACTCTTGTACGATTTAGAGAAAAGTCGTCTTTCCTATCATTCTGGTTCTCAAAAAGCATGGGAACAAATAGGAGATGATTCAATGTATAGGAAGTGTCAAGAAAGTCATTTAAAACGAAGTAGAGCACTATGTGTCTATGTGTTGGAAAAATGATACAGGGTTTACGTACCTTGAACAGTTAATTGGATTAAGCTTATTAAGCCTAGTTGTCCTCGTTTTGCCGAATATCTTCCTTGTTGTCACAACAACTGAAAATGCTGGTAACGATGATGTGATTCGCTTTTTTAATCATGTTTCTCAAGAAGCAAAAGAAGCAGATGCAATAAGATGGAAAGACAATGAATTAGAATTGTTTATAGACGATACGGTTATTTCCTATGAAATGAGGCTAGAAACAAGAATTCAACGGTTTAGAGACAAAAAAGGACATGTCGTCGTATTAGAAGGGGTAGACTCCTTTTCATGTTCAATAAAAGACGTACACTATACATGTAGCCTGACAATGAACACCGGCAAAATGTACGAGAAGTTGATTGTATCAATGAAAGAGTGGGTGCATGATTATCAAACAGTCAGATGAAGGGCTGGTTTTTCTACCAACCCTCTTTTTTCTTCTTCTGCTAACGATCTTTTTATTATGGCAACTGAATCAATATCAACGTGAACATGCTTATCTGATTCAACAGCATGAGTATATGCAGCTTGAAAACTTACTACATCTTGGTTTGCAACAAGCCCTTGATGATTACGAAGATGCCTTCCACATTTCGGTTGATATCGGAGAGGTTAGCGTGCAAATGGTTCAAAAAGATGAGAAATTAATCAAACTGACAGCTGTTCTTAAAAATGGAAAAAAACGAACAGCGACATTTACGTTAGAAAAATCTGGTGATATCAGCTCATATAAAGAAGGATTATAGGATAAAACAAATTGAATTTGGAAAGACTGGTAGCAAGAGGTGACAGGATGTCTTTTCAAGATTTACTTAAATTTGCAACGCAAGAAGCGGTAAAAAAAATTGATGAACCAAAATCTGAACGTCATCGAAAGCGCGAGGAAAAGAAAAGCGAGCAAGAACCACTTTCCCATTGGGCTTTTGGAATCATCCCGTTTGCACTCTCCGTATTTAAACGACAAAGAAAGAACGAACGGCATAAGTAAGCATTTACAAAAAATCATCTTCTCGTATATAATGAAGAGGACAGCCGTCTAAGATAAGGAGGGGTAGACATGATGGATCGCATGTATCGAGGCCTAGGTTTTTGGACAGGAATTTTTGCAGTTTTATTTTATATTGGAAATATGTATAATATGTCACTCCTGTTCTTTGCTCAAACGTTTATTTTAATTGCGCTTGGCTACCTAAAGCTGTCTGAACGTGTATATGTGTATATTTTTGCTGGCTACTGTACTGTATTTTTCGTAGGGTTTACGTACTACGCTTTATTTATTAATGTACCAAGCTTTGGCCACTAGTATATACATACAATAAACCGCCGCTTAACATTTGTAAGCAGCGGTTTCTTTTAATAACCTGTTAGAAAAGGATTATGGTCCATTTCTTGACCAATGGTTGTCAACGGACCGTGACCAGATGCAACGGTGGTCTCTTCTGGTAAAGGAAGTATTTTATGATGGATAGAGGATAGTAATTGAGCATGGTTTCCGCCATGGAGATCTGTTCGACCAATTCCTTGCTGAAATAACACATCGCCAGAAAATAGGATAGCTTCTTCTTTGTAATAAAACGATACACTTCCTGGGGAATGACCTGGTGTATGAAGCAACGAAAATGTAAAAGAGCCTATCGTTAATTCTGTTTCATCTTCAAGATCATAGTCAGCCGGTTTGGCAGTTGTTAACGCTCTGCCTGTTAAGCGAGAAGAACCATTTAAAGAGGGATCGCCAAGCCAAGTATGTTCCTCTGTATGTAAATAGACAGGAATATCAAAAGCGTTTCTCACTTCATCCACAGCGCCAATATGGTCAAAATGAGCATGTGTTAACAGGATGGCGAGCGGGTTTAACTGTTCATTGTTTATCCAGTGTATAAAGGCTTCTGCGTCGCCACCAGGGTCAAAGATAACAGCCTCTTTTTTATCGTTATATAGGACGTAGGCATTCGTTTGAATCGGTCCTAAAGGAATTTGTTTAAACATAGGGGCTACCTCCTTTTCTTGTGAGTTAAAGTGTATCACAGCCCATTCGAATAGAAAAGAAGAGCGCTCGACAAACGCAATGAAAACGAGTACAATAAGATCAAATACATACTGGAGGAAAAGCTCATGGTTTTTGCAGTTATGGCATTATTTGTTGCAATTTTTTCTTTTGCAGGTGCAATTGTAAGTTTAAAAAGAAAGAACTTCTTTGCAGTAGGATTTAGCGGGGTTTCTGTACTAGTGTTTGGGTTCTTCTCCATTGCAACGATTTATAGTTATCTCGTTCACGGTGGAGGTGTTCCGCTCGAATAGAATGGAGCGGAATCTAAAAGAAGCAAGCTGCCAACGCAGCTTGCTTCTTTTTTTATGATTGAAACATTTGTTGGTGCAAATAAAAGATGCCGCCATTGACAATGGATACATGTATGTGTGGCTCGTATCGTTCTTGTAACGCATCTTTTTCAGCGAAGTAGCTTTCTGGTTTATCATCAGTTCCTTCGTAAAATGATTCTAATAGTTGTTCATCGTTAGCCCATCGTGTATGTGCAGCAGCAGCCCAGTGCGTTGGTTCATTCTCAATATACGTTTTCATAACTTTTTGCAGTCGCTTTAACCCCGATTCCAATTTCACGAGAGGGGAGAGGGTGAAGCAGTAGTCTGGTATTTTAGGCGTGAGCGTGAGCTGATCAACTTTATCAAAAAATTGTGGAACAATTTGCCCGTTAATTAAATTTAACCCAAGGGACAGCAAAACATCTTTCTTTCGATCGCATTGGAAAGAAATGTTTGCATTAACCGCTAACCACGGGTGTAGCGGATGCGAACCAGTTGTCAGATTTGGAGCTGATTCATACATGCGAATGAAGGCCCCAAGTTCATTTGCTGAATCAAAGATCTGTGATAAGCGAGGAGAGCCAAAGTGGATCACTTCACCTTGCAAATCTTCTGGAATGCGATTTTGATCAGTGATGAGCGTTATCGTCATTGGATTAGGTTCGGACCCGATTTTTTCTTGATAGTGCCAATAAAACGGGCGATTCATTAACGCTTTATCTAGCTTAATTGACAGCTTAACCGTTAAATGAGCAGGGGACTCTTCAACGATTGAACTATCGTGAGCAAGAAAATAACGTTTTAAATACTGGTGAATATCAAGCTGATTCATGATCTTCCTTCTCCTCATTTTCTGACTTGAGTTCCTCTTGCGCCTCATTAATAACAGCTGCGAGATGATCGAATTTAATCTTCATTTCACCGTCTGAAGACGATTGTTCAATAATGTTATTTACATGTTCATCTAAATCTGGAAGTTCGATTTTCGCAAGAATGTCGTCTAATTGTCCGATCACCGATTCAAACAAATGTATTTTATCGTACAGCAAGTCGAGAATTTTTTGCTCAATGGTTTCTTGAACCGCAAAATTGTATATCTGAACATCATGCTGTTGACCTAAGCGATGGAGCCGACCAATTCGCTGTTCGATTCGCATTGGATTCCAAGGTAAATCGTAATTAATGATGTGGTGACAAAACTGTAAGTTGATTCCTTCACCGCCAGCTTCTGTTGCGATAAGCACTTGCGCGTGGTTGCGAAATAATTCACGCATCCAGTCTTTTTTTCCTCGCTTAAATCCACCGCGAAAGGGAACTGAACTAATATTGTGTTGTTTAAAAAACCATTGTAAGTACATTTGAGTGGCGCGGTATTCCGTGAAAATAATGACTTTGTCATCTATGGATTGAATCAATTCTAAAGCTTTTTCCGCTTTTGCGTGCCCTTCAATGGTTGCAGCTTCATTGAGCAGCGCGACTGCATTACTCGGGTCATTACCATTTTCCTGTGCTTTTTCGATTGTGTTTTTAAGCGTCATAAATACAGCTTCGCGACTTGAACACAATTCTCGTTTTAACGTTAGCAATGTAAAGTGATTCAGCCCCGCTTGATTATGCTCAAGCTTTTCATAAAATTGTCGTTCACTATTGCTGAATTGAATCGGAATGGTTTGCACAACACGTTTTGTCCACTCAATTCCCGTATCTTCACGACGATTACGCACCATTACTTGTTGAACGAGAGAGCGTAATTGTTCATCATTTTTTGCTGATCGTTTATCGGCACGGAAAGCTTTATCGAAACTCTCGATATTTCCTAAATGTCCTGGTTTTAAAAGAGAGACAAGGTTAAAGATTTCCTCAAGTTTGTTTTGTACCGGGGTAGCGGTTAACAATAAGCAGTATTTTTTCTTTAATAAACGAATGAATTCATAGTTTTTTGTTTTAGGATTTTTTAATTTATGTGCTTCATCAATGATCACCATGTCGTAAGGTTGATCCAACACAATCTCCCGGTGGGGAGGACGTTTTGCGGTATCAATTGAAGCAACCACGACATCACATTGTTCCCATACGTATGCTTTTTTTTGAGGGATCGCTGGTATATAAAACTTCGAATTGAGTTCGTTTGCCCACTGTGAAACTAATGAAGCAGGCACTAAAATAAGTACTTTTTTTACAAGACCGCGAATCATATATTCTTTTAATACAAGACCAGCTTCAATGGTCTTACCAAGGCCTACTTCGTCAGCAAGAATCGCTTTTCCGTGCATTTGCTCAATGACTGTTTCTGCCGCTTCAATTTGATGTTGAAACGGTTCGAGTTGAGGCAGATATCGTGGTGCTACCAACCCACTAAACTCTGGTATTTGTAAATGTTTTTGCGCTTCAAAAGCAAGTTTATAGGTTTCAAAGTCTGACCACGGGCCATCTTGAGCGATTTTTTCTAAAAACCGAACATTCCAATCATTATCAAAGTTAATGTTAATATCCAACGGGTTCACATCCTTTATATTTCGAAAAATATGCTGAAATTCAGAAAAATTTGTTGCGTAATTCATTGTCCGTTGGTAGGATTAGAAGTATTAACAGACTTTTTTTAGTATGTACCAAATCTGAGGTTTTAAAACGATTGTTTAATTGAATAAAGCGGGTGATGGTAAAGGGAGAGACTATGGCCAATCCGGTACATAGCGCCGAAGGAGCAAACAAATGTGAATCTCTCAGGCAAAGAAGACTTTTACTTGACGCATCTCTGGAGAGTGCTTGAGCAACGAAGCCACCTACGAAGACAATTCAGAATAAAATGAGTTCTGAATGAAACTTTCTGGTTCAAAGGACAGAGCAGACACACTGGTGTTTGCTTTGTCCTTTTTTTATTGAGAAGAGCCTTGAGGAGGGTCATAATGACGTTAAAACGAACACCTTTATTTTCTTACTATCGAAATCTTGCGAAAACCGTAGATTTTGGTGGATGGGAGATGCCAGTATCTTTTAGTGGAATTAAAGCTGAACATGCTGCCGTTCGAAAAGCTGCCGGTTTATTCGATGTTTCGCATATGGGAGAACTAGAGGTAGAAGGAACAGATGCAGAAGCGAATTTACAACGACTTTTAACGAACGATATTATGAAAATGAAAGATGGCCAAGCGCAATACAATGCCATGTGTACCGAATCAGGTGGGACGGTTGATGATCTCATTGTGTATCGACGTTCTGAAAACGCGTATATGCTTGTTTTAAATGCTGCAAATATTGATTCGGATATTGCGTGGATTAGCGATCATGTTCAGGGAGATGTAACGTTAAAGAATGTGTCTGAAGAAATGGCTTTACTTGCTATTCAAGGCCCTAAAGCGATTGAGATCGTCCAGTCTAAAACAGACGTCGATCTAAATGAAATCAAACCGTTTCGTTTTCAAGAACACGTCATGCTTGGGGCGGTCTCCGCATTTGTTTCGCGAACAGGTTATACAGGTGAAGATGGATTTGAACTTTATGTATCGAGTCACGACGCTGGAACGCTTTGGAAGGATCTATTGGAAGCAGGTGAACCATTTGGTTTACTTCCATGTGGCTTAGGGGCTCGGGATACGCTACGGTTTGAAGCAAAACTTGCGTTGTACGGGCAAGAATTAACTCGAGAGATTTCACCTATTGAAGCAGGGATTGGTTTTGCTGTCAAAGTGGATAAAGAAACCCCATTTATCGGTCAGGACGTATTGAAAGAACAGAAACAAGTTGGACCGAGTCGTAAGTTAGTTGGCGTTGAAATGGTGGGCAGAGGGATTCCGCGTCATGGTTATGACGTCTATAAAGAAAACGAAAAAATCGGATTTGTCACATCTGGCACACAATCGCCAACACTCGGAAAAAACGTCGGCCTCGTGTTAATAGAGGCAGCTTATACGACATTAGACACGGAAGTTGAGATCGATATACGTGGAAAACGGGTTCTAGCAAAGGTCGTTAAAACCCCATTTTACAAACAAAGTTAAAAGGCTGAAGGAGGAATTATAAGTGGAAGCACATCGCTATTTACCAATGACCGAGCAAGACAAACAAGATATGCTAGCAGCAATTGGTGTTCAATCTATTGACGAATTGTTATCTGATATCCCACATGAGACACGATTCACACGCAAGCTTGCCATCGAGAAAGCGTTAAAGGAGCCGGAGCTCTTATCTTTTTTTCAAGGATTGGCAAACGATAATACGTCAATTAAAGACTTTCCATCTTATTTAGGTGCTGGTGTGTACGAACATTATATTCCATCAATCGTTGATCACGTCATTTCTCGTTCAGAATTTTATACAGCGTATACCCCGTATCAACCTGAAATTTCGCAAGGGGAATTGCAAGCAATCTTTGAATTCCAGACGATGATTTGTGAACTAACAGGCATGGATTTAGCCAATTCATCTATGTATGATGGTCCGACAGCGTTAGCAGAAGCAGCGATGTTGTCTGCTGGACATACTAAAAAGAAAACCATCCTCGTTTCAAAAGCGGTTCATCCGGAAGCGAGAGATGTGTTGCGTACGAATGCGTATGGTCAAAATTTAGAAGTGAAAGAAATCGATACTAAAAATGGAACAACAGACATAGAAGCGTTAAAAACGATGCACGGAGATGATGTTGCTTGCGTGATTGTGCAACATCCAAACTTCTTCGGTAGTTTAGAATCTTTGGCGGAAATAGAAGAAATTACGCATACATCTAAAGCACAATTTGTTGTTTCAAGTAACCCTCTTGCCCTAGGCCTATTAAAGCCACCTGGTGCATTTGGCGCAGACATCGTTATTGGCGATGCGCAGCCATTTGGGATCCCGACTCAATTTGGTGGACCTCATTGTGGTTACTTTGCGACAACAAAAAAATTGATGCGAAAAGTACCAGGTCGTTTAGTTGGTCAAACGGTTGATGAAAATGGGCACCGTGGTTTTGTGCTTACATTACAAGCGCGTGAGCAGCATATCCGCAGAGATAAAGCGACATCGAATATTTGTTCAAATCAAGCGTTAAATGCGCTTGCTGCGTCCGTTGCTATGACAGCTATTGGCAAAAAAGGCGTTAAAGAAATGGCGACACAAAATGTGCAAAAGGCAAATTACTTAAAGAAACAGTTAAATAACGAGGGCGTTCTTGTTCAGCAAAACGGCGCAACCTTTAATGAATTTGTTGTCGAGCTAAACCAACCCGTTTCAACTGTCAATCAATCGTTGTTTAAAAAAGGGATTATCGGTGGATTTGATTTAGGTGAGGTGGATAAGGATCGTACTCACCACATGCTCATTTGTGTAACAGAACTTCGAACAAAAGAAGAGCTAGATCAATTCGCAAAAGAACTGGGGGCGTTTGCATGACAATTCAACATGGTGGGATGGCACTGATTTTTGAAGAGAGTAAGGAAGGTCGTTTAGGTCATAGCTTACCAGAATTAGATATTCATGAAGAGGAGATTTCCTCTATCATTCCTGAAGCGTTTTTACGAGTTGATGAGCCAGAACTTCCGCAAGTATCAGAGTTGCAAATTATGCGTCATTATACAGCTTTATCGAAGCGAAATCATGGGGTAGACTCCGGCTTTTATCCATTAGGTTCTTGTACAATGAAATACAACCCTAAAGTGAATGAAGATGTGGCTAGAATAGAAGGACTTAGTCACGTTCATCCTTATCAACCGGCTTATCAGGTTCAAGGTTCGTTAAAAATGCTTTACCAACTGCAAACGTCTCTTGCTGAAATTACAGGTATGGATGAAGTCACACTGCAGCCAGCAGCTGGAGCGCACGGGGAATGGACTGGATTAATGATGATTCGCGCCTTTCATGAAGCGAATGGCGATCATAAACGAACAAAAGTGATTGTGCCAGACTCCGCACACGGGACCAATCCAGCCTCTGCAACCGTAGCTGGTTTTGATTCCGTAACCGTAAAAACGAATGAACATGGGCTAGTCGATTTGGACCATTTACGAGAAGTTGTAAATGAAGAAACAGCTGCCTTAATGTTAACAAACCCGAACACCCTCGGTTTATTTGAAGCAGATATCGTAGAAATGGCGACAATTATTCACGAAGCAGGTGGAAAGCTTTATTATGATGGAGCGAATTCAAATGCGATACTAGGCATTACGCGACCTGGAGACATGGGCTTTGATGTTGTTCATTTAAACCTTCATAAGACCTTTACTGGTCCTCATGGCGGAGGTGGACCAGGTTCAGGTCCTGTTGGAGTGAAAAAAGAGTTAATGCCGTTTTTACCAAAGCCAATTTTAACAAAAGTAGACGATTTTTATACGTTTGATTATGATCGTCCGAAATCAATCGGTCGTGTAAAGCCTTACTACGGAAATTACGGCATTAATTTACGAGCGTATACGTACATTCGCACGATGGGCGCAGATGGGTTAAGGCTTGTTTCCGAATATGCCGTTTTGAACGCGAACTATATGATGAGACGTTTAGCGCCTTATTATGATCTTCCATATACTCAGCATTGCAAACATGAATTTGTTTTATCCGGTAAACCTCAGAAGAAGCTTGGCGTGCGAACCCTAGATATTGCAAAACGTTTGCTAGATTTTGGCTATCATCCACCGACTATCTATTTTCCTTTAAATGTAGAGGAATGTATGATGATTGAGCCAACGGAAACAGAATCAAAGGAAACGCTGGATGAATTTATTGAAGCGATGATTCAAATTGCCAAAGAAGCAGAAGATACACCTGAAATTGTTCAGGAAGCGCCTCACCATACCGTTGTGAGCAGATTAGATGAAACGTTAGCAGCGAGAAAACCTGTTTTAAAATATGAGCAACAGCACGGAGAAGCGGTGCATTCTTAAAAAATCGTAAAAAGAAAAGCAGCTGTGAGCGACAGCTGCTTTTTCGATGCGATTATTTTTTCTTCTTTACTTTGCCTGTCCATTTACGGAAACCGCCTTTTAAATGCGAAATATCTCCAGCGCCCCGTTTCTTTTTGATCACTTTTGCTGCTTGTTTGCTACGGGCACCGGATTGACAATAAATATAGACTGGTTGATCTTTACGAATCTCATTTTGTCGCTGGCGAAGTTGAGACATCGGAATATTCCGGGCGCCTAAGATATGCCCACCATCAAATTCACGGGTTTCTCGAACATCTATAAGTTGCGCTTTTCGATAGCCTTTAATAAACTCGTCTTGAGAAAGTGTTTTTAAATATTTTGGTGTGCGTAAGCGAATCACAATAAACGTTACTAACGCTATTGTCAGTACAATAAGAATAATTGTTTGTAATTCCATAATTCTAGCGAACTCCCCTTCAATGATTCATCTTTCTTTATTATATCGAGAGGGAGCGTGTTTTTCAATCTTAAGTATGTAAGAACGAAAACTACAACAAGAAGGATGCGATTCATAATGAACGAAACGTGGCGTTTTATAAACTCAGGAAACAAAAGTCCAGCATATAATATGGCGTTAGATGAAGCTTTATTAACATGGCATAGTCGTGGAGATATTCCTCCGACGATACGGTTCTACGGTTGGAATCCAGCGACACTTTCCATTGGCTATTTTCAACAATTTGAAAAAGAAATTAATATGAACATGGTAAAGGAAAAAGGGCTAGGATTTGTTCGTCGACCGACAGGTGGAAGAGGGGTTCTTCATGAACATGAGCTAACGTATAGTGTGATTGTCTCTGAGGAGCACCCATTTATGCCGGCTTCGGTTACGGAAGCGTACCGCGTGATTTCAACGGGTTTACTAGAAGGGTTTAAACAGCTAGGATTAGAGGCGTATTTTTCTGTACCTGAAAGCGCAAAAGAAAAGGAAGCGCTCAAAAATCCCCGCTCGTCTGTTTGTTTTGATGCCCCATCGTGGTATGAGCTCGTTGTGGAAGGTAGAAAGATTGCCGGCAGTGCGCAGACGAGGCAAAAAGGGGTTATTTTACAACATGGTTCCATTGTGTTCGATTTTGATGTAGACAAGCTGTTTGACTTGTTCCATTATCGATCCGATCGCATCCGTGAGCGCATGCAGCAACAATTTCTGAAAAAAGCCGTTGCAATTAACGAGTTAAGGTCCACGCCGGTTTCAATGGAAGAAAGCATTGTCGCCTTTAAACGAGGATTTGAAAAAGGGCTACATATCACGCTTCAGCCATATACATTAACGGATGAAGAAGAAAGAGAAGTCCTGCAACTTGCTAAGGAACGTTATGAAAATGATGAATGGAATTTTCGACGGTAAAAGCTTGAACTGGCAATTTCGATTATGCTACGATAGTCGATACTGTTGAAAAAGGAGTTCGCGAAAGGACGTGTTTCTTTGCAATTTGAATTTGAACGAGCTGCTTTTATTCATGCATTTATTCGTACAAAACAAACATTAATTAAACAACAGCTTGAAGGCGTGACGGAAGACGAAAAAGAAATAAAAGAAACGTTTTGGGATAACGTAACAATGAATTTTTCCAATGCGGAAGATGCGGAAGAGACAATTTCGAGTATTCGTCAGCAAGCTGAGCTTTTACATGAACGGGAACGTAGCGAAGAAGTACTGAAAAAACAAATGCGCACGTTACGTCGACTAGCGCACGCACCTTATTTTGGGCGCATTGATTTAAAAGAGCAGGGACAGTCACAAGCTGAGCCCATTTATATTGGGTTAGCCTCTTTAATGGATGAGTCTGAAGAAGACTTTCTTATCTATGATTGGCGTGCGCCTATATCGAGTGTTTATTATGATGCTGAAATCGGTTCGGTTTCCTATGAAGCGCCTGCTGGAACAATTAAAGGGGAGTTAACGGGAAAGCGTCAGTACGTGTTTCGGAGAGGGCACTTGAAGGCGATGTTTGACACATCCTTGGCAATTGGCGATGAGCGTTTAAAAGATGCGCTAAGCGATCAAGCTTCAACGTCAATGAAGACCATTGTAGCGACGATTCAAAAAGAACAAAATAAAGCGATTCGAAATGAAAAAAATCGTTTTCTGATCGTTCAAGGTGTAGCAGGTAGCGGGAAAACATCTGTCGCGATGCAGCGAGCAGCCTATTTATTATTTCGTCATAGAGAACAGCTCGACGCACAACAATTAATTTTATTTTCCCCGAATGAACTGTTTTCGAGCTATGTCTCAACCGTATTGCCTGAACTTGGTGAAGAAAACATGACCCAGCAGACGTTAAAAGGGTATTTATATAAACGCTTAGGACATAAATTTACAGTTGAAAATCACTTTGAACAACTTGAATACATCTTGTCTAATGAACAAACCGACCGTTTTCGAACGCGTAAACGAAGCATTGAGTTAAAGTCTAGTCCGAGTTTTAAAGAACGGTTAGATGAGTGGATCGGTGCCCTCCAAATGGAAGGAGTCCTCTTTAAAGATTTACGCTTTAAAGGAAGAACGATTGTAAAAAAAGCGGACATCCAAACGTATTTTTATTGTTTGAATAACGAGGTTTCTTTACAAAATCGTTTGAAATTAACGGCGGAGTGGTTGTTAAAGGAGCTAGCTAAACAAGAAGGCAGAGAGCGATCCAGTGAATGGGTTGAGCAGGAGCGAGAGTTAGTTGATAAAGAAGCGTTAATGAAGACGTACCATCAAGTTGATGGGAAGTATCCAAATGAAGATCTGTTTGATTTAGAAGACCAACAAGAAAAGTTACTTGAGAAACAAATTGTAAAAGAAGCCTTTCGCCCACTTCAAAAACAAGTACGTTCGTTTTCATTTTTAGACATTGATCGTATGTATGAACAATTTCTCATGTCGGACATTCATGCAAATGTGGAGGGTTTTTCTCAGGTGGCTCTTTTTACGGTTCATGAACTAAAGCACAATCGGTTGCTCTATGAAGATTCTGCACCTTATTTGTACTTATTGGATCAGTTAAAAGGATTACGAGTGAATCGATCGATTAAACATGTATTTATTGATGAAGCACAAGATTACTCGTCCTTTCAGCTCATGTATTTACAAATGCTGTACCCTCGAGCTCGCTTCACGATTGTAGGTGATTATTCGCAATCGTTGAATCACCAAACTGGCACAACGGCAGATCTCTTGTCAGGCACGGGGCTGCCGCAAGAGTCAACGTATATAGAATTTCATAAAAGCTATCGGTCGACGAAACCGATTATGTTATTTTGTCGAGAGCTCTTGCCGAAACCGGAAGTAGTGGAGCCGTTTGATCGGGATGGCAAGCAGCCTACTGTTGTAAAGGCAAGCAATCAAATGACCATGATTCAACCGATGGCGGAAACGATTGAAGCGGCTCAAGACAGCGGGTATCAAACGATAGCTGTATTAACAAAAACGGCCCAAGAAGCGAAAAAAGCACACGCTGCTTTAAGTGAGTGGCTCCAAATTCAGCTCGTAACAGAAGATCACCACGAGTATGAAACCGGTATTGTTGTATTGCCAACGTACTTAGCAAAAGGGATTGAATTTGATACGGTCGTCGTTTTTAACGCCTCAGATGAAAATTATCAAACAGAACAAGAACGGCTTCATCTTTATACAGCTTGTACGAGAGCGATGCATGAGCTTACGTTGTTTACGGTTGGCGCTCCATCACGTTGGATGGAAGGCATTTCGACTTCATTCTATAAAAAACAAACGCTATCCTAGACGGAAGCGTTTGTTTTTTTTGTAACGCGTTCTTGAAATGCGTGCTGAAGTTTTTTGGTTACTGGACCAACGTTTAACGTCGTTTCAATGTCACCTTTAAATGAATGAATAGGAACAATTTCAAGTGAAGTGCTTGAAATGAAGGCTTCTTCTGCATGTAACAGCACTTCTTTTGGAAACGGTTCTTCAATAACAGTGAGTCCCAAGTCAGAAGCAATTGCTACTATTTCTTGTCTCGTAATCCCATTTAAAATGAGGTTGTTTGCAGGATGTGTATAAAGGGTTTGGTTGTTTACGAGAAATAAATTAGAAGATGAACCTTCCGTCACCCCTGTATCACGATAAAGAATGGCTTCATCGCAATCATGGTCGAATGCTTTTCGCTTTGCCATGACGTTGCCAAGCAAATTAATTGATTTGATGTCGCATCGTAACCAGCGAACATCTTCCGTCACGTATGCAGCGACACCTTGTTCTTGTTTTTGGCTGACCCCTTTATCAGGTAAATCGAATCCGAGAATGACTGGTTCTTCGTTTTTCGTATAAAGGTGGTTTCGATCCGCTACGCCACGAGTTATTTGTAAGTAGATGGATCCATTTACGGTTTGAACTTTTGTTTTGTAGTCGTGAAGCAATTTTTTTAGAATTTCTTTTTCATAAGGGATCGCTAGTTCAATCTTTGCTGCACTTTCATAAAGACGATCAATATGTTCATCTAATGTGAAAAATTCTTCGTTATAAACCCGGATGACCTCATAGACGCCATCCCCGAAATGGTAGCCGCGGTCTTTGTATGAGATGGCTACATCCGCTTCATCAAGGATTGAATCATTAAAGAGAACGTATGTCATTAAGGTGCCCTCACTTTTTATCGTATTTACTTTATTATTTTCCGTAATCCTTAACAATTTGTCAATATCGAGCAAAAGCTTTGTATGAAATTGTCTATTTTTAAGCACGCTAACACTATTCAAGTTGGAAAGGAAGTTAAATTGTGAAGCCGTTTTACCCACAACTCGTCTACATTGAGCCGAAAGCATTGGATTATCCACTAGGAAAACAATTATATGAAAAGTTTAAAGCAGAAGGGGTCGAAATTCGCGAAACCACTTCCCACAATCAAGTAAGAAATATTCCTGGCAAAAATGATAATCAAAAATATCGGAATGCAAAATCAACTCTTGTTATTGGTGTACGGAAAACGTTAAAGTTTGATACGTCTAAACCATCGGCTGAATATGCAATCCCGTTAGCAACAGGGTGTATGGGACATTGTCATTATTGCTATTTGCAAACGACCCTTGGAGATAAACCGTACATTCGAACGTATGTGAACCTAGAAGATATTTATGAATCAGCTGAAACATATATTAAGGAGAGAGCGCCCGAAACAACGCGATTTGAAGCGGCGTGTACATCTGATATTGTTGGGATTGATCATTTAACCCATTCGTTAAAAAAGACGATTGAATTCATGGGAGAGCGTGACCACGGTCGACTTCGATTTGTGACAAAATACGGTCACGTTGATCATTTGCTTGATGCCAAACATAACGGGAATACACGCTTTCGGTTTAGCGTGAACTCAGCTCACGTTATTAAATACTTTGAGCCAGGAACCTCATCTTTTTTAGAAAGAATTGAAGCCGCTGGAAAAGTAGCAAAAGCGGATTATCCGTTAGGCTTTATTGTGGCGCCAATTATTTGGCATGAAGGGTGGGAAGAAGGCTATCTTGAGCTGTTTGAACGTTTAGAAGCAATCTTACCTACGTATGCAAAAAAAGACCTTACGTTTGAAATGATCCAACATCGGTTTACGAAAACCGCTAAGCGAATTATTCAAAAACGCTACCCAAAATCAAAGCTTGAGATGGAAGAAGAAGAACGAAAATACAAATGGGGTCGTTACGGTCGAGGCAAATATGTTTATCAAGATCAACAAGCAGGTGAATTGCGTGACACGTTAACCGAATACATTGACCGTTTCTTTCCGCAAGCGAAAATTGAATACTTCACGTAATCTTCCTTGGTTCTTCCTCATCTTTTATAGTAAGATAGGATAGAATGGATATTGTCCGCTTTGGATTGGGGGGAGTCTATGCCAACACCGAGCATGGAAGATTATTTAGAACGAATTTATATGTTGATTGAAGAAAAAGGCTACGCCCGTGTATCTGATATTGCGGAGGCGCTTGAAGTCCACCCTTCTTCCGTAACGAAAATGGTTCAAAAGTTAGATAAAAGCGATTATCTTGTTTATGAACGATATAGAGGCTTAATATTAACGGCAAAAGGAAACAAAATTGGCAAACGTTTAGTATATCGCCACGAGTTACTTGAAGACTTTATGAAAATTATTGGCGTCAACGATGAACATATTTATCAAGATGTAGAAGGAATCGAGCATCATATTAGTTGGGATGCCATTGATCGAATTGGCGACCTCGTCCAATATTTTCAGGAAAAAGAAAGTCGGATCGAGACATTACGAGATATTCAAAAGAAAAACGATCAGAATGAGAATTAAACGTGCAACAAAGGTGTTTGGATCACAATCCATGCACTTTTTTTTGCGTTATAGAAATGAGCCAACCCTCTTGCTACATACATTTTAAGAGGGAGGGATTGCCTTGAAGGTGGATGCTGTTTTTGCGGGCGGAGGGGTAAAGGCCTTCGCCTTCGTAGGCGCAATTGAGGAAGCAGAACAGAGTGGACTAGAATTTGAGCGCATTGCAGGTACAAGTGCAGGTTCAATTGTCGCTGCATTTTTAATGGCTGGATATACAAGTGAGGAAATTAATCACTTATTAAACTCATTAGATGTATCGACGTTTCGAGATGAACGGCTTGCTTTCGTTCCGTTAAAAATAGCCAAATGGCTAAATTTATATTTTCGAATGGGTTTATATAAAGGAGATCGACTAGAGGAATGGCTAAAGGAACAGCTTCACCAAAAAGGCGTTGCGACCTTTAATGATTTGCCTCCAGGTTCACTTAGAATTGTTGTATCGGATGTAACGAGAGGCCAAATGGTTGTTCTTCCTGACGACTTGCCTAAGTATGGACTTGATCCAAATCGTTTTAGTGTTGCAACGGCGGTGCGGATGAGCTGCAGCATTCCTTTCTTTTTTGAACCTGTAAAGTTAAAAAGTCTAATGGTTGGCAACAATTCTTCGTATATTGTTGATGGCGGCTTGTTAAGTAATTTTCCAATGTGGATTTTTAAAGATGGTAAGCGAGGTGGCTACCGAAGGCCAGTGATTGGGTTTCAATTAGCCCCCCAAAATGGAGATAAGCATGGAAACGATATTCATAACGCCCTTGATCTTTATAAAGCGATTTTTGAGACGATGACCCATGCACACGATGCACGCTATATTAGCAGTGAGCATGCAAAAAACATTGTCTTCATTCCGATTGATCATATTAAGTCGACTGATTTTGACGTCACGATTGAAGAAAAACAAACGATGATTGATTTAGGAAAAGAAAAAACAGCACAGTTTCTAGCTAGTTGGACTGGATAAAAAAAGAAAAAAGCATCGCTATGCTTTTTTCTTTTTTTTAGCGTTTTTCCCTTCAATGACTGTTAAGTGTGGAGAAGAACGCCGTTTTGGTACTTTTTTAAGTTGTTTTTGATTTAAGTCTCGTTGTTTTGAAGAGGAGGGCATCGATTTTTTCGTTGGCGGCTTCACCGTGCTTGTTCGCTGTGCTTTTCGGATTTGAGACCGATTGGGCCCTTTAGAAGACCCTTTTTTCACTGGAGTCCCATATCGTTTAGATAGGTAAAGGCGATACCCTAAGTAAAATACGCCTACAAATAAAGCCATTCCGCCGATCGCACTTAAAAAGTAAGGAATGTTTGAAAGAATTTGAATAAAAGCCAGCAAGCAAATGATTGGCACTAAAATCATAAATAATTTTTTCATAACGATCCCCTTCCTATAGCGTAACGCAAACGTCGTTTATTTCTACTCTTAGTATAAAGTGTTAGGCACCGTGCAATCAAGTCTATGATTCATTTCTATTTAGTATGGCTTTTAAAAAGAATTGTAAACAACCGAATAAACCAATCATGTTTTGTTTATTTTAGGACACCCTAGAACTGGAGGTGTCTTAGTAGTGAACAAAACAGATAAAGAGATTATGGATACGAAGCAGATGGGATTTCCAATGAAAGTCGTGTTGATTGGTTTTTTTGGTGGCTTAATATGGTCATTTGTCGGCTACGCCTGTTATTATTTCCATTTAACGGAAGTAGGGCCTTCTTTTGTCTTGTTGCCATGGGCATTAGGAGATTGGAAAATTGGTCATACTGGTCAAGTAGTAGGGATGGCTGTCATTGCCGTACTATCAATAGGCATTGCTTTTTTATATAAAGTTCTTTTACAAAAGGTAAATAGTATGTGGCCAGGCGTCGGATTTGGAGTCGTACTTTGGGTGATTTTGTTTTATATTCTAAATCCATTTATCGTTGATTTAGATCCTGTCCAAAGCTATTCTTTAAATACAATTGTCACGACGCTATGTTTATTTATTATTTATGGATTATTTATTGGCTATTCCATTTCTTATGAGTATGCTGAACAAAAAAGTTCGATGACCCAGGGTGAGTCCGTTTAAAGCTTGTTAAAGTTGTGCTACAATTTTCTTATACGATAAAGAAAAGAGGGAATTGCATGACGATTATTCAATCTCTACAAAATAAGCTAAATGAATACAATCTTGATGGATTTCTTGTAATGAGTAGTGTGAACCGCCGCTATATTAGTGGGTTTACAGGAACGTCTGGCGCGGTTTTACTTACAAAAACAAAGGCGCTCTTCATTACAGACTTTCGTTATGTTGAGCAAGCGGAATCTCAGGTGAAAGACGCTCAAATTGTCAAGCAAACGGGAACGTTAATGCAAGAAATTTTCACTCAGGTAAACGCATTACAACTAAACAAACTAGGGTTTGAAAAAACAAAACTTACATACGCAGAATATGAACAGCTTGATGAGTTCCTTGCAGAAGTAGAACTCGTGCCTGTGGAAAACATTGTTGAATCGTTACGTCTCTTTAAAACCGATGCAGAAATTGAAACAATGAAAGAAGCGGCAGCGATTGCTGAAAAAGCATATGAACATATTCAAACGTTCATTAAACCAGGTGTAAAAGAAATCGATGTATCAAACGAGCTTGAAATGTTTATGCGTAAGCAAGGCGCCGTTTCTTCTTCATTTGACATCATTGTCGCATCAGGAGCTCGTTCAGCGTTACCCCACGGTGTCGCCTCAGATAAGGTGATTCAGTCTGGTGAACTTGTTACGCTTGATTTTGGCGCCTATTATAATGGCTATTGTTCGGATATAACGCGAACATTAGCAGTCGGTGACGTATCAGAGGAATTAAAAAACATTTACGAGATTGTTCGTGTAGCGCAACAGCGCGGGATTGATGAAATCAAACCCGGAATGACTGGTAAAGAAGCGGATGCATTAACGAGAGATTATATTACCGAACAAGGCTATGGCGAGTATTTTGGTCACTCAACTGGACACGGGTTAGGAATGGAAGTCCATGAGGCTCCTGGTGTGTCCCTTAAGTCAGACGTTGTGTTAAAACCTGGTATGGTGGTCACTGTAGAACCGGGTATTTATATACCTGGCGTTGGTGGCGTTCGTATTGAAGATGACATTCTCATTACTGAATCAGGGAATGAGCGCTTAAATTATTCAGCAAAAGATTTGATCGTGCTCTGAGAAGGAAATGGAAAAGGCGAAGACACACTCAGAAAGCTGTGGTATAGTAACTATTGGAAATAACCGCGTAAATGGAGGACTTTGAATGATTTCAGTAAACGATTTTAAAACAGGTTTAACAATTGAAGTGGATAACGGCATTTGGCAAGTTATGGAATTCCAACACGTGAAACCTGGAAAAGGTGCAGCGTTTGTACGCTCAAAACTTCGTAATCTACGTACAGGCTCCGTTCAGGAAAGAACGTTCCGCGCAGGTGAAAAAGTTGCCAAAGCGCATATCGAAAATCGTCGTATGCAGTATCTTTACGAAAGTGGCGATATGCATACATTTATGGACAACGAAACGTATGAGCAACTAGAACTACCAACGAAACAAATCGAGCACGAATTAAAATTCTTGAAAGAAAACATGGAAGTTCATGTTATTACGTTTGAAAGCGAAACGCTTGGTGTTGAGGTGCCAAATACAGTAACGCTTGAAGTTACCGAGACTGAACCTGGTATAAAAGGGGACACGGCTTCTGGTGGTACGAAACCAGCGACAGTGGAAACTGGTTTAACGGTTCAAGTGCCTTTCTTTGTAAACCAAGGAGATAAACTGATTATTGATACACGTAATTCGTCTTACGTTTCTAGAGCATAAGGAAAAAAGGTTTACGCTTAGCGTAAACCTTTTTATTTTAAGCGCGTCTTATTTTTCGAGCTCGTATGCGGTGATTAACGACTCTTTTAAATACAGAGCAACTTCCTCTGCCGTTAACGAGTCTGTATGCATTTGCGAGTGGTTTAGAGCATAGGCTTCCTGTCGAGCTGTGTACAACTCTTGTAATTCTTCCGTAGATTTTCCTTTAAGTATTGGTCGATTCCCTGCTAGCATATGAATGCGATCTTGCCAAGAATCAAATCGAATATCAAGAAAGATGACTAGACAATGCTTTAAACAATAAGAGCGAATGTCTTCCTGAGTAAAAGCACCACCACCAAGGGAAATCACTTTCATTTTTCCAGCACTTTCACGCAATACATGGTCTTTCTCAAGTTGACGAAAGTAAGGTTCTCCATATTGCTCAAATAATGTAGGAATGGACATGCCTTGTGTTCGCTCAATTTCAGCGTCAATGTCAATAAAGTCACGATAAAGTTTTTTAGCAAGTAAACGACCAACAGTTGTTTTTCCAACGCCCATAAAACCTACAAGGACGATATTTCGTTCAATTAAGGGTAAATGATTCACGGTACAACACTCACTTTTATTCATTATGCTTTAGTATAGCAAGAAATGATCGGTTATGCTTGAAGAAATTACACGAATATTCTTGTTGCAACTTTAGATGGAATCGAGTAAACTAATATTACATTAATTCCGATAAAGTAGATAAGAATAATAAGAAAGGGGTATTTGTGATGAAAACGAAAATGATCGTAGGTCAGTCTCATCAAGCTGAGGGCTTAGCGAGCTACGTCGAACAGAAATTTGCGTCAGTAGAACGCCATCGGCTTGATACGCTATCCGCAGCTGAAGTGGATGATTGGAAGACCGAATCGACTCACATTCTTTTTATTATTCCAGCAAAAAAAATACCGTATCTTCAATTAAAACGTTTGTTAAGTAACATGCCTAAACAGCATAAAACGACAGCTGTTACGTTAATGACAACCGATGGGACGACAGCCCATCACGCGATTATTCAAATGTCGCTAAGGGGGCATTTCCCTTGCTATACACATATTCAACTACCAGAGTATTCAGTGCAGTTAAAAGTAAATGGACAGTTGATTGAAAATGACAAGTTTTTAAAACGACTACGACCTTTAGAGCAAATGTTTCAATCCTATACGTTCACAAAAACGGTCTCCTAAGCAGGAGGCCGTTTTATTTTGGATAAGATGAGTTCTGAACTTGTCTACTTATACATAACGTAATACAAAACCTATGAAACATTTTAGGTCAAACGATTTTCCATAAGAGAGGGAAGAGCAGATGCATTCCATTCTTAATTTGCTGCCTGAACACGTAGAGGCGTACGTAAGAGACATGATGGTAAAAGATGAAAGTATAGAAGAGATTCGGTTGCGGATTCACCAACCGATTGAATGTTTATTTGCAAATGATGCGCAGTTTTCTTCAATCCGCTTCACGGAGCAAGATGCAAATTTCTTTTTGAATCAGTTAAGCGAGTACTCGTTATACGCATTCGAAGAAGAGCTTCAAAAAGGCTATATCACGATTGAAGGGGGCCATCGTGTTGGCTTAGCTGGAAAAACCATTCTTGATCAAGGGAGAGTTAAATCGATTCGGCCCATTCGTTCGTTCAATATTCGAGTCGCAAAACAAAAGTTAGGTGTGTCCGATAAACTTGTTCCTGAACTTTATGATAGCAAGACAGGGTGGCGAAATACGTTAATTGTTGGGGCGCCTCAGACTGGTAAAACAACGTTATTGCGTGATTTAGCACGAAATATAAGTGCAGGCTCAAAAAGAATCCCTGCTAGCAAAGTGGCGATTGTTGACGAACGTTCCGAGATAGCTGGCTGCATGAACGGTGTTCCACAGCACGAATTAGGAACAAGGGCAGACGTATTAGATGGCTGTCCAAAAGCAGAAGGCATGATGATGATGATTCGATCAATGTCGCCGCAAGTCATGATTGTGGATGAAGTAGGTCGAGAAGAAGATGCATATGCCATTCTAGAGGCAAGGCATGCAGGAGTCGTTTTAATGGCGACTGCACATGGTCGTTCATTTGAAGAAGTCTATAAGCGTCCAATTTTTAAACAACTTCTAAATGAACAAGCGTTTGATCGAGTGGTTGAAGTCGGGCGCACGCCCTATCCAGGTGCGATTAATAAAATTCGAATACCAACATTGGTTAAGCCATCATGAGATGGCTAGGTGCACTTTTAATTATCGGTTGTACGACTATATACGGGTTTTATCAAGCTCGTTTATTACAAGAGCGACCGCGCCATATTCGCCAGCTACGGTCTGCACTCCAGTCTCTTGAAGCGGAGATGTTGTACGGGCAGACGCCTTTGGCAAAAGCTTCACAAAATATTGCTGAGCAATTAAAAGGTCCAGTTGCCGCTTTATTTGCAACGTTTTCTCGCCGTTTAGCGGAAAAGAAAGCGACAGCAAAAGATGCATGGGAAACAGCGATTCATGATACGTGGAAAGATCTTTCTTTACAAGAAAAAGAAAAAGAGGTCTTGCTACAATTCGGTGCGACTCTTGGAACGATGGACAGGGTTCATCAACAAAAACAGTTAAAACTTACGCAGACACATTTAGAAAGAGATGAAGAAGAGGCGAAAAGCATCCAAGCGCGTTACGAGAAAATGTATAAAGCATTAGGCGTTTTAGCTGGTTTGTTAATCGTCATTCTCATGATGTAGTGGAGATGGACTAAAGGAGGAACAGTGACGTGGCCTACGATGTAAATACAATCTTTCAAATAGCTGGAATTGGCATTATTGTCGCCATGCTCCATACAGTACTTAAACAAATGGGAAAAGAAGACTGGGCTCACTGGGTGACGTTAATTGGATTCGTTGTCGTCCTTTATATGGTGGCGACGATTGTCGATGATTTATTTCAAAAAATTAGAAGCGTGTTTTTATTTCAAGCTTAAGAAGAGCGGAGGGGATCAGCGATTGAAATCGTACAGATTGTCGGTTTAGGTCTTATCGCCACGTTCTTAGCTTTAATTGTGAAAGAACAGAAGCCTGTTTTTGCGTTTCTGTTAACGATGTTTGTAGGCGCGCTCATCTTTTTATTTTTACTAGATGAAATTGCGAGTGTGATTCAGCTTATTCAAGACTTGGCCGCACAAGCAAATATTCATACAGTTTACTTGCAAACAATTTTAAAAATCATTGGAATTGCCTATATTGCAGAATTTGGTGCGCAAATTTCACGGGATGCTGGTCATGCAGCGATAGCGAGCAAAATTGAATTAGCTGGAAAGATTTTTATACTCGTTCTCGCGATTCCAATCATTAAAGCAGTGATTGAGATGATACTCGCTCTACTCCCGTCGTAAGGAGGACAAGCATAATTGAAAATCAAAGCCGCTTTTATCATTGTCATTCTTATGCTTTTTTTTCCTGTTTTTCAGCAGACAGCATTCGCCGCTGAAGAAGACCCGAACGAGGCGATCAATGAACTTGTTGAGGAACAAATCGACTTATTAAAAATGGATGAAGTGCAAGCGTACTGGAATCAAATTGTTGATGAGTACGGTGGTTTTTTACCTGAAAGTCAAAAAGGTTCTTTCACTGATTTTTTAACTGGTGAAAAGACGTTTGATTTAAAAGAATGGTTTATCGGTTTTTTGAAGTATTTGCTGCATGAGCTTATTTTGAACGGGAAATTACTCGGAATGATTTTACTGTTGACGATTTTTTCTTATATCCTGCAGTCGTTTCAAAATGCTTTTGAACAACATACTGTTAGCAAAACCGCATATGCTGTCACCTTACTCGTGTTATGCATGATCGCTATGAACGGGTTTCATAGTGCCATGACCTATGCCATAGAAGCGATTGATACAATGGTCCATTTCTCCATAGCCCTCTTACCGATGTTAATTGCGCTAATGGCTTCATTAGGCGGGCTATCGAGTTCGGCGCTGTTTCATCCTGTCATCATTTTTCTCGTGCATACGAGCGGCATTCTAGTTAAAACGTTTGTGTTGCCGATGTTGTTTATATCAGCTGTGCTTGGGATTGTCAGCACCTTTTCAGACGATTATAAAGTGACAAAATTAGCGACTTTATTTCGAACCGTTGCTTTAGGTTTACTTGGCGTCTTTATGACCGTTTTTCTTGGAGCAGTTTCCGTTCAAGGGACGACGGCTGCAGCAGCAGACGGGTTGACGCTTAGAGCCGCTAAATTTATAGCAGGTAACTTTATCCCTGTAGTTGGACGGATGTTCACAGATGCGACAGACACGGTCATGAGTGCTTCATTATTACTGAAAAATACGATTGGCATGGGCGGCTTAGTGATGTTGCTCGCAATTTGTGCATTCCCTGCAATTAAAGTTCTGTCGATCGCCTTGATTTTTCAACTATCGGCAGCGGTTTTACAACCATTAGGAAATGGAGCCATTATTGAGTGTTTATCTATTATTGGCAAAGCGGTCATGTATATCTTTGCAGCAATGGTATTAATTGGGTTTATGTTTTTTCTAGCGATTACGATTATGGTTGCGGCGAGTAATATTGCATTTATGATGCGGTAAGGGAGTGATGACATGGACTTTATTAATGAGTGGATCACGTCGATTGTCATTCTGATCATTTTAGCGGTTGTCTTAGAAATGGCTTTACCGAACACCAACTTAAAAAATTACGTAAAAATAACGGTCAGCCTGTTGTTGCTCCTTTTCTTACTGCAACCTGTGTTAAAAATTTTTTATGAAGACCCTGATGAATGGCTACATACCGTTATTCAACAAGACTTAAGAGCGGAAATGGATATGGAGGAAGAAATAAATTCTCAAAAAAAAGATATAGAAAAGTTCTTTGATGCATATACATCTGAACAAGTGGCTGTCCAATTAAAAGACCAAGCAAGTAAAGACTTGAAAGATGAACTAGATGTCATGGTCACGGACCTTTCTCTGGTGCAAGGTAACGATGGGGAATTCACGCATATCGAAGTGGCCATCGCCCCTTATCAAGAAGGCGAGGGTACAAGCACAGCGCAATCAGGGGATGTTAAACCAGTTTCCATTGTTATTGGGGAGACGGAACCTGAGGAAGAAGCACGGTCTTATGAAGATGAGGACGTAATCTCCATGTTAGCAACCATTTGGGAAGTGCCGAGTTCAGTCATTACGCTTAGAGAGGAAGGGGGATGGGTGAATGAATAACGAAGCGAAAGATACAGATTGGTTTAAGAAATGGTTGCCGAAACAGCCCGATAAAAAAAAACGCAAAATTTCGCCCAGGTATATTTTACTCTTAGGCGGCATAGGCGTCCTGTTCATGCTTTTCGGTCAACTGTATCAACCAGATTCAGGTGACATTCCAACTGTTGCACCTGAAGAGGACGAAGAAGCAGTACCAACGTTTGCAAGGGAATCAGAAAAAAACTCAATGGAAGATTATGAGATGCGTTATGAAAACGAGTTAAGGGATTTATTAGCTGAAATTGTTGGCGTAAACGCTGTTTCGGTTAATGTGAATCTTGCTGATTCAGAAAGAAATGTGTACGAGACCAACGTTCGATCAGGAAAACAAACAACTTCAGAAACGGATCGAGAAGGCGGTACTCGTCAAGTAGAAGATGTACAGGAAGAAGAATCCGTTGTGATTATCCGAAACGGAGATAAAGAAGAAGCGCTCATAAGTTCTACGGAAAAACCGACAGTCGCAGGCGTACTTGTTGTAGCTGAAGGCGTGGAGAATGTTCAAGTGAAAGCGTTTGTTATTGAAGCCGTCACACGCTTACTAGACGTTGCGCCACATCGTGTCTCCGTATTACCAAGAAAAATCGAGGAGGAATAAAGAAATGGTCTTAAAAAAACAAACAGTCTGGTTGCTAACAATGTTAAGTTTAATGCTTGTACTAGGTGCTTATTACGTCATAAATGATTCAGATGATCAAGCAAGCTCTGGATCGATGATGGATGAAGCCCGTCAAATCGTTGATGAACTTGGTGATGAAGAAGGGGAAGACGAAACGAATGATGATCTTCTTAGCCAAGTGTCTGGTAGCGATACAATGACTGAAGCGCGTTTAAAGCGTGATGAAGTGCGTTTAAAAGAAGCAGAACAATTTTCTCGTGAAGCGTCGAGTGAAGAAAGTTCAGCAGATGAAGTAGTGGAAGCAAACGATCGTGCGCTTGACGTTCTAGCATTTACAGATGTGGAAGAACAGCTTGAAGAATTAATTAAAGAAATTGGCTATTCAGATGCGCTTGTTATGACAGCGGATGATAAAGTAGAAATTATGGTGCAAGCCGATGCTCTTTCCAAAACGGAAGCTCTTACCATTATGTCTTTAGCTCGTGAAGAACTAAGTTTAACTGAACAAGATCAAGTATTAGTCAAACATGGAGAATAAAGGGAAGAGAGCTTGAAGCAATTCAAGCTCTCTTTTAGATTGAGCATGCAATCACTCTTCACACATGGTATAATACAGCAATGTAGAATGAAACAAGGAGAGATTGTAATGGATTGGTCCGATTTAACTGAAGGGGCAAAGGCTGTCCTTGAGCAAACAAGAAACATTAAAAACGATCACATACAAATTGTAGAATTTGAAGTAGGGTTCGCAGAAGAAGTGGAAGATGAAGATGGGGACTCCTATAAAGTGTCTATTCAAGAAGAAGACTACGCAAATTTAAAACAGTATACGCAAGAAAATGAATATGGCGATAAGTTCCATATGGCAAGAAATAAAAATATCGTCAAGATTATTGTGCTTGAAAATGGAAAGATTCCGGACAACCTCTCCGAATTTCCAGTATTTCGCCAATATAAAAGTGAAGCAAACAATCCAACAGAACCAGCTGAGTAAAGAGGGGAAACCCTCTTTCCTCTTTGTTTACAATGAGAAAGATACATAAAGGAAATGACGTTGCTAATAGAGAAGTAGTAAATTGAGTTTGTTCAATGATATGAACGAAATAAGGAGTTGTATTGCTATGTTAAAAGTTGAAGAAATTAAAAGTTTAATAGATGCACTGCATGAATCGTCCATTAATGAGTTAGAATTAGAACAAGACAATGTGAAACTTTCATTAAAAAAACAAGTCGCTGTTCAAGTTGCCGAACAACCTCTCCAGGTTGCAGCTCAACCGTCTGCTAAAAGTGTACCGACTCACGATACACGAGTGGTTGAAGAGACAAATGTTGAGACAGAAACGGTAGTGGAAACAAAAGAAGACAACAAAAATTTAATTACCGTGACATCGCCTATGGTAGGAACGTTTTATTCGGCGCCTTCTCCAGATGCCGACCCTTATGTACAAGAAGGAGATGCGGTTAATGAAGATACTGTCGTCTGTATTGTAGAAGCGATGAAGCTAATGAATCCAATCGTATCTGAAACAAAAGGGAAAATTGTAGAAATCGTTGCCGAAAACGGTGAGCTTGTAGAGTATGGTCAGCCATTAATGGTTGTGGAACGTCAATAACTAGGGGCGAGGACACGTTATGATAAAAAGAGTCTTAATTGCAAATCGAGGAGAAATTGCGGTACGTATTATCCGCGCATGTAAGGAGCTAGGGATTGAAACCGTTGCAGTCTTTTCTGAAGCAGATGCAGATGCATTACACGTGCAATTAGCAGATGAAGCATTTTGTATCGGACCGACGGCCTCAGCAAAAAGCTATTTAAACTTTACAAACTTAATGAGTGTCGCAACGCTTACAGAGACGGACGCGATCCACCCAGGTTATGGATTTCTTTCGGAGAATGCCAATTTTGCAGAAATCTGCGGGGATTGCAACATTACGTTTATTGGGCCGAGTCCTTCGGCAATTAGCAAAATGGGGACAAAAGATGTCGCGAGAGAAACGATGAAAGCTGCTGGTGTACCAGTTGTTCCCGGTTCTGAAGGAATTGTTGAATCATACGAAGATGCCAAAGAAGTTGCGAATACCATTGGATACCCAGTGATTATTAAAGCGACTGCTGGCGGTGGCGGAAAAGGGATTCGCGTAGCTCGTGATGAAAAAGAATTGAAATCTGGGCTTGAAGTGACGCAACAAGAAGCAGCTACTGCTTTTGGAAATCCTGGCGTTTATTTAGAAAAATATATTGAAGATTTTCGTCACGTAGAAATTCAGGTTCTAGCAGATAATTTTGGGAATACGATTCATTTAGGTGAGCGCGATTGTTCGATTCAACGTCGATTGCAAAAACTTGTTGAAGAAACCCCGTCTCCTGCACTAACGTCAGAGAAACGTGCGGAAATGGGAGAAGCGGCAGTAGCGGCAGCAAAAGCGGTAGAATACTCAGGCGCGGGCACTGTCGAATTTATCTATGACCACCATACTGGGAACTATTACTTTATGGAAATGAATACTCGGATACAAGTTGAACATCCGGTAACCGAAATGGTTACAGGAATAGACTTAGTAAAAGAGCAGATTCGCATAGCAAACAATGAGACACTTTCCGTCAAACAAGAGGAAGTAACGTTTAAAGGTTGGTCCATTGAATGCCGAATTAACGCCGAAAACCCATTTAAGAATTTTATGCCATCTCCTGGAACGATCCAAGACTATTTAGCACCTGGTGGATTTGGCGTGAGAGTTGATTCAGCAGCTTACCCTGGCTATAAAATTAGTCCGTTCTATGATTCTATGATTGCCAAAGTGATTACTCATGGTGAGACAAGAGAAGAGGCGATCGCCAAAATGAAGCGAGCTCTTGAAGAATTTGAAGTAGACGGAGTGGACACAACGATTCCATTTCATTTACATTTGTTTAATCATGAGAAGTTTATTTCAGGGGATTTCAATACGAAATTCATTGAAGAATATGAAGTGATGCCAGCGAAACAATCGTAAAGGAGTGTTAAAGATGGAAGATCATCAGTTATTAGAATTAGATGAAGAAAAAAGCGGGTTAGGGAAAGTCGAAATTTCACCTGAAGTGATTGAGGTCATTGCAGGTATTGCTACTCAAGAGATTGAAGGCGTAGCGGCATTACGCGGCAATTTTGCTGCTGATGTTGCAGAGCGTTTAGGCCGTAAGAATCATGGTAAAGGTGTAAAAGTAGATTTAAATGAAGAAGGCATTAATGTTGATGTTTCCATTGTTATTGCTTATGGAGCATCTGTACCTGAAGTCGCAAAGTTAATTCAATTAAACATCCAGCAAGCCCTTGAAACGATGACTGCGATTCAGCTTACAGAAATTAACGTTCATGTCGTAGGCGTGTATTTTGATACACCAAATGCACCAATTGAAGAAGAAGTTGAATAACGATTCACCGATGATATGGAGAAGAGAATCGACCATGGTCGATTCTCTTTCTCTGTGTTTTTACGTATAGCAGGTTTTACGTTATAATGAAAAGCATAAATGAAAAAGGAGTTAACTATGAACAGACGTGTGGCAAGACTTCGAGCCGTACAAGCTCTCTATCAGCTTAGCCTTGTTTCAACTTTGGAAACAAGTCAAGCAATTGAGAACACGCTCAACCATGAAGAACAAGCAAGTGACTTTTTCCTCCAATTGTTGGAAGGGACGTTACAGTACAAAGAACATTTAGATGAATTGCTTAGTCAAAATTTAAAAGGCTATACGATTGACCGTCTAGGTCATGTTGATCGTTCTATTGCGCGAATGGCCTTATACGAAATGATATATATAGATGATATTGAAAAAAATATTACATTGAATGAAGCAATTGAATTAGCAAAAGCATACGGTGGTCAAGAAGCGGGGCGTTTCATGAATGGCGTTCTTTCTGGTGCGTATGAAACAGCATTAAAAAAAGATCATCAATAGGTTGAAATGAACCAAGAGGGAAGGAGGGCTACGATGGAAGCATGGTCCGTAAGTGAAGCAACGAGATACATCAAACGACTAATAGAAAGCGACTCTCATTTAATTGAAGTATGGATTAGAGGAGAACTCTCTAACTTCAAACGCCATTCTAGAGGGCATATGTATTTCACAGTCAAAGACGAGAATGCTCGTATGCAGTCTGTCATGTTTGCCGGATACAATCAGCATTTGCGCTTCTTGCCAGAAAACGGGATGAAAGTGCTTTTACGTGGGGAAATCAACGTGTATGAACCTTATGGACAATATCAATTTTACGTAAAAGAAATGCAGCCAGATGGTATTGGAAGTTTACATGTGGCGTTCGAACGGTTAAAACAGCAGTTAGAAAACGAAGGGTTGTTTGCCCAAGAGCGCAAAAAACCTATTCCCGTCTATCCTAATCATATTGCAGTGATTACCTCTCAGACAGGAGCGGTCATACGAGATATTTTAACAACAGTAAAAAGACGGATGCCGAATGTGCGTGTGACGCTTTTACCTGTTGCGGTTCAAGGTGATTTCGCACCAGCTTCAATTGAACGAGCGATACTTCAAGCAAATGAAGCAGCTATTTTCGATGTCATTATTGTTGGTCGAGGAGGCGGCTCGATTGAAGAACTCTGGGCGTTTAATGAAGAGCGTGTTGTTAGAGCGATTAGTGCTTCAACCCTCCCAATTATTTCAGCAGTAGGGCATGAAACAGATTATACCATTAGCGATTTTGTGGCAGATTTACGAGCCCCTACGCCAACAGCTGCAGCTGAAATGGCTGTTCCTGATATTCGCGAGAAATTAAATCAAGTGCATACTTATCAGCAACGAATTGTAAGAGCGATGGAACAATTGGCTGAAAAAAAACGCGCCCAACTTCAGTACCTTAAGCGCTCATATGCGTTTCGCTCACCCAAACAGATGGTCGAACAAAAAGAGCAGCAGCTTGATCAAGCTGTAGAGCGTATGAACCGAGAGATACAGCGAAGCATCAAAGAAAAGCAAATGATGTTTCACGCAACTCATCAACGCCTTTTACGAAATCAACCAGCTACACTGGTCAATGCGCAGAAAAAAGACCTCGAGCGACTGGACCAAAGGCTAATACACGCTCTTGAAACTCAAATGAACGAAAAGCAGAAGCAACTGGATTCCCTTCTTGCTCAGCTCGAACTTCTTAGTCCATTAAAGATCATGAATCGTGGGTATTCGCTAGTGTATAAAGAAGACAAGCTTCTAAAATCTGTTGATGAGCTAGAGGAAAATCTTGAAGTTCGCCTTCTTTTTAAAGATGGCCGGGCTACTGGAGTTATTAAAGACATTAATCACGAAGGAGTTGACCAAGGTGGAGAAACAACAGAATGATATTCCTTTTGAAGAAGCAATGAAACAGCTTGAAGAAATTGTAGAAGGTCTTGAGCAAGGTGACGTTGCACTGGAAAAGGCGATTGACTTATATAAAAAAGGAATAAATCTATCCAAAACTTGCCATGATAAACTTGTCTCGATTGAAAAGCAACTGGATCAAATTATGACAGAAGACGGTGAAATGTTAGAGCTTAATATGAAGAAGGAGGAAAGTGAGTGAACCATACATTTGAATCGTTTTTAAATGAAACGAAGCAATTGATTGAAAGGGAATTACCTGAGTACGTTCGCTCGCTTGATGCTGAACATCGTTTAAAAGAAGCGATGTTGTATTCTTTAGAAGCAGGTGGGAAGCGGGTACGTCCTGTTTTATTAATGGCTGTTTTAGATGCATATAATTGCCCGATTAAAGATGGAATTGAAGTAGCCTGTGCATTAGAAATGGTTCACACTTATTCCCTCATTCATGACGACTTACCTGCAATGGATGACGATGATTTACGACGTGGAAAGCCGACGAATCATAAAGTGTTTGGGGAAGCAACGGCCATTTTAGCAGGAGATGCGCTCTTAACCCATAGCTTCTCCCTTCTCGCTGAAGTGAAGCACTTGTCTGCGGAAACAAAAATTCAGCTTGTTTCATTATTTAGCAAAGCAGCAGGCGCAAGAGGAATGGTCGGTGGTCAATTAGCTGATATGATCGCTGAAGGAAAGTCTCTTGATGTTGACCAGCTTGCATCGATCCATAATCGGAAAACAGGAGAATTGCTTGCTTTTGCAGTTAAAGCAGGGGCAATCATCGCAGGCGCATCAGAACACGAGACTAAATTGTTGAGTGCATACGGAAAAGAAGTTGGCTTATTGTTTCAAATAAAAGATGACATTCTCGATTTAGAAGGTAGTGTTGAAGATATAGGGAAGCCAGTTGGCAGTGACGTACATAATGACAAGAGCACCTATCCTGGCATATTAGGTTTGGACGGAGCCAAAACAATGTTGTCTAATCATTATGAGCAAGCATTACATTACCTGGATGAACTTGGATTAAGGGATACATTATTAGAAGATATGGCCACTTATATTGTTGATCGGGATCGTTAAAGAACCAGCACCGTTTGGCTGGTTTTTTTTGTGAGAATAGTGTATGGTTCACAATACAGGGTATTACTGTTCTAGATAGACTTGTTTTTGTTATAATAATGATACATACGATAACATTGACGAGATAGACGGATAAAAATGATTAGTAAATGGAGGTTTCGTTTATGAACCTTGAAGAAATAAAAGACCCAAGCTTTCTTAAACAATATTCAAATAAACAGCTTGAAGAATTAGCAGCAGATATTCGACAATTCCTTATTGAGAAGCTATCTGTGAACGGAGGCCACATCGGTCCAAACCTTGGTGTCGTTGAATTGACATTAGCTTTGCACCAATTGTTTGACAGCCCAAAAGATAAATTTTTATGGGATGTTGGCCACCAAGCTTATGTACACAAAATATTGACGGGTAGAGCGGATCGCTTTGATACGATGCGTCAATATAAAGGATTATGTGGATTTCCTAAGCGCAATGAAAGCGAACATGATGTATGGGAAACTGGGCACAGTTCAACGTCCTTGTCAGGTGCAATGGGGATGGCAACGGCTAGAGATTTAAAAGGAACAGATGAAAGTGTTGTTGCGATTATTGGTGACGGCGCGTTGACTGGTGGGATGGCTCTTGAAGCTTTGAATCATATTGGTCATGAGCAAAAGAACTTAATTGTTGTTTTAAATGACAATGAAATGTCCATTGCACCAAACGTAGGCGCTCTTCATCATATTTTAGGAAAGCTTCGTACTGCAGGAAAATATCAACGTGCAAAAGACGACATGGAATGGTTGGTACGAAAAATTCCGGCATTTGGCGGAAAGCTTGCTGATACAGCAGAGCGTGTAAAAGATAGTTTGAAATACATGGTCGTTTCTGGCATTTTCTTTGAAGAAATGGGCTTTACGTATCTCGGACCTGTCGATGGTCATGACTTAGAAGATTTAAAACATAATTTAAACTATGCAAAAAAAGTGAGTGGTCCTGTTCTTGTTCACGTTCTAACGAAAAAAGGAAAAGGTTATAAACCGGCTGAAGAAGATGCAACAGGTGCTTGGCACGGTACTGGACCTTATAAAATTGAAAATGGTGAGATGGTGAAAAAAGCCGGACCGCCTAGTTATCCAAGTGTGTTTGCAAATACACTAAAGACAATTGCTCGTGAAGATGATCGTGTAGTGGCGGTTACGCCAGCAATGCCAGGTGGCTCAAAACTTGATTTATTTGCGCAAGAGTTTCCAGATCGAATGATTGATGTAGGGATTGCAGAGCAACACGCAGCGACGATGTCTGCTGGACTAGCTACACAAGGAATGAAACCAGTGTTTGCTGTTTATTCAACGTTTTTACAGCGTGGATACGATCAAGTCGTTCATGATATCTGTCGTCAAAACTTAAATGTCTTAATTGCAATTGATCGTGCGGGCCTTGTAGGTGCTGATGGTGAGACGCACCAAGGTGTGTTTGATATATCGTTCTTAAGAGCGCTACCAAATATGGTCATCTTGAATCCAAGAAATGAAAACGAACTACAGCACATGCTTTATACAGCTGTAAAATATGATGATGGTCCAATCGCTGTGCGTTATCCAAGAGGAAACGGTACAGGCGTGAAAATGGATCAGCAATTAAAACAGCTGCCAATTGGCAAGTGGGAAGTGCTAAATGAAGGAACCGATGCGGTCATTTTAACATTTGGTACGATGATTCCAGTAGCGGAAAAGGCAATTGAGACAATGACTGCTCAAGGATATAATGTACGTCTTGTCAATGCGAACTCTGTTAAACCACTGGATGAAGACATGCTGCGTACGATTGCAGAAGAAAAGCTGCCAATTTTAACAATTGAGGAATCCGTTCTTCAAGGTGGGTTTGGTAGTGCGGTAATGGAATTTTATAACGAAGAGGCGCTTCAAGTAGATATTAAGCGATTAGGTATTCCAGATTGGTTTATTGAACATGGAAGCGTGAAAGAACTTTATGAAGAAATTGGATTAACGTCAGAACGAATTTCTGATTTATTGCTTTCTGAACTTCCACAAAAAAAGAAAAGAGCTTAATGGCGCATGGGAAAAAAAGAAAGGCTTGATGTCCTTCTTGTCGAAAGAGGTTTAACTGAGACGAGGGAAAAAGCGAAAAGAAGCATTATGGCGGGGCTTGTGTTTAGCGAGCATGAACGACTTGATAAGCCTGGTTTAAAAGTCGATTCTGATCTGCCAATACGAATTAAAGGCGATACGTTGAAATATGTAAGTCGCGGTGGGTTGAAGCTAGAAAAGGCCCTCGAAGTCTTTGAACTAGAAATTAAAGATAAAGTGGGACTTGATATTGGTGCATCCACAGGCGGGTTCACTGATTGTGCCCTTCAGAACGATGCCAAATCAATGTATGCGGTGGACGTCGGCTATAATCAACTTGCATGGAAAATTAGACAAGATGACCGTGTAACGGTGATGGAGCGAATGAATTTTCGCTATGCGACACAGTCTGACTTTACGAACGAGCGTCCGCAATTTGCTTCAATCGATGTATCCTTTATATCGCTAAAGTTAATTTTGCCTCCGCTATTTGATATTTTATCTGATGAAGGAGACGTCATTGCGTTAATTAAACCTCAATTTGAAGCAGGAAGAGAACATGTTGGAAAAAAAGGCATTGTTCGCGATCCACTTGTTCATAAAGACGTAATTGAAACGGTTTTATCAACTGCTCATACGATTGGATTTAGTTCATTCGGTCTTGCGTTTTCCCCGATCACAGGTGGAGATGGGAATATTGAGTTTTTGCTTCATTTAAAGAAACGAGCAACCGTTGAAAAACTAGACGATGAAGAAGTGAAGCGAATTGTCGACGCGTCACAAGCGCTTCGAAAAAAAGAATAACAATCTGGACCCTCTCTTTAGCAAATACTTGAAGTGACTGCTTATGCAGTTCATGTCATGTAAATAAAGGAGGGTTCTTTTACAGTGATGTTAAATGCAATGGTTCCAACCTTGCTCAATTAGGGTAAACTGTAGATAATAGAAGAAACACCGTCGGAAAATGAATCTGTTAGAAGGTTAGGTGATGGCATGACTAAAGGACAACGCCATATAAAAATTAGAGAAATTATTACGAATGATGAAATTGAAACGCAAGATGATTTAGTCGATCAATTAAGAAATGATGGCTATAATGTTACACAAGCAACAGTTTCAAGAGATATTAAGGAACTTCATTTAGTGAAAGTACCCATGCAGGATGGACGCTATAAATACAGTTTACCGGCTGATCAAAAATTTAATCCTCAGCAAAAACTTAAACGAATGTTAACGGATAGCTTTATTAGTATTGATCAATCAGGCAATTTAGTTGTGATGAAAGCGATGCCTGGGAATGCAAATGCAATAGCGGTGTTAATTGACAATTTAGATTGGCCAGAACTAATGGGGACCATTTGTGGAGATGATACCATTTTAATTATTTGTCGAACGGAAAAAAATGGCGAAACCGTGACAGAGCGATTTTTAAATATGCTTTAGAAGGGTGGACTTGCTTGTATGTTAATGGAATTAACCGTTAAGAATTTTGCGATCATCTCTTCTCTTACCATTCCATTTGAAAAAGGGTTAACCGTTTTAACTGGAGAGACGGGAGCCGGGAAATCAATCATTATTGATGCAATCGGTTTGCTTTTAGGTGGGCGAGGATCGGTAGAATTTGTTCGTCACGGAGAGAAAAAAGCGGAAATTGAAGGCTTATTTATTATTGAAGATGCCCGTCATATTGAAGCGAAATTAGAATCATTAGGAATTGACATGGAAGACGATATGCTCATTATGAGGCGAGAAATTACCCATACAGGAAAAAGCATTTGTCGCATAAATGGAAAGCTTATGACGATCGGTACATTGCGAGAAATCGGACAGGCCCTTGTTGATATCCATGGTCAACATGAACACCAAGCGCTCATGCGCGAAGACGAGCACCTTTCATTATTGGATCAATTCGGTGGAGATACGCTCAAAAAAGCGCTAAATGAATACCGAAAGCTTTTTACGAAACTGGAAACGACAAACAAACGAATCAAAGAATTGGATCAAAACGCACAAGAAATTGCGCAAAAGACCGATTTGTATACGTATCAACTTGGTGAAATTTCCAAAATAAATTTGCAGGTTGGAGAAGACGATCAGCTTTTAAAAGATCGTAACAAGCTTGCCAACAGTGAGAAATTATTTGAGTCTCTGACGCGTAGTTATGAACATTTATACGGGGAAGACAAAGGGCTCGATTATCTAAGCGGAATGCTTAGTCATCTTGAAAGTGCCGCTGGCATTGACGAAGACCTGCAGCCTCTCTTTGAACAAATGTCGTCAAGTTACTATTTAATTGAAGAAGCTTCTTATTCAATTCGCGAGGCATTGGATCAAGTTGATTTTAACCCCTCCTTACTCGAAGAGGTAGAAAATCGTTTAGCAGAAATTGAGAAGTTAAAGCGGAAATACGGCTCATCGGTAAAAGACATTCTTACATATGCAGAAACCATTGAGCGCGAATTAGAGGAAATGGAAAATAAAGATATTCATTTAGAGGACTTGCAAGATACAAGAAACGCCATCATCGAAGACTTAACAATTGAATCTGAAACCATAACGAAAATCCGAAAACAATTAGCACAGCAGTTAGAGGCAGCTTTGATGACGGAATTAAGCCAACTTTACATGGAGAAGGCATCCTTTCATGTTGAGTTAAAGCAAACAGATTCCTTTTATAAAAATGGACAAGATCAAGCTGCTTTTTTAATTTCAACAAACCAAGGCGAACCATTAAAATCATTAATTAAAGTGGCTTCCGGCGGAGAAATATCACGAATTATGCTAGCGCTAAAAACGATTTTTTCGGCTTCTCAAAACCTTACTTCTGTTATTTTTGATGAAGTGGACACAGGCGTAAGTGGTCGCGTTGCACAAGCCATCGCTGAAAAGATGTATCATATTTCTGTTGGTTCACAAGTATTATGTATTACACATTTGCCGCAAGTTGCTGCAATGGCTGATCAACATTTATTTATTAGAAAAGAAAATAAAGCAGACCGTGTAAAAACAGAAGTGATTTCATTAAATGAAGAAGAAAAAACAAATGAACTTGCTCGAATGCTTTCTGGATTTGAAGTAACGGACATTACTAAAGAAAATGCAAAAGAATTATTAGCATTAGCAAGTCACAAAAAAACGTAATTGGAAAAAGCGACCTTGATTAGGTTGCTTTTTTCTTTTATTTACAGTTATATTTCCGTCTACTCAAGGCAACATTAATAGTACAGCCAGCATGGAGGTGTAGGTTGGGAGTGAGGAGTGAAAAGGTTGAAAAAAGAGGGTGTACGGTATGTGATTGGGGTCTTGTTTGTAGTTTGTCTACTTTTTTTAGGATTTAATCAGCAATTCAAACAATTTATTGAAATTCCTACATCAATGGTTTTATTTGAAGGAAGTGAAGAGGTTATAGAAGCAAGTGGCTTCGTGATCGATGATTCTTCACATGTGCAGATGGATCAAGTAGAGAGCCAAACCATTTTTCAAGGCATCAAAACGGGGAAAACGAACGTTACAGTCCAGCATGGAAACTGGCCAACGAAGAAGATTGATGTCTCCGTTTTACCGGAGATAAAAGTTGTTCCTGGTGGTCAATCCATTGGCGTAAAGCTTAATACTGAAGGTGTATTAGTAGTCGGCCATCATAAAATTGATACTAAAGCAGGCCAGAAATCTCCAGGCGAATTTGCAGGCATTGAAGTTGGTGATATGATCACAGATATAAATGGGGAGAAAATGCATACCATGAGTGAAGTTTCGCGGCTTGTGCAGCTTGCTGGAGAAGAAAATGAAAATTTAAAAGTAAAAGTGTTGCGTGGCGAAAAAGAAATTACAACGGTTTTAACGCCGGAAAAGGCAAAAGGGGATCATTTATACCGACTAGGTTTATATATTCGAGATTCTGCAGCTGGCGTTGGGACAATGACATTTTATGATCCTGGGAGTAAGCGTTATGGTGCTTTAGGCCACGTGATTTCTGATATTGATACAAAAAAACCTGTATCGGTATTAAATGGACAGTTATTGCGCTCATCTGTGACCTCCATTTCTAGAGGATTGAACGGGGAACCTGGTGAGAAGCTTGCGAGTATATCGAAAGACCGTGAAATATTAGGCACCATTAATAAAAACAGTTCATTGGGCATATACGGCACACTAAACGACAAAATCGAATTGAAAAACAAAGCATTTGATCAACCAATGCCTATTTCAACATCAGCAGAGGTTAAAAAAGGTCCTGCTAAAATTCTTACAGTTGTAGATGGAGAAGAAGTAGAGCAGTTTGATATTGAAATTGTATCTAATACGCCTCAAGATCGTCCTGCAACAAAAGGGATGGTAATAAAAGTGACGGATGAACGGTTGCTTGATAAAACAGGTGGAATTGTTCAAGGGATGAGTGGAAGTCCAATTATTCAAGGAGACAAGATTGTCGGGGCTGTTACCCATGTGTTTGTGAACGATCCAACATCTGGATATGGATGTCACATAAGCTGGATGCTTGAAGAATCAGGAATCCATACAGGTTTAATTAAACATCAAGCTAAAGCGAGTTAATCTCAGCTTTGCTTGATTTTTTTTACATAAAAGTCTTTCAAGAATCGCCACATCCTTCATTGCGATATGGTATATTAAAGAAAAGTGACATAGAAAAGTTGTCGAAAACCATAAGAAACACTAGAAAAAAGTAGGATTTGCTATAATTAAATTCTAAATGAATTATTTAAAAGGATTGTTTGCATCTTTGTCGAATCGGTTACATACAACAAAAGGAACTGGGGGAAAACATAATGAGTCAAATTAACGTTTGTATCGCTGATGATAACAGAGAATTAGTGCATTTATTGAGTGAATACGTAGGTGCGCAACCGGATATGGAAGTAGTCGGAACCGCTTTTAATGGACAAGAATGTTTAAGTTTAGTTGAAGAAAAAGAGCCAGATGTGCTGCTATTAGATATTATTATGCCGCATTTAGACGGATTAGCTGTGTTAGAACGTTTAAGTCAAAAAAGTAATCGCCCGCAAATTGTGATGTTAACAGCTTTCGGTCAAGAGGATGTAACGAAGCGAGCAGTTGATTTTGGTGCCGCTTACTATGTCTTGAAACCGTTTGATATGGAAGCGCTCATGTCTAAAATTCGAGAAATTGCTGGCAATCAACAAGTTCGTGTACCGAAAACGACGTCAATGTCTTTTGCATCAGTACCAAGAAAAGAAGGAAAACAAATTAATCTTGATGCGAGCATTACAAGCATTATTCATGAAATTGGTGTCCCAGCGCATATTAAAGGTTATATGTACTTAAGAGAAGCGATTACAATGGTTTACAAAGACATTGAATTGTTAGGTTCCATCACAAAAGTACTGTATCCAGATATTGCGAAGAAATTCAACACTACGGCAAGTCGCGTTGAACGAGCAATTCGTCATGCGATTGAAGTGGCATGGAGCAGAGGGAATATTGATTCCATCTCGAACTTATTTGGTTATACAGTCAGTCATTCAAAAGCAAAGCCGACCAATTCAGAATTTATTGCAATGGTTGCGGATAAGCTACGCATTGAGCATAAAGTAAGTTAAGTAGAAAAGAGTAAACATGGTGAAGCATGTTTACTCTTTTTTTGAATGGATTTGATTGTTTATCTCATACTAAAGATGACCCTTTTCAATCTTTAGCGTTTAAACGTGGATAAACAATAAAAGATGTTGGTGATGAAACGATGATTCCTGTTTTATTTTTATCGCTGCCAATTATTGCGGTAGCTCTGATGTATGGCTTTCATGATATGCGCTGGCATGAACATAAAAAGCCTTATGCAGTCCCGTTTAGTTTAGGGGCATTTATTCTATACGCGTATCTTGCGTTAAGTTCTTTGTTAGTCGGCCGACATTTTTTCTTTTCTTATATCGCAATGGGCTACATGATGGTCTCTTGGGCGTTAGGCTTTTATCTTGATGTCAGTCAAAAAAAGTTTTACTTAAAAACGGTTAAACAAGCCATCTTAAAAAATGGCGTAATCGTTAGTTATTTGCTCGCACTAGGTTTTTTTTCCTATTTGTTAGCTTCAGGTGAGGGGAAGTCATTTTTCATTGTTAGTTTGCTTTTTCTAGTGTTTCCTATTTCGGCTTACTTTGCAAATAAAGTCCCGTATCGCTTAATGATGTATTTCATTGTTTTAGCGGTTATTGGTTGTTTTTTTATTGTGACCCCAACCTTTATTGATGTGCTTTACTTATTGACAATCATTTATATTGCCATCGTGCTTGAAGTAGAAGATCAAGCAAGCTATGGGTTTAATGGTTCCTTTGTACTTGGCGCAATTATCGCTTTCTGGGCTGTAGCGGTTCCTGAAGAACCTGTGCAAATCATGTTTCTTATTTTAGGACTAGCCGGATTAACCGTTTTTATCTTTTGGCCACTTATGAAGATAGCGATCGGAAAGTGGCTTAAGCAAACCGATATCGCAAAATAAAAACAGCTGTAGAGCTTTAACTCTATAGCTGTTGATCATTTTTTAAAAAGGTTTCAGAAACTTTGCCTCGTTTTTTATCTCTATGGAATATAAATCCTGCCATTAATCCTAATCCAATAAGAAAGAAAAGAAGACCAGCGATAAATTGAACCCATAAAGTAGGGTAAGGAAAAAGCTCAACGAGAAAGAATGCGTCTCGCATTAATTTAATACCGTAGCCAGCACCAACAATCGGGATAAGTACAATGAATAAAGCAATTATTCTGCCCATAGAACAGTCCTTTCTTGAACATACTCCACATCTATTGTAGACTAAAAAAACCTTTCTGGACAAGTTTAATCTTGCATAAGCTTGTTAATTGTACGATACTAAAAAGAATGGCAGCAGCATTTATGACCAACTACTAAAAATTTAGAGGTGCGAGATGGAAAAAATCCTGTTTATTGATGACGGTCCTGATGCATTTGCCTTATTAAGATGTTTAATTCATATGCCCATGTTTTCAGTATCTGCCATTTGTTCTGAAAACCAGGAAACGCAATCGTTAGCTCTGGACCATCAGATTGCTTTAATTGATACAATTCCTCAAACTCATCATTATGACACGGTCTTGCAGGCAAGTAACTCGCATCAATCGAATCAGCTCATTATGACGTATGAGGACGCATGGTCTGTCATTAGTAATGAGCTTGATAAACAAACTTTTATGCATAAAGCCATTGATTCCATTGATGATGGGGTTCTTATCGTTCGGACAGACAATACTGTACTGTATCTTAATGACTCTGCTGCTAAGATGGCAGATGTTCAACAACAAGAAAGTATGGGGATGCAAATCCAAACGTTATTACCAAATAGCGGTTTGCCAAGAGTGATTGAAACCGGGCAAGCCGAACACAATCAACTGCAGACCTTTATGAATGGTACTAAAATTGTCACGACCCGTATACCTTTGCACGCAAATGGACTCATTACTGGTGCAATTGCTGTCTTTAAAGATGTCACAGAAGCAAAACAAATGGCTGAGCAAATAACAGATTTAAACCGGATGAGAGAAATGCTTGAAGCGATCATAAACTCTTCAAATGATGCCATTTCTGTGGTTGATGAATATGGCGTAGGTTTGTTAATAAATCCTGCTTACAAAAAAATAACAGGTTTAACGGAAGATCAAGTAATTGGGAAGCCTGCAACAACGGACATCTCTGAAGGTGAAAGTATCCATATGCAAGTGTTACAAACCCAAAGGCCAGTGCGAGGTGCTCGTTTGAAATTAGGACCGAATAAACGGGATGTAATCGTAAATGTGGCACCTGTAGTTGTAGATAAAAAGTTAAAAGGTAGCATCGGTATTATTCACGATGTATCAGAGTTAAATCTGCTCATGGGTGAACTAAAGCAAGCAAAGAAAAAAATCGCGAGTCTAGAAGCACGATATTCTTTTCAAGATATACTCGGTCAATCAAGCGGCATTCAGCACGCGATTGCACAAGCGAAATTAGGAGCTAATACAGCCTTGCCTATTTTACTTCTAGGTGAAACTGGTACCGGAAAAGAATTGTTTGCACATGCGATTCATCATGAAAGTAAACGAAGGGATAAACCGTTTGTCCGTGTAAATTGCGCGGCTTTAACGGAGTCCTTACTGGAAAGCGAGTTATTTGGCTATGAACAAGGTGCTTTCTCTGGCGCATTAAGAACAGGAAAAAAAGGGTTGTTTGAAGAAGCTGGTGAAGGCAGCATTTTCCTTGATGAAGTCGGAGAAATGTCTCTTCAAACCCAAGCAAAGCTCTTACGCGTGTTGCAAGAAAATGAAGTGGTACGAGTTGGAGGAACAAAGCCAGTAAAAATAAAAGCTCGGGTAATAGCGGCGACAAATGTAAATTTACAAGTTTTATTATCTACAAAGCAATTTCGAGAAGATTTATACTACCGCTTAAATACATTACCTATTTATATTCCGCCTCTACGAGAGCGCTCAGAGGATATTCCAACCATATCGTTAAGCTTAATAGAGAAAATTAACGAAGATTACGGTCGTAATATAAGAAGAATTAGCCATGAAGCGCTCAACCAATTGCAACACTATCCATGGCCTGGGAACATTCGTGAACTTGAAAATGTATTAGCGCGTGAAATGATTTACAAAAACTTAGGTGAAACTGAAATTGAAACAGTCGCGCTTACAGAGCCGAATGAGTCGCAAGATGAGATTGAGCAGGGACTACAGTCGAATGTAGAAGCCGAGACGCTTGACCATTTTTTGGCAGAAAAAGAGCGCTCATTTCTTTTACAAACGTTAGAACGAGTTGATTATGTAAAAACGGAAGCGGCAAAGCGGCTTGGCATTTCTGTTCGCTCATTATATTATAAATTAGAAAAACATAAGATTGAATGATGTTGCATGCAATATTTTTCAGGGGAGTGCAAGAATTTGCACAATGAAGGTGTGGAAAACCTTATTCCTTAAGATTAATAGTTGGCATTGTTTTTGCATGAAAAGAGAAAGAAACCATGTCTAAGACTAGCTAGAATTCTTATAGGGGGATTTAAAATGAACTTATTTACAAAGATGCAGGAAAAAGATTATGAACAACTTGTGATTTGCCAAGATCAAACGTCAGGATTAAAAGCGATTATTGCCATTCATGATACGACGCTTGGGCCAGCACTTGGAGGCACAAGAATGTGGAATTATAAAACTGAAGAAGAAGCTTTTGAGGATGTTTTACGTCTTTCAAGAGGGATGACGTATAAAAATGCTGCCGCAGGATTAAATCTAGGTGGCGGAAAAGCCGTAATTATTGGTGATGCACGAACAGATAAAAATCCAGAAATGTTTCGAGCGTTCGGACGCTACATACAAGGCTTGAATGGCCGCTATATTACGGCAGAAGATGTCGGTACGACCGTTGAAGATATGGACACAATTCATGATGAAACCGATTATGTTACAGGGATTTCACCTGCTTTTGGTGCTTCAGGAAACCCTTCGCCTGTGACTGCTTATGGTGTGTATGTCGGAATGAAAGCCGCGGCTAAAGCAGGACTAGGTACGGAAGACTTAGCGGGTAAAACAATTGCTGTTCAAGGTGTTGGAAATGTATCGTATAATTTATGTAAGTATTTACACGAAGAAGGCGCGCAATTAATTGTGACAGACATCTATAAACCATCCGTTGAAAAAGCTGTCGCAGAGTTTGGTGCTAAAGCAGTTGATCCTGATGATATTTACGAGCAAGATTGCGACATTTTTGCACCGTGTGCTTTAGGAGGCGTCATTAATGATGAAACGCTTTCGAAATTAACAGCAAAAGTAATTGCTGGAGCCGCAAACAACCAGTTAAAAGAAGAGCGTCACGGCCACCTTCTTCAAGAAATGGGCATTGCGTACGCGCCAGATTACGTGATTAATGCTGGAGGCGTCATCAATGTTGCCGACGAATTAAATGGATACAATCGTGATCGTGCATTTAAAAAAGTAGAAGGCATTTACGACAATGTCTCTCGTGTATTTGAAATTGCTAAAGCGAAACAAATCCCAACGTCTCAAGCAGCTGATAAGATGGCTGAGGAACGAATTGAACGTATGCGTTATGCAAGAGGCACGTTTTTACAAAATGAACACCATATTCTTTCACGTAAAAAATAATGGAGGCAAACAACCATGGCAGAGAATTATGATCTCGTGATCGTGGGAGGCGGAACAGGCGGTTATGCAGCCGCCATCCGCGCCTCACAATCAGGGTTAAAAACAGCACTTGTTGAGGAACAATTGTTAGGAGGCACATGCCTTCATAAAGGGTGTATCCCTAGTAAAGCGTTGCTTAGAAGTGCAGAGGTTTTTCGTTTAGCGAAGGAAGCTGCTTCATTTGGCGTGACGGTTGGAAAGGCCGAGCTAGATTTCACTAAAGTTCAAGAACGAAAGCAAAGCATTGTTGACCGTTTAGCGACGGGTGTAAAGGGATTAATGAAAAAAGGAAAAATTGATGTATACGAAGGAAGAGGTACGCTGCTAGGGCCATCCATTTTCTCGCCAACACCTGGCACTGTGTCGGTAGACTTAGGTGACGGAGAAAATGAAATGTTAATTGGCTCCAACGTTATTTTGGCAACAGGCTCTTCTCCAAGAACTTTACCACAAACATCATTTAACGGATCATCAATAATCAGTTCAGAAGAGGCGTTAAACTTTGAAGCGTTGCCTTCATCGATCGTCATAGTTGGCGGAGGTGTGATTGGCGTTGAGTGGGCATCAATGCTCATTGATTTTGGTGTCGAAGTAACAATTGTGGAAGCTGGTGATCGAATTCTTCCAACTGCTGACAAAGATATTTCCAAGGAAATGATGAAACAGCTCCAAAATCGAGGTGTAACCATCTATACACGAGCAACGCTTAATGAAGCGGACTTGAAAATAGAGGATCATTCCGTGACCGTTTCGGTTTCGTGTCAAGACGAAACCTTATCGATTCCTGTTGACAAAATGATGGTATCGATTGGTCGATCAGCAAATGTAAAAAACATTGGCTTAGAGAACACAGACATTGTTTTGGAAAGCGGTTACATAAAGGTGAATGAATACGGTCAAACGAAAGAATCCCACATCTATGCGATTGGAGACTGTGTTGGGGGGCTTCAACTTGCCCATGTGGCTACTCATGAAGGACTCATTGCTGTTGCTCATATGACACGTGAGCCAGTTGAACCGTTAAATCCAACAATGGTACCTTCTTGTATTTATAGCTTTCCCGAATCTGCTCAAGTTGGATTGACAGAGCGTGATGCGAAAGAGCAAGGCTATCAAATTAAAGTGGGAACATTTCCATTTGCGGCAGTCGGCAAAGCGCTCGTTCAAGGAGAAGAAGAAGGGTTTGTTAAAGTGATTTCTGATGAGAAAACGAAAGATGTTCTTGGTGTTCACATTATTGGCTCTCATGCAACGGATTTAATAAGTGAAGCGGCACTAGCGAAATATTTAGATGCTGCGCATGTTGAATTAGGAGACATGATTCATCCGCACCCGACCATGTCGGAAGCAATCGGTGAAGCCGCATTATTAATTGATAAACGCGCAATTCATATGTAATAGGAGGGATTCATATGGCAAAACAAAAACATGAGCAGCTCGGTTTGACCGATGCAGAAGCCATTGATATTTATAGAACGATGTTACTTGCCCGTAGAATTGACGAACGGATGTGGTTATTAAATCGGGCTGGAAAGATTCCTTTTGTCATTTCATGTCAAGGGCAGGAAGCGGCGCAAGTAGGTGCAGCGTTTGCGCTTGATCGAGATAAAGACTATGTACTGCCTTACTATCGGGATATGGGCGTTGTCCTTACATTTGGCATGACTGCGAAAGATTTAATGCTGTCTGGCTTTGCAAAAGAAGAAGACCCGAATTCCGGTGGACGCCAAATGCCAGGTCATTTTGGTCAAAAAGTAAATCGCATTGTGACAGGATCATCACCTGTTACCACTCAAGTCCCTCACGCTGTCGGGGTTGCTTTAGGTGGTCGCTTAGAAAAGAAAGACTTTGTTACGTTTACAACGTTTGGAGAAGGATCCTCCAACCAAGGAGATTTTCACGAAGGAGCGAATTTCGCAGGAGTGCACAAGCTACCTGTTATCTTTATGTGCGAAAATAATAAATACGCCATTAGTGTACCGATTGAAAAACAACTTGCTTGTGAAAAGGTTTCAGACCGAGCGATTGGTTATGGGATGCCAGGTGTCACGGTGGATGGAAATGATCCTCTAGCTGTGTATGAAGCTGTGAAAGAAGCCGCAGACCGAGCGAGAAAAGGAGAAGGGCCGTCTTTAATTGAAACGGTTTCGTATCGCCTTACACCTCATTCAAGTGATGACGATGATCGTGCGTATCGTTCACGGGAAGAAGTGGCAGAAGCAAAAGCGAGAGATCCTGTTCATACATACGCCACATATTTAATGGATGCTAACTTATTAAATGAAGAAAAGCTGAAAGAAATGGAAGAAGAAGTGAAGCAGCTCGTGAATGAAGCGACAGAATATGCGGAAGAAGCGACGTATGCAAATCCAAGCACAACTTATTTACATGTTTATGGCGAGGAGGGGAACTAATGGCTGTTTTATCTTATATTGAAGCCGTAACGAAAGCGCTGCATGAAGAAATGGAGCGGGACCAAAAAGTCTTTGTTTTAGGTGAAGATGTTGGAAAGCGCGGCGGAGTGTTTCGCGCAACGGCAGGTTTATATGAACAATTTGGAGAAGCACGTGTCATTGATACGCCACTAGCAGAATCGGCTATTGCCGGCGTTGGTATTGGTGCGGCGATGTATGGAATGCGCCCTGTTGCTGAGATGCAATTTGCCGACTTTATTATGCCTGCAGTCAATCAAATTGTGTCTGAAGCGGCGAAAATCCGCTACCGTACAAACAATGATTGGACGTGTCCAATTACCATTCGAGCGCCTTACGGTGGAGGAATTCATGGTGCGCTCTATCACTCACAAAGTGTTGAAGCGATGTTCGCGAATACACCAGGATTAAAAATTGTCATGCCCTCGACACCTTATGATGTAAAAGGTCTTTTAAAAGCAGCAATACGATCAGACGATCCGGTTCTATTTTTTGAACATAAGCGTGCGTATCGCTTAATTAAAGGCGAGGTTCCAGATGAGGAGTATACACTTCCAATTGGAAAAGCGGATGTGAAGCGTGAAGGAGACGATGTCACCGTTATTACGTATGGGTTGGCTGTACATTTCGCGCTACAAGCAGCGGAGCGTCTTGAAAAAGAAGGGGTTCAAACCCACGTACTTGATTTGCGAACGGTGTATCCGCTTGATCAAGAAGCTATTATTGAGGCAGCTAAGAAAACAGGGAAAGTGTTATTAATTACCGAAGATAACAAAGAAGGAAGCATTATCAGTGAAGTTAGTGCAATCATTGCAGAACACTGTTTGTTTGATCTGGATGCGCCAATTAAACGCTTGGCTGGTCCAGACGTGCCAGCTATGCCGTATGCACCGACATTAGAAAAAGAGTTTATGATTAACCCTGATAAAGTCGAGCAAGCCATTCGCGACTTAGCAGAGTTTTAAAGGAGGGATACAATGGCGACAAAAATGACAATGCCTCAGCTTGGTGAAAGTGTCACAGAGGGAACGATAAGCAAATGGCTTGTGGCACCTGGGGACAACGTAACGAAGTATGAACCCATTGCTGAAGTAATGACGGATAAAGTGAGTGCAGAAATTCCGTCTTCTTACACAGGGGTTATCCAAGAACTCCTTGTCGAGGAAGATGACACGGTTTCAGTCGGTACAGAAATTTGCTCCATTCAAGAAGAAGGAAGCAAAGAGGCAAAAGAAGGCTCAAACCAACAAGAGAATCAGCAAGTTGAATCGGAAAAACCAGCAAACACGACTGAAGCAACGGATCAACGGAACCGCTATTCTCCTGCTGTTCTTCGATTATCACAAGAGTACGGCATCTCATTAGATGATGTTGCAGGATCTGGAAAAGGGGGCCGTATTACAAGAAAAGATGTTGAAGCGCATCGGAAGAATGGATCATCCTCGACAGCTCAGCCTGATCAAGCACCCGTTAAAGTGGAACAACCGAAAACAAAAGCTGAAGACGTACAGGTTCAAAGCTCCGCTGGAGATACAGAAATTCCAGTATCAGGAATCCGTAAAGCGATTGCCGCAAATATGGTAAAAAGCAAAACAGAAGCGCCTCATGCTTGGACGATGGTTGAAGTTGATGTAACCAATCTTGTTAAGGTACGTCAACGTCAAAAAGATGTATTTAAAGAAAAAGAAGGATTTAACCTTACGTATTTGCCTTTCTTTATGAAGGCATGTGTCGAAGCGTTAAAGGAATATCCTGAAGTGAATGCGCAGTGGGCTGGCGACAAAATTATTCGCAAAAAAGATGTTAACCTATCGATGGCTGTTGCAACAGACGACGCACTGTTTGTACCAGTAATTAAAGATGCAGATGAGCTGACTGTTAAAGGATTAGCGAAACGTACGAATGAGTTAGCAAAAAAAGTAAGAGCTGGTCAATTGAAAAGCGAAGATATGAGCGGAGGAACGTTTACCATTAATAATACAGGTTCGTTTGGCTCCATTATGTCTCAGCCTATCATTAACGCACCTCAAGCAGCGATTATGTCTGTTGAGTCAATCGTCAAGCGTCCTGTTGTGATGGATACAGAAGCAGGTGAAGTTATTGCGATTCGGCACATGGTCAATCTCTGTCTATCCCTTGATCACCGCGTGCTAGATGGTTTAATTTGTGGGAAATTTTTACAATCAATTAAAACAAAACTTGAATCAATCGATGAGACGACGTCGATCTACTAAGTTTGATTTTAAAAACTTGTGCAAACCAATCGTTTCCCCTAAAATATAAGGGAAGGAGGGTGATTTCATGCAACAATTTAATTTTTTCATGAATGATGTCGTACAAGATGCGAGAAATGATATGGTTCAAGCAGGCTATACGCAATTACAAACAGCCGAGGACGTTGAGCAATCGTTAACAGAAAAAGGAACAACGCTCGTTATGGTGAACTCAGTCTGTGGGTGTGCCGGTGGTATTGCGCGTCCTGCTGCCGCTTATATGAAGAATTATGAGGCAACACCAGATCGTTTTGTGACTGTTTTTGCTGGTCAAGATAAAGAAGCGACTGCTCGAGCAAGAGAGTTCTTTAAAGGATATGGTCCATCTTCCCCTTCATTTGCGCTTTTAAAAGATGGCGAGATTCAAATGATGGTCGAGCGTCATGAAATTGAAGGTCATGAGCCGATCCAAGTTGTTCAAAAACTTGAACAAGCATTTGATGCTCACTGTAAATAAGACCACAGGACTTGCCCCAAGGAGGAGTTTTCTCCTTTTTAGGGGGAGTCCTCTTTTTTTCGATACAGTCGCATGCCAAAGTTTCCTATGGTATAATAGCCAAGAGCAAAGGGGGTAAAATCATGCAAGAACAATATGATAAAATTCAGCATTACTTGAACATGGAAGATGACATTACGTTTAAAGAATTTCAGCAATTCTATAAAGAGGTTGTTGACGAGTTAAGCACCATTCACCAAGGAATGGATGAAGAGACACTATGGAAAGCGTTGTTTGTTGTGGAAAATGTGATTTCAAATGCAGACGGTCGTGCTAGTGAAGTAAAAGGTACAGAAGCAAAGAAATATAAAAAGATGTCACAGCGTCTTCAACTCTATGCGAAGAATTTTGGCGTTCGTCTTGGACAAGCAGGGTATAAGGAAGAAGACATTAACGAGCGTTTTAAAGTGATGTTTGCTGAGGGCGAAAAGAACCATCAATCTTCTTAATTATGGCTAGAGGGAGATTTTATAATTGACAACTCCCTCTCATTCAAGTATATTTATACGTGTCGTTGGCGCCTATGGTGAAAGGGGATATCACACGAGATTCCGGTTCTCGCGTTGTGGGTTCGAATCCTGCTAGGCGCGTTTGAAAGATGTTTACATAAGCACGAAAGAAAGAGCACGCTCCTGCGTGCTCTTTTTATATACCTTTGGCGTGTTAATTCAGTAACCCAACAAGGGAAAGGCCATGCTTGATGCCATCTTCATTAACATGTTTCGTAATGTAACGAGCTTGCGATTGTACTTCTTGAGGCGCATTTCCCATCGCTACGCCATGTTCAACATAGGAGAGCATCTCAAGATCATTTAATTGATCACCGAATGCGTAAACACTTTTTAAATCAATCCCTGCGTGTGCAATAAATTTCGAAATCCCAATTGCTTTCGAACCGTTAACTGGGAGGACGTCTACGGATAGAGGATGCCAGCGTACGAATTTAAAATCTGGAAACCGCTCACGGTAGTCTGCTTCTTCATCTGGTTTACAAAATAACAAGGCTTGATGTAAATGGCTTTGTTCATAATAATTAGGGTTATAAGTGGGTAAATCTAATTTTAAAGATGACATACTTTCTCGAATATCAGGATGATCCGCGTGATTTGCTGTAAACGCATCTGCAGACATAAAAATGAGTGGATGATTAGACGTTGAGGCATAGCGCTCGAAGCGACTAAATGTTGTTGGGTTTAAAGTATCTTGATAAATGAGCTCGCCTTTATAAACGACGTATTGTCCATTAAAACAAATGTAGGAATCAATGTTCAGCTCATCTCGTAATTCTTTAAAAAAATAAGGGGCTCTACCCGTTGCGATTGCAACATGATGCCCATCCCGTTGTAGCTGTTTAATCGATTCTTTTGTCGATGAAGGCAATTCCTTGTTGTCATCTAAAAGCGTCCCATCAATATCAAAAAAAATCGTTGCTTTCTCCATAGTTCCACTCCCAATACATTGATAAATTCGTTTTTCTCTCTTGTAAGATCTTCTACATCAAAAAGATATCGCATTGGCTGTAGCGTGTCAATGATGAAACCCTTGTTTTTACAATCAAACATGGATCTTGTATACTAAAAGAAAGATCGGGGTGAGTGTAATGCATGAGCAACAATCCGTGACAACGGAGCAAAAGACGCATCGACATCATGATGAAAAGACATCATTAACGAATCGTTTAAAGCGCATTGAAGGACAAGTGCGAGGGATTCAAAAAATGGTTGAAGACGATCGCTATTGTGTGGATGTACTCATTCAATTGTCAGCCATTCAAGCGGCTTTAAGAAAAGTGAGTATGACCTTGTTGGAAGATCATTCCAAGCATTGTGTGTCTGATGCTATTAAAAATGGAAATGGTGACGAAGCAATTGCGGAATTAATGGATGTTATCAGTCGGTTTTCGAAATAAGCCTGTTTTAACTAAGAGGAGGTAAGAAAATGGAACAATCAATTATTAAAGTAAGCGGTATGTCTTGTCAACACTGTGTAAAGTCAATTGAGCAAGCCTTAGGGAGCCTTGATGGAGTAGAGCAAGTTGATGTTGCTTTAGATAAGGAAGAAGTGAGTGTTCGCTATAAAAAAGACCTTGTTAGCCTCGACGGTTTGGAAAATGAAATTGAAGAGCAAGGGTATGATGTGAAGAAGTAAAAAAACCGTTCGCCTCGTAAGGCGTTCGGTTTTTTTAGCGAAGGGATGAATCAAGTTCTTCAGATAAAATGGAGAAAACAAGTTGATCCACAAATTTATCCCCTTTTTTTAATGCGCCGCGTAAGCGCCCTTCATGCATAAAGCCGAGTTTATGTAAAGCATGGTAGGATCGATCATTTTCTGGCTCAATTCTTGCTTCAATTCGGTGTAGGCCCAGACGAGTGAAGCCGTCTTTAATAATCTCAAATAGCGCCTCAGAAGCGTAGCCTTTTCCCCAGCACGTTTTACTTAACTCGTAACTAATAGTGCCGCTTTCGTGCTCGCTATGGAAACGATCAAAACCGCATGTGCCAATTACCGTATTTGTATCTTTTAATATAATAGCGTATCGGGAAGATTGGCCAGCTTTAACTTGACTTTTTAATAAAGAAATAAGCTGTCGTGCTTCCTCTTCTGTTGTTAATCGGTCAATTTTCATGTATCGGGTTACTCGGATGTCAGACCAGATTGGTAAAAGCGAAGGGGCATCATCTAACGTCAGTTCACGTAAAAGTAGTCTAGGGGTACTAAAGCTTTCAGAATCCAACAGCTTTCACCATCTCTCTATCGTATTACTCGTATTCTAGCATGTAGTCGACATATTTGTACAATGAAACTAACAGATAATAAAAGAATAGTTGACTTCTTTAAAATGATTTGCTACTATAATATTTGTTGATCATACATAATGATTAGGCGCTGTTAGCTCAGTGGGAGAGCACTTGCTTGACAGGCAAGGGGTCACAAGTTCAAATCTTGTACAGCGCATCTAAATAAAAACTCGTCATACAGCCGATGTATGACGAGTTTTTTTATGAAATAAATGGAGGCGTGTTCTCAAATTTTGTTAAAAGGTTGCTTGTTCATATTGTTTTGGTGCATGGATGTCTAAATTGAGTTGTTTAGCTGCTGAGAACGTCCAGTACGGGTGAGAAAGCAGTCCGCGACCGATGGCCACTAAATCAGCATCATTTGAGCGAATGGCGGCGTTCGCGATTTCTGGATTTTCCAGCATACCAACTGCCATAACTGGCACGCCAATTTCTTGCCGTATTTTTCGAGCGAAAGGAAGCTGGTAACCAGCGTAAGGTTTCTGAAAACGTGCTGAACTAGGCTTGCCTTCACCACCGGAACTAACATCAAACATGTCAACTCCTGCTTCTTTTAACGTACGGGTAAAGGCAACTGCATCACTTAATTCATACCCTTCCTCTACATACTCCACGGCAGATATTCGCATAATAAGCGGCATATCTGTAGGCATAACAGCTTTCATCGCTTTAATGACTTCTACTGCAAATAATGTCCGCTCTTCTCCGTAACGATCTTGACGCTGATTGGTATAAGGAGATAAAAATTGATGAATTAGATATCCGTGAGCACCGTGAAGTTCAATGACATCAAATCCAGCTTCTACTGCCCGACGTGCTGCATCTTGATAGCCAGTCACTAAACGTTTAATATCGCTTTTTGATGCTTCATAAGGTGTTTTAAACGTTTCATCGTAAGCGATAGGAGATGCTGAAATAGGTGAATCCGTATCTTCAGCTTTTCTGCCAGCATGGGCAATTTGAATGCCTATCTTCGCACCGTGCTTGTGTGCTTGTTCAACGATAGGTTTGAAAGCATCACGGTGTGCATCTGACCATAAGCCTAAACAGTAATCAGAAATCCGACCATCTTCTTCTATATTTGTCATTTCAACTAAGATCAATCCAACACCACCTACAGCTCTTGTTGTGTAGTGGTGCAAATGCCAGTCTGTGGGCATTCCATCTTTTCCAACCGCTGAATACTGACACATGGGCGACATGACGATGCGATTTTTTAGTTCAAGGTTTCCAATTGTATATGAAGACATTAAGTGATTCATATTTTCTCCTCCTTTTTCATTATTAACGGTAATGCCCGAACGATCTGGAAGCAAGCAATCTGCTTAATGCGTTGATGTTTTTATTCTATTGACTAGGGGTAATATATAAGTAGTAGAAGCAAGAAAGGATGAGAATACATGAACGTTTTTGTCATTGGTGCAAATGGACAAATTGGTCGTCATTTAGTGCAGAAATTAGAAAAACATACGAACCATACGCCGACAGCAATGGTTCGCAAAACGGAACAATATGAAAATTATCAAGATCTAGGAATTCATGCTGTAATCGGTGATTTGGAAGGACAACCAGAAGATCTTACTTCATTGATCGAAGGCATGGATGTCGTTGTTTTTGCAGCAGGGTCTGGTGGCCATACTGGAGCTGATAAAACAATGATGATCGATTTTGACGGTGCGATTAAGTCAATGGAAGCTGCTAAACAAGCAAATGTTGATCGCTTTATTATTGTGAGTGCCATCGGCGTTCATAATCGCGACAACTGGATGTCTAAAGCCCCTTACTACAGTGCTGCGAAACATTATGCCGATGAATGGCTGAAAAATAGCGGATTAGCCTATACAATTATTCGTCCAGGCGGATTGACGAATGAAGATGGAAACGGAAAAGTGAAAGTGGCGACAGAACTTGAGCGAGGCGATATTCCAAGAGAAGATGTCGCGAATGTGATTGTCGCTTGTTTAGAAGATGATAGTACAGTTAATCAAGCTTTTGATTTAACGAGCGGAAATCATTTAATTGAGGATGCATTAAAGCAACTATAATATAAAAGAAGCTGCATGGAGTATGAATCCACGCAGCTTTTTTAATCAGGAGTCGTTTTTGGCGTTGAAACGGGTGCTTTTTCAGCGGTTAATTGAAACAGTCCTGCTTCTTTTGCTGAACGAATGGCGATATAAACAAATGGACCTAAAATCAGACCGAGCACTCCGAAGAAAACAAACCCAAAGTACATCGACAAAACAGTCGGTAACGCATTTAAGCCAATCGAATCACCTAGTACTTTCGGTTCGATGATCCGGCGAATGATTAATAAAACGAGCGCAAGAACGATTAATTGAACCCCTTGTGCAGTACTGCCAATAATCATCGCAATCAATCCCCATGGGACAAGGATTAATGCTGGGCCGACATAAAGAGGAATAATATCGACTACCCAGATGAGAATGGACATAATGAGCGCGGGTCCAGGAGCGATAAATAATAAACTTATGTAACAGACAAGAAACACGCCGACACTTAAAATAAACTGAGCTTTCCAGTATCCTAAGAACACTTTTCCCATACGTCGAAACACGAATTGTAATTTTTGTGAAGTGTCGTCTTTAAATAAATTAAACGTATTTGTTAACAGGCGTGGTAAGTCCAAGCTAAATAAGAAAAGAGTGATCACGTAAATAAGCGCAACAAAGAGCAAATTCGGTATCGATTGTAGCCACGATGCAACGGACGTGATCACAGTCGCGGTAATACCTAGTACAGCGTCAACCATCGTAGTGGACAACCGCTCTAATTCTGCGACAATGGCTGTACCTTGTGGAATGCTCTCAAGAGTTGTTTGAAACCCATCGATCATGTCGTCGGCAAACTGTTGTACTTCAAAGGCATATTGAGGGATTTGCAAAGACCAGCTGTAAATTGATTCTACAAGATAACGGATCGATACATAAAGTAGAATCCCGCAAATAAGTAAAAAGGATAAGAAAACGATCGTAACCGGTAAAAGTCTGCGTTCACTTTTCATTTTACGCTTTAAGTATTTTACAAATGGCTCAAAAATCATGGCGGTTAATAGAGCCAAAAGAATGGGCATAAAAGCAGAAAAATTAAAGTATACAAATAGCGCCGCCGCAACAATCAGTAAGAAGATGATCAGTTTCTTTAAAACGGGGCGATTAAGCATAAAATAAGACAACCTCCTCTAATACAACACAGCACATGATTTTAGTGTAGCCAAGCATACTTTTTTAAAGAGGGCTATCTTTTTCATCAAATTAATTGTGCTGACATTCAGTATCTTCTTCTTATTATAGCTGAAACTTTATCATCTCAAAACGAAAATTTATGTATTTCTTTTATTTTTGTATGAATTTTGCATGAGATTAGTAAAAAAACAAGCCATGTTTTATACATGACTTGTCAACACGGTTATTTCTTTTTATTACGTGAAACAACAAATCCAATTAAACCACCAATGAATAAAATGGCTAGAATGATTGAGATCCATAGGACGGCAGAACCTGAATCAGCATTGTCCGTTTCTGACTGCTCATCTTCAACATTTGTTTCTTGTTCAGAAGCATCATCAGTAGACTCTTCTTCAGTCGCGTCTTCATTGGTTGTGTCTTCTTCTGATGTGCCTTCTTCTACCTCTTCTTCAGGAACGTTCACGGTAAATGTAAATTCACCATCAATGTGGTGCGTGTCGTCTCCGATATTTTCCCAATAAACGATGTATTCGCCGTTTGGAAGCGGCTCATCAAATTGAGCTGTAATGACAGTAGACTCTACTTCAACAGAAGCAGGCTCGATTTCTTCATTCGTTGTATTGTTTGTCACTTCAATATCTCCGTTAGCGATCCCAGCATCAAATGTAACGGTAATTTCATCTACTGGTTCCGTGACCTCTTCATTCTCACTTGGTGAAGTAGACTCTTGATGAGAATGAGCGAATGCCACATTTGTTGGCAAAGCAAACATAAAGGCTAAAAGTAGGATAAAGCCTGTTAGTAATTTTTTCATTTCGAAACCCTCCAAATCGTTTTCTCGCTTTTATCATAACAAGAAAATGTGTGTTTTTAATGAACTCTACGTTTGTCTACAAAATCGTCACGATTACTAGTATAGACGGATTTTAAGTTCCGGAATCATTTTATGAAGAAATAAAAGGTGGCTCATTTCACATACTAACAAAAAAGGAGTATGGAGACCGTGAAAGAAAAACGAATTGATTTGATTTTATTGATAAGTGTAGTCATCTGCATCTGTTTTGCTTGTTCGTATACAATTCGCTCGAGGCCAATGGTTTATGTTGAGAACCGACCAACGTTGTATACAATTAGTCAAAAGTCCAAACTTGGTCGTTTATTTCGCCTTCTTTTACAATAGCCTATTCGAAAAGTCCATGCTAGAATACGGTTAGAGTAATTGTAAGAGGAGATGAACCATGAATGCAATTTGGGATTCAATTGTAACATTTTTTGTAGAATTTCCATGGCTATCCCTTCTAATAGCGCTAGGAATTTTTACCTTATTTCTTCTATTTCGGAAGATCTTTATTACGTATTTGTTTAAAATTATTTTAGGCTTATCACGAAAAACACATGCTACATTGTTGACGCAGCTTTTGCTTTCTTATGAGAAGCCGCTCCGTTTTCTCTTTGTGATTATTGGGGCGCGTGTCGCGCTAACGTATTTTGGCGTTGAGTTTTCGGATAATGTTGCGTTGATGCGACTGTTTAACGCCAGCTTGATCATTCTAGGTGGTTGGGGATTGTATAATTACGTGTCCACCCACGGAACATTCATGGCTTTCACAAAAAAGAAACTACAGTTAAGCGATGACCATATGTTGCTTCCCTTTATTTCAAACATTTTGCGGTTCGTCGTGATTGCTTTGACATTTGTAACCGTCTTGTCAAGCTTTGGTGTTGATGTCAATGGCTTTATCGCAGGGTTAGGTCTTGGGGGCTTAGCTTTTGCTTTGGCTGCTCAAGAAACAGTGGCGAACTTTTTTGGTGGAATTGTCATTATTACGGAAAAGCCATTTAAAAAAGGAGACTGGATTTCGTCTGCTTCTGTTGAAGGGACTGTAGAGGACATTACATTCCGCAGTACAAAAATTCGAACTTTTGATGACGCCATTGTGGTTGTTCCGAATAAAACGTTGTCTAATGAAGCGATTACGAACTGGTCGGAAATGAACATGCGTAGAGTAAATTATTCAATCGGTGTCGGCCAAGAAACAACCCGATCTGAACTAGAGCATGCTGTACAAGAAATTAGGAAGCTTGTGATCAGTCATCCTGGTGTGGTGACGGATACGGTTATGATCTATTTTGATGAATTTGGTGAGACGAGCTACAACATTTTCATTTATTATTTTACAAAAACCGTTGCTTGGTCTGAATGGCACGACGTAAAAGAAGAAATTAACTACGATATTCTTGATATCTTATCAAAAGAAGGCGTATCTGTTCTAAAACCTATTGTGGTGTTTGATTCCCATGAACACGAACAACACCAGCTAGAAAAAGCAGAGAGTTAAGTGGAGAGTAAATGAATAGCTGCGACCGAGATCTTTATGAATGAGAAACGACATTCATAAAGGTCTTTTTCACGTTGTCGATTATAAACAGTCTTTCTAAAAAAGAATTCATTCGCTATAATAATGAAAGCGTTACGATGGGGAGGAACGTGTATGGAACTACATGGTGATATGAAATACGTGCGTTTACAAGAAGTGCTGCCTGGCGCATTATTAGGAAAAGAAATTTTTTCTGTTGATGGACAGATTCTTTTGCGAGAAGGGGCGTCGTTAACTACCTTGCATTTAAAGCGCTTAAAAAAATTTGGAATCGATGTCTTACCACTTCAAGTGCCAAAAAAACAAGCGAAATCGTACGATCATTTACATGTATACATGGCCAATCTGAAAACGATTGTAGAAGAAAAATCGATTACTTGGAAAAAAAGATTCGAAACGCTCTTCAAACAGGTTATAAAAGACCCGCAATTGCAAGAATGTTTGGCTTATTTAAAGGCGAGAAGTGACTCAATTTACGTTCACTCGCTAAGTGTCGCCTTCCTTTCAACGAGCATGGGATTTCAACTAGGCTATAAAGACAAAGACTTAGAACGCTTAATTCGAGCAGCGTTGCTTCATGATGTCGGAAAAGTGGTTTCGCATCAGTATACACAAAAAGGGGTAGCGTTTGGTCATGACCATACGTGGAGAGGGTATAATTATTTACAGTCATTAAGCCATGTTGATCAATTAACTTCAATTGTTGCGCTAACCCATCATGAAACCGTGGATGGGAGTGGGTACCCTAGACAATTAAACGCCCACATGCTCCATGATATAACGCAAATTGTAGCAATAGCAAATGTATACGATCAATTAACTCATCAACGAAATATAAAGTCGCTCATGCCTCCGTCTGATGCGTTAGAATTTATGCTCGCATTTACGTCTAAACGATTTAATCCGATAGGTATGGCAGCTTTAATGGATTGCATTGCTTTATTTCCGACGGGCAGCCAAGTGATTCTTTCAAATGGTGGGGTCGGAACGGTCGTTGCGCAAAACCGTGGCTTGCCTCATCGTCCGATTGTGAAACTGATTTACATAGACAACCAGAGTGAAGAGGAATTGAACGTGGAAACCGTGGATTTAGCAAAAATACTCACTCTTTTTGTGACGCAATTTGTTTCTTAACAGGTAGAAAGGTTGAATGTTGTGACCATTTTTTTTCAAGTAGTCTTGCCTGTCTTTCTTATTTTTGGCGCAGGCTTTCTCTTGCAACGCGCAAGTATGCTCGATATCCGTTCGATTTCAAATTTAGCGATTTACATTCTTACTCCGTGTCTTGTTTTCCGTACCTTCTATACATCTCCTCTTAATATGGACTATTTATTTATGGTCATTTTTTCATTGGTACTAATGACTGTCCTTATTAGTATAACGAAACTTTATGCAAAAATAAGAAAGCTTTCTGTTCAAGATGAAAGCGGAATGATTTTGTCGACTGCTTTTATGAATGTTGGTAACTATGGCACGCCTATTATTTTATTTGCATATGGACAAACGGCTTTTGATTTAGCCATAACCTTCATGGTTCTTCAGTCAATCATTATGAATATTTTCGGAGTTTATTATGCGGCGCGAGGGAAAGCATCAATGACGTTTGCAGTAAAAGCAATTTTTAAAATGCCAGCTACGTACGCGACAGTCGTAGCACTCGGGCTTAATGTTTTTTCTATTCCGTTTCCGCAACCGTTCTTTTCCACGATTGACCTAGTAGCCGAAGCGGCGATTCCAGTCGTTATGCTTATACTAGGGATGCAGCTAGCGATGATTGAGTGGAAAGCATTTGATTGGGAAAAAATTAGCGTAGGTGTATGCATTCGGATGATTTTTTCACCTCTATTGGCATACGGGATTACATTATTCTTACCAATTGATGAATTGCTCCGAAATGTTCTTGTTGTTGCTGCAGCGATGCCAAGTGCTGCAACAATTGTCATGTATGCGGTTCGGTTTGATGCAAAACCGAAGTTGGTTTCGACGATTACGCTTGTCACAACACTAGTCAGCTTAGTCTCAATTACATTTATTATTTGGATTTTAAGCTAGTTCATTGCATTTTTTCGTAACACACTTTATCATAATGAACAGTGATAAAAGGAGGCAATACAGATGAACATGATGGATGCAAACGAGATTATTCAATTTATTTCAAAAGCAGAAAAGAAAACCCCTGTTAAGATACATATTAAAGGTGAGTTAGACAAGCTTTCTTTTGATCAAGCTGTACAAACATTTTTCAATGGTCAGACAGGCGTTATTTTTGGAGACTGGGCATTAATTGAGCCTGTTTTAAAAGAAAACGAAGCAAGCATTGAAGATTATGTTGTTGAAAATGATCGCCGCTATTCTGCTATTCCGTTACTAGATCTTAAAGACATTGAAGCGCGTATTGAGCCAGGCGCGATTATCCGTGATCAAGTTGAGATTGGTAAAGGTGCAGTTATTATGATGGGCGCCAGCATTAATATTGGTTCCGTTATTGGTGAAGGAACAATGATTGACATGAATGCTGTACTAGGCGGACGTGCAACAGTAGGGAAGAATTGTCATATTGGTGCAGGTTCTGTATTAGCTGGTGTGATTGAACCGCCTTCCGCTTCCCCGGTTGTAGTGGAAGATGGCGTTGTTGTTGGTGCGAATGCTGTTATTCTAGAAGGTGTTCGTGTTGGAGAAGGAGCGGTTGTAGCGGCAGGAGCGATTGTAACAGAAGATGTGCCAGCTAATACAGTCGTTGCAGGAACACCGGCAAAAGTCATTAAAGAGATCGATGAAAAAACAAAAGGTAAAACAGAAATTAAGCAAGAACTACGTCGTTTAAACGAAGATTAATTCAATCGTGCAGCTTTGCCTTTTGGGCAAAGCTGTTTTCATAAAAAAGGAGTCTTTGAAATGGATTGGCTTAAAAGAGATGAACAGGCTTTAATGAACACATACCGTCGCCTTCCGATCGTTATTAAAGAAGGTCAAGGAAGCTATTTAATTGATGAAGAAAATCGCCGTTATTTAGATTTCATTACGGGGTTGGCTGTTAATATTGTTGGCCATTCTCATCCTGCTATTATGGAAACCTTACAAGAACAAGGTACAAAATTTTTACATATCTCAAACTTATACGTAAACAAGCCCGCGGTAGAGCTTGCTGAGAAATTATCTGAAAAAACAATTGGTGGAAAAGTGTTCTTTGCCAATTCTGGAGCAGAGGCAACAGAAGCGGTTATTAAACTTATTCATAAATGGAGTAAACAACAAGATTTTGCAAAAAAAGGTGTTGTTGTGTTAAAGAGAAGTTTTCATGGACGGACGCTAGGTGCCATGAAACTTACAAGGCAAGAGGGAGTGTATCAAGATTTTCCGCTACATGATTTACCGGTTTATGAAGTGGAGCCTGAAGATGTGCATGGGTTAAAAGAAGTTTTAGAACAGTATCAGCCTGCCGCAGTTTTACTGGAACCTGTCCTTGGGTCTGGTGGGGTTGTCCCGCTGTCACATGACTATTTACAACAAATTGAATCCCTCTGCAACGAACACGATGCATTATTTTGTATGGATGAAATTCAAACAGGGATGGGGAGAACAGGCACTCTTTTTGCATATATGCAAGCGACCGTGACACCAGATGTAGTGTTATTTGCAAAAGGAGTTGGAGGGGGCTTGCCGCTCGGTGGTATGATCGTGGACCCACGCTTAAATGATTTATTTGCTCCTGGTGATCACGGGACGACATTTGCACCATCGCCATTAAGCTGTGCGTTAGGGTTGACTGTGCTGGATCTTTTAGAAGAGGGGTTATTAGCGCATAGTCGAACAGTCGCTTCACATTTACAAGAGTCACTCGAAACGCTACAAAAAGAGTTCCCTTCTTTGCTTGAATCTTACCGTGGTAAAGGTATGATGATGGGACTTCCGACAAAATTAAGTGCGCAACAAGTTGCTACAATCCAACAAAAAATGATAGCAAAAGGTGTGCTTGTAGATGTCACCCAGGGGACGATTATTCGACTGCTTCCCCCGCTTATTGTTTCACAGGAAGAAGTAAATGCGTTTATCGCTTGTTTCAAAACCGTATTAGATGAAATGGAACAGGAGTTAAATGAATGAAAAAAGACGAGTTAATTCAATTAAGACGACAATTCCACCAAATTCCGGAATTAGGGTTTGAAGAATTTAAAACACAGGCATTAATTTTAGAAACAATCGCAGGGATGCGACAGGAGCGTTTAACCGTATCGACGTGGAAAACAGGGGTACTTGTTAAAGTTGAAGGCGAAACACCCTATACGGTTGCTTATCGAGCAGATATAGACGGTTTACCTCTACATGAAGACACGAATCTTTCCTATGAATCTCAGCACAAAGGCAGTATGCACGCTTGCGGGCATGATCTTCACATGACGATTGCGCTAGGCATGTTGCAACATTTTAGTGAAACGAAGCCTCCAACATCCTTATTATTTATTTTCCAACCTGCTGAAGAGGGGCCAGGTGGAGCAAAGCCGATGTTAGAAGAAAAGATCTTGGACCAATGGCAGCCAGATGAAATCTATGCGCTACACATTGATCCGAATTTACCAGTTGGGACGATCTCAACGAAGCCTGGCCTTCTTTTTGCCAATACTTCTGAACTATTTATTGATTTTAAAGGAACTGGCGGCCACGCAGCTTACCCGCATACGGCGAACGACATGGTCGTAGCGGCAGCGCACTTTGTTACGCAACTGCAATCCATTGTCTCTCGTAATATCGATCCGCTCGATTCTGCTGTCGTCACAATTGGCGTGATACAAGGTGGGACAAAGCAGAACGTGATCGCAGGACAAGCAAGAGTAGAAGGAACGATTCGCACGCTGTCAATGGAAGCGATGCAAAAAGTAAAAGAGCGGATTGAAGCGTTAACGAACGGCATTAAAGTCAGTTTTTCTTGTGAGGCGACGATTGATTATGGTTCTAACTATTGCGAGGTTCGGAATCACGAAGCGTTAACGAACGCATTTATTCAATTTAGCGAGAACCAGCCTAACGTTCACTTCACTCTCGCAAAGGAAGCCATGACAGGAGAAGATTTTGGCTACTTTTTAAAAGCGTATCCGGGAATGATGTTTTGGCTAGGTGTCGACAGCTCATTTGGTTTACACGATGCACGACTGAATCCAAATGAAGATGCCATTGAAGTCGCAGTTAGGCATATGTGTGCATTTTTAGAACAAAAGTCTACTACTTTGTAACAAAGGCTGAATAATTCATTTAGTCAACGCGCATACTACCTCTGAATGATAGAAGGAGGGTTTAGTATGGCGAAAATTGGTGTTCAGTCTGGTCTAACAGATATTGAAAACGAGCTACAAACGTTAGGACATGATGTGGTTCATGTTCAAAACGAAACGGATGCAAGTGGTTGCGATTGTTGCGTCGTATCTGGACGTGATGCAGATGTTGCAGGAATGAGTCCTCAAGGCAATATGAGTATTGTTTCAGCAGACGGTTTAAGTGCACAAGAAGTTGGACAACGCGTGGAACAAACATTAAGCAATCAAAATGGATAGAAAAAAGGTGCTGTTACGTATAACAGCACCTTTTCTTATTTACGAGCGAAATAGCCTACACTATGATATTGACAGCCTAACTATTAATAAACTTTGTTTATCACGGTGATTCCTGATTAGCGTCTTGTTGCTGATTTTCAAAGTAGTCGCGAATAACTTTTCTTAACTCGCGCTCAACGGCCCATTGCTGCATATTTTCGGTCTTTGCAATTACGCGAATAACGGTAGCAGCAAGGTCGTTTGTTTCTACACCAATGACTTCTGGCTTCGTAATAAGAGCCGGATGAGAAAAGGATTCAATGGCTGTTTGTATTTTTTGAATGGAATCTTCTGTTGTTTCTCCAGCAGGTATCGTTAAATCAACAAGTGCACGCATATTTCCTCGTGAATGGTTGTCTACATTTGTAATGTTTCGATTTGGAATATAGTGAAGGGTACCGTCAAATCCTCGAATCATCGTTGTTCGGAACCCAAGTTCTTCGACAATTCCTTCAATGCCGGCTGCGCTTACATAGTCTCCTACTTCTAACTGTCGCTCTAAAAGTAAGAAGAATCCAGTCACGACATCGCTAACCAATCCTTGTGCACCAAAACCAATCGCTAAGCCAACGACACCGGCAGCTGCAAGTAATGGTCCTAAATGAAAGCCAAGTGTGTCGAGAATATTAAAAGCGATAATAAAAAATAGAACATAGGAAAACACGTTAAGCAATAGTTTTTCTAACGTTTGAAGTCGAGCAGGTGAAACTTGTTTCTCTTGTTTTTTGTTAAACACTTTTTTAATGAGCTTTTTCCCAACGGAGCGTACAATAAAATAAATAATAATGGCAAAGAGGATTTGCCATAACGTTTGGGTAATGGGATGATAAAGCACGTCATTTACATTCTCTAGCATCGTGTCATTCCTTTCGTTACTTTATGCAAAATTGAGCGTACCATATTTACGGAAAGATCTCAAAAGCTTTACGATAAAAAACGCTGCAATATGCTGCAGCGTTTTTTCTTATACTTCCATGATGATTGGTAAAATCATTGGCTTCCGTTTTGTTCTTTCGTATAAAAACGGACCGAGCAAATCGGATATTTCGTTTTTGATTTCGGACCATTGATTGGTCTTTCTTTCCATTACTTGATGAAGGTGAGCGGTTAATAATTTCTGTGCTTCGTGGATGAGGTCTCCTGATTCACGCATATAAACAAAGCCACGTGAAATAAGATCCGGTCCTGCAGTCACCTTAAATTCTTTCATATCAAGACTAACTACGACAATGACTAACCCTTCCTCTGACAAGATTCTTCTGTCACGTAAAACAATGTTGCCAATATCGCCAATGCCGTTTCCGTCAACGTACACAGAACCAGATGGAATCTTTCCTACAACGCCAGCTTCATTCGGATGTAAGGCTAATACATCGCCATTGTCCATAATAAAGCAGTTATCTTTTGCGACGCCACATTCTTGAGCTAATTTAATGTGCGTTTTTAACATCCGGTATTCACCATGAATCGGCAAGAAGTACTGTGGCTTCATTAACCGTAGCATAAGTTTTTGTTCTTCTTGTCCACCATGACCAGACGTATGAATATCATTTAATGGCCCGTGAATCACATTTGCACCAGCTCGATAAAGTTGGTTGATAATTTTCCCAACTGACAAGGTATTGCCAGGAATAGGGGAGCTTGAAAAAACAACGGTATCCCCAGGAATAATTTGAATTTGACGGTGAGTGCCAAACGCAATACGAGACAAGGCAGCCATTGGTTCCCCTTGACTACCAGTACAAAGAATTGTTACTTGATGGTCAGGGAGTTTATTTAGCTGAGAATGCTCAATAAATGTGTTTTTTGGCGCGTTAATATATCCTAGCTCTTGTCCGATCGCAATGGCAGAATCCATCGAACGTCCAAATACACATACTTTTCGATTGTTGGCAACTGCTGCGTCAATGACTTGTTGCAAACGGTGGATATTTGAAGCAAATGTAGCGAAAATGATGCGGCCATCGACTTTGCGGAAGATGTTGTTAATGCTATCGCCGACTTTTCGTTCAGACATAGTGAAGTCAGGAATTTCACTATTTGTACTGTCTGAGAGGAGGCATAACACACCTTCTTCTCCAATTTTAGCCATTTTCGTTAGGTTCGCTGGCTCTCCAACAGGTGTAAAGTCAAATTTAAAGTCACCTGTATGTACAACATTTCCAGGAGGCGTTTTAACAACAACACCATAAGAGTCAGGTATGCTATGGGTTGTCCGAAAGAACGATACTGATGTTTTCGTAAACTTAATTATTTGGTCTTCGGAAATGGGATGTAGCTTAGCGTTACGAAGTAGGCCATGTTCTTCTAATTTTCCTTTGAGCAGACCAAGAGCTAGCTTTCCTCCATACACATCAATGTTTAATTCTCTTAATAAATAAGGAATTCCACCAATGTGGTCTTCGTGACCATGTGTAATAAATAGCCCTTTAATCTTATCTTTGTTCTTCACAAGATACGTATAATCGGGGATCACATAATCAATTCCAAGTAAATCGTCTTCCGGAAACATAATTCCAGCATCAATAAGAATGATTTCATCTTGAAACTGAACACCGTACGTATTTTTCCCGATTTCACCCATTCCTCCGAGAGCAAATACGGCGGTTTGATTATTTTTTACTTGTTTCATTTACGCATTCACAACCTTAAAATCTTCACGTTGCTGCTCATACTCTAAGAATGAACCAGTGAGCGGTGTAATGTATTCAATATTATAAGGCTCATCTACAAGCTTAGCACGAACATCACTAACACTCTCTGCCTCAATATATAAAGATTCTGTACGTTCTCTTACAGGGGCTTGCGAAAAATCTTCTTGAAAAAATACTTTAAAAATCATGATTAAACCTCTCCTTTTACTACCATTGTTTATCTATTATATAGGAAATGAGGCTTTTTAGAAATGCCAAAAAGCCAACCCGTATAAATAATACTGGATGGCTTACAGTCTTGCCACTTTAAAGTGGTCTTACACATCAAGAAATAATGACTTTGGTAAAAGATCTTTGCACCGCTTTAAGAGTTTTTCACGCCATTTTTTTAACAAAAGAAAAACCCCCTCTCTACTTGTTTTGCTCTTAGTTTGTAGTAAAGCTAAGAAAAAACACGAGGGGGTTTTTGGGAATTATAGCGCATAACCAGGTACGGGTTGTTTAAACGGATCTTCTAGTCCTTCTATGCGATCATAAAACATGACGCCATCTAAATGGTCGAGTTCATGTTGAAAAACAATGGCGATGTATCCGCGTAAACGTAATGTTACTTCTTCATTGTTATGATCGATTCCTTTAATTGTTAAACGGGCGTGTCTCGGGACAATGCCTTCAACTTCACGATCAACGGAAAGGCATCCTTCTCCATTTTCTAATTGATTTTGTTCAACTGAATGGCTAATAACTTTAGGGTTTGCAATTCCTAAACTATATAGTTTATCGTTCTCATCCATCGCGTGTACAGCAAACAAACGTTTTGAAATACCGATTTGTGGCGCAGCAAGACCAACCCCTGGGCGCAAGTCGTACTTCTCCGCCAACTCAGGGTCTTGGCTATTCTGTAAAAATTCAAGCATAGATGTAAGCGTATGGCGGTCTTCATCACTTAATGGAATGCTGACTGGTTCAGCCACTTTTCTTAAAACAGAATGTCCTTCACGAACAACATCATTCATCGTAATCATATAAGTACCACTCCTTTCCCTTTCTTTCAATAGTTTAAGGATTATTATTCTTATGTGCAAGCAGAAAAAAGCGACACGATTTCCTCGTGTCGCTTTTTCGCTTAAATTTCTTATTTTTTCGGACCGTGACCAGGACCTGGACCACAGTCTGGACCTTCGTCAACGCCGCCGGCGAACCAAGATGCACCAACGATAATTAATAGAATGAAAAGAACAACGATTAGTGCAAATCCTTTACCACCACCGCCACCGCAGTTCTGTTGCGTGTAGCCATATCCGTATCCATAAGGCTCACAGCATTGATCGTAACCATAGTTATATCCGTATTTTTCAGCGTAGCTCATGTTTGAAATTCCTCCTTTAATAACCACCACACTAGGCGATTTATATAGCTATCCTATGCAGAAGTTGAAAAGATGTTTGGATAAATGCCTATTTATTTTTTAAAATAAAAGTAAATGCTTGCCAAATACCTATTTGTTAGATATTGTGAGAGAAGAGAAAAAGAAGTTGAGAAAACTCGAAGGAGGAGAGGTTTTTGTCGAAAAAGTTTATTGCTACTGTAGCCTTTTCAAGCTTGTTTTTAGCAGCTTGTGGTCAAACCGCTACAGAGTCGATTCATAGCTCGTTAGAAGAAGCCGCTGAAATAGAAAATGAAGGTTTTGATGAGCTACAGCAACCAATGTTAGATGCCGAGGAGCAAGAGGCAGAGCTTTATTCGCAAATTGTCGATTTAGATATGGATGCTTACGATGAAATCGTTGAATTATCGGATCAAGCAATTGAATCTGTTAACGAACGTCGCGAGCTGCTTGCAGAGGAAAAGGAAAGCATTGAAGAAGGGTATAGTGCGTTTGAAGATGCAGCAAGTGATTTTTCCGAACTAGAAGATGATAATTTAGTTGATTTAGCAAATAATGTTCAAGAAGCGATGGATAATCGCTATGCAAGCTATCAAGACTTACATACCATTTATGAAGAATCGTTAGACTTGGATGAACAATTATATGAAATGCTTAAAGATGAAGAACTAGATGCAGAAACGTTAACCGCACATATTGAAGAAACAAACCAAAAGTATGAAGACCGTCGTGAAGCAACGGAGCAGTTTAACGAATATACGACAGCGTATAATGATGCGAAACGCGAATTTTACGAAGCGTCTGATTTAGAAGTAAGTTTTGAATAAGCTTTAGCTTGTCGACAAAGTCGATGAGCTTTTTTAATGTAAAAAAGGCGCGAGGGAAGTGTTTTGATTGATTGCGGTTACATGAGAACATTTAAATTCGATCTGTACTAGTTCAGAATTTACGTATACTATAACACATGGATTTTTGAAGCGTTTCCAAAGATTGTTAGTGGATATCGCGATTAATAAGTGTGCAAAAGGATTGACGATTGTTAGGTCGTTCATGTAGACTAACAATCAGTAGGGAGTTGTACTACTAGATATTCCATTTCATTGTAACAGATGACCGCATGTTTCTTACGTAAACAACAGTCTGGTTTAACAACGTCTTATTGCGGTTATGTAATCTTTAGGATTGGGCATGCTAACAGTGCATTTTTCATATGAAAAACGTATACAAGCAAGAATTCACATACCGCTTTTAACTAACTGAAAGGATTGGTGAACAAATTGAGTACAAGAACAATTGATCAAGTTGAAGAACAATTTGAGACCTTCCAGATTCTTAATGAAGAAGGAGAAGTCGTGAATGAATCAGAAATGCCTGATTTAAGCGACGAACAACTACAAGAATTAATGCGCCGTATGGTCTACACGCGTATTTGGGATCAGCGTGCGATCTCGCTAAACAGACAAGGACGATTAGGTTTCTACGCGCCTACAGCGGGACAAGAGGCATCTCAACTTGGTTCTCACTTTGCGCTTGACCAACAAGACTGGATCTTGCCAGGGTATCGCGATATCCCACAAATTGTTTTCCATGGTTTGCCATTACACCAAGCGTTTTTATGGTCTCGTGGCCACTTTAAAGGAAGCCAGTTTGAAGATGGACTAAATGTTGTTGTACCACAAATTATTATTGGTGCACAAATTATCCAAACTACAGGTGTTGCGCTAGGACTTAAGCGTAAAAAGAAAGATAACATTGCGATCACGTATACAGGTGATGGCGGTGCGTCACAAGGTGATTTCTATGAAGGAATTAACTTTGCTGGTGCGTATAATGCTCCTGCAGTATTCATCGTTCAAAATAACCGTTTTGCCATTTCTGTACCAGTTGAAAAACAATCTGCTGCGAAAACAATTGCGCAAAAAGCAGTTGCTGCTGGAATCGAAGGCATTCAAGTAGATGGAATGGACGTACTTGCAGTATACAAAGCAACACTTGACGCTCGTAAGCGCGCGTTAGCTGGAGAAGGTCCTACATTAATTGAAACATTAACATATCGTTATGGTGCTCATACAATGGCTGGTGATGATCCAACTCGTTACCGTACATCTGAAGAAGATGACGAGTGGGCGAAGAAAGATCCACTTATTCGTTTCCGTAAATTCCTTGAAGGCAAAAAGCTTTGGAGCGAAGAGAAAGAAAACGAAGTCGTTGAACAAGCAAAAGAGGAAATCAAACAAGCGATTAAAGATGCAGATAAAACACCTAAGCAAAACGTTACAGATTTGCTAGGATTTATGTTTGAAAACCCTCCAGTGAACATTCGTGAACAATTGGAAGAGTATACGGCAAAGGAGTCGAAGTAACCTATGGGTAATTGGACAATGGCGCAAGCGATTACGGATGCCATGCGTAATGAGCTTAGCAAAGATGAAGATGTACTCGTTTTTGGTGAAGATGTCGGCCAAAACGGCGGCGTTTTCCGTGTAACAGAAGGTTTACAAAAAGAATTCGGTGAAGAGCGTGTATTCGATACACCACTTGCTGAGTCTGGTATCGGTGGTTTAGCAATTGGTTTAGCCCTTACTGGACATCGTCCTGTAATGGAAATTCAATTCTTCGGTTTCGTATTTGAAGTATTTGATTCAATTGCAGGTCAAATGTCGCGCTGGCGTTTCCGTTCAGGCAATAAGCAAACAATGCCTGTTACTGTTCGCTCTCCATTTGGTGGCGGTGTAAAAACACCTGAAATGCATGCAGACTCATTAGAAGGTTTAATGGCGCAAACACCTGGACTTAAAGTTGTTATTCCATCTAACCCGTATGATGCCAAAGGTCTTTTAATTTCAGCGATTCGTGATAACGACCCCGTTGTATTTCTTGAGCACATGAAATTGTACCGTTCATTCCGTCAGGACGTTCCTGAAGATGAATATACAATTGAGCTAGGAAAAGCTGATACGAAGCGTGAAGGAAAAGATATTACGATCATTGCTTATGGTGCTATGGTACAAGCTTCGATGAAAGCAGCAGAAGAGCTTGCTGAAGAAGGTATTGAAGCGGAAGTAATCGATTTAATGACTGTAAGCCCATTTGATGTGGAAACCGTTGTCGCTTCTGTTGAAAAAACAAACCGTGCAATCGTTGTACAAGAAGCGCAAAAGCAAGCTGGAATTGCATCACAAATCGTGGCAGAAATTACAGAGCGTGCGATTCTTTCGTTAGAAGCTCCTGTACTTCGTGTCACTTCACCTGACACCGTTTATCCATTCGCTGCAGTTGAAGATGCATGGTTGCCTAACCCAGCAATTATTGTTGAAAAGGCGAAAGAAGTTATTAACTTTTAAGTAAGGAAATGAAGAAAGTGACGAAGCTAGTCGAAAACTAGGTCGTTCTTTCTTTTATAGAGATTGAATTCGAGTTATAATGAAGGAGGCGCTTAGCCGTGGCTTATAAATATAAACTGCCAGAAGTGGGCGAAGGAATCCATGAAGGCGAAATTGTAAAATGGTTTGTTAAAGAAGGCGACGAAATTAAAGAAGATGATATCCTTCTTGAAGTACAAAACGACAAATCTGTAGTGGAACTGCCATCTCCAGTTGATGGGAAAGTACTTGAAGTAAAAGTAGACGAAGGCACGACAAGCTACGTTGGAGACGTTATCTTAGTCATTGATGATGGTTCTGAAGACGATGGGGAAGAAGAAAGCGGTGGCGAAGAGTCTGGAAAAGACGAAAAAGCAGAAGCTTCTTCTGATGAAGAAAAAACAGAAGAAAAAGCAGCTCCGTCAGCTGATTCAGATTCAAGCGACAACGCTCGTGTCATTGCGATGCCATCTGTGCGTAAATATGCACGTGAAAAAGGCGTGACGATTTCAAGTGTAAAAGGCTCTGGTAAAAATGGCCGCGTTGTAAAAGAAGATGTGGATGCATTCTTATCTGGCGATCAAAGCGAAGATACGTCTTCTGCTGATCAACAAGAAGAAAAAGAATCAAAAGCGACAACTTCTGCGCCAGCTGCTTCTAATGAACAATTAGAAGAGCGAGTACCGTTAAAAGGTATCCGAAAAGCAATTGCCAAAGCAATGGTGAAGTCGAAGCAAACAGCACCTCACGTTACGCATCTTGACGAAATTGATGTAACAGCACTAGTTGCTCATCGTAAACAGTACAAGCAAATTGCAGCTGATCAAGGAACGAAGCTAACGTATCTTCCTTACGTTGTAAAAGCGTTAACGTCTGCAATCCGTAAGTACCCTGCAATGAATGCGTCAATTGATGACGAAGCAGGCGAAATTGTTTACAAAAAGTACTTTAACATTGGAATCGCAGCAGACACGGATCAAGGTTTAGTTGTTCCAGTTGTTAAAGACGCAGACCGTAAATCAATCTTCCAACTGGCAGATGAAATTAATGAGCTAGCTGGAAAAGCCCGTGATGGTAAACTTTCTGCTGCAGATATGCAAGGCGGATCAGCAACAATTTCCAACCTTGGTTCTGCAAGTGGACAATGGTTTACGCCAGTAATTAACCACCCAGAAGTAATGATTCTTGGTATTGGTCGAATTGAAGAGAAGCCAGTCGTAAAAGATGGCGAAATTGTTGTGGGCACAATGCTATCACTATCAATTAGCTATGATCACCGTTTAATTGATGGTGTAACAGCGCAAAGTGCATTAAATCAAATCAAGCGTTTGCTTAATGACCCACAATTACTATTGATGGAGGGGTAAGACATGGTTGTAGGAGATTTCGCACAAGAAGTAGATACGCTCGTAATTGGTTCTGGTCCAGGAGGCTATGTGGCTGCTATTCGCGCAGCCCAGCTAGGACAAAAAGTAACAATCGTTGAAAAAGATAGCATGGGTGGTGCTTGTTTAAACGTTGGATGTATTCCATCAAAAGCGTTAATTCAAGCAGGTCACCGTGCGCATCAAGCTAAATCTTCTGAAGATATGGGGATTATTGCTGAAAACGTTACGGTTGATTTTGACAAAGTCCAAGAATGGAAGGGCTCTGTTGTTAATAAATTAACTGGCGGCGTTGAAGGATTGTTAAAAGGAAATAAAGTCGAGATCATTCGTGGAGAAGCTTATTTCTCTGGTGAGGATTCCGTTAAAATTATGGATGAGAAGAACTCAAGCACGTACAAGTTCAAGAACTGTATTATTGCTACAGGTTCACGTCCAATCGAAATTCCTTCGTTTAAATATACAGACCGCGTTATTAACTCAACTGGCGCACTTGCATTAAAAGAAGTGCCGAAGAAAATGGTTGTTATTGGCGGAGGCTACATCGGTATCGAGCTTACAGGTGCATACGCAAACCTAGGTACTGAAATTACTGTATTAGAAGGTTCTAAACAAATTTTACCTGGCTTTGAAAAGCAGATGGCGAAATTGGTTGAGAAGAAGCTTAAAGCCAATAATGTTACTTTCCATACAGAAGCAATGGCTAAAGGCGTGGAAGAAACAGATAAAGGCGTTAAAGTAACAGCTGAAGTAAAAGGTGAAGAAACAGTCATTGAAGCGGACTATGTTCTTGTAACTGTAGGCCGTACACCAAATACGGATGAGCTTGGTCTTGAAGGTATTGGAATTGAGATGACGGATCGCGGAATCATCAACATTGATAAGCAGTGTCGTACAAATGTGAAAAACATTTATGCGATTGGGGACATTGTCCCAGGTCCAGCGCTTGCTCACAAAGCTTCTTATGAAGCGAAAATTGCTGCTGAAGCGATTAGTGGTGAAGCATCTGAGATTGACTATTTAGCGATTCCAGCTGTATGTTTCTCTGAGCCTGAACTTGCAACAGTTGGTTATACAGAAGCAGAAGCAAAAGAAGCAGGCTATGATGCGAAAGCAGCGAAATTCCCGTTTGCAGCAAATGGTCGTGCCCTCTCTCTTAACGATACAGAAGGCTTCATGAAGCTTGTTACGCGTAAAGAAGATGGGTTAGTAATCGGTGCTCAAATTGCTGGGCCAAATGCTTCAGATATGATTGCTGAAGTAGGTCTTGCAATTGAAGCAGGTATGACTGCTGAAGATATTGCGTTAACGATTCATGCTCACCCATCTCTTGGTGAGATCACAATGGAAACAGCAGAAGTAGCGCTTGGAACACCAATTCACACAATGTAATAAATTTAGAAGTCCTTTATGTGATGTAAAAGTCATATAAAGGGCTTTTTTTGCGTAAATAAAATACTGTAAGAAATTCTTTCAAAAAAAGATTGGCAAACGTACTTTTTGTGCTATAATTATCAAAAAATTAGCAAATTAAAACAGCGGAGGTTGAGATGGGAAAGCCATTACTGGAGCTTAATAATGTTAAAACGTATTTTCAAGTAGATAAAAATCGCTTAGTTAAAGCTGTAGATGGCGTAAGTTTTCATATTGCCCAGAATGAAGTTGTCGCGCTTGTCGGTGAATCTGGAAGTGGGAAAAGTATGACCTCCATGTCTATTATGGGCTTAGTCGATTCCCCAGGAGAAGTGTCTGGTGAGATTGTACTAAACGGAACAAACTTAAATGGATTGTCTGCCAAAAAATTAGACAAGTATCGCGGAAAAGACATTGCAATGATTTTCCAAGAGCCTATGACGTCGTTGAATCCCGTTTTTTCAATCGGAAATCAGATTATTGAAACAATAAGAAAGCATACAAGTACATCAAAAGCACAAGCGAAAGAACGAGCAATTGAATTGCTAAGGCTGGTTGGATTTAGCCGTGCTGAAGAAAGTTTAAGCGAGTTTCCACACCAGTTATCAGGTGGGATGCGACAGCGTGTGATGATTGCGATTGCAATGGCATGTAACCCAAAATTACTAATTGCAGATGAACCAACAACCGCTCTAGATGTAACGATTCAACAGCAAATTTTAGACTTAATGCTTAAAGTGAAAAATGAGTTTCAATCATCCATTTTATTAATTACACATGACTTAGGTGTCGTAGCCGAAACAGCGGATCGTGTACTCGTGATGTACGGTGGACAGATTGTTGAAGAAGCACCAGCCTATGAATTATTTACAAATCCTAGCCATCCTTATACGCAAGGCCTTTTAAAAAGTATGCCAAACTTAGAAGACGATAAAGAACGGTTAGATGCCATTCGAGGAATGGTCCCTCCCGCTCATCGGTTTCCATCAGGCTGTCGCTTTGCTTCAAGGTGCGATTTTGCCACAGAATGGTGTGCCGATAAGATGCCTGAACTGATTGAAACAGAGGGTGGTAGAAAAGTTCGTTGCCTTTTGTATGAAGCTGGATCGCTTACACCTGACGAACAACGTCTTCAAGAGAGAGAGGTTCATTTATGATGGATGTTCTTGTAGAAGCAAAAGACATTAAGATGCACTTTCCAATAAAACAAGGTGTCATAAAACGAACGGTTGGACATATAAAGGCAGTAGATGGGATTTCATTAAAAATCTTTGAAGGAGAATCACTTGGAATTGTAGGCGAATCTGGTTCTGGAAAATCAACTTTAGGAAGAATTTTAATGCAGTTACAAAATCAAACGAACGGTGACGTTTATTTCCGTGGGGAAAAGATATCCGGCATCTCAAATCGAAAGTTAAGACCGTATCGTCGCGATATGCAAATGGTTTTCCAAGATCCATACGCTTCGTTGAATCCAAGAATGAGTATTGGGGAACTAATTGAAGAGCCGCTGCTTATTCATAAAACAGTCGAAACAAAAGCGGAGCGAAAAAAAAGAGCCGAAGAATTACTAGAAACCGTCGGCCTGCCAAAACAATCGTATGACAAGTATCCACATGAATTCTCTGGGGGGCAAAGACAACGAATTGGCATTGCCAGAGCGTTAAGTACGAAACCGAGTTTAATTATTGGTGACGAGCCTGTTTCAGCTTTAGATGTATCGATACAATCGCAAGTCTTAAATTTAATGAAAGATTTACAAGACGAATTTAAGCTTACATATGTGTTTATTGCTCATGACTTAAGTGTTGTCAAACATATTAGTTCAAGAGTAGCGGTGATGTACCTAGGTAGAATTGTCGAAATTGCCAATAAAACTGATTTGTACGAAAATAAGCTTCATCCTTATACCGAAGCATTAATTTCCGCTGTGCCATCTACAGATGTAACGTTTCAGAAAGAAAAAATTGTCTTAAAGGGAGAGTTGCCGAGTCCAGCGAATCCACCTGTAGGCTGTGCGTTTCACACTAGATGTCCACATGTGCATGACCGCTGTAAACAGGAAAGACCGGAGCTAGTGGAACATACGCCAAATCATTTTGTCGCTTGTCATTTGTATACAGAGAAAAGCGAATAAGCGTGAATTTTATAGAGGAGGTGAGGCTTCTACATACGAAGGTCTTACCAATAAAAAGGGTGAACACACATAAGGGGGAAGATGAATGAAGAAAAAGCCGTTTTACACATTTTTAGCAACGGCCGTATTTGCAACAGCTTTAGTGGCTTGTAACGGTGGAGATTCAGAAACAGGAACAGATGGTGAAGAAGGAGAAGGCGGAGGAGAAGCGGTTGAAGGTGGATCTATAACGCTCGGAATGACATCTACACCAGAAAATCAATTTAACCCAATCATTTATTCATCTGTTTATGATAACAACATTATTACGTTTGTAAATGAAGGTTTAACGACACAAAATAGTGAGCTTGAATTTGAGCCAGGCTTAGCAAGTGAATGGGAATTTAGTGACGACATGCTAGAGCTTACGTACCATTTAGAAGAAGGCGTAACGTGGCATGACGGTGAGCCGTTTACAGCAGATGACGTTGTCTTCACGTTCACTTCTATTGCTGATCCAGGCTATACAAGCACAGGAGCAACTCGTCACTCTTACGCCAGTTCGTTAGTTGGCTATGAAGAATATTCAAGTGGTGAGTCAGATACGTTTGAAGGGGTAGAAGCGATTGATGAGCATACAGTTCGCTTTTATTTCAAGGAGCCAAACGTAAAAGCATTAGCGGATACAGCGATTGGCATTTTCCCGCAACATAAATTTGAAGGGGTAGCGGTAGAAGACTTCCCTAATCACGCTGCTTCAACTGATGCTGGAGAAGTAATCGGAACAGGACCATTCAAATTACAAAGTGTATTAGAAAATGAGTCTTATGAACTTGTTGCCAATGAAGATTATTGGAAAGGTGCACCGGAACTTGATGCGATTACATGGCGTGTTGTTGATGCAAGTGTAGCGGCAGGAATGCTTGAACAAGGTGAGCTTGATTTTATGCCGAATTATTTCCCGGCAGCTGATTATGATCAAGTTGATGCAGTTGAAACATTGAGTATTAATGAGCAGCCAGCACTTGGTTATCAACATATGTCATTAAAAATGAATCACGGGCCAAACGATGATTTGATTAATCCAGATGCTTGGACACCTAATGAGAAATTTGAAGATGTCCGATTCCGTGAAGCGATTTTTAGCGCTGTTGATCGTCAGTTGTTTATTGATAGTTTCTTACGAGGACATGGCGAAATGTTAGATGCGCCGTTTGCTGAAGCTTCATGGGTGTATGATCCAGAAGGAGTTGAAGGGTTCACGTATGATCCTGAACATTCAAAAGCGCTCTTAGAAGAAGCTGGCTATGAGGACACAGATGGCGATGGATTTGTAGAAGACCCAGACGGGAATGAGCTTGTTTTAAATATCGACTATCCACTTGGAAATCCTGTTCGTGAGCGTGTGGCGCCGGTTGTAGCAGAGCAGTTAGCCGAAGTTGGGATTAACACAAATGTTCGAAATCCAATGGAAGCTGGCGTTTACTTTGATAACATTCAAAACAATGAAGATGAGGATTTAGATATTTACCTTGCAGGTTGGAGCTTAGGTTCTGGTGACCCGGATCCAGGAGATTTATATCGTTCAACGGCAATGTTCAACTATACGCGTTTCCAAAGTGAAGAGCAGGATCAGCTACTTTTAGAAGCGGTTGACCCAGACCAAGCTTTTGATAATCAGGAGTTTAGACAAGAGAAGTATATGGAATGGGCACAGTTGTTTATTGATAACTCGTATGTTCTTCCTCTCTATGCAGAAAGTGAAATCTCTGTCTATAATTCTCGTTTACAAGGTGTAGAGTTCTTGCCACATACGTACACAAACGATACGCATTTATGGTACGTAACGGAGTAGGCGGTATGTAAAGAGGGCAGCAACGAGTATCTGCTGCTTTCTTTTCTTCATTTGTTAGGCAGACAGGAGGAAAAACGATGACAAAATTTATTATCCGGCGACTACTTTTATTTATACCGATGCTTGTCATTGTAACGATGGTTGTTTTTTTCTTCGCATGGTTAGCTCCAGGTGATGCATTAACTGGAGAAATTGTTGACCCATCTTTACCTGCAGAGGTTTTGGAACAACAAAGAGACTTGCTAGGCTTAAATGATCCTTTCATTGTTCAATACTGGAACTGGTTGTCAAACATCGTTCAAGGGGATTTAGGTCAATCCATGAGTTTTAATGGAAGAGACGTAAGTGATTTAATTTTACAACGTTTAGATAATACGTTTTATTTAGGTGTTTTCTCGTTGTTTATCACATTGTTGTTTGCTATCCCAATTGGTATTTATTCGTCAAGAAAAAAATACTCTGTTTTGGACTATAGCGCAACAACATTTGCGTTTTTAGGATTAGCAACACCCAATTTCTTTGCGGCGTTACTAGGAATTTATTTATTTTCATTTACATTAGGTTGGCTACCCACTCAAGGGTCAATGGCTTCACCAAGTTTAACAGGTTGGGATGCGTTTATTAGTCGACTTCATCACTTAATATTACCAGGTATTACGTTAGGGCTCTCTAGTACAGCCGTCTTTTTACGTTACTTACGATCAGAAATGCTTGATTTAAAAGGTAGCGATTTTATTCGAACAGCACGTGCCAAAGGAGTTGGCTCAAATTCAGTTCTGTACAAGCATACATTGCGAAATGCCTTAATTCCGATTATTACGTTGCTAGGTATTGAATTTGGGACGATCTTAAGTGGGGCAATTATTATTGAAACCGTGTTTGGTTACCCAGGAATTGGGACGCTATTTGTTTCATCACTAGCAAATCGGGATTATCCAGTTATTATGGCAATAAACTTAATTGCAGCGATGACAATCTTAGTTGGAAATTTATTGGCAGACATATGCTACGCGATAGCAGATCCACGAATTCGATTAGACTGAGGTGAGACCATTGGAACCAAAACGAGTAGATATGCAGCCTTCACCGCCTCAATTCACGCAAGTAGAGGAAAAAAGCTTAAGTCCGACACGTTTAGCATTTAACCGTTTCAAAAAAAATAAATTAGCGATTACAGGAATTGTGTTCCTTGCACTGATGGTTCTAGTCGCAATATTTGCTGATGTTATTGCCACCCACGACCCAACACAAAGTAATTTAGCAAAAGTAGAAGCAAATGCAGATAGTGAAAACATTCTTGGTACAGATCAATCAGGTCGAGATAACTTTTCTCGCTTGGTGCACGGTGCCCGTATTTCGTTGACCGTCGGCTTTTTTGCAATGCTTTTTACCGTACTAATCGGTGGGAGCTTAGGATCAATAGCTGGATATTATGGAGGGAAAGTTGACTCTGTTATTATGAGGGTAACGGATGGGATGTTAATTTTTCCGTTCTTACTATTATTTTTAACGATTGTTGCTGTGTTACAAAATATTACCGTTCCAATTTTCATATTCGTTATTGCGTTAACATCGTGGACTGGAATTTGTCGGATGTTACGTGGCACGTTTCTTTCTATTCGAGAAAAGGAATACATATTAAGTGCAAGAAGTATTGGTTGCTCAGACTTAAGAATTATTCGTAAGCATTTTATTCCCAATGCTGTAGGTCCGATCATTGTTAATGCAACCATAATGATGGCTTCAATGATTGTGGCTGAGTCGGCATTAAGTTTTATTGGCTTTGGTATTCCTCAGCCAACACCAACGTGGGGTAATATGTTAACAGAGGCGCAAAGTGTGAGGATTTTACGGAATAACCCAGAAGCTTGGATACCGCCTGGTTTATGTATCGTTTTAACTGTTCTGGCCATTAACTTTATTGGAGATGGTTTACGAGATGCGTTTGATTCAAAATCATAGCACGAAATAAGAGGGGATAAGTGTTCATACTTATCTTCTCTTATTTTGTAGATTGGCGAATTTCACGAACAACTTGGTCGAAGTCTTGTTTGCCAGATAGTCGTAAAATCTCTTCTTCCCCCTTATAAATGAGCAGACAAGGGAATGTGTCAATATCAACGTCATAATAAGAAACAGAACGCCGATCTGTTGATTCTTTAAAGATAAATTCGTGAAAGGAGAAATGATGATTCATTTGTAAGTGTTGAATAGCGTTATAGTATACACGCTCTTTGGCAAGCTTGTTCTCATCGGAGAATAAGATAAGCACGACTTGACTGGTTTCACTGGAATGAGCTTTTCCTGTAGTCGTTGAACCAGGTATCAAGGAAAAAATCGCAATGAGAATGATGGCACTAAACGTAATCGTAAAGACAATATGACGTTTTTTCATGCTTTACCATCCTCCCTTTAAAATTTCCATTACATTTCCGTACCCGTATCAAACAGGAAAAAAACGTAAAATCTTGAAAATAAAACAGCACCTTCAATTGGAAGGTGCTGTTTGGCTTTACTCTTTATCTTTGGTGTCGTCGCCTTCTACTTCATCGTTTGTGTTTTGCAGACGACGACGTTCTCTCTTAAGCAGTTGTTGTTCGCGTTTGACGCGCTCACGTTCGTTACGTAAAGCAAGTCGCTCTTGACGAAGGCGTTCTCGGCTAACGGTTAGCGTTTCCTTCTCATTTCGTAACTCTTTAAAGAGAGAGACAATCATGAGAATGATAATGATGGCAAACGGGAAGGCGCCAATAATCGAGGCAGTTTGTAAGGCATCCAAACCTTCTTCACTCGTCACGAGTAAGACACCCGCTGTACCTGCAATAATTAATCCCCAAACTAATTTTACCGAATTTGGTGGGTTTAAGTTACCGCCAGTTGTTTGCATCCCTAATACAACTGTTGCTGAATCGGCAGAAGTAATAAAGAAAGAAGCAATTAGTAAAACTGTAATGAGTGCGACAAAGAAGGTGAGTGGGAACTGTTCAAGTAAGGCAAATAATGCCATTTCAGTTCCGCCTTCTTGCATTTGCGCGTACAAGCCACCGCCATTATTTTCAAAGAAAATGCTTGATCCTCCGAAGACACTAAACCAAAAGGCTCCGAATAACGAAGGAAGAGCAATGACGCCAATAACAAACTCTCGAATGGTACGTCCTCGTGATACGCGGGCAATAAAGGCGCCTACAAATGGTGCCCAAGAAATCCACCAAGCCCAGTAGAAGAGGGTCCAATCTTGCACCCAAGAAGAGTCAGGGTCATAAACGTCCATACTAAAGCTCATCCCAAAAAAGTTTTGAACGTAGCTTCCAATTCCTTGCGTGAAAACACCCATAATGTAGCTGGTCGGTCCGAGTAACAAGACGAATGCCATTAATAAGATGGCTAAACGAACATTTAAGTTACTCAAAATTCGAATGCCTTTATCAATACCAGTTGTTGCTGAGATTGAGAATAATACCGTTACAATGAGAATAACTGCAATTTGAAACACATTATAATCAATTGCATCAAGAGATGGGAATAAGTAAATGAGTCCCGCCGTAATTTGAGCAGCCCCAAAACCTAATGATGTTGCCGTCCCAAAGATTGTGGCAAAAACAACAAAGACATCAATTGTTTTTCCAATTGGACCGTGTACCCGATGACCGATAAGAGGACGGAACGTAGAACTAAATAGTGCAGGTTCGTCTTTTCGATATTGGAAATACGCAAGCGTTAATGCCACCACTGAATAAATGGCCCAAGGGTGTATGCCCCAGTGGAAAATGGAATAACGCATCGCTTCAGCAGCAGCTTGCTGTGTGCCAGGTTCTGCATTAGCAGGTGTGAAAAAGTGCGATAATGGTTCAGCGGAACCCCAAAAGACTAGTCCGATCCCCATTCCGGCTGTAAATAAAAACGCGAACCAGGTTAAATATGTATATTCTGGTTTTTCATCTGGTTTTCCTAAACGAATACTTCCAAATGGACTTACAATTAAATAAATCCCGACCGCCACATAAAATGTAGCAGATAGTAAATAAAACCATCCTAATTCAGTTGAAATAAAACCTTGAATGTTTTCTGTTACTTCAAGCATATTTTCTGGAAAAACAACACCCCAAAAAATGAATGCAAGAGCAACGGCCACAGAAATATAAAATACCGACGTTGCTTGCTTCATATTGATTGTCAACCTTTCCAAATGATTTTCATTTTTAAAAACAAGACAAAATCATACCATAGATAACTTTAATGTGCCAGAGTTCATCTTGATAAAGACAACGTTGTTTACCCTAATCTGCTGATTAATAAACCTGTTTGTAGTATGAAAAAAAGAGGAATTTTATACATATGTCAAATTGATGGCTTTTTTTCAAATTGCTTTTTCACTGTCGAAATAAGGAAAAAAATGTTATGATGAGTCAAGAACATTCTGAGAGGGGTCAATGTAATGAAGAAATGGCTTTTAGTACCTGCTGTAAGTTTACTTGCTTTATCAGCTTGTGGATCTGATGAGACTGACAATTCATCTGAATCCGTTAATGTAGATGGGGACGAGCAAACGGAACAAAATACAGAAGTAGATAGTGAAACAGAAGATACAGAAAATGAAGCGGATGAGAATGGAGATACAGCTTCTGCCGATGAAGGTGAAGATGAAGAAGTAGAAGTTGTTTACGAAATTAACCCAAATATGTGGACAGTAGAACCAATTGAAGGAACAGACGCAGATCCAGAAGTGGTTTTACTTACGATTGATGATGCACCAGATAAGCATGGGGTTGAGATGGCAGAAACATTGAAAGAACTTGATGCTCCGGCAATCTTTTTTGTGAATGCACACTTTATAAATACAGATGAAAAAGCTGACGAATTAAAACAAATTCACGAAATGGGCTTTGAAATTGGAAATCATACGATGAGTCATCCGAACTTAAGAGAAATCTCTGAAGAAGAACAATATAATGAGATTGTTGGTTTAAATGATAAGATTGAAGATATTATTGGAGAACGACCAAGATTTTTCCGTGCGCCATTTGGTGCGAATACGGATTATGTAAAAGAAGTTGTGGAACAAGAAGATATGACGCTTATGAACTGGACGTATGGCTATGACTTTACTGAAGGTTATATGACAGAAGAAGCAATTGCGGATATTATGGTGAACGCACCAGAACTAGGTAATGGCGGTAATCTTCTTATGCACGATCGAGAGTGGACAAATGCTGCCCTTGAAGACATTGTTACGGGTCTGCAAGATAAAGGGTACGGCTTTGTTGATCCTGATCAATTAAAGTAATATCAAATGAAACTCTTGCCTTTTGGCAAGGGTTTTTATTATATGTTCGGCTGTATCTAAATATGATCATTAATGAGGCGAATAAAAAATAATTGTTACACACTAATTAAAGGTTGACGAATACAATAAGACATACTATTATAGGTAGTAAGGAAACGAAAGCGATTACAATTACTGAGGAGGATGTATTGTGGGAACATTCATATGTCAAGTTTGCAGCCAGACATTAGGTCACTTTGAGGGAGAAAAAGTAAGTCGCCTTTATGCTGTGTCAAACTGTACGCACTGCCAGGCAAAATCCGCAAAGCCATCTTCATCACAAAAATAAATAAACATAAAAACAACGTAGCGTCTCTCGCTACGTTGTTTTTTTATACGATGGCTGATTGTTCTTTAATGACTTTTAAAAAAGCAAGTGTTTGATCTTCTGGTCCTTGAACAGGTAAGCCAGCAGCCATATTTTCTTTTACATAGTCTAAATTCTCTTGGGTAATGAGCTCGCCTGGACTTAGAATCGGAATTCCAGGCGGATACACCATGATAAATTCAGCGATTATTCTCCCTGTAGACTCTTGAAAAGAAACAAATTCTGTTTGTGCATAAAACGCATCTCGAGGAGATAAAGCAAGAGTAGGAATGTCTGGTACTTTCACATCAAGCTGAACGGTTTGCTTTTCCGATTGTTTAAAGGAATGGGCTAATTCCGTTAATGCGTTCAAAAGCAAATCAACCTTCGTCTGGTCGTCACCAAGCGTAATAATACAAAGAATATTATAGAGGTCAGAAAGTTCTACCTCAATTCCATAGTTGTCACGCAACCAAACCTCGGCTTCGTACCCACTAATTGATAACTCGTTTAACGAAATAAAAAGTTTCGTTGGATCGTGAGCGAATGTCGCAGATGACGTTAAGCACTCTGCGCCTACACAATGGATGCCATTAATGGAATTTAATCGTTTGCGAGCAGAATGAGAAAGATCAATGACTCGAGCGAGCTCAGATCGACCTTTTGTTGCCAAATGTTTTCTTGCAACATCTAGAGAAGCTAGTAAAAGATACGACGTTGATGTTGTTGTTAACATACTCATAATAGCGGTTGTGTGGTCAACCGATACAAGTCCAGATTTAACATTTAATACGGAGCTTTGAGTGAGCGATCCACCTAGCTTATGGACGCTTGTTGCAGCCATATCGGCACCAGCTTCCATGGCACTAATAGGCAGGTCCTCTGAAAAATGGGTGTGAACCCCGTGTGCTTCATCAACAAGTACAGGTATTGATGCGCTGTGAGCTATTTTTACAATTTCTTTTAAATCACATGCAAAGCCGTAATATGTTGGGTTAATGACGAGGACGGCTTTTGCATCGGGGTGAGCCTCGACGGCACGCTGAATCGATTCTGTTGTAACGCCGTGCGCAATTCCATGTGTACGGTCAACAACTGGGTGAACAAACACAGGCATGGCGCCTGAAAAGATAATGGCAGACATGATCGATTTATGGACGTTCCGGGGAACAATGATTTTATCGCCAGGTTTGCAAACACTCATAATCATCGTCATAATGGCACCACTTGTACCTTGTACCGAAAAAAAGGTATAATCTGCACCGAAAGCATTTGCTGCTAATTGCTGGGCTTCGTGAATAAAACCATGTGGATGATGAAGGTCATCTAGTGGCGCAATATTAATGAGATCAATTGATAATGCATTTTCTCCAATGAAATCTCGAAAAGACGGCTCCATACCTTGTCCTTTTTTGTGACCGGGAATATGGAAAGGAGTTGGATTTTTACTTGCATATTGTTTAAGCCCTGTAAATAAAGGCGTTTTTTGCTGATCAAATTCCATGAAACGAACACCTCATTTCTTTAACACACATGCGTCTAATTTTACGCAAGCAAGAAGAGTATAGCAAATGAAGGTCGATTTCGCTATTAAAAAATGAAAGGATGAGAAAGAATGAATATTCCAATCCGTTACGAGTGGAGTCAACAAGAAATTGTCGACGTCGCTGAGTTTTTTGATTTAATTGCTCAAGCGCAAGAGAAAGGTGTTGAGGCAAAAAAACTTCGAGAAGCGTATGCGATGTTTAAAAACGTTGTACCGTCAATGTCAGAGGAAAAGCAAGTATTTCGAGAAGTTGATGAACAGCTCGGTTTATCGTGCTACAAATTAGTCAAACAAGCAAAAGAACATGATGGCATAATTAAAGCTAATTAATAGTGAAAAGGTTGATTTTTACTTAGTAGACAACCACGCTTTCCCCGCTAAAACCAAAACGATTAATCCTAGGATTAATCGTTTATTTGTGGTGTTCATTGTTTTTTGATCGTGTCTGTTTATTCGATTGACTGTTCGTTTAGTGCTGTGTAGGAAAGCTTGTACAAGGGCAGAAGCGTATCCATTGTCGTTTTGATTTCGTTCATTAATGCTTCGCCATCTTGAACAAGCGGATCATTAGAAGAAATGTGCTTCCCAACAAGGAATTCAGCTTTTTTAACATCGCGAAAACGCTCAAGGCTGGCGGTTAAGTCTAACGTTTGAAATGATTCTGCAGGTTTTTTCGTGTGGTCAAGGGAAACAACGTAATCTTGAGGAATCGTCGTGTTCAAATCCTCTTCATGCTCAAGAAATAACTTCGCGATCTCCTGCTTACCGGGAAGTTCGTAAATATAAGCGAGCCAGATGAAAAGGTGATCATCAAATAAACCGACTTGAAAATGAGGGTGTTTTTTGTAGCCTCTTTTATTGGAAGCGACAGCTAACCACGTATCATTTGGTGGATTTGTCGTACGTCGAGCATGCTGAGCAATGTGTAGGTGCATATCTGTATCAAGGGCTTGGGCCAAATGTGCTCGAAGCTCTTCACCAATAATTTGAAATTTAGGTTGGATGGAAGACCGAATTGCTTCCATTCGAGGTTCTAACCCTTCGATTGTAAATGTATGAAAATCTTCTTTTGTGAAACCAACATGTGTCATGATTCATGCTCCTTTCAATCTATTACCTAAGCTTAGCGAACTTTTTCTAAAAGATCAAACCGCATTGATTTACGAAATCCTCTAGGCGAAACCCATTATGTATGGTATAATATCTGAAAATTTAAAAACATGTGCCGACCGGTACAAAAGGAGAGCCGCAGATGAAACAAGTCCTTCCGTCTTTTCAATCATTTGAACCTGAGAACCGTTTGTCCGTCTTGCGCCTTGAAATTGATTACCAATTAATGACGTTGTATGACGCGATTTTAGCAGAAAACAACGAAATGATGAATCAAAGTAAAGCATTATTAGATGAATATAGACAAGAAATGTTAAGCCTTCAAGCGTAAAAGAAAAAGTGCATGTGTGCTTTTTCTTTTTTTTTGAAGTGGAAGAACTTTGTATTCAAAATTGTTTATGAGATAATGTACAGGAATGAAGCTTGTAGGAGGTAAACATGGACGTGACATGGAGAGAAATTGAACAGCAAGCAAAAGAGTGGATTTTTCAAGCAGGGGAACAAATAAAAGACGCGTTAAATGGCTCATTCGCCATTGAGACAAAATCTAACCCCGATGATCTTGTTACAGATATTGATAAGTCGACGGAGGCATTTCTTTATAAAAAGATTCGCCATACATATCCAGAGCATCGTTTTTTAGGTGAGGAAGGAGTTAGTGAAGCGATTGACCATCTCGATGGGATTGTCTGGATTGTTGACCCAATTGATGGAACAATGAATTTTGTGCATCAGCGACAGAATTTTGCTATTTCCATCGGTATTTATGAAAATGGGATTGGAAAAATTGGGCTGGTCTACGATGTTATGAAAGGAGAACTGTTTCATGCGAATGATCAAGAAGGGCTATTCATTAATGAAGAGAAAGTAGATAAACAAACAGAACGGCCTCTTCATGAAGCGATTATAGGGCTTAATTCCAACTGGCTGCTTGAAGAACGTCAATATCAAAAAGCATTAGTCGAAGTAGCGAGAAATTGTCGTGGAACAAGGTCTTATGGTTCTGCAGCGTTAGAAATGGCTTATGTTGCTGTAGATCGAATAGACGCGTATATTAGCTTGAACTTGTCACCTTGGGACTACGCCGGGGGAGCAATTTTATTAAGAGAAGCTGGGGGCATATCAACACGGTTAGACAACCAAGAGCTATCGTTTCTAAAGAAAGGAACGGTTCTAGCTGCTAAGAAAGAGCTCCATCCAACTATCATCGAACATCTTCAGGAGGGATAATCGTGAGAATAGGTTTTATTGGACTTGGGACAATGGGATTACCGATGGTCAAGCATCTCGTAGATGCTGGATATGAAACGTATGTAGTCAGTCGAAGTAGAAGTCCGATCGAAACAGCTGTTGCGTATGGGGCTGTTGAAAAAGAATCGCCTAGGCATTTAATGGAAGCCGTTGATATGGTAATGACGTGTTTGCCAACACCTAGTTCCATTAAAGACGTTTATGATGGTGAAGACGGATTGATCGCTGGAGCTTCAAGAGGGAAAATCATTATAGACCATTCAACCGTTGATCCAGCTACGAATGAATGGGCGTACAAAGCAAGCGCACAAAAAGGGACAGCATTTGTTGATGCGCCAATTAGTGGGGGGCCCATGGGGGCAGAAGCTGGTACTTTAACGATTATGTGTGGATGTGATGAAGAAATATTTCCAGCGATTCAGCCTGTTTTAAAAGCTTTCGGAGACTATATTGTTCGTGTTGGAGAAGTCGGAAGTGGTACAACAGTTAAATTACTAAATAATATGCTCATCGGTGTGCACCAATCTGCTCTAGCTGAATGTTACGTGATGGCGGAAAAAGCCGGAGTGGATCCTGCAATTGCGTACGACGTAATTAAAAGAAGTGCAGGCTTCTCAAAAAGTATGGATTGGGCGGTAGACGCAATTCTTGATCGTAATTTTGATGCACGCTTTTCCATTAATTTATTGGACAAAGACATTAAATTAGCGCTAGGATTAGCTGATGAACTGAATATGCCTCTTGAACTCGTGCAGTTAGGAGCAAGTAAAGTCGCTCACGCAAAAGAAAAATATGGACATCAAGATGTGAGTGCCATTATACGTCCTTTAGAAGAAGCAACCAATACAATTGTCAAAAGACGAACAAAGGAGAACCATTAATGGCTCTCCTTTTTAACAATTTAATTATGGCTATTCACGTTTTTTTTTCGTAATCCAAACCCAAGTCCCATGGAGACAACAATTCCGACGATAGAGATAATGGCGATTAAAAGACTACGTTCAGCAACCGCAACGCCGATCCCCATAATACATAGTACAGTTATAATGGATAGTGTTAGGAATATCACATTTTCTTTATTCAAAACCTGTCTTACCCCCTCTGTTCACTAATAAATAGTGTAACGCTTTCTCGTGCTGAGGGAAAGTATTACGTGTGACAAAAAGGGAAACATTTTTTTATGTGGAACGTTTTTTAAATAAAATAGGAACTGATTCAACTTTATGCTATACTTAGACAGTTGAACATCTCTATGGTGGAAATAAAGGAGAGAATAAAATGAACGTACGTGAAGATATAAGAAATATTGCGATCATCGCTCACGTTGACCACGGAAAAACGACGTTGGTAGATGAATTGTTGAAACAATCTGGAACGTTCCAGCAACATGAAACAGTTCAAGAGCGCGCAATGGACTCCAATGCTTTGGAAAAAGAACGAGGTATTACCATTTTAGCGAAGAATACAGCGATTAATTACGCAGATAAGCGTATCAATATAATGGATACTCCAGGGCACGCTGACTTCGGTGGTGAAGTGGAGCGAATCATGAAAATGGTTGATGGTGTGTTGCTTGTGGTTGACGCCTACGAAGGCTGTATGCCGCAAACTCGTTTTGTATTAAAAAAAGCACTTGAACAAAAGTTAACACCGATTGTTGTTGTGAACAAAATTGACCGTCCAGCAGCAAGAGCAGCTGAAGTGGTTGATGAAGTGGTTGATTTATTTATTGATTTAGGAGCAGATGAAGATCAGCTTGATTTCCCAGTTGTCTATGCATCTGCCATTAATGGAACATCTTCTATGAACCCTGATAAGCAAGAAGATTCAATGGAAGACTTATTTAAAACGATTATTGAATCAATTCCTGCACCAGTTGATAATAGTGATGAGCCACTTCAATTTCAAATTACCTTACTAGATTATAACGATTACGTTGGTCGGATTGGTGTTGGTCGAATTTTTAGAGGAACCATGAAAGTTGGCGAGCAAGTTGCGTTAATGAAGCTTGATGGTTCTGTGAAGCAATTCCGCGTAACGAAAATGTTTGGTTTCCTTGGCTTAAAACGTGTCGAGATCAACGAAGCCAAAGCAGGCGATTTGATTGCTGTTTCAGGAATGGAAGAAATTAACGTTGGTGAGACAGTTTGTCCTGTTGATCAACAAGAAGCGCTACCGACATTACGAATTGACGAACCGACGCTTCAAATGACATTCCTTGTAAATAATTCGCCATTTGCTGGAAGAGAAGGCAAGTTTGTGACAAGCCGTAAGCTAGAAGAGCGTTTGAAATCTGAATTAGAAACAGATGTAAGCTTGCGTGTTGAGGATACTGATTCTCCAGATGTGTGGGTTGTTTCAGGTCGTGGTGAGCTCCACTTATCGATTCTGATTGAAAACATGCGCCGCGAAGGGTATGAACTTCAAGTATCAAAACCAGAAGTAATCATTCGTGATATTGATGGGGTTAGAAGTGAACCGGTTGAACGTGTGCAAATTGATGTTCCTGATGAGTATCAAGGTGCTGTTATGCAGTCGATTGGTGAACGTAAAGGTGAGCTTGTTAATATGACAAACACTGGAACAGGACAAGTTCGACTTGATTTCTTAGTTCCTGCTCGTGGGTTAATTGGTTATACTACTGAGTTCCTTACGCAAACACGCGGTTATGGCATTATCAATCATTCATTTGATTCGTATCAACCAATGGTTGCTGGTCACGTCGGTGGTCGTCGTCAAGGGGTTCTTGTTTCAATGGAAACTGGAAAATCGACGCAATACGGCATTATGGGTGTTGAAGATAGAGGAACCATTTTCTTAGATGCTGGTACTGAAATTTATGAAGGTATGATTGTCGGTGAACATACAAGAGAAAATGACTTGACTGTCAACATTACTAAAATGAAACAACAAACAAATGTTCGTTCAGCGACGAAAGATCAGACGGTTACGATGAAGCGTCCACGTATTTTAACGCTAGAAGAAGCGCTTGAATATTTAAATGACGATGAGTATTGTGAAATGACGCCAGAATCCATTCGTTTACGTAAGAAGATCCTGAATAAATCAGAACGTGAAAGAGAAGAGAAACGTAAAAAGCTAGCTTCGAATTCATAAGATGAGCGAAGGGGGGCATCATGATGCAAAACGAGGAAGAGATGGTACCTGTTGAAAGTTTGTCTTGGTTAATGCAGGCTACCTATGAGCAGCCTTGGATTGGGTTTGCAGCTTTTGTTGTAACAACATTGCTTACTGTTCTCGTTTTTAACTTAGGGTTTGCTCGAAAGTTACCAGTGTTAAAAATGGTCGTTGTGTATATTATGCTTATCATTGGAAGCTTTGGCCTATGGTTTTTAGAATTTGTGTTTGGGGCGCCAATTATGGCAGTACTCGCAATTTCTGCTTTAGTACTGGGGATTTATCGTTTTCGTTTGTTTATGCATCGAAAAGAAAAAGCACGATCCGAAGAAAATGGAGGGAGCGTTGGTTAAGGCCAATCGCTCTCTTCTTTTTGTCTATGGGGAACTGAAAAATTTCCTGTCGCTTTCCGCTCGTCTGTTCGCTTCGTAATTCGCTCTTGGCAATGCTCGCACATATACGTGTGAATCGGGCGATTGCGGAGTTTTTTTGCTATTACACTATAATCATCAATATCTTCTATTTTATCGCAAATCACACATTGTACTTTCATCTTACGTCTTTTACGACCTACACCTCTCTTTACCTCTATCTAGTCTTAGTGTATCGAATTACAGGACAAAAAGAAACTCTCATAATAATCAATAATCACTCGTCTAAGTTGTTGTCTTCATTCATACGATTAAAAGGAGAGGAAGCTTGCTTCATTGAAAGGCAAATTCTTGACGCACTTACTTAGGAGGCGTTTTTTTGACTAATGCCAAGAAAATGTATGTTCTTGATACGAATGTATTATTACAAGACCCGTATTCGCTCTACCAATTTCAACCTCATGACGTCATTATTCCAGCAATTGTTCTTGAAGAAGTGGATTCAAAAAAGAAAAACATGGATGAAGTAGGTCGGAATGCTCGTATGATTGCGAGAATCATTGATCAATTAAGAGAAGATGGAAAGCTTCATACCGGAGTGGCGTTAAAAGAAGGAGGATCCGTTCGAGTAGAACTAAACCACCGTTCATTTCAGCATTTAAAGCATGTGTTCGCTGAAATGACGAACGATAATCGCATTATTGCGGTGGCGCTAAATTTACAAATGGAAGAAAACGAAAAAGCAAATGGACGAGATGTTGTGCTCGTAAGTAAAGATGCACTCGTCCGAGTGAAAGCAGACTCGTTTGATTTACTAACGGAAGATTTTTTGAATGACCGGGTCATTGAAAGCGACGAAGGTTATAATGGGTATAAAGATTGCTATACAAATCAGGAAGTCATTAATGCATTTTATCAAAATGGAGAAATTTCCGTTGATGAATTAGAGGTTGGTCAGCTGTACCCAAATCAATTTGTTATTTTAAAAGATTATACGCAAGCTTCAAGTTCCGCTATTGGAAAAGTTGACTTATTAGGAAAGAAAGTAAAGCCTTTAATTGGTGAATATGATCATGTATGGGGGATAAAGCCGCGTAATGCTCAGCAAAAGATGGCATTCGAGCTGTTGCTTCGAAATGATTTGCCGCTCGTCACGTTAGTCGGCAAAGCAGGTACCGGCAAAACACTGCTTTCATTAGCGGCAGGCTTGTTGCAAACGGAAGATTTACACCTGTATAAAAAGCTCATTGTCGCTAGACCTGTTGTCCCACTAGGAAAAGACATCGGCTATCTACCAGGTGAGAAAGAGGAAAAATTAAAGCCGTGGATGCAGCCAATCTATGATAATTTAGAGTTTTTATTTGATACGAAAAAACCTGGAGAACTGGATCGTATTCTTGCTGGCATGAGCTCGATACAGGTGGAAGCTCTCACATATATACGCGGAAGAAGTATACCTGATCAATACATTATTATCGACGAAGCTCAGAATTTAACAAAGCATGAAGTGAAAACGATTTTGACTCGAGTGGGCGAGCGAAGCAAAGTCGTCTTAATGGGGGATCCGCAACAAATTGATCATCCGTATCTTGATGAATATACAAATGGGTTAACTTATGCGGTCGAAACGTTTAAAAAAGAAGCGCTGAGCGGCCACATTAAATTAATTAAAGGGGAACGTTCAGCGCTTGCGCAATTAGCGGCAGATTTACTTTAAACAAATACGAGTTGCTTTACACGTTTAATGGCCGTTTTACTCATGCCGTCTGCTACGTAAAGGTGTACAGGTCCATCTTCTTTTAAAGGCTGACCCTGATCAGAAAAGGCAGCAACTAGAAAATCCGCTTTTTCAATCGGTAGGGTTACGTGTTGATTCTCCGTTGTTTCAACTAGAATGGACTGAGCGTCATCATAAGGTGCAGCGTTGCGGATAAATGAGCGCAACGGCATGCCGAAAGAACCGTTAATCAATTCTTGGCGATCATATTTGATTCGATTTGAATCACGGTTTGGGTTTGGTGGCTCAGAACCTTGAAGCATTTCTTTATCAAATTGCTTTGAAATTTTTTGTGTATAATTTGCTAAATCATTATCATCCTCAAGCTGGATCGTGGATTCAAAAAAAGTTTGCAAATCAATCTTTCTTTCATCAAAAATCCAAACAGTTGGATCAATGGTTAATGGTTTCTTCACTTTACCGGAAATAAAAAAAACAAATTCTTGCATGGAATCCCTCCAAAAGTATGTACGATAGTGAAAAGTATACGCCTTCATTTGATATTTGTCACGATTAGAAACTTATTGAGCGTAATGAAAATGATTGCATTTTGACGCAAATGTCTATAGTATGGAAAGTAGGACACTAACTCAGACGAGGAGGGGATAATTTGACGTTACATGCTGTGACAAGCCAAAGTGAAAAAGCGTACAGTTTACTTCAAGAAGATGCGGAAAAAATCCGTCAGCTTATTGAGGTTCAGCTTGAAAACTTAACAATGCCGCAATGCCCCCTCTACGAAGAGGTTTTAGATACAAGAATGTTTGGTTTATCAAGGGAAATTGATTTTGCCATTCGACTTGGGCTTGTTGAAGAAGAAAAAGGGAAAGGGATCTTAAGTGAGCTAGAAAGAAAACTAGCGTTGCTTCATGATTCTTCTCTAAAGTAGTAGTACCAAACCGGGACGCTGATGCGCCCGGTTTTTCTAAAACCTTTTTATGCATATTAGTTGCGAAATTTAGAGAAATCAGTCAAAGTAAAGAGAAAATACTTAAATGCTTGAGGAGAGGGAATACGTACATGAATGGACTACATAACATTAATAAAGTTTTAGTAGCAAATCGTGGTGAAATTGCTATTCGGATTTTTCGTGCATGTTCTGAACTAAATATCCGTACTGTTGCGATTTATTCAAAGGAAGATACAGGCGCATTTCACCGTTATAAAGCGGATGAGGCTTACTTAGTTGGAAAAGGAAAGAAACCGATTGATGCTTATTTAGATATTGAAGACATTATCGCTACAGCAAAAGCTCATGATGTAGACGCCATTCATCCAGGATACGGCTTTTTGTCAGAGAATATTGAATTTGCTAAACGTTGTCATGAAGAAGGCATCCGTTTTGTTGGTCCGGAGCTCGAGCATTTGGAAATGTTTGGCGATAAAATTCAAGCTAGAGAGCAAGCGTTAAAAGCAGGTCTTCCGGTCATCCCAGGTAGTGATGGACCTGTAAGTAATTTAGACGAAGTGAAATCATTTGTTCAAGAACACGGCTATCCGTTTATTATTAAAGCATCTTTAGGCGGTGGCGGTCGTGGAATGAGAATTGTTCGTACGGAAGAAGAATTAAAAGAAGCATATGACCGTGCAAAATCTGAAGCCAAATCGGCGTTTGGTAATGATGAAGTCTATGTTGAAAAATTTGTTGAGCGTCCGAAGCATATTGAAGTTCAAATTTTAGCGGACAAGCATGGCAATATTGTTCATTTACATGAGCGTGATTGTTCTGTCCAACGTCGCCACCAAAAAGTGGTCGAGATTGCACCGAGTGTTTCGTTAACGGATGAAGTGCGAAACAAGATCTGTGATGCTGCTGTTCAGTTAATGGAAAATGTCCAATATGTCAACGCTGGTACAGTGGAATTCCTTGTAACCGATGACGGAGCTTTTTACTTTATTGAAGTAAATCCTCGTGTTCAGGTTGAGCATACGATTACAGAAATGGTAACAGGCATTGACATTGTACAATCACAATTAAAAATTACAGCAGGATACAAATTACATGAAAAAGAAATTAACATTCCTGCTCAGAAAGACATTCATTGTTTTGGCTTTGCGATCCAGTCGCGTGTCACAACGGAAGATCCGGCTAATGGGTTTATGCCAGATACAGGTCGTATTAACGCCTATCGTTCAAGCGGCGGATTTGGTGTTCGTCTCGATGCAGGGAATGGATTCCAAGGTGCCGTTATCAGCCCTCACTACGATTCACTCTTGGTAAAGGTGTCGACGTGGGCATTAACGTTTGAAGATGCTGCCCTGAAAATGGTTCGGAACCTCAAAGAATTCCGAATTCGAGGCATTAAAACGAATATCGCTTTTTTAGAAAACGTTGTAACGCATACTCAGTTTTTAAATGGCGAGTACAACACAGGTTTTATTGATCAAACACCAGAATTATTCGTTTTCCCTAAGCGTAAAGACCGTGGTTCAAAAATGCTGTCGTTTATTGGGGAAACCGTTGTAAATGGGTACCCAGGTTTGCAAAAAGGAGAAAAGCCTCTCTTTGATACACCTGTGCTACCAAGCTTTGACCAAAGCGAAACGGTGAAACCTGGCACGAAGCAAATTTTAGATGAAAAAGGTCCGGAAGGTTTAGCTCAGTGGGTAAAAAACGAGAAAAACGTGCTTTTAACCGATACAACGTTCCGAGATGCTCATCAATCCTTACTTGCTACTCGTGTGCGGACACATGATTTAAAGAAAGTAGCAGAACCGACTGCTCATTTATTGCCAGATCTTTTTTCAATGGAAATGTGGGGTGGTGCAACGTTTGATGTAGCCATGCGATTCTTACATGAAAATCCATGGGAAAGACTGCTCGTGTTGCGCGAGAAAGCGCCAAATATTTTATTCCAAATGCTCCTCCGTGCATCGAATGCGGTTGGGTATACAAGCTATGCCGACAACGTCATTTATGATTTCGTACAAAAATCAGCCGATGCTGGAATCGATGTGTTCCGAATCTTTGATAGCTTAAACTGGGTGGAAGCAATGAAACCGGCGATTGATGCGGTGAGAGAAAGTGGGAAAGTTGCGGAAGTAGCGGTTTGTTATACAGGAGATATTCTTGATAAAAACAAGACAAAGTATGATCTTGCTTATTACAAAAAAATGGCGAAAGAGCTCGAAGCTTCTGGTGCACATATTTTAGCCATTAAAGACATGGCAGGTCTCTTAAAACCTGAAGCGGCCTATCAGCTCGTAAGTGAACTGAAGCAAACGATTGATATTCCAATTCACTTGCATATGCATGATACAAGTGGCAACGGCGTCTTCTCCTATGCACGTGCAGTTGAAGCTGGTGTAGATATCGTCGATGTGGCTGTTAGCTCAATGGCAGGCTTGACCTCGCAACCGAGTGCGAATAGCCTTTATTACGCATTAGCAGGAACGGAACGTCAACCGAAAATGAACATCGAAACGTATGAAAAGCTTGATCAATTTTGGTATGATACGCGCAAGTTTTACCAAGGATTTGAAAGCGGCATGAACGCTCCGCATACAGAAGTTTACGAGCATGAAATGCCAGGGGGACAATATAGCAATCTCCAGCAACAGGCAAAAGCTGTTGGACTCTATGAAAAATGGAATAACGTCAAAAAAATGTATCGAACGGTCAATGACATGTTCGGAGACATTGTCAAAGTGACGCCATCTTCCAAAGTCGTAGGTGATATGGCGCTTTACATGGTACAAAATGAGCTGACAGAAGAAGACTTGTATGAAAAAGGGGCAAGTTTGGATTTCCCTGATTCTGTGGTGGAGTTTTTCCAAGGACAGCTAGGAAAGCCGTATCAAGGGTTTCCTGAAGAATTGCAGCGCATTATACTAAAAGGAAAGATGCCAATTGAAGGGCGTCCTGGTGCTGAGTTAGAACCGGTTGATTTTAAAGCAGTGAGCAAGCAGTTATATAATGAACTGGGTCGTCAAGTTACGAGTCACGACGTGTTGTCGTATTTGCTCTATCCGAAGGTGTACAAAGAATATGAAGAATTTAGCGAACGATTTGGTGATGTTTCAGTGCTTGATACGCCAACGTTCTTCTACGGGTTAGATCTTGGAGAAGAAGTGGAAATAGAAATCGAACAAGGGAAAACCTTAATTGTAAAATTAATTTCCGTTTCAGATCCACAACAAGACGGTACCCGAATTGTGTATTTTGAGCTTAATGGGCAGCCCCGTGAAGTAAATATTTTTGATTTAGATGTAAAAACAGATGCCGTTCTCCGTCCAAAAGCTGAGAAAAATAATTCGAGTCATATTGGAGCATCTATGCCTGGTACAGTTGTAAAAGTGCTTGTTTCTGAAGGAGATGAAGTGAAAAAAGGTGATCACCTCATGATTACAGAAGCGATGAAAATGGAAACAACCGTGCAAGCTGCAAAAAATGGCGTGGTAAAGAAAGTCCATGTGAAAGATGCCGAAGCGATTTCGACTGGAGATCTATTAATTGAAGTAGAATAAGGAGTGAAAGCTTGCTGATTCGTTACGTTCAGCAAGCTTTTTTGCCGAAAAAAACCTTCATGATCGATTCATCATGAAGGTTTAATCTTATTTTTGTCGATGGCGAAGAACGAGCATTACCATATAACATAAAACGGTAAAGAGTAGTGAAATAAGTAATGCGTGGAAAATACCAATGGTTAGCGTCGAATTTTCTGTTAACACAACCGCGATACCAGAGGCTGCTTGTCCAGCAACAAGAATAATCGTTAGTACTGAACAAAACACCAATACTGCTTGAGATCGATACGTTTTTAATGTCCAAATGAATAAGATTACTAGTAGCGCAACGAGAATCATTGCCGCTCCGCGGTGTAAGAGTTGGACCGCGATTCCGCTGTGAAAAATCGATGGAATGAGCTCCCCATTACAAAGTGGAAAACCGGAGCAAGCGAGTGTTGCGTCACGATGTTTGACATAAGCGCCGGTGTAAATCGCTAAGTAAGAATAAATGGTTGTCCCAATTACAAACCACTTGTATGACTTTGAAACAATTGGTACATAATGTCTTTTAGGGTTGCTGTCTTCAAAGGCAAGTCTTGTAAGTAAGACAACAGAGGCAAAGGATAGGGCTGAGAATCCGAAATGAAGGGCCATAATTAAGTCAGATTGACCAAAAACAACCGCGCCTGCTCCTAATAAGCCTTGGAAAATAATCATGAAAACGGAGATAATCGCTAGAAATTTTGTTTCTTGGAGATGTTTTAATGTTCTCCACGACCAAATGGCCATTAGAATAACGAGCATCCCGACAATGCCTGCAATTAAGCGGTGAGAAAATTCAATAACAGTTTCAGGTGGTGGATCAATCGGGATCACTTGTCCAAAACAAAGGGGCCATGTTTGGCCGCACCCTTCACCCGAACCAGTGTTTGTTACAACGGCTCCTTGTATCAAAACAAGAAGTACACCTAATGAGGTGAATACGCCAAATCTTTTTAGTCCTTTATGCAATCGTTTCACCTTTCCTTCTATAAACTTGTTGAAAAGTATGATAAAGTTAGTATGGGTCTTATAATGTACTTTCTCCATGATAAGAAAATGAACAGGGTAAAGTCAATTTTTCAACTGCGAACAATTTTTGAAGATTGTAAATGTGAAAATCGTGTGAACAAAAGGAATTTGATGAAACCGCCCACATTTTCGGTTATAATCGATATTGTGGGAGAATGTAAGAATATGTGTGTAAGTAAATATACATATTCCGCCATGAATAAAAAAGGTTGTATCCGTTTTCGAATCTTGTAAACTGTTCAACCATTTTGTTATTCACGCCGCTGTTTGAAAAGGCCAAGACAATTACATAGAAAGTGAGGGAAACGAACATGTTAAAAAACCTACTGTGGCGCTTAACACCTGCAGCTCTTGTGCTTGTTTTTTTATCAGGCTGTCTTGGTGAAGAAAACCTAACTGCTCTTGATCCAAAAGGAGAAGCGGCACAATGGATCTACGATAACATGGTCTTGTCATTAATTATTATGACATTTGTATCCGTTGTCGTGTTTGCAATTTTCTTCATTATCGTCGTGAAATTTCGTCGAAAAGAAGGCGATGATGAATTACCGGAACAAGTTCACGGAAATACAGCGATGGAAATTACCTGGACTGTTATCCCTGTGCTCTTACTCATCATCTTATTTATTCCAACCGTAACAGGAACGTTTGAATTCCATGTGGATGCTGATCCAGCTGAACATGAAGATGCGGTATACATAAACGTTACTGGGCACCAGTACTGGTGGCAGTTTGATTACGAAGAAGGCTTTACCGCTGGCCAAGAAGTGTATATTCCTGTTGGAGAACGTGTAGTATTTGAACTGAACGCAGAAGATGTGATTCACTCCTTCTGGGTACCCGCATTAGGTGGAAAAATTGACAATATTCCTGGAATTTCGAATGCCCTATGGTTACAAGCAGATGAACCAGGTGTTTACCTTGGAAAGTGTGCTGAATTATGTGGCCCATCTCACGCCCTTATGGACTTTAAAGTTATCGCGCTAGAGCGTGACGAATATGACCAGTGGGTCGAGGACATGCAAGGCGTTGAAGCAGAAGAAACAGCCGCGAACGCAGAAGCAGGATATGAAGTGTTCCAAGAGAATGCATGTATTAACTGTCATGCGATCGGTGGAGAAGGAATGGCAACAGGCCCAACATTAACAAACTTCGGTGACCGTCAAAAGTTTGCCGGCGTTTACGATATGGATGACGATGAAGAGCTTGCGAATTGGATTCGTAATCCTGAAGAGTTAAAGCAAGGCAATAACATGCCGGCTCATGATATCAATGATGAGGATATGGAAGACTTAATCGAGTACTTACGCTCACTACAAGTCCGTCCAGCAAATTCGGATAATTAAAAGGAAGATTGGGTAAAGGAGGGTCTTGATTGGCTAGTTATAAAAAAGAAAAAGGCGTCATTTGGGACTGGCTAACAACGGTTGACCATAAAAAGCTCGGCATCATGTACTTGATCGCCGGGACGCTTTTCTTCTTAAAAGCTGGACTAATGGCTGTTTTCATGCGAATTCAGCTCATTATACCTGAAAATAGCTTTTTAACCGGACAAACGTTTAATGAATTTATTACGATGCACGGAACCATTATGTTGTTCTTGGCAGCCACCCCGCTCTTATTTGCATTTATGAACTTTGTTATACCGCTTCAAATCGGTGCTCGAGATGTTGCGTTTCCGTTCGTCAATGCATTAGGATTCTGGATTTTCTTATCAGGTGGTTTATTACTATCAACAAGCTGGTTTTTTGGTGGAGGGCCAGATGCAGGTTGGACTGCTTACGTTCCGCTATCACTAAATGAAGAACAGCTAGGACTTGATTTCTATGTACTTGGACTTCAAGTATCAGGGATTGGTACGCTAATCTCAGCAATTAACTTCTTAGTAACTATTATCAACATGCGTGCACCAGGAATGACGATGATGCGCTTGCCTTTATTTGTATGGACATCATTTGTTACATCAACGCTCATCTTGTTTGCATTTACACCACTTGCTGCAGGACTTGCGCTTCTTATGCTCGAACGGATTTTCGACGCGCAGTTCTTTAACCCGGCAGCTGGGGGGAACGTTGTCATTTGGCAACATATTTTCTGGATCTTTGGTCACCCGGAAGTATATATTCTCGTATTGCCAGCATTTGGGATTATCTCTGAAGTTATACCAGCATTTTCAAGAAAACGCTTGTTTGGCTATACGGCAATGGTTTTTGCCACTATGATTATCGCGTTTCTAGGATTCATGGTTTGGGCTCACCATATGTTTACAGTTGGTATAGGACCAGTAGCAAACTCCATCTTTGCGATTGCGACGATGACGATTGCGGTACCAACCGGTATTAAAATCTTTAACTGGCTCTTCACGATGTGGGGCGGGAAAATTACTTTTAATACAGCGATGTTATTTGCATCATCCTTTGTGCCAACCTTCGTACTTGGTGGGGTAACAGGGGTCATGCTTGCAATGGCACCTGTCGATTACTTATACCATGATACGTACTTTGTTGTAGCGCATTTCCACTACATCATTGTTGGTGGGATTGTCCTTGCGCTTTTTGCCGGTCTCTTTTACTGGTATCCAAAAATGTTTAATCATAAGTTAAATGAAAAATTAGGTGTTGTTTTCTTTATCCTCTTCACCATTGGTTTCCATTTAACATTCTTCGTTCAGCATTTCCTCGGATTAATGGGAATGCCGCGCCGTGTGTATACATATTTAGGCGGTCAAGGACTGGATGAATTTAACATGATTAGTACAATCGGAACATTCTTTATGTCAGCTGCAGTCATTGTCCTTGTGATTAACATTGTGTACTCAGCGATTAAAGGAGAGCGTGTTATTGGGATTAATGACCCTTGGGATGCACGTACGTTGGAGTGGGCTACACCAACACCTGTTCCAGAATATAACTTTGCTCAAACACCACAAATTCGTTCACTTGACCCACTTTTTTATGAAAAAGTACACGGGGACGGAACGATGAAACCGGCTGAACCTGTTGATGAGATTCATATGCCAAACGGTTCCATTTTGCCATTGATCATTTCAGTTGGTTTGTATTTCTTAGGCTTTGGTCTAATTATGTTAGAAATGTCAGAGCCATTTATTAGCCCGTGGATCGTTGTTGCTTTAGGTGGTTTACTCACATTTGGTGGGATGGCTGCTCGTTCTATTAAAGACGATCACGGTTATCACATTCCGAAAAGCGTCATTCAATCGGATCTTAAAAAGCAAGGAGGTGGCAAATAATATGGCTGGTGCAGTTGATACATCCAAAGGTTTACCATCTCACCCGGAAAGGGCGACGCTGGAAGGAAAGAATAAGTTCTTAGGTTTCTGGTTCTTTCTAGGCGGGGAAACCATCATGTTTGCCACTTTCTTCGGAACGTATTTAGGGTTACGTAATGGTGTTGGAAGTGGTCCAGCTTCTGATGAAATTTTTGCACTTCCGCTTGTGTTTATCATGACAATGATTCTTTTAACGAGCTCGATGACAAGTGTATTGGCAATGTTTGCGATGAAGAAAAACCAATTTAGAAAAATGATGACGTGGATGATTATTACAGTCGTTCTAGGTGCTGTTTTCTTAGGGTTAGAAATTTATGAGTTCCAGCATTACGTTCATGATTATGAATTTGGTTTTACAACAAGTGCATTTTCGTCTTCATTCTATACACTTGTTGGTTTACATGGTGCTCACGTGTTGTTCGGTCTTTGTTGGATCACGTTGCTTATCATTAAAAACATGCGCACAGGTATTACGTTAACGAATGCTCCGAAGTTCTATGTTGCAAGTCTTTACTGGCATTTCATCGACGTTGTTTGGGTATTTATCTTCACCGTCGTTTACTTAATGGGAGCAGGAGGTTATTAATTATGGCTGACGACCACTTAAGCAAACCGTTTGAGAAAAGTTCACTAACAGCTGCTGAAAAGCGTGAAATGAAGCGAGATATTAAAAAACAGTTTATCGTGTTTATCTTACTCCTGTTTTTAACGGTTCTCGCGTTTGTCGCTGTAGGTGCAGACCTTATTCCAAATAACTTTGCGGTACCATTTATTTTAATTCTTGCGATCGTGCAGCTACTTCTGCAACTTTTGTTCTTCATGCATATGAAAGACAAAGACCATGCTTGGGCAACGGTATTTATGATTACTGGTATTTTTGTAACCATGCCGACGATTGTGGCATTAATGCTGTTAATTGGTGTTGTAAAGTATTAGGAAGAATGAAGAACGGCTAAAAGAAAAAGCGGGTATGGACATGACGCCATATCCGTTTTTCTTTGTGTATGATCAATTTGTTTAGTAGATAGAAGTTGTATGTTTACGTTTATTGTTCACTAGATTGTAAATACTAGAGCTAGTGTGGGACGGTATCACTTTGTAGTATACTTAGACTATACAGTTGAGAAAGTTTTGCTAAGGAGTGACAACTATGGATAATGGTTTTGACAAACCAATAAAAAAACGAAATTACAAACCAGCTATTATTATTATTTCGATTGTTTTAATTGGCGCGATTGGGGTTTTAGCTGGTTTGCCAGGCGTTGATGACTTTGATGCGTTTGATGTAACGATTCTTCCGCTAATGAATGCCATCTTTAATACATTTACATTTTTGTTTTTAGTCGGTGCATTAATTGCAATTATGAAAGGAAAAGTACGCATTCATAAGCGTTTTATCTATGCTGCATTCGTTACAACAACCTTTTTCTTGTTTACGTATGTTGGGCACCATTTCTTAGCTGAATCAACAGCGTTTGGTGGAGAAGGCTTTGCAAAGTACTTTTATTATTTCATTTTGATTACACATATCGTGTTAGCCGCGGCAATTGTTCCGTTAGCACTCACAAGCGTTGCGAGAGCTTGGAATGGCGAGAATCAAAGGCATAAGAAAATTGCTCGGTGGACGATGCCAATATGGCTTTATGTGAGCTTTACAGGTGTATTAGTTTACATCTTGATTTCACCTTACTATTAAAGGTTCCCCTCCATTTAGAACTTTTGTATACTAATGAAAGACAGGGTGGACAGAAAGGGTTTGTTGTGCGAACAACTAAACATGTACTTCCTCTATTGGTAATGATGCTATTCCTTGCCGCGTGTGGGTATAGTGAACCAGAAAACTTGGAAGAAATTAACGATGAAGAAGTGGTTGAATCGATTACGACATTCGTGCATGATTATAAGGATGAGATGTTGTTAGCGATTAATGAGAACCAAACGGAGCGGTTAGAGGAAGAGTTTCTTATTCCAAACACATCGTTTTATCATGCTTTACATCGGTTAAAAGAAGATTTACAAAAAAATAATTCACGTAAAGAGCTCGTTTCGTTAGAAGTTGACGACATTTGGTTTGAACCTGAAGAAGGAGATTACTACGCGGACGCACATGAACACGTTCAAGTTGTGACAGGTGATGATGTAGAAGATATTGAACGAGAAATTCGTTTTCATATTATCGAAGGTTCAGATGGGACATACCGTCTATATACCATTATTAATGAGAATGAAGAAAGATATTAAAGACAAATGAAAGTTGCTTGCTATAAAAAAGAGCCGTCGCAAGGGACAGCTCTTTTTATAGTTCATCTTCAATTCGTTTAGCTAACAACTCTAGCTTCTTTTTTGATTTTTCGACGATGGCGTCAGGGAATGTCTCTCCTTCATATTCTACGCCATGTGGATAATAGTGCTTTCCTAAAACAGGACTCATAATTTGGACGATGGTTGATTGAGCTGGGATATCCCCCTTCACCGCGTAAACAGGTACTCTTAAGTAAAAGGTTCCTTCGTGGTGCACCATTTTGTAGTCAAACATTGCGCGCTCGTAATCCCACTGATCGGCATGAACGAAGCCAACTGATTCTGCTGAGTCATGTACGAGTGTAAATTTAATTTGATGGTTTTCTAGACCTGTTTCCGTGAATTTCAAAAGTATTCCTCCTTAACTAGCTGTTTCACACTTCTTAATCATAGTATGAAACGCTTTCTTATGCAACGTTTTAACAGATCTTTTCCTCTGACCCTGTTGGAAGATGAAAGGTTTTATTCAAGTGAGATGATCGAACAGCGATATCCTACAGGATAAAGGAAAGAGTGGTGCTTCGTGTATAAACGTCTCGGTCTATTATCCGTACTATTAGTTATTTTATTTATTTTAATCAATGAATATCGCCAACTCCCGTCAGAAGCGGTGGTTGGTTATGAGTTATCAACAAAGCAGCCATCTTTACATATGGACTATACGAGTCGAGCAATCCCTTCTTTTTTAGAACAAGATGAGATGAATCCCGATGCGGAACGAAATGAGGCGGTACCGTTTTCTTCTAATATTGGTTCGCTTATGGGCTTAAATACCGAAGAAATTGTTGACGCGCTTGGAGATCCGAAGCGTATTGATCCTTCAGCGTTCGGCTATGAATCATGGATTTATAACAATGTTGAGGCAGGGTATTTAACAATTGGCGTAAAAGATGACCAGGCTGCAACTGTAGTCGCACAAGGTTCTCCCATTCATGCGTTTTTAGGGGAAGGCGAGCTTAGCTTTGAAGCGTTAAATCGGATGTTCTTGTTCAATGAGACGGTTCCACTTGAAACAGAAACAGGCTTGTTTACATTTCAGTTATCGGAACAAGACTTGCAAATGAGACCAATCGCACAAGTGGGCGATTATTATATTCAATTTTATATGGATATCCATACAAATACATTGGCTTCAGTTCGGTTAATGACAGACGAAGTATTGTTAAATCAGCGTCCTTATTCATTCCGATACACAAACGACCTACCTGAAAAAGTGTCGCTCAGTCAATCTGATATGGAAAAAATTGATGAAGCGAATGAAAAGCAAATTTTTGAACTAACAAACGCAATTCGAACAAGCTACGGTTTAAAGCCGTTTACTTGGTCCGATGATGTTGCTCAAGTTGCGTACAACCATAGTAAAGATATGCACGATGAAGAATATTTTGATCATGTTTCGCCTATACATGGGACGCTATTAGATCGTTTTCACGCTGGACATGTTTCGTTTGCGGAGGCAGGGGAGAATATTGCTTTTAACTATGTTGACGGTATTGCAGCTGTTGGTGGTTGGTTAAACAGTGATAGTCATCGCGTGGTGTTGCTTCATGAAGAATTTACTGATCTTGGAGTAGGTGTGCACGACTCGTATTACACACAGAACTTTTCGGTTGAATAAAAGGAAAAGGTACGGATCGACCATTGTCTTTCCGTACTTTTTGTATGAAAAAAAGCCCATCAACCAACGGGCTAACGAGCTATACAAGCAATTATTTGCGCGGAATGACATAAAACGTTCCAGTAGCCTTTGCGATTAATTTCTGTTCATTATTATAGGCGTTCCCTTCAACAATGATAAGTTGCTTTCCAGCATGAACAACGGTCGCAAAACATTCTAAGTATTCGCCAACGCCAGGTCGTAAATAATGAATATTTAATTGAGATGTTACAGCTGTTAAATCATCAGGTAACGCTTCCATTGCAGCGCCACCCATAGTAGAGTCAAGAAGTGTTGCCGTCATTCCACCATGAACAATTTCTAGTGGATTATGAATAAGCGGGGTAATCGGTACACGAATCGAAAATGTGTCTTTAGACGGTATGGATGCTTCTGCTTTCGTAATCCCCGATAAATACGTTAATTGTTGTTTCTGTTGCTTAGCTAAAAAACCATCAATGACTTGCTCTAGAACCGTTTGTTCTTCTTCTGATGCGTTGTTCATAAATGTACGAATTTTGTCTTCTACTGTCACTATTTTCACCTTTTCATTTCTTTATATTGCGGACAAGTATTAGTGTATCAAATCTAACGAATAAATAGCAAAAAAACATGAACATTGGACCAGACTATTGTATACACTACTTATATATAAGTCTATAAAAGGGGATGAGTCAGATGAATCAAACCAATCTGCATCCTTCGGTTCGGCAATTTAAAGTTTTTGTGCGAAATCATCCAGGTTTAGTAACGGAAGTGAAGGATGGGAAGCGGACATTACAAGATATTTATGAGGAATGGTCGATTTTAGGTGAAGAGCATGAGCAGTGGCAGCCATTTCTTTATGATGAAGAGATTCAATCGGGCCAACAAGTAAACGATCAACAAGAGCAAGAAGAGGTTCAGGAGGAGCAAACATCAACAAATGCAGCGGAATCGACTACTTCAAGCGATGCGACTGAAGAAGAGAGTGCAGCAGGTACAGGAGAGTTTCTAGGTCAGTTAATGGGTTTAGTAAAAAAAATGAATGTCCAAGATTTACAATCTCATTTAACACAGTTTAGTTCAGTACTTGGGAATGTACAGAACTTAATGCAGACGTTTCAAAGACCACAGGAGCCGACCCGTTCGTCGGAAAGTGAATCGCCTTTTTCGTTTAGGCGTGACTAAGGAGTGCTTATGAGAGAAGATATTCGCTTAAAAATGATGCAGGATGCAAAATTACGTGAATTTATGCGTTATCATCCGGAGTGGTACCGTACCTTGTCTCGAAATCCGCAGCGATTAAATGAAATGGAAAAAGAATCGAATTATTTTTATGGTAAGACGTTTCCTCAGCGTGTAGAGCGCATGCAAAATAATGTGAGTATGATGGTGATGCTAATGGAAATGATTAAAATGGGTCAGAGTACAGTTTCAGAAACCGTGCAGTCTGTAACGAATTAACTCGTTACAGACTTTTTGATATGCGCGTAAATGTAATCTTCAACGCGAATACCTTGAGCTAAGAACCCTTGATTTCCGAATAACGTATTGAATTCTAAAATATAAAATTGGCCATCTCTGACAATAACGTCAAAGCCAACATGATCCAATGAAAGTTTTTTTGCCACTCGTTCAACGAGTGTAATAGCCTCTTGAGGAATCGATTCGAACGAGATCACTCCGCCTTGCGCAACATTGTTTTTGAAACCACTGCTTTCTCGCCAATAGCTATTCACGACTTTATCACCAATAACGCATAGTCGAAGGTCTCGGTTTGACTCGATGTACTCTTGCACATACAAAACATCATGATTCGATGCATAGGCGTGAAAATCTTCTTCGTTTTGAATAAGAAACACACCTCTTCCCATTGATGAGCGGGTGGTTTTCGCTACGAAAGGAAAGGCGAATGTGTCGAGCACATCTTGTACGGTTTTTGAGCTTGATCCTAAGATGAGTGTATAGGGAATGTTTGTCGGACAAATTGTCCATAGCGCTCGGGTCATTTCAATTTTGTTATAGCCGAGGTGGATACTCTCGATACTTGGGAATATTTTCTTTTTTAAGCCGTAAACAAGGCTGTTCACTTGCCAATTTTCTGGAAATAAACAAAGGTCGGCTTGCTCAATTCGATTTTGATCTTTAAACATATTTTCTGGTTTTACATAGTCAATACCAGGAAGTCCAATCGTTCGAAACGGGTTGAACGTAATTAAATTCATGTAAGCGTCCTCCAGTGTGTGTCGAAAGAATTATATGGAAGAAACCTGTCCTTGTCAAATTGAAAAAAACCTTTCGATCTACTAAATACCCATGATACAATATGCTAGAGGAGGTGCAGCCGTGATAGCTACATTAGATACTGTTGAACTACTTAACGCCTCTGATGAACTCGCATCCGTTGTTCTTCAATCAGAGCTGTTCGCACAGTATATCGAAGCGCGTGATCGCCTTAATCGTGATACTGAAGCTCAACAAAAAATTGAACGGTTTTCTAATTTAAAAGTTGCGCATGAAGAAGTGCAACGGTTTGGGAAATACCATCCTGATTATAAAACCGTATCAAACGATATACGTACAGCAAAGAGAGATTTGGATCGAGACGAATCTGTTGCTGAGTTTAAAAAAGCTGAAACGGAGCTTGAAGATTTATTAAATGAATTGAGTGGCGTGCTTGCCCATACGGTTTCGCCATCAATTAAAGTACCAACTGGAAATCCATTTTTTGATTCGATGTCATGTAGTGGTGGATGTGGTTCTGGTGGTGGATGTAGTTGCGGATAACGCAGCTACATTCTTTTACATAAAAAAAGAAAATTGTGGTAAAATAAAGTAATGATTTTTTAAAAAGAGGGGTATGAGCTATGTTAAGTCCAAGTCGTCAAGGGATTGTTGTTTGGCTTACATCACTAAAGTATGCAAGGCAGTTACGACGCTTTGGCCATGTTCAATACGTATCAAAAAAAATGAAGTATGTCGTGTTCTACTGTGATCAAGAGAAAGTAGACGACATTATTGATAAATTGCAGTCGTTTCATTTTGTGACTGATGTGAAGCCTTCTATGCGACCGTTCGTGAATACCGAGTATGAAGATGCAAAGCCTGATAAAGCGAAAGAATATGATTATAAGCTAGGGATTTAAACCAGACGTTCGTCTGGTTTATTTTTTAACTCATAGGGGGGATAACTCGCTGTGATCGTAACAGTCCGATTAGGTAACGAGCATATTGCTCTTCATCAAAAAATTGGTTAAGTGCCTTTACAGCAACTGTATGGACAGTGAGGTCTTCTTGGTGTGCAAAGGCTGTAAATTGTTGTACTCTTTTACTATCTGGTTTAAAGCCTTCAAGACAAAGGTAAATGGGCATAAAGGTAGACGGATGACGAGCAGGCTTGAAAACAATGCCGAGAGACAAGCGGTCTTCTAACGTTTGAAGCTGAAAACAAGCAAGTAAACGAGCTTTGTTTGATGACGCAAGTTCCATCAGTTCAAAGAAATCAGCGTGACCATTACCTAGTTTAATGACGCGTTGGTTCATCTTTTCTTCCTACTTCCTTCTCTAGAATCGCTTGCATCATACCATGTCTTTGGACGAGTGTCGATAAAAAAAGGCATTCTTCACGAAGAAGAATGCCTTGCCATGATCCACATGGCAATGGGAGAGGAGAAACCGGAGGAAGATCTTATGGGGAAATGTAAGTCTTCTCCGCGGTTGTCGCAACACGATCTGTGTTGCTAGATTTAGTATGTACAAGAAACGCATGCGTTATACATGTATTCATTAATTCATAGGATAGGGTGATAATGTGAGGGTAATCTCAGGTGAACAAGGTGGATTAAAACTTAAGCCTGTTCCTGGTAAACAAACAAGGCCAACAACAGATAAAGTGAAAGAATCAATTTTTAATATGATTGGCCCTTATTTTGAGGGGGGACAAGTGCTTGATTTGTTTGCAGGCAGTGGAGCGCTTGGAATTGAAGCGTTAAGCCGAGGGATGGATAAAGGATTTTTTATTGAAGCGCAACATCAAGCCGTGCAAACGATTCAAACGAATTTAACCCATACAAAATTAAGTGATAAAGCAACTGTTTATAAAAATGACAGTTTGAGAGGTCTAAAAGCAGTTATTAGCCGCGGTGAAACCTTTCAACTAATAGTAATTGATCCTCCATATGCTAAGGCAGAGTTATACATAAAAGATGCATTAGAAAAAATTAATGGTAGTGAGGTCTTGGAGCGAGGAGGCCTCATCGTTTGTGAAACAGCCGCATCAAGCGAACTGCCTCATTTTGAACATTTATCTATTATTCGCTCGGAACGATATGGAGAAACCAAAATAACGATATATGAAAGGGTGAATGTAGTTGAGGAAAGCAGTTAGTTCAGGTAGTTTTGATCCAGTTACAAATGGACATATTGATTTATTTGAACGAGCGGCAAATCAGTTTGACGAATTAATCATTGTTGTGTCTGTAAACAGTAAAAAAACGCCGCTTTTTTCCTTAGAAGAGCGGGTTGAATTATTAAAACGAGCAACAGCTCACATCTCTAATCTAACAGTGGAGCCTTTTACAGGTTTACTTGTTGATTACGCAAAAAATAACGGCGCCTCAGCCATTATACGGGGGTTACGCTCGAGCACGGATTATGATTACGAACATAATATTGCTGCAATGAATAAAACCATTGTTCCAGATGTGGACACGCTTTTTATAATGACAAAACCTGAATATAGTTATGTGAGCTCTACGATCGTAAAAGAAGCGGCGAGCTACGGCGGAGATGTGTCCTCGCTCGTGCCCGCGGCTGTGGCTGACGCGTTAAACCGTGTGTATGCAAAAGAATAAGGGATCGTCGCCTAACGCAATAGAAGTGTCCAACTCATTAGGTTTCTAGCTTAAGCGATCGTCTTTTTTTACGTGAGGGATTTTGAGTACGATAAACAAGCTTAGGAAGAAAAATGTTATGTATGGTGACCAGTCAAGAAACGCATGCCATACAGTTTCTGCAAATGTTGGGAGCATCCTACTGTCAGGACCGCTCACTTCATCTGTTAACGGTTTATATAATAAATGATAAAAAACAACGACAAGACCAGCTGCTGCAACGCCTTGTACCAACCGTGCTAAAAGAAATGGGCGAAAGCGTATGTCCGATTCAGCAAGTATACTGGCTACTTGTGCTTGAATAGAGAATCCGCCAAAGCCAAGAATAAATGAAACAACAATAATTTGAGATAAAAAATCAGCCGATGTTGTTTCACTAACAATTTGCGCCCCAATTGTGATTTCGAATAAACCAGAAATAAAAGCGTGAGCTAGTTCTGGAGACAGACCAATGTGGCCAAAAAGATGACTGACGAAAAAAGCAATAATTGTGATAACCCCTAATAAGCTTAATAATTGATTTAAAACGGAGAACAAAATAATAAATCCACCAATCAACAGCAACGTTTCAATGGATGATCGAACGGCATCTCCAAGTAGTTTTCCAATCGTTCTGCCATCCTTTATCCGTTCTTGGTGGAGGGCCGCGAATGCATCAGTAATGTGTAAACGCTTCTTGCCACGTATAAGAGGTAACGTTTCCGTTTCTTTTCCGTAGAAGCGAAATAAGAAACCAACAAATAAATTGCCAACATAATGAGCAAGTGCCAAAATCATTCCTAATGCTGGATTATGAAAAAAACCTACGGCGATTGCGCCAAAAATAAATAAAGGATTAGAAGAATTGGTAAAGCCTGCAAGCCGTTCTCCCTCAATACGCGTAATCTTTCCAAGTTTACGCATTTGCACAGCTAATTTAGCGCCAGCAGGGTTTCCGCTTGCAAGCCCCATCGCCCAAACAAAGCCACCAATTCCCGGTACTTTAAAAAGGGGGCGCATAAGCGGTTCAAGAACAACGCCGAGAAAAGCGACAACGCCAAATCCGATAAGTAGTTCTGATACAATAAAAAAAGGCAATAATGATGGAAAGACAACGTTCCACCACATATCTAGTCCGCGTGTGGATGCGTCAAGAGCCTCTTTCGGGAAAAGAACGAGTGAGAGAGCTAAAATAATTGCTGCCATAGCAAAGATGGCGGATTTAATAAGTGAGCTTTTTCGCGCTTCATGCATGCATTCAGGACTCCTTTACTGTGGCTGGCAAACAAAAGCATGTCCCTATAAATATACGCATACGGATTTTGTTTAGACCATAAGATTAAAAGCAGATGTAAGGAAGTGCATCAGGAGAAAAGGAGGGGCTCATGTGGAAGCGAATCGCCCTAGAATTGGACTTGCATTAGGCTCTGGTGGCGCACGAGGTTTTGCGCATATTGGCGTACTACGTGCACTTGAGAAGGCGGGGATTCACATCGATTTTCTCGCAGGAAGTAGCATGGGTGCTCTTGTAGCAACGATGTATGGAGTCGGTCATTCCATTGAGCATATGGAGCGTTTTGCAAAGCTATTTAAAAATAAATTTTACTTAGATTTTACCGTTTCCAGGCAAGGGCTAATTGCGGGTGATAAGATTGAAAGTTTAGTACGGATATTAGCGAAGCAAAAAACGTTTAAAGAGCTCAATAAAGAGGTTCGGGTCGTGGCGACAGATTTGTTAACTGGAAATCGAGTCATTCTAGCTGATGGCGATGTGGCAAAAGCAGTCCGAGCGAGCATGTCGATTCCAGGTATTTTTGTACCGGTCAAATGGGGCGACCAGTTACTTGTTGATGGTGGAGTGGTGGAACGCGTGCCTGTGTCGGTGGCGCGCGAAATGGGTGCCGACATTATTATTGGCGTGGACGTATCTTTTTTTCGTTCCCATTTAAAAACGCCGTCTATTCATGAAATTGTTATGCAAACGATGGATATTATGGGTAGAGAACTAGCTCGCAAACAAAAGGAACAAGGGGACATTATGATTCGTCCAATTATTAAACATTCTTCTCCGTTAGATTTTTCCGAAACGGAGACACTGATTGAACAGGGTGAGCAGGCATGCCAAAACGTATTGCCTGAAATAAAGGATAGAATGAAGCAGTGGAGGTAAAGAATGGAACAAAAGCGAAAGTCATTTCCATGGGTAAAATGGCTCGTCCTTGTCGTTGTCTTACTTGTAATCGTTCGTCTTGAACTGCCGTACTATTATAGTCAACCAGGATTGGCGCAATCTGTAGAAGAGATGGTCGATGTAAGAGATGGAAATAAAGATGATGAAGGAACGTTTATGTTAACGACAGTGAGAAGTGCAAAAGCGACACCGGCATTAATGGCGTGGTCGTGGTTTAGTGAATTTCGGTCTCTGAATCCAGCACCGTCTGGTATGACAGATGAAGAATATGACCAGCGACAACAGTTGTTAATGTCAAACTCTCAAGATGATGCAAAAATTGCAGCCTTTCAAGCATCTGAAGCTGGGGAAGTGGAGATTGAATATACCGGCGTCTATGTTGTAGGTACCACTGAAGGCATGTCCGCTGATGAACAGCTGGAGCCTGGTGACATTATTACCCACGTTGATGGGGAAGCCATTGAGACAAGTGAAGCGCTGATTGATACACTAGCGATGTATTCTGAAGGGGATATTGTCACACTGACGTTTGAACGAGAAGAAGAAACCCTTATGAAAAACCTTGAATTTTCTTCGTTTCCGGACGAGTTAAACATGGATCGTGACCGCGTTGGCGTAGGAGTATCAGTAGAAACGGTTCGAACAACGACCTTTACTCCAGAAGTCGACATTGCTGCAGGGGCAATAGGGGGGCCTTCAGCGGGTCTTATCTTCGCATTGGAAGTATATAGTCAATTAGAAGATATTGATTTAACTGCTGGCTATCAAATTGCTGGAACAGGAACGATCAATGAAGATGGGGACGTAGGGTCCATCGGTGGTGCAAACCAAAAAGTAGTCGCTTCCGATCGAGCAGGAGCGGACTATTTCCTCGTCCCAACAAGTGGAAATAATTATGAAGATGCACGTGCAGCGGCTGAATCCATTAACACAGATATGGAAATTGTGCCAATTCAAACGTTTGAAGAAGCATTGAGCTTTTTAGAAACCTTACAAGATGAATAGTACGGGTTAAAAAAATCGTCGCACTGATCCAAGCTAAGGGTTGTGCGACGATTTTAAATGAGAGAGATGAACATTGTGTTCCAGTGTTATTCATCTTTTATGTAAACTGGTGTCGCTTTAAATTCACGCTCGATCGTGTTTGCATGAAGGGATGCTGGTTTTGTTAACCAATAGCAATTTGTTGCTCGTTGGTCAAGAGCACCTAATGTACCGTAATGCTTTAGTTCAGCTTCTCTGGTAATGATAGGGAGGGTGAAGCTTTTTTTATGCTCATTTAAGTATTGTCTTCCCTTTTGACTCATGCCAAGTAAACGAATGTAAGAATGGTCGGCTTCTAAACGTGCTGCTTCGACTTGTTTTTTCGTTGTTCCAGTTAATAAATGGACAAACAAACGTTGTAGCCTTGTGCTCGTATACCGTTTTGTTTTCAATCGATTGAGCCAGTCTTGAAAAGTGGTTGCTACTTTTCCAGTCTCAATTAATCGGTATTCCAAGCCTTCTTCACATTCAGCAATCTCTTTTAACTCTTCAGGGCTGCGGGTTAAAATTTGATAGTTGAGATAAGGAAAATAGGCTTCCCAAAAGTGAAACTGACCATGTTCTTCTTTATAATTGTCTAACAATAATCGTGAATAAGGAGGTAAAACGTGTTCAGTTGTTTTGTTTTGGTTAAGCGCGTGGCGAATACTTGTGGCGCTTGCAATTGAATGGGTTCCGAGATCTTCGTCGTGATAGTTTGCTACAATACGTTTTGTTGTAAAAGCTTGCATTGATGTATGTTGGGCATAGAGTTGCTGAACATAATGGAACCCAAGAATATTATTTGGCTGGTTTAACGGTAGCTGCTTGTCAGAACCAACTAAAGATGAAAAGGCCTCGGCGCTTGCTTTAGGGTATGAATCGCCTTGTTTTAAATAGTGTCGTACATAAGCGTCATATTCAGCCTTATGGGTACGGATAAAAGTCGCAAGATCTGTAAAACGCTTGATTTCCCCTTCTTCACTGCCGAAGTGAAGCGAGGAGCAGCACAACGCTGACAGAATTCGAACCGCACCTTCTGCGAAATAGGGAGCGGTTTGAACCGCGTATCCATAAGGTAGTTCAACTACAACATCAACGCCTGTTCGGAGCGCCATTTCCGCTCGAACCCGTTTAGAAAGTAGTGCTGGTTCTCCTCTTTGTAAAAATGATCCGCTCATAACGGCTACTACTACGTCCGCTTGTGTATCTTCTTTTGCTTTTAACACGTGATGCAAATGACCATTATGAAACGGATTATATTCAACTACAAGACCGACGGCTTTCATTCAAACCCTCCTTTTTTTGCATGAAAAACGTTCTCGTGATAAACTAAATGTTAGTCGTCTGTGGCTACATTATACAAGAATAACGGCAGAGAATAAAAGGCTTTTGCTGTAAAGAAATAAGGTTGACATTCCTGTCGTTGAGACTTATAATGATTTTTGTTGCCTATGAGGTGAGGATACATGAAATGGACCGTTCAAGCTCTTCAACAAGCGCGAAATGAATCGTTTCATTTTGATGAAAATGTAACGTTGGAAGATCAATTAAAAGAACACCAGGATGTTCGAGCCGCAAGTCCTGTTTCCTTTAAAGGGACAGCAAATGCAAGTCGAAACGTGTTTTCATTTGATTTTGCTGTGAAGGGGCATTTGGTTTTACCTTGTTCCCGAACATTAGCGGATGTCGAATGGCCATATGATATAAAAGGTCAAGCTCATTTTGTCCCAGAAGGTGAAATGCCTCCTTCCCATTTAAGAGAAGAAGATGTTTTCACGTATGCGGGTGATGTGATTGATTTATCTCATATGATACAAGAGCGCATTCTTGTAGAAATTCCTATGCAAGTGTTCGCTGATAAACCAACCGAAACACCTGCTCCTTCTTCTGGGAAGGATTGGGAATTGGTTTCAGATGAGAAGAACAGTGACCAAATTGACCCAAGGCTAGCAGACTTGGCGAAATTCTTTGATGGAAAATAAGCGCTATTCTTCGACTTAATTTTAAGGAGGTGTAATAAACATGGCAGTTCCATTTAGAAGAACATCTAAGACTAGAAAAGCGAAGCGTCGTACGCATCTTAAACTAGAAGTACCAGGTATGGTAGAATGCCCAGATTGTGGAGAGTACAAACTTTCTCACCGCGTCTGCAAAGAGTGTGGTTCTTACAAAGGTGAAAAAGTAGCTTCAAAATAAAAAGAAAGCCATTCGATGGCTTTCTTTTTTTTTGTATAAGCAAGAGTAGACTTGGAGATGATGTTTTAATAGAAACGTCTATTTCTGTAAATTGGAGCATAGACTTAACTACGGTTTAAGTGGATAAGGAAAGGGAGGGGCTAAACATGACGGCAAATCGTCAAGATGCATGGTCGCATGAAGATGATTTACTTTTAGCTGACACCGTATTGCGTCATATTAGGGAAGGAAGTACGCAGCTAGCAGCATTTGAAGAAGTTGCAGACGCACTTTCTCGAACGAGTGCAGCGTGTGGATTTAGATGGAATTCAACAATCCGAAAAAAATATACAGCAGAAGTAAATATGGCGAAGAAAAAACGTACGGTATTAAAGAAGGAAAAAGCAAAGTCAGATTCAGAAATGGTGTATCAGCATGAGCCAGAAGAAATTCAAGCAGCACCAATTGATCATGTAGAAGAGGTTTTACAAGAAAAGCCATTAGACTTAGATGCAGTCATTGATTACTTACAATCAATGAAAGCAAAGCAAGATGTTGACGATGCAAGCATGCTTAAAGCGGAAAATGAAATGCTAAAAGAAAAGCTCGAAAAAGTAGAGAAAGAAAAGAATGTCATCACGCAGGACTATCGCTCTCTTCTAGAAATTATGGATCGTGCTCGGAAGTTAACCAATCATAGTTTGCTTGAAAAGACATTATAAAACAGCCGCGTGAAAACACGAGGCTGTTTTTTCTTATTCTTGGGATTGTGTTTGTTTCGGTTTTGGCTTCTTTTGTTCAAATACGCCGGAAGGGAACCAAACGTAAGGACTTTCGCCACGGTCACGCTCTTCTTGATACGTAATCGGTTCAAAACCGAGCTTTGACCAAAATTCGCCTGTGCTTTGGCGGGCGTTTGTTTTAACCGGAATTTCAAAGCTTTTAGCAAAATCAATTAAGGCACGTCCGTACCCTTGACCGCGATAAGGCTCTAGCACTTCAAGCTTCCATAATTCTAGATAATCTTGTGGAGGGTCAAAATACTGATCGAAGTTTCCGTCAATTTGATACAGACTCATCCGTGCAACAAGTTTTTTCCCGTAATAAATGCCATAAAAAGGAGACTCGCTATCATTCTCAACGATGCTTTGATTTAAATCATCTTTCATCGAAAGCTCAGCTGCGCCATAATCACGAAAATTCCTAAACTCTTCTAAAGTCTTATAATTAATTAGTAGTCGTTCAACTTTAATCATTGTGTATAAAACCTCCTGCTCCACTGATGTGTTCTTCTTTATTTTACTATAAATTGAATGGAAGCGCATTAAAAACAAACATGTTTGTCAATTTAAAAATCAACGATCACCACGTATAATGGGAAGTATTCAAAAAGTAGTGGTGGTGGAAGGATGAAAATTGCTGTGATCGGAGCGGGTGCAGTTGGATTGTTTATAGCTGCAACGCTACGAAGTGAAGAGGTTGACGTGTCTTTATTTATGCGAAGCAAACAAACTGCTGCTCTCATAGAAGCAGACGGGGTTAACGTGAAGCGAAAAGACCAAGACTTTAATGCGAGGGACTTCTTGATAAACAGGTCGTTAAACGAAACGTATGATGTCATTATTGTTTGTGTGAAGTCCTACCAAGTTAAGCAGGTAGTAGAAGAATACCGTAGGCTTGATGTAAAGGGGACAAACTGGCTATTTTTGCAAAATGGAATGGAGCACTTGCAAACTATTGAACAGCTTTCAGAGCCTGTCTACGTTGGAATTGTTGAATATGGATTACTGAAAGACGTAGATAAACCTAATCTTGTTTCTGTGAAAGGGGAGGGGAGAGTGAAAATCGCTGCTTTTCGTAATGGATTTGCAGGTGGAACGCTTGACTTCACTACTCTTATTGCACCCAATCGGTTATCGTTTGTGTGGCAGAACGACTATAAAGATATGCTAGAATCAAAGTTAATTATGAATGCGTGCATCAATCCGTTAACGGCATTATTAAACGTAAAAAATGGAGCATTAATCGCCAATCCTTTTTATGAGCAAGTGATGGAGCGGTGTTTTTTAGAAGTGATGCTGGTGTTAAACCGATGTGATCGAGATGAAAAGTGGCGAGAAGTAAAGCGCATTTGCGAACAAACGAAAGAAAATCAATCGTCGATGTTAACGGACTTACGACAAGAACGCCCGCTAGAGTTGGATGGAATTGTTGGATACCTGTTAAAGAAAGGGCAAGAACGTCAACTTCCAATTCCGCTGCTTTCTTTATTGTACGAGCTGTTGCAAGGAAAGCAAGCGATGTACAAATAGGAGATGATGAAGCAACTTATTTGGTTGTGTCACCTGTTTTTGCTATGATGGTAAGCGGATATGGAAAATGGCTGATGAGGAGAAGATTTGCTATGAAAATTGAGGAGCTTAGTGAGAATACCTTAAAAGGCTTCGCCGCCGATTATGAGAAAAGTCAAGAGCAAATGGCTGACTTTTTTTCTTACATCCCATCGGATAAGCAATGGTTACAAAAACGATGTCAAGATTTAACGGACCGTCGTTTTACGCATAAACAAGATGTTATTACGTATTTGGAACGGAATATGGAGAGCCTTCCGAATCGAAAAAAAATCGAGGAGCAATTACATAAATTAAAGCAAGAAGATGCGATGGTTGTTGTAGGTGGACAGCAAGCTGGCTTATTTACTGGCCCTTTATACAGTGTTTATAAAGCAATCACCGTCATTGTACTTGCGAAATCCTATGAAAAAAAGCTAGGCCGTCCCGTTGTACCGTTATTTTGGATTGCAGGGGAAGACCATGATTTGGATGAAGTGCGAACAATCTATAGACCTGAAGCAACGAAATGGAAAAAACGATTGCTTGCGGATGAAGTGGATGGGACATCTGCTTCCAAAAAGGTTTTACCACAAGCGGAACTACACGACCTAATTAGTGAGTTATTTTCAGCGCTACCCGAAACGAGCCATACGGCTGAATTAAAAGGAAAAGTTGACCATCATGCAAAACATGCCCGTACATATGTCGACTTTTTTATGACGATGATGCACGACTTGTTTGCAGAAGAAGGCTTGCTTTATTTAGATAGTGATGATGAAGCGTTAAGAGCCATTGAAAAGCCATTTTTCAAAAGCCTTATTGATCGTGTGGAAGACTTGCAAACGGCTTACATCGATGGAGAAACTCGATTTGCAGAGCAAGGCTATCAGAAACCGATTGATACAGATCAAGACAATGCCCATCTTTTTTATACAGTCGATGGAAAACGTCATCGACTTAACTATAGTGACGAGATCTTTTACATTGCAGAAACGTCAATACGATTCTCGAAATCGGAATTACTAGCAGAACTTGATGAACATCCTGAAAGGTTTAGCAACAATGTAGTAACAAGGCCGCTTATGCAAGAATGGTTGTTGCCTTCGCTTGCTTTTGTAGGCGGACCAGGAGAGATTGCGTATTGGGGCGCGTTAAAAGATTGCTTCTCATGCTTTGAATTTAATATGACGCCTGTTGTGCAACGATTTTCAGCAACGATTGTACCAAGATCTGTTGAAAAACATTTAGCCGACAAAAACGAAGACCCTGCAGCCTACATTAACGGGAATGGTCCACAGTTAAAGCAACAATGGCTTGATCGCCAGCATTCATTTGAGATTGAAGAGGAGATTCAGCGTGCCCAGCAGCAAATGGAAGTCGCTCATCTTCCGTTACGAGAGCTGGCGAAAGAAATGGATCCAACGGTTTATGACCTAAGTTTAAAAAACAAAGCCTTCATAGAAGATCAATTAGTTCGTCTCAAAGCATTTATGAATAAAGAAATGAACCGTCGCTACGAAACAGAATTGAGAAAATATGATGAAGCAATTCGCTGGTTGCATCCTTTTTCTAGTTTGCAAGAACGAATTTTAAACCCAATTATTCTGTTAAACCTTGCAGGGACCGACAGCATCCAACGCTTCATAGATGAATTAGATGGAGATTCATATCGTCACCTTTTAATTTACATCTAATCCTGTCAGTGCTTGTCAATAAAAAAATCAACGGAAAATCCTGTAGGAATGCAGGATTTTTTTTTATTTCGTGGAAATGTGCACTTCAGAGTGGTACAAAGTGGGGGTTTGTGGTAAGTTTAGGGGAGAAAGTGGTGGGAGGTTGGCAGCGTATGTTTTTAGGCGAATATCGGCATACCATTGATGATAAAGGCCGCATGATCGTTCCTGCCAAATTCAGAGAACCGCTCGGCGCTTCGTTTGTTGTAACAAGAGGCTTGGATCACTGCTTATTTGTCTATCCAAAAGCAGAGTGGGACAAGCTTGAAGGCCAATTAAAAGAACTCCCTTTTACTAAAAAAGATGCCCGTGCGTTCACTCGATTCTTTTTTTCAGGTGCTGCAGAGTGTGAATTGGATAAACAAGGAAGAATAAATGTTCCGAATCACTTACGAGAGTATGCTAAATTAGAAAAAGAGTGTGTAGTCATAGGCGTGTCAAGCCGAGTAGAAGTATGGAGTAAGTCTCTTTGGGAAGACTATGTGTCAGACTCGGAAGACTCTTTCGCAGAAATTGCGGAGAATCTCGTTGACTTTGATCTATAGCTCTAAAGCAAATTGAAAAAAGGAATTAGGTGCAAGATGTTTTTACATACAACTGTGTTAAAAGAAGAATCGGTTCAACAATTGGACATTAAAAAAGATGGAATCTACGTGGACTGTACCTTAGGTGGTGCAGGTCACTCGAAACGAATTGTTGAGCAGCTTGATCAAGGCCATCTGTATGCGTTTGACCAAGATGAAAAAGCAATTAATCATGCAAAAGAAGTGTTGCAAGATCAGCTCCATAAAGTGACATTCATCCGAAGTAATTTTCGTTTTTTGAAAGACGAGTTAGCAGAGCATGGTGTTCATGAAGTAGATGGGATTCTGTTTGATTTAGGTGTCTCTTCTCCGCAATTAGATGAAGCGGAAAGAGGGTTTAGCTACCATCAAAACGCGCCACTCGATATGCGGATGGATCAGCGTGCAGAGCTGACCGCTAAACAAGTTGTGAATGAGTGGACCTTTCAAAAATTGATGGCGATTATTTCTCGCTATGGGGAAGAAAAATTTGCTAAACAAATTGCGAGAAAAATTGAAGCAGTGCGAGAAAAAGCTCCAATTGAGACAACCGATGAATTAGTTGAGATTATAAAAGATGCGATTCCAGCTCCTGCTCGTCGGGCTGGAGGTCATCCGGCAAAACGAACGTTTCAAGCGATCCGCATTGCCGTTAATGATGAATTAGGTGCATTTGAAGACGCTCTTGTTGATGCGCTCCAGTTGTTAAAGCCAAGTGGGCGCATAGCGGTTATTACGTTTCACTCTCTTGAAGACCGTTTGTGTAAACAAGTGTTTAAAGAGAAGACGTCGATTCCTGATTTGCCAAAAGGATTACCGATTATACCAGATGATAAGCAAGCGCCATTCAAATTAGTGACGAGAAAACCCATTGTTGCGTCAGACGAAGAGCTGAATGAAAATAATCGCTCTCGCTCAGCGAAATTACGTGTGATTGAAAAAAGGTAGGCACGATTAAAAGGAGGATAAAGGATGTTAGCTAGACAATCGTACACACAGCCACAGGAACGCCCGATTCAAAAGGAAAAACAAGTCATTCGTTACCGTGCAAGAATTACACTAGGTGAAAAAATGATTGCCACGTTGTTCGCAATCGTTGTATTTGCTATGCTGTGTTTGATTGTACATAATTACTCGAACATTTACGGATTAAGCACGTCTGTTCAAAGTGAACAAACGAGAGTAACCGAGTTGACAATGGAAAATGATGGGCTAAAAACAATCCTTGCTGAAGAGAGTGCGCCAGTGAATGTCATGCGTCGAGCGAAAGAGATGGGGATGCAACCATGACTAGTTCAAATTTGAACTAGTTTTTTCTTTAGATTTTTAAAGGAGGAACCGAATTGGAAATAAAACGCGCCGTTACAAACAAGCGAGCTGTTGTCCTACTGTTTATTTTCTTAGCGGTATTTGCTGTTTTAGTAGGGCGAATCGCTTATATACAACTTGCAAAAGAAGTAAAAGGAAATGATTTGGTTGCAATGGCAGAAGAGCGTTACAACCAATCGGAAGTATTGCCGAGTGAGCGAGGCTCCATTTTAGACCGAAATGCAAGCGTGTTAGCTGAGGATGTTCCAGCCTATCATGTGCTTGCGGTATTGTCAGAAAATCAAGGCGAAGGAAATTATATCAAAGATACCGAGGCAACAGCTGAGCAACTGGCTCCTTATGTTCAATTAGAAGTGGATGAATTGGCGAGCATGCTGAACAAAGGAAAAGAAGAAGGACGCTATCAAATTGAATTAGGGCCAACGTCTCGATACTTGCCGTATGAAACAAAGGAAGACATTGTTGAACTACAGTTACCAGGCATTCAAATGGAAGAAACGACACGCCGTTATTATCCGAAACAAACGTTTGCTTCTCATGTGATTGGTCAACAGAGTGTCAATGAAGAAATCAATAATATCGGTTTAGAAGGTCGATTAGATGAGTATTTAGCTTCAGAGGATGGCGCAATTGAATATAGTCGATTAGGCAAAGTGAATTCACCAGCGGAAAATATTACGTTGCCTCAAGATGGAGCTGATATTCAGTTAACCATTGATACAAGAATTCAAGCCTCAATGGAACAAGCGATGTCTCAAGTAGAATTAGAATATGCGCCAGAAAAAATGACCGCAATTGCTGCGGACGCAAATACAGGCGAGATCTTGGCGATGTCAAACCGTCCGAGTTTCAATCCGAACCAATACGGACAAATTGAAAATTATTTGAATTACGCAGTTACCGACGCGGTTGAGCCAGGTTCAACCTTGAAAATGTTTACCGTTGCTGCGGCCATTGAAGAAGGATATTTTAATGATGAGCAAATGTTTAAATCTGGTAATTATGAAATTGACATGAACAGTAAGATCCACGACGTTAACCCTGACGGTTGGGGGGAGATCACGTATGAGGAAGGGTTCCATCGTTCATCTAATGTGTTAATGTCTAAGCTTGTTTTAGAAGATTTAGGGATCGAACCATTTTATCAATACTTAGAAGCATTCGGCTTTTCACAGCCAACTGGCATTGACCTTGACCAAGAAAGCCCTGGTCGACTTGAAAAAGGAAGACGGCTTGATGCTGCAACAACAGCGTTTGGACAAACGTCGACGATGACGCCGATTCAGCTTATTCAAGGAGCGACGGCAATTGCCAATGGTGGCACGATGATGAAACCGTATATCGTCCAAGAGATCCGTGATGAAGAGGGTGAATCGTTGCAACAAGGAGAAAGTGAAGTGGTGGGAGAGCCGATCTCAGCAGAAACGGCTGCTCACGTACGTGACTTGCTCCGTGGCGTTGTAACAGAAGAGCACGGAACAGGAAATAAATACAATATTCAAGGTCTTGAGGTAGCTGGAAAAACTGGGACCGCGCAAATTGCTGAACAAGGTGGCTATTTAAAAGGGAACGGTCAGTATTTGTATTCGTTTCTTGGAATGGCTCCATATGACGATCCGGATATCGTTGTCTACGTATCCGTAACAAAGCCTAATTTAAGCTCAGATCAATCTGGAAATGACCCTGTGTCGACTATTTTTAATGCCGTAATGCAAAGTAGTATGGCGTACCTTGACTTAGAGCCGAATGACGAAGAATTACAAGAAGAAGCAGAAGATCAAGGGTTCCATATGATTGAAGCAATTGGAGAACGGACGTCTCAAGCGACCGAAACCCTTGCGGACAAAGATGTCGTTGTAATCGGTGACGGGGATACAATCGAACATCAAGAACCGGAAGCCGGTACGCGATTACTAGAAGATGAAACCGTCATTCTTATTACAAATGGTGATGAAAAAACCATTCCTGATATGAGCGGATGGTCAAGAAGAGACGTATTAAAAATGGTCCATTTACTTGATTTAGAGTTAGATTACTCAGGCAGTGGCTATGTTGTTCAGCAAGAACCGATTGCAGGCACAGCGATAGCTGAAGGAGATGCTGTTTCCGTAACCCTTGAATCAACGCCGCCACAAGAGGTAGATGAGACGGAAGAGGAAACCGAAGCGAGCGAAGAAGACGCAAGTGATGAGTAAATGTAGTCAATTTAAGTTTAAGAAACCGATAAACACCTCGAGATTCCTAATCTCGGGGTCTTTTTTTGTAAAAGCCCTTATTTAGTTGTTCACAGACAGCTCGTTCTAAATTTAGTGATTGCCTCATAGGGTTAACCATAGGACAGGATGCTAATGAATAGAAGGTGGGGAAGAGCCGTGCGAGTTTCAAATGTGACCGTTAGAAAACGGCTTCTATTGTTATTTGCTGTAGGATTTGTTGTGTTTACAGTAATTGGAGCGCGTTTAGGATATGTGCAGTTCGGACAAGGATTATGGTTAACAGAAAAAGCAGAGGATTCTTGGGGTCGAGACATTCCGTTCCAACCAAAAAGAGGAGACATACTGGATCGTGATGGTGTAGAACTCGCAACGAATATTAGTACGCCTTCGATTGTGGCGTTTCCTAGACAAATTACAGATCCTGTTGATGCTGCAGAGAAATTAGCCTCTGTATTAAAAGGGAATCAAGAAGAGATTTACAAAACTATTACGAAGAGAGAAAGTAAAGTATACATTCGGCCAGAAGGTCGGAAAATGGATCAAAAAGTAGCGCAAGAAGTTCGACTGTTAAATTTAGAAGGCATCTACATTGCCGAAGATTCAAAGCGCCACTATCCGTTTGGTAGTTACTTGTCACATGTTTTAGGATTTGCTGGCATTGACAATCAAGGACTTACAGGACTTGAATACGTATACGATGATAAACTAAAAGGAAAAGAAGGCTACGTTTCGTTTTATTCAACAGCAAAAAATACGAAGATGCCGAATTTGGCAGATGAATATACAGCGCCGATTAACGGATTAAATTTAAAATTAACGATTGACAGTGAAGTGCAAACGATTATGGAACGAGAGTTGGATATTGCCGAAGCAAAGTACGATCCTGACGGGGCTATGGCGATCGCCATGAATCCGAAAAACGGGGAAATTTTAGCGATGAGCAGTCGTCCCCACTTTAATCCTGAAAATTATCGCGACGTTCCTGCAGAAATTTACAATCAAAACAAACCAGTATGGATGCAGTATGAGCCTGGATCAACGTTTAAGTTAATCACCTTAGCGGCAGCACTAGAGGAAGATCTTGTAGATTTAGATAACGATCATTTTTATGACCCAGGGTATGTGGATGTGGCAGGTACAAAGCTTCATTGTTGGAAACGAGGAGGCCACGGTTCGCAAACGTTTTTAGAAGTCGTGCAAAATTCCTGTAACCCTGGGTTTGTCGAGCTCGGGCAGCGTTTAGGGAAAGATCGATTGTTTGACTATATTGAAGACTTTGGTTTCGGGCAAAAAACAGGCGTTGACTTACAAGGAGAAGCAAAAGGAATTTTGTTTAATCGTGATCGAGTAGGACCGCTAGAGCAAGCGACGACTTCTTTCGGTCAAGGGGTGGCAGTGACGCCAATCCAACAAGTTGCGGCCGTTGCAGCAGCGGTAAATGGGGGCTATTTGTATGAGCCTTATATCGCCAAAGAATGGGTTGATGATGTAACGGGAGAAGTAGTGGAACGTACGAACCCGGTGATGAAACGACAAGTCATTTCGCCAGAAACATCTGAGCAAGTTCGCTATGCAATGGAACACGTCGTTGCGCAAGGGTCTGGGGTAAAAGCGTTTGTTGATGGGTATCGTGTTGGGGGGAAAACGGGAACCGCACAAAAAGCAAAAGACGGTCGCTATTTAGAAAACAATTACATTCTTTCTTTTCTTGGCGTTGCACCTATGGATGACCCGGAAATTATCGTTTATGTTGCGATTGATAACGCGACTGCTCCCTTACAGTATGGAGGTCAAGTTGCGGCACCAATTGGCGGTAAAATTATTGGCGATAGTTTAGAAGCGATGGGTGTAGAAAAACGAAACGATCAAATTGAAAAAAAATTAACTTGGGATGAAGAAGGTTTAGTGGAAGTTCCGAATCTACTTGGTCGAACGACAAGAGACATTTATGAATCGCACTATGAACTGCGTCTTTCTGCCTCTGGAGAAGGGGATGTCGTCGTTCGTCAAGCCCCGGAACCAGGTTCTAGAGTGCCAAAAGATTCAACAATCCGTGTATATATGGGTGACAAAACGAGTGAGAACGACTAAAATAAAAGACGTGTGTTTATTACTCATTCATCTTTAAACAACTAGAAACGTGGATAAGATTGATTGTTGAACGTTGGAGGCAATAAAAAATGAAATTAGAAGAATTGCTTCACCAAATTAGAGGCATAAAAATAGCGGAAGAGAAAGAAGCGGCGATTGAGATTGATCATTTAGAGATGGATTCTCGAGAAGTGCGTGCTAAAACATTGTTCTTCTGTATTAATGGCTATACGGTAGACGGACACGATTTTGCTAAAAGCGCGTATGACAATGGAGCTGTCGCTATTATCGCAGAAAAGGAGCTTGACCTGCCTATTCCTGTATTTGTCGTTCGTGATACAAAGCGAGTGATGGCACAGCTTGCGAATCGATTTTATGATAACCCGACAAAAAAATTACAATTGATTGGTGTAACAGGAACAAACGGCAAAACATCTGTCACGCACATTTTAGATCAACTTTTTAGACAAGAACAACGCACAACGGGCTTGATTGGAACGATGTATACGAAAGTCGGCGACGAAGTGATTGAAACGAAAAATACGACGCCGGAATCGCTCGTATTGCAGCAACGATTCCAAGCGATGGTTGATCAAAAAGTCGATACAGCATTGATGGAAGTGTCTTCTCATGCTCTTCACTTAGGGCGTGTGCGTGGATGTGACTTTGATATTGCGATTTTTACAAACTTGTCGCCAGATCATATCGATTATCACCAAACGATGGATCACTATATGTATGCAAAGAGTTTACTGTTTTCACAACTTGGTAACACTTATGATGGGAAAACAGCCATTTTTAATAGTGATGATCAAGTGGCGGATCAACTGATTCAAATGACAACAGCAGATATTATTACTTATGGAATAAAAAAACCAGCAGATATCATGGCTTCCGATGTTCGCATTGAATCTAACGGAACGACTTTTACCCTTACGGTCTTCGGAGAATCGGTCGAAATTAAAATGAGTTTAATTGGCTTATTTAATGTCTATAACGTGTTAGCAGCAGTGTCTGCGGCATATGTATCAGGATTCTCGCTTTCATCGATTCAAAAAGGGTTAGCGCACATCTCAGGAATTGCAGGCCGGTTTGAGCCTATAGACTCTGGTCAGGATTTTGCCGTCATTGTAGACTATGCCCATACACCGGACAGCTTGGAAAATGTATTAAAAACGGTTCAAGACTTTGCAAGCAACAAAGTTCGTGTTGTGGTTGGTTGTGGTGGAGATCGTGACAAATCGAAGCGACCAGTTATGGGAGAAATCGCGGTAAGATACGCAGATGAGACGATTTTCACGTCTGATAACCCTAGAACGGAAAATCCTTCAATGATTTTGCAAGACATGACGGCAGGGCTCGATCGTGATCAATATCGTTTAATTGAAGATCGGACGGAAGCGATCCATTACGCCATGAATCAAGCCGAGAAAAATGATATTATTGTCATAGCCGGAAAAGGACATGAGACGTATCAAGAAATCGGTCGAAACCGTACGTACTTTGATGACCGAGAAGTGGCAAGGACAGCGTTAAAGGAGCGAGTAAAATGATTGAATCAAAAATGGTTGAATCCGTTGCAAAACAAGTGAACATTCAACAGGACGTTCGATCTTTTGAATGTGTCACAACTGATTCAAGAAAACAAGCGAAGCATGCGCTGTTTATTCCGCTCGTTGGCGACCGTTTTAATGGTCATCATTATCTTCAAGCAGCTATCGATTCTGGCGCTACAGGATCGATTTGGCAAGAGGATGAACCCATCCCAACGTGGCTACCTGCTGATTTTCAACTTTATTTTGTTGAAAACTCGCTAGTGGCGCTTCAAAAACTGGCTCAAGTTTATCGCGATGCTGTTAATCCTTATGTCATTGGCATTACGGGTTCAAATGGAAAAACGACAACAAAAGATATTGTTTTCCAACTCTTAGGTGGGGAACCGTATGTCCATCGTACTGCTGGGAATTTAAATAACCATATTGGTTTGCCCTTGACGCTGCTTTCAATGCCGCGTGACTGCAAATTTGCCGTTGTTGAGATGGGCATGAATCATGCAGGAGAAATTTCGCTTCTTTCCAAACTAGCGCGACCAGATTTGGGCATTGTAACAAATATTGGGGAAGCGCATATTGAACATTTAGGTTCAAGAGAAGGTATCGCAAAAGCGAAAATGGAAATGCTAGATGGTTTAAAACCGAACGGAGCGCTCGTAATGGATGGAGATGAACCGTTGCTAGAATCGTTTCAGCAGCAAGAAACGATTTCAATTGGTTTTGGCGCTGCTGCAACAGAAACCATTTCTGACGTGAAACAAACAAACGAGGGGTATACCTTTTCGTTTTTAGGTGAATCGTTTTGGCATTTGCCTCTACTTGGCAAGCATAATGTAAAAAATGCGGCGTATGGCATGTGGATCGCACAGCGACTAGGTGTACCAGATAGCTTGATAAAAGCGCGTCTAGCGCAAACGGCGATTACAGGTATGAGGCTTGAACGAGTAGAAGGTCCTGAAGGCTCGATCTTTATTAACGACGCCTATAATGCGAATCCTAGTTCGATGAAAGCTGCAATTGAGACGGTAAAATCAATGTCTGGTTTTCACAAGAGAATTGCGGTACTAGGAGATATTTATGAATTAGGACCTGATGAAGAAGCTCTTCATCGAAGTGTAGCAGAAGCCATTGATGCACCGATCACCGATGTTATCTGTGTCGGAGAAAAGGCATTTTGGATTTACGATGAATTAAAGAAACAGCATGGGTCAGTAGCGATTGACTACGTAGAAAAAGTCGAAGATGTCGCCGCGTTAATACGACCACATTTGAAACATGACACCGTTGTATTGCTAAAGGCATCACGACGTCTTGCTTTGGAGCAAGTGTTATCGGCTGTCAAAGGAGGCGCTTAAAATGGAAGAATGGACGTTACTGATCGTCCTCTCGGTGTCCTTTTTATTTGCGGTCATACTCTCGCCGATTTTTATTCCTTTCCTTAGAAGGTTAAAGTTCGGACAGAGTATTCGTGAGGAAGGACCGAAATCACATCAAAAGAAAAGTGGTACACCGACAATGGGTGGTATTGTCATTGTCTTGTCCATTCTTGTAACCTCATTATTAATTGGCTTTGTCTTTTTTGAGTTTACACCTGAATTACTATTGTTGATGCTCGTAACAATTGGCTACGGGCTCGTTGGCTTTTTTGACGATTATTTAAAAGTCGCGCGTAAACATAACCTAGGGTTAACGTCTAAGCAAAAACTAGTCGGTCAGCTCATTATTGCAGGACTGTTTTACGTTGGACTGCTCTATATTGATTTAGACACGATGATCTCTATTCCAGGAACAGAGATTGGCATTGACCTAGGATGGTTTTATGCAGTTCTCGTTGTTGTCATGCTGCTAGCAGGAAGTAACGCTGTGAACTTAACAGATGGTCTTGACGGTCTTTTAGCAGGGACAGGTGCCATTGCGTTTGGCGCGTTTGCGATCTTAGCGTGGAGCGCTGGATTTATTGATGCAGCACTTTTTTCAACTGCGATTACTGGTGCGGTACTCGGGTTTCTTGTATTTAATGCCCATCCCGCAAAAGTTTTTATGGGTGATACCGGCTCCTTAGCATTAGGCGGGGCGATAGCGGGTATTGCAATTTTAACTAAAATGGAATTAATGCTGATCATTATCGGTGGCGTCTTTGTGATTGAAACCCTATCCGTTATTATTCAAGTCATTTCGTATAAGACAACAGGTAAACGTGTATTTAAAATGAGCCCTTTACACCATCATTATGAGTTAGTTGGTTGGTCTGAATGGCGAGTGGTTGTGACGTTTTGGTTACTAGGAATGGTGTTCGCCATTATGGGGATTTATATTGGAGTGTGGTTAACATGAAGCCCTTTTCAGCTTTAACGAACAAACCAGTTCTTGTTGTGGGTCTTGCAAAAAGCGGGATGGCAGCTGCACTGGCACTTCATAAACTTGGTGCGATAGTCACTGTGAATGATGGAAAGCCTCGTGAGGAAAGCAAAGAAGTTGAAAGCTTGGAAGAGAAAGGAATAACGGTTGTAAGTGGGGGTCATCCACTGCATTTATTAGACGAAACAAGCCTCATCATCAAAAACCCCGGAATTCCATACTCGAACTTGCTTATTTCGGAAGCCGTCCAGCGCGACATTCCAGTTTGGACAGAAGTGGAGCTTGCTTATCATTTGTCTGAAGCCGAGATCGTTGCGATTACAGGCTCAAATGGAAAGACGACAACGACCACACTCGTGCACGCGATGCTAATGGACTCAGAAAAGACCCCTTTAATTGCTGGGAACATTGGTACAGTGGCAACGGGGGTTGCGTTAGAAGCAACGGCAGACGACGTTATCGTCCTAGAGCTATCTAGTTTTCAACTTATGGGCATTGATCAATTCAAACCTAAAGTTGCAGTTTGGCTCAATTTATTTGATGCGCATTTGGACTATCACGGGACAAAAGAGCTATACATAGAAGCAAAGGCTAAAGTGTATCAGAACATGACAGAATCGGATTATCTCGTCTATTCAGCGGATGATGCCATTGTGTCAAGTTACGTTCAGGATGCTTCTACAACACTCGTCCCTTTTTCAACAACATCCACCCAACCAACAGGTGCCTATGTGAAAGACGGGGCCATCTATTTCAAGGAAGAAATGATTTGTGCGCTAAACGAAATTGTATTACCAGGAGCGCATAACTTAGAGAATATGCTTGCTGCTGTAGCCGCTGCTAAATTAGCAGGTGCGAAAACGACACAAATTCAAAACGTCCTGACTACTTTTACAGGTGTGAAACATCGTCTACAATACGTAGGAAATGTTCAGGGGCGTAAGGTATATAATGATTCAAAAGCAACAAATGTATTGGCTACACAAGCTGCACTTACATCGTTCTCAAAGCCTGTTGTCTTATTAGCAGGCGGGCTTGATCGTGGCAATGATTTTGACGACTTAGCACCGAGCTTGTCTCACGTTAAAACAATGATTGTATTTGGTGAAACAAAAGACAAGCTCGCGTCCCTTGCTACCCGTCTAGGCATTGATGTTGTACAGGCTGTTGATGTTCGTGACGCTGTAAGAGAAGCGTTTATTCATTCAGCAAAGGAAGACGTCATCTTGCTTTCGCCAGCGTGTGCAAGCTGGGATCAATATGCAACGTTTGAAGAACGTGGGGACGCCTTTTTGGCGGCTGTGTCACAAGTGAAAGAGTTACAGGGATAGCGTGAACTTGCTTATAGAGTTACTTAAAAAACGGATGCCTTTATGGGATCCGTTTTTTTTGTTGAGGTCGGAAAAATTGGAAGAGTCAGAGGCAATGTTTTGGACATGTTTTCCCCTTCTTGTTCATATAGTGAGGAAGAGAAGGTACATGCTGGGGGTGAACAATGAACAAAGAAAGACAGGCGCCCGACTATATCTTAATTGTTGCAACCATCGCATTGCTCGCAATTGGATTAATTATGGTATACAGCGCAAGTGAAGCGTGGGCAACCTACCGCTTTGATGATTCATTGTTTTTTGCAAAGAGACAATTTTTCTTTGGAAGTGTAGGGGTCCTGTTAATGTTCTTCATATCAAGAGTTGATTATTGGACTTGGCGCACCTATTCAAAAGTATTGTTAATCATTTGCTTTGTGTTGCTCGTCCTTGTTTTAATTCCAGGAGTTGGATTAGTGCGTGGAGGTGCAAGAAGTTGGTTAGGAATTGGTGCATTCTCCATCCAGCCGTCAGAATTTATGAAGATCGCAATGATTATTTTCTTGGCCAATTTTTTAGCTGTTAACCAAAAGCGAATTGTTTTATTTCGAAAAGGGCTATTGCCAGCATTAGGTTTTGTTATGGTTGCCTTTGCGATGATTATGTTGCAACCAGACTTAGGGACAGGCACGGTCATGGTAGGAACATGTGTGGCGATGATATTTATCGCTGGCGCTCGTGTGAAGCATTTTATGGGCTTGTTTTTAATTGGCGTAGCAGGGTTTGTTGTGTTAATCATTAGTGCGCCTTATCGAATAAAACGAATTACTTCCTTTCTTGATCCGTGGGCAGACCCAATGGAAAGTGGTTTTCAGATCATCCAATCTCTTTTGGCTATTGGTCCTGGTGGATTGTTAGGAATGGGGCTAGGAGAAAGTCGACAAAAGTATTTTTATTTACCCGAACCACAGACCGATTTTATTTTTGCGATTTTAGCAGAAGAATTAGGTTTTATGGGTGGTGTGTTCGTTTTACTTTTATTTGCCGTTATTTTCTGGCGTGGAGTCCGAATTGCGCTAGGCGCCCCAGATTTATTTGGTAGTTTTCTAGCGGCAGGTATCGTCACCATGATCGTCATTCAAGTGATGATTAATATTGGGGTGGTTACAGGGTTGATGCCTGTAACCGGGATCACGCTTCCGCTTTTAAGTTATGGTGGTTCATCCTTAACGTTAATGCTAATGTCTATCGGGATTTTAATTAATATTAGCAGGCATAATCGGTAAACCAATCGTAGTTTTTCGTCGATACATGTAGAGAGAGGGGGTTTTCCCTTCTCTCTTTTTATTATTAATAGAATCAAAAAGGGGATTTATGATAAAATGCAGAAAACATAACGATAATTGGTTTTGTTTGATAACAAATAGGGAATAGAAGCAAGTCTAGCATCTTTTTTATTTTATAGAATTGCTTGTGTTCAATCATCAACTGATGAATTCGTTGGAGGAATGAATGTGAGTAGAGATGAAAAAGTGGTATCTGTAAACGAAAGAATTCCCACTTTACAAGAAAAACGACGTCGTAAAGCGAACAAACGCTTATTGAGTATTGTGATTGTGTTTTTCTTTTTAATTATGGTGCTCGTTTATTTTCAAAGTCCGCTTAGTGAAGTGAAAGCGATTCATGTAGAAGGAAATCAATTGCTTACGGAAGAGGAAATTCGTCAAGCGAGTGGACTAAGTGAAGGTATGAATATATGGAACATTGATAAGGACCAACGCATTAATCAAGTCGCTCAATTAAAAGAAATTGAATCTGTAGAGATTCATCGTACCCTTCCTTCGTCGGTCCAAATTCGAGTGGAAGAGTATCCTCGTGTTGGGTATGTGTATAGCGATGAAGGTTATTTACCCCTTCTGCAAAATGGACAAACGCTTGATACCGTACACGAAAGTCAGTTGGTTGGCGATGCGCCCATTTTAGTTGATTTTGAAGACGAAGAAACCCGTGCAATAATCGGTGATCAATTAATGAATACGGCTCCGGAAATTGTTGGACGAATATCAGAAATTATCTATACGCCAACAGAAGAAGCACCGGAAGAGTTAACTTTGTATATGACGGATGGGATTGAAGTTCGGACAGATTTATCATCATTTGCAGAATACATGCAACCGTATCCGCAAGTTCATGCACAAGTAGATTCATCTCGATCGGGTGTGCTTTATATGAAAATGAGTCCATATTTTAGAGAGAACGAAACGGCTGAAGAGTAGGGATTTGGAAGGATTTTTTTGCTCTACTCTTCTTCCGACACACGATATGAAGCGGTTCAAGCCGTTGATGAACACGTTTATTTCATTATGTAACACATTCTTAATAGAGGGTTGCGAAAGGTTTTATCTTTTCACCTGCAGAAACATGGTGTAGACTAAAGAACAAGAGCCTTAAAACATACATAATGCTACGAGATTTAAAAGGATTCTATTAACGCTTGTCGAATACTGTTTGTGTGATAAAAAATTGAAACTATGAAAGTTGAACACCATGATTGTGCAGATGAGGAGGTGCCATTGGTGAGTAATGAAACATATGTAAGTTTAGATATTGGAACATCTTCAGTAAAAGTCGTTGTGTCAGAGATTGCTGGAGGTTCAATAAACATTTTAGGTGTCGGCAGTGTTCCTTCTGAAGGAATTAAAAAAGGAGCCGTCGTCGATATAGATGAGACGGTAAAATCAATTAAACGAGCGGTCGATCAAGCCGAGCGCATGGTCGGCATTCAAATTGAGCATGTTGTTGTCGGCGTGAATGGAAGTCACATTGAATTAACGCCTTGTCACGGTGTAGTAGCAGTTTCTAGTTCAGATCGAGAAATTGAAGTAGAAGATGTACGTCGTGTAATCGATGCTGCGCAAGTGATGTCGATCCCGCCTGAGCGAGAAGTGATTGATGTGATTCCAAAACAATTTATTGTTGACGGTTTAGATGAAATTACAGATCCTCGCGGAATGATTGGCGTTCGTTTAGAAATGGAAGGAACGTTAATTACTGGGTCAAAGACGGTCTTACATAATTTATTGCGATGTGTAGAGCGTGCAGGGTTGTCAATTGCTGAAATCAGCATTAATTCACTAGCTACGGGTTCAGTCGCTGTGTCAAAAGACGAGAAAAGTTTAGGTGTATGTGTACTCGAAATTGGTGGAGGTTCAACAACTGTTTCCGTTTTTGAACAAGGTTCGCTCGTTGCGCTGTCGGTGTTACCAATCGGTGGCGATCATATTACAAATGACTTAGCTGTTGGGTTAAAGTTGACAACGGAAGAGGCTGAGCGAGTAAAATGTAAACATGGACATGCTTTTGTTCCAGAGGCATCAACAGAAGAACAAATTACTATCCAGAAAATCGGCTCGAACGAAAGACATACCATTACGCAACAAGAATTAGCAAGTATTATTGAACCGAGAGTTGAAGAGATCATTGAGCTATGTGCACGGGAATTGGTACGATTAGGCTTTAAACAGTTCCCAAGTGGGTTTGTACTAACAGGTGGAGCTGTTATGATGCCTGGTGTACTAGAGTTAACGAAAGACATGCTCGAAGGTAATGTTCGAGTTGCCATTCCGAATTATATCGGTGTACGCGAGCCACGCTACACGGTAAGCATCGGATTGATTCACTTTGCACACAAAAATGGCCGTGTACAAGGAAAAGAAATTGCAGCTGCTTTTTCGTCAGCTGAGCAGGTTCCTGAAGAGGCGAAAGCCGCACCTGTTGCCAAGCGAAGTAAGCGAAAAGAAACCGAAACGGTGCAAGATGAGAAAAAAGAATCCAAGATGAAATCTTGGTTTAAGACATTTTTTGATTAATGAAGAGAAGCTTACTGCCAGTATGGTTAGGGGGACAAATAAATGTTTGATTTTGAAATGGACATGGAACAATTAGCACAAATTAAAGTCATCGGCTGCGGTGGCGGCGGTTCTAATGCTGTAAACCGTATGATTGAAAATGGATTACAAGGTGTGGAATTTATTGCCGTTAATACAGATGCACAAGCGCTGCATCTTTCAAAAGCTGAAAAGAAATTACAGCTTGGAGGCAAATTAACAAGAGGTCTAGGTGCTGGAGCCAATCCAGATATCGGCAAAAAAGCTGCTGAAGAAAGCCGTGAGCAGCTAGAAGAAGTGCTAGGTGGAGCGGACATGGTCTTTATTACCGCTGGAATGGGCGGTGGTACTGGAACGGGTGCTGCACCTGTAATCGCTGAAGTCGCAAAAGAAATTGGTGCCTTAACAGTAGGGGTTGTTACAAAGCCATTTACATTTGAAGGTCGGAAGCGTCAAAACCAAGCGCTTTCAGGAATCGTTGCGCTTAAAGAAAAAGTCGACACGTTGATTGTCATTCCAAATGACAGATTGTTAGAGATTGTTGATAAAAATACACCGATGCTTGAAGCGTTCCGTGAAGCGGATAATGTTCTTCGCCAAGGTGTACAAGGGATTTCAGATTTAATTGCTACACCTGGTTTAATCAACCTTGATTTCGCTGACGTAAAAACGGTCATGAGTGAAAAGGGATCTGCGCTTATGGGCATTGGGATTGCTACTGGTGAAAACCGCGCGGCTGAAGCGGCGAAAAAAGCGATTTCTAGTCCGTTACTTGAAACGTCAGTGGACGGCGCGCAAGGCGTGTTAATGAACATCACTGGTGGAACAAACCTTAGTCTTTATGAAGTGCACGAAGCAGCGGAAATTGTTTCTGAAGCATGTGATGAAGAAGTAAATATGATTTTTGGTTCTGTTATTAACGAAAACTTGAAAGATGAGATTGTTGTGACGGTCATTGCCACAGGTTTTGAAGAAGCGGAAAGAAAACCTCAACCGCGTCCATCTACACAAAAACCAGCGCAATCTAAGCAAGTCGAATCAAAATCATCAGAAAAGCAAAAGCCAAGCAACGACGAACAATCGGATACACTCGATATTCCAACGTTCTTACGAAATCGTAGAAATCGTTAAATAGGCTAAAAAGACCTGTTACCAGCTTCATAGGGTAACAGGTCTTTTTTTGTTGTTCGCAGAAAGGACAACGTTTGGCAAAAGCTTTCAAAATAACAGGCTTGTCCTTGCCACGAAGTGACAGACTTCCTTCTTCGTATCTACTATACTAAGTTTTATCACTATAGGGGGAGCCTTCATGACCGTTTATCTAGACTTAATTTGGTTACTGAATCTAGGAATTGATTTTCTTTTAATCATAGGAACGGCTCTCTTGTTAAAACGAAAAAAAAACTATGTGCGTATGGGGGCTGCTGCTTTTTTCGCTTCTCTCGTTGTGTTTTTTATGTTTACGCCTTACGTTTCCATCTTTATGAACCCAATTGTTAAGTTTATTTATTCTTGTTTTATTGTATTCATTGCTTTCGGATACATACGTTTTACTTTTTTTCTGCAAAATCTAGCCGGTTTTTTTTTCCTTACTTTTGTTACTGGCGGCGGGCTTTTTGCGATGCATTATTTTTTTCAAACTGATGTTGATCTAATGGCTCACTTACCAGGACATGGACTGGGTGGTAGTACAATAAGCTGGGCGTTTGTGCTTATTGGGTTTCCCCTTGTTTTTTGGTTTAGTAAACAACAAGTTGATACCTTCAAGATAAAAAAAGTACATGCAAGTGAAATGGCAACAGTGAAAATTGAAATTGAAGACTTTACATTTGAAACAAGGGGGCTTGTCGATACTGGAAATCAATTAAAAGATCCACTCACTCGAGCGCCAGTGATGATTATTGAAGCACATCTACTTCATCCGTTACTTGGAAAACAACAGACCGATGACATGCTCAATATGGAAACGAAAGAAAATCATCCGTTTATGCATCGAATTCGCCTCGTGCCGTATAAGGCGGTAGGGCAAAAACAACCGTATTTAACTGCATTTAAACCTGATCAAGTGACCATTTATTATGGCGATGAACAGTTTGTGACAAAGCGTGTGTTGTTAGGGCTGTATGGAGAAGCGTTATCGGCTGAGGGGCAGTATCAAACGATTATCCACCCTCAGCTAGTTATTTCACAAGTGAGCTAAGGAGGAAGCGATGATAAAAATGAAATGGAAGTTACTTATAGTTCGTCTACTGAAAAAGTTTGGGATGAAAGAAGATGAAATTTACTACATTGGGGGGAGTGAGGCATTACCTCCGCCATTGTCAAAAGAAGAAGAAGCTGAACTACTTCAAAAACTACCAAATGGAGATGAAGCAGTACGGTCTGTCTTAATTGAGCGTAACCTTCGACTCGTTGTTTATATTGCAAGGAAGTTTGAAAACACCGGCATCAACATTGAAGATTTAATTAGCATTGGTACGATTGGACTCATTAAAGCCGTGAATACCTTTAATCCAGAGAAAAAAATTAAACTAGCGACGTATGCTTCACGTTGTATTGAAAATGAGATTTTGATGTATTTGCGTCGTAACAATAAAACTCGCTCAGAAGTGTCGTTTGATGAGCCGTTAAATATTGATTGGGATGGGAATGAATTACTTTTATCAGATGTGCTCGGAACAGAAGAAGACATTATTACAAAAGGAATTGAAGAGCGAGTGGACCGTCGGCTTCTCGTAAAAGCGCTGCATACCTTGTCTGCCCGTGAAAAACAAATTATGGAGCTACGCTTTGGGTTAACAGGTACAGAAGAAAAGACACAAAAAGACGTTGCGGATATGCTAGGAATTTCACAATCGTATATCTCTCGATTAGAAAAACGAATTATTAAAAGGCTACAAAAAGAATTTAACAAAATGGTTTAAAAATGAAAGCGATGAGCAGAAAAAATTATTTCTAAATTTTAGCAGTGTCGTGACAAGGGTAAGTCTCCGTTTTCCGATTTCCAAACATAAAACGAGTGCATAAAATTTTTTTCCCAGGGAGATACTTTTTTTGACATCATCTTCCGTTTAGGGGGTAAAGAATTTGACTCGTAATAAAGTAGAAATCTGTGGCGTTGATACATCAAAGCTACCCGTTTTAAAAAATGCTGAGATGCGGGAACTTTTCTCGCAGCTACAGTCAGGGTATGAGCCGGCAAGGGATACATTAATTAATGGCAATCTTCGGTTAGTCCTTAGCGTTATTCAGCGTTTTAATAATCGTGGTGAGAATGTCGATGACTTATTCCAAGTCGGATGCATTGGGTTAATGAAATCCATTGATAATTTTGATTTAGGTCAAAATGTAAAGTTTTCAACTTATGCGGTTCCGATGATTATTGGAGAAATTCGACGATACTTAAGAGATAATAATCCGATTCGCGTATCTCGATCATTACGAGATATTGCGTATAAAGCGTTACAAGTTCGGGATCAGATGATGGCAGAAAAGAAAAGAGAAAATGAACCAACAGTTCAAGAAATCGCGGCGGTATTAGATGTACCAAAAGAGGATATCGTGTTTGCACTGGATGCAATACAAGATCCAGTTTCTTTATTTGAGCCGATTTACAATGATGGTGGAGACCCAATCTTTGTAATGGATCAAATTAGCGATGAACGAAATAAAGATGTAAATTGGGTAGAAGAGATCGCTTTAAAAGAGGCAATGATTCGATTGAATGATCGTGAAAAAGTCATTTTAAATATGCGTTTTTTCCAAGGGAAAACACAAATGGAAGTAGCTGACGAAATAGGGATCTCCCAAGCACAAGTGTCACGTCTAGAAAAAGGTGCCATTCAACAAATGAATAAGCATATCGAATCGTAAAAAAGTCGTTGCTGTTGCAACGGCTTTTTTTCTTGTTCATAAATGATTCTAGGAGAAGCATATAGTAAGATAAAAGGAGGGAATGTGATGATTAAAATATCTGAACTCTCGTCGAAAGACATTGTGAATATGGAGAATGGGAAGCGTCTAGGTCATTTAAATGATTTAGATATTAACTTGAATACAGGTAGAATTGAAGCGATTATTATTTCAAGCCAGGGAAAGATGATGAATTTATTAGGAAGCAGAGATTCAAATGAAACCATCATTCCTTGGAAGAATATACTGAAAATTGGTTCTGACGTCATTTTAGTAGAGCTACCTGAACGTTACAAGCAAAAGCAAATGATTACGGAATTGGAGCAAGAGCCAGAAAGAAAAGAACCGCAACGGTAAACATTTCTTCTCCGCAGGCATTATGGTAAAATAAAGCGAGGAATACAAAAAGGAGTCACAACGATGAAAGCAAACTGGCAGTTACTCACAGAACGAGTAGAGTATGAAACCAATTTTAATTCTTTAGACCAAGGGTTGTTCGCCGGTTTTACAACACGTCATGGCGGTGTGAGCAACTCACCCTATGATTCGTTGAACATGGGCTTTCATGTTGAAGATTCTGCTGATGCGGTTGTACATAATCGTGAGCGCGTTGCTCACGATATCGGTTTTGCTCTTGATGCTTGGATCGGTTCTGAACAAGTTCACCATGCAACGATAGCGGAAGTGACGGAACACGATCGAGGAAAAGGGGCGCGCCAGCTTGATACAGCTGTTCAGGGAACAGATGGGCTTTATACAAGCGATCCAAATGTTCTGTTGACAAGCTTGTATGCAGATTGTGTCCCGCTTTATTTTTTCTCGAAAAAGAGCAAAATGATTGGCCTTTGTCATGCAGGTTGGAAAGGGACAGTGGCGGAAATTGGGCCTAAGCTAGTGAAAATTTGGGTTCAAGAGCACGCTGTTGATCCTCATGATATCTACGTTCTAATCGGTCCTAGTATTTCCAAACAAGCGTATGAAGTCGATCACCATGTCATGGAACAGGTAAAAACGCTCTTACCTGGAGACAACATGAACATCTTTACGCCCACTCAGAATCAGCGCTATTTACTTGACTTACCTGCTTTAAATCGATTGTTATTAGAGCGTGCGGGTATTCTCCCTGAGCACTTGATTGAATCTGATCGATGTACCTATGGGGAGGAGCGTTATTTCTCTCATCGACAAGCAGAGGGTAAAACAGGTAGAATGATGAGTATGATAGGCTTAAAGAAGGTGAAAGAAACATGAAGACAAACGTAGAAGAGAATCGTGCTGCACTACGTTCTCGTATTGAAACTGCTGCGACTAAAGTGGGTCGGTCGTTAGAGGATATCCAAATTATTGCTGTAACAAAGTATGTTTCAGTCGAAACGGCTAAAGCCGCAATAGATGCAGGCATTTCTCATATAGGTGAAAACCGCATAGAGGGTCTGCTTGCGAAAAAAGAAGCGCTCGATACAGAAGATGTTGACTGGCACTTCATTGGCTCGCTGCAATCGAGAAAAGTGAAGGACGTTGTCGGTGAAATATCGGTACTCCATTCGCTTGATCGCTTAAGTTTAGCCAAGGAAATTCAAAAACGTTTAAATCAGCAAGATCAAACGCTACGATGTTTTGTGCAAGTAAATGTGTCAGGAGAAGAATCCAAAAGTGGACTAGCTCCTGCTGAAGTTGAGCCATTTATTGAAAAGCTAGAAGCGTATGACCGAATAACAGTGGTGGGTCTTATGACAATGGCGCCGTTTGTTGACGATGCTGAAGAAACGCGCCCTTATTTCAAAACGTTAAAACAACTGCAACAATCGATTGCCGATAAAAACTATGAGCACGCTCCTTGCACAGAAGTGTCGATGGGCATGTCGAATGACTTTGAAGTGGCAATAGAAGAAGGTGCTACGTATATACGCATTGGAACCATTCTAGTAGGCAATGAACACGTGTCTGAATAAGGAGGATGGAAATGGGCTTTAAATCAAAGTTTAAAACGTACTTTAATTTAGATGACCATGTCGAAGAAGTCGAACGTTATGTAGACGAGCCTGAAGAAGATGAGGGACGAACAATGCCAAATCGATTTCAAGGAAATGAAGCAAAAGAAAAAGAAACGCAATCGAATATTGTGAGCTTAAAAAGTGTTCAGCAACATGCGAAAATGACGCTGATTGAGCCACGTTCATATGATGAAAGCCAAGACATTGCGGATCAATTAAAGAATCGGAAAACAGTCGTTATTAATTTACAGAGAATGGAACACGATCAAGCATTACGGGTAGTAGATTTTTTAAGCGGAACCGTATATGCTATTGGAGGAGACATTCAAAAAATTGGTGCGAGTATTTTCATATGTGCACCAGATAATGTGGAAATATCAGGGTCGATTAGTGATATTGCTAATCAATTTTGATTTTACAAGGTAGGTGATGAAAGCAAGATGGAATTGTTTGTTAACTTTATATTTAACCTGATACGTTACTTAGCGCTAGGGTACTTCTTTGCGATTTTAATTTACATCATTATGTCATGGGTAGGTGGAAGAGATTCCGCTTTTGGCGAATTCCTCGGCAGTATTGTTGAACCGTATTTAGGAATTTTCAGGAATATTATCCCACCAATTGGCATGATCGATTTATCGCCGATTGTTGCGATCTTCCTTTTAAACTTAGCGGTTCGAGGCTTAGGGCCAGTTCAACAGTGGATTATGGGGCTATTCTAGACGATGTACGAACATTTTCGAAAGGAAGAGCACCCTTTTGTTGATCAAGTCCGCGACATGATTGAGTCCGTCACCTTGTTTCATCAAGAACGGCTGACGGATTTTCTTGACCCAAGACAGCAAGATATTTTGACTTCGATTGTAGGAAAAAATGAGGAGTGTGAGCTTCTCTTTCATGGTGGCGCTCAAGGCTGTGAGCGAAAACGGGCTCTTTTGCGACCGATTTATTTACAGGATGAGCCGCCAAAATGGGGAATTACATTTTTGTACGCTTCCTTTTCCTCAAAATTTGTAACGATTTTGCATCGTGATGTATTAGGTGCACTCATGAATACAGGGTTAAAACGTGAGAAGTTTGGTGATATTGTTGTAGGCGATGACTTCTTTACGTTTGCAACAGCGACAGATACAGCAGCTTACATACGAATCTCGCTTGATTATGTCGGAAAAACCTCGATTTCATTGGAAGAAACAGATACAATGGAATTAGAAGAAGAACGTTGGCAAACAGAGCAGGTGCTTGTTTCCTCGATGCGATTGGATGCTGTTCTTTCTTCTGTGTACGGTTTATCCCGTTCAAAAGGGGTTGAAGCGATTTCCAAAGGATATGTAAAAGTGAACTGGCGATTGGTTGATCAACCAGCTTTTACATTGGCAATTGGTGATTACTTGTCTCTGCGTGGCTACGGTCGTGGAAAAGTCATGCATTCAGACGGGACAACCAAGAAAGAAAAAATTCGTTTAACAGTAGGACGAAAGAAGTGATTTTGCCTTGACGGCGAAATTTGTTGTTTTTAGAAGGTATTTTTCGGGGAATGTCGAATGAAGAAAAGAATCAAGATTTCATGGAGGTGGGACGGTTGCCATTAACGCCGTTAGATATTCATAATAAAGAGTTTACACGCTCGTTTCGCGGGTATGACGAAGATGAAGTAAATGAGTTTCTTGATCAAATTATTAAAGATTATGAAGCGGTCCTTCGAGAAAAAAAGGAATTGTTTGAACAAGTGAACAATCAAGATGAAAAACTTTCACATTTCCACAATATCGAAGAAACCTTAAATAAATCCATTATGGTTGCGCAAGAGGCTGCAGATGAATTGCGTAACAATGCTCACAAAGAAGCGCAGTTAATCGTGAAAGAGTCGGAGAAAAATGCAAACCGAATTGTTAACGAAGCGTTAAGCAAGTCAAGAAAAGTAATGATGGAAATGGAAGAGCTTAAAAAACAAGCGTCTGTTTATAAAATGCGGTTTAAAATGCTAATTGAGGCGCAGATGGAAATGCTTCAGACAGACGATTGGGAACAATTTGCTGGCAGCGAAGATAACTTTAACGAAGAAGAACTGCTTAAAGAATTTGAAGAACAAGAGAGCAAATCGTAAGGTACATTTTACATACAAGATGTAACGGTTTATCTGCGTTATTGAAATAAGGATTTTAAATGAAGCATCGACTCACGTTCCGTAGAGATCGATGCTTTTTGCATGAGAAACAATGCTCTTTAAGCTGGTTTTATTTGGCGCTCAATGAATACGTAGAACGGGTCATCCTACGTATAAGGAGTGATTTTAAAATGGATACAACGTGGTATAAAAGTAAGCTGATTGAACGAAGAGAACAACTCGTAAAACATCAATCTTCTCATGATCCAAAACAACAACAGGCGGAGTTATCAAATTATGATAATCATCCTGCTGATAATGCGACGGATTTATTTGACCGAGAAAAAGATGAAGCATTATTTCAACACGCGGAGCATGAACTTCATGCAATCGACGATGCGTTGGAAAAAATTGATCATGGTACGTATGGCTTTTGTGAAGTGACGGGGGAACCCATTCCTGAAGAAAGACTTAAAGCCTATCCAGAAGCACGAACTGTTGCCTCGGTGGCTCCCCAATCTGTTCCCACGGATCGACCTGTTGAAGAAGAGGTTGTACAAGGGTTTGAAGCGTATAATAAGGACCATGATGAAGATGAAACAGAGTTTGATGGAGAAGATGCCTATCAAGCAGTTGCTCGTTTTAATGATACGTCGTTGGAATACGATGAAGAAACAGGAGATACCGACTTGTACGGCGCAAATGGTGTGGAGGATTTTGAAGGATTTCTTTCCACAGGAATTGATGGGTATCATGGTCCGGACAGTGTGACGGTTGAGCAAAATGAACATTATAGTGCTTATCGAAAACGAGACCAGACGTAATAGTGGTTCGCGCTTAATACGGAGGTTTTATACCTCTGTATTCCTTTTTTATATGAACGTAATTGCTCAGTGGAGAAAGAACAGACATTTATTTGTATTTATGCTACACTAATCCTATTACATAGTGGAGGATACGGATGGCTTACATAATTGCGTTACTTATTATCGGACTTGATCAGTTAACCAAATGGCTTGTTGTTGAAAATATGGTTATCGGTGAACGCATCACAGTCATTGAAAATGTTTTTTACATTTTCTCTCATCGGAATTCTGGTGCGGCGTTTGGCATTTTGCAAGGGCAGATGTGGTTGTTTTACATCATTACCGTCATTATGGTTGGTGTGATTATTTATCTGATTCAAACGGAAGCTAGAAACCATACGTTATTAAAATGGGCTTTAGGCCTTATTTTAGGTGGCGCGATCGGGAATTTTATTGATCGGCTTTTTCGTCAAGAAGTGGTTGATTTTATTGATACATTTGGAAACTTCCCGATCTTCAATATTGCTGACTCGGCTTTAACAGTCGGAGTGGGGTTATTTTTGATAAATTTAATTTTAGAAGCTAGGCGTGAAAAGAAGGAGAGCAAGAACTAATATGAAACAATGGACAATCGATGAAACACAAATAAATGAGCGAATTGATAAGATGATCGTTCTATTACATGGTGATACATCACGAACCCACGTACAAAAATGGATTCAAGACGGTCTAGTGACTGTGAATGAACAAGTAATTAAAGCAAATTATAAAGTTCAACAAGGTGATGTGATTGACGTTTCGGAACCAGAATTAGTGTCAACGGAAGTGAAAGCTGAAAATATCCCCTTAGACGTTGTCTATGAAGATGCAGATCTCATTGTCGTCAACAAACCGAGAGGCATGGTTGTACATCCAGCACCGGGGCATTCAAGCGGGACACTCGTCAACGCGCTTCTTTACCACTGTACCGATTTGTCAGGCATTAATGACGAAGTTCGACCTGGCATCGTACATCGAATCGATAAAGATACGACAGGTTTAATTGTTGCCGCAAAGAATGATCACGCTCATGAACATTTATCCAAACAATTAATGAACAAAACAACAAAGCGTCAATATAAGGCGATTGTACATGGTGTGCTTTCTCATAAGAAAGGAACCATTGATGCGCCAATCGGTCGAGATTTAAAAGACCGTCAAAAGATGGCGGTAACGGATAAAAACAGTAAGCAAGCTGTTACACATTTTACGTTGGAAGAAACGTTTCGCGCTTTTTCTTACGTGACGTGTGAATTAGAAACAGGGCGGACTCATCAAATTCGCGTACATTTTCAATATATTGAACATCCATTGGCAGGAGATCCGAAATACGGCTATAAGAAAACATTGCCGATTGCTGGACAAGCGCTACATGCAGAAACCCTTGGCTTTGTTCATCCGAGAACAAATGAAGAACTTTTGTTTACTGCACCAGTGCCTGAAGACATGGAAACATTATTGCAAGATTTACGAAAACAAGATTGACAAATCCTTTCGTGTGATGCATACTACAAAAGAAGATTATAGGTCCTTTAAGCATAGTCCTGTGAGGCTATCAAGGAGTCGGTGAATTAGGATACGTCTATCTAAATCCCTAGCTGCTCCTTTTGGACAGGTAGGGATTTTTTTGTGAGGAGGTTCGACGATGGCAAGAATGATCATTGATGAAGATGCGATGCGCCGCGCAATAACGAGGATGTCACACGAGGTGATTGAGCGAAACAAAGGCGTAGAGAACTGTGTGTTAGTCGGGATTAAGACACGAGGCATTTATCTTGCTAATCGGTTGGCTCAACGAATTAAGGATATTGAAGGACAAGATATTCCGGTCGGTGAAGTGGATATTACGCTTTATCGTGATGATTTAACACCTAAAACAAGCGATCAGCAACCTGTTTTACAAGGAACCGATATACCGGTTGATATTACCGGCAGAACCGTCATTCTTGTAGACGATGTACTTTATACAGGAAGAACGGTGCGATCTGCGCTTGATGCTTTAATTGATTTAGGAAGGCCTTCATTAATCCAACTCGCTGTTTTAGTGGATCGAGGGCATCGCGAACTGCCAATTCGACCTGATTATGTTGGGAAGAATGTGCCAACTTCGAAGCAAGAGCGCATCTCCGCTAAGCTTAAAGAAGTAGATGAATTAGACGAAGTAACAATTGTATAGCTCCTCTTTAATCGTAGTCCTGTGAGGCTGGCAAGAGGAATAAGAATGCACGCAAAGCAATACGTTTGTGCTTCTTTCTTGCCGCCTCCTAGACTCTAGGGGGCTTTTTATATGAAGAAAAAGGCAAAAGGAGAAAATCGATGAAACAACCAAAAATGAGATTAGGCATCCAAGAAATACCTCGAGCAGACCAATGGCTCTTGTTCAGTTTACAACACTTATGCGCAATGTTTGGCGCAACGGTACTCGTTCCATTTTTAATTGATATGAGTCCAGCAACTGCTCTTCTATCAAGTGGACTAGGGACATTGGCATTTATCCTCATTACAAAGGGGCAAGTACCAGCCTACTTAGGGTCATCGTTTGCCTTTATCGCTCCGATCTTATCCGCACAAGCAATTGGTGGTACGGAAGGAGCGATGATAGGAAGCTTCTTCGCTGGAATTATTTATGGAGTTGTAGCACTCATTATTAAAGCAGCAGGAACAAACTGGATTACAAAACTATTACCACCTATTGTTGTAGGTCCAGTCATTATGGTAATTGGTCTAAGCTTAGCAACAACGGCAGTGGATAATGCCATGTATTTACCGGGAACGGATGAATATAGCCTTGTTCACATCGTTACAGCAGGTATTACATTAGGGGTTGCCGTCATCGCGACGATGTACGTTAAAGGTTTTTTAAACTTAATACCGATTTTACTTGGTTTAATTGCAGGTTATGTATTCGCGCTTACACAAGGCTTAATTGATTTAAGTCCGATTCGAGAAGCAGACTGGTTCGCTGTTCCTGAATTAATCATTCCATTCTACACGTATGACCCATCCTTAAACTGGGCAATCATCGCCATTATGGCGCCTGTCGCATTAGTGACATTGGCGGAACATACAGGACAATTAATGGTGTTAAGCAAAATTTCTGGAAAGAACTTCTTGCAAAAACCAGGTATGCACCGAACGGTAATGGGTGATGGCATAGCGACGATCATTGCAGCAAGTATCGGTGGACCACCGAATACCACGTACGGCGAAAATGTCGGTGTCATTGCGATTACTCGAGTGTTCAGCGTCTTCGTGATAGCAGGCGCAGCGGTATTGGCGATTACATTCTCGTTTATTGGAAAAGTGGCCGCGTTAATCAGCTCGATTCCTGAAGCGGTAATGGGCGGCATCTCCATTATGTTGTTCGGGATTATCGCTTCTGCTGGTATACGCATGCTCGTCGATAATAAGCTTGACATGGGTGAAAAACGAAATATGGTCATTGCATCGATTATTCTCGTAGTGGGGATCGGTGGCGCAACTGTACGCTTCTCCGACACATTTGAAATTGCAGGTATGTCACTCGCCACCATTATTGGTTTAGTCCTACATGCTGTCTTGCCAAATAAAAACGTTAGCTACGGTGAACAAAACATGTTTGAAGAAAATCCGGAACAACACTAAAGGAGGATGTACGAATGACGGTTCAATTAAATGGCTCTCGCAATCAGAGCCTCTATACGATGACACAATTACACGTAGATGAGGTATACGAGATTCTTCAGCAAGCTGAGCGATTTGCAAACGGGGAAACGTGGCAACCAAGAGAACAAACGTTTATCGCAAACTTGTTTTTTGAACCGAGCACACGTACGCGATTTAGCTTTGAAGTAGCGGAACGCCGACTAGGTTTTGACGTCTTGCAATTTGATGGGGCGTCATCCAGTACACAAAAAGGAGAATCTTTATACGATACTGTGCGAACACTGCAATCCATAGGTGCAAGCGCCGTCGTGATCCGTCATTCAAAAGATGAATTTTATGAAGAGTTAAAAGAAATAAACATTCCGGTTCTTAATGCTGGAGATGGGTGCGGCAATCATCCAACCCAATCGCTTTTAGATTTGCTAACGATTAAGCAAGAGTTTTCCCGGTTTGAAGGGCTGACGGTCACGATTGTAGGGGATCTTCAACATAGTAGGGTAGCGCGCTCTAACGCTGAGATTCTTCAACGGTTAGGGGCAACGGTAACCATTGCTGGTCCGATTGAATGGATGGGGGATTTCCAGACTCGCTATCGATATCTCTCAATGGATGAAGCAGTTAAAACTGCAGATGTGGTCATGTTGCTCCGAGTCCAGCATGAGCGCCATGATGATGCGTTTCCTTTTTCCAAAGAAGACTATCATCAACGTTACGGCTTAACGACTGAACGTGAAAAAAAGATGAAGCAAGACAGCATTATTATGCACCCAGCCCCAGTAAATCGTGATGTTGAAATAAGTAGTGCATTAGTTGAATGTGATCGTTCTAGAATTTACAAGCAAAGCGAGAATGGTGTGGCCATTCGCATGGCGGTGTTAAAACGAGCGTTACAACGTTAAGTTTAAAAAAGGGGATGAAGACAAAATGACACTAAAAATTAGCAACGGATTTATCATAAACGCGGCAGGCGAGAAAGAGCAAAAACATTTGTTTGTACGGGATGGCCATTTTGTAGAGGAAACAACCGAGATTACAAAAGAAATTGACGCCGATAACCTGTTGATTGCACCAGGCTTTGTTGATCTTCACATCCACTTAAGAGAACCGGGTGGGGAAAAGAAAGAAACGATTGAAACAGGTACAAAAGCAGCAGCGAGAGGGGGATTTACGACAGTAGCCGCGATGCCGAACACAAGGCCAGTTCCAGATACAGCTGAAACGATGACTGCATTAATGGCACGAATTGCTGAAAAAGCACATGTGCGCGTGCTTCCTTATGGCTCCATTACAACGAGACAACTAGGAAAAGAGTTAACAGACTTCTCAGCTCTTAAAGATGCAGGCGCCTTTGCGTTCACAGATGACGGGGTCGGCATTCAAGACGCTGGCATGATGCTTGCGGCGATGAAAGAGGCAGCAAAGCATCAAATGGCTGTTGTCGCTCATTGCGAAGATAATACATTGATCAACGGTGGTTCTGTGCACGAAGGACAGTACGCCAAGCAAGAAGGCTTAAACGGGATTCCATCAGTATGTGAATCTGTACATATTGCAAGAGACGTGCTGCTTGCAGAAGCGGCAAATTGTCACTACCACGTTTGCCACGTGTCGACGAAAGAGTCTGTACGTACGATTCGAGATGCAAAAAAAGCAGGGATTCGGGTAACCGCAGAAGTAACGCCGCATCACCTGCTCTTAAGTGAAGAGAACATTCACGGTCAAGATACAAATTTTAAAATGAATCCGCCGCTCCGATCAAAAGCGGATCAAGAAGCGTTGATTGAAGGATTACTCGATGGAACAATTGACTTTATCGCAACAGATCATGCACCGCATACTCAAGAAGAAAAACAAAGGAGCATGGATCGAGCGCCGTTTGGCATTGTCGGACTCGAAACGGCTTTCCCATTATTGTATACCCATTTTGTCGAGTCGGGATCGTTTCGCTTAAATCAGCTCATTGATTGGCTGACCACAAAACCAGCAGAAACATTTGATCTTCCATATGGAACATTAAATGTCGGAGCTCCAGCCGATTTTACGCTAATTGATTTACAAGCAACGGAAACGATTAACCCTGAGACATTTTATAGTAAAGGTACAAACACACCGTTTGTAGGGTGGACGTGTACAGGAATTCCACATGCTACTTATGTAGCAGGCGAGGCGGTTTTTACAAAGGAGCGAGTAAACCATGGATAAACAACTGATCTTAGAAGATGGCACCGTATTTATTGGTGAAGGTTTTGGAGCTGACGTAGAAATAAGTGGCGAAGTTGTGTTCAACACGGGAATGACTGGCTATCAAGAGATCTTGTCTGATCCATCCTACTGTGGGCAAATTGTGATGCTAACGTATCCGCTAATCGGGAACTATGGCATCAATCGCGATGATTTTGAATCCCTTGACCCGGCCATCTCTGCCTTAATCGTGCGAGAAGTAGAGGATGAACCAAGTCACTATCGAGAACAAGAATCGCTCCATGAGTTACTCGTTGCAAAAGGAATTCCAGGGTTAGCAGGAATCGATACACGTATGTTAACGAGAAAGATTCGCGCACGCGGAACAATGAAAGGCTATGTGTGCTCGTTATCAGTAAAGGTTGAAGATGTGGTCGAAGAGCTCCAGCGCATGCCCCTTCAGACGACGCAAGTATCGCAAGTATCAGTAAATACGGCTTATCATGTCCCAGGAAAAGGAAAGCGCGTTGCATTAATTGATTGCGGGATGAAACATGGCATTTTACAGTCGCTCATTGAACGACAATGCGATGTAGTCGTTGTGCCATACAACACAACTGCACAAGAGATCAAACGCCTCGGTGTTGATGGTGTGCTTGTTTCAAACGGTCCTGGAAATCCTGAAGATGTTCCTGAAACGATTGAAACGGTACGTGCTCTGGTAGGAGAAATCCCGCTATTCGGAATCTGTTTAGGCCACCAACTTTTAGCACTAGCAAGTGGTGCAACCACGAGCAAATTGACATTTGGTCATCGTGGATCGAATCATCCTGTGCGGGAATTGGAAACAGGTCGAATTGATATTACAGCGCAAAATCACGGGTATACCGTTGATCTCGCTTCTTTAGAAGGAACAGAATTACTGTTAACGCACGAAGCGGTTAACGATGGCACAGTGGAAGGATTATCCCATAAACGAGCAGCTGCCTTTAGCGTTCAGTATCATCCAGAAGCAAACCCAGGACCGCATGATGCAAATGATCTCTTTGATCGTTTTGTCGAGATGATGAAAACAGTAAAAACAAACGTACTTGTTTAATAGGAGTAGGGGAGAGTGTTGTTATGCCAAAGCGTACAGATTTGAAAAAAATTCTTGTGATCGGATCAGGTCCGATTGTAATCGGTCAAGCAGCTGAGTTTGATTATGCAGGGACACAAGCGTGTCAAGCGTTAAAAGAAGAAGGATACGAGGTTATTCTCATAAATTCAAATCCTGCAACGATCATGACAGACACAACGATGGCAGATCGTGTCTATATTGAGCCGCTCACGCTCGATTTTGTGACAAGAATTATTCGGAAAGAACGTCCAGACGGACTACTGCCAACGCTAGGAGGGCAAACAGGTCTCAACATGGCGCTTGAATTGAAGAATGCGGGCGTGCTTGAACGCTACGACATTGAGCTACTTGGAACAAAATTGAGCGCAATTGAACAAGCAGAGGATCGTGAGCAATTTCGCGCGCTTATGAACTTACTAGGTGAGCCGGTTCCTGAAAGTGAAATTGTTCATACGCTAGCCGAAGCGGAAAAATTTGTTGCGCATATTGGCTTCCCAGTGATCATTCGACCCGCCTACACACTTGGTGGTACAGGTGGAGGCATCGCTTATAATGATGGAGATTTACAAGAAATTGTTGCGAGTGGGTTAAAATATAGCCCAGTTACGCAATGTTTAGTGGAGAAAAGTATTGCGGGCTTTAAAGAAGTAGAGTACGAAGTCATGCGCGATGCACAAGATGAAGCAATCGTTGTTTGCAACATGGAAAACTTTGATCCTGTCGGTGTTCATACAGGAGATTCGATCGTATTCGCTCCTAGCCAAACCTTATCTGATCGCGATTACCAAATGTTACGGAATTCCTCTCTTTCCATAATTCGCGCACTTGGAATCGAAGGGGGCTGCAACGTACAGTTTGCCCTCGATGCACATAGTGATCAATACTATATCATTGAAGTAAACCCGCGAGTCAGCCGTTCATCTGCTTTAGCATCAAAAGCAACAGGCTATCCAATTGCCAAAATTGCCGCGAAAATCGCAGTAGGCTACCATTTGGACGAGTTAAAAAATCCAGTAACAGAAACAACGTACGCAAGCTTTGAACCAGCGTTAGACTATGTTGTGTCGAAAATTCCACGCTGGCCTTTTGATAAATTTGAAAGTGCCAACCGTACATTAGGGACGCAAATGAAAGCAACTGGTGAAGTGATGGCGATTGGACGTTCGCTAGAAGAATCGCTTCTAAAAGCCGTTCGATCACTTGAAGCAGGCTATGACCATATTCAAGACGCAACGCTAGACATGCAGTCTGAAGAAGATTTGCTCAAGAAAATATCGAAAGCAGACGATGAGCGCCTGTTTGCGATTGGTGCGCTGCTTCGAAAAGGAACATCTATCGAAACAATCTATCAAACAACGAAAATTGATCGTCTCTTTTTGCAGAAACTAGCGCGGATCGTCGCATTAGAGGGACAGTTGACCGAGGCAAGAACGAACGAAAAGCTGTTCCGAAAAATCAAAAGAGCAGGATTTGCCGATTCGTTTATCGCCAAGAGATGGGAGACGGAGGAGCAAGCTGTATTTGAGTTAAGAGATGCAGCGGGAATTAAGCCGGTTTTTAAAATGGTCGATACATGCGCAGCAGAATTTGCTTCGGCTACACCATATTTTTATAGCACGTATGAACGTGAGAATGAATCCGAGGTGACTGAAAGAGAGAGCATCCTCGTTCTAGGCTCAGGTCCAATTCGAATCGGTCAAGGCATTGAGTTTGACTATGCAACCGTTCATACTGTTTGGGCGATTAAAGAAGCGGGGTATGAAGCGATTATTATGAATAATAATCCGGAAACCGTCTCGACAGACTTTTCTACCTCTGACAAACTTTATTTCGAACCTTTAACGATTGAAGATGTCATGAATGTCATTCACCTTGAAAATCCAAAAGGGGTCATCGTGCAATTTGGTGGGCAAACGGCGATCAACCTTGCTGCGGATTTAGCTGCTCGAGGCGTGAAAATTATTGGCACTCAGCTAGACGATATGGACCGTGCTGAAAATCGGGATAAATTTGAGCAAACGTTGATGAATTTAGCGATTCCACAACCATTAGGCAAAACGGCAACCTCGGTCGAGGGTGCGGTAACGATTGCCAATGAGATTGGTTATCCCGTTCTAGTGCGTCCATCGTATGTATTAGGCGGACGGGCGATGGAGATTGTCTATCATGAAGAAGAGCTTCTTCGCTACATGCAGTCAGCTGTTAAAGTAAATCCGAAACATCCAGTGCTCGTTGATCGTTATTTAACAGGGAAAGAACTTGAAGTCGATGCGATCTCAGACGGGACCGATGTCTATATACCAGGCGTCATGGAGCATATTGAACGAGCAGGGGTCCATTCCGGTGATTCCATCGCGGTTTACCCGCCTCAAACGGTTCCAGAATACTTAAAAGAACGGCTGATTGAACGAACGACTAAAATTGCCCGCGGATTAAACATTATCGGACTTCTAAACATTCAATTTGTGTGGCATCAAGATGACGTCTTTGTACTAGAAGTAAATCCACGCTCTAGTCGAACGGTTCCGTTTTTGAGCAAAATAACAGGGGTGCCAATGGCAAACGTTGCAACTCGGGTTATGTTAGGAGAAAGCCTTGCATCACTCGGTTATGGCACAGGCTATCATCCTGAAGCAAAAGAAGTTTCGGTGAAAGTTCCAGTCTTCTCGTTTGCAAAGTTACGTCGAGTCGACATCACTCTTGGACCGGAGATGAAGTCAACGGGAGAAGTTATGGGGCGTGACCGTACATTAGAAAAAGCGTTATATAAAGGACTTGTAGCATCAGGGATGAATATTCCTACTCACGGATCGGTTTTGTTCACCATCGCTGATAAAGATAAGCAAGAATCGATTGAGATTGCGAAACGCTTCCATGAGATAGGCTTTAGCATTATGGCGACTTCTGGAACAGCAACCTTGTTAGAGATGGAAGGGATTCCTGTTCGTGTCGTTAATAAAATTAATGAAGGCAAACCTCATTTACTTGATCTTATACGCCAAGGGGAAGCCCAGTTTGTCATAAATACTCTTACAAGAGGAAAACAACCAGCTCGGGATGGCTTTAGAATTCGCCGTGAGTCCGTTGAAAATGGTGTTGTTTGCCTCACATCGATTGATACAGCAGCAGCTTTGTTAAGCGTACTTGAGTCAATTACGTTTGCAGCAGAAAGTATGCCGCAACCGGTATAAATGAAAAAAGGGGTCACGGCCACAGGTGCGTGACTCTTTCCATGAAAACATCAGAGGGGGAATCAAGATGAGAGATCGCTATGGCGCATTAACAGTTGTTGAGCAAACATTACTTGCAAAAGACAGCTATCAGCTTGTTTTGCAAGGGGAAACGGTTGCGCAGATGACGCAACCTGGACAATTTTTACATGTTCGTGTAGGGCATTCGGAAGATCTACTTTTACGTCGCCCAATTAGCATTGCTGACGTTGATGTAAACAAACAGCAAGTAACGATGATTTATCGCGCTAGTGGCGAGGGAACATCTCGACTTTCACACTATGAAAATGGAAAAACGTTAAACGTCATGGGTCCCCTCGGAAAAGGATTCCCTGTTGAAGAAGCACAAACAGGTGATGTTGCACTACTTGTTGGAGGCGGTATCGGTGTGCCGCCACTCTACTATTTAGCAAAACAACTCGTAAAAAAAGGGGTTCGCGTGATTAGTGTGCTAGGCTTCGCTTCAAAACAAGATGTCTTTTACGAAGAAGCATTTAAAGCACTCGGTGATGTGTATGTGACGACGGTTGATGGTTCTCACGGCGTCCACGGTTTTGTGACAAATGCCATTGACGAATGCGAGCTCAAGTGTGATGTCCTTTATGCATGCGGTCCGACACCAATGTTAAAAGTGATGTCGGAGCGATACCGAAACCAAAAAGCGTTTATTTCGTTGGAAGAACGAATGGGTTGTGGAATCGGTGCTTGCTTTGCCTGTGTGTGCGCGGTTGAAGATGGAGATGCCCATGAATATCGTAAAATTTGTTCGGATGGACCGGTATTTCCAGTCGGGGAGGTTGTACTATAAATGAATCGATTAGAAGTGAATTTACCAGGGTTATCGATGAAAAATCCAGTCATGCCAGCTTCCGGTTGCTTTGGATTTGGCGGCGAGTATGCGGAATTCTTTGATTTAAATCAACTAGGGGCCATTGCAATAAAAGCAACGACGCCAGAACCGCGATTCGGAAACGCCACGCCTCGTGTCGCAGAAACAAAAGCAGGTATGCTCAATGCAATCGGTCTGCAAAATCCAGGGTTAGCTGGGGTAATTGAAAAAGAATTGCCTCGGTTTGATCGCTACGATGTGCCGATTGTAGCAAATATTGCAGGTTCAACAATGGGTGACTATATTGAAGTCGCCGCCCGGTTATCGAATGAACAAAACGTGCACGCGTTAGAGCTCAACATCTCGTGTCCGAACGTCAAACAAGGCGGAATTGCATTTGGAACCGTACCTGAAACCGCCGCCGAATTAACAAAAGAAGTTAAAGCTGTTTCTAAAGTACCGGTATACGTTAAGTTGTCTCCAAATGTTACGGATATCGTAGCGATGGCAAAAGCAGTTGAAACAGCGGGTGCAGATGGACTGTCGATGATTAATACCCTGCTCGGCATGCGAATCGATCTTAACACACGTCAACCGATTTTAGCGAATACATACGGTGGATTATCGGGTCCAGCAATTAAACCAGTCGCATTACGCATGATTCATCAAGTCAGCCAACAAGTCGACATTCCGATCATTGGAATGGGTGGCATTCAAAATGCGCAAGATGTCATTGAGTTTTTACTAGCTGGTGCGAGCTGTGTTGCGGTAGGAACAGCGAATTTCGTCGATCCGTACACATGTCCAACGATTATTGACGAATTGCCACAGTACTTAGATGAGATGGAAATGAACAGCATTACGGACATTATTGGAGGGAGCTGGAAATCTTGCAAAACCCACTCTTTATCGCGCTAGATTTTAATCATCGCGGAAAACGAAGACAATTTCTTGAACATTTTTCAAACGAAACGATTGATGTCAAAGTCGGTATGGAACTTTTTTACCGTGAAGGGTTGAAAGTGATTGAAGAATTGAAAGAGGCACAGCACGATCTTTTTCTTGATTTAAAACTTCACGATATCCCAAATACAGTGAAACGAACGATGCGTGTGCTCGCAGAAATGGAAATTGATATGGTGAACGTACATGCTGCCGGTGGGCAAGCCATGATGGAGGCTGCAATTGAAGGATTAGAAGCAGGTACACGTCCAGGAAAAGAACGACCAAAATGTATTGCTGTGACACAGCTAACAAGTACAAACGAAGACATGCTCAAACAACAGCTTCACATCGATCGACCTTTAAAAGATGTTGTCTGTTCTTACGCACAGCTAGCAAAAACGTCTGGTTTAGACGGAGTCGTTTGCTCAGCCAAAGAAGTGCCATTTATTCATGAAGAATGCGGCCAAGACTTTTTAACAGTTACCCCTGGAATTCGTCGAGCAGAAGACGATAAGGCAGATCAAATGCGTATCGTAACTCCTGGCGAAGCAAGACAATTAGGAAGTTGGGGAATCGTTGTCGGTAGAAGTTTAACGATGGCAACAGATCCTCTACATGTTTATAAAGACATGCATTCGGAATGGAAGGGAGTGACTCTTACATGAGTCAAACAATTGCTAATCACCTACTCGATATTCAAGCTGTTACATTATCACCAAACGAACCGTTTACGTGGAGTTCAGGATTGAAATCACCCATTTATTGTGACAATCGCTTAACGATGTCGTATCCACGTGTACGAAAGGACATTGCAAAAGGACTGGCTCAATTGATTAAAACCTATGCGCCAGATGCGGATGTTGTGGCCGGAACGGCTACCGCAGGAATTCCTCATGCCGCATGGGTCGCGGAAGAATTACAGCTACCGATGATCTATGTACGAGGTAGCGCAAAAGGTCATGGGAAGAAAAATAAAATTGAAGGACATTTACCGGCTTCTAGCAAAGTAGTCATTATTGAGGATTTAATCTCTACAGGAGGCAGCTCGATTGCTGCTGCCGATGCTGTTCGAGAGGCTGGAGGAGAGGTTTCCTTTGTTGCTGCCATCTTTTCTTACCAATTAAATGCAGCTGAACTAGCGTTTAAGCAGGCAAATTTAGACCATCACGTTCTCTGTGCATATAGTGAATTAATTGAACAAGCAAAGGAAAGAGGGTTTATTTCTGTGCATGAGCAGCAAAAGCTAACCTTATGGCGAGAAAATCCACATAATGAAGATTGGCTTACCGTTCGTTCATCATAAGAGGAAGGTAGGATGTCTATGCGTAAAATGGAAGGCAGTGAATTTGATCCGTTAGTCAATTTCTTTGACGAGATGGTCCAAACGGATTGGCTGTCCGCAATTCATGCGGAATTAAAGCTGTTCTCAAGTTCGTGGGAAAACAAGCGGGTGCTTGATGTTGGCTGTGGTACCGGACGATTTCTGCTTAGAGGCGTAAAAGAAGCGAAAGAATTGGTCGGTGTAGATATTTCCGGGGAAATGGTTAAGCGAGCAAATGACTTATTCACAAATGCCAAAGTCGATGATAAGGCCCATGCAAAAGTTGGGGATGCACTAGCGCTTGCAGAAACAGACGCGTCCTACGACCGTGTCTTCTCAACGTGCGCATTGTTTTTATTGCCTTCAATCGAAATTGGAATCGCTGAATTACGAAGGGTGACAAAACCTGATGGTGAAGTGTTTCTCTTAAATCCTGCTCCCCATATGTCGATTGCAACAGCTTCAAGCTATGCCAAAGCCTATGAATTTTCTGATAACGAAAAAGCATTTTTACTGAAGTGGGCAAGCGTATCGGAACGACGTCATCGTAAAAGCGAAACAGAATTAACCCGTCTTTTAACAGATGCAGGCTTTTCACAAGTGGAGCATCGAAACGTGTTAAATGGTCTCGGGATGATGACAAAAGCCTATTAAAAAAGAGTGAGCGTATGGAAGAGTTTTCTCCATACGCTCATTTTCGTTATGCTTTCAATTGTCGAACCTTTTGTTCATTAGGAGTGACGAATAATGTCGTTTGATTGTCGTATGTCACGTAGCCGGGCTTTGCGCCATTTGGTTTTTTAACGTGGCGAATTTTTGTGTAATCAACAGGCACCGAACCAGAGTCTCGCGCTTTCGAGAAAAACGCAGCAACAAGAGCAGCTTCAGCTAACGTAGTGTCGTCGGGTTCTTCCGCACGAATGACAACATGAGAACCTGGAATATCTTTTGTATGCAGCCAAATGTCGTTTTGACGGGCAAGACGATTGGAGAGATACTCATTTTGACGATTGTTTTTACCGACAAGAAACTCGATTCCTGTCGATGATTGGTACCGTTCGAGTGTAGGTGTTGTGGCTTGTTTTTTCTTTTTCTTGCCTTGCTGAAGGCGTTTTTTTAAATAGCCTTCTTCCATTAATTCCTCACGAATTTCTTCAACGTCACGAGGAGATGCTGAATCCATTTGCTGAATGAGGGTGTCTAAGTAAGCTAATTCTTGTTTGGTTCTATTCATCTGCTCGACTACTTCTAAACGTGCGGTTTTTGCCTTTTGGTATTTTTTAAAATACCACTGTGCATTTTCTGAAGGCGTTTTTAGCGGGTCTAGTTCAATCGCGACCATTCCACCAGTTTCATCGTAATAGTCAACTACTTCAATTTGAGTATGACCTCGCTGAACGAGATGCATATTTGCTGTCAGCAACTCGCCTAATTTTTGAAACTTCGACGCTTCTTCTGCTTGTGTTAATGTTTGTTCTAGTTTTTTTTGTTTGCGAACATTTTTTTGGTATTCGTTTTTTAACAATCGATCCAAATCATGCGCTTGCTGTTTCACTCGATCGCGCTCTGCTTTTCCGTAATAAAATGAATCTAGTAGTTCACTTGCACTTGAAAAAAGCTGCCGTTCACCTTCCACATGTTGCAAAGAGACATAAGAGAACGTTTCTTTTTTCCCTTTTACATATTCGAATGAATACTGATGCTCACGAATTGCTGCCATAATTGCTAAAAATGATTCCGGTAAGGATGTTTGATTTGCAAACGGAGCGCGACTGACAATTTCTTTCGTTAAAAGTGGTGACAGTCCAGCAAACGCTGATACAAGCTGCTTATCTAATTTCCCGGAATTAAAATCAATTTGCTTTAACACATCATCCGCATTGGCTTGAAGCGGATCTTTTTTATCTTGAGCAGGTGGAGCTTTATACGTTTGACCTGGACCAACTGTTCTGTAGCTGCTTTGGTCAAAGCGCACATGTTTAATACTATCCAAGATCCCTTCTGTATGCGGGTTCAATAAAACGATATTGCTATGGCGTCCCATAATTTCAAAGACAAGCGTTCGTTCTGTTTGGTCGCCAAGCTCATCTTTATTGGCAACAGTCATACGAACGACACGGTCAAACCCATCTTGGGTAATCGATTGAACAAAGCCACCTTCAAGATGCTTACGAAGCAACATACAAAACATCGGAGGCTCGCTTGGGTTATCGTATTTTTCTTCTGTTAAATGAAGCCGAGCAAATTGAGCATTTGCTGAAGCAAGTAAGGCGTAATTTTTCCCTTTTGCCCGGATCGTTAAAATTAATTCCGTTTTAAACGGCTGATGAATTTTTGAAATTCGTCCGCCAATTAAGTGTTGAAGTTCATGTGTAATCGCTCTTGTCATCATGCCATCGTAAGACATGTGATCACCTCTTTACTTTCTGCGAATCGTTTCCTTGATAAAGTATAGCATTTTTTTGGGACTTGCTGAATAAGATGGCTTGTAAGTATAGCATGTACAGTTTATGAGGACAAAGGGTGGATGTAGATGTGTGAGGTGTATTCATGAAATGGTATAGCATGAAGCCTGAAGAAGTGGAACACAAGACGAATGCAAGCATAACGAAAGGTCTTACAGACAAAAATGTTAAAAAACGCGTCAGTACGTATGGATTGAACAAGCTTAAAGAAGCAGAAAAGGCATCAGCGTTGGCGACTTTCCTCGCTCAATTTAAAGATTTTATGGTGCTCGTCTTACTGGCAGCAACGTTGATTTCTGGTTTAATTGGTGAAATGCTTGATGCGGTCACGATTATGGGTATTGTGTTTTTAAATGCCATACTTGGGTTTGTTCAAGAACGCAAGGCCGAGAAATCCCTTGATGCATTAAAAGAACTTTCAGCGCCACAAATGAACGTGAAACGAAATAATGAATGGACGAAAGTATTATCAACTGAAATTGTTCCAGGCGACTATGTGAAAATAAGCGCTGGGGATCGGGTTGGTGCAGACTTACGTCTCATCTCTGTATCAGGTTTACGGATTGATGAAGCTTCTTTAACCGGTGAATCGGTTCCGACCCATAAACATCACCATCCCATTGAACAGCAAGACGTTTCTCTCGGTGATCAGGAAAATATGGCGTTTATGGGAACAATGGTTACACAAGGAAGTGGAACAGGCATTGTTGTTGGCACTGGAATGAAAACAGAAATGGGCAAAATTGCGCATCTTCTTCAGGAAACAACCAATGTCGTCACACCCTTACAGCGTCGTCTTGAACAACTAGGGAAGACCTTAATTGCGGTTGCGTTGCTTCTAACTGCCCTAGTCGTAGGCATTGGGGTTATACAAGGCCATGACGTGCAAACCATGTTTATTTCCGGGGTATCACTAGCTGTTGCGGCGATTCCAGAAGGCTTGCCAGCGATTGTAACGGTTGCGTTAGCGTTAGGTGTACAGCGGATGATTAAGCGTCGCGGTATTGTACGTAAGCTTCCTGCCGTCGAAACATTAGGGTGTGCATCGGTCATTTGTTCCGACAAAACTGGAACTTTAACGCAAAACAAAATGACAGTTAAAGAATTATGGACAGCAAATGAGCACGTTCACGTTACTGGAAATGGGTTTGAAACAGAAGGGACGTTTAAAGAACACGATGCTGTTGTATTACCAGATAAAAAACCAACTTTAAGCCGACTGTTAAGTTATGGCGCTCTTTGTAACAATGCCTCTTTTGTTAAAAAAGACGTGCGTGAAAAGCGTAAAACGAAACAAAAACTTGTATTAGATGGAGATCCAACGGAAGGGGCGCTCCTCCTTTCAGCCATGAAAGCAGGCTATTCAAAAGAAGGTTTACACGAGCAGTACAGCCGAGTAATAGAGTTTCCGTTTGATTCGGCCCGGAAAATGATGACCGTCGTCATAAAGGATAAAAAAGGCCAATCGTACGTAATTACGAAAGGGGCACCAGATGTTGTCCTTGCTCATTGTGAGCGCATCCGCAAAGGGGCGATGGATGAACAGTTAACCCAATCCACACGTCAGCGAGTAAATGAGACTGTAGATGAAATGGCAAGTAAAGCGTTGCGAACCATTGCCATTGCGTATCGTCCGTTACGCTTAGGGGAAACGGTTCAAACAACAAAAGAAGCAGAAACGGATTTAACGTTAATCGGCATTCAAGGCATGATCGATCCTCCGCGGGAAGAAGCGAAACAAGCGATTCAAGAATGTCGAGAAGCCGGTATTAAAACAGTCATGATTACAGGGGACCATAAGATTACGGCCGCAGCCATTGCAAAAGAGCTTACGATATTGCCACATGGTGGACTCGTGATTGATGGAAAAACCCTTGATAGCCTTTCAGTGGACGAACTGCAAGAAATGGTGGATGACATTTACGTCTATGCGCGGGTGTCGCCTGAGCATAAGCTGAAGATTGTTCAAGCACTTCAAAAGAAAGAACATATTGTGGCAATGACTGGGGATGGCGTGAATGATGCGCCTGCCATTAAAGCGGCGAATATCGGCATATCTATGGGTATTACCGGGACAGATGTGGCAAAAGAAGCATCAGAACTCGTGCTTGCTGACGATAATTTCTTAACGATTAAAGAAGCGATTAAAGAAGGTCGAAACATTTATGAAAATATTCGTAAGTTTATTCGCTATATGCTCGCTTCAAACGTAGGCGAAATTCTCGTTATGCTGTTTGCAATGATTTTAGGCATGCCGTTGCCGCTCGTAGCAATTCAGATTTTGTGGATTAATCTCGTAACAGATGGACTGCCAGCTATTGCGCTTGGCATGGATCAAGCGGAAGGCGATGTGATGAAACGGAAACCTCGAAAACAAAATGAAAGTGTTTTTGCTCGGGGTCTTGGCTGGAAGATTATCAGCCGTGGCATTATGATTGGGGTCGTGACGATTGTCGCGTTTGCATTAACGTATAATAATGATCCTGAACAGCTTATCCTAGCGCAAACTGTTGCATTTTTGACGCTCGTTATGGCACAATTAATTCATGTTTTTGATTGTCGAAGTGAGTATTCGATTTATCACAGAAATTTATTTGAAAATAAATACTTAGTTGGGGCTGTGCTAATCTCGGTCATCCTTATGGTCGCCGTTATCTATGTACCGCAACTACAACCGATTTTCCATACCGTGCCTCTTGGTTTACAAGAGTGGCTTCTAGTAATGGGAATGGCAGCGATTCCTACTGTTGTACTTGGTGGATTTCAGTTATTCAAGAAACATGACGTCCGTTCAGCCGCATAAATACACCCGAAGTCCTTGTCTATTCATAGATAAGGGCTTCGTGATCTTTACGGCACATGCGAAATAAGGTAAAATTAAGTTTACACGAATCTTGTACGAGTTTTAAAAACCATTTTATCCGTATAACAAAAGAGAGATTTGGTATAATGAATGATAGAATAGCAGCTCGTTTACTTTTTTGGAGGATTGAAGAATGACCATTAAATTAATTAATATTGGCTTCGGCAATATTGTCTCCGCGAATCGAATTATTTCGATTGTCAGTCCAGAATCAGCACCGATCAAGCGCATTATGCAAGAAGCTCGGGAGCGAAATATGTTAATTGACGCGACATATGGAAGAAGAACACGAGCTGTCATTGTTACAGATTCTGACCATGTAATTTTAAGTGCGGTTCAACCAGAAACCGTTGCCCAGCGATTACATACGAAAGACGAAGAAGCTGACGAGGCTTAAGCAGGAGGGTAAACCATTTTGATGAAGAGAGAAAAGGGGCTGCTAATTGTTCTGTCAGGTCCAGCTGGAGTTGGCAAAGGAACGGTTTGTGGGGCTCTTCGAAAACAAGATACAGCCATTCAATATTCTGTTTCAGCGACAACGAGAAAACCACGAGCTGGGGAAGAGCATGGTGTTAACTACTTCTTTAAATCAAGAGAAGACTTTGAACAAATGATTAAAGATGAAGCTTTATTAGAATGGGCGGAGTACGTAGGAAACTATTATGGAACACCTGTTGAATACGTTAGGGAAACGATTAACGCTGGAAAAGACATTATTTTAGAAATTGAAGTTCAAGGCGCACAGAAAGTACGTCAAGCGTTCCCAGAAGGTGTATTTATCTTTTTAGCACCGCCAAGTTTGAAAGAATTACGTGATCGAATTGTCGGACGTGGAACGGAAACGGAAGCGATTATAAATGAGCGTATGCATGTGGCGAAAGAAGAAATTGACTTGATGCGCATGTATGATTACGTGGTTGAAAATGATGAGGTTGAGCTTGCGGTGGAGCGAATTAAGTCGATTGTCACAGCTGAGCACTGTCGAAGAGAACGATTAAAATACCAAGAATTAGTTGAGGTGAAAAAATAATGCTATATCCATCCATTGATAGCTTATTAGAAAAATTAGACTCGAAATACTCCCTTGTCACTGTCTCTTCAAGACGAGCAAGAGAAATGAAAGAAGTGCCAAGCCGCACGCCGCTTGTTCCAGATGCAAAATCATACAAGTTTGTTGGCTTAGCGCTAGAAGAAATTGTTGGAAATCAATTAACACACCGTGTTCTATCAGAAGACGAATTAAATAATAAAGAGTAAATCGTAAGCTGTCTTCGTAGACTAATCAGCATGTTTTGTGTCAACAACGTGCTAGTAGAGGAGACAGCTTTTTTTATGTGGGGTGATGAACGTGTTGAAGAATAAAACCATTGTTATTGGCGTAAGTGGGGGAATTGCGGCGTTTAAAAGTGCGGCGTTGGTTAGTAAACTAACACAAGCTGGGGCAAACGTCTATGTCGTTATGACTGAATCAGCAAAGCAGTTTATCGCGCCGACAACGTTTCAAGCACTTTCGAGAAATGAAGTCTTTACAGATACGTTTTATGAACCAGATGCAACAAAAATTGCTCATATTGATGTAGCGGATCGAGCTGATTTAGTGCTCGTGGCACCAGCAAGCGCCAATACGATTTCAAAATTAGCGAATGGAATCGCTGACAATATGTTAACGACGCTATTACTCGCGACAAAAGCACCAGTTGTTATTGCGCCTGCGATGAATGTCAATATGTATGATCATCCAGCAACGCAGCGTAATTTACAACAATTAAAAACGTATGGCTATCAGTTGATTGAACCAAATGCGGGCTACCTCGCTTGCGGCTGGGTAGGAAAAGGCAGAATGGCTGAACCAGAAGATTTGCTCGAGCTCATTCAATTGATGATGATTGATAAGACCATTTTTACAGGAAAGAACGTTCTCATTACAGCCGGTCCGACGAGAGAAAAAATTGATCCGGTTCGCTACTTGTCAAACTATTCATCGGGAAAAACAGGCTATGCGCTAGCGCTTGAAGCAAGAAATCGTGGTGCTCACGTTACGCTTGTTACCGGTCCAACAGGATTAACGCCACCAACAGGCGTAGAAGTGATTTCAATTCAATCCGCAGAAGACATGTATCGAGAAGTCACGGCTCGCTACGATAAAATGGATATTGTAGTCAAATCTGCAGCAGTAGCCGATTATGCAGCGGAAACGGTTTCCGACCAAAAGCGAAAAAAACAAACAGAGGATTGGTCTCTTTCTCTTACAAAAACAAAAGATACGTTAAAACGTCTTGGGGAATTAAAGCAGCATCAACTATTAGTCGGATTTGCTGCAGAATCGGAACATGTTGAGCAGTATGCAAAATCTAAGCTTGAACGCAAAAATTTGGATATCATTGTCGCGAACAATATTACAGCTGAAGGGGCTGGTTTTGATCACGATACAAATATTGTGACAATTTATGCGAAAGATGGCCAAGAACGAAGCTATCCTTTAGCGGCAAAATCAGAGGTGGCTCGCCACATTTTTGATGAAATGGAAGATTATTTGAATAGAAGAGATGCTTTGTGATTGCACGTATTATTGTTGATGTACCAACGGCCCAGACAGATCGGCAGTTTGACTATCTCGTGCCTCAAGCGTGGACAACGGTCGTGCAGCCAGGCGTTCGGGTTGTTGTGCCATTTGGCCCTCGTAAAATTCAAGGCTTTGTCGTTGAACTTGTCGAAGTAAGTGATGTGAAGAAATTAAAAGAAATAACGGAAGTGCTAGATCCAGTTCCTGTTTTAAGTAAAGAGTTGTTAGCGCTAGGAAAATGGCTCGCAAACTCAACGATTTGTTTTCAGGTAACGGCGTTTCAAGCGATGCTTCCTGCCGCATTAAAAACAAAAGTTTCGAAAAAAATTAATTTACTTGCAGAACGATCGCAGCTACCGCATTCGCTTCAAACATTATTCCAACACGATCAGCTCGATTGGGAAGACGTAAAAAAACAAACGCCACAACATCTCGTTGATATTAAAAAAGCGATGGAAGCCGGGCTGGTTGAATTAGACTACGCAACAAGTGCCCATACAAAAATGAAAACACAGCGTGTCGTAGAATTTCTACATGGGACGGACGAAGATTTAAAGGAACTCCAACGAAAAGCCAAAAAGCAATGGCTGTTGCTCGCACATTTAAAAGAGAATAAGCAAGTTCCGACGCAAGAAGTTTTATCAAAAACGAACACAAGTCGAGCGTCGTTAAAAGCATTAATTGATAAAGGGTTTGTGCGGGAATGGAATCAAGAAGTCTATCGAGACCCAACCTTAAACGAGACGTTTGAAAAGACGGAACCGTTATCGTTAACGGAAAACCAACAGCTTGTTTTAAACGAGATCGTCGAACCGATTGATAAGGAAATCCACACAACCATGCTTTTACACGGCGTAACAGGAAGTGGAAAAACGGAAATTTATCTTCAGGCGATTGCCAAAGTGTTAGAAAAAGGGCAGCAAGCGATTATGCTCGTACCTGAAATTTCGTTAACGCCACTTATGGTTGATCGTTTTAAAGCGCGATTTGGAGATTTAGTTGCGATCATGCACTCTGGATTATCAAATGGAGAGAAGTACGATGAATGGCGAAAGATTCATCGAAAAGAAGTGAGTGTGGTTGTCGGTGCCCGATCTGCAGTATTTGCTCCTTTTGATCAACTGGGTATTATCATTATTGATGAGGAGCATGAGACGAGCTATAAGCAAGAAGAGGCGCCACGCTATCACACGAGAGATGTAGCCATTTATCGTGGGGAATCTCATCGAGCACCAGTGATTTTAGGGAGCGCCACACCATCTATTGAATCGTTTGCTCGTGCAAAAAAAGGCAATTATAAATTGCTCTCACTAGGTGAACGAATTAACGCCAGACCGATGCCGGACGTCACGATTGTGGATATGCGGCAAGAGTTACGTAACGGGAACCGGTCCATGTTCTCGACTGCCCTTCTCGACGGTTTAAAAGAGCGTTTAAATCGAGGCGAGCAGACAGTTCTTTTCTTAAATCGCAGAGGCTATTCCACGTTCGTGATGTGCCGCGATTGTGGGTATGTGGCCACATGTGATTACTGCGATATTTCTTATACGTATCATCGGAAAGGGCATGCACTTAAATGTCACTATTGCGGCGACGAAAAGCCGATGCCGACGAAGTGTCATGAATGTGAAAGTGAGCATATTCGCTTTTTCGGTTCAGGGACGCAAAAGGTGGAGGAAGAGCTTTATAAGTACTTTCCTGAAGCGAAAGTGATTCGTATGGATGTCGATACAACACGGAAAAAAGGCTCTCATAAAGCGCTTTTAGATGCATTTGGGCAAGGGAAAGGCGACATTTTGCTAGGAACGCAAATGATCGCAAAAGGACTAGATTTTCCTAATATCACGTTAGTAGGTGTGCTTGCTGCAGACTCCATGCTTCATATACCTGATTTTCGAAGTGCTGAACGAACGTTTCAAGTCCTTGAGCAAGTAGCTGGTCGAGCTGGTCGTGCTGAATTAACAGGAGAAGTGATTGTTCAGTCCTATACACCTGATCACTATAGTATCCAACTTGTGAAACAACACGATTATGAGCAGTTTTATGCTAATGAGATGCAAATTCGGAAACAAGGTGGGTATCCGCCTTATTACTTTATGGCGTTAGTCACGATTTCGGATGAAGATTTAGCATCAGTCATTAAAGCATCAGGTAAGATTGCTGCATACTTTAAACAAGCTCTTTCAGATGAAACGATTATCCTCGGCCCAGTTGTCTCGCCGATTGCTCGGATCAAAGATAGATATCGCTATCAATGCGTGATAAAATACAGGCATGAACCAAAGCTACACGATACGCTAGAAGCGGTGTTAAACCACTATCAGCGAGATAAAACAAACAAAAGGTTAGCCATTAGTATGGATGTCCATCCGTACTTTTTTATGTAAGAGTAGGAGTGATGAACGTGAACGTAGTTTTTATGGGGACGCCGGAATTCTCGGTGCCTGTTTTAAAGAAATTAATGGAGCATCATCGCGTGATGGCCGTTGTCACGCAACCAGATCGACCTGTTGGAAGGAAGCGTGTTTTAACGCCAAGTCCTGTTAAAGTGGAAGCGCAAAAACACGATATTCAAGTGATCCAGCCAGAGAAAATTCGAGAGAACTATGAAGAGATTGTCTCGTTAACTCCTGACATTATCGTTACGGCAGCTTACGGGCAAATCGTTCCTCGTGCTTTGTTGGATGCGCCTAAATACGGTTGTATTAATGTCCATGCTTCATTGCTTCCGAAATATCGTGGTGGAGCGCCTATTCACCAAGCGATTATAGATGGGGAAAAAGAAACTGGTATTTCCATTATGTATATGGAAGAAAAACTAGACGCAGGAGATGTATTAGCTCAACAAGCAACGCCGATTGAAGCAGACGATGATGTTGGAACGATGCATCATAAACTAAGTGAAATTGGAGCCAATTTGCTTATCACAACAATGGAAGAAATTCAGTCAGGGCAGGCAAAAGCCGTTCCTCAAGAAAGCGATCAAGTCACGTTTGCGCCAAATATTCGTCGTGAACAAGAAGAACTGAGCTGGCAAAAGCCGGCGCAGCAGCTTGCGAATCAAGTACGCGGCATGCGCCCTTGGCCAGGCGCGTTTACATGGTTCGAAGGCAAGCGTTTAAAGGTGTGGGCAGCCACTGCCACAACCGAAACGACTTCCATCAAGCCGGGAACGGTGCTACGGAGCAATAAAGAAGGCATTTTTGTTGCTAGTGGAGAGGGGACAGTTCTCTGCTTAACCAATGTGCAGCTAGCAGGAAAAAAAGCAACGAATGCTGGTCAGCTCTCGCAACAATTTTCTCAATCCATACAACTAGGAGTACAGCATGACGAAGGATAACGTAACCGTACGAGAAGTCGCGCTTGATGCACTAATAAAAATTGAAAAAAACCAAGCATACAGTCATTTACTCGTTAACCATACGCTAAAAGAAGCAGGATTATCGCAACAAGATACAGGACTTTTAACAGAGCTTGTCTATGGGACAATTGCTCGTCGACTAACCCTTGATTATTATTTAAGTCCATTTTTACAAACAGGCAAAAAGAAGCGCGAACTTTGGGTTGATGTGCTATTGCGCCTGTCTGTTTATCAAATGGTTTATTTAGATCGAATCCCCGATCGTGCCATTGTGCATGAGGCTGTAAAGATCGCAAATAAACGAGGTCACAAAGGGATTAGTGGATTAATTAACGGCGTCCTCCGCTCTATTCAACGTGAAGGGGTGCCAGCTATTACGGCAATTGAAGATGAAATTGAGCGTTTAGCGGTTGAGACAAGCCATCCAGAGTGGTTAGTGAAAAAATGGGTTGCGCAGTATGGTTTTCAAGATGCTCAAGCAATGGCATTGCAAAACAATCAACCACCAGAAACAAGTTTGCGTGTGAATCAAATGAAAGTGACGGTTGCTGAAGTCATCGCTCAGTTTGAAACGGAAGGTATCGAAGCCGTTCCATCAAGCATTCTTCCAGAGCTGGCTGTTACGATCAAAAAAGGAAACCCCTTTTCAACAGCGGTTTATAAGACGGGTCTTGTTACCGCACAAGATGAAGCATCTATGTTGGTAGGGGTGCTAGCTGGTGTAGAAGAAGGTATGGATGTACTTGATACATGCGCAGCTCCTGGAGGAAAGACAACCCACTTAGCCGAAGCGTTAAATGGAACTGGAAGTGTGACGTCTTTTGATTTACATAAACAAAAGATTCGTCTTATCCAGGAACAAGTGGATCGGCTACAGCTTTCGAACGTAAAGGCTGCTATGCAAGATGCAAAAAAATTAACGGAGCGTCTAGATGGTTCTTATGATCGGGTTCTCGTTGATGCTCCTTGTACAGGTTTAGGCGTGATTCGTCGGAAGCCGGATATCCGCTGGTCCAAAACCGAAGAAGATACGGTTCGTATTGTTGATACACAACGTACGATTTTAGAGAATGCCAGTCAATTTGTTCATCAAGGTGGTACGCTTGTTTATAGTACCTGTACAGTTGATCATGAAGAGAACGACCACGTTGTAGAAGCCTTTTTAGCCTCTCATGAGTTTGAAGTCGATACGAATGCGTATGAGCGATTGCCTAGTCGTGTACGAGAAGAAGGGCGCTTTGGTCCTTATGGATTAACGATTTTGCCCCAAGATTTTAAAACAGATGGCTTTTTCATGGTTGCGTTAAAACGAAAAGAAAGCTAGACTATCCCGTCTATAAAACGTCATGATAATGAACAAATGAGGTGAAGTTTTTGGTCGAAAGCACTGCTTTTTTAACGGATATAGGAAGAGTTCGCTCAAACAATGAAGATAATGGTGCGATTTTAACATCAACGAACGGCACGCTTGCTTTTGTAGCTGATGGGATGGGCGGGCATTCCGCTGGCGATGTAGCGAGTGCAATTGCGCTCCGTATTATGAAAAAAAAGTGGGACGATTTATCACAGCCGATGACTGCTATGGAAGCAGAGACGTTTTTACAACAAACGTTTGTTGAAATGAATGAAGCTATTTATACCCATGCCAAAGAAAACAAAGAATGTGACGGGATGGGAACGACGGCTGTTGCTGCTTTTTGTACAGATGAGTATGTAGCCGTCGCTCACGTAGGAGACAGTCGGCTGTATGTAGTAACAGATCAAGGGCTTAAACAACAGACGATGGATCATTCACTTGTTGCTGAACTCTTGAAAAATGGGCAATTGTCTCCGGAAGAGGCAGAAGATCATCCCCGCAAAAATGTTGTGTTACGCGCACTTGGTACAGAAGTGGACGTAAAGGTTGAGACAGAAACGATAGCGGCAGATCCGATTAAACTTTTAATGATTTGCTCAGACGGTTTATCGGATAAGGTAAAAGACAATGAGTTGGCCATTGAATTGGAACGAGAGGATGAGCTGTCCCTAATTGCTAAATCGCTCGTTGCACGTGCAAATGATCGCGGAGGCGAAGATAACATTACAGTCGCTTTAGTACGATTCACTGAGGAGCTACAATAAAATGATTGGAGAACGTATTGGTGACCGCTACGTCGTTTTGGACAGCATCGGCGGCGGTGGTATGGCAAATGTGTATTTAGCATTAGATGTCATTTTAGATCGTCATGTAGCGGTAAAAGTCCTTCAACCTCAATTCTCAAAAGATGAACAGTTTATTAAGCGGTTTAGAAGAGAAGCGCAGGCGGCTACAAGCTTGACCAATCCTCACATCGTCAATATTTTTGATGTTGGTGAAGAGGAAGATCTCTATTACATTGTGATGGAGTACGTGAAAGGTCGAACGCTGAAAGAAGTCATTCAAGAAGATGGTCCTTTAGATGTTGCAACTGCGCTTGATTATTTTAAGCAAATTTTACATGGTGTTGGCCATGCCCACGCGATGCAAATTGTACATCGGGATATGAAGCCACAAAATATTTTGATTAGCGAGGATGGAGAAGCAAAAGTAACAGACTTTGGTATTGCACGAGCCATGACATCGACAACGATTACCCATACAAACTCTGTGATGGGCTCTGTTCATTATTTGTCTCCAGAGCAAGCTCGTGGTGGCCATGTGACGTACCGCTCTGACCTTTATTCCCTCGGGATCGTTTTGTTTGAAATGGTCACAGGGAAGATTCCTTTCTCTGGTGATACGGCTGTGTCGATTGCGATTAAACATTTGCAAAACGAAATTCCGTCTGCAAGAGAGCTTGTACCGAGCATTCCGCAAAGTGTTGAAGACATCATTAAAAAGGCAACGATGAAAGATCCGAATTTACGGTTTAACGCAGCGGAAGATGTGATCTGGGCTTGTGACGTGGCGTTGGATCCCAATCGAGAATCGCCCATTTTGACAGATGATCAAAGTGAAGACCTCGACCAAACAAAAGAACTGCCGCTTGTAGCTGGGTTTGTAGCGAACGAAGATGAGGAAAAAACAATTGAAATTCCTGCGCAAGTAGAAGAAAAGCCTGAAGAAGCGACAGAGGGAGCAGAACATCAAAAAAGCGCTGCTCCTGTCGGGAAAACGAAAAAGAAAAAGAAGAAAAAATGGTTATGGGCGAGCATCATCGGTCTCCTCGTATTAATTGGCTCTCTTATTCTTGTGTTTACCGTATGGAGTGAAGTATTTTTCGTCGAAGAAACGAATATTCCTGATGTGGTCGGCATGGAAGAGGCAGATGCGATTGCCGAGATTGAAGAGAACCAGCTTGAAGCAAGTACGGAACCAATTTCCAGTGAGGATTATGAGCCAGGGCAAGTGGCAAATCAGTCTCCACGAGCAGGAAGAACGGTAAAAGAAGGTTCGGAAGTGACGCTTTATATTGTTGCGTCCCGTGAAGAAGTGACGCTTGATGATTATTCAGGTTATACCTTTAGTCAAGCAGAGCGCTTGCTCGATCAGCTAGGGTTTAGTGTAGAAGAACAAGCTAGAGAAGATAATAGCGCTCAAGAAGGCACGGTTATTTCACAAAGTCCTTCCTCAGGCTCCAGCGTTGTGCCTGCGGATACAACGATTGTGTTAACAGTGGCTGTGCCTGAAACGATACAGCTTGATGATCTTGTTAATCAAACAGAAGAAGACGTGCGTGCTTATTTTAACACAGAAGGATTAAGGGGAACGTTCGAGCGTGAACACGATGAAGATATTCCAGAAGGGCGTGTGATTCGTCAATCACCAGAACCACTTACTTCTATGAATCAAGGAGACCGTGTTGAAATTGTGCTTTCCCGTGGGCCAGAACCGAGTGAGCCAGATGAATCTGCAGACGTACCACAACAGCCTGAAGGTGAAGTGGAAGACCCGGTGGATGCAGATCCAGTGGAGGATCCAGTTGATGAAGAAGAGCCAAGTTCTGTGTATCGTGTCACGCAAACCGTTGTTGTGTCAGAAGAACATTTAGCTCAAGAACGGAGCTTTGATGTCCGTATTGTAGCTACAGATGCGAATTCACAAGGGGATGAGCGCGTCGTCGTTGAAGAAACCATTTCGGAAACGACGGAATTTACGATTGATTTACGCGTCAGCCCAAGTTATCCAGGCTCCTATGAAGTTTACATTGATGGAGAGTTCAACCGCGAATCGGACGTGTACGAATATGAAGATGATGAGTAGAAGCTGTCTTTCATGACAGCTTCTCTTAAAGGAGGAATGGCATGCCAAATGGACTAATTATAAAAGCGTTAGCCGGCTATTATTATGTATATGATAAGGGAACAATCACCCAATGTCGCGCAAGAGGTGTCTTTCGCAAGCAGAAGCGTTCTCCTCTTGTTGGGGATCAAGTAGAGTATCAAGCAGAAAACGAGACGGATGGATATGTAATGGACATTATGGAGCGCAGCAACGAGCTCGTTCGCCCACCCATTGCAAACGTTGATCAAGCATTCTTAATATTTTCGGCGAAAGAGCCTAATTTTTCAACAACGCTGCTTGACCGCTTTCTCGTCCATGTCGAGCGACAAGAGATTTTGCCGATTATTATCATTACAAAAATGGACTTAGTTCACCAACAAGATGAAAAAGTTGACATAGAAACGGTGGTGTCGCTCTATAAAGAAATCGGCTACACGGTTTTATATGCGTCTTCTAAAGAAGAATTAGATCCATCCACACTTACACCATATATTGAAGGGAAAGTAACGGTCATTGCTGGTCAGTCTGGTGTAGGGAAGTCGTCTTTCTTAAATACGTTGAAGCCGGGGATGAATTTAGAAACAAATGAAATCTCAAGCCACTTAGGACGAGGAAAACATACAACTCGACATGTTGAACTTATCGAAATTGAAAAAGGCTTAATTGCTGACACACCAGGGTTTAGCTCACTAGATTTTGAAGATATGGAACAAGAAGAGCTACGCTTTTATTTTCCAGAGTTTGTTGAGCGAATGGATGGTTGTAAATTTCGAGGCTGCTTACACGATAAGGAGCCAAAATGTGCGATAAAAGACGCTGTGAAAGACGGACAAATTCAGGCATCTAGACACGAACACTACCTTCAATTTTTAGAAGAAGTAAAAAGTCAAAAAAGGAGATATTAATGATGACGAAAATTGCCCCTTCCATTTTAGCAAGCGACTTTTCAAGAATGGGGGAGAACATTAAAGAGATGGAACATGCTGGAGCCGACTGGATTCACCTTGATGTGATGGATGGTCAATTTGTACCGCCGATTACATTCGGTCATCAGATGGTAGAAGCCATTCGCCCTTTTACCAATTTACCGCTTGATGTCCATCTTATGGTTGAAAAACCAGAAAATCAAATCGATTTTTTTGTGAACGCAGGTGCAGATTGTATCAGTGTCCATGTAGAAGCAACAAAGCATGTACATAAGACGATTCATTCTATTAAAGAAGCGGGTTTAAAAGCGGGCGTTGTTTTAAATCCTGGTACTCCGGCACAGGCCATTATGCCTGTTCTACACGATGTGGATTTTGTTCTTCAGATGACCGTTAATCCTGGTTTTGGTGGCCAATCGTTTATTCCGACTACGTTAGAGAATATTAGACAGATACGTGCTGTTATTGATGAACAACAGCTTCCTGTTGACATTCAAGTAGACGGAGGAATCAATGCTGAAACGGCAAGAGCTTGCGTGGAAGCTGGAGCTACCATTCTTGTTGCAGGTTCATCGATCTTTAAAGCAGAGAACTATGAGAAGGCAATTGCTGAAATTCGAGGCGGAAATTAGGTCTGATTTTCTTTTCTCCAGCATACGCTAGAGTAACGACGGGTGGACACGTTTGCTTGTAGGAATGTTCTATTAAAATGAGTAGAGGTCAAAGAGATTGTAGCCTTCGTTTTAATACGGACTCCCCCTATATGTAACGTGTGCTCGATTGATATTCTTAGAGCTAGGGCCGGTTTGAATGCTCTTTAGGAGGAGGATCTATGAAATTCTATACGATCAAGCTACCGAAGTTTTTAGGGGGATTTGTAAAAGTAATGCTTGGCTCGTTTAAAAAAGACTAATCAAAAAAACGCCTTGCGCATGCAAAGGCGTTTTTTTGATTAAACACGTTCTACTTTTCCGGATTTAAGTGCACGAGCAGAAACGTATACACGTTTAGGTTTTCCATCTACCATGATACGAACTTTCTGTACGTTTGCACCCCAACGGCGCTTTGTTTTATTCATTGCATGAGAGCGCTTGTTTCCAGAACGCGCTTTACGACCAGTAATATAACATTCACGAGCCATGTCAGTGGCACCTCCTTAAAACAGTCTCGTTTTTCATCACGATGACTTAGTCACCCAAGTATCTTAGCATAGCCTTTAAAAGAAAGCAATAAGTAAAGACAAGTAAATCTCCTTGACTAAAAAATGACTTTTAAAATAGTGGGTGTTATAGTAAAATATTGATACGTATGCACATTGTATTTTATTGAAGGAGGCAAACCATGACTATTGAATTGAAAACACAATTAGGCACAATTGATGTGTCTCAAGATGTTGTTGCGACCATTGCTGGAGGAGCCGCAATTGATTGCTACGGAATTGTTGGAATGGCCTCACAGAAACAATTTAAGGATGGATTAAGCGATTTATTAGGAAGAGAAAATTTCCGCCGCGGAGTCATTACACGTGAAGAGGAAGAAGAACTTCATATAGATATGTACATCATCGTCAGTTACGGTACGAAAATATCTGAGGTTGCGCATAACGTCCAATCAAAAGTAAAATATCATTTGGAAAAAATGCTTGGTCTTGAAGTGGAATCTGTAAATATTTTTGTACAAGGGGTTCGTGTGACGAATCCATAGGATTAAGGGGGAAGACAAGGTGACAAAGAAATTGAAAGGTCAAGAGCTCGCTCATATGTTTATTGAAGGGGCGAATGAGCTCGGGAAAAAAGCGGACGTCGTAGATTCGCTTAACGTATTCCCTGTACCTGATGGCGATACCGGTACAAATATGAATTTAACGATTACTTCCGGTGTTAAAGAAGTGCGTCAACAAGCAATTGAAGAAGCAAGCAAAGTTGCTGGCTCGTTCGCAAAAGGATTGCTTATGGGGGCACGAGGGAACTCAGGTGTCATTTTATCTCAACTTTTCCGAGGTTTCTCAAAAGAAGCCGAAGGGAAAACGGAATTAACAACAGAGCAATTTGCACAAGCAATGGATGCAGGGGTTAAAACGGCGTACAAAGCTGTTATGAAACCGGTAGAAGGAACAATTTTGACCGTTGCAAAAGATATGGCAAAACATGCTGTGAAAATCGCGAAGAAAGAAACAGCTTTTGAAGGATTTTTAACGTCTATTATTAAAGAAGGGGAGCGCTCCCTTGCAAAAACACCTGATCTACTTCCTGTTTTAAAAGAAGTAGGTGTTGTTGACTCTGGTGGACAAGGCTTATTATATATTTATGCTGGGTTTCTACAAGCGCTTACAGGCGGCGAAACGATTCGTATTTTACAAGAGCCTAAAATGGACGAGATGATTCGCGCTGAGCATCACCATGACGGTCATGGCGATATGGATCCGAGTGACATTGAATTTGGCTATTGTACAGAAGTGATGGTGAAATTTGACGCTGAGCAACTTTCACAAAATCCTTACGATGAAGATAAGTTTCGCTTGAAACTAAGCGAATTTGGAGATTCTTTATTGGTCGTATCCGATGATGATTTGTTAAAAATTCATATTCATGCGGAGTACCCCGGACAAGTGGTTACAGAAGCGCAAGCATTTGGATCACTCGTACAGGTAAAAGTAGAGAATATGCGCGAACAGCAATCGAATTTATCAGATTCTCACGCGATCAAAAAATCAGAAAAAGCATCCAAGCCGAAAGAACAAGCTGAATTTGCTATGGTTGCTGTGTCAGTCGGTGCAGGGATTGAAAAGATCTTTAAAGGTTTAGGCGTCAATGAAGTCGTTGCTGGTGGACAAACGATGAATCCAAGTACAGAAGATATTGTTCAAGCGATTAAGCATGTACATGCGAAAAATGTTATTATTCTGCCAAACAACAGCAACATCGTCATGTCTGCAGAGCAAGCAGCAGAAGTAGCTGATGTGAATTGTGTCGTCGTACCAACCAAAACGGTGCCTCAAGGTTTAGCCGCTTTACTTGCTTTTAATCCTGGACGTTCTGTAGAAGAAAATGCTTCGGCGATGGAAGAAGCAATGAAAGATGTCAAGACCGGTGAAGTAACCTATGCAGTTCGCGATACAGAAATGGATGGTCAATCGATAAAAACAGGCGATTACATGGGTATTTACAACAAGAAGATTGTTGCATGTGGTCAAGATGTATTTGAAACGGCTCAAGGGTTGCTAAACGATATGCTAGAGGATGATTCAGAAGTTGTAACAATTATCACTGGGGAAGATTCAAAAGATGATGTAACGAAACAACTAGAAGGTTTTCTAGAAAATCATAAAGCTGATGTAGAAATTGATGTAGTGGAAGGCGGACAGCCTCTTTATTCCTATATCTTTTCTGTTGAATAACGAAATGGGAGGGAATGCAATGGCGAAAGTAAAAGTTGTGACCGACTCAACAGCAGATATCCCAAATGAACTCGTTGAGCAATTAGGGATATCTGTCATTCCGTTAAACGTTCATTTTGGTGATGAGCAATTTGAAGACGGTGTAACCTTACATCCTAGTGAATTCTACAAACGCTTAAAAGAAACAGACGTGATGCCAAAAACATCACAGCCTTCTCCGCAACAATTTGAAGACTTATATCGGTCGATCGCGACGGACGAGACAACTGAGATTTTGTCGATTCATCTTTCTTCAAAAATGAGCGGAACGACGCAAGCGGCCCTTATTGCAAAAGATGCGTTAGCAGATGAACTATCCATTCACGTATACGATTCAAAGCGTGCTTCGTACGCGATTGGAATCGTTGTGGTAGAAGTAGCGCGACTAGCTGCACAAGGAGCAGATTTAAAGACTTGTCAAGCTCGTCTCGATCAACTTCTTAATGATGCAACCGTTTATTTTATGGTTGATACACTTGAATTCCTTCAAAAAAATGGGCGGATTGGCAAAGCATCAGCTTTACTCGGTTCTCTTTTAAAAATGAAGCCAATTCTTTCATTAACGTCTGAAGGAGAAGTGTATCCGCATGAAAAAGTTCGTGGACAGAAAAAAGCGGTGTCGCGATTAATGACGCTTTTACACGATCAATTTGGTGAGAATCTCGTCCAAGTTGGCATTTCTCATGCCGTTAATGAAGAACTTGCACAAGCATTAGCTGAAGATGTAAAACAAGAATTTAACGTTGAATCAGTGGTCATAACTGAAATTGGAGCTGTAATTGGAGCCCATGTTGGACCAGGAACGGTTTCTTTATCAATGACAAATGTAGATCCAAATTAACGAGAAGGTTGCCAACTGTCATTGATGGCAACCTTTTCGTTCGATTGCTGGAGGGATTGAAAAATGAAATATAGAACGGTTTTTGATATTATTGGACCGGTGATGATTGGACCATCAAGTTCACATACAGCCGGAGCCGCTCGAATTGGAAAAGTAGCGCGAACGCTATTTGGAAAGCAGCCTGATCATGCTGATTTGCATTTTTATGGTTCGTTTGCCAAAACGTATAAAGGACACGGCACGGATGTAGCGGTTATTGGAGGATTACTTGATTATGAAACCGATGATGAGCGGATTCGAGAAGCGTACAAAGAAGCAGAACGAGCAAATTTAACCGTTTCCATTTTTGAAGAAGGCCAGATTGATCATCATCCAAATACGGTCCGAATTAAACTTTATAAAGAGGATGAGACGTTTGAGCTTGTTGGTGTATCCATTGGTGGAGGAAAGATCGAGATCATTGAATTAAATGGCTTTGTTCTTCGCTTATCTGGTAATCACCCTGCTATTCTCGTTGTTCATCAAGACCGCTACGGGGTGATTGCTGCTGTCAGCAATTTGCTCGCAAAACACGAGTTAAATATCGGCCATATGGAAGTGTCACGAAAAGAAAAAGGCGAACAAGCGCTAATGGTGATTGAAGTCGATCAAAATGTGGATGCTTCCATTCTTGAACCGTTAGAAAATTTACCAAATATTACACATGTAACGAAAATACACGATTAAGGAGGGAATGGATATGTTTCGTAACGTATCAGAATTGCTTGCTCTAACAGAAGAGAAGCAGTGTTCCATTTCCGAAGCGATGATTCAGCAAGAAATTGAAGTCACTGGAAAATCCAGAGAAGACATTTTATCTAAAATGCGGGTGAATCTTGAGACGATGGAAGCTGCCTCTAAACGAGGAATTGAAGAAGATGTTGTATCTGTTTCTGGTTTAACCGGTGGTGACGGCAAAAAACTTGCAGAATATATTCGTAAAGGGCAGTTTATTGGAGGAGAGACGACTCTTCTTGCTGTTGCGAATGCGATGGCAACCAATGAAGTGAACGCAGCAATGGGAACGATTTGTGCAACGCCTACTGCCGGGTCAGCTGGGGTCGTACCGGGGGTGCTATTTGGAGTTGAAGGGAAATTAAACCCGACTGAAGAACAGAAGCTTGCGTTTCTTTTTACAAGTGGCGCGTTTGGCTTTGTTGTCGCAAACAATGCATCGATCTCTGGTGCTGCTGGTGGATGTCAAGCGGAAGTAGGGTCGGCGACTGGGATGGCGTCCGCTGCTTTAGTAGAATTAGCTGGTGGGACGCCTAAACAATCTGCTCATGCGATGGCGATTGCCTTGAAAAATATGCTCGGGCTTGTGTGTGATCCTGTTGCTGGGCTAGTTGAAGTGCCTTGCGTGAAACGAAATGCAGCTGGTGCGTCTCTAGCAATTACTGCTGCGGATATGGCGCTAGCTGGGATTGAAAGTCGAATTCCGTGTGATGAAGTAATTGAAGCAATGTATCGAATTGGTCAAACAATGCCCGAATCTCTAAGAGAAACTGGTGAAGGTGGCCTTGCAGCAACACCGACAGGACGCCGTTTGGAGGCAGCTGTATTCGGAAAGACAGCTGAACGAGACTAGTGGATTTAACAAAGCTACGTGTAGACACTGTAAAAGGAATTGGGGAAGAAAGCGCAAAAGCTTTGGGAGGTCTTGGAATATATTCGGTCCAAGACCTTTTGGAATTTTTTCCATTTCGATATGAAGATTACTCGTTAAAATCACCAACAGATGTAGCGCATGAAGAGCGCGTCACGATGGTCGGTACTGTTCAAAATGAACCGTCTGTTCGTTATTTTGGAAAGAAAAAAAACCGTTTATCGTTTCGAATGGTCGTGGATGGCGTGCTTGTACAAGTTATTTTCTTTAATCGTGCTTTTTTAAAATCAAAGATAACTGTGCAGGCACCAGTCACTGTAACCGGGAAATGGGATGCGCATCGATTAACGATCACAGGAAACGAGCTTAAATTTGGTGAAGTAGAGCGAGAAGGAAATGTAGAGCCTGTTTATCACGCAACGAGCACGATTTCAAGTAAACAATTACAGCGCTGGATAAAAGTAGCTTTAGATACTTATGCGGATCACTTGGTAGAACCACTCCCTTTATCGATACGGGAACGCTACAAATTGATGAATAAAAGTGAAACAATCCGTCATCTCCATCACCCGCTGCATCCAGAAAAAGTAAAGCAGGCAAGACGACGATATGTTTATGAAGAACTCTTATATTTCCAGCTCCGCATGCGCGTATTTAAGCAGATGAATCGAGAACTGCAATCAGGTAAACGTTTGGATGTTCATCATGAACACATCACCCCATTTTTAGAAAGATTGCCATTTACATTAACCGGTGCACAAGATCAAGCAGTGAAGGACATTTTAACAGACATCGCATCTCCTTACCGGATGAATCGTTTATTGCAAGGGGATGTAGGATCAGGTAAAACCGCGGTTGCGGCAGCTTGTATGTATGCAGTGGTCAAAGCTGGTTCGCAAAGTGCGCTGATGGCACCAACGGAAATTTTAGCAGAGCAACATGCTAAGTCTCTTGTAGATTGGTTTGAACCACTAGGCATTACTGTCGCCCTTTTAGCGGGATCGGTGAAAGGCAAAAAACGTACGCATTTACTTGAACATATTGCCTCTGGCGATGTTGATATTGTCGTCGGAACGCACGCACTTATTCAAGACGATGTTTCTTTTAATGCGCTCGGTCTTGTGATTACAGATGAACAGCACCGTTTTGGAGTTGAACAGAGAAGGGTGTTGCGTCAAAAAGGAGAAAGCCCCGATGTTTTATTCATGACAGCAACTCCAATTCCAAGAACGCTTGCGATATCTGTCTTCGGCGATATGGACGTGTCTGTGCTTAATGAACTTCCAGCTGGACGAAAGCCAATTGAAACATATTGGGTCAACCATGATTTATTTGAGCGTGTGTTAACGTTTATTGAAAAAGAAATAAAGGCTGGATATCAAGCGTATGTGATTAGTCCGCTTATAGAGGAATCAGAAAAACTTGATGTGCAAAATGCGATTGATCTACATACGATGTTGGCGCAGCACTATGATGGGGCTGTTAACGTTGGTTTGATGCACGGACGTTTGTCAGCAGCGGAAAAAGACGAGGTTATGAATGCTTTTGCAAAAAATGAAACACAATTACTTGTGTCTACAACCGTTGTTGAAGTAGGTGTAAATGTGCCAAATGCGACGGTCATGGTCATTTATGACGCAGATCGATTTGGGCTTGCGCAACTACACCAATTAAGAGGTCGAGTTGGTCGTGGAGAAGCACAATCAACATGTATACTAGTAGCGAAACCGAAATCTGAAGTAGGAAAAGAGCGAATGCGCATCATGACTGAAACGACAGATGGATTTGAGCTATCCGAAAGGGATTTAGAGCTTCGTGGCCCTGGGGACTTTTTCGGCTCAAAACAGAGCGGATTGCCAGATTTCAAACTAGCAGACGTGGTTCATGATTATCGAACCCTTGAAACAGCTCGTCAAGATGCAGACGTCATTATTCGTTCAAATGTGTTAGAGCAAGATCCTGAATATATCCATTTAGCTACCTATTTAAACAGGGTAGGCGCTTACACTGGAGAAAAAATTGATTAAGACTTGAATGAAATCGAAAAGAACTTTATACTAGTCTTAGTACCTAGTCATAATATAAATGATAGATAGACAGATGGATGGAGTAACGAACGATGCGAATAAAGAAAAAGGAACGGCAAGTACAACTTACCAAACTGCTAAATGAAAATCCATTTATGACAGATGAAGCCTTATCTGAGCATTTTTCCGTTAGTATTCAAACCATACGTTTAGATCGAATGGAAAAAAACATTCCGGAATTACGAGAGCGCATTAAAGATGTTGCCTACCAGCATCGGGATACGGTCATCTCGTTATCCCCAGATGAAATCATTGGTGAAATTATTGATCTTGTTTTAGAGAAACAAGCGATATCAATTTTTGAAGTGAATGAAGAGCACGTATTTGCCCGTAATGGAATTGCTCGTGGCCATCACTTATTTGCGCAAGCCAATTCATTAGCAGTTGCGTTAATGAATAATGAGCTTGTATTAACAGCTAAAGCAGATATTCATTTTAGACGCCCTGTTCGGCTAGGGGAGCGAGTAATTGCAAAAGCGGAAGTGAAGGAAACCCAAGGTGAACGAACGAAAGTCACCGTTACGAGTAAAGTGAATCAAGAAATCGTATTTGATGGTGAATTTTTTATGTTTAAGCAAGTAGAATCGGAAGAAAAGGGCGATTGATCATGAGAATAGCAATTGATGCAATGGGTGGCGATCACGCCCCGAAAGCACAAGTAGATGCCGCTATTCGAGCGGTGAAAGAATTCAGCGACCTTGAGGTAACGTTAATTGGCGATGAGGAAAAAATAAAGCCTCTCTTATCTGAAGTGAACAAACAAATAACGATTATGCATACAGTAGAGTCGATCTTAGATACAGATAAACCGACAACAGCTGTTCGTCGAAAAAAAGATGCTTCAATGGTGTTAGCAGTGAATGAAGTAAAGCAAAATCGTGCAAGTGCTGCCATTTCATCTGGAAATACAGGTGCCTTGATGACGGCGGGCTTACTTTATGTTGGACGGCAAAACGGCATTGATCGTCCAGCGCTATCTCCAATGCTGCCGACTAAAAATGGTAACGGCTTTTTGCTTTTAGATGTTGGTGCGAATATGGAAGCGAAACCTGAACACCTTCTTCAATATGCGGTTATTGGAGATGCCTATATGCAAAAAATTCATCAGGTGGAGCAGCCGCGCATTGGTCTTTTAAATGTCGGTACCGAAGCAGGAAAAGGAACAGAACTAACAAAAGAAGCGTATAAACTACTAGATGAAAGTTCGCTTCATTTTGTAGGGAACGTTGAAGCTAGAGACTTACTAGACGGTGTCTGTGATGTCGTTGTCTGCGATGGCTTTTCAGGAAATTTAGTCTTAAAAACCATTGAAGGAACAGCGAAAATGCTGTTTTCAATGTTGAAATCAGAATTAACGAGTTCATTTTCAGCAAAGCTTGCGGCGGGTGTGTTAAAGCCGAAATTAACAGGATTAAAAAACAAAATGGATTACTCCGAATACGGTGGTGCAGGTTTGTTTGGCTTAAAAGCACCTGTGATAAAAGCACATGGTTCTTCAGATGCAAATGCGTTCTTCCATGCAATACGCCAAGCCAAGCTTATGGTCGATCAAGACGTTGTTTCCGTCGTTGAAGCGAATATCACAGCAAATAGGAGGTCTGAACATGAGTAAGGTTGCGTTTTTATTTCCTGGTCAAGGCTCGCAAAAAGTTGGCATGGGAACGGAATTTTTTTCATCCAACGAACGAGCTAACGCGATTGTGGAACAAGCAGATCAGGCGCTAGGCTTTTCGTTGCGAGAGTTAATGAAAGAAGGTCCTGAAGAGACTTTAAAACAAACTGCTTATGCGCAACCTGCCCTTGTAACGATGAGCACGGCAGTTCTGCAATTATTTCATGAGCAAGGCATTCAACCAGATTATGTGGCAGGACACAGTTTAGGGGAATACGCAGCTCTTGTTGCGAGTGACGCGATATCGTTTGAAGAAGCGGTTGTGCTTGTGCACGAGCGAGGAACATTAATGGAGCAAGCTGTTCCAAATGGTCAAGGCGCTATGGTGGCGGTGCTAGGACTTGATCAAGAGACGCTACAGTCTATTTGTGCGGAAGTGACAGACGGCGGGGAAGTCGTTGATCTTGCAAATTTAAACTGCCCTGGTCAAATTGTGTTGTCTGGGACAGCGGAAGGAATTCAACAAGCAAGTGCGCTTGCTAAAGAAAAAGGGGCAAGACGAGCGCTCCCACTTGCTGTAAGTGGTCCATTTCACTCTTCATTAATGAAGCCTGCAGCAGAACAATTTGAAGCAAATTTACATCGTGCTACAATTACGATGCCAATGGTGCCTGTTGTCGCAAACGTGACCGCTGACGTGGTTCACGCGCCGGAAGTCATTCGAGCGCTTCTTGCTGAGCAGTTGTATTCTCCGGTCCGGTTTGAAGAAAGCATTCAGCGGATGATTGATTTAGGTGTTCAAACGTTTATTGAAATCGGAGCTGGCAATGTTTTAACTGGATTAGTAAAAAAAATAAACCGTGATGTACAAGCGTATGCGGTGAATGACGAAGCATCGTTTAATAAAGTCGTTGAGGTGCTGAAAGGGGAATAACATGTTCACTGGACAAACAGCAATTGTAACAGGTGCTTCTAGAGGGATTGGAAAAGCGATCGCGCTAGAATTAGCGAAAAATGGCGCTAATATTGTTGTGAATTTTGCAGGAAATGAAGCGAAAGCTGAAGAAGTTGTAAGTGAAATTAACGCGTTAGGTCGAGAAGCAATGGCCATTCGAGCGAATGTAGCGGTTGAAGATGAGGTAAAAGGTATGATTAAAGAAACCGTTACGCGTTTTGGCTCTGTTGACATTCTTGTTAACAACGCAGGGATTACCCGTGACAACTTAGTGATGCGTATGAAAGAATCAGATTGGGATGAGGTATTAGCCATAAACCTTAAAGGCGTATTCCATTGTGCGAAGGGTGTTAGCCGTCAAATGATGAAACAACGGTCTGGACGGATTATTAATGTCGCATCTGTTGTAGGAGTGTTAGGAAATCCTGGTCAAGCGAATTATGTCGCTGCCAAAGCAGGAGTAATTGGTCTGACAAAAACATTGGCAAAAGAATTTGCTTCTAGGAATATTCTCGTAAATGCGGTGGCGCCAGGATTCATTACAACGGATATGACAAATGAACTAGAAGGCGATACGAAGGATGCGCTCTTAGGCCAAATTCCACTTGCGAAACTTGGTCAGCCAGAAGATGTCGCTCGTGTTGTTCGTTTTTTAGCAAGTGAAGATGCTGCCTATATGACTGGACAAACGTTACACGTCGATGGCGGGATGGCAATGCCATAAAATGTGTTGACATGCAATCGATGTGTCAGTACAATTTCATTTGCTGACACTTTTGAGAGGAGGTGACTTGTGTGGCTGATGTAATGGAGCGCGTAACGAAAATCGTCGTTGACCGTTTAGGTGTTGAAGAATCAGAAGTAACGCTTGAAGCGTCATTTAAAGATGACTTAAAAGCTGACTCACTTGATGTGGTGGAGCTTGTGATGGAACTCGAAGATGAGTTTGACATGGAAATTGCTGATGAAGATGCAGAGAAAATTGCAACGGTTAAAGATGTTGTCGACTACATAAATAACAACGTATAACCGATTGAAGAGAGCCCTTTCAGCGACCCTGTCAGGGCTCTTTAACACATCTTTACACATATAGAACAGAAAGAATCTGTTAAAATGATGACAGGAGAAAGAAATTACAAGAGTTTGTGCTCTTACATTTTTTAAGCTCCAGCATCTGGAGGTAGCATATGGTACAACCATCAAAATATCAACGAAAATCAAAACCACAAGATCGAAAACGAACGCAACGTCGCTTAGAACTCACGGAACAACAAAAGCGTCAATTTGATGATCTACTCGTACGTACGTCACTAACATTTGAAAATCGCAAACTGTTGATTCAAGCATTTACACATTCATCCTATGTGAATGAACAGCGTATTTTTTCTTCTTCGGATAATGAACGCTTGGAATTCCTTGGTGATGCGGTGCTAGAACTTGCTGTTTCACAGTATTTGTTTAAAACATATAAAGCAATGAGTGAAGGCGACATGACGAAGCTAAGGGCGTCCATTGTATGTGAACCATCACTTGCTACATTCGCTGAAGAATTAAACTTCGGAGAACTCGTTTTACTTGGAAAAGGGGAAGAAGTAACCGGTGGGCGAACGCGGCCGGCTTTATTAGCGGATGTGTTTGAGGCTTTCATTGGCGCACTATACCTTGACCAAGGTTTGGATGCTGTTTTCTTATTCTTATCACGTTTTATGTACCCGAAGATTAAAGAAGGGGCATTCACCCATAAGATGGATTTTAAAAGTCAGCTACAAGAATTTGTCCAGCGTGATAATCGTGGTCAAATCAAGTACCAAATCGTGCAAGAACGAGGTCCTGCACACGACCGTGAATTTGTCTCGAATGTGCGGTTAAATGAAGAAACGATTGGGACCGGTACAGGACGTTCAAAGAAAGAAGCGGAGCAATTGGCTGCGAAACAAGCACTCGATGCGTTAAATTGGAAAAAAAGCTAGAGAAAAGAAGCAATTAGGCTCCTTTTTTCTAGCTTTCTTTTTATTACGTTTCACGAAGTTGTCCCAGCTCTTGAACAATTTCATCCATTTCACTAATAGAAAAAGACGGCTGTCTCATCACATGTGTATGTAAAGCGATTAAATCGTCATGTTTAGTAGGTGAAACACTATTGGCTTTAATGACGCTAGCATTGACAACGTTTAACTTCTTTTTAATCTCTTCAACTAATGTTTCTACTTCATTTGAAGATAAAGATTGACCCATCGAAACCCCTCCTTTATATGAATAAACTTACGATAACACGTTTTCGAATGAAACAAAACTCTGAAGAGATTTTCCACATGTCACAAGGTTTTTTTATGTGATAGAATAGGATGGTTCATAGAATAAATGATTAAGAAGTGAAGATTAGTATTGAGTATGAAAGCAGGGAAGGTTTATGTTCCTTAAACGGATAGAGGTCAAAGGGTTTAAATCCTTTGGCGAACCGATACAGGTTGATTTCGTCCAAGGTGTAACAGCTGTTGTTGGACCAAACGGTAGCGGGAAAAGTAATATTGCGGACGGTATTCGATGGGTATTAGGTGAACAAAGTGCACGTTCGCTTCGAGGGGCGAAAATGGAAGATGTCATTTTTGCTGGGAGTGATACGAGAAAAGCGGTAAATGTCGCAGAAGTATCGCTTATCTTAGATAACGAAGATGAGCACTTAGCGATTGATTATAGTGAAGTTCGCGTAACGCGACGCCTGTATCGTTCAGGAGAGAGCGAGTATTTATTGAACGGAACGACGTGTCGATTAAAAGATATAACGGATTTATTTTTAGATTCTGGCCTTGGGCGCGAAGCTTATTCGATTATTGGTCAGGGGAAAATTGAAGAAATTTTGAGTAGCAAGGCGGAGCAACGACGGTTAATTTTTGAAGAAGCCGCTGGCGTTTTAAAATACAAAACAAGAAAGTTAACTGCTGAAAAACGATTAAATCAAACAGAAGAAAATTTGCATCGTGTCAATGACATTTTAAATGAGCTTGAAGATCAAGTTGAGCCATTGCGCGAACAAGCAGCTGTTGCAAAAGAGTACAATCGTTTAAAAGAAGAATTAGAACAGCTAGACGTGCAAGTGATAACAGAAGAAATTTCTCATTTACATACAGAGTGGGAAAGCCAATCGCTGGAATTAGCAAACTTAAAAACACTCATTGAAAAACAACGAACTCAACTGGCCTCTAATGAAGAAGAACTAGAGACAATACGACAACAACAGCGCTCTAGTCGTGAAAAAAGTTCAGACGTTCAGCAGCGTTATTTGCAGATTAGTGAAGAGCTTGAAAAAAACGAAGGCCGAAAAGGCATTTTAGAAGAAAAACAACGAAGCAAACAAAAAGATGAAGAACAAAGTAAACAAGCATTGGCTCAAAAACAAGAAGAGAAAGACCGATTGGCGCTAAAGAAAGCAGAATTAGAAAAAGAAAATGAGACGCTAACGCAAAAGAGTCGCGCTATAAATGAAGCCTATCAAAAGCTAGAAAAAACCCTTTCGCAATCAAAAGAAACGATCGCAGCTCATATTGAAGATGCAAAAGGAGACTACATTGAGTGGTTAAATGAGCAAGCGTCTCTTCGAAATGAACGTCGTTACTTAAATGAACAAGTCGAGCAAAAACAACGCTATTCAGATAAAAATCAGTCTGAACTAGCCTCTCTTGATGAAACGCTTCTTGAAGGTGAACGCGAATTAAAAAAACAAAAAGCGGAACTGGATGCGATTCAATCAAAAGTAGAGAAGCAAAAAGAGGAATTATATGCTCTTCGTGAAACGGAAGAATCGGAAAAAGAAGCGCTGTTCAAAAAAGAAACGAAGCTGTATGAAGCCTATAAAATCATGCAAAAAGTGGATGGGCGCAGAGAAGCTTTGCAAGAAATGGAAGAGGATTTCTCTGGCTTCTTTCAAGGTGTAAAAGAAGTATTAAAACAGCGGAATCGATTAACAGGCGTCATTGGAGCGGTTGCAGAATTAATTCATGTTCCGCAAAGAGTGGAAAAAGCGATTGACATCGCCCTTGGTGGACAAGCACAGCACGTGATTGTGGAAGACGATGCTGCTGCTCGGGCTGCGATTGGGTATTTACGCGATCAGCGAGCTGGACGGGCGACATTTTTACCTGTTAAAACGATTAAACCTCGGGTTATTCCAGAAGCGGTCGTAGGAGCCCTTAGCCGGGAACAAGGATTTGTTAGTATTGCTTCGGATGCTGTAAGTGTCAATGAAAGCTACCAGCATGTGATTCAGTCTTTGCTTGGGACGACAATTATTGTAGAAGAACTAAAAGCAGCCAATCGAATTGCTAAACAATTTAACCACCGTTATCGGCTCGTAACCCTTGAAGGAGATGTCGTGAATCCTGGTGGTTCGATGACAGGAGGAAGCGTCAAACAAAATCAATCATCGCTGATAAGTCGAAAGCGTGAAAAAGAAGAATTAGATGAGAAAAAAGCACAGCTAGACGAAGCGATTGCTTCCTTAGAACAACAGGTTGCTACCTTTAAAACAGCTCGAGATGAAAAACAGGGTCACATTCAAGTGTTACAAGAGAAAGAATCGGCGTTGGTGCATGACTATGAACAAATCAAACAAGCTTACCAAAGTAAAGAGCTTGAGGTTACACAATTAAAACGCGAACATGAGCGGCTAGAACGGTTAAAAGCGTCAGATGAACAAGAAGGCGACGTAACGAAGAAACGCTTATCTGACATTGAGCAAGCTGAGCAACGTGCCGTGCAAGAAGCAGCTCAATTAGAGAAAAAAATTGAAGAGCTTCAGCTTCAGCTCGATCATGAGCAAGTAGCGAAAGAAAAAGCGCGGGCGGAGTTAACGGAATTGAAAGTGCAGCGAGCAGAAATTCGTCAGCAGCTCAATTATAACCAAAGTCAACTTGAAGAAACGACAAGACAATTCGAGCAGGTCGTACAAGCGCTTGAATTGGAGGTAGAAAACTATCAATTGCTCCATTCAAGTTCTGGTGAGCAGACGCTAACAAAAGAGTCGCTAACAAAATTAATTACAGACGGCACCAACGAAAAAGCGTCTCTTGCAAAACAATTAGACTTATTAAATGACGAAGAGACGAAGTACCATGAAAAATATGAACGCCTTGGCAAAGAAAATAAGCACAATCAAGAGGAACTGGAGACGATTTTGACGAAGAGTCAAACGTTAGAAGTGCGAGTGAATCGTCTTGATGTCGATTTGGACTATCGCTTAAATCGCTTAAGAGAAGAGTATGAGCTGTCTTACGAAGGAGCGAAGCAACGGTATCCCATGTCAGAAACGCTTGATGAGGCGAAAAAGAAGCTGACGCTGACAAGGCGTTCAATTGAAGAACTAGGTGTCATTAATCTTGGTGCGATAGACGAATATGAAAGGATTAATGGTCGATACCAATTTTTAACGGCGCAGCGAACAGACTTGCTTGACGCCAGGCAGTCGCTTGATCAGGCAATTGAGGAAATGGATGAAGAGATGAGCAAACGATTTATGACGACTTTTGCGCGTATTCGTACTCATTTTCAAGAAGTGTTTGTGAAGTTATTTGGCGGCGGCGATGCGGATTTAATCTTAACGGATGAAAACGCGCCACTGACAACAGGCATAGATATTGTAGCTCGACCTCCTGGAAAGAAAAAACAGCAGCTTGGCTTGCTTTCTGGCGGAGAACGGGCGTTAACGGCCATTGCGCTCTTGTTTGCGATCCTCCAAGTGCGCCCAGTGCCGTTCTGTGTGCTAGATGAAGTCGAGGCGGCGTTAGATGAAGCGAACGTAAGTCGCTTTGCCCAGTATTTACGCGATTTTTCCACTCGCACTCAGTTTATTGTCGTAACGCACCGTAAAGGGACGATGGAAGGTGCTGACGTCCTGTACGGGGTCACAATGGAAGAGTCAGGCGTATCAAGAGTCGTTTCTGTTCGGTTAGAAGAATCAAGACAAATGATTGAAAGTTAGGTGAGCCAATGAGCTTTTTTAAAAAATTAAAAGATAAGATGACACAGCAAACAACCGATGTATCAGAAAAATTTAAGAGTGGTTTAGAGAAAACGAGAACGAGCTTCTCAGGAAAGATGAACGAACTTGTTGCTCGCTACAGGAAAGTCGATGAAGACTTTTTTGAAGAGCTAGAAGAACTGTTAATTAGTGCCGATGTCGGTGTGACGAATGTAATGGAACTTGTTGATGGGTTAAAAGATGAAGTTCGTCTACGCAATATTAAAGACACGGTCGAAATCCAGCCAGTTATCTCAGAAAAGCTTGCTGGCCTGCTTGAAAAAGATGGAGACGATGCAGGGTTAAACCTGAAAGAAAACGAGTTGTCTGTTATTCTCGTTGTTGGTGTGAACGGAGTTGGCAAGACAACGTCCATTGGTAAACTGGCGCATCTTTTAAAGAGTCAAGGGAAATCCGTTGTGCTAGCAGCTGGCGATACGTTTCGAGCTGGGGCGATTGAACAACTCGACGTTTGGGGAGAACGAGTCGGTGTGCCTGTCATTAAACAGCAAGCCGGGTCAGACCCAGCAGCGGTCATGTATGATGCGGTGGCAGCGGCAAAATCAAGGCAAGCGGACGTGCTTATTTGTGATACAGCTGGGCGACTACAAAACAAAATCAATTTGATGAACGAGCTTGCAAAAGTGAAACGTGTTATTGAGCGAGAAGTGCCTGGCGCGCCTCACGAAGTCTTGCTCGTGCTTGATGCGACCACAGGTCAAAATGCTTTAGCACAAGCAAAAGCATTTGGACAATCGACGGATGTGACAGGCTTAGTTCTTACAAAACTCGATGGAACAGCCAAAGGGGGAATTGTTATTGCAGTTCGGCAAGAACTCGACATCCCTGTTAAATTTATTGGGCTAGGTGAGCAAAAAGACGACTTACAGCCATTTGATGCGGAACAGTTCGTTTATGGCCTTTTTAAAGACATGATTGAATCGAACGAAGCGTAGTTAATTATGTTGTTAAGATAAAAACTTGACAGCAGAACGTTGATGTTGTAACATGTTTAATCGTAAAGGGAATTGACTTAACAAGGAGAAATGACCGTGCTCGATAAGACGTTACGCATGAACTACTTGTTTGATTTTTATCAGCCCTTATTAACGGAAAAACAGCAAAACTACATGACCCGTTATTATTTAGATGACTATTCGCTTGGTGAGATTGCTGATGAATATGAAGTGAGCCGCCAAGCAGTGTATGATAACATTCGACGAACGGAAACGATGCTTGAAGATTATGAGGCAAAGCTTGGTTTGTTAGAAAAGTTTGAAGCCCGTCGTTCGATTGTGTCGCGTTTACGCGAATACGCTAAAGAGGACGATAGAGAGCAGCTGTTGAATGAACTGACGGATCAATTAGAGAAACTTGATTAGGACGTAGGAGGCGATTTTATTGGCATTTGAAGGACTCGCCGCACGCCTGCAAGATACGTTAACCAAAATCCGCGGAAAAGGAAAAGTAAGTGAACAAGACATCAAAGAAATGATGCGTGAAGTTCGCTTAGCTCTTCTTGAAGCAGATGTTAACTTCAAAGTCGTGAAGCAGTTTATTGCGAGTGTGAAAGAAAAAGCGTTAGGTCAAGAAGTCATGAAAAGCTTAACGCCAGGGCAGCAAGTCATCAAAGTGGTGAATGAAGAGTTAACGGCATTAATGGGCTCTGAACAGAGCAAAATTGCAGTTGCCTCAAAAGCACCAACGATTGTGATGATGGTTGGGTTGCAAGGTGCTGGTAAGACAACAACTACGGCAAAACTTGCGAACCATCTACGCAAAAACCACAATCGTAAGCCACTTTTGGTTGCTTGTGATGTCTACCGTCCTGCCGCAATTAAGCAGTTAGAAACGCTTGGTAAACAGCTTGACATGCCTGTGTTTTCACTAGGCGATCAAGTAAGTCCCGTTGAAATTGCGAAACAAGCGGTTCAAAAGGCAAAAGAAGAGCACCATGATTATGTTCTTCTTGATACTGCTGGGCGCTTGCATATTGACGAAACGTTAATGACCGAGCTCTCGGACATTAAGGAAACGGTCAAGCCTGATGAAATTTTACTTGTGGTTGACTCCATGACAGGTCAAGACGCTGTCAACGTAGCGGAAAGCTTTAATGAGCAGCTAGATGTGACAGGCGCAGTCTTAACGAAGCTTGATGGCGATACCCGTGGAGGTGCCGCAATCTCGATTAAAGCGGTAACGAACACGCCGATTAAATTCGCAGGTATGGGGGAAAAGATCGACCAGCTCGAAGCGTTCCACCCAGAGCGAATGGCATCCCGGATTTTAGGGATGGGAGATGTTCTTTCTCTTATTGAAAAAGCACAAACAAATGTAGATGAAGAAAAAGCAAAAGAACTAGAGAAGAAATTGCGGACAATGGACTTTACATTTGATGACTTTTTAGAGCAGTTAGAACAAGTCAAAAGCATGGGCCCGTTAGAAGATTTACTTGGTATGATGCCAGGTATGAACAAAAAGGGTATGAAAGATTTAAAAGTTGATGAAAACCAACTTGTTCGAGTTGAAGCGATTGTTAAATCAATGACCCCCCTTGAAAAGCGTGATCCCGCTGTGATTAATGGAAGTCGTCGGAAGCGAATTGCGAAAGGAAGCGGTACGACCATTCAGGACGTGAACCGCTTATTGAAACAATTTGAAGATATGAAGAAGATGATGAAACAAATGTCGGGTATGCAAGCTGGAAAAGGGAAAAAACGAGGTAAAGGTCTCGGTGGGTTTAAACTCCCATTTTAAATCGTACTGATTTAAAAAAACCTTGTCCGAACGTATCATTAATGATATGATTAAAAATTGTGTTTAATATTATTTGGAGGTGTACAGCTAATGGCTGTTAAAATTCGATTAAAGCGTATGGGTTCTAAAAAAGCCCCATTTTACCGTGTAGTAGTTGCAGATTCTCGTTTCCCACGTGATGGACGATTCATTGAAGAGATTGGAACATATAATCCAATCGCTCAACCTGCTAAAGTGGAGATCAAAGAAGATAAAGCACTTGAGTGGATGTTGAAAGGTGCGAAGCCTTCTGATACAGTTCGTAACTTGTTCTCAAATGCAGGTCTTATGGAAAAGCTTCACAACGAAAAAAACGCTAAATAATCACTCCTAAGGAGGATCAAATGGATGAAAGCTTTGGTTGAACATATTGCGAAATCATTAGTGGATTACCCTGATGCTGTGCAAGTCGAAGAAGCGCAAGAGGAAAGAACAACGGTTTTACGTCTTTCTGTCCATCCAGATGATATGGGAAAAGTGATTGGAAAGCAAGGCAAAACAGCGAAGGCGATTCGTTCAGTGCTTTATGCTGCAAACAAACAACATGAGCGGGTACGACTCGATATTGCTGATTGAAAAGGGAGAGGGAAACCTCACCCTTTTTTTTGCATAGGAGGAATGTGTGATGAAATGCATCCGGAAAGCATCTGTCAAACACGTATTGACTGAAAAGAAACGTCAGGAATTGGCACAATCATTCCAAGAGGAACAAGCGCAATATGAAAAAGAAGTGAAGCAGCTAGAATTTCAACTTCAGCGTGCCCAAAAAAAAGCATCCGCACAAACAGCACCTTCACTGAAAGAAAGATTCGATTCAGAAATTAAAAAACGGCAAGAAAAGCTACAGTCAATCCAGTTTAAATCCGAACAACTACATCATTTAGCGGACGGCACAGAAGTATTTGTTGAATACACAGATGTGTTAATCGATGTAGCTGTAGGTGAAAAGTGGGTTTCAGCACAAGCGCCGTTGACGATTGTTGTAAAAGATGGCATGATACATGAAATTAGAGAAAGCGAGAACAAAGACACATGACACAATGGTTTAATGTTGGAAGACTTGTAAATACACACGGTGTTCGTGGAGAAGTAAGAGTATTAGCAAATACTGATTTTGGAGAAGAGCGATTTGCAATTGGATCGCAACTAAAAGTAGCCGGTCGACCAGAAGAAAAAGGAACGATGCTACAAGTGGCAAGCCATCGTAAGCATAAGACTTTCGATTTGCTGACGTTTGAAGGCTACACGAATATAAATGAGGTAGAGGGCTTTAAAGGAAACTACCTGTATGTATCTGAAAAGCTCTTAAGTGAACTTGAAGAGCACGAGTTTTATTACCATGAGATCATCGGCTGTCGGGTTACTGATGAAGAGGGAAATGATCTGGGGACGATTACAGACATTATTGAAACAGGGGCAAATGATGTGTGGGTAGTACAACGCTCAGGCAAAAAAGACTTACTTCTTCCATATATTGAACAGGTGATAAAAGAAGTCGATCTTGAAGCAAGCGTTGTGAAAGTTCACGTAATGGAAGGGTTAGACGATTGATGAAAATTGATATATTAACATTATTCCCGGAAATGTTTTCAGGGGTGTTTGGATCATCAATTTTAAAACAAGCACAAGAAAAAGGCGTTGTTTCCTTTCGCGCAATTGATTTTCGCGGATTCACTGAAAATAAGCACAAGAAAGTGGATGACTATCCGTATGGTGGTGGAGCTGGAATGGTGCTGACCCCCCAGCCGATATTTGATGCTGTGAATCAGATTACGGAGCAACAGGAAACGAAACCGAGAGTTGTGTTGCTTTGTCCGCAAGGCGAGCGATTTACACAAGCAAAAGCTGAAGAATTTGCAAACGAAGAACATCTAGTGTTTCTGTGTGGGCACTATGAAGGATTTGATGAGCGCGTACGGCAATTCCTCGTAACGGACGAAGTATCAATTGGAGATTTTGTCTTAACTGGCGGTGAACTAGGTGCGATGGTTATTGCAGATAGCGTTACACGTTTACTTCCTGGTGTGCTCGGAAATGATGATTCTGCCATAACCGATTCATACTCTACGGGGCTTTTGGAGCATCCTCATTATACGCGACCCGCTACATTTCGTGGCATGGATGTACCAGACGTATTGTTATCTGGCCATCACGAAAAGATTGAAGACTGGCGCAGAAAAGAGTCTTTACGGAGAACGTTTCATCGGCGCCCAGATTTACTTGACGTCTATTCATTAACGAAGGAAGATGAGGCATTTATTCAACAGCTAAAAGACGAGCAAAACAAACCATAGCATAAAGGAGAAACAACGATGAACATAGGGCAGGTTTTACAACAAGCGATTGACGATATTATCGCTTCTTACTCTACAGAGATCCAGATTGAAATCGAACAACCCGCGCATTTATCCCACGGCGATTATGCTACAAATATTGCGCTGAAGCTTGCGCGAGTCGCACGAAAAAATCCATTTGATCTTGCTCATGAGTTGAAATTGAAGTTAGAAGAAAAGCAGTTACCTGTTAAGCAAATTGATGTTGTAAAGCCTGGATTTATTAATTTTTTTGTCGCTTGGGAACAAGTCACATTTGACATGAACCAACTTAAATCAGATCAACAGCGAAAAGTTGTGATCGAACATACGTCCATTAATCCAAATAAATCTGCTCACATTGGTCATCTTCGTAACGCTTGTATCGGTGACACTCTTGCACGCATGATGCGATATGATGGAAACCAAGTTGAAACCCATAACTATATTGATGATTTAGGTAATCAGCTTGCAGATACATTAACGGCTCTCCTACATATTGAATCAGATAAACCTGCTGTCCGTTTTGGCGACTATTGTTGGGATGTCTATTCATCTTTGAACCAACTGTACGATAAAGGAGAGCGCTCGACCGAAACGAGAGATGACGTACTACATAAGCTTGAAGAAGGGAATAACAGCGTGTCGTGGCTCGGTTATGCAGTGGCCGACAAACTATCTATGGAGCATGTAGAAGAAATGGGTCAATTCGATATTTCATACGATTTGCTCGTATGGGAAAGAGACATCGTCCGCAATGGTTTTTGGCAAAAAGCGTTTGAAACCTTGCAAACAACAGATGTGTTTTTTAAGCAACAAGAAGGGACGCAAGCAGGTTGCTGGGTCATTCGAACAGGAGAAGAACAAGATGACCACTCATCTGAGTATCTAGCTGATAAAGTGTTAGTACGGTCTAACGGAGTATTGACGTATACAGCTAAGGATATTGCGTACCATATGTGGAAGTTTGGCTTGCTAGAGAACGACTTTTCTTATAAGAAAAAAACAGATACGTTATGGACAACCGCGGCCGATGGACAAGCGCAATCTTTTGGACGCGCTGATACAGTCATTAATGTCATTGATTACCGTCAAGAATACCCGCAAAAAGTCGTAAAACAAGCATTGCATGCAGTTGGCTATGAACAACAAGCAGATCAACTGAAGCATGTTTCTTACGGTGTAGTCTCTTTAAGTAAAAAGACAGCATCCACTTTAGGCCTTGAAACTGTAGAAGGTAAAGATGTATACGCAATGTCAGGACGAAAAGGCATCGGTATTAAGATAAGCGAATTGATTGAAGAAATGAAAGAAGCGATTCGCACTCAAAGTCCGCAAGCGAACGATGCAACAATCGAAGCCCTTACTTTTGCCGCTATTCGTTACAATATGCTTCGCTACAACACAACGTCAGATATTGTATTTGACTTAGAGGAAGCAACGCAAGTAACTGGGAATACAGGGATCTATTTAATTTACACTTATGCTCGGGCAAACAGCATCACGCAAAAAGCACAACAAGAGGGACTCAAGTCTCAAGGGTATTCATTTGTCGAAGCAGAAGATACGGAACGAGCGATTTTAAAACATCTTGCTGGTTGGACTTTGGCTATGGAGCGTGGTGTTAGTGAACTAGAGCCAAATTTACTTTGTACGTATGCATTCGAATTAGCGAGTCTTTACAATCGTTTTTATGCGCAATGTCCAGTCATAAAAGCGTCGCCAGAGCAACAAAAAAGAAGACTGAAACTAACGGGACTGGTCATGGCACAACTAGAAATAATCTTTTCTATTTTAGGGCTACCAAAACTTCAAAGAATTTAACAGACTAGTTGTTTCCAATCGGTGTTTATGCTATGATGATTGTTGTGACTAATGATGAATCATTAGTAAGATTACGATATTCCGCTGCTTCATGAAGCATGAGTGTCTGTTGGGAAGGAGGGAACGATACGATGAGCAACCTGATTAAAGAAATCACTACTGAGCAGTTGCGTACTGATCATCCTGATTTTCGTCCTGGTGATACTCTTTCAATTCACGTAAAAGTTGTTGAGGGTACACGTGAGCGTATTCAGTTATTTGAAGGTGTTGTCATTAAGCGTCGTGGTACTGGTATCAGTGAGACGTTTATTGCACGCAAAATCTCTTATGGTGTAGGTGTTGAACGTACATTCCCACTACATTCACCGAAGATCGAAAAGATCGAAGTGAAGCGTCAAGGACGCGTACGTCGTGCGAAACTTTACTACCTACGTAACCTACGTGGTAAAAAAGCACGTATTAAAGAAATTCGTCGCTAATCAAAACGTTATAACGGCATGCCGTGCTGTAAACGAAAAGAACGTTCCTTCTAGAAGGAACGTTTTTTTGTCGGGTATAAAACTGCTAATAGGTAAAAGGACAGGCATATTAACCGCTTCTGCATACACTAAACCGATGAAGAACGTTTATGTGAAACGGAGGGAAAAGATGTCAAGTGTACAAACTGTTTTATCAATTGCACAATCACAAATCGGGTTAGAGGAAGAACCAATTAATCAAATCAAATACAATGACTGGTACTATGGCTCGGTTAAAAATGGAGACGAGTATCCATGGTGTGCGACTTTTATTTCTTGGGTGATGCATCAAGCAGGAATATTGTCGGCGGTCTATGGAAAGTATGCCTCATGCCGTCAATTATTTTCAGCTTTAGAAAAACGAGGACGGGTGATAGACAGCCCTCGAAAAGGGGATCTCGTATTTTTCTGTTGGACCGGAAATGACTTGATGACCCACATAGGTTTGATTGAAGATGTGTCACTTCTGTCCTTTAGCTCAATTGAAGGAAATTTTTCAGATTGTGTACAGCGAATGGAACGACCGTTTCTTTCCTATGAATACGAAGTTTTTTTTGCTCGGCCAGCGTATGAAGACATGGTTTCGCATTTGTGAGTGCTTCTTTCATATAACCGATGACCAGCGCATAATAAACATGGTATGATAAAGGCAAGGGAGGGGCGCGATATGAAGAGTCGCACAAATCTTGTTGAGTGGGCGAAGATACTCACTATTGCATTAATGACTACCGTTGTTGTCCGCATGTTTTTGTTGGCGCCGATTGTGGTAGATGGCCACTCGATGCAGCCAACGCTTGATTCGGGAGACAAGATGATTGTCAATCAAATCGAATATACCTTCTCGCAGCCAGATCGATTTGATATTATTGTCTTTCATGCCCCTGAAGGAAAGAATTATATTAAACGCGTAATTGGCTTACCAGGAGATGAGCTTGTCTATCGTGAGGATACCTTATATATTAATGGAGAAGCTGTGGAGGAACCTTATTTAGACAGTCTTAAAGGAACCCTTTATCACGGTCAACCGTTAACAGGTGATTTCACGCTCCAAGAGATTACTGGTGAAGCTGTGATTCCAGAAAAATTTTATTTTGTAATGGGAGATAACCGTCGTTTAAGCAAAGACAGTCGAGCCATTGGACTTGTATCGGAAGAGGATGTCATTGGCAAAGCAAATGTCATTTTTTATCCATTTGAAAATATATCAATTGTAGATTAGTAAGTAGGTGTAATGATGAAAACCATTCAATGGTACCCAGGGCATATGGCAAAAGCCCGCAGAGAAATAAATGAAAAGCTTTCAATGATTGATGTGGTCATTGAATTGTTAGATGCGCGAATTCCTTTGTCTTCGCAAAACCCTGTTATTGATGAACTTGTTCAAAATAAACCACGCCTTATTTTATTAAATAAATCGGACTTAGCCGATCCGAAGCAAACAGAGCGTTGGAAGCAATATTTCGAAAGCCAAGGCCATGCTGTTGTGGAAGTAAATTCGCAAACAGGGCAAGGAGTAAAAAAAATTGTCCCTGCATGCCAGTCGTTAGCAAAGGATTTATACAAAAAATGGGAAGCAAAAGGGATGAAGCCAAGAGCGTTACGAGCCGTTATTTTAGGAATACCAAATGTTGGTAAATCAACATTTATTAATCGTCTTGTTAATAAGCGGCAAGCAAAAGTAGGCGACCGTCCTGGTATAACAAAGCAGCAACAGTGGATTAAAGTGGGAACGAGTTTAGATTTACTCGATACACCAGGGATTTTATGGCCGAAGTTTGAAGATCAGGAAGTAGGTTTTCGACTAGCCGCTACAGGTGCAATTAAAGATGAAATTCTTGATTATGGTGATGTGGCAGCATTTGTGCTCCGTTTCTGTATGCAGGCGTATCCTGCGCAGTTGCAAAAGCGTTACGATATTAGTGAAGACGTAGACACGGAAGATATTGGGGCGTTGTTTGATGAAATTGGACGCAAAAGAGGCTGTATTCTACGCGGAGGTCTGATCGATTATGACCGCACGGCAGAGCTTGTTCTGCGGGAATTACGAAGCGGCACGATTGGACGGATGACGTTGGAAAACGTCCCTGAACATGAATAGCTAGGAAAAGAAAAAAGCACGAAGGTCAATGGACCAACTGTGCTTTTTTTCTTTACGAGAAAAATTCAACCATTAAGCGAATCGCCAAAATAAGAACAGTGACGATCAACACAATGCGAATCCACTGTGTATGCTTCCCTAACACCATCCGACTTCCGAGAAACGCACCACCAATGTTTCCGATAGCCAAAACGATTCCAACTAGCCAATTTACTTGGCCATTAACAGCGTAGATAACAAGGGAAAGCGAGACAGAAATTCCAACAATCATGATTTTGATTAATGTTGCTTCAGCGAACGATTTTTTATATAGTAAGATTGCTAGAATCATAATATAAAAGCCGACACCAACTTGAATAAAACCGCTGTAAAACCCAATAAATCCAAATAAAGCGAGACCAATAAAAGAAATAATTGGAGTGAGGACAACAGATTGATCTACTGCTTGAATCGGATTCCAAATTAAAAAAACAATCGATGTAATCATAGTAAGCGCTAAGATTAGGATAAAGACTTGGTCACTTATGGACAAAGCCGATAATGCCCCAAACGCTGCTCCGGTAGCAGCTGCGATGTAAATCGCTGCATGTCGCTTTAATTGAAGCGACTGTTTTTGTTTAAATGTGATGATCGACGTGATGCTTTGCGCGACAATAGCTACGCGATTTGTTGCATTGGCTTCTGTAGCAGGCAGCCCGACAAAAAGTAGTAAGGGGAGTGTTAATAGAGAGCCTCCTGCAGATACGGTGTTTATAATACCGGCAATAAAGCCGATCAGGATAAGGATGATCCCTTCTGTTAAGGCCATACATATGAACTCCTATTCTTAGAATCTTGTTTTACTATAGCATATATTTTGAATGATTAAGGGGCAAAAACACGTGATTTCGATTTCAACGATAAAAGAACAATTAAATAATGAAGAACTAACAAATGAAGAGGTAAACCGTCTGCGACTAGACGAACGAAAAGGTGTGCAAGCGTTACTAAAAAAATACGATCGAGCGTTGGTGCAAACAGAACAATTGGAGACCATGCACGTTGAAATGAGCCTTCATGAACAAGAATTAAGGGATAATGGGTATGCGTTGATCTGTGGTGTAGATGAAGTAGGACGAGGTCCTTTAGCTGGTCCCGTTACAGCAGCGGCTGTTATATTGCCAGCTGATTTTAAACTGTTAGGGTTGACCGACTCAAAAAAATTATCGAAAGAAAAGCGCGAACAATACGCTGTCTACATAAAACAACATGCAATCGCCTATCAGATCGTCAGCGTGTCCGCACAAGAGATTGATGAAACAAACATTTTATTAGCGACAAAAAAAGCAATGACCGAGGCGATCCAACAACTACAGGCAGCAGCGGATTTTCTTCTATTAGATGCGATTGAACTTAAGCTTGACACACCGCAGCGATCATTAATAAAAGGGGATGCAAAAAGTATCTCAATCGCTGCTAGCTCGGTATTGGCAAAAGTCTGGCGCGACGGTTATATGGAGGAACTGGCGAAAACCTATCCGGAATATGGGTTTGATGATCATGCTGGATACGGAACAAAAAAGCATTTAGAAGCGCTCCAGTCGTACGGACTAACGCGTGAACATCGCCGTTCTTTTAAACCGGTCCTAGAGCGGGCAGGTTCGTTGATTCATTCAAAGGATCTGGCTGAATAAAGGAGGTAGTGAAAGCGACATGCACGACATGACTAGTCAGTGGGCCGTTAATCAATATATTGTCGGTACGGTTACGATGCTTTATCCAAAAGAAAAGCTTGCGGCTATAACGATTCAACATCAACGACTTGTTGCTTCTTTAGATGCATCTTTAGAAGTAGACAAGCGCTATTGGTTTCGTATCAAACACGTGACACCTGTTTTAACGCTACAAATGGTTGTGCCATCCGACTCTATTTCGGTTTTAAGCGATTATTTAAAGGTGAATAAAGAACTATTAACGGTTTTTTATTATACCCATACACCTTTCACTCAGCAGCTGTTGGACGAGCTAGAATCATTAAGAAAAAAAGAGCGCCGAACCCGTAAACAACTATGTGAAGCCGTAGTAGCGTGTAAACGTCATTGGAGTGTATCGGTAACCCCGGAACATCTCAAATGGATTTGGTTAGTGGGAAACCAGACTCCAAATGTTCAGACGATGACAAATAAGCTACAACAATGGCTCAAGCAACAAAATATCTTCGAAAAAAGCGTGAATAAGGACGGAAACAGAAGTGATGAGCAGCAGAGTGGTGCCATGTTTCAGCTAGTAAAAAGGTATCAAAACGACTATGCCAATGACCCTTCTTTCCAAATTATTTATGCTTATTTCGCTTTGAAAAATGAACAGAAAAAACATCGACGTCCAATTGATATCAAGCTGTAAAAGCGCTACATAAATGCCCCTATTTTGCTCATATTAAGAGGAGAATAGGAGGCGTTTTTCGTATGACAAAAAAAAAAAAGCATCAAGAAGAGTTTTCAAGTGAATTCGGTCACCTTCAACCGAGCGTTCAACAAGATCAGCAAGCAAAGGGATTTAAAAAGCTGTTTGAAAAGAAAGACAATAATGAGAAAAAAAGCGAAAAAAAGGAGAATAAAGAAGAAAAGAAATGAAATTGTCGGAATGATAGCGTTTACCCCTCCACAAGAACGAAAAAAAGTGCTAAAATGAAAAAGGATTTCGTCTTAGTAACGAAAATTCTCGTACATGAGCGTTGGATGTACGATATAACAGGAGGCTGGAGAGAGAATGAATATCCATGAGTATCAGGGTAAAGAAATTCTTCGTTCTTACGGAGTTGCCGTTCCAAACGGTAAAGTAGCATTCTCTGTTGACGAAGCAGTAGAAGCGGCAAAGGAACTTGGTTCTTCTGTATCTGTCGTAAAAGCGCAGATTCATGCGGGCGGACGTGGAAAAGCTGGTGGCGTTAAAGTCGCAAAAAACTTGGATGACGTTCGTACATATGCGGATGACATTCTAGGGAAAACACTTGTTACACACCAAACAGGACCAGCAGGAAAAGAAGTAAAGCGCTTACTAGTTGAAGAAGGCTGCGACATTAAAAACGAGTACTATATTGGACTTGTAGTTGATCGCGCTACATCAAGCGTTGTGCTAATGGCTTCTGAAGAAGGTGGAACAGAGATTGAAGAGGTTGCTGAAGCGACACCTGAGAAAATCTTTAAAGAAGTGATTGATCCAGCTGTTGGCTTACAAGGATTTCAAGCAAGACGTGTTGCCTTTAACATAAACATTCCAAAAGAACTTGTTGGTCAAGCGGTTAAATTTATGATGGGCTTATATAAAGTCTTTGTTGATAAAGACGCATCCATTGCAGAAATTAACCCTCTTGTTACAACAGGTGATGGCAAAGTTATGGCGCTTGATGCGAAATTTAATTTTGACTCAAATGCCCTTTACCGCCATAAAGACATCGTTGAACTACGTGACTTGGAAGAAGAAGATGTAAAAGAAATCGAAGCTTCTAAGCATGATTTAAACTATATTGCATTAGACGGTAACATCGGCTGCATGGTGAATGGTGCTGGCCTTGCGATGGCGACAATGGACATCATTAAACATTATCATGGTGATCCCGCAAACTTCCTTGACGTAGGGGGCGGTGCGACAGCTGAAAAAGTTACAGAAGCATTCAAACTAATCCTTTCTGATGAAAACGTAAAAGGAATTTTTGTTAATATTTTTGGTGGTATCATGAAATGTGACATCATCGCTGAAGGTGTCATTACTGCTACAAAAGAAGTCGGTCTTGATATCCCATTAGTTGTCCGCTTAGAAGGAACAAATGTGGAACTTGGTAAGCAGCTTCTAAAAGATTCAGGCTTAAACATTACAGCCGCTGATTCAATGGCTGATGGCGCACAAAAAATTGTAGCTTTAGTGAAATAGAAGGGTGGAGCTAGACGAATGAGCATCTTAATTAATAAAGAGACGAAAGTCATTGTTCAAGGAATTACTGGCGCTACTGGTTTGTTTCATACGAAGCAAGCGCTAGAATATGGTACGAACATCGTTGGTGGCGTGACACCTGGTAAAGGTGGAACAGAAATCGAAGGCGTTCCAGTATTCAACACGGTTGAAGAAGCAGTGAAAGCAACAGGTGCAAATGCAACGGTTATTTATGTGCCACCAGCGTTTGCGGCAGATGCGATCATGGAAGCAACGGACGCGGAGTTGGATCTTGCAATCTGTATTACAGAAGGCATTCCGGTAATTGACATGGTGAATGTGAAACGTTACATGGACGGAAAGAAAACGAGATTAATAGGGCCAAACTGTCCTGGTGTCATTACACCAGACGAATGTAAAATTGGCATTATGCCTGGTTACATTCATAAAAAAGGTCACATTGGTGTGGTTTCTCGTTCTGGTACACTTACGTATGAAGCTGTGCACCAACTTTCTACAGCTGGTATTGGTCAGTCTTCTGCTGTTGGAATTGGTGGAGACCCTGTAAACGGTACAGACTTCATTGATGTCTTATCACTTTTTAATGATGATCCTGATACGTATGCGGTTATTATGATTGGTGAAATCGGTGGTACCGCTGAAGAAGAAGCAGCAGAGTGGGTTAAAGCAAATATGAACAAACCTGTTGTTGGATTCATTGGTGGTCAAACAGCTCCTCCAGGAAAGCGTATGGGCCATGCTGGCGCAATTATTTCTGGTGGTAAAGGAACAGCTGAAGAGAAGATTAAAACGATGGAAGCATGCGGCATTCGTGTTGCAGCAACACCATCTGTTATGGGTGAAACACTCATTGAATCTTTGAAAGCAAACGATATCTATGACAAAAGTGTCACGCACTAAGACGTCTTTGAAACTCCTTGCGATCTTGCAAGGGGTTTTCTCTACTAATTTCAGAAAGGACTGAATCGAATCGACCCTCGCTTAATTCGCCTTGTCCACGTAAATGCAGTGCTTTATAACCAAATGGCTTGTTGGAAACGTTTATTAACATGGGACCCCAACATAACGAAAATCTATACAGCCTCAGTGGCAACAATTCGTAACGTTCTTCAAGTAAAAGAGCCAACACTCACAAAACTCCTGCACTGGATCGCCCACTCAACCCCTGAAGCATATGTTTCGAAGCTCCAACAGCAAGATATCCACGTTCTCCAACTAGATGATCCTTCTTACCCCTCATTATTAGCAGAGATTTATGATCCTCCTGTTCTTCTGTATGGCAAAGGAAACCTTCAGCTTTTAGCTACAAAAAAAATTGCGCTCGTAGGTTCACGTTCACCTACAAGCTACGGGGCACACGCAGTCGAATCTTTAACAAAGGTGTTGACCGAAGCAAACGTGACGATTGTGAGTGGCATGGCACGGGGAATTGACGCTCATGCACACCGTTTTGCAATAAAGGCAGGTGGTTCGACCATTGCAGTGACTGCGTCTGGTTTTGAGCACCCTTACCCAGTTGGGAGTAAATTATTTATGGAAGAATCCCCATCTACAGCCCTGCTAACGATCTCTGAGTATCCTCCACACGTTAAACCGCAAAAATGGCATTTCCCTATGCGGAACCGCATTATAAGCGGTCTCTCCTATGCAACAATTGTAATTGAAGCCAAACAAAAAAGTGGTTCCCTTATTACCGCAGACTGTGCACTTGAACAAGGAAGACATGTTTTTGCTTTACCTGGCTCCATTTATTCTTTAGAATCTGAAGGGGCGAATTGGTTAATTAGCCAAGGAGCTTATTGCCTCTATCATGAAAGGGCTTTATTTGAATGCATGCCGAGCTTTATGTCGAATTCTATCGAAGAACAACGATTTTGTTAATTGTAGGAAGTTCGGTTTGACAAACGGGGAAAGTCTGTTTAATAATGAGGAAGATTTAATTCATAAATAGAGAAACTAAGATGAGGGAGTTGCTTTACATGTCCGATTATTTAGTAATCGTGGAATCTCCCGCTAAAGCCAAAACCATTGGTAAGTATTTAGGTAAGAAGTATGTCGTAAAAGCTTCTATGGGTCATGTGAGAGATTTACCTAAAAGCCAAATGGGCGTTAGTGTAGAAGAAAATTATGAGCCTCGTTACATTACAATACGCGGAAAAGGTCCAGTGTTAAAAGAATTAAAAACAGCGGCAAAAAAAGCCAAACGCATTTATCTTGCGGCTGACCCGGATCGTGAAGGGGAAGCCATCGCATGGCATTTGGCCCACAGTCTAAATATAGATGAACATTCCGATTGTCGTGTTGTATTTAATGAAATCACTAAAAATGCGATTAAAGATGCGTTTAAACAACCAAGACCCATTAATATGGACTTAGTGGATGCGCAGCAAGCAAGACGTATTTTAGATCGATTAGTAGGCTACAACATTTCACCTTTATTATGGAAGAAAGTAAAAAAAGGATTGAGCGCTGGCCGTGTGCAATCTGTAGCCGTTAAACTCATTACGGATCGTGAAAAAGAAATTCAATCTTTTACACCGGAAGAGTATTGGAGTATTCAAGGCCAATTTATGTATGGCAAGGAACAATTTGAAGCGCGATTCCACAGTATAAAAGGAAACAAAGAAACATTAGCAACCGAAGATGAAGTGAACCATGTATTAAACACACTTAATGGAAAAGATTTTCGTATAGCGGAAGTGAAAAAACGTGAGCGTAAACGAAATCCCGTCGCTCCGTTTACCACGTCATCGCTTCAACAGGAGGCTGCTCGAAAACTTAATTTCAGAGCAAAGAAAACCATGTTAATCGCGCAGCAGTTGTATGAAGGGATCGACTTAGGCAAGCAAGGTACTGTTGGTCTTATTACGTATATGAGAACAGACTCAACAAGAATATCAGACACTGCTAAACAAGAAACGTATGACTATATTCAACAAACGTATGGCGAAGAGTATACGAAAAAAGAAGCACAAAAGCAGAAACAAGATAAAAAAACGCAAGATGCGCACGAAGCCATTCGACCAACGTCTGTTTTGCATGAACCAAAGCAAGTGAAAGAGTATCTATCCCGTGATCAACTGCGTTTATATCGCTTGATTTGGGAGCGTCTTGTAGCCAGTGAAATGGCTCCAGCCGTGATGGATACGATGACGGTTGATTTAGAAAACAACGGCGTTCTTTTCCGAGCGAATGGGTCAAAACTAAAGTTTCCTGGTTTTATGAAAGTGTATATTGAAGGCAATGATGATAATAAAAAAGAAGAAGATCGCTTATTGCCGGATTTAAAAGAAGATGAAACGGTACAAAAAGAAGAGCTCACGCCTAACCAGCACTTTACACAGCCACCGCCGCGCTACACAGAAGCAAGGCTTGTAAAGACTTTAGAAGAACTTGGAATAGGACGGCCATCTACGTACGCACCAACCTTGGATACAATTCAACGTCGTGGTTATGTCGCTTTAGATGAAAAGCGATTTGTACCGACTGAATTAGGCGAAATCGTCTTAGACTTAATCGTTGAATTCTTCCCGGAAATTCTCGATGTTGAATTCACTGCAAAGATGGAAGAAGATCTTGATAGCATTGAAGATGGTCGAGACAATTGGATTGAGATTATTGACCAATTTTACAAGAGCTTTGAGAAAAGACTTGAAGTTGCGGAAGAAGAGATGGAAGAAGTCGAGATTAAAGATGAACCTGCAGGGGAAGATTGCGAAAAATGCGGGCATGAAATGGTCTACAAAATGGGGCGCTACGGCAAATTCATGGCATGTTCAAACTTCCCAGATTGCCGAAATACAAAAGCAATTGTAAAAGACATTGGCGTCACATGTCCGACCTGTAAAGAAGGCAATATTGTTGAACGAAAAAGCAAGAAACGCCGAATCTTTTACGGATGTGACCGGTACCCAGAATGTGAATTTGTCTCATGGGATAAACCAATTGCACGACCATGTCCGAAGTGTGAAAGCTTGCTAGTCGAAAAGAAATCAAAAAAAGGTGTATTCGTCGCCTGTACTTCATGTGATTATGAGGAAGAAAAACAGTAAAATGTCGAAATTTATCGTTTTGTAGTAGCTATTAGTTGAAATCAATGAGTAAAGATACTATGATATGAGTACGATCAAATGATGAGCCTTCACTCTACCGAGGAGTGAAGGCGTTTCTATGAATGAATAAATGTGAGCGGTATACCTTTACGCTGACAAACGTTACGTTATTGAATGTTTATTCACGAGTTTTTTCGTTTAAAGGGGAATGAAGATGACAGATCAAAAAGAAATACACGTAATTGGTGCAGGACTTGCTGGAAGTGAAGCGGCGTGGCAAATTGCAAAGCGCGGTGGCAAAGTCCGATTGTATGAGATGCGACCAGTCAAACAAACGCCTGCGCATCATACGGACAAGTTTGCTGAACTTGTATGTAGCAATTCATTAAGAGGAAATTCACTAGCTAATGCAGTTGGTGTACTTAAAGAAGAAATGCGTCGTTTGGATTCAGTTATTATTAAAGCGGCCGATGAAGCAGCGGTTCCTGCTGGTGGCGCACTGGCTGTGGATCGACATGATTTTGCTGCTCGCGTAACAAATTATGTAAAAGAGCATCCAAATGTCACTGTTGTAAACGAAGAACTAACAGAAATTCCGGATGGCCCAACGATTATTGCAACAGGTCCACTAACATCGAAAGCGTTATCGGACCAATTACGTGCGTTAACAGGTGAAGAATCGCTTTATTTTTATGATGCAGCAGCACCTATTCTTGACGCTGAAACCATTGACCGTGACAAAGTTTATTTAAAAAGTCGATACGATAAAGGTGAAGCAGCTTATTTGAACTGTCCAATGACAGAAGAAGAGTTTAATCGCTTTTACGATGCACTCATCGCAGCCGAAACGGTTCCTTTAAAAGAATTTGAAAAAGAAATTTTCTTTGAAGGCTGTATGCCAATTGAAGTTATGGCAGGTAGAGGACGAAAAACCATGCTTTTTGGACCGCTTAAGCCTGTAGGTTTAGAGGATCCGAAAACAGGGAAGCGTCCATATGCGGTTGTTCAACTGAGACAAGACAATTTGTCTGGAACGTTGTTTAATATCGTCGGATTCCAGACTCATCTAAAATGGGGACCACAAAAAGAAGTGATTCGAATGATTCCAGGCTTGGAGAATGTGGATATCGTTCGTTATGGTGTGATGCACCGTAATACGTTCTTGAATTCACCGAAATTATTACGTCCTACTTACCAAACGAAACAGCGTGACGATTTATTCTTTGCTGGGCAAATTACTGGCGTAGAAGGATATGTTGAATCGGCCGCTGCAGGTTTAACAGCTGGGATTAACGCGTATAAACAAAGCGTTGGTGAGACATTAGTACCGTTTCCTGAAGAAACGATGATTGGAAGTATGGCTGCTTATATTACAACAGCAAATCCAGATAACTTCCAGCCGATGAATGCGAACTTTGGACTTGTTCCTCCGATGAATGTTCGGATAAAAGTGAAAAAAGAACGCTATGAAGCATTGGCAGAGCGGGCATTAGGGTCAATTCAGAATTTTATGAAAGATATGTGACTTTTGTTGCCTAACGTTCCGCAATTGTGTTAGAATTTATAAGTTCTAAGAGGGAGGACAAAATGGTGGAATCCAAGGAAGCGCAATGGCTGAGTTGGTTTGTTCGTTATCTTGAAGTAGAGAAAAATTGTTCTTCATGGACAGTTACGCATTATACAAAAGATATTGAGCAATTTTATACCTATTTGTCTACACATGATTCAAAACGTTTACAAGAGCTGGTTCATCAAGATGTACGCTATTTTATTAGCGAACTTGTCGATAAAGGGTATTCAAAACGTACAATAGCTCGAAAGTTATCATCCCTACGTAGCTTTGGTAAATTTCTCGAACGAGAGCACGTTCTTTCCGATAATCCTTTCTTACATGCTCATACACCAAAACAAGAGACGAAGCTCCCCCGGTTTTTATATGAAGAAGAGATGGATCAATGGCTTCGGCTACTTCCAACGACTACGCCATATGATTTCCGTGATAAAGCCATTATTGAACTGCTTTACGCAACGGGAATTCGTGTGTCAGAATGTAGTTTGTTACATCTTGAACAAGTGCATTGGCAGTCTGGGACTGTGCGTGTTTTTGGAAAGGGTAGAAAAGAACGATACGTTCCATTCGGAAAAAAAGCCGAAGCAGCTTTACATGATTATTTGCAACAAGCGAGACCTAAACTGTTAACGGAAACAAGTGTCACCGAAGCGCTGTTTCTAAATAATAGAGGAAACCAATTAAGTGATCGAAGCATTCGGAAGATTGTGGCAAAACGAATACAGCAAGCAGCTGTTCAAAAAAGAATTAGCCCCCATGACATACGCCATTCTTTTGCGACCCACTTGTTAAATGGTGGAGCAGATTTAAGAACGGTTCAAGAACTGCTTGGTCATGAATCTTTAAAGACAACGCAAATTTACACTCATGTCAGCAAAGAACGGCTATATTCTGTCTATAAAAATTTTCATCCAAGAGCCTAGTATGAAAAAGGAGCGTTGAGAAATGGAATCTTTTCACGCAACAACCATTTTTGCTGTTTCGCATAACGGACAGTTTGCTATGTCTGGTGATGGTCAAGTTACACTTGGAAACGCAGTCGTCATGAAGCATACAGCCCGAAAAGTGAGAAAGCTTTACAGAGGAAAAGTTGTCGCAGGCTTTGCAGGTTCTGTAGCAGATGCATTTACATTGTTTGAAAAATTTGAAGCAAAGCTGGAAGAATACAACGGCAATTTACAACGTGCTTCTGTAGAGCTTGCAAAAGAGTGGCGCAGCGATCGAGTGTTAAGAAAGCTTGAGGCGATGCTCATTGTTATGGATAAAAACGACCTCCTTTTAGTGTCAGGTACGGGTGAAGTCATACAGCCTGATGACGGGATTTTAGCCATTGGTTCTGGAGGGAATTACGCATTAAGTGCAGGACGTGCGCTTAAAACCTTTGCTCCACAATTAACGGCAAAAGAAATCGCCGAAGCGGCTTTAAAGACAGCAGCGGAAATTTGTGTGTATACAAACGATCAAATTATTGTAGAAGAGCTTTAACTATAATCATGACAAAGGAGTGCACGTAGGAATGACTAGTTCACTAACGCCAAGTCAAATTGTGGAACGATTAAATCAATATATTGTCGGGCAACAAGGAGCAAAACGGTCTGTTGCGATCGCACTTAGAAATCGTTATCGTCGAACGCTCTTGGACCAAGACATGCGAGATGAGATTACCCCAAAAAACATCTTGATGATTGGACCAACTGGGGTCGGCAAAACGGAAATTGCGCGGCGGTTAGCCAAGCTCGTTGGTGCGCCTTTTATAAAGGTGGAAGCGACTAAGTTTACTGAAGTAGGGTATGTTGGTCGTGATGTTGAATCAATGGTTCGTGATTTAGTGGAGTCGAGTGTTCGACTCGTTAAGGAAGAACGGGTGGCTCTTGTCAGAGAACAAGCGAAAGAATTAGCCGATAAAAAATTGATAAACTTACTTGTTCCTTCATTGAAAAAGGAAAGCAACTACAAAAACCCTTTTGAAATGTTGTTTCAATCTCCAGGTAACGAAGAAGCTGATCAAGAGGAAGAGACCGATGAAGAAGATTTAAACCGGGCTAACCTTAAGAAGAAAATGTACGAGAAGCTCGTTCATGGAGAGTTAGAAGATCGAACTGTAACGATTGAAGTGTCTGAACAGTCACAAGGATTTATGGATCTTTTTCAAGGTGGAGCGGGCATGGAACAAATGGGCATGAATATGCAAGAAATGCTCGGGAATATGGTGCCAAAGAAAAAGAAAAAAAGACGAATGTCTGTTGCAGATGCTCGGGTAGTACTAACAGAAGAAGAAGCACAGAAACTAATCGATATGGATGACGTTACGCAAGATGCGATTAAACGAACCGAGCAAGTGGGCATGATCTTTATTGATGAAATCGATAAAGTCGCTGGGAAAAATGATCAAGGTGCAAACGTGTCTAGAGAAGGGGTCCAGCGTGATATTTTACCAATTGTTGAAGGATCAACAATCGTTACAAAATATGGCGCAGTAAAAACCGACCATATTCTCTTTATTGCAGCTGGAGCATTTCACATGGCAAAACCTTCTGATCTTATTCCGGAACTGCAAGGGCGTTTTCCGATCCGTGTTGAACTTGGCAGCCTTTCGGTTGATGATTTTGTCCGTATTCTTGTAGAGCCTGATAACGCGTTAATTAAGCAATATAAAGCTCTTTTGCAAACAGAAGGTATAGAAATTACGTTTTCAGACAAAGCTGTTCATAAGATTGCGACGATTGCGAGTCAAGTGAATCAAGAAACAGAGAACATTGGTGCTAGACGACTTCATACACTTTTAGAAAAATTATTAGAAGACTTGTCTTTTGAAGCGCCAAATGTAAATATGGAACGTCTCGAGATTACGGAACAGTACGTTGAAGAAAAGCTCGGAACGATCGCAAAGAATCAGGATTTAAGTCAATTTATACTTTAAATTTTAAGGAGAAGATGAAAAAATGGATTTATTAACAAGAACAAGGAAAATTAACGAGATGCTTCAAAAGACAAGCGGTCAGCATGTTAACTTTAGAGAAATGGCGATTACATTGCGCGAAGCAATTGGATCAAACGTTTTCGTTGTAAGTAGAAGAGGAAAGCTACTTGGTTTTTCAATTGAAGAAGAGATTGAAAATGATCGTATGAAAAAAATGCTTGATGATCGTCAATTTCCTGAAGAGTATACAGAAGGACTATTTAAAATTGAAGAGACGTCAGCAAATATTGATGTAGATAGCGAATACACGGCATTCCCTGTTGAAAATCGCGACATTTTCAAAAATGGTTTAACGACGATTGTGCCAATTAAAGGTGGCGGTCAGCGTCTAGGTTCTCTTATTCTTTCTCGTCTAGAAAATCATTTTAGTGATGATGATCTTATTTTAGCAGAATATGGTGCTACGGTAGTTGGAATGGAAATCCTTCATGAAAAAACACAAGAAATTGAAGAAGAAGCTCGTAGCAAAGCGGTTGTGCAGATGGCTATTAGTTCATTGTCGTACAGTGAACTTGAAGCAGTTGAGCATATTTTTGAAGAGCTTGACGGCAGAGAAGGGCTTCTTGTAGCAAGTAAAATTGCCGACCGTGTAGGCATTACACGTTCTGTAATTGTAAATGCGCTTCGTAAGCTTGAGAGTGCAGGCGTTATCGAATCTCGTTCTCTAGGAATGAAAGGGACGTATATTAAAGTATTAAATGACAAGTTTTTAGTAGAATTAGATCGTTTAAAAGAAAACTAAATCGATATCGTCAGGACGTGCTCGAATCAGAAATGATTCAAGCACGTTTTTTTGTTGCTAAAGTCTTTGGAATAGGGGAGGGTGTTTTTCCAATCATCTAGTACAATTTCCATTCTTTTAGTAGAGATAGAAAAAATTATCTAGGTTAAAAGGTATGCTCTATGATTTATTTATAGGCATATAGTCTATATTAAACATAAAATCATTAGTGCTTTGGGCTCAAAATCAAAAATATTTGAAAAGTGCTTAGACAAAAGCATAAATAACTAGTAAAATTTTATCATGTATAAATGGACTGGTAAAATATGCTTAAATTCGGGACGGATGATCTTTCCGAATGGATAGGAGGCAAACATGTTTACCACACAATCGATATCAGTTTTAGAAGGGGCGCTTCAGTACGCGACAGATCAGCAAAAAGCGATCTCTTCAAATATTGCTAATGTTGACACACCGAACTATAAAGAAAAGTCAGCATCGTTTCAACATGTCCTACAAACGGCTCAGGCGAATGGAAGTGAGTTTGTGGCTCGTAAGACGGACGATCGTCATATGACGTTTCCATTGCCGCATATAAGTCAAGAAAACATGAAGCAGCAACTGCAGCAATACAATCATAACGGAAACAGTGTAGACATTGATAAGCAAATGAGTTTGATGGCTGAAAATCAACTTTACCATCAGGCACTCGTTGATCGATTAACGAGTAATTTTCAATCATTAGAAACGGCAATTCGAGGAAGTAGATAGAGGAGGGATTCACGCATGTTTGATAGTATGAATGTTTCTAGCTCTGCTTTAACATTGCAACGATTAAGAATGGATGTATCATCGAGTAATATTGCGAATGCGGATACGACAAGAGGTCAGCTTGTAAATGGTGAATGGCAGCCTTATCAACGAAAAATGGTTGTTCAACAACCGCAATCATTTGCGAACCATCTTCAACAAGCGAAAGCGCAATTGAATGAAGGGGTTGTTGCACGTGCGATTGTCAATGACGGGACACCACCAAGCCTTATTTATGACCCTGTACACCCAGATGCAAATGAGCTTGGTTACGTTGCGAAGCCGAATGTGGACATTGCGCGAGAGATGGTGGATATGACAAGTGCTACTCGATCATATGAGGCGAATGTAACGGCACTACAAGCGAGTAAAGGGATGTTAATGAAATCGCTAGAGATCGGAAGGTAGGTAGAAGATCATGCAAATTCAATCCGTTCAATCTCCTTTTCAAATTGGACAAGCGCAGCGCACCGAAGTCAAACCAGAAGTCGCAGGTGAACAATCGTTCCAACAAGCTTTAACGACTGCGTTAGAAAAAGTCAATGAAGCCCAGTTACAATCTTCAGCAGCAACACAAGCGATGGCTCGTAAAGAACCAATTGACTTACATGATGTGATGATTACAGCGAATAAGGCTTCTGTTGCATTGCAAGGAACGCTTGAAGTGAGAAATAAAGTCGTGGAAGCATACCAAGAAATGATGCGTATGCAAGTCTAAGGTATGTCTAGATGGAGGCGTCATGAGCGAGAAAGTAAATGAGTTAATATCAAAAATGAAACTTCTTTGGAATGAGCGTTCAAAATTACAAAAAAGTCTACTTATTGCAAGTTTTATTGTCATTATGCTAATTATTGCTGTGCTAATTGCATTAAGTTTTCGGACGAACTACGCGCCATTATATAGCAATCTATCACTTGCTGAAGCAGGTCAAATACAAGAAGAGTTGGAAGGTCGAGGGATTACGACAGAAGTCGCAAACGATGGCACAACCATTCTTGTTCCTGAACAAGAGGTGGACCGTTTAAAAGTTGAGTTAGCTGCTGAAGGTTTACCACAAAGCGGCAGCATTGATTATAGTTTTTTCCAAGAACAAATGGGCTTTGGCATGACAGATAATGAATTTACTGTTATTGAGCGGTCTCTTATGCAAACGGAATTAGCTGAATTAATTCGGAGCATCTCTGGTGTGCAACATGCAAATGTTGTCATTACGTTAGCCGAAGATAGCGTATGGTTAAACGCTGGTCAAGAGGAAGCGACTGCTGCAGTTGTGTTAGATTTAGCGGCTGGAACAACATTAGATCAAAATCAAGTAAAAGCGCTTTACCATTTAATTGCGAGAAGCGTACCTAATTTACCATTAGAAAACATTGTCTTATCTGATTCAAACTTTACGAATTATACATACCAAGAAGAAGAACAGTCACCGACGGGGTCTTATCAATCTCAACGTGAAATCAAGCAAGAAGTTGAAGCGGATTTAGAACAAACTATTATGCAGCTGCTTCATGCAGTCGTAGGTCCGAATAATGCAATCGTCTCTGTCACAACCGATATTGATTTTACGCAAGAACAGCGCACGGAAGATTTAGTAGAACCAGTTAATGAAGAAGATATGGAAGGTTTAGCTGTTAGTGCAGAACGTGTAACAGAATTTTATGAGGGAACTGGGGCTAGTGAAGGTGGCGTCACCGGGACAGGAGATGAAATCCCGAATTATACGGGAAGCTTACCTGGCGGTGATAGCGAATCTGAGCGTACTGAAGAGCGGGTTAACTATGAGTTTAATCGCATTCATAAAGAGATTGTAGAAAGTCCTTATCGAATAAGAGATTTAAGTATTCAAGCCATGATTAACCCGCCAGAAGGGGTTCAACAATTGCCGGCACAACAAATGGAAAACATTACTGCGATGTTGGATACAATCGTGCAAACAACAATTCCAGCATCAGCGGATGGAGAAAATGAGCCTATTGCGAACCGAGTGTCGATTTCTTCAATCCCATTTGCAGAGACCGCTCAAGCAGAAGCACCAGAAGAAGCGCAAGGTCTTCCTCTTTGGATGATTATTGTTGCTGGGGTGTTAGGATTGTTTATCATCGTGCTAAGTATGGTCTTGCTGAAGACGCGTAAACAAGCTGTTGATTTAGCTGTTGATGAGCAACCAGAACGACTCGATCATGAAGAATTTGATTCGGTACCGTTTCAAGAAAGAGAAGAGCGAAATGATCAAAAACAAATGAAAGAGTTGAATCATTTAGCTAATCAAAACCCAGAAGAATTTTCAAAGTTACTTAGAACATGGTTATCTGAGGATTCGTAAAGGAGTGATCACTTGGCCATTGTAAGATTAACAGGAAAACAAAAAGCCGCAATATTATTGATCTCACTTGGTCCTGATTCAGCTGCTCAAGTATATAAGCATTTAACCGAAGAAGAGATTGAACTATTATCGCTTGAAATTTCCGCTGTTCGAAAAGTCGATAAAGACATTCAAGCTACTGTTTTAGAAGAATTTCATGCGATTGTCAGTGCACAGGATTACATTGCTCAAGGTGGAATCGCTTATGCGCGGTCGATCCTTGAGAAAGCATTAGGTGAAGAAGGCGCTGCGTCAATAATGGAACGGTTAACGTCAACGATTCAAGTACGTCCGTTCGATTTTGCACGTAAGTTAGATCCTTCACAAATTTTAAATTTTATTCAGCATGAACATCCACAAACAATTGCTGTTATTCTCGCTTATATTCCTTCAAAACAAGCAGGACAAATCATTTCATCTCTACCAGAAATGATTCAAACCGATGTGGCTCGTAGAATTGCGATGATGGATCGGTCATCTCCAGAAGTCATTTCTCAAGTTGAGAGAGTGCTTGAAGAGAAGCTATCACAAACGATTTCACAAGACTATACAGAAGCTGGTGGGATTGAAGCCGTCGTTGAAGTATTGAATGGTGTTGATCGATCGACGGAGCGAACGATTCTAGATGGTTTGTACATACAAGACCCAGAGCTAGCAGAAGAAATTAAAAAACGAATGTTCGTGTTTGAAGATATCGTTACGTTAGAAAAACGAGCTATTCAACGCGTCATTCGTGAAGTGGAGAATGATGACCTACAGTTAGCGTTAAAAGTTGCGAGCGAAGATGTAAAAGAATCTGTGTTCTCAAACATGTCGCAAAGAATGTCTGAAGCGTTTAGAGATGAAATGGAGTATATGGGGCCAGTACGTTTACGTGATGTAGAGGAAGCGCAATCACGAATCGTTGCAAAAATTCGCGACCTTGAAGACATCGGTGAAATTGTGATTGCGCGAACGAATGGAGAAGACATCCTTGTCTAAGATTATTCGAACCCATACAGCCACAGTCCTTAATCGCTCGATTCGTATTCAGCCGATTCAAGAAGGATCAATACAATCTTTTGAAAGTACCACTACAGATGAAAGAAATCAGAATGCTGCCTCAGTCGATTTTCTGAAGGAAGAACAAAGAAAAGCTAGACAAGAAGCAGAGCAGCTGCTTGAGAAGGCTAAAGCAGAAGCGCAAAAAATGGAAGAAACGCTCGTAATACGCAAAGAAGAACTTGAACAAGAAGCTGAAAAGCAAAAGGCGCAAGCGCAACTTGAGGGGTACGAGGCGGGCTTTGCTGCTGGGGAGTCACAAGCCTCTGCTATCTATGAAACAAAGCTTGCAGAAGCCCAGCGTATGCTCGAGCACGCTCAAGCAGAAGTTCAAAACTCGATCGAAAAGAATGAACCTTTTTTAATCGACTTGGCGATGACAATTGTAGAGCGTATTTTAGGTCAAAAGTTAGCGGAAGCGGATGTCATCTTTGCTATGATGAAGCAAATTTTACAAGAAGTTCGTGAATTTGAAATCGTTAAAGTTTATGTTCATCCTCATTGGTACGAGCAATTAGTTTTTAGAAAAGAAGAATTGTATCAATGTCTAGTGAGCTGTAAAGATTTTCAAATCATTCCTGATATCCATAGCCCCGAATCGAGTTGCGTCATTATGACGAACGCTGGTCGATTAGATGCTTCGTTGGATACGCAACTAAAAGAATTGAAACATCAATTAACGAGTGTGATAGGTAGAGAACATGTGGACACAACTTATTAATCACGTCGAAAAAAGCAGCATGTATAAATGGTATGGTCAAGTAAAAAAAGTTACGGGTTTAACGATCGAATCTTCAGGGCCAAGATCATTCGTTGGAGAACTTTGCTACATTTGGACTGGTCGTGAAAAGAAAACGAAGATACGCGCAGAAGTGGTTGGTTTTCAAGATGATCGTGTGCTGTTAATGCCTTTAGACCGAATTGAACATATTGAATTAGGAAGTATGGTTGAAACGACAAACAACGCTCTTACGATTCCCGTAGGACCATCATTAATTGGAAAGCTGCTAGACGGTGTAGGTACACCCCTTGAGTTAGAAAGTAGCACAGTGAACGTTGAAGCGATGTACCCAACCGATCAGGATCCTCCTTCACCAATGAGCCGGCCGCGCATCACGGAAGTCATGAATGTCGGTGTAAAAGCGATCGACAGTATGTTAACGATGGGCAAGGGACAAAGAGTAGGTATTTTTGCTGGAAGTGGTGTAGGGAAAAGTACACTTATGTCCATGATTGCTAGACAATCAGACGCAGACATAAATGTTATTGCGCTAATTGGTGAGCGTGGCAGAGAGGTAAGAGACTTTGTTGAAAGAGATTTAGGTGAAGACGGTTTAAAGAAATCGGTTCTCGTTGTTGTTACGTCAGATCAACCGCCTCTACAACGAGTAAAAGGCGCATTAACGGCGACAGCTATCGCTGAATATTTTCGTGACCAAGGGCTGTCGGTTAATTTGATGATGGATTCCGTCACTCGTTTTGCAATGGCTCAGCGAGAAATTGGGTTAGCAATTGGCGAGCCGCCAACGACAAAAGGGTACCCACCCTCCGTTTTTGCGAAGCTACCGCAATTATTAGAACGGACAGGAACGAGTGCAAAAGGAACCATCACAGCGTTTTATACGGTTCTTGTTGATGGGGATGATATGAATGAACCAATTGCAGATGCTGTCCGAGGGATTTTAGACGGGCACTTTATTCTAGATCGACAGCTAGCGAATAAAGGCCAGTTTCCAGCCCTAAATATCTTAAAAAGTGTGAGCCGCTTAATGAATGAGCTTGTTTCACCAGACCACAAAGCAGCAGCTAAAGAAATGCGTAAGTGGCTCGCTGATTATGAAGAGTCAGAAGACTTAATTCAATTAGGAGCATACAAACAAGGTGCCTCACCTTCTATTGATCGAGCAATAGAAGCCATGCCGTACTTGTTGCAGTTTTTGTCACAACAAACTGACGAAACATGCACGTTCGAATCGACCTATACCGAAATGTTGCATGTAGTGAAAGGAGTGAGCCGTGACGGATGACGTTTTCATTCTCATTACAACAAGCGATGAACGTGAAAAACCGTGAAAAACATCAAGCGAGAAAACGGTTTGACGATGCTCAAAGAGAATTTGAAGTAGTGGCAACATCTTTTTATGAGCTGTTAAAAGAAAAAGAACGACTCGAACGAAACATGGAAGAACGCCAACTTACAGGTGTGAGAATAGATCAATATGTTAGTCAAAACGTCTATCTTTCTCGCTTAGAAAAAACCATTTCTGAGAAAAAAGTAGAGACGGACGGGGCGCGAAAAAAGATGCTAGAGCAAGAAATTGAATATAAAGTGCGTGCGAAATCATATAAGCAATTTGAGCGCTTAAAACAAAGACAAGCGCAGCAGCACGAAGCTGATGAACGAAAACGAGAGCAGCAACAGATGGATGAAGTAAGTATAAGTCAATTTAACCGAGCGTTTGTCTAATGAAAAAACAAAAGAAAAAGCAATCACGACTTCTCGTGTTTTCATTCGTTACGCCAATTATTCTTATAGTGGTTATTGGATTTATCTATGTAGGCCCTCTGTTTGGCATGCCAAGCATGAGTTCATTTTTCAATTCTTCCAGCGATACAAATTCGGAAGCGGTTATTGCTGAACTTGAACAAGAAGTCATGACGCTACAGGATCAACTAAGAGAGTTAGAGAATGAATTCGTTGTCAAGGAAGCTGAATGGCGTTCATTGGAAGAGGAACGAGCAAGCGAATTGCAGCAAACGGAAGAAAACGAACCTGTTTCAATAGAAACCGCAACGAACAACGATGAGGTAGATGGATTACAAAACGTCATCAAAACCTACCAACAAATGTCATCGAAGCGAGCAGCTGCCATTATCGATGAATTGGCAATCGATGTCGCCTATGAACACGTTCGTTCAATGGATGAATCACTAAGAGCGAGTATCGTAGGGCGATTACCCGCCGATAAAGCAGCACAACTCTTAGAACAGTTAGCAGATGAAGGCGGGTGACCGTATGATTCAATTATTGAGTACAACGTCCAAAAATCGTTCTTCATACAATTCTTCTAATGGGAAACATCATGAGAAGACTGCATGTTTAAATACTAGTTTATTCGCTCAAGCAATCGCAGCCACGCTACAGGAAGCTATTCATGAGCAAGAAAGCGACGTTGTAAAAGAAGGCCTTAATCAAGAAGCAAATCTTTCTTATGATTCGAGCAAGAAAGCAAACGAAGATCTACTTGCTGAAGAACGGGTTATGTTTATAAATGAAGGAGAACATACTCTTCAACATAGTGAACGGCAAGAAACAAACACGAATCAACCTACAAGCAGCTCTTATGAGCAAGAGGAGCAGAACGATTTACACAACAGCGTTTTTGGCGAAGAAAGTCGATTGGCAATAAACCCAAACCTTGATCGTAGCAAAAAATTGGATCAGGGGACGATGATTTCCAGAGAACGCTACCATAGTGTGGAAGGTCAAGACATTGAAGGGCAACCTATTCGCTCTTCTCTTCAAAAAGAACATCTGTTTCGCCATGAAACGGAAGAATCGATTTCTTTGAATAAAGATGGGTCAGAAGAAAAAATGGAAGGCAACGCATCGCTTTTTCTACATACAGCTAATGAGTCTTCCCATCATTCCAACAAGTTGTCGCCGCTTTTTAATGAGAATCGCGAGACGGAGAATACATACCAGCAAGAACAGCAAGAACTTCCTTACGAACGCCAAGCGTTCCTTACGAACAGTCAAGATAAGGCAAAAATACAAGCAATCGTCTTCGAGCAAGAAACGGGTGATAAACAAGCACCCGCTCATAAGCAAGAAATGGACGCTCAGCAAGCATCCGTTCATAAGCGAGAAATGAAAGATCAACAAATACCCGTTCATAAGCAAGAAGTTGCTGACAAACAATTAGACGAGCATCTTGAAGGTGAGGGAAAGCCAAGTATACAAAAAACCAATCAGCTTCACTTACAGCCTAGAAGCGAGCAAAACCAGTCACAAGAAAGTTCGACGTTTAGCAGTGAGCGTTTACCTGATGCGAATTATGAGCGGGGGCTTCCTGCACTTAACGGAGAAACTCAAAAACATGGTTGGGTCTTTGAGTTAAAAGAAGAGGGAGTCGATGCGCCTCAAGAAATACGCTCAACTTCATTTCTAGGGAAACAACAAGAATCAGTCGATTCGTTATTAGCGAGGCAACTGCTGCGCATTTTACGGGCAGCAAAGACCACTTATTCAAATGGACGCCAGCAACAAATAATGTTGAAGCTACATCCTGAATCACTTGGACGTGTCAATATACAGTTTATTCAACAAGCCCAAGGCTATATGGTTCGTATTTCCGCTGAGCGATCGTATGCAAAAGAGGCAATTGAACGTTCGCTGCCACAACTTCGTCAATTGGGAGCTTTGCAAGATACGAAAGTTGAAGTGCTGCAAATCGAAGACGAGTTACCTGAAGAAAATGAGCACCATAGCCAACAGGAACAAGATCGAAAAGGACAGCAAGTTGAACAGTTAGGAAAGAAATCGAAAACGAATTTTAAAGAATGGATGGCGGCAATCTTACAAACAGAGGTGAAGCAAGATGACGCAAATTGATCCAAGTCTGTACCTTTCATCACAGCAACAGCAAACGAAAGGACCGGCCAATCCGTTAGGGCAAGAAGCGTTTTTGCAGTTGTTAATTACGCAGCTTCAACATCAAGATCCGACAAATCCAATGGAAGATCGAGAATATATCGCTCAGTTAGCTACTTTCTCTCAACTTGAGCAGTTAACTCAGCTCAACGCTACCATGCAATACATGTATATGGATCAAAAAAGCCAGCAGTTGATGAACTTAAGTGAAATTATCGGCAAAGACGTTACATGGAAAAAAGAAAGTGAAGAAGGTCAAGGGAAGGTTACAGCTGTAAAGTATGCACAAACGGGAGAAATGATTGTTGAAATCGACCGGGATAACTGGATAGAAGCTGGTCATCTGTTAGAAATACGTGAACACACTCAAACAAAAGAACAGGAGCGGTAAATAATGATTCGATCAATGTACTCTGGTATTTCAGGTATGAAAGGGTTCCAAACAAAATTAGATGTAATTGGAAACAATATTGCAAATGTAAACACACACGGATTTAAAAAAGGACGTGTCATGTTTGAAGATTTAATGAGTCAACAGATGCAGTCTCCTCTTGCTCCTGGAGCAAATCAAGGTGGGGTAAATCCACAACAGGTTGGGACTGGTTCAACTGTAGGCGCAATAGATACAGTTCACGGTGAAGGACCTGCTCAAAGTACAGGGCGCTCACTTGATTTAATGATAAATGGCGACGGGTTTTTTACAGTTTCTTCAAATGGTGAAACGTATTACACAAGGGCTGGGAATTTCTATATCGATGCAAATAACAATATTGTCAACAGCTCTGGCGCTTACTTGTTAAATAATGCTGGCAACCCAATTCAAGTTCCTGCAGATGCAACAGATGTGACAATTGATTCAGCGGGAAACATGAATTTTATCGGTTCTGACGCAGCTGGGACGGCACTACGATTAACAACATTTGCGAATCCTGATGGCCTAACAAAAGCAAGTGGTAATCTCTTTGCTGCTACAGCTGCATCTGGAGCGCCAAACTTTGCTGCTGGTAATGGTGCTGGTACAGTACAAAGTGGCTTTTTGGAAATGTCGAATGTGGATTTAACAGATGAATTTACAGAGATGATTGTTGCGCAAAGAGGGTTTCAAGCTAACTCACGAGTGATCACAACGTCAGATGAAATTTTACAAGAAATTGTGAATTTAAAAAGGTAGGCGAGCGTAAATGATTTCGGTCACGCGATTAAATGGACGCTCCATGTTATTAAATCTATTGTTAATTGAACACGTTGAAGCGCTCCCTGATACAACGATAACACTTGTAAGTGGAAAGAAAATAATCGTTGCAGATTCGTTAGAAGACGTAGGCAAAGCGATTAATCAAAGAATGCGAGAGATCGGTCTCGTCGGGACATATAAACAGCAGGAGCTTGATAAGGAATGAAAAAACGACTTCTAGGAGTTACATTAAGTTTAATCATTGGTGCCGTCCTCTTAATTGGAGGACTGTACGTACTGAATATTGGTCCGTTTGAAGAATCTACAGCAGATGCGGGCACTTCCATTGACGAGATCAACAAGCGTTCGTTTGATACGGAAGAAATGACAACGAATTTAAAAAGTGGTGAGTTCATACGGGCACAATTTCGAATCCAGCTTGATGAGCCACAAACATTAACAGAGTTAGAAAAGCGAGATTTTCAAGTGAAACATGTCGTATTGCTCGCGCTTGCAGAGATTTCAGCAGATCAATTGATCGGTTCAGAAGGCATAGAAGAATTAGAAGAACAGATTCAAACACAATTAAACCAACACCTTGACTCAGGGCGTGTGGAGGCTGTGTATACCACGACTAAAGTTGTGCAATAAAAAGAGGTGTGCTTATGGCAGATGTATTGTCACAAGGGGAAATTGATGAGCTTCTTTCAGCATTAACAACAGGTGAAATGAATGCAGAAGATTTATTGAAAATGGAGGCCGATAAAAAAGTACGCACGTATGATTTTAAACGAGCATTGCGTTTTTCAAAGGATCAAATGAGAAACCTTTCACGTATTCATGAAAATTATGCGCGTATTTTAACGACTTATTTTTCGGCAAGGCTTCGGTCTCTCGTTCAAATTCAAGTTGCTTCCGTTGAACAAGTGCCTTATGAAGAGTACATTCGCTCGATTCCGTCGATGACGTTTTTAAATGTCGTTGAACCGAGGCCGCTTGAAGGTCGCTTTTTACTCGAAACCAATCCCAATATTGCGTATGCAATGTTTGATCGCGTACTCGGTGGTAGGGGGACGAGCATTAACAAAATTGATAACTTAACAGACATTGAAAAAAATATTCTTTCGGGTTTATTTGATTCAATGGTTCGTAGTTTTGCAGAGGCATGGACATCTGTTGTAAAGCTTGAACCTGTTTCAGAAACGACAGAGGTAAATCCTCATTTTTTACAAATGGTTTCACCAAATGAGACCGTTGTCGTCATTTCGTTGTCAACGAGCATTGCTGAAACGTCTGGACTAATGACGATTTGCTTGCCTCACGTTGTGTTAGAGAGCGTCTTACCGAAATTAACAAATCATCACTGGTTTCAAGAACAGCGCAGAACCATGTCTCCAGAAGAAGAGGACGTGATGAATCGACAGCTTAAAAAAACATCGATTGATGTCGCTGTGGAACTAGGGGATGCTGACATTACGATCGAGGAATTTTTGAAATTAAGTGAAGATGACGTTATCCCGTTAAGTCAAGCGATTACTTCCGCTTTAAACATTAATGTTGGCGGCGCGTTAAAGTTTAAAGGGCAACCGGGTTTACAGCGAGAACGAATGGCTATTCAAGTGACTGAAATTGTAGGAGGAACGGAAGATGAGTGAGAAACCTCTTTCTCAAGATGAAATAAATGCCCTCTTAAAAGGGTTAAAAGAAGAAGAGCCTAAAACGGATACTTCATTAAATGATGAAGTGAAGATTGAAGACATTTTAACGCCGATGGAACAAGATACAATTGGAGAAATTGGAAACATTTCGTTTGGCAGTTCAGCTACCGCTTTATCGACATTGTTAAATCAAAAAGTGGATATTACCACACCCACTTTGTCTTCCATAAACAAAGCAACGTTAAATGACTTATTTCCCCATCCCCATGTAGTCGTATATGTTGATTATACGGAAGGGTTTGAGGGTTCGAACTTATTTGTGATAACGATAAAAGATGCAGCGATTATCGCAGATCTCATGCTTGGAGGATCTGGTGAAAACCCGAACGAAGAATTAACTGAGATGCACTTAAGTGCGGTTCAAGAAGCGATGAATCAAATGATGGGTTCAGCATCAACATCAATGTCAACATTATTTAATCGTCGTGTAGATATTTCCCCACCTCGTGTTCAAATTGTTGATTTTAAAGAAAAAGAACGACCTGATTATGTACCTGATGGTGACCATCTTATTGCAATCTCATTTTCTTTAAAAGTAGGTCATTTAATCGATTCAAAGCTTCTGCAAATTATCGGAGTTCCTTTTGGCAAGAGCTATGCGCAAGCTTTACTTGGTGAATCACAAGCACCAAGCAGTGAAAATGACGGAGTAGTTGAAGCTAAGCAAGTTGAGCGAGAACCGTCACCAGTTCGTGAAGAAAGTGTAAACACGAGTGATCGACCTGCACAAAGTCAGCGAAAGGCTATGACGGAAAAAGAACATGTTGTCGAGAAAGCTATTTTTTCTAATTTTGAAAAGCCGAGTTTGCCAACTAGTGAGATGAAAAATCTCGATATGCTTCTCGATATTCCTCTGGAAGTAAAAGTGGAATTAGGTCGTACGAAGAAAACAATCCAAGAAATTTTAAGTATTTCTCAAGGGTCTATTATTGAATTGGACAAGTTAGCCGGAGAGCCGGTTGATGTACGGGTAAACGATCGTTTAATTGCAAAAGGTGAGGTTGTCGTCATTGATGAAAACTTTGGCGTACGCATTACTGATATCGTAAGTAAAAAAGAACGGATTAATCACTTAAATTAAGCACAGTACATACGAACGGATACGCTCGAATGAATTGACGAAAAGGGAGAACATGTAAATGGGGAAACAAATTTTAATTGTAGATGACGCGGCTTTTATGAGAATGATGTTAAAAGATATTTTAGAAAAGAACGGGTACACGGTTGTGGCCGAAGCAAATGATGGCAACGAAGCATTTGAGAAATACAAAGAAACGTCACCTGATCTTGTAACGATGGATATTACGATGCCTGATAAAGATGGCATTAGCGCGCTTAAAGAGATCAAAGAGTATGATCCAAACGCCAAAGTCATTATGTGTTCAGCGATGGGACAGCAAGCGATGGTAATTGATGCGATTCAAGCAGGGGCAAAAGATTTTATTGTTAAACCGTTTCAAGCTGAACGAGTGATTGATGCGATTTCAAAAGCAATCGGTTAAGGTTCTTATATTTGTAGTAGTCGTGCTTTGCTTTGCCCTGGCAGAGCATGAGCACGTCTTTGCGAAAGATTGTAGCGTGCAAGAAGCTATGGTCGCAGAAGACTGCTCGACCTCTACGACTGAAGAAGAAAATCAAGATGGTGTTGTGACGACGGAGTCTCCTTGGCTAAGTGGCTTAAAAATGATCGGAGCACTCTTAGTCGTAATCGTTCTTTTGCTCACGATTTTAAAATTTATTAATAAGCGATCTCGTTCGTTTCAAGAGTCAAAAGGGTTGTCGCTGCTATCAGGAGTTTCATTAGGAGGGAATCGATCGATTCAACTCATTAAAGTGGGGGAAAAGCTGCTCGTTGTTGGCGTAAGTGAACAAGTGCAGTTATTAGATACGATTGAAGACCCTGAAGAGATTGAAGCTATTTTGAAAAAGCATCAGCCTGATATAAATCAAAGCGGAATCAATCATGTATTACCGTGGTTTCGTTCAAATGAAAAGAAACGGCAAGTTCCGGTATCGTTCCAAGATATTTTAGCAACACGCTTACACATATCGGAACAAGGATTAGATAAAGCGTCTAGAATTGGTTCGAAAGGGCCGAAGTCTCCATGATTGATGGAATTGTCCTATCTTTTTTGTCGGTTGATTTTTCAAATGAAGGAACGATTGCAACAACGTTACAGATCGTATTGCTTATTACGATTTTGTCGATTGCTCCAGGTATTCTTATTTTAATGACTTGTTTTACAAGAATTATTATTGTGTTGTCTTTTGTTCGTCAAGGATTAGCAACTCAGACAACACCCCCTAATCAGGTTTTGATTGGGTTAGCGCTTTTTATGACATTTTTTATTATGGCTCCTGTGATACAAGATGTGTATGAAACGGCCTATGTTCCCTTAACAGAGGGAGAGTTAACAGGTGAAGAAGCGCTAGATACAGCCATTGTACCGATAAAAGAATTTATGGCACAGCATACCCGTGAAAAAGATTTGGCATTATTTATGGGCTATGGAGGGTACGATCAACCTGAAACATTGGAAGATGTGCCGATAACCGCGTTAATTCCAGCCTTTGCGATTAGTGAGCTCAAAACAGCGTTTCAAATTGGTTTCTTAATTTTTATTCCTTTTCTTGTGATCGATATGATCGTTGCTAGTGTATTAATGTCGATGGGGATGATGATGCTGCCACCAGTTATGATTGCCTTGCCGTTTAAAATTCTTTTATTTGTTCTCGTGGATGGCTGGTATCTTGTTGTTCAAAGTTTACTCATTAGCTACCAATAGGAAGGAGCGTGTGAAATGAGTCTTGAAACGGTAACAAATCTTGCTCAAAGTGGTGTTTGGACCGTACTACTTGTTGCGGGCCCTTTATTATTGATTGCCTTAATTTTAGGTTTAGTCGTAAGTATTTTTCAAGCGACCACACAAATTCAAGAACAAACGCTTGCATTTATACCGAAAATCGTTGGCGTACTCGTTGGGTTGGTTATTCTTGGCCCGTGGATGTTATCGCAACTTACAGAGATGACCTACAGCATTTATAGCAATTTGTTTAGGTATATTGGCTAGATGGAGTCGTTTATTCAAGTTTATCCAGCTTTTTTACTCGTTTTTATTCGGATTGCATCGTTTTTTATTGTGCTACCTCTATACAATTATCGAACAATTCCAATGCCGTTTAAAATCGGTGTAGCAGGAGTGGTGGCGCTGTTGCTTGTTTTCTCAATTGACTTTCCCGCCATAACGATTGATGGCTTCTATGCGCTATTAATTATAAAAGAGGCCCTTCTTGGCGTGCTGACCGGGTTAGTGGCAATGATGTTGCTGTATGCTGTTCAAATTGCAGGGGGATTAATTGATTTCCATATGGGGTTTATGCTTGCAAATGTTGTTGATCCACAAACAGGTGCACAAAGCCCGTTAACAGGTAGTTATCTATATATATTCGCACTTTTATATTTACTCTTAATTGACGGCCATCACTTATTACTAGATGGAGCCGTCTATAGTTTTCAATTTGTACCGATTGACCAATTATTTTTACCACTATCATCAGCGTCTGTTATTGAGCATGTTGCCATGTTAATGGGGTTTTTATTTGCTTTTGGCATATCAATGGCTTTTCCTGTTGTTGGTTCACTGTTTCTAGTTGACATTGCATTAGGTATTGTGTCGAGAACGGTTCCGCAAATGAATGTGTTTGTTGTCGGTTTGCCTATTAAGTTAATTGCAGGATTAATCATTCTCTTTATCTATATCGGCGTTTTCTTCATGAGTATGAACTATTTATTTAAAGAAATGATTTTAGCAATGCGAACGTTGCTAGAACTGTTTGGAGAAACCATATGAAACGTAGACTAGAGATGAATTTACAGTGGTTTGCTGATGAGAAAACGGAAAAGGCTACGCCTAAAAAACGTCAAGATTCACGAAAAAAAGGCCAAGTACCGAAGAGTCAAGACGTAAATACGGCACTTATGCTATTCATTGCATTTATCGTCCTATGGTTATTCGCTGGACCAAGTGTGTTTAAAGGGCTGCAAGGCATGATGTCCGATATGTTTTCCCGTTTTCTTCATTTACAAGTTACGGAAAGCACGACAGCAAGTTTATTTCGTGAACTAACATGGCATATGGCCATTATCGTGCTGCCGATCATGGCTATCACTGTGTTCGCTGGTGCGTTTGGAAGCTTTTTACAAGTCGGTTCACTTTTTACAACGGATCCTTTGAAATTAAAGCTAGAAAAGCTCGATCCGATAAAAGGAGCAAAGCGGATTTTTTCTGCTCGTGCTTTAGTTGAGTTAGCGAAGTCAATCTTAAAAATCGTTTTCGTGGGCTCCGCTGTTGTCATTGTGCTTTATCTTAATATAGAAGAAGTCTTAACATTATCGCAAAAGAATATTGAAGTAAGTGCCGTTACGGTCGGTGAGCTTGCTATGCTTATGGGCATTGTGGCTTCGATTCTATTATTAATTTTGGCGATACCTGATTATCTTTACCAACGTTATGACCATGAGAAACAAATTCGAATGTCAAAAAAAGACATTCGTGATGAGCACAAAACGAGTGAAGGGGATCCGAAAATTCGAGCAAGAAGAAAGCAGAAACAGCTCGAAATGTCGATGTCCCGCTTGGCGCAGGAAGTACCAAAAGCAGATGTGATTATTACGAATCCAACTCACTTTGCCGTTGCAATTGCTTACGATCAAACGAAGGCTGACGCGCCTTATGTTTTAGCGAAAGGAATGGACTATGCTGCAGAGCGAATTAAATCGATTGCGAAAGATCATGACATTCCGATGGTAGAAAATGTTTGGCTCGCTCGTTCTATGTATGCGCAGCTAAATGTAAACGACCAAGTTAATGAAGAAATGTTTCAAGCTGTTGCAGAGGTTCTCGCTTACGTGTATCAATTAAACGGCGCTCATTAAACAAGGAGGGGAAAAAGTGAAAGCAAAAGATCTTAGTATACTTGTAGGTGTGATATTAATTATTGTCATGCTTATCATTCCGCTCCCTCCATTTATCTTAGATGTACTCATTATCTTTAATATCTCGTTATCTTTGCTTATTTTATTAGTCGCTTTAAATACGAAAAATGCTTTACAATTTTCTGTATTTCCAACGATGCTCTTGCTTGTCACACTCTTTCGACTTGGACTAAGCGTCTCGACAACACGCTCCATTTTAGGGGAAGCTCACGCAGGAAACGTGATTGAAACGTTCGGAAGTTTTGTAATCGGCGGGAATGCGGTTGTAGGTTTTGTCGTCTTTTTAATTCTCGTTATTATTCAATTTCTTGTTATTACAAAAGGAGCAGAGCGTGTATCAGAAGTAGGGGCGCGATTTACTCTTGATGCGATGCCAGGGAAACAGATGAGTATTGATGCTGATTTGAACGCAGGATTAATCTCCGATCGTGAGGCAAAAGCGCGACGCGAAAAAATTGAAAATGAAGCTGACTTTTATGGTTCGATGGATGGTGCGAGTAAATTTGTAAAGGGAGATGCCATTGCGAGCATCATCATTGTTATTATTAATCTAGTCTTTGGACTGGTTATCGGCATGATGCAAATGGGAATGGATTTATCGACCGCTGCAAGTACGTATACGCTTTTGACAGTTGGAGATGGTCTTGTCACGCAAATACCAGCGCTCTTAATCTCTACAGCAACAGGTGTCATTGTAACAAAAGCTGCATCGGAAGGAAATTTAGGGAATGATTTAACGAAACAGCTACTTGCTTATCCAAAGCTTCTTTATGTGACCGCAGCAACGATTTTCTTATTAGGAATTACGACGCCGATTACAAAGGTTGTGACGTTTTCAATTGCAGGTTTATTAGCATTTGCTGGATACCGATTATCACAAGCCCATGATGAAGAAGAAGAGCTTGCGGAAAAATTAAACGATCACGTGCCGGAACCAGTTGAACCTACTGGCCCAGAATCCGTGTTGGGCTTAATAAAGATGGATCCGATCGAATTTGAATTCGGGTATGGACTCATTCCTCTTGCAGATGCCAATCAAGGCGGCGATTTGCTTGATCGTGTTGTGATGATTCGTAAGCAAATGGCGCTTGAACTAGGAACGATGATTCCGGTTATTCGCATTCGAGATAATCTTTCATTAGAGCCGAATGCATACACAGTTAAGATCAAGGGCGATCTTGTTGCGAAAGGGGAGATTTTGCTCGATCACTACATGGCGATGAGCACTGGAATAGAAGATGAATCGATAAACGGCATTCCAACGGTAGAACCGGCATTTGGTCTTGAAGCAATCTGGATAACAGAAGACGTTAAAGATGATGCTGAGCTTTCTGGTTACACCGTTGTTGACCCGCCAACGGTTATCTCAACTCACTTAACAGAACTATTAAAAACATATGCGTACGAGCTTTTAGGTCGAGAAGAAACAAAAGCGTTAATCGAGCACATCAAAGAAACGTATCCAACCCTTGTCGAAGAGGTGACGCCTTCACCGTTAACAATTGGTGACATTCAAAAAGTACTAAAGAATTTATTGCGAGAGCAACTGTCGATTCGTAATCTACCAATTATATTTGAAACGTTAGCAGATTATGGCTCACGTACAAAAGATATGGATATCGTGACTGAGTATGTTCGACAATCGCTGTCTCGACAAATTTCGGAACAATTAACCGATGAAAATCGGAAACTCTCCGTTATTACGTTAGCAAGCGACGTTGAAAAACGACTTGTTGATGCGGTTGGACAAAATGAAAATGGAAGTTTCTTAGCTTTAGCACCAGCAGATTCACAGGCCATTTTGCAGCAAACGGCGACTGAAACAACAAAGCTTGCGGAAATGGGGCAACAAGCCATTATTTTATGTTCACCGGCTGTTCGCATGTATATGCGACAACTTATTGAGCGCTATTTACCTCAAGTACCAGTTATTTCATACAATGAACTGGACTCAAGTGTTGAGGTGCAGAGTGTTGGGGTGGTGAGATTACAATGATCATAAAAAAAATAAAAGCGCCAACCTACGAAGAAGCTGTCGCAGAGGTGAAGCAAAGCATGGGAGAGCGGGCAGTTATTCTCCATAGTCGCTCGATGAAAGAAGGGGGCTGGCTTGGCTTTTTTCAAAAAGAGTTTGTTCAAGTCACGGTTGGAATGATGGAAGAAACGAACAAGCGCGCTCCGGAAAAAGAGAAAACCTCGACGTTGCCTGTTTCTGTCTCGCGTCAGATCGATCAGCTTGAAGTCACGCCAGCAGTGAAAAAGCGCTTATTGCTAACGGCAAAGATGATTCAAGACCGTGGAGAAACAGATCCTCAGCGTATTTTTAACGGTGTGCTAGATGCTACGTTAAAGCCTAAAACGACTAAATTAGGAGAAAAGCGCATTGTTTGTCTTGCAGGACCAACAGGTGTTGGGAAAACAACGACATTAGCAAAAATTGCTGCTAAAGCGCTGTATGAAGATGGGAAGTCGCTCGCATTTATTACCCTTGATACGTACCGGATTGCGGCAGTTGAGCAGTTAAATAAGTATAGCGATATTTTAGGGTGTCCTTGCTATGTTGTCTATGATCCAGAAGAATTAGATGCGCTTTGTGAAGAAATTGCGGCCGATATGATTTTAATTGATACAGCAGGAGATAATTATCTTCATTCAACGTTGTCACCACAATTAACGCAGTTTCTAAATAACCGATCCGATGTTGAATGTCATTTAACATTAAGTTTAACAATGAAAACAAGTGATGTGCATCGAATTTTCACGCAGTTTCGTGATGTGGCGTTACATGGCATGATTCTAACGAAAAAAGATGAGACGCGAACATTATCATTATTGGCAGAATTGCTCTATCAGCAATCTGTACCCATTTCCGGTGTGACGACCGGGCAAACTGTACCGAATGATATCTGCTTTCCGCATGCAGAAGAATTAATAAAGTGGTTACGTTTTGGGGGAGATCAACATGGATCAAGCGCATAATTTGCGAAAGCGATCAATTGAACATTCATTACATAAGAGAAAAGCCCTTCACCTATTTATTTCGAATGCAGATGACGCCTGCATCGTTGAACGATTGATTCATTCCTTGAGTGATTACGGGTATGAAGCGTGCGGCATTTCTACATCAGCAGCAAAGGCTCACTTTCGAGTGAAATTTCAAGATCAGTTACTACATTCAGATCAGGTGAAGCAATTAACAACAATTCGTATTGATGTGCTGTTATATATTCAAACTTGGACTGATTCCTTAATTCAAACAGCTGATCTTCCTCGCTTGTTTTTTCTTTCTGCAAACGAAGACCAGTTAATTAAAACGTATCAAAAAATAAAACAGCGTCCTTTTCTGCGAACATATGTAATTGGGACAGGTAATCCTGAGGAGAGAAGGAATCAACAGGTGCTTGAGAATCTAAAAGACACGGTAAAACAATATGTGCAAGTGGATGTGGTTGACCTTGGCTGGCTCGAGCGCTCTCGAGAGGATTTTACCGATGGAATCTATGAAACGACTAGTTTGCTTATTCAAGATTGGCTGGTCACCGTATGAAAACTGAAATGAGTGGGGCTACAGCGAATTCAAGCGAGCTTGTTGTCGTAATTGGTTGTTCTACAGGTGGACCGAGTGCTTTACAACGCGTATTTGAACAATTTCCACATACGTTTCCTTATCCAATTGTTGTCGCCCAACATATGCCAGCCCACTTTACAGCTTTGCTTGCCAGTCGTTTAAATGAGCGTTTCCCATTTACAATCAAAGAAGCTCAACACGGGGAACGTTTAAAGAATAGCACGATTTATATTAGTCCTGGTGGTCAGCAAACGATGCTAATAAAAAAAATGAATGGCGCCTATATAAAGATTGTTGAGCCTCAAACAGGTGATCTTTATCATCCGTCAATTAATGACTTATTTGCTTCCACCGTATGGTTTAAGAAAAAAGTGCTTATTATTTTGTCAGGCATGGGAAATGACGGATCAGCGTCGTTAGCTCGTGTAAAGGAATCGGGATCATGTGTCATTGTTGTCGAATCCGTTGAAAGTGCAGTAATAGCTGGAATGCCAAATGCCGCACAAAAAACCGGTTATGTAGACGAGGTGTTGACGAGTGAGGAAATTGGAAAATGGATTATTTCGAAAGGAGCGTTCTTGTGATCAATCAAGCTGATATGCTAAAAGAAGTAGCTAATATAAGCACAGGGTACGCAGCCACAGCGCTATCCACTTTGTTAAATGAAAAAGTAACAATGAATGTACCAGAAATCGACGTTCGCGCAATAGAAGATTTACCTCGCTTGCGCGTGTATCATCAAGAAGCGTGTGGCGTTGTATTTTCTCCTTTAGAAGGAGAGATTCGGGGAACAATCTTTTTTTTAACTAACATTGATACAGCTATTCAATTGACGAACAAATTGCTACCTCTTGAAAAACAAGTGAGTGATTTGTTGGAACAGCCGCTAGCTCAATCCGCATTTCAAGAAGTTGGAAACATTATGATCGGCTCATATATTTCTGCAATTGCGTCATTAACAAACGTACAAGCTTACCCACTTGTGACAGAACTTAGTCTCGACATCGGTAGTGCTGTGCTAGCAGAAGCGACATATCACCTTGTTGATCACGAAACATTTGTTTTTATGGAAACGACGATGACCATTGTAAATGACCTACAAAAATTAGAAGGGGTATTGATTTTTCTACCCGACAAAGCTTCTATTCACGATCTTTCTGCGGCACTGCAGCGTTTAAACGGATCAAGCTAATGGAGACGATTTCGATTGGTGAATGGAAAATACTAACAGGTACAGGCACACTGAGGACATGTGGTTTAGGTTCGTGTATAAGTGTCGTTCTTTATGACCGTGCACATGGAATAGCAGGGATGGTGCACATCATGCTTCCGGATGCTTCGCAAGCACGAAAAGGGCCATTTAATCCTTGGCGCTATGCGGATACTGCACTGAATCTTTTGCAAGAAAAACTCTTAAAGGTAGGTGCGACCAACCTTCAAGCAAAAATGGTTGGTGGGGCTCAAATGTTTCGCTATGTGATGCGAGAAGAATTTATGCAAATTGGAAAACGAAATATTGAAGCTACGACGACTTGGTTGGAACAGGCGCATATCCCGATTTTGGCAAGAGAAGTCGGTGGAACAGTCGGGAGAACAGTAGAATTTGATTTGCCAAGCTGTACAATGCGTGTACGGACGGCAAATAAACCCATTAAATTGCTTTAGACAGGAGAGGAAGAGAATGAAGTCAGAAGCTGAACTGTGGGCATTGTGGATCGAGACAAAATCAAGTGCAGCCATTGAAGCTTTAATTCAGCACTATTTACCTCTCGTTCATTTCCATGTCCAGCGAGTATCAAAAACATTACCGATTTCAGTGACGAAAGATGAATTGAAAAGTCACGCTTTGGAAGGTCTGTTTGACGCGATCCAAAAGTTTGACGCCAATCGAGATTTAAAGTTTGATACGTATGCATCTTTTCGGATACGGGGAGCGATGATTGATGGCTTAAGAAAAGAAGACCGTTTGCCGCGCACGGTTCGCGAAAAAATCAAGCGAATGGATACAGTTGTTGAGCAGCTTGAGCAATCTCAAGGTCGATCTGTTGCTGCGAGTGAGATTGCGCGCGAAATGAATGTTACGGAAAAGGAAGTATCTTATCTTAAATTTGAGCAATTAAATAGTACAAACCTTTCGTTTGATGATGTATTATCAACCTCGACCGATGTTTCTTATCACGTCCAAGTGCGCGATGAACAAATGGAGCAACCAGGTGAAGCGTTAATTCATTCCGACACAAAGCGGGAACTTGTTGAACGAATTAAAGCTTTGAATGAAAATGAACAGCTTGTTATTCAATTAAGCTATTTTGAAGAATTGTCGTTAACGGATATTGGCAAAGTGCTCGATTTATCAACATCAAGGATTTCGCAAATTCACGCAAAAGCAATTAAAAAATTAAAACAAGGATTTGCTGAAAAAGCGTTTGTCCGTTAATAAGGAGGATTTATGGTTGTCACGCTATTGCTTTTACTCATCGCAATTGGTTATCTTAGTATAAAAGTTGCAAAACTTCAGCGAGACGTAAACGAGCGTTTAACAAAAGAAGAACTAGAGGCATCGCTTGAACGCTTTCTACAAGATGTTAAGGAAGACAATGAAGCAGTTGTTCACGCCGTTCAAAACAAACACGTACATACAGAAACGCCCCCTCCGGACTCTAAACATCGTTCAGTTTCAAACGTTCTTCCTTTTGAACACCGGTTAAAAGAAGGGCCGATAGAGCCTGTAGTCTCTGAGCAACTGAACGTGGAAGTAGATCACATGCATAAAAAGGTGCATCAGCTTAAAAGTGAAGGCGTTTCTTCAATAGAAATAGCGAAAGAACTAGCCATGGGTGTAAGAGAAGTAGAGCTTATCTTGAATCTTACGCAGCGTAAACAAAAATAATTGTCGAGTCGTCTTGCTTATCCCTCTTGGATGTGATACGATAATTGACGGTGTTAAATACACACGCAGGAGGATTTTGGCGAAGGTGCTCTTATCATTGATAAGTGTGTCGTCAAGAAATGAATACTGCGGAGGATAAAAAAACCTTAAGGAGGTGTTTGGTGTGGCAGTTATCTCCATGAAACAATTACTTGAAGCAGGTGTTCACTTCGGTCATCAGACTCGTCGTTGGAACCCGAAAATGGATCGCTACATCTTCACAGAAAGAAACGGTATTTATATTATTGACCTTCAAAAGACGGTCAAAAAAGTCGAGAGTGCGTACAACTTCGTTCGCGATCTTGCAGCTGACGGAGGGAAAATTCTTTTCGTTGGTACAAAGAAACAAGCACAAGATTCAGTTCGTGACGAAGCGATTCGTTCGAACATGTACTTCATCAACCAACGTTGGTTAGGTGGAACATTAACAAACTTTGAAACGATTCAAAAGCGTATTACGCGTCTTAAGAATCTTGAAAAAATGCAAGAAGATGGCACATTTGATGTCCTTCCTAAAAAAGAAGTTATCCTTCTTAAAAAAGAAATGGATCGTCTTGAGAAATTCTTAGGCGGTATTAAAGACATGAATAGCATTCCTGATGCGTTATTCGTTATTGATCCTCGTAAAGAGCGTATTGCAATTGCGGAAGCACATAAATTAAACATTCCGATTGTAGCAATTGTTGATACAAACTGTGATCCAGATGAGATTGACTATGTGATCCCTGGTAACGATGATGCGATTCGCGCAGTTAAGTTGCTAACTGGAAAAATGGCTGATGCTGTAATTGAAGCAACAGCTGCTGAAGAAGAAGTTTTAATGGAAAATACGGATTCAGAAGAAGACGTTGAGGAAACGACGACAGCATAAATGTTGGACTCCAAAAAGGGTGGTGAAGGGAGATTAACCCTTTCCCACCCTTTTTTTGTGAAAAAGATGTGTAAACAGGAGGAATTACAATGGCAGTTACAGCGAGTATGGTAAAAGAACTTCGCGAAAAAACAGGCGCTGGTATGATGGATTGTAAAAAGGCGCTTGTAGAAGTTGACGGAGATATGGACAAAGCGATTGACTTCTTACGTGAAAAAGGAATTGCAAAAGCAGAAAAGAAAGCGGATCGTGTCGCAGCAGAAGGTTTAACATCTGTTGTAACGAACGGCAATAAAGCAGTAATCGTTGAAGTAAACTCTGAAACGGATTTCGTTGCAAAAAACGAAAACTTCCAAGCGCTTGTAAAAGAATTGGCAGAGCATGTTTTAGCTGAAAATCCAGCAACAGTGGAAGAAGCGTTAGAGCAAAACTTCAAAGGCGGTAGCGTGACAGTATTATCGCACATTAATTCTTCAATCGCGAAGATTGGTGAAAAGCTTTCACTACGTCGTTTTACTGTTGTAGAAAAAGAAGATGGCGATGTTTTTGGTTCTTACCTACACATGGGTGGACGCATTGGTGTACTTACACTAATCGGCTCTTCAAGCGACGAAGAACTTGCTAAAGACGTTGCGATGCACGTTGCGGCAATTAACCCAACTTATGTTTCTCGTGATGAAGTAACAGGTGACGTGGTTGACCGTGAGCGTGAAGTGCTTAAGCAACAAGCGTTAAACGAAGGCAAGCCTGAAAACATCGTTGAAAAAATGGTTGAAGGTCGCTTAAGCAAATTCTTCGAGCAAGTTTGTTTATTAGATCAGCCATTTGTGAAAGATGGCGATCAAAAAGTTGGCAAATATGTTCAAAGCAAAAATGCGTCTGTTAAAACATTCGTTCGTTATGAAGTTGGAGAAGGTATTGAAAAGCGTGAAGATAACTTTGCTGAAGAAGTTATGTCTCAAGTGAAAAAATAACAAACCCATTAAAAGGGACACAACATTCGTTCGTGTCCCTTTTTCACAAGAAAAGATCTGGAAGAAAGCAAATTCGGAGGTCACAATGAACAAATACAATCGTGTCATTTTAAAGCTTAGTGGAGAAGCGTTAGCTGGAGAGCAAGGGTATGGAATTGATCCAACAATTATTAATTCCATTGCTCATCAAGTAAAAGAAATTGTTGAACTTGAAGTTGAAGTTGCTGTTGTTGTTGGAGCAGGGAACATTTGGCGTGGAATGGCTGGGAGCGCACAAGGGATGGACCGGGCAACAGCCGATTATATGGGCATGCTTGCGACAGTGATGAATTCATTAGCGCTACAAGATAGCCTCGAATCAATTGGTGTAGAGTCTCGCGTCCAAACATCAATTGAAATGAGACAAGTGGCAGAACCATATATTCGACGAAAAGCGATTCGTCATTTAGAAAAGAAGCGCGTCGTAATTTTCGCTGCGGGTACAGGAAATCCTTACTTCTCTACTGACACGACTTCAGCATTACGAGCAGCTGAAATTGAAGCAGAAGTCATTTTAATGGCGAAGAATAATGTAGACGGCGTATATAACGCTGATCCTCGTACAGATAAAAATGCAAAAAAATATGACACGATTACGTATATGGATGTGTTGACCGATGGACTTCAAGTAATGGATTCAACGGCTTCATCCCTATGTATGGACAACGACATTCCACTTGTCGTATTCTCTATTATGGAAGAAGGCAACATTAAGCGTGCCGTTTTAGGTGAAAAAATTGGAACACTTGTCAGGGGGAAATAACCATGTCAAAACAAATTCAAGATGATGCAAAAGGAAGAATGGATAAAGCGATTGAATCGCTTAATCGTGAATTAGCTAAATTGCGTGCAGGTCGTGCAAACCCAGCGCTTCTTGACCGAATTACAGTTGAATATTATGGTGCAGAAACACCTTTAAATCAAATTGCTTCTGTAACGGTTCCAGAAGCACGCCTTCTTTTAATTACGCCTTATGACAAAAGCGCAGTCGGTAATATTGAAAAAGCGATCATGAAATCTGATCTGGGCTTAACGCCTTCAAGTGACGGACAAGTCATCCGTATCATTATTCCGGCACTAACAGAAGATCGTCGAAAAGAATTAGGTAAAATTGTATCAAGAACAGCAGAAGATTCAAAAGTTGCAGTTCGTAACATCCGTCGTGATGCAAATGACGATTTGAAGAAGTTACAAAAAGAAGGCGAAATGACAGAAGATGAGCTTCGTAGCGAAACGGATAACGTACAAAAATTAACAGATTCTTATATTAGTAAGATCGATGCACGTGCAAAAGAAAAAGAAGAAGAAATTATGGAAGTCTGATCGAATTACGTGTATGATAAAGAAAAGTAGGAGACCCTCTTTTATAGGGGGTTTTTTACACTTTTAAGCAAGATGAAGGGCGAACCGCTAGTGAGACGGAGGGCGAAGAATGCTCGAGAAATTTTCAAAATGGAAGCAAGCTTTTCATACTGATGAAGAAAAGCAGTTTGATATAGACCTTGATTTAAATCGAATTCCGAAGCACGTGGCGATTATTATGGATGGAAATGGTCGTTGGGCATCAAATCGTGGCTTGCCTCGAATTGCTGGTCATCGCGAAGGCATGAAAAATGTAAATAAGATCGTGCGAGCAGCGAATGAACTGAACGTTGAAGTTCTAACCCTTTACGCCTTTTCTACTGAAAATTGGATGCGTCCAAAAGCGGAAGTCGATTTCCTTTTAAGCTTGCCTGAACGTTACCTTAAAAGTGAACTGCCAACACTGATTAAAGAGAATGTCCAAGTACGTATTATGGGGATGAAAGATCAACTGCCGATTCACACATTAAATGCAGTCGATGAAGCGATCGAAAAAACAAAGCACAATACAGGTTTAGTCTTGAATTTTGCTTTAAATTATGGGAGTCGTACGGAGTTGGCTGATGCTGTTAAGCAAATTGCTGCAAAAGTAGAGACAGGTAGCCTATCGACAGAGGAAATCAATGAAGACGTCATTGGCGCCCATCTTATGAGTAGTCAGCTACAGGATCCTGATTTACTCATTCGTACAAGCGGTGAAATAAGATTGAGTAATTTTATGCTCTGGCAACTCGCTTATAGTGAGTTTTGGTTTACAAATGTCCTTTGGCCTGATTTTAATGAAAATCACTTCCATGAGGCGATAGGTACCTATCAAAATCGTGGCAGACGATTCGGAGGATTATAGGAAGGGCGACGTCAATGAAAACTAGAATTGTTACAGGTTTATTTATTGGAATCGTCATTTTAACGTTTGTTTTTCTTGGCGGCTGGTGGTTTTCCATGTTTGTTTCACTAATGGCAACCATCGCAATGATTGAACTATTGAAAATGAGGAAAATTCAAGCTTTATCGTTAAGAGGAATCGTTGGACTTATTTCCATGTGGCTTCTTCTTATTCCGACGGCTTGGTATGATCAATTCATTCCAATACAATATACAAAAATAGAATTGTTTATTTTTCTTATCCTCATCCTTTTAATGTTAACCGTATTAACGAAAAATCAATTTACATTTGACGAAGTGGGCTTTATTGTTCTCTCTAGTGTATATGTTGGGTTCGGTTTTCACTTTTTAATTGAAGCAAGAGGTATCGCGGAAATTGGGTTATGGCTTGTATTATTTGTCATTGTTTTAATCTGGACCACCGATTCTGGTGCTTACTTTGTTGGAAAGGCTTTTGGGAAACATAAGCTCTGGCCAGAAATCAGCCCGAATAAGACGATTGAAGGATCACTTGGTGGAATTGTGCTTGCAGTTGTCATCGGGAGCTTGTTTTTCTTCTTAACACCAGCATTTACTTCATACATAACGGCTGTATTCATTATGCTCGCCACCGCAGTCTTTGGACAGATTGGCGATTTGGTCGAGTCTGCTTTAAAACGACACTATGCTGTGAAAGATTCTGGGAATGTATTGCCAGGACACGGCGGGATCCTTGACCGCTTTGACAGTTTACTTTTTGTTATGCCGCTTTTACATCTTTTACAGTTAATTTAAGAAAAAGATGCTTGGTTAGAAAATTGGAGGATGCACGATGAAAAAAGTTAGTTTACTTGGTTCGACGGGATCAATCGGTACACAAACATTAGATGTGATCCGTGAGCATCCGCAAGCTTTTTCGCTAGTGGCGATGTCATGCGGAGCAAACATTGAACTTGCACGAAAGCAAATTCAAGAGTTTAAGCCGAAGCTTGTATCCGTTGCAAAAGAAGAAGATGCCAAAAGTCTTCAAAGGGAATTTGGAAAAGAAGTTGAATTACATTATGGAGAATCAGGATTAAAAGAAGTTGCGCGAATGAATGAAAGCGATGTTGTGGTCACTGCGATTACAGGGTCGGTCGGTCTTCTGCCAACATTAGCTGCGATTGAAGCAGGGAAACCTGTTGCAATTGCAAATAAAGAGACACTCGTAACGGCAGGTCATCTTGTGATGGCAGCAGCGAAAAAACATAATGTGCCTCTTATACCGGTAGACAGTGAGCATTCCGCTATTTTCCAAGCATTAAATGGCGAACCGGCTAAAGCGATTGATCGTTTGATCCTCACTGCTTCAGGAGGGAGTTTTCGCGATCAATCAAGAGATGAGTTGCAACATGTGACGGTTGAACAAGCGCTTTCTCATCCAAACTGGTCCATGGGAGCTAAAATTACCATTGATTCGGCAACGATGATGAATAAAGGCCTAGAAGTGATTGAAGCAAATTGGTTATTTAATATCGACTATGACCATATTGATGTAGTAATCCATAAAGAAAGCATCATTCATTCCATGGTTGAATTTGTTGACCGAAGCGTAATCGCGCAACTTGGAACACCGGATATGCGCGTGCCGATTCAATACGCACTTACATATCCTAACCGCTTAGAGCGGCTAGAAGGCGACCGATTAAATCTTGCTGAAATTGGCAAACTCCATTTCAAAGATTTAGATTTTGACCGTTATCGTTGCATGAAGTTTGCTTATGAAGCTGGCAGGAGTGGTGGAACGGTGCCAACTGTGCTGAATGCGGCAAATGAAGTAGCCGTTGCACAGTTTTTAAAAGGGGAGATTACGTTCTTGCAAATTGAAGACGTCATTGAACAGGCATTACATTCACACGCGATGCAATCAAATCCTTCATTGGATGAGATCCTTGCAGTTGACCAAGCCGTTCGTGCACGTGTAATGAACAACTAACAGGAAGGCGGTATGGCTGTTGAATACGTTACTGGCTTTTATTGCTATATTCAGTGTGCTCGTGTTTGTACACGAATGGGGTCATTTATTTTTCGCAAAAAGAGCGGGGATTCTGTGTTATGAATTCGCGATCGGAATGGGGCCGAAACTTTTTGCCTTTGAGAAAAACGATACGATCTATACGGTTCGCCTATTGCCAATTGGTGGATATGTTCGAATGGCTGGAGAAGAGCCTGAACAAACGGTTATTCGACCAGGCTATGAAGTAGGATTAGTCTTTGATAACGATCAAAAGGTAACCGAGATTATTATTAATAACAAATCGAAACACCCTGAAGCACACGTTGTACAAGTTGAGCGCATTGATCTCGTACATGAACTCTTTATTGAGACTATGGACGAAGAATCAGGTGAGCTCGTACGATATGAAGTCCATGAAAAAGCGATGATTGTTCAAGATGAAATGGCGCAAATGAACGCACCTTGGCATCGTCAGTTTGGTTCAAAATCGTTACCGGCACGGGCGATGGCGATTTTTGCCGGACCACTCATGAATTTCATTTTAGCGTACGTCCTTTTGTTAGGGTTGTTTTCGATTGCAGGCTTCTCCACAAATCAAATTGATCCAATTGCAGGCTCTCCTGCAGAACAAGCGGGTCTTCAGCAAGGTGATTTAATTGTAGCCGTAGATGGCGTTGAAACAGAACGCTGGCAACAAATGCAAGAAGCGATTGGTGAACGACCAAATCAAGACGTTGTGATTACGTTTGAGCGTGATGGATCAGAGCAAGATGTGACGTTAACAACAAGTTCAAACTACGTTTCTGAAATCGATGAGGAGCTTGGTGTCATCGGTGTTGCCCCGCTAAGAGAATCAGGGTTTGTACCAGCTATTGGCGAAGCAGCGACAACATTTGTTGATTTTGCTACTTCTATCTTTCAAACGCTTGGACTGATTTTAACAGGTGAATTTTCGCTTGATTATATTTCAGGTCCTGTTGGCATTTACAACATTACCGATTCAGCAGTTGCGGCTGGAACGTATCAAGTCTTTTTCTTTGCTGCGCTTTTAAGTGTGAACTTAGGCGTTATAAACCTCTTCCCAATCCCTGCTTTAGACGGTGGACGCTTAATGTTTCTAGCTTATGAGGGAATACGAGGGAAACCGGTCTCTCCTGAAAAAGAAGGGGCGATTCAGTTCGTTGGATTTGCTCTCGTGATGTTGTTAATGATTGTGGTAACCTGGAACGATATTAGTAAGCTATTTTCATAATGAAATTGAGGAAGTGAAGCGATGAGACAATCAACTTATTTAGTACCAACTATGCGGGATCTTCCAGCTGATGCAGATGCGTTGAGTCACCAGCTGATGCTTCGTGCTGGGATGATGCGCCAAATTGCTTCAGGTGTGTACGCCTATCTTCCATTAGCAAAACGAGCGATGACGAAGATTGAAGCAATTATTCGAGAAGAATTAGATGAGATTGGTGCTCAAGAACTAACGCTACCAGCTCTTCATCCAGCGGAATTATGGCAAGAGTCTGGCCGTTGGGAAGATATGGGAAACGAGCTTATGCGGTTAAAGGACCGTCATAATCGCGATTTTGCTCTCGGGCCAACGCACGAAGAAGTAATTACGACAATTATTAAAGACGGCATTACATCGTATAAGAAATTACCGTTAAATGTATATCAAATTCAAACGAAATTTCGTGATGAACGTAGACCTCGTTTTGGGTTATTACGTGGGCGCGAATTTATTATGAAAGATGCGTATTCATTCCACGATTCGGAAGAAAGCCTTAATGAAACCTATTGGGCGATGCATGCTGCGTATACACGAATTTTCACACGTGTCGGTTTAACCTTCCGTCCAGTTATTGCAGATTCAGGTACAATGGGTGGAAAAGATACGCATGAATTTATGGCGCTAGCAGGTGTTGGAGAAGATACAATTGCCTACTCCGATGGTTCCGATTATGCGGCAAATCTAGAGATGGCGTCTAGCCTGGCGCCGGAACCACCGCAAGCGCAAATGTACGGAACCCTTGCCAAGAAAGCGACTCCTGAAGCTAAAACCGTAAACGATGCCGCTGAAGCACTAGGTGTAGATCCAGACCACATTTTAAAAGCGCTAGTTGTGTTTGTAGATGGTGAGAGTGCGCTGTTGCTTCTACGCGGGAATGATGAACTGAATGAAGTGAAAGTTCTTCATGAGCTTGGTGTAAAAGAGCTACGGATGGCGACAGAAGAAGAAGTAGTTGAGCTATTTGGTGCGACACCTGGGTCAATTGGTCCAGTCAACGTAACCGATGTGCCAATTTATGCTGATCATCGCGTCCACGGTATGGAGACCATTGCTTGTGGAGCGAACGAGACGGGTTACCACTTTATGAATGTCGGTCCTGGTAAAGACTATCAAGCTACAGCTTATAGAGACCTTCGTACGGTAAAAGAAGGAGATCCTTCACCAGACGGGACAGGCACCCTTCGTTTTGCGGAAGGCATTGAAGTTGGTCAAGTGTTTAAGTTAGGTAAGAAGTATTCCGAGGCTCTACATGCAAAGTACCTTGATCAAAATGGGAAAGCACAACCGTTCTTAATGGGTTGTTACGGCATTGGTGTCTCGCGAACGATTGCTGCAGTCATTGAACAACATCATGATGAAAACGGGATTGTCTGGCCAACGGCAATTGCACCATTTCGCGTTCATTTACTCGCATTAAACGTAAAAAATGATGAACAGCGCGATTTGGCAGAATCGATTTACACCGAATTGAAAAAAGCAGGCGTAGAAGTGTTATTTGATGACCGCGCTGAACGCGCAGGTGTGAAGTTTAAAGACGCAGATTTAATTGGTTTACCAATTCGAATTGCAGTTGGCAAGCGAGCAGCTGAGCGCATTGTAGAAGTGAAGGTAAGAAAATCAGGCGAACAGCTTGAGCTATCAAAAGAAAATCTTGTACAATGGGTAAAGGAATTTGCCAATTGACGAAGGATGGACTGGCCAATTGGTCAGTCCATTTCCTTGCACGGGGGAGTGATTTTTAGTGAACAACGACATGGGATCGAGAGAAGAGCGTCTTCGATTATTACTCGAACAATTACAGATCCCAACAGACGGACATGCTTATTTTGAAAATGGCTATATTAAAAAGCTAGTGATTTCGAGAGAAACAAAGTCGTGGCATTTTCATATTCACCTTAAGCAAGTCTTACCAGCGGAACTTGCCCAGCTTTTCACGACGAAATTAGAGGTGACGTTTAAAGAGATTGCAAAAGCAACCTCTACATTTACGTATGATGAGAATGAGATGTCAGCAGAATCGTGGAAAGGGTATTGGCCAATTATTGTTCAAGAATTTGCTTTATTGTCGCCACCGCTTGCTGCAGCGCTTCATAAACAAGCACCAGATATGAGCAATAACACGCTTGCCCTTGTCGCCCAAAATGATGCGGAAGGTCAGGCGATGAAGCGAAAGCTCGTGGAACCCTTTAAAGAAATATGTGTTCGTTACGGTTTGCCATTGATTGCGCTACAAATTTCTGTTGAAGAGTCGAAAGAAGCCTACGACGAATTCGTGCGCAAACGTCAAGAAGAAGATCATTCAAAAGTGGTCGAAGCGATGCTCGAGAAGAAGCGGATGGAAGAAGAGATGACGAAGCAAGTAACAGAAGCTAATCTCTCGATGGGGTATCCGATTAAAGATGATCCGGTTCCATTAGAGGCGATCGTTGATGAAGAGCGACGAATCACCGTTCAAGGGTATGTGTTTGCAGCAGAAACACGTGAACTCCGTAGTGGTCGAACCTTATTAACGTTTAAAATAACCGATTATACCGATTCAATCCTAGTAAAAATGTTTTCGCGAGATAAAGAAGATATCCCTATTTTACAAGCTGTAAAAAAAGGAATGTGGATGAAGGTCCGAGGTGGCATACAAAACGATACGTTTGTCCGTGATCTTGTTATGATCGCGAATGATTTTAATCAAATTACACCTAAAGCGCGAATTGATACAGCAGAAGAAAAACGAGTTGAGCTTCATACCCATTCAACAATGAGTCAAATGGATGGAATGGTCTCCGTTGGTCAATATGTCGAACAGGCAGCAAAATGGGGACATAGCGCCATCGCGATTACCGATCACGGCGTTGTACAAGCATTTCCAGAAGCGTATAATGCGAGCAAAAAACATGGTATTAAAGTCATTTACGGGATGGAAGCGAACATTGTGGATGATGGGGTACCGATTGCCTATAACTCAGATCACCGTTCTCTTTTAGATGAAGAATACGTCGTATTTGACGTGGAAACAACAGGACTTTCAGCTGTTTACAATACGGTGATTGAGCTAGCAGCAGTTAAGATTAAGAATGGCGAAATCGTTGACACCTATGAATCGTTTGCCGATCCAAAAGAGCCATTGTCAGCAACGATTATCGATTTAACAGGAATTACTGATGATATGTTAGTAGGTGCTCCCGATCCATTAGACGTTTTAAAGCAATTTAAAGAATTTGCTGGCGACGCAACCATTGTTGCCCACAATGCAAGTTTCGATATTGGCTTTTTAAATGTAGGCTATAAAAAAATGGGTTTTACGGAAGTACAGAATCCTGTAATTGATACATTAGAGTTAGGACGATTCCTTTATCCTGAATTAAAAAATCACCGTTTAAATACATTGTGTAAGAAATTTGATATTGAATTAGTTAGTCACCACCGTGCTATTTATGATACACAGGCCACGGCGTATCTTTTGTGGAAAATGGTGAAAGATTCCGCTGAAAAAGAAATTATGTATCACGATGAGCTGAATAATCATATGGGACAAGGAAATTTTCACCGCCAGCGTCCGTTTCATGCAACAATACATGTGACCTCGCAAGAAGGATTGAAAAACTTATATCGTCTTGTAACGATGTCCCATGTAAACTATTATTTTCGTACACCACGTATTCCACGTTCAGAGCTTAATAAGCATCGTGAAGGTTTATTAATTGGCTCTGCTTGCGATAAAGGTGAAGTGTTTGAAGGCATGATGCAGAAATCCGCTGATGAAGTGGAAGGAATTGCTCGTTTCTATGACTTTTTAGAGATCCAGCCACCTGGAAACTATCGTCATTTAATTGAGCGAGAACTCATTAAAGATGAACAAGCGTTGCAAGAAATTATCGGGAAAATCGTGCAGTTAGGTGAACAGTTGCAAATTCCAGTTGTTGCTACAGGAAATGTGCATTATGTTAATGAAAACGACGCGATCTACCGGAAGATTTTAATTGCCTCTCAAGGCGGAGCGAATCCACTAAATCGGCAAGAACTACCGCTCGTCCATTTTCGGACGACAGATGAAATGGTAGGAGAGTTCACCTTTTTAGGTGAAGAAAAAGCGCAAGAGCTTGTTGTAGCGAACTCCAACGAAATCGCTAATCGAATAGGTGACGTTCATCCGATTCCAGACGAATTGTATGCACCAAAAATTGAAGGTGCAGATGATGAGATGAGGGAAATGAGCTACGGACGGGCAAAAGCGATTTACGGTAGCCCGTTGCCTGAGATCGTTGAGGCGCGGTTAGAGAAAGAATTGAGTAGTATTATTGGCCACGGCTTTGCGGTTATTTATTTAATTTCACAAAAGCTCGTGAAGAAGTCTCTTGATGATGGCTATCTAGTTGGCTCTCGAGGATCGGTGGGGTCTTCATTTGTTGCGACGATGACAGAAATTACCGAAGTTAATCCACTTCCACCGCACTATGTTTGTCCGAGCTGTCAACATTCCCATTTCTTTGATGATGGTTCTGTTGCTTCGGGATATGATTTACCTGATGCGAGTTGCCCAGAATGTGGCTCGTATTATCAAAAAGACGGACAAGATATTCCTTTCGAAACGTTTTTAGGCTTTAAAGGAGATAAAGTACCGGATATCGATTTGAATTTCTCTGGTGAATATCAGCCACGAGCGCACGCCTATACAAAAGATTTATTTGGAGAAGAGTATGTCTATCGTGCTGGAACGATTGGTACCGTTGCTGAAAAAACCGCATATGGCTTTGTAAAAGGCTATCAAAATGACCACGACCTCTTAATGAGAGGGGCAGAAATCGATCGACTCGTGTCAGGTTGTACAGGCGTAAAACGTACAACAGGTCAGCACCCTGGTGGTATTATTGTTGTGCCAGATTACAAAGATATTCATGACTTTTCACCAATTCAATTCCCGGCAGATGATAAAAATGCAGAATGGAAAACGACGCATTTTGATTTCCATTCCATTCATGATAATTTGCTCAAACTTGATATTCTTGGACACGATGATCCGACTGCAATTCGGATGTTGCAGGATTTATCTGGGATTGATCCAAAGACAATTCCAACCGATGATCCAGACGTAATGAAAATTTTTGCGTCACCGGAAATTTTAGGTGTAACGGAAGAACAAATTATGTGTAAAACCGGGACGCTTGGCATTCCTGAATTTGGCACACGCTTTGTACGACAAATGCTTGAAGAAACGAAACCAAGTACATTTTCTGAGCTCTTACAAATATCTGGACTTTCCCACGGGACAGACGTCTGGTTAGGAAATGCAAATGAGTTAATATACAATGGCACTTGTGAGCTTAAAGATGTCATTGGTTGTCGTGATGACATAATGGTTTATTTAATTTATAAAGGGCTCGAATCTTCGCTTGCCTTTAAAATTATGGAGTTCGTTCGAAAAGGAAAAGGATTGCAACCAGAGTGGGTTGAAGAAATGAAGAAGCATAATGTGCCAGATTGGTACATTGATTCATGTACAAAAATTAAGTACATGTTCCCGAAAGCCCACGCAGCCGCTTATGTGTTGATGGCTGTTCGAATTGCTTATTTCAAGGTCCACCACCCTATTCTTTATTACGCGACATACTTCACGGTTCGAGCAGATGACTTTGAAATGGATGTAATGATCAAAGGTTCGAGCTCAATCAAAGCAAAAATTGATGAAATTAACGCTAAAGGTTTAGACGCTGCTCCAAAAGAAAAAGCCGTATTAACGGTTCTTGAACTTTCCTTAGAAATGTGTGAACGAGGGTTCGGGTTCCAGAAAGTAGACTTATATAAATCGTCGGCAACTGAGTTTATCGTTGATGGCGATACGCTACTGCCGCCATTTAATTCATTAAATGGTGTCGGTACAAACGCTGCTTTGAACATTGTGAAGGCTCGTGAAAACGGTCATTTCTTGTCAAAAGAAGATTTACAACAACGAGCAAAATTAACAAAAACCGTTGTGGAAAATTTATCGGACCATGGTTGTTTACATGAACTACCGGAGTCAAATCAACTATCGTTGTTTTAGGAACGAGAACAAGCCTTGCGTGAGACCAATTCATGTGATAAAATCGTTTATGGTAATAGTTAGCATACGAAGTGATGAAAGAGTGGGGCAACCCACTCTTTTTGTTCGCAAACTCGCTAGGCGCATGAAAAGTTGGATATGCCTGATACGTATGCTTATGAGTGGTATACGTTTTTTATTATGTATAAGGAGGGACAGATGTTTGAGTAAAATCGTCTCTAGTAAAGTAGAACAATTGGTCCTTCCAATTGTAGAAGAATTACAGCTTGAGTTAGTAGAAGTAGAATACAAAAAAGAAGGACCGAACTGGTTTTTACGCGTTTATATTGATTCTGATAAAGGCGTCGATCTAGATGACTGTGAAAAAGTCAGTGAGAAGCTTAGTGAACAGTTAGATGAAGCGGATCCGATTACAGAAGCCTATTTTCTTGAAGTATCTTCTCCAGGTGCAGAACGACCGCTTAAGAAAAAAGCTGATGTAGAAAAAGCAGTTGGAAAAGGCGTTTACGTGACGACCTATGAACCTCTAGATGGAGAAAAGGCGTTTGAAGGTGTACTATCTTCGTTTCAAAACGATGAATTAACGATTGAAACGAAAGTGAAAACTCGTACAGTCATTAAAACGATTCCATATGAGAAGGTTGCAAATATCCGTTTATCGATTCTGTTCTAGGTGAAGAAAATGAAGGAGGTGCTATCCATGAATAGTGAATTTATGGAAGCTTTAACTACCCTTGAAGCTGACAAAGGGATAAAAAAAGAAGTCATCATTGAAGCCATTGAAGCGGCACTCATTTCTGGTTATAAGCGAAACTTCGGTCAAGCACAAAACGTTCGTGTTGATGTGAATCGTACGAACGGCAGTATTCGCGTATTTGCGCGAAAAGTTGTTGTTGAAGAAGTGTTTGATAAACGGCTTGAAATATCAGAAGATGAAGCACAGGTCATCAATCCAAACTATGAAGTGGATGATGTTGTGGAGATTGAAGTGACGCCGAAAGACTTCGGGCGAATTGCAGCACAAACGGCAAAACAAGTTGTAACACAACGAGTGCGTGAAGCCGAACGTGGTATTATTTATTCAGATTTTATTGATCGTGAAGAAGATATTATGAACGGAATTGTTCAACGACAAGACCACCGTTTTATTTATGTTGACCTCGGAAAAGTAGAAGCGCTACTGCCGCTAACAGAACAAATGCCGAATGAAGTGTATCGACACAACGACCGCATTAAAGCGTATATTACAAAAGTCGAAAAAACAACAAAAGGCCCACAAATTTTAATTTCCCGTACGCATCCAGGTTTATTAAAACGTTTATTTGAGCTTGAAGTACCGGAAATTTATGATGGAACGGTTGAAATTAAATCCGTTTCAAGAGAAGCTGGCGATCGCTCTAAGATTGCGGTTCATTCTGATAATCCTGAAGTGGACTCTGTTGGTGCATGTGTTGGGCAAAGAGGACAACGAGTGCAAACCATCGTGGATGAATTGAAAGGCGAGAAAATTGACATTGTCCAATGGTCTGAAGATCCAGTTGTTTATATTGCAAACGCGCTTAGTCCGGCAAAAGTTATGCGCGTAAATGTAAACGAAGATGAAAAGATGACTCAAGTGATTGTTCCAGATTATCAACTCTCTTTAGCAATTGGAAAGCGCGGGCAAAACGCACGCTTAGCAGCAAAATTAACCGGTTGGAAAATTGATATCAAGAATGAAACAGAAGCAAGAGAACTAGGCTTGCTTGATGGTGATGAGGAATTGACGGACGTTCTTTTAGAAGAAGAATTGGATGAACTAAAGTAAGGCGGGAGATGTCGATGAAGCAACGGAAAATACCGCTTAGAAAATGTATCGTCACAAATGAAATGAAACCTAAAGGTGAACTGATTCGAATTGTTCGTACACCTGAAGGAACTGTAGAGCTTGACCCGACTGGTAAGAAAAACGGTCGAGGAGCCTACCTATCACACAATGAAGACGTATTTGAGATGGCGAAAAAAAGAGATAGTTTGACACGACACTTACAAGTGAAAGTGTCGGCAGAAGTGTACGATCAGCTTTTAGCCGATTTGAAAAAGGTTAAAAAGAAATGAACCCAAACCAACGATATTTATCTACACTCGGACTTTGCATGCGCGCAGGAGAGCTAGTAACAGGGGAAGAACTTACGTTAGAAGCTGTCCGTAAAGGCAATGTGGCAATTGTATTACTAGCAAATGATGCAAGTGCAAACACTGAAAAAAAAGTGCGAGATAAATGTAGCTACTACAACATTCCAGTTTATTCACCAAATGACCGCTATGAACTCGGGTCAGCAATTGGAAAAGAAGCACGTGTCGTTATAGGTATTCGAAGTAAAGGGTTTGCTAAGAAAATTGCTGCATTACTGAACCAATAATGGAGGTATGTATATGTCAAAAATGCGAATTCATGAATACGCAAAAGCAAATCAAGTTCAAAGCAAACAACTGATTGAAAAACTGAAAGCCATGGGTGAAAACGTGTCAAACCATATGTCGACTGTGGAAGAGGAGACATTAAAGAAAGCCAATCAACAAGTACAGGCTTCTGGAGGAAATGGAGATCAAAACCGTATGAATAAAAAAACAGATGATCGACCGAAAGATAAGAAACCCGCAGGACAACAAGGAAATGCTAGTCAAGGTAGCGGAAATCGCAACCAACCAAACCGCAATCAAGGAAATCGTCCAGGCGGTGGCCCAGGAAACCGGAATCAAGGTAGACCAGGTAACAACAACCGTCGTCATCAAGGACGAGGAAAGAAACGTGGTGGACCACAAAATCGTCCGAACCATCAGCAAATGCCTTTACCTGAAAAAATTATGATTTCTGGTAGCTTATCCGTAAGTGAACTTGCTGCGAAGCTTCACCGTGAAGCGTCTGAGCTTATTAAGAAATTAATGAAGCTTGGTGTTATGGCAACGATTAACCAAGAGTTAGATAAAGATACAATTGAGCTTCTTGCTGCTGACTATGGAGTTGCTGTAGAAGAAGAAGTGTTTGTGGATGAACTTGATATTGAGCTATACGACAGTGAGGATAAAGAAGAAGAACTTCAAGAACGACCGCCTGTTGTAACGATTATGGGACACGTTGACCACGGGAAAACGACGCTTCTTGATTCAATTCGTAACACAAAAGTAACGGCTGGAGAAGCTGGCGGCATCACGCAGCATATTGGTGCCTATCAAATTGAGCAAAACGACAAGAAAATTACTTTCCTTGATACACCGGGTCACGCCGCGTTTACAACGATGCGTGCACGAGGTGCTCAAGTTACGGATATTGCAATTATTGTTGTCGCTGCAGATGATGGCGTTATGCCGCAAACGAAAGAAGCGATTAGCCATGCGAAAGCAGCAGAAGTACCAATTATTATTGCTGTTAACAAAATGGATAAAGAATCAGCAAATCCTGACCGAGTGATGCAAGAGTTAACAGAATTTGAATTAGTCCCAGAAGCATGGGGCGGAGACACAATTTTTGTTAATGTATCTGCATTAAATGGAGACGGAATTGATGAGCTGATTGAAATGATTCTACTTGTATCAGAAGTAGAGGAATTAAAAGCAAATCCAGAAAAACTTGCAACAGGTACAGTTGTTGAAGCACAGCTAGACAAAGGAAGAGGACCAGTTGCAACCCTTCTCGTTCAAAGCGGAACGCTTAATGTAGGGGATGCAGTCGTTGTAGGAAGCACATTCGGTCGCGTACGTGCCCTTGTTAACGATCTTGGCCGCCGCGTTAAAACGGTTGGACCTTCTGCACCAGTTGAAATTACCGGGTTGAATGATGTACCACAAGCTGGTGATCGTTTCCAAGCGTTTAAAGATGAGAAGAAAGCACGTCAAGTTGGGGAAGGATTAATGGCACGTTATCGTGAGCAAAATCTTTCAGAAACATCAAAAGTAAGTCTTGATGATCTCTTTAATCAAATCCAGCAAGGCGATATTAAAGATATCAACGTCATCATTAAAGCGGACGTACAAGGTTCTGTTGAAGCGATGAGAGGCTCTCTTGAAAAAATTGACGTAGCCGGTGTGAAAGTGAACATTATACACACAGGTGCGGGTGCCATTACGGAGTCTGATATTATTCTTGCTTCTGCATCAAACGCAATTGTGATTGGCTTTAACGTTCGTCCTGATGTGAACGCTAAGCGTGTTGCAGAAGTTGAAAATGTAGATATTCGTTTGCACCGTGTTATTTATAACGCAATTGATGAGATTGAACAGGCAATGAAGGGTGCATTAGACCCAGAATTTGAAGAAAAAGTAATCGGGCAAGTTGAAGTCCGTACGACGTTCAAAGTATCAAAAGTCGGTACAATTGCTGGTTCTTACGTAACAGAAGGAAAAATTACCCGTCACTCATCTGTTCGCTTAATTCGCGATGGCATTGTCGTGTATGAAGGTGAATTAAATGCGTTGAAACGTTTTAAAGACGATGCAAAAGAAGTAGCTGCAGGCTATGAGTGTGGAATTACGCTTGAGAAATTCAACGACATTAAAGAAGGCGACATTATTGAAGCTTACGTCATGGAAGAAATTAAGCGCTAATGCACGTAGCGGTTGTCCGTTGTGAGTGCTTTATCTTTATGGCGCAGTCGTTAAAGGAAAAGCGGTCTGTATTGAAAAGCATCGTAACGAGAATGCGGCAGCGATTTAATGTTAGTGTTGCTGAGACCGATCATCAACATTTATGGCAACGAGCAGAGCTAACGATTGCCGCCGTTAATTCGTCAAAACAAAGCTTGGAAGCAGAGATACAGAGAGCGCTCCACCTAATTGATCAACACGATCAGGTGGAGCGAACACAAACAGACTGGGAATGGGTTTAATCCTTTTAAGAAAAGGGCATCCCATAAATGGGTAGGAAAAACAAGAGTAGAACTACCGACATGTAGTTCGGAATTGTTGTCTATAGTCAGAGAGATAGAGGTGTAGATCATGGCGAACAATCGTGCTGAGCGAGTCGGCGAACAAATGAAAAAAGAACTTAGTGATATTCTTCTACGTGAAATTAAAGATCCTCGAGTGAAATTTGTTACTGTGACAGGTGTCGATGTAACGGGAGATTTACAACAAGCGACAGCATTTATTACTGTACTTGGTGACGATGAAGAACAAAAAGCAACCCTTGCTGGTTTAGAAAAGGCGAAAGGTTTTATTCGCTCTGAAATCGGAAAGAGAATTCGTCTTCGAAAAACCCCAGAACTAAGTTTTTCAATTGATGAGTCGATTCAATACGGCAATCGAATTGAGTCGCTTTTACGAGAAGTAAAAAGCGATAACGAAAATCAGTAAAAAAATGTGGGGATGGCAATTCAGTTGCTATCCCCTATTTTTGTCATGAAGACTGTAAGGAGAGGAATGGGCACGTATGAATGCAGGGATTTTAGCTTTATATAAACCAAGAGGCATGACCTCTCATGACTGTGTCAATCGCATTCGCCGTTTATTTAAAACAAAAAAAGTTGGTCACACAGGAACCTTAGACCCTGAAGTGGATGGCGTATTACCAATTTGTATTGGGCGAGCAACAAAAGTAGCGGAGTATATGTCCGATTTTGATAAAACATACATAGGCGAAGTGATGATTGGCTCTTCAACAACTACAGAAGATGCCCACGGAGAGGTAGTGGAGACTCAAGCGGTATCCGACACGATTTCACAAGTTGAGTTGAAAGCAGTGATGAACGAATTTAGCGGGTCTATTCAACAAACACCGCCGTATTATTCAGCTGTCAAAGTAAATGGTAAAAGACTTTATGAATATGCACGAAAAGGCATTGAAGTGGAGCGCCCAACTCGAAACGTGACGATCCACGAATTAACGTTGACGAATGTGGAAGAGGCTTCTAATGGGCAACAATCATTTTCAATTACTGTTCGATGTAGTAAAGGGACGTATATTCGAACATTGGCAGTCGACATCGGCGCACGTCTTGGCTATCCAGCACATATGTCGTCACTTACGAGAATTGCATCAGGTTCCTTTGAAGATCATCATACGGTGACATTTGAAGCGTTGGAAGAAATGACGGTAGAAGAACGCTATGACAAGCTTTATGCACTTGAACATGCATTAAGTCATTTTCCTCGAAAATTTGCAGATTCAGAGCTTGAAGAACGGATTAAAAATGGTGCCGTGATAAACAATGAAGATCAAAGTTTTGGAGCGGAGCGCTTTTTATTTTATAATGAAAAGGGAGAGTGTCTTGCTTTATATCAACCTCACCCTAAAAAGGAAGGCTGGATTAAACCAGAAAAGCTTTTCACTCAGGCAGCAGGACTTTAGGAGGGTTTTGAAATTGAAGCTAGTAATGATTGATCTCGATCATACAGACAAACAGGATTGGATGAAAGAAGCCGCTCGCTCTGTAATGGCCATTGGCTATTTCGACGGTGTGCATAAAGGCCATCAAACTGTGATTCAACACGCCATTGATGAAGCGAATAAAAGAGGTGTGGAGAGTGCGGTCATGACGTTCTTTCCCCATCCAAAAGAAGTGCTTGGAAATCCGGAGAAACCAATGCGGTATTTAACGCCATTCGAAACAAAGATTGACAGAATGAAAGCACTAGGTGTAGATCGAATTTATGCCGTTCGTTTCACGCCGTCGTTTTCAAAATTAACACCAGAACAATTTGTAGATGATTTTATCGTTTCACTACAAGTGGAACACGTCGTGGCTGGGTTTGATTTTACATATGGTGTAAAAGGTGCGGGTACGATGGGTCAGCTTGGAACCTATGCAAAAGATCGTTTTACGTATACGATTATCGAAAAAGTGACCGATGAAGAGGAGAAAATATCCTCCACTCGAATTCGCGAAGAACTCGAACAAGGAGACGTGCAAAAAGCATCCGCTTTGCTTGGATACGCGTATAAAGTGAAAGGAGAAGTCGTACATGGAGATGCTCGGGGACGCTTATTAGGGTTTCCGACTGCCAATGTAGCAACTTCTGAACGGTTTCATATTCCAAAAACAGGTGTATACGTTGTTGCGTTTTACGTACAAGGAAAGAAATGGACTGGAATGGCGAATGTCGGCTATAAACCAACATTTGTGGACAACTTACCCGAACCAAGTGTCGAAGTGAATCTCTTTCATTTTTCAGACGATATTTACGGAGAAATGGTAGAAGTGGAGTTTCTAGAATGGATTCGTGCCGAACAAAAATTTAATGGCATCGATGAAATTAAAGCACAACTTGGACGCGATCGAGAAACAAGCCTCCAATGGCTTGAAAAGCATGCGCAGTAAGACACTTGCAATTTTATAAATTAACGTCTATAATAGCTAATGTTCACTGAAGTTATTCAAGTGGACATCCCGCTTCTTGGCAACACGATTCACCAACGTTTGCTCGGAAAAAGGGGTACATTATAAGGAGGTGGCTCTAATGGCTTTAACACAAGAGCGTAAAAATGAACTAATTTCAGAATTTAAAACACATGATACGGACACTGGTTCTCCAGAGGTTCAAGTTGCAATTCTTACTGAGCAAATTAATTCATTAAACGATCATTTACGTACACACAAAAAAGATCACCACTCACGTCGCGGTCTTTTGAAAATGGTTGGACAACGCCGTAATTTGTTAACTTACTTGCGTAATAAAGATGTTACGCGTTACCGTAACTTAGTTGACAAGCTTGGCTTACGTCGATAAGGATTGTAAAAGCGGGGGATGTTCTCCCGCTTTTTTCTTCATGCGAACATATGAATGAATCTAAAAAACAATGAAACGGTTGTAATTCACTCTTTTAAACTTGCGCCGTTTCGGTCATAATAAAGAATGAGACTTTTTTAGATGTACGAGAGGAGTACACATACATGGAACAAGAGCGTCACGAGTTTACAATCAACTGGGCGGGCCGCACGTTTACCGTTGAAGTTGGTCAACTCGCAAAACAAGCAAATGGTGCAGTTCTTGTCCGTTATGGTGAGTCTGCAGTTCTATCGACAGCTACTGCTTCGAAAGAGCCGAAAGATCTACCATTCTTTCCACTAACGGTCAATTATGAAGAGCGATTATACGCAGCAGGAAAAATTCCTGGAGGATTTATTAAACGAGAAGGGCGTCCAAGTGAGCAAGCGATTTTGACAAGTCGTTTGATTGACCGTCCCATTCGCCCACTTTTCCCTGATGGATTCCGTAATGAAGTACAAGTGATTAGCATTGTCATGAGTTCGGATCAAAATGCATCGTCGGAAATGGCTGCAATGATCGGTTCATCACTAGCATTATCAGTATCGGATATTCCGTTTGACGGACCGATTGCAGGTGTAACGGTTGGTCGTGTTGACGGTGAGTTCATTATGAACCCAACGCCTGCACAACTAGCAGAAAGTGATATTGAATTAACGGTTGCTGGAACAAAAGAAGCGATTAACATGGTTGAAGCAGGTGCAAAAGAAGTACCTGAAGAAGTAATGTTAGAAGCGATTCTAGCTGGTCATGAAAATATTAAAGAAATGATTGCCTTCCAAGAAAAAATTATTGAAGCGTGTGGAAAAGAAAAGAGAGAAATTAAACTAAAAACGTTTGATGCTGATCTTGAAAATACGCTAAGAGGTTCTGTAGAAGAGCAAATGAAAGAAGCCGTTCGAGTAGAGGAAAAACATGCTCGCCAAGACGCAATTGATACCGTAATTAAAGCGCAAGTGGAACGCTATGAAGAAGACGAAACAGTCGAAGTAAGCGAAGTTAAAGCGATCTTACAAATGTTCGTCAAGGAAGAAGTTCGTCGTCTGATTACGGTTGATAAAGTACGCCCTGATGGCCGTGGTGTAGATGAAATTCGTCCGCTTGATTCACAGATTCACATGTTACCTAGAACCCATGGATCAGGCTTGTTCACACGTGGACAAACCCAAGCGTTAAGCATTTGTACATTAGGTGCACTAGGCGATGTTCAAATCTTGGACGGTTTAGGGATTGAAGAAACAAAACGCTTCATGCATCACTATAATTTCCCGCAGTTTAGCGTTGGAGAAACAGGTCCAATCCGCGCACCAGGACGTCGAGAAATTGGTCATGGTGCATTAGGAGAACGCGCACTTGAGCAAGTGATTCCTTCAGAGCAAGAGTTTCCTTATACGATTCGTCTCGTATCTGAAGTACTAGAATCAAATGGCTCTACATCTCAAGCAAGCATATGTGCGAGCACCCTTGCGATGATGGATGCTGGTGTTCCAATAAAAGCGCCAGTAGCCGGTATTGCGATGGGCCTTGTTAAACAAGGTGAGCATATGACTGTCTTAACCGACATTCAAGGGATGGAAGATGCTCTTGGTGATATGGACTTTAAAGTTGCAGGTACAGCAACGGGAATTACAGCCTTACAAATGGACATTAAGATTTCGGGTATTAACCGTCAAGTGTTGGAACAAGCGCTTGAGCAAGCAAAACAAGGGCGGATGAAAATTCTTGATAATATGCTTACGGCCATTCATGAGCCTCGCACAGAGCTTTCTGAATATGCACCTAAAATCTTAACACTAGCGATTAATCCAGATAAAATCCGTGATGTAATCGGTCCAAGTGGAAAAGTCATTAATAAGATCATCGAAGAAACCAATGTTAAAATTGACATTGAACAAGATGGTACAGTGTACATTTCTTCACTTGATGCCACAATGAATGCGAAAGCGAAGCAAATTATTGAAGACCTTGTACGCGAAGTTGAGGTAGGCAAAACGTACACAGGGAAAGTAAAACGAATTGAAAAGTTTGGAGCATTCCTTGAAATCTTTAAAGGAAAAGACGGGTTGCTTCATATCTCGCAAATTTCCGAAGAACGGGTAAACAAAGTAGAGGACGTTCTTAAACTAGGTGACGACCTTGAAGTACGTGTTACTGAAGTGGATAATCAAGGGCGCGTAAACCTTTCACGCAAAGTGTTACTAAAAGAACAGCGTGAAAAAGAAGAACAAGCCAAGCAAAGCGAAGAAGAAACCCCATCTGAACAAGAGCAATAAAACGGGACTAGGAGAATTCCTAGTCTTTTTTGTTTGTGTATTCTAGTCTCCTTCTCTAAAACATAGACATGCTTAGAGAAGCTTTTATGGTTTAGGAGGGAAATAGATGAAGCGTAAGATGGTTCATATGATCCTGTGCTGTACAGTTGTGATACTCGCTTTAGGTGCTGTTCAAAATCCATTTGCAACACAATATATTGAAACAGTGAAGCTAAACGCCTCGATGATGGTTGAAGCCGTTGAAGATCCGCTGTACGAGTCTATTGTAGATCATGCGAATAAAGTGAATATTCCTGCAATAGATGCGAAAATTGATCGTGTCTGGAAGGCAATGCCCGGTTACAACGGACTAGAGGTTGACGTTGAAAAATCCTATGATAAGATGAAAGAATCTGGCACATTTAACCAGTCCATGTTGATTTTTAAAGATACAAAACCGAGCATTCATTTAAGTGATTTAGACCCTGCTCCAATCTATCGAGGCGTGTCCGAAAAACCGATGACCGCCTTGTTGATCAATGTCGCATGGGGCAATGAATATTTACCTGATATGCTTAGCACATTGCGCGAGCATCAAGTGCAAGCAACCTTTTTTTTAGATGGTTCTTGGGTGAAGAAAAATCCTCAAATGGCGATTATGATTAAAGAAGAAGGGCACGAAATTGGGAGCCATGCTTATTCACATCCACAAATGAGCAAGTTAACAGAAGCGAGAATAGATGAAGAACTCTCAAAAACAACCGACGTTATTGAAGCAACTCTTGATGAAACACCGATCTGGTTCGCCCCGCCAAGTGGTGACTATAATCAGCTTGTCATTGAGCGTGTTCATGCACATGATATGCAAACAATCATGTGGACAGTTGATACAATTGATTGGAAGAACCCTGAAGTCAATTCGATGATTTCACGGGTTGTCCCTAAAATGGAAGCGGGGTCGATGTTACTCATGCACCCAACAGAATCATCAGCAAAAGGGCTAGATGCGATGATTACAGGGATTAAAGAGAAGAATTTAATGTTAGGTACGGTTTCAGAACTTATGAATGAAACGAGGTTACCAAGAAACATGGAAGTAGACATCAATGGGGGTCCAAGTAGTGATTAATAAAAAAAAGCTAGAAAATGGTGTCCGCATCATGGCTGAAAAAAATGACACAGTTCGTTCTGTGGCCATTGGTATATGGGTGAAAACCGGTTCTCGTAACGAGGGTAACGCTGAAAACGGGATGTCGCATTTTATTGAACATATGCTGTTTAAAGGAACTAAAACAAGGTCTCCACAAGATATAGCGGAAGCATTCGATCGCATTGGTGGACAAGTGAATGCTTTTACCGCAAAAGAATATACCTGTTATTACGCAAAAGTATTAGACGAACATGCTCATATTGCTGTAGATGTTCTTCAAGACATGTTCTTTAACTCCGTGTTCGATGAACAAGAAATTGAACGAGAAAAAAATGTCGTCCTAGAAGAAATCCGTATGGTAGAAGATACCCCTGATGATCTTGTCCATGAATTGTTAAGTGAAGCATCATTTGGCTCATCTACGCTGGCTAATCCAATCTTAGGTACAGAACAGACGTTGGCATCGTTTACAAGAGAGCAAATTTTAGCGTATATGGACAAATTTTATGTTGGGGAACATGTGGTCATTTCGGTTGCAGGTCATTATCAAGAGGAATTACTGTCGCAATTAGAAGATATCTTTTCCGCGGTTAAGGCTGCAAAAGCTTCCTATGAGCCACCGGAAGCATCTTTTATTCCAGTTCAAAAATACCGTCAAAAAGAAACCGAACAAGCGCATCTTTGCTTAGCTTATCCAGGTCTTGAAGTAGGCTCAGACCAGATGTTTAACCTCATTCTTTTGAACAACGCATTAGGGGGAAGTATGTCGAGTCGACTATTTCAGGAAATTCGTGAAGAGCAAGGGCTCTGTTACTCCGTTTTTTCCTACCATTCGGCTTATGAAAAAATCGGCTCGGTAACCGTGTACGCAGGAACCCAGATGAACCAACTTCAACAGCTGTCCGAATCAATGGCCTCGATCGTAGAACAGGTTCAAGCGGACGGATTAACGAAAAAAGAGTTAGAGAATGGCAAAGAACAGCTTAAAGGAAGCATCATGCTTGGATTAGAAAGTACGAGTAGCCGAATGAGTCGAAACGGAAAGAATGAACTTCTCTTAAAAAAACACCAAAGTTTAGATGAACTCCTTGATCGAATTAACGATATTTCTTTAGAAGAAGTGAACGACTTAGCTGCAACGCTTTTCAAAGATGACCCTGCATTATCAATTGTTTCCGTAAGTGACCAGATGCCAGAGACAATCTTTACGAAATAGTCTAGAATAGCGACAAGCCTCATACGATGTATAAAGAGGTGATTCCAGTGCGATTAAGCGAAATTGCAAACAAAGAAATTATTGATTTTGAAAAAGGGGAACGTCTCGGTATTCTCGGTCAAACGGACGTGTTACTTGACGAGCAATCTGGCGATATCCACGCTTTTGTCGTGCCAGTATCAAAGTGGTATCAATTCAACCGCAAAGACAAAGAAGTAACGGTTTACTGGCAACAGATTAAAAAAATTGGTCAAGATATGATTATTATTGACACAACGAATTTGACGTAGTGATCCTCTTTTGCTCAAGAAATAGACATGTATACGTAACCTTGCCTTCATAAGATTAAAAAAACGTATGAAAAGCCTGTCATTGTGACAGGCTTTTTCTTTTGCACGGAATTGTTTTTCTAGACATATGGTAAAGAAGCACGAGTAGGGATGTCGCTCTTAACTAAATCAAGCTACAGAGCACTGAGAGAGTAGGAGGATCAAGCATGCTAACGGGGATTCATGTTGTGATGATTGGTGGCGATGCAAGGCAGATTGAAATTGTACGTAAGTTATCAACACTAGATGCGAGGGTTTCACTCGTTGGTTTTGAACAAATAGATGTAGGATTTATCGGGGTTAGCAAACAAGAAATGGAAGATATTGATTGGAAAACAGTCGAAGCCATTTTGCTTCCGGTTGGAGGAATTGGCAACGATGGGTTTATTAACAGTGTGTTTTCATCAGAAAAAATAAAACTTGAAACGAAACATCTTAAACAAACACCGGATAACTGCACGATCTATACAGGTATTACATCAAGTCGCTTAGATAAAATGTCTAGTCAAACAAAGTGTCAAGTCGTTGTGTTAATGAATCGGAACGATGTGGCCATTTATAATTCCATTCCAACCGCAGAAGGGGCAGTTATGCTCGTTATTCAACATACAGACTCCACGATCCATCAGGCCAATATTGCTGTACTTGGACTCGGAAGAATTGGAATGACAATCGCTCGAACCTTTAAGGAGCTAGGTGCACATGTATCGGTCGGGGATCGAGATTCAGCTTCTTTAGCTCGTGCGTTTGAGCTTGGCTTAAAACCGTTTCATTTAGATGAAACCAAGCAAGCGTTAGAACAGGCTGACGTTGTAATTAATACGATTCCAGCAAAAGTAGTCACGTCAAGTGTGTTAACAGAAATGAAGCAACACGCCTTTTTACTCGATTTAGCTTCAAAACCAGGTGGAATTGACCACGATTATGCTGAGAAACGCGGTTTAAAATCCATGCTTGTTCCCGGGCTTCCCGGAATGGTTGCTCCGAAAACAGCAGGAAAAATACTTGCAAATGTGTTAAGTGATTTGCTGCTTGAACAAACACGGACCCAATAAGACGGAAAAAGGAGTTACGCACATGTTAAAAGGTAAACATATCGGCTTTGGTTTAACAGGCTCTCATTGTACGTATGAAGCCGTCTATCCACAAATTGAAAAGCTCGTACAGCTTGGTGCAAAAGTCTCACCATTTTTAACGTATACGGTGGAACACACTGATACGAAGTTTGGCGATAGTGACGACTGGATGACACGCTTGCACAGCATTACGCCAGAACCGTTTGTCAACTCGATGGTAAAAGCAGAACCATTTGGACCGAAAACACCTTTAGATTTAATGATTATCGCACCAATCACAGGCAATTCTATTTCGAAATTTGCCAATGCCATGACCGATTCTCCTGTATTGATGGGCGCGAAATCAACGTTACGAAACGGGAAGCCAGTCTTACTTGGAATTTCAACTAATGACGGACTCGGTTTGAATGGTGTCAACATTATGAGACTAATGGCGACAAAAAACATCTTTTTTATTCCTTATGGCCAAGATGATTTTAAAAAGAAACCAAATTCCCTTGTAGCAGATATGAATCAATTGATTCCAGCGGCAGAAGCGGCACTCACATACACTCAACTTCAGCCCGTTCTTACGACGGAAGGATAAAAATAGGCGCAGGACAGTTGCGTCTTGCGCGCAAATCCCGTAAAGTTTAGTAGAGGATAAAGAGATAGAGTGCTGAACTTTAGGGAGGAAGAAAAATCATGACAAAGCAAAACTATCAAGTAGCTGTAGTAGGCGCAACAGGCGCTGTTGGACAACAAATGTTAAAAACACTAGAAGAGCGACAATTCCCAATTTCGACATTAACGCTTTTGTCGTCAAAACGTTCTGCAGGGAAATCCCTTTCTTTTCAAGGGAAAACGTATACAGTGGAAGAAGCAACACCTGAGTCATTCGAAGGCGTAGACATTGCATTATTTTCTGCAGGTGGCTCAGTTTCTAAAGCGTTAATTCCAGAAGCGATTAAGCGTGGCGTCGTGTGTGTGGATAATACGAGTGCGTTTCGCATGGATGAAGGCGTTCCTCTCGTAGTGCCTGAAGTGAATGAAGACGATCTACGAAACCATAAAGGCGTCATTGCCAATCCTAACTGCTCAACGATTCAAATGGTCGTAGCGCTTGAGCCAATTCGCCAAGCATATGGGTTAAACAAGGTGGTTGTCTCTACGTATCAAGCTGTTTCAGGAGCTGGTCTTGATGCGGTTGAAGAGATGGAAGAACAAACAAAAGCGATTCTAGCAGGGGAAACGGTAGAAGCAAATGTGCTACCAGTATCAGGCGATAAAAAGCATTATCAAATTGCTTTTAATGCCATTCCACAAATTGACGTCTTCCAAGATAATGGGTTTACGTACGAAGAAATGAAAATGATCAACGAAACGAAGAAAATTATGCATTTACCAAACTTAGAAATAGCGGCTACGTGCGTGCGTTTGCCAATTGAGACTGGCCACTCTGAATCAATTTATTTTGAAACGGAGCAAGCAGGTGCGACGGCAGCAGACGTGAAAGCACGTTTAAGTGATGCGGCCGGCGTAACCCTTCAAGATGATCCGACCAATCAAGTATATCCGATGGTGACAACAGCTGTTGGCAAACCAGATGTATTTGTTGGGCGCGTACGCCAAGATTTAGATCGAGCGAACGGCTTTCACGCTTGGGTCGTTTCTGACAATCTATTAAAAGGTGCAGCATGGAATTCTGTTCAAATTGCAGAAAGTCTAATTAAATTGAACTTGTTAGAAAAGCAGGCATAAAAGATGAAAATTATTGTACAAAAATTCGGTGGTACATCCGTAAAATCAAAAGAATCAAGAGATCACGCGATCAAGCACGTACAAAAAGCGGTTAATGAAGGCTATAAAGTGGTTGTGGTTGTATCGGCAATGGGACGAAGTGGCGATCCGTATGCAACCGACACATTGCTCTCTTTAGTTCATAAAGCACACATCTCAAAGCGCGAACAAGATTTACTTGTTTCTTGTGGAGAGACGATTTCTTCGGTCGTATTTTCAGAGCAATTAAATGCTCATGGTGTGCATGCTGAAGCCATGACAGGTGCAAAAGCAGGTTTTGTGACGAACGAAGAGTTTCAAAACGCAAAAATTAAAGAAATGAAATGTGATCATCTTTTAAAGACGTTGGAAGCGTGCGATGTTGTGGTTGTGACCGGCTTTCAAGGTCAGTCGAAGAGCGGTGAGACAACAACCCTCGGTCGAGGTGGAAGCGATACATCTGCCACGGCGCTAGGTGCAGCCATTCAAGCAGAGTATGTTGATATTTTCACAGATGTTGAAGGGGTTATGACCGCAGACCCTCGAATTGTTGAAGATGCCCGTGCTCTTGAAACAATGTCTTACAATGAGATTTGTAATATGGCGTATCAAGGGGCAAAAGTGATACACCCGCGTGCAGTGGAAATTGCTATGCAAGCTAAAATTCCGATTCGTGTGCGTTCGACTTATTCTGAATCAGAAGGAACGCTCGTGAATTCAGGAATGTTAAGCCAAGGAATGGATATCCATGAGCGAATGATTACGGGAATTGCTCATGTTGCCAATGTTACGCAAATTAAAGTCTCTGCAAAAGAAGGGCAGTTCGATTTACAAGAAAATGTGTTTAAGTCGATGGCGAAAGCTGGGATTAGTGTTGATTTTATTAATATAAGTCCTAGCGGTGTCATGTACACGGTAATGGACGAAGCGGCTGATGATGCACTAGAAATTTTAACGAATTTAGGATATAAACCGCAGCTACAAAAAGGCTGTGCAAAAGTGTCGGCAGTAGGGGCTGGTATGACAGGAGTGCCTGGCGTAGCTGCTCGTATTGTTTCTGCGTTAAGCGGAGAAAATATTCAAATTCTCCAGTCCGCTGATTCACATACAACGATTTGGGTTCTTGTGAAAAATCAAGATATGAGTAAAGCAGTAAATGCGCTACACAAGATGTTTCAGCTAAACGAAGTCATCGCGTAATTCCGTTACACATCAATTGGAGGGATTGCAAGTGAAACCTACAGGGAAGTATGGACCTCTATGGACCGCCATGGTCACGCCGTTTGATGAAAAAGGAGAAATCGATTTTTCAGCATGTGAACGGTTGATTGATCATTTAATTGCAACAGGAACAGATGTGTTAGTTGTCGCCGGAACAACGGGAGAATCTCCTTATTTGACCGCCGACGATTGCCAAAAACTTTTTCATTTTTGTGTGGAGTATGTTGCTGGTCGTGTGCCTATTGTCGCTGGTACAGGAACAAATTCAACAAAATCAACTGTTGAGCGCACACGAATGGCAGATGCTGCAGGTGTAGATGCGATCATGCTAGTTACGCCATACTACAATAAACCATCACAAGACGGACTTTATGCACATTTTGAGCATGTTGCCTCAAAAACATCCCTTCCGGTAATGCTTTACAATGTTCCTAGTCGAACAGGCTGTCATTTACAAGCGGAAACCGTTATACGTCTAGCCGAAATTGAAAACATCGCAGCTATTAAAGAAGCGAGCGGGGATCTTGAACAGATTGCAGCGATTATTGAGAGAACGCCTGATTCATTTGCTGTTTATAGTGGAGATGACGGCTTAACACTTCCAGTCCTAGCTATTGGTGGAGATGGAATCGTTTCAGTCGCCGCGCACGTAATTGGTGATGAGATGAAGCAAATGGTTGAAGCCTTTCTGTCTGGTCAAAAAGAAGAGGCAGCAACCGCTCATCGTCAATTGCTACCAGTCATGAAAACGATGTTTTTGGCACCAAACCCTTCATGTGTCAAATATGCATTAAATCAAATGGGGGTAGCGGTAGGTGAGGTACAGCTACCACTCATTCCTTTAAATGATATGGAAAAAAAGCAAGTTGACATGGTGCTAGGATCCTTGTCGACAATAAAAAAATAATAAAGAAAAACGTTGGTCAGCAAAACGAGTGACCAGCGTTTTTTGTTTTTTACTGATCCGATACGAACCACAAAGAGCGTCTTGTCGAATCACCGTCTATTTACACGGCTTGTTTCATTTTTTGTCGGAGAAACGCCGATAACCGAAAGACTCTTGTTTTTAACTAGAAAATTAAGGTATACTAGTTTTCAAGTGATGCGTTCGGGTAAGGTGAAAAAGATCACCATTTATTCTTTTTCTCATAGTTAGCTGTAACTTCAAGAAAGACTGCGTGACTTTCTTTTGAAGCTTATCAAGCATGAACATTGCCGTTTTCGTGCAGGCGTTCCAGGCAAATGCTGATAAGGATTTCTTAAGTTGTGTATCGTTGCTCTTTCCACGGTGTTTGATGCTATGAACATAATAATGAACCTAGTATACGCGTGATTACGTTTTAAAAATAAATACAACTAGACTGAATGTTTATTTTATATTTAGGAGGATGAATCATTGTCTAAGCAAGAAATAGATAAAGGAAAAGTGCGGGTATTCGCCCTAGGTGGCGTTGGAGAAATTGGAAAGAATATGTACGGAATTGAAGTAGATGAAGACATCGTTGTTGTGGATGCTGGATTAATGTTCCCAGATGACGACATGCTTGGTGTTGATATTGTCATTCCAGATGTTTCGTATCTTGTTGAAAATGAAGAAAGAGTAAAAGGAATTATTTTAACACACGGCCATGAGGATCACATTGGAGGATTATCTTATGTCCTTAAGAAAATTAATGTACCTGTTTATGGCACGAAACTAACATTAGGCCTTGTGGAGGAAAAATTAAAAGAAGCAGGCATTCATAAAGAAACAACGCTTCGTTTAATCGATTCTAATTCAAGAGTGAAATTAGGGAAGACGCCTGTTACATTTTTCCGTACAAGCCATAGTATTCCGGATTGTGTAGGTGTTTGTGTAGAAACCCCGCAAGGTGCAGTCGTACACACTGGAGACTTTAAATTTGATCAAACGCCTGTAGACGGAAAACATGCTGAAATTGGAAAGATGGCTGCGATTGGCCAAAAAGGTGTGCTTTGCTTGTTGTCAGATTCAACAAATGCGGAGCGTCCTGGTACGACAAAATCAGAAGCTGAAGTAGGTGTAGGCATTAAAGATGTATTTGCTCGTACTTCAGGTCGATTAATCGTCACCTCATTTGCTTCGAATGTGCACCGCTTACAGCAAGTGATTCAAGCAACGGTGGCTGCAAATCGTAAACTCTCCATTGTTGGTAAGAGTATGGTGCGTGTTATTACGATTGCATCAAAGTTAGGGTATTTAAAAATGCCTAAGGATTTAGTGATCGATATTGACGAGGTGAATCGCTACAAGCCTGAACAAGTTGTTATTTTAACAACGGGAAGTCAAGGCGAGCCCATGTCTGCTTTAACACGGATGGCACGAGGTGCACACCGTCATATTACGATTACGGACAACGATACTGTCATTATTGCAGCTTCTGCGATTCCGGGGAACGAAAAAAGCGTTTCAACTGTGATCGATCAGCTTCACAGAATTGGTGCAGATGTTGTATATGGCTCACAAGCAGTGCATGCTTCAGGTCACGGCTCGCAGGAAGAACTAAAATTAATGCTTAACTTGATGCGTCCGAAATTCTTCTTACCGATTCACGGTGAAATTCGTATGCAGCACGCACACCGAGAGTTAGGGGTAGGTGTAGGAATAAAACCTGAGCGCATTTACATCGTGGAAAAAGGAGAAGTTGTAGAGTTCTCAAACAAGCAAGCACGTCGCGCAGGCAAGGTCCCTTCTGGTCATGTATTAATTGATGGCTTAGGCGTCGGCGATGTTGGCAACATTGTTTTAAGAGATCGTCGTTTACTTTCAAAAGATGGTATTTTAGTTGTGGTCGTCACGCTTAATAAAAAGACAAGCACGATTGTATCAGGACCGAACATAATTTCACGTGGATTCGTTTATGTGAGAGAATCAGAGGCCTTGTTAGAGCAATCGAACGAACTAGTTTCATCCATTTTGCAAAAATGTGTGACGGAAAATGTGAGTGAGTGGTCGAGCTTAAAGAGCAACATTCGTGAAGGATTAAGCCGATTCCTATTCGATAAAACAAAACGTCGTCCGATGATTTTGCCAATCATTATGGAAGTGTAAAAAGCTAACTGAAAGGTCCTTGTGTCAAACAGGGATCTTTTTTTGTGCCACTTTAATCGTACAAAATCATCGTTATGTTTTTTTGACTAAGGAGTCGCTTGCGTTTGATTCAGCGCACATAATAACGTAGAGACCGTCCATACTACTCGTATGATAACGAAAAGGAAGTGTGGATGTAATGGCAGATGAACAACAACCAGCAGCAGAACCAACCAAACCAAAAGAAGAAAAAGGTTCCTTAGTGGAGAAAATTCAAGCATTAGGTCAAACCGGTGTGCCAGACATGGGTCAAACGAATATTCATTGTATGACAGTTGTTGGACAAATTGAAGGGCATATGCAGCTGCCCCCGCAAAATAAAACAACAAAGTATGAGCATATGATTCCGCAACTTGTTGCAGTTGAACAAAACCCGAAAATTGAAGGATTATTGATTATTTTAAATACAGTCGGTGGGGATGTCGAAGCAGGGCTTGCTCTTTCAGAAATGATTGCATCTATTTCAAAACCAACCGTTACCTTGGTGCTAGGTGGAGGACATTCTATCGGTGTGCCAATCGCAACGGCAGCGAATTATTCATACATTGCCCAAACTGCAACAATGACGATTCATCCGGTTCGATTAACAGGACTTGTTATTGGTGTACCGCAAACTTTTGAATACCTTGATAAAATGCAAGACCGCGTGATTAACTTTGTTACTCATCATTCCTCGATCACGGAAGATAAGTTTAAGGAATTAATGTTCTCAAAAGGGAACTTAACACGTGATATTGGCACAAATGTAATCGGAACCGATGCGGTCGAATATGGCTTAATTAATGAAGTCGGCGGAATTGGTCAAGCAATAAAAAAACTAAACCAATTAATTGATGAACAAAAATCATCGGAGGTCGTGCAATGATTTTGTATACAATGACGCCTCCAGAACAAGTTTTTGCAACCGACCAAGAAGCGTATAACAAGCAAATGACGGTACCTTGTGAAGCAGGATCATTAATGGTTGAACAACAAGAAGATGGTGAGTATCGCATCATTCGCTTGCTTTCAAGTGACCCTAATGCTTTTTTAAATCCTGCCTATGAACCAGGGACAATTTTATCCAGTACCCTACGCTATTAAAAAGCAGATATGTTATACTAATAGGGATGAAACAAGCAGTCTACATTTAGACTGCTTGTTCGAGTATGACGTAGAAGGTGACAAAATGGCAAAACGTAAGAAACGAAAAAAAACACAATGGAAATCACAATTAACGTTTGAGTTGGTTGGATTAGGTCTCCTTGTCATCTCTCTTGTAACACTCGCTCGTTTAGGAAGTGTCGGAGAAGCCTTTGTTCGCTTATTTCGCCTATTCCTTGGAGAGTGGTTTATCTTACTCGCTCTCGGATTTTTAATAACGGCGCTTTACATCATGATAAAACGAAAAAAACCGACTGTATGGAATCGACAATTAAGTGGGATGTATACCGTTGTGCTTGCCCTCGTCATCATTGCGCACGTAAGCTTGTTTAGACAATTATCAGTTGAGGGTACATTAGAAAGTGGATCGGTTATCCAAAGTACGTGGGCGTTATTTTGGCAAGAGCTTACAAGCGGTCAAACCGAAGACTTAGGTGGAGGAATGCTTGGCGCAGTAGGGTATGCCGTTAGCCATTTTCTATTTGACAATGCTGGAACATACTTACTTTGCTTAATGCTCGTTATAGTTGGAGCGATTTTAATATCTGGTCGTTCGTTAAGTGATATGATTGGCAAAGTTTATCGTCGGAGTTATTTATTTATTACTGATTTTATAAAATCAACATGGTCTGACTTCATTCAATGGAGAAGAGACGCGAAAGAAAAAATGGATGATGAGCGACGAGATAAACAAGCGCGGACAAAACAGAAGCATGAAGAGCCTGAACAAGAAACAAGAGACCCTGATCGATGGGACAGTAAACAAGAACCGGAAATTGTCGATTTTTCTCAGCGCGAACAACCAGCTGACGAAGTACCTGAGCAAGCAAGCACTGGTGCAAAAGAAAAAGCGGCTAATCAAGCAGTTTCTAGCGATCAGAGTAGTGAAGAAAAAGAACCGAATGAAATGGCGTTATTATCGACTGATTTGGTTAACGAAGCGCTATCGAACGAAGCCTATACATTACCGGAATTTGACTTATTACATACGCCCGTAAAGCCTGATCAGCTTTCGGAAAAACAACAATTAACGTCAAATGCTCGGAAGTTAGAGAAAACGTTGGAAAGTTTCGGAGTAAAAGTTCGTGTGACGAAAGTTCATTTAGGACCAGCGGTCACGAAATATGAAGTGAATCCAAATGTTGGAGTGAAAGTAAGTAAAATCGTAAACTTGGCAGATGACCTAGCGTTAGCATTAGCGGCAAAGGATATACGAATTGAAGCGCCGATACCAGGAAAGTCCGCAGTAGGGATTGAAGTACCGAACCAAGAAGTTGCCATTGTGTCGTTAAAAGAAGTGTTAAGTGGTTCAATGGAACGTCAACACGAAGTATTGTCGGTTGGACTTGGTAGAGATATTTCCGGCGAGCCAGTACTTGCACCATTAAACAAAATGCCCCATCTTCTCGTTGCCGGTGCAACTGGAAGTGGAAAAAGTGTATGCATTAACGGGATTATTACGAGTATATTGATGAAAGCAAAACCTCATGAAGTCAAATTGATGATGATTGACCCTAAAATGGTTGAATTAAATGTATACAACGGTATTCCTCATTTACTAACACCCGTTGTGACAGAACCGAAAAAAGCGTCGCAGGCGTTGAAAAAAGTTGTTGCTGAGATGGAACGACGCTATGATTTGTTTTCTCATTCAGGAACACGAAATTTGGAAGGCTATAATGAGTACATTAAGCGGCAAAACGAACAAAATGAAGCGAAACAACCAGAGTTGCCTTATATTGTTGTGATTGTCGATGAACTTGCTGATTTAATGATGGTTGCCTCTGGAGACGTAGAAGATTCGATTGCAAGACTTGCACAAATGGCGCGGGCAGCAGGCATACACATGATCATCGCCACCCAACGCCCTTCAGTCGACGTTATTACAGGGGTTATTAAAGCAAATATTCCTTCCAGAATTGCGTTTGGTGTGTCTTCTCAAACAGATTCACGAACAATTTTAGATTCAGGCGGGGCTGAAAAACTGCTTGGTCGTGGTGACATGCTTTATTTACCAATGGGCGCTACAAAACCAACACGGATACAAGGGGCCTTTTTATCAGATGATGAAGTCGAGAAGGTCGTCTCTTATGTCGTCTCGCAACAAAAAGCCCAATATGTAGAGGAAATGGAGCCTACAGCGGTTGAAACTCAAGCAAGTGCTCCAGAGGACGCTCTTTATAACGACGCAGTTGATCTCGTTATTGAAATTGGGACTGCATCCGTTTCGATGCTACAACGACGGTTTCGGATCGGGTATACACGAGCAGCTCGAATTGTCGATGAAATGGAAGCGCGAGGCGTTGTTGGTCCGTATGAAGGCAGTAAACCTAGAGAAGTACTGATTCAGAATAGATCTGATGAAGAGGCGACATCCTAAGTAAAAATGGTAGCACGAGAAGGATACGGAAGGAAGATGACAATTGACGGATATACAAGTAAAATCAATGGAACAAAATGGTCTGCACCTTCATTTAGGTGCAACAGATAAATTTAAAACCATCAGTATGATGCTTATGATTCATGCACCTCTGGAGGAAGAAACCGTTACAGCACGGGCGTTAATTCCGCATATTCTTCAAGGTGGCACGAAACATTATCCAAATCGAAAAAAATTAAAGCAAAAGCTTGAAGACATGTATGGAGCGACTCTAACGTCTGATGTTCAGAAGAAAGGGGAGAATCAAGTCATTACGTTTCGACTTGATGTAGCTGCCGAACAATTTTTAAGCGATAATTCTACTTCATTGTTTGAAGAAGCGCTAAGCCTATTGCACGAGTTATTGTATCAGCCTGTGCTTGAAAAAGGTGCATTTCTTTCTCAAATCGTAGATCAGGAAAAACGAGCGTTAAAACAACGAATCGCATCAATTTATGATGACAAAATGCGTTATGCGAATGTACGAATAACAGAAGAGATGTTTAAACATGAGTCTTACCGCTTAGCTCCATACGGAAGAGAAAAAGATCTAGCGTCATTAACACCACAGTCGCTTTATGAAGCGTATGAAACAATGATGGAACGAGATCGTTTTGATTTGTATATTATTGGCTCGTTTGCGGAAGATGACATTAAAGAAAAGGTACGTGAAGTATTTACAGCGTCACGCCAACTGAGCGGGGAAATGATTCCGACAACAGCAAGTGAACATGTGAAAGATGTTAATGTTGTGCACGATGCTCAAAAAGTGAAGCAAGGAAAACTACATCTTGGGTATCGTACTCATTCCACGTTCCGTGATGACGATTATGAAGCAGCTCGGGTAGGAAATGCACTATTTGGAGGCTTTCCGTCTTCGAAATTATTTATGAATGTACGGGAAAAAGAAAGTCTTGCTTACTATGCTGCCTCACAAATTGAAAGCCACAAAGGCGTGTTAATGGTGCTTTCAGGCATTGAATTTGATAAATATGAGCGCGCGGTAGAAATTATTCAAGAACAAGAGCAAGCGATGAAAAATGGAGATTTCACCGATGAGGAAGTCGAACAAGCAAAAGGGATGTTGCTGAATCAAGCTTTTGAAGCGATGGATGCCCCTAGAGGAATTGTTGAACTCTCGTATCATGAAATTATTGCAAACCATAAAAGATCGATTCAAGAGCGAATTGAGAACATAAAAAAAGTGACGAAAGAAGATGTTGTCCGCGCAGTGAATAAGTGGGAACTTGACACCATTTACTTTTTAAAAGGACAGGGGGATGAAGCATGAAACCAATTGAATATAAACAGTTAGAAGAGACGCTTTACCATGAGCAATTAGATAACGGGTTAGATGTGTATATATTGCCGAAAAAGGGTTTCCATAAAACGTTTGCTACATTCACAACGAAATATGGCTCAATTGATAACCACTTTACACCGCTTGGTGAAAAAGAGCGCGTTCGTGTACCAGATGGGATTGCCCATTTTCTAGAACATAAAATGTTTGAAAGCGAAGAAGGCGATGTCTTCCATACATTTGGCAAACAAGGGGCATCGGCGAATGCGTTCACGAGTTTTACCCGAACAGCTTATTTGTTTTCAAGTACGACAAATGTCAATGAAAATTTAACGACGCTATTAGATTTCGTTCAGCACCCTTACTTTACTGATGAATCGGTAGAAAAAGAAAAAGGAATTATCGAACAGGAAATTACGATGTATGACGATAACCCTGATTGGCGTGCGTATTTCGGTACCATTGAAAATATGTACAAAGCCCACCCTGTAAAAATTGATATAGCAGGAACGGTGCCTTCTATTAACGACATTACAAAAGAAGATTTGTACACATGCTACCATACGTTTTACCACCCAAATAATATGCTTCTTTTTATCGTTGGTTCGGTTGAGCCTGAAGAAGTGATGAAACTTGTGCGCGACAATCAAAGCAGCAAGTCGTTTCCAGAACCAGAGTCTATTGATCGTGCCTTTCCAGATGAGCCTACAGAAGTTGATCAAGGGACGAATGTTTTGCATATGCCTGTTCAAACACCAAAGGTATTTATCGGCTTTAAAGAAACAAAACCTGATCGTCAAGGGCAAGAATTGCTTCAATATGAGCTGTCTTTAAATGTACTATTGGATCTTATGTTTGGGCCGAGCTCAGAAGCTTACGAGCGCCTCTATGAACAAGGTATAGCAGATGATTCGTTTTCATTTGACCATACTTCTGAAAAAGGGTTTGGATTCTCCATTATTGGTGGAGAAAGTCAACAGCCTGAGGAGTTGATTGCTCTTGTCGAAGAGACGATTGCATCTTTTAAAAATGGGTCTTTAAATGAGGATGATACTGGGCGCGCATTGAAGAAAAAAATTGGCGGGTTTCTAAAAGCATTAAATTCTCCTGAATTCATTGCAAATGAATTTACACGCTACCGTTTTAACGACATGGATTTGTTCGAAGTTCTACCAACTTTAGAACGTCTGACAGCAAAAGATCTTGAAGAGGTTTTACACGCCCATTTTCGTGATGAAACAAAAACAACATTGATTGTGAAAGATGATCAACAAAAATGAAACGTATTCTCGTAGTTGGAGCGACAGGGGCAATTGGTGAAGCCATCTGTCGCTCTTTACAATCACCGTCAACTTGTTTGTACGTACATTATTTTCGCAATCGAACAAAAGCACAAGCTATTTGTCAATCGCTAACTGGTGACGCCTATCCTGTTCAGGCAGATTTAAGTCAAGCAAGTGGTGTAGGTACTCTGATGAAACAACTCTTCCACGCTCCAGATACTGTAGTTTATTGTGCAGGTCAATCATCGCCCCAGCTTCTTCAAGATGTAACCGACGAGGAAATCGATAAAACGCTATGTCTTCATTTAACGAATGTAATCAAGCTCACACGTGCTGTTCTCCCGCAAATGATCCGAAACCAAGCCGGCGTCATTACCCTTGTTACCTCCATATGGGGACTTGAAGGTGCGAGCATGGAAAGTGTGTATGCCGCTGCAAAAAGTGGCGTGCATGGGTTAATAAAAAGTGTAGCGAAAGAAGCAGGTCGTAGTAATGTGCGTATTAACGGTGTAGCCCCTGGCGCCATTCAAACAGACATGCTCTCCATTTATTCAAAAGAAGAGCTGGTTGAACTAGCCGAAGACATTCCTGCTGGACGACTAGGCAAAGCGGAGGAAGTTGCAGACGCTGTTTCATTTTTAAGTCAAGCGCGAGCTTCTTACATAAATGGACAGATTTTATCTGTTAATGGCGCGTGGCATTGTTAAATGTATAATTCATTTTAAGCAAGGCATACTAGGTGTGAATCTTTTTTAAAACTTAGAGGAGGGATTCACATGTCTGTATTAGATAACTGGGATCATTGGAAAGAATTTTTAGGAGAACGTCTTGATCAAGCTTCACACGAAGGGATGAACGAGAATATTGTGAGCGATGTTGCTTACCAAGTCGGTGAGTATCTAGCGGAGCAAGTTGAGCCTAAAAATGAGCAAGAGCGTGTACTTGCTGAACTTTGGAAAGTGGCTGATGAGAAAGAGCAACACGCCATTGCAAACATGATGGTGAAACTAGTCGGTCATAAATAAGTGGAACTGCTTGTTCGTAAACACGAACAGGCGGTTTTTCTTTTTGTAGTTTTATGTTTTCTAATGGAAAAAGCTTTTCTTTTAAAAGTGAATCCTATATCATTAAAGCCAAGAAGATTAGCTTTATTTGTCAATTTTTTAGAGAAAGGGAGTGGCACGGTGAAAGAATGGTATTTTGAGTACCAACTACATGAAAACCGGCCAGGAATTCTTGGAGATATTTCTTCTCTTCTTGGTATGCTTTCAATCAACATTGTAACGATTAACGGCATTGATGATACACGAAGAGGCATGTTACTTCGAAGTTCTGATGATGACAATGTAAAACGATTTAAAGCAATCTTACATACGATTGGCAGCGTAACAGTAACAAAGTTTCGCGAGCCGCGCGTGCGAGATCGATTAGCGATTCGACACGGACGCTATATTGAACGGAATGTAACGGAAAAGAAAACGTTTCGCTTTATTCGGCGGGAATTAGGTCTTCTTGTTGATTTTATGGCCGAGATGATGAAACGAGACGAGCACTACTTGATTGGAATTCGCGGAATGCCAAGGGTAGGTAAGACAGAATCAGTTGTAGCAGCAAGCGTATGTGCGAATAAGCGATGGTCCTTTATTTCCTCGACGTTGCTTAGACAAACCGTGCGAAGCCAGCTAGCTGAAGATGAAATGGATGGAGACAATATTTTCATTATTGATGGAATTGTCTCAACCATGCGGGCAACGGAAAAACATCGTTTACTCGTTGATGATATTATGCGCTTACCGGCTGTAAAAGTGGTAGAGCATCCGGATATTTTTATTCGTGAGACAGAGTATGAACTCGAAGACTTTGACTGTATCATTGAGTTACGTAACGATGATAATGAAGAAATCACGTATGATGTCGTTGAACCAGGTTTTTCTTCATTTGATATTAGTTAACGTTTTTAGGTAGGTGTAAAGATGTCAGAACTAGGTAATTATTTAAAAGAGAAACGTGAAGAAAAAGAAATGTCGCTAGATGATTTGCAGCGAACAACAAAAATTCAAAAGCGTTATTTAGTGGCAATTGAAGAAGGGAATTTCGATACTCTCCCAGGAATTTTTTATGCTCGCGCTTTCGTGAAAACGTACGCTGAAGCGATCGGTTTAAATGCAGAAGAAGTCCTTCACACGTATAGAAACGAATTACCAAATACTCAAAGTGAGACGGTTGATTTGCCTTCACGTGCAGAGCGTACGAAACCAGTTAAGTCAAGCAACAGTCCATCAAAAAATGGGGGTCGCCCTTTAAGTGCGATTCTTGTCCCGATCTTAATCTTACTTGTCATTGGAGCGATTGTTTACTTCGTTTGGAATCTCGATTTTGGAACGAATAATAATGAGCCAAACGAAGAGGCGCAAGAAGGGTCTACGTATGATGGTCCTTCTCCGGATGAAGAAGAGGCCAATGATGATGAGGCAAGCAATGAAGAAGATGATGCAGAAGGTAATGAAGAAGATGAAAACAATGATGCAGCCGAAGAAGAGGCGACTGATTCTGAACTCGTATTAGAAGATGAGCGTGCAACAGCTCAGACATTTACGCTAACAAATGCGGATGCGTTTGAATCACTTGTCATTGAAATGAATGATGAAGGCACCTATGTTGAAGTGCGTGAAAGCGAAGATACAGGAACTGTTGAACAGAACTATCCACCTTTTGGGGAAACCTTTAATCCGGATGTGTCGGAATTAGACTCGCTTTATGTTCGAATTGGTTTTGGAGCGGAAGTAGATACATTTCTTGTCAATGATCTTGAAATTGAGCTTTTAGATACATCGAGTGTTCAAGTCATTGAAGTTTTACTTGATGACGAAAGTGAGTAAGACGTAAAGGTTCTATTGTAGGTTGACCCCTTTTTTATAAACGATATTGATGATGCCCCCTCCCACGTGGACACGAAAAAAGTGAAAACGTAGGAGGGTTTTTTTGCTTAAAAAACGAACACTAAAGCAAATGGTTCTACGTTAAGCGCGCTTAAGTCTTCGCCAGCACCGTTACAATGTCGAGCGTGTTTCTGTGAAAAAAACGATCGCCACGTCTTTTTTGAGCTCGATTTTTTCAGTAAGGCTACGACTGTGTTACAATATATAAGGATTCGCTTATCGTCGTTGGAAAGAAGGGAAGAAATTGAATTTACCTAACAAGATTACAATCGCGCGCATTTGTTTAATTCCTATTTTTATGCTGTTTTTGCTCGTCGATTTACCTTTAGGAGAGGTAGAGCTATTAAATGAAACGATTTCTGTGTCTGTTTTAATTGCGGCATTTATTTTTATCATTGCGGCTGGCACAGACTGGCTAGATGGCTATTACGCTCGTAAATTAAATCTTATAACAAGCTTCGGTAAATTTATTGATCCTCTAGCTGACAAATTGCTTGTCACGGCTGCATTAATTGGTCTTGTAGAAGTTCAATTCATTCCAGCGTGGATTGCTATTGTGATTATTAGCCGTGAATTTATCGTAACGGGAATACGTTTAGTAGCAGCAGCTGAAGGAGATGTGATCGCGGCAAGTAATTTAGGGAAATGGAAAACACTGACACAAATGATTGCGATCATTGCTACGTTACTACATAATATTCCTTTTTCAGCGTTATCATTTCCTTTCGCTGATTTGATGTTGTATGTCGCTGCCATTCTTACGATTTGGTCTGGTGTTGATTACTTTATGAAAAACAAACATATTCTTTTAAAGTCAGTATAGGGGTTGATCCTATGAATGCAGAAATTATTGCTGTTGGTTCAGAATTATTGCTTGGGCAAATTGCGAATACAAACGGGCAGTATATTTCGAAACAGTTAGCAAGTGTAGGTGTTGATGTTTACGCTCATTCCGTAGTTGGGGACAATGCAGATCGGCTGTATAAAACCATTAGCGATGGTTTTCATCGTGCCGATCTAATCATTCTTACTGGTGGGTTAGGGCCTACAAAGGACGATTTAACTAAAGATACGGTCGCAAAGTTTTGTGAGCGACAACTTGTGTACGATGAGGAAGCGTTAGCCCATATTGAAGCGTATTTCAAACGACACAATCGAACGATGACGCCGAATAATAAAAAGCAAGCGTATGTCATTGAAGGCTCACATGTACTCGCAAATCGTTATGGAATGGCACCGGGCATGGTCGTCCAACTAATGAACAATAAACGAATCGTTCTCTTACCTGGGCCACCAAGTGAGATGAAACCGATGTTTGAAAATGAACTCTTGCCTCTCTTATTAGGTACAGATGAAAAAACATCGATTACCTCCAGAGTCCTTCACTTTTTTGGTATCGGAGAATCACAGCTCGAAACGGATTTAGAAGACTTAATCGAAAACCAAGTGAACCCAACCATTGCACCGTTGGCAAGTGATGGAGAAGTGAAATTACGTCTTACGGTTAAGCACGATAATCAGGATGAAATCAAGCGTTTGCTTGATGAAACAGAATCCCTTATCATGGCACGGGTAGGAACGTATTTATATGGCTATGATGAGACGACCCTTGTAAAAGAAGTATCTCGGTATTTACATGAGCAACAGCTTACATTGGCAAGTGCAGAAAGCTTAACAGGCGGGTTATTTTCAAGTGAGTTGATTGCATTACCTAGTGCTTCCGCAATTTTTAAAGGAAGTATTACGGCATATACTAATGATGCAAAACAGGCACTGCTTTCTGTTTCACCGCAAACATTAAATGAAAAAGGCGCGGTCAGTGAAGCTTGCGCGATTGAAATGGCAGCTGGCATACAAAAGCATTTGCAGTCAGACATTGCCATTTCGTTTACAGGAGTAGCTGGTCCAGACACACAAGAGGATTTGGAGCCAGGGACCGTTATACTTGGATTAGCTATGCCAGGACAAGAGATACGGGCAATTAAGCTTTCATTATCTGGTGGCAGAAACGCTGTTCGTACCCGAGCAGTGAAATACGGATTTTTCTATTTGTTGGATGAATTAAAAAGGAGAAATGGTAGTAAATGACATTTTTTTCAGACTTCGAGATCTCAGATCAAGTAAAAAAAGCAATTCAGGATATGGGCTTTGAGGAACCATCTCCGATTCAGGAAAAAGCCATTCCGGCGATTTTGACTGGTGGAGACGTCATTGGCCAAGCGCAAACAGGAACAGGGAAAACAGCAGCTTTTGGTATTCCAGTTGTTGATAAAGTGACTACTGATCGTGCCATTCAAGCGCTTATTTTAACGCCGACTAGAGAGCTTGCGATTCAAGTTTCTGGTGAGTTACAAAAACTATCAACTCATAAGAATATTCGGACGTTACCAATTTACGGTGGTCAATCGATTGGTCATCAAATTAAAGCCTTAAAGCAAGGCGTGCAAGTTGTTATCGGTACACCAGGAAGAATGCTTGATCACCTTCGTCGCGGAACCTTAAAGCTACAGTCTGTACACACGGTCGTGCTTGATGAAGCAGATGAAATGCTCGATATGGGCTTTGTTGAGGATATTGAATCAATTTTAAAAGAAGTGAATGACGTTAGACAAACGCTTTTATTCTCGGCTACAATGCCACCTGCAATTCGTAAACTTTCACGTAAATATATGAACAATCCTGCCACGGTGACAATCAACAAAGGAGAAGTGACGGCACCTTCCATTGACCAGGTTTATTACAAAGTGTTAGAGCGAAATAAAGTCGATTCTCTTTGTCGCATTATTGATAGCGACGATGTGGAGCTTGGCATCTTATTTTGCCGAACAAAAAAAGGTGTGGCTGAGTTAACGGAAGCATTACAAGCGAGAGGCTATTTGGCGGATGGATTGCACGGGGATTTAACCCAGTCACAGCGTGATGTGGTCATGAAAAAATTCCGTGATGCTTCAATTGAATTTTTAATTGCAACAGATGTAGCAGCTAGAGGGATTGACGTGGAAAATGTTAGTCACGTGATTAACTTTGATATTCCGCAAGATCCAGAGAGTTATGTGCACCGTATAGGTCGTACAGGTCGTGCAGGACGTACTGGTGTTGCGATTACGCTTGTTACGCCGCGGGAGATGAAGCACTTACGTTCTATTGAAAAAGAAATAAAAATGCACGTTCCTTCTCAAGAAGTGCCAACGATTGAAGATGTCGTTGAAAAACAACAAAACTCTTGGAAGAACTTGATTAAAGAAACGATTGAGACTGGTGGAAAAGAAATGGAGTTATTCCGCCCTCTTGCAGATCAAATGTTAGCGGATGAAGAAGATCCAAAGGAAATTATCTCTGCTTTACTTAAATTAAAATTCTCTACTGAAACAGCAACGGAAGACGCTGGGTACAGCTTTGGAGAAACCGGTGGAGCAAAAGGCATGGTTCGATTCTTTATTAATGTTGGTCGAAATGTGAATTTAACACCGAAGATTTTAGGGGAAGAAATTAGCCGATTAATTGGTATTCCTGTAAAAACAATCGGTCGGATTGATATTTTTGATAATTTTTCTTTTGTGGACGTACCAGAAGAGAGTGCACCTTTTGCTTACGAAGGACTACGTTATTCAAGAATTAATGGTGCAAGAGTGAATCTAGAGCCAGCGAAACCACGACCAAAACGAGAGCGTCGCCCACAAACTGCTACTCGTCGTTCATAAAAATATGGCAAAAAGATCGGGTTTCGTTCCCGATCTTTTTCTATTAAAAAAATACCGAATAAATGTTCGTAAAACCTATTGGCAAACGGCTAAAAAAGAGGTATGATAGAACAAGAAAGTTAACGAGTAGATCAACATGACATGAACGTCGTATGTCTGAACAAATACATGAAGATGAACATGAAGGAGATGGAAGAATGAGTGATCGTAAACAAGCGCTAGATATGGCATTACGCCAGATTGAGAAACAATTTGGAAAAGGCTCGGTAATGAAGTTAGGTGAGCAAGCAGAACAGCGAGTTTCAACCGTTTCCAGTGGTGCACTCGCACTAGATATTGCATTAGGTGTAGGCGGCTACCCGAAAGGGAGAGTTATTGAAGTTTACGGTCCGGAATCTTCTGGTAAAACAACTGTTGCCCTTCATGCAATTGCAGAAGTTCAGCGTCAAGGTGGTCAAGCTGCCTTTATTGATGCTGAGCATGCATTGGACCCGGTCTATGCTGGAAAACTTGGCGTAAATATTGATGAATTGTTACTGTCTCAACCAGACACAGGCGAACAAGCATTAGAGATTGCAGAAGCGCTTGTACGAAGTGGAGCTCTTGATATGATTGTAATCGATAGTGTCGCTGCTCTTGTTCCAAAAGCAGAAATTGAAGGGGAAATGGGCGATTCGCACGTCGGTCTTCAAGCCCGTCTTATGTCGCAAGCGTTAAGAAAACTATCTGGTGCGATTAATAAATCAAAAACTGTGGCAGTCTTCATCAACCAAATCCGTGAGAAAGTCGGCGTCATGTTTGGGAACCCAGAAACAACACCAGGTGGACGAGCGCTTAAATTCTATTCATCTGTTCGTTTAGAAGTTCGTCGTGCGGAAGCGTTGAAGCAAGGGAACGACATTGTCGGAAACCGTACGAAGATTAAAGTTGTTAAAAACAAAGTTGCGCCACCGTTCCGTTTAGCAGAAGTGGATATTATGTACGGGGAAGGGATTTCTCGAGAAGGCTCAATCCTTGATATTGGGACTGATCTGGAAATTGTTGATAAGAGCGGTGCATGGTATTCCTATAACGGAGATCGTTTAGGCCAAGGTCGTGAAAACTCGAAGCAATTCTTAAAAGAAAACAGTGAAATCACATTAGAAATTGAACGGAAAATCCGCGACAGCCACGGTCTTGATGGCGATGTGAAAGTGGAAGAAGAAGAAGACAAGGAATCATTTGAGGATGTTCCACTAGATTTAAAATAAGAAGCTGACAAAGACTTTCCTCTTCCAAGGAAAGTCTTTTCTTTTAAAAAGGGGTGTTTATCCTTTACACTAAAAGAGAATGAAGCGATGAAAGGGACGGAGCATAGAAATGATTAAATTTCTATATTTTACAGATACACATATACGTGGAACCACGCCTAAAAATCGGTTGGATCAATTTCCGGATACGATAAAAGGGAAAATCGAACAGATTATTACTTTGGCCAATGAACACGAGGTTGATTTTTTGCTTCACGGAGGTGATGTGTTTGATCGCCCTGATCTATCTCCGAGCACAGTAGGGCAGTTTGCGCAAGTTTTCCGGCAAGCGCACGCCCCGATCTATGCCATTTCCGGTAACCACGATACGTTTGGACATAACCCTGCGACGGTTACGCGCACCATGTTAGGGCTGTTAGATGCGTTTGGCATCATGACGCTTATTCATCCAGACCAACCGCGAGTCGTTGAGAAAGATGGTGTACGGGTGCAGTTATCTGGTCAACCATATCACTATGACCTTGACCAGCGTGATCCAAAGCTCGACTACTATCCGGTTAATCAAACAGACGCAACGTTCCTTATTCATGTTGCCCACAGCATGCTTGTTGAAAAAGCGTTACCAGAAGGAATTCCGCATACGTTGATCGATCATATTTGGGGGACAACTGCGGATGTGTTGTTTACAGGTCATTTTCATAGTGGGTTTGGCATTAAAGAGCGAGATGGAAAATATATTTGCAATCCAGGTGCCATTGCGCGTATTAACAACCATTGGACTGAAATGGAACGAATGCCGACAGTTGTGATTGGTGAAGTGCGAGAGTCGGGCATTCAATTGACTGAGCATCGACTTCAGGCTGAAAAAGGTGAGCACGTCCTGGATCGTTCTTATGTGGAAAAAGCAAGTCATCAAGAAGAAAAGCTTCATGCCTTTGTGCAACAAGTAAAAGAAAAAGCAAATTTTGAAACGTTGCAAATGGGAGATATTATTAAAGAAATCGCCGCAATGTCAAACGTTGAGGAAAAAGTAAGAGAAGAAGCATTAAGACGGATGACAGTCATTGAAGAGCGTTGGGAGCGTGATGATTCTGAATAATATTGTATCCGTCAGACTGGAAAATTTTCAGTCCCATTTAGACACAAAAATTGAGTTTTCTAATGGGTTAAATGTTGTTGTGGGTCAGTCTGATAGCGGAAAAACGGCTGTGTTAAGAGGTGTTCGCTGGGCGTTATTTAATCAGCCAAGAGGAACAGATTTTTTAAAAGTAGGCGCAGATTTTGTGCGCGTCACGCTTGTTCTAGCTAATGGAGCAACAATCGTTCGGGAGCGGACATCATCTAAAAATCGGTACATCATTAAAAAGGAAGAGGAAGAAGATCTTGTGTTAGAAGGATTTGGTTCGATCGTTCCTGAAGAAGTGATGAATGCCCATCAAATGCGGCCATTTCGAATTGATGCGGATCATGAATGGCAGCTACAAGTGTCGCAGCAATTAGAAGGACCGTTTTTACTTGAGCAAACAGGCTCTATTCGGGCAAAAACAATTGGAAGAATGAGCGGTGCCCATTATTTAGATATGGCCATTCGCGACACGTCAAAGGATGTATCGCAGCTTTCGCAAAGAGTAAAATGGAAAGAAAATGAATTAGATGAAGCCACGAAAGCGCTAGAGCCTTATAAACCGTTAAATGATGCAAAAAAAGCGCTGGATCAAGGATTTTCTTTATTAGCAGACGTGAAAAAGCAGCAACAGCGCGTTCAAGCCCTTAAGCAACGAAAGGAACAAGTCAGTCAGCTAAATGCGCAAGAACAGCGGCTTAAGCAGTCATTAGAAACGGTCAAAGCGCTTGACACATGGGAACTTCTTTATCAAACCTTGCAGCAGCTTGTTTTAAAACGACAGCAGTTACGTTCAGTCCAGACCCAGTGGCAACGCGTCATAAAAGATTTACAGACCTGTCAATTATGGCTTGATAAAACAAAAGACCTAGCGGAAATAGAGCAACAGTCACGCTCTGTTCAAGATCGTTTAACGACGTGGGTTAAACTTGATCGCTTGCAAAAACAATACAAGCAGCTTTCTGCCAACATGGCTGACGCATCCACTCGTTTAGAAAAAACACAGTTTTTACAAACGTTTAATGGGACCCAGCTGCAGCACATCAGCGAGCAAGCTTCTGTCTGGAGACAACTAATTACTCATGCTAAACGTTTAAAGCAAATGGAGGACGAGGAGCAGCGGTATTTAAAGCAAAAAAACGATGTAGACGGGGTGTTGGATGCACAACAAGTAACAGAAACGGTTGCGCAAACATCAAAACGTCACGAAACACTTATAGCGTTTAAAGAGAAAGTACAAGCGCTCACAAAACGTTTAGAAGAAGGAACGGCGTTTGTCAAGCACTCAAAGCAGCAGGAAGAAGAACAGTTGAAGCGCTATAATGAAGCGTTAACTGCACTGCCAATTTGTCCGACTTGTGGACAACCGCTACATACAGAGGAGGAATCGCATTGAAACCAGTAGAGCAAGATTTAGACAAGATGAAGCAAGCGATAGATAAAGCAAAGGATCTTCGCTATCGAGCGGAAGCAAAACTAGAAGAGCTAGAGAATCAAAAAAAACGCTTACTTGAAGAATTAGATGAACTTGGTGTCAAGCCGGAACAGCTAGATGAAGAGATTGTGAAACTAGAAACTGAAATTGAACAAACAATGGAGAGAGCATGGTCGCTCATTCCAAAAGAACTGATTGCCCGTGACTAATCCGGATACAGTGGAAGCGCTTGAGCGCGCGTTAAGAGAGAAAGAAGAGCAGTGGACCCGTTTAGATGAGAAACGAAATGTCATTCAAGAGCGAGTAAATGACGCCAAAGTCGCTTTGGAAGAATATGCAGAGACTCTTGATACGTATGAAAAAGCGCGGATCTTGCTGCAGCAATCCGCTGAATATGCAAGAAAACAAGCAAAACAACAAATGGAAACGCTCGTTACAAATGCACTACAATATGTATTTGGACCAATGATCTCGTTTGAAATTGAATTAGAAGAGCACGGGAATCGAGCTGTTGCTGAGATGTATGTCGTATCTGATTATGATGGTATGAAAGTGAAAACAAAACCACAAGATGCCCGTGGAGGTGGAGTAGTAGACATTGTTACGCTTGCATTACGAGTTGCGTTAATGGAAACCACCCAGCCAAAGCAAGCTGGTCCGCTGTTACTTGATGAACCTGGAAAACATGTGTCCGGTGAGTATACACACTACCTCTATGAATTTCTTAAGTCACTATCGACGATGTTTGGACGACAGATCATTATGATCACTCATAATCATCACTTAACAGAATCAAGTGATCGAGCGTTAATGGTAACAATTCGAGACGGAATCAGTCACGTTGAGGAAGCGACGAGCCCTTGACATTAAAAGGTGTGAAGCGTAAAATAATGGATGATACCAATGTATCACTGTTGTATTTTTATGTATATATTCATTATTGATTAACAAATGTGAAACATTTAAACCAACAATTGGATAGCAAGGGAGGTGTAACGATGCCAAGCATAGAATTAAATCTCTTGGTTCTGAGCCTCATTGTACTTGCTGTCTCTGTAGTTTTTGCAGTTGTTGGATATCTTGTTCGAAAATCAATCGCTGAACGAAAAATTTCAAGTGCGGAGCAAGCAGCGAAGCAAATCATTGATGATGCGACGCGTGAAGCAGAAACGAACAAAAAAGAAGCGATACTCGAAGTAAAAGACGAGGTGCACAAGCTAAGAAGTGATGCAGAGCGCGACGTACGTGAGCGAAGAAATGAGATTCAGAAACAAGAGCATCGTTTGGTTCAAAAAGAAGAGATTCTGGATCGTAAAAGTGAAACTCTCGATAAGAAAGAAGAATCATTAGAGAAACGAGAAGAATCTCTCGCCAAAAAACAACGACAAGTTGAAGAGATGGAAAGTAAAATGAGCCAGCTGCTGCTGGACCAAAAACAAGAATTAGAGCGAGTATCTGGTTTAAGTCGTGAAGAAGCACGCATGATCATTCGCCAAGAAGTAGAGCAGGAAGTTGCCCAAGAATCAGCACTTTTAGTAAAAGAAAAGTTAGCTGAAGCGAAAGAAACGGCGGACAAGCGCTCCAGAGAAATTCTTTCCCTCGCCATTCAACGTTGTTCAGCAGATCATGTTGCAGAGACTACGGTTTCTGTCGTAAATTTACCGAATGACGAAATGAAGGGACGAATTATTGGACGTGAAGGCCGAAACATTCGTGCGTTAGAAACACTAACAGGAATTGATTTAATCATTGATGACACACCGGAAGCAGTCATTCTCTCTGGATTTGATCCAATTCGTCGAGAAATTGCACGTTCGGCTTTAGAGAAGCTCGTGCAGGATGGTCGTATCCACCCGGCTCGAATTGAAGAAATGGTTGATAAATCAAGAAGAGAAGTAGATGAGACGATTCGTGAGTACGGCGAACAAACAACGTTTGAGGTTGGCGTTCACGGACTCCACCCTGATTTAATTAAAATTTTAGGTCGTCTTCGTTTCCGTACAAGTTACGGTCAAAATGTTTTAAAACATTCCATTGAAGTGGCGCATTTAACGGGGTTAATGGCTGCGGAACTTGGTGAAGATGTTAAACTAGCAAAACGTGCTGGCTTACTACATGATATTGGGAAAGCCATTGATCATGAAGTAGAAGGAAGTCACGTTGAAATTGGCGTTGAACTAGGAACGAAGTACAAAGAGCACCCAGTTGTCGTGAACGCGATTGCTTCCCACCATGGTGATGTAGAAGCAACGTCTATTATCTCGACGCTTGTTGCAGCAGCAGATGCATTATCCGCTGCACGACCTGGTGCGAGACGTGAAACCCTTGAAACATACATTCGTAGACTTGAGAAGCTTGAAGAAATTTCTGAGTCATTTGATGGTGTTGAAAAGACGTTTGCGATTCAAGCTGGTCGAGAAGTTCGCATTATGGTAAGGCCTGACGTAGTGGATGATACGCTTGCTCATAGTCTGGCAAGAGATATTACGAAAAAAATTGAGCAAGAACTAGATTATCCAGGTCATATACGCGTTACGGTTATTCGCGAAACTCGTGCAGTCGAATATGCAAAATAAAGTGGCGAAAGCCACTTTATTTTTTTGAGGTTTCATTTGATCATAAACGAAAGAAAACGAGTTTTAAATGAATGAGAAAGTAGGGGTTTTTTGAAAATCTTATTTATCGGCGATGTGGTTGGCTCTCCAGGAAGAGACATGATTACCGAGCATATCAAACAGTTAAAGCAAGAATATAAACCAACGGTCACGATCATCAATGGTGAAAACGCGGCGCACGGAAAAGGCATTACGGAAAAAATTTACAAAAGCTTTTTAGCTCAAGGTGCACAAATGGTGACGCTTGGAAACCACACATGGGACAAGCGGGAGATTTTCTCCTTTATTGATGACGCAACCTCTCTTGTCCGACCAGCGAACTATCCAGAAGGGGCGCCTGGTGTTGGCTACCGCATTATTAATATAAACCAAGTGAAATTGGCTGTTATCAATTTATTAGGTAGAACGTTTATGAATCCTGTTGATTGTCCGTTTCAAAAGGTTGACGACATTTTAAAAGAAATTGATGGGCAAGCAGATGTGATTTTTGTTGATTTCCATGCTGAAACGACGAGTGAAAAACAAGCAATGGGTTGGTATTTAGATGGACGAGTGAGCGCGGTAATTGGGACACACACTCATGTACAAACTGCTGATGAGCGGATTTTACCTGGTGGAACCGCTTATTTATCGGATGTCGGGATGACGGGTCCTCTTGACGGCATTTTAGGAATGGATCGTCAAGCTGTGCTGCACAAATTTTTAACAAGCCTTCCTGCAAAGTTTGAGGTAGCAGAAGGAAAAAGACAGCTAAATGCTTGTCTAATTACGATTAATGATAAAACCCTCAAAGCCACTCAACTCTCGCGAATCACACGTACAGACGAGCAAGTCATTTATTAAGGCATATCTGTCCCTCCCTGTAAATATAGATGTAATAAGGCAAATCGCCTGATTGCTATCAAGCATTCATTCTTGAAGTGATTGAACTGTTATTTGCTAAAGGAGGGGTAGAAATGGAAGTGTTAAAAGTATCAGCAAAGTCGACACCAAATTCAGTAGCAGGAGCTTTGGCAGGCGTTATTCGTGAGCGAGGAGCTGCAGAGATTCAAGCCATCGGTGCAGGCGCACTAAATCAATCCATAAAAGCAATTGCGATCGCCCGAGGGTTCGTTGCCCCAAGCGGAATTGATCTCATTTGTGTTCCAGCATTTACGGATATAGAGATTGACGGAGAAGAACGAACAGCCATTAAATTAATTATTGAACCAAGATAAAAAGAGAGAAGGTGTCCCAACGACATCTTCTCTCTTTTTTTACGTTAAATGGGACCGTCCGCTGTGACGAACGTGAATCGCGGAATCAAGTGACGTGCGCGGGGTATAACCACTACGTGAAAATGTTCGCACGAGTCTAAAGTTTAATCGTGTTACTTGGGGAAGCAAATGAGCAGGCCTTCTCGAGCCAGGGCGACGTAGTCGATTTAAGTGATAAACAATTTCTTCTGCTGTTCGAATCGCAATCCCATGACCATAATACAAGTTTTGATCGAGCTTAATGACGTTTTCCCCACGCCAAACAGAATGTTGCGGTGCGAAATCAGGGTTGTCAAAGTAGAGACAGTCGCCAATCACATAATCGGTTCCTGGGCGGGTCTCCAGCTGCAAATCTTCATCATGTTCCCACGAATATAAATAGAGTTGTTGAAACAACTGATCGAACGATTGTTGATCGATTGAGTCTTTAACGGCTTTATAGAAAATCATAATAATTGCCGTTGCGCACTCAAATCCGTAAAGCTGTCCATTGCGAAAAATATCGTCAATCGCATCAGATGGGCTCACGAAAGGTTTTAATTGAAAGGCACCATTAGGCATTCGGTTCCAATAGTGAGGATTGCAATAGGAGCGCATAAATGATTCAAAACGCGCGCCACTTTGTAACAATTGAATCGAAGCTTGGATGGTATGTTTACGTAGGGCTAGTTCAAAACTTAAATCGCGAATGCTTGAGTAGTCGTACGTTACATTTTGAGCTGATAAGCTTTGTATAATAGCTGTTTCCACGGTTGATAAAGCGGGTAAGGTTGTTACGTCTAGCGGGTCTCCCCCAATCGTAATCATGATGTTCCCTCCAATGCAGTAAGAAAGATTACTACTAATCAATGATAGAAATGCAGGAATTATGCGCATGAACAATAGGAGCAGATGAAAATACGTGTTGTCATTGTGTTCTACTGCTTTGCCACGTATAATATGAAGGGTATGGATTGTTTGCAAGGAAGGAGATTAATTGAAATGACTGATCAAAAGAAGGCGAAAGATTACAGCCATTACTTTGATTTTAGTGATGCACGAATTGTTTCAGAAGACGATGAAAAGCAAGTCGTGAAAATAAAAGGTCGTGAAATAGCGATTTACGATCAGCCGAACTATCGGTCAGGTCGAAAGCGTAAGCGTGAAGACGTTCAAGTGATACGTCCCGATAAAATTGTTCCGGATGAATTAGCCAATCTCGGAGCAGGAAAGAAATTCATGATACGTACATATGGATGTCAGATGAATGTACATGACTCTGAGAACATGTCAGGTATGTTGCTCGAGATGGGTTTTGAAGAAACGACAGAAACAACAGAAGCAGACGTCATTCTTCTAAACACATGCGCGATTCGGGAAAACGCGGAGAACAAAGTCTTTGGTGAAATTGGCCATCTAAAACCACTAAAGCTTGAAAAACCCGAACTGATTATTGGTGTTTGTGGCTGTATGTCGCAAGAAGAATCGGTTGTGAATCGCATTTTACAAAAGCACCATCACATTGACTTAATTTTTGGCACGCACAACATTCACCGTTTGCCGAACCTTTTAGAAGGCGCCATTTTCGGAAAAGAAATGGTTGTTGAAGTATGGTCTAAAGAAGGCGACGTAGTAGAAAACATGCCGCGAAAACGTCAAAATAAAACCCAAGCTTGGGTAAATATTATGTACGGGTGTGATAAGTTCTGTACGTACTGTATTGTGCCTTATACAAGAGGGAAAGAGCGCAGCCGTTTACCGGAAGATATTATTCATGAAGTGCGTGACTTAGCTCGTCAAGGTTATAAGGAAGTGACGTTACTCGGTCAGAATGTCAATGCGTATGGCAAAGATCTTCCTGGTGATTACGGTGGCCTTGGTGAATTAATGGATGCCATTCATAAAATTGATATTCCGCGCGTCCGTTTCACAACAAGCCATCCGCGCGATTTTGATGATCACTTAATTGACGTGTTGGCGCAAGGTGGAAATCTTGTTGAGCACATTCATTTACCGGTTCAACACGGGAATAGCGATGTTTTGAAATTGATGGGTAGAAAATATTCTCGTGAAGAGTATGAAATCCTTGCGAAGAAAATTAAAACAGCCATTCCAAACGCTTCATTTACAACCGATTTAATTGTCGGCTTTCCGAATGAAACGGATGAGCAATTTGAAGACATGCTTACATTAGTGGAAGAGATGCAGTTTGATGCTGCATTCACGTATATTTATTCCCCACGCGAAGGAACGCCGGCAGCGCGGATGGAAGATAATGTGCCGATGGAAGTGAAGAAAAAGCGTTTGGCTCGTTTAAATGCATTGGTAAACGAGATTTCGGAAAAGCGTAACTTAGATTATCAGGATAAGATTGTGGAAGTGCTTGTTGAAGGTGAGAGTAAAAAGAATCCAGACGTATTGGCTGGACGAACACGTACAAATCGATTGGTAAACTTTGTTGGACCGAAGTCAGTCATTGGCGAAATTATTTATGTACAAGTAACCGAAGCAAGAACATGGTCTCTAAATGGAAAAATTGTGGAAACGGCGGAGGTGCGTGCTTGATGAGCACACTATACACAAAAAAGGATATCCGTGCAAAAGCGAAAGAATTAGCGACAATGCTTGCGCAAACGGAAGAAGTGGATTTCTTTAAAAAAGCAGAGAAGCAAATTAATGAACATTTACGTGTACAAGAAATGATTGCAGAAATTAAACGACATCAAAAAGAAGCCGTTAATTTACGACACTACGGAAAAATGGAAGCATTAAAAGAAGTAGAAGCGAAAATTGACGAGCTTCATAACGAGATTGATGATATTCCACTTGTTCAAGAGTTTAAACGAAGCCAAGTTGAAGTAAATGAGTTGCTGCAAATCGTTACGAATACTGTATCTAAGCGCGTGACAGATGAAGTCGTCCGTTCAATGGATGGCGATGTTATGCGTGGGACTACATCCAAAAGCCCTTTCCATAGCTGTTAGTAGCAGGCACGCTTTATGTTAGACTCGTTCTAACATAGGCGTGTTTTTTAATGGTCTAAACAAGTTCTCCATCACATAGCTTAATAGAGAAGCGTCTATTGAAAGCCTTGCACCTTTTTAGTGCCATGTGCATACGGTGTGGAATTAGGACGTTTGCCTATTTGATTAGGTGAATTGTGAATGGAGGGAACAGGATGGCTGATCCAAGGAGTTATCGTGAAATTATTACGAAAGCAGTCTGTGGAAAAGGGCGGAAATTTTCAGAAGCGACGCATCATATTCGACCAACAGAACGTCCGTCAAGCATCTTAGGTTGTTGGATCATTAATCATACGTATAGTGCGAAAAAACGAGGAGATACGATTGAAGTAAGCGGTACGTATGACATTAATGTGTGGTACTCTTACGGAAACAACACAAAGACAGAAGTAGCCACACAAACCGTTTCCTATACGGATATTGTGCCTTTAACGATGAAAGACGAAAACGTTATTTCAGAAGAACTTGACGTTGTGGCGAAAGCGGTACAGCAACCAAACACGTTAGAAGCCGTTATTAGTGAAAACGGACACTCTGTTGATGTGCAAGTCGAAAGAGAGTTTGTTGTAGAGTGTATTGGTGAAACAAAAGTCGCTGTCGCTGTAAACCCTGAGGGTGTGATTGAAGAATACCCATTGGATGCCATTTCAGGTGATCTATCAGATGACGATTATGAGCAAATTGATCCGAATTTCTTACAAGAAGAAGTCGATAAGTCTTAAGCCATGCTGAATTGTACAGCTGGCTTTTTTTTCTTGAATGAAGGAGAGGGCTTTACTATGATATAATAACGTAAGATTTTAGGATTAACGGAGGCAGTTATGAGTATTACGCCAATGATGAAACAATATTTAGCTATAAAAGAAAACTATAAAGATGCGATTCTCTTTTTTCGTTTAGGCGATTTTTATGAAATGTTCTTTGACGATGCACAAACAGCTGCGAAAGAATTGGAAATCACGTTAACAGGGCGAGGGCAAGGAGAGGACCGCATTCCGATGTGTGGTGTCCCCCATCACTCTGCTGAAAGCTACATGACGCAATTAATTGATAAAGGGTATAAAGTCGCAATCTGTGAACAAGTGGAAGACCCAAAGATGGTAAAAGGGGTTGTCAAACGTGAAGTGACAAAACTGTTGACTCCTGGAACGTTAATGAATAGTAAACTTCTGGCTGAGCGAGAAAACAACTACTTAGTAGCAATTGCTGTGGAAGGGGACACTTACGGGTTTGCACGCTGTGATTTATCAACAGGTGAGAGTGATGTCACGCTTATAAATGGTTCTCTCGATGAATTAATGCAAGAAATCGTCACAAGTCAGTCAAAAGAGATTGTTGCGCCAGTGGATGTTGATGAGAAACTTAAAACAATGTTAGATGCAAACAAATCATTTCTCGTTTCGTATCGTCAGGAAGAAGAACCGCTGCCAGAATATGCCCACCTCCTGCAATCAATTCAGCACGAGGTATTATGTAAAGCGTATTATCGTTTGCTTCATTATTTAGTGGAAACACAAAAACAGTCACTCCATCATATTCAAGAAGCCGTTTATCTTTCAACGGATGACTATTTAAAACTTGATATCCATGCTAAGCGCAACTTAGAGCTAGTGGAGACATTAAGAGAAAAGAAAAAACAAGGGTCATTGTTATCGGTTATTGATCAAACTGTCACGTCAATGGGAGGACGTTTATTGCGTCAATGGATCGACCGTCCTTTAGTCCATGCCAACGAGATTCGAGCACGCCAACAGCTTGTGTCGCAATTCTACGATGCTTTCTTTCAGCGCGAAGCTTTACGAGATTTGCTAAAAGAAGTGTATGATATTGAACGCCTTGCAGCTCGAATTGCATACGGGAGCGTGAATGCTCGTGAGCTCGTTCAGTTAAAACGGTCTCTAACGAAGCTACCAGCCATTAAAGAGCAGTTAGAAGAAATGGACATAAAAAAAAGCTGGCTATCCGCAATTGATTCTTATGACGAGCTTGTTACGCTTTTATCAAAAAGTATTGTGGAAGATCCACCTTTATCACTCACCGACGGAGGCATCCTTGTAGACGGCTATCATGAAGAACTTGATCGCTTTCGTGATGCAAGTCGAAATGGCAAGCAATGGATTGCTGAACTTGAGCAGCAGGAGCGCTCATATACCGGTATTCGTTCTTTAAAAGTTGGCTACAATAAAGTATTTGGCTATTATATCGAAGTATCGCGAGCGAATACCCATTTGCTTCCTGAGGGAAGGTATGAACGAAAGCAAACGTTAACGAACGCAGAACGCTACATTACGCCTGATTTAAAAGAAAAAGAAGCGCTTATTTTGGAAGCGGAAGAGTCCTTAACTGCGTTAGAGTATGAACTGTTTATTGCGATTCGCACGACCGTCCAAAGCTATGTGCCTTCCTTACAGAAACTTGCCACTGAAATTAGTGAAATGGATGTGCTGGCAAGTTTTGCGACAGTCGCTGAAACTCAAAGCTATGTGAAACCAACAGTGACAGAAACACGCGATATTGATATTGTCCAAGGCCGCCACCCTGTCGTGGAGACGGTTATTCAGCGTGGAACCTTTGTGGAAAATGAAATTAATTTAACGAAAGACAGAGATATGTTGCTTATTACAGGACCGAATATGGGCGGAAAATCAACGTATATGCGGCAGCTTGCATTAAGCGCCATTTTAACGCAAATTGGTAGCTTCGTTCCGGCTGAACGGGCAACCATGCCTATTTTCGACCGTATCTTTACGAGAATTGGTGCTGCGGATGATTTAGCGAGCGGTCAAAGCACGTTTATGGTTGAAATGATGGAAACAAAAGATGCGTTGACAAAAGCAACGGCGAACAGCTTAATTATTTTAGATGAAATTGGTCGAGGAACGTCCACTTATGATGGGATGGCTTTGGCGCAAGCAATCATTGAGTATATTCATGAATCAATTGGTGCGAAGACGTTGTTTTCCACACATTATCATGAATTAACGGCGCTAGCGAACACAATCGAGACATTGAGAAATGTGCATGTTTCTGCAGTAGAAGAAGACGGTACAGTCGTCTTTTTACACCAGATTATCGAAGGTGCAGCAGATCGAAGTTACGGCGTATATGTGGCAGAATTAGCAGGTTTGCCTAAATCGGTTACGGATCGAGCGAATGTTTTATTAGAAACGTTCGAAGCCAAAGAAACGACTGAAGTCCTACCGGAAACGGCTGCAAAAAAAGAAGTGGCGGCGATTCGTGAAGAGGCAGAACAATTAAGTCTGTTTCCAGTAGCTGATGAAAAAAAGCAAAAGACGTCCAAAAAAGAGCAAGCCATCATGAAAGCTATTCAAGAGGTCGATCTTATGAATATGACGCCTTTTGAAGCCATACAAAAAATGAATGAATGGCAAATGGAACTAAAACGAAAATGAGGTGAATCACATGCAAACCATACGGCAGCTCCATGATTCATTATCAAATAAAATCGCTGCTGGAGAAGTCGTAGAGCGACCAGCATCAATTGTAAAAGAATTAATCGAAAACGCAGTTGACGCCGGGGCAACTCAATTATTAATTGAGATTGTAGAAGGTGGCATGGAGTCCATTCGAATTGTTGATAATGGACATGGCATTAAAGCAGACGAAGTAGACACCGCATTTTTACGTCACGCTACTTCAAAATTACAACATGATCGCGATCTGTTTTCCATCCGCACATTAGGATTTCGAGGTGAGGCGCTACCAAGTATTGCTTCCGTTTCGACCGTGACCATGCAAACGAGTACAGGGAAGCAGGGAGTTGAACTCACACTTCATGGTGGAGAAGTGGTGGATCGCCAGCCTTCAAGTGCCAAAAAAGGGACAAGCATTTTCATTAAAGATTTGTTTTACAATACGCCAGCACGGTTAAAATATTTAAAAACGAAACTGACAGAGTCTGGACATGTGAGTGATGTCGTTAATCGAATGGCGCTCGCATATCCAGCTATCGCGTTCCACTATACAAGTGATGGAAAGACGATTCTTAAAACGACTGGAAACGACCGATTGCTACAGGTGATCGCAGAAGTGTACGGTCGACAAACCGCGTCAATGATGGTACCAGTCGAGGGCGAATCCCTCGATTATCAATTAACAGGATATGTAGCAAAGCCTGAATTAACAAGAGCGAGTCGGCAGTATATGTCCATTTTTATTAACGGCCGCTATATTCGAAATTACAAATTAGCGCAAGCGATTCAACAAGGCTTTCATACGCTGTTACCAATTGGTCGATACCCGTTAGCGATCTTAAAATTACAAATGGACCCAACGTTAATTGATGTCAACGTTCATCCTGCAAAACTTGAAGTTCGCTTAAGTAAAGAAGAAGCGTTAGCGGACGTCATTACCCGTTCCATTAAAGATGTCTTTGCGAAGGAAACGCTCATTCCGCAATCAACGAAGCAACCAGCTCCTGATAAAAAACCGTCTGAGCAACTTTCGTTTTCACTCAATTATCCGGTCCAGCCTAAACAAGAGCACGTCACAGAGTCGGAAGCGCCGATCATTTACGAACCAAAACCGAACTATGTGGAAAACGATCAGCCTTCGCTAAAAGAGACAATTCAAAGCGACATTTACGAACCTGAAGAGTTTAAGGAAGTAAATGAGTTGGATCGAGAGACTTTGGAGAAACAAGATCAAGCCACAGAATCACCTATTGAAGACGTGAAGCAGGTGGCCGTGGCAGAGCGTGTATCAACGGTCCCACCTCTTTATCCAGTAGGGCAAATGCATGGGACGTATATCGTTGCGCAAAACGAGAATGGGATGTATCTCATTGATCAACATGCGGCGCAAGAGCGCATTAAGTATGAGTATTTCCGAAAAAAACTGCATGAACCAATCTCCACAATCCAAGATTTACTTGTGCCATTAACACTTGAATTCACTGCAAGAGAAGCGGCAGTCATTGAAGAGTCAACGGAAAAATTAGAGGCGGTTGGACTGATCCTCGAGCCGTTTGGCATTCATACGTATATGGTACGGTCTCATCCGACATGGTTTCCAAAAGGAGACGAAGAATCGTCTATTCGCGAAATCATTGACCAGTTGTTACAAACAAAACAAATCAATCTTTACAACTTACGAGAAGAAGCTGCCATTTTAATGAGTTGCAAAGCGGCGATTAAAGCAAATCGCCACTTGCGTCACGACGAAATGTTTGAGCTGTTAGAAACGTTAAGAAGATGTGAAGAACCGTATACATGTCCGCATGGACGACCAATTATTATACATTTTACCACTTATGAATTAGAAAAAATGTTCAAACGTGTGATGTAGAGGAGCAACAAATGTGATCGTAACAACCGCAAGAAAACAAGTGGATCGATTAAAAGAAGAAGCACAAGCCTATGTCGCACAGTTTAATGGCGTCTTTATTGACAGGCAGCAGCGTTCTCTTGAAGATTTTTACCGCGAGTTCGGTGCACAACCGCTGTTAATTGTAGCGAAAGATAAGTTAATTCTGCATCGGGACCCCCACGCAGCACCATTTTATTACCATCCAAATGCAGCTTTATTACGATATAAACAGTGGAAAAAAACTGGGCATGACCCCTTTTTATCAGTTGTCGGACTATCAGAAGGAGAGACGATGATCGATGCAACGTTAGGGATGGCTGCTGATGCGATACTAGCCCAAGTTGCTGTTGGCGCTTCTGGGAGTGTAATCGGGCTGGAGGCCAATCCTTACATTGCTTTTATTGTGAAACACGGCTTAGCAAATTGGTCTGAGGGAGACGATCAGTTTACGAGATCCCTTCAAAACATTCACGTCGTTCAAACAGAGAATGTGGCTTATTTAAAAGCGTGCCAGTCTGAAAGCGTCGACGTTGTCTATTTTGATCCGATGTTTGAGGTGAGGATACACTCCCCAGGTCTTGCTGGTTTAAAACAGTTTGCATCTTACCAATCGTTAACAGAAGAAGTGGTGGAAGAAGCGAAACGAGTGGCGAAACACAAGATCGTCCTCAAAAATCCGACGTCTAGTTCGTTGTTCGCTCGTTTAGGATTCTCCGTCCACTATCGACCACATGCATCCTTTCAATATGGGATCATTCAAAAGAAATAATAAAGCTTGGAAGGAAGAAACATGGTGAAGAAAGATCCAATTATCGCTGTTGTTGGTCCAACTGCAGTTGGAAAAACAGAGTTAAGCATTCGATTAGCTAAAAAACTAAATGGTGAAATCATTAACGCGGATTCGATGCAAGTGTATCAAGAAATGTCCATTGGAACGGCAAAACCGTCAATTGATGAAAGAAAGCAAGTGCCGCACCATCTAATTGATCTCTTGCCTCCATCAGAACCGTGGACAGTTTCTAGTTTTCAAAAACGAGCGTTGCACACGATTGCCGACTTAAAATCCAGACAAAAAATGCCGATTATGGTTGGCGGAACAGGGCTTTATGTTCAAGCTATTACCCATCATCTTTCTTTTTCAAATGCAGAAACCGATCCTGCTTATCGCCTTACATTAGAACGTCTTGCGCATGAATTAGGGGCGGAAGTTTTGTATGATCAGTTAAAAGAACGTGATCCTGTAGCAGCAGAATCGATTCATCCAAATAACGAGCGCCGCGTCATTCGGGCCCTTGAAGTCCTCCATACAACTGGGAAACGGTTTTCGGAACGAGAACAAGAACAATCGATACCCCGATTTAACTATGCCATAATCGGATTGAATATGGATCGAAACATGTTGTATGCGCGTATTAATCAACGGGTGGAGCTTATGATGGAGCAAGGTTTGCTGGACGAAGTGGAGAAACTGTATCGTGCAGGCATTACGGGTCAAGCAATTCAAGCGATCGGGTATAAAGAATTATATGAGTACTTTGATGGAGACGTATCATTAGCTGAAGCCGTTAAACGAATTAAAGCCCGATCGAGACAATATGCAAAAAGGCAAATTACATGGTTTAAAAATAAAAGTGATGTGGAATGGTTTGATGTAACAAGTCAATCTATGGATGAAATCTTAACGAAAGTCGTCGATTTTTCTTGCAGGAAATTTAAAAGTGAACTCGAATAATTAAGAGTAGAAACACTTAGAGAGAGAGGGGCTATCGTCATGAAGGCAACTGTGAACATTCAAGATCAATTTTTAAACCAATTAAGGAAGGAATCGATTCCCGTCACGATGTTTTTATTAAATGGCTTTCAACTGCGTGGCACAATAAAAGGGTTTGATAACTTTACGGTTATTATTGAGACGGAGGGAAAGCAACAGCTTGTTTATAAGCATGCAATCTCAACGTTTGCACCGCAAAAAAACGTGCAGCTAAAAAGCGAAACAGACGTATAGAAGAAAAAAAGATCTCGCGACCATTCGGTTCCGAGATCTTTTTATATGGTCGAACTGAGAAGAGCTTGTTGATCTTGTTTTGTTAAATGAGCGAGGGTTAACACATATCTTCGTAACGATAACGGACTTTTTAAGCCTAAATGTTGTTGCAGATCTTGTTTGCTAAGTGGATCAAGCAAGGTACGTAGTAAATAAGCATTCCGAAAATGTTGCGCTGAAATGCCTTTGCGTAACCCGGCTCGTGCAACTTCCGTTCGAATCATTTTTTGCAAAGCGATGGCTGTTAACGCTTTTGGCGCATCCTTTTCATAGGACCAGTGATACGTTCTTCTCGTAAAATCAAAAGCAACGAACAACGGATCGCTTGTATGAAGTCTTGGGCGAACCGCCTCAGGGATACTGCTCCAGTAAATGTAAAGCTGTTGCGAATGATCTGATGCGAGCATGACGGTCCGTTCTACGCTATCTTTTATTTGTACGGTTTGCTGCACGAATGACGTATCGTTCATCGTAATCGTACATGCTTCGCTCAATGTGATGCCATATTCCGTTAAAAGTATCAAGATGGCGTAATTTCGTTCAGTTAAGTGAGGGCGAGCGATAAGTTGATTTTCTGTTAAGCCTTTTTCTGAATGTGTTGTTTGCAAAAGAATGTCCATTTCACGCTTACTAATCCACTCTTCTCGGGTTAATGGTTCAAGGGTGAGCAATGGTGGCTCGTGATGAAGCAATGGGTGATCTTGAAGGACATTCTCTTCCACTAAAAATAGCGTAAAGCGACGAAGAACAGAAGAAATTCGTCGAACAGTACGAACTTGATAGGTGCGTGTCACCATTAAATGTTGATAAAACGATTCAATCTCTTTTGTCGTTAAATCGATGAATGAACGATCGTTTAACCATAGAAAAAAGTCGTTCAAATCATAGTGATAGCGTTGAATCGTTGTAGCCTTACGACCTTTGAGAAAGAGTTGGTTTAAAAATGCTTCTTTTAGCTGGTTCTGTTCCATAAACGCCCTCCTCTTCCTTAAATTCTATCAAAAATAGTGAGATTGTCCATCGTAATCAAATCAAGACATCGAGGAATGGTTTTTAACGATGAACCATAAGATAGATAAGAAGAATATAGATCTGGGTGTTTATCACGTTTTCTCTTCTTACACGTATAGTAAAAGTGATAAGGGTTTAGAGGGAGGTCTCACTAGCCATGTCGAATCATCATACAAAAAATAATGCGCGGATAAGCGTCGTATTAAATAAATCTCCTGAAAAGCGTGCAAGCACGGATTGGTTTGTTTCTGTTGAAGAAAAAGAAAAACATGAAATTCTCGTTCGTTTTGAAAATAAATTAGCAAACTACATCGGATTAAAAGAAATTAAATCACTCGTAAAAGAATTGTACGCATGGATTTATATAAGCGAGCGGCGTAAAGAGGTAGGGTTGAAGTCGCCTAAACAAGTGCTTCACATGATCTTTAAAGGCAATCCTGGGACGGGAAAGACAACCGTTGCACGATTGATTGCCTCGTTTTTACATGAAATGAAGGTGTTGTCAAAAGGGCATTTCATTGAAATGGAGCGGGCTGATCTCGTCGGTGAATACATTGGCCATACCGCACAAAAAACAAGAGATGTCTTAAAGCAGGCTCAAGGTGGCGTGCTATTTATTGATGAAGCCTACTCTCTCTCCCGGGGTGGAGAGAAAGATTTCGGAAAGGAAGCAATTGATACGCTCGTCCGAGGGATGGAAAATCACGCAAATGAATTTGTGTTGATTTTAGCAGGCTATTCCAAAGAAATGGATTTCTTTATGTCGCTGAATCCAGGTTTACCTTCGAGATTTCCTATTTCCATTACGTTCCCAAATTATGCCGTAGAAGAGCTAATTGAAATGTTAATTGGTATGGCAAAAGAACGGGATTACATTATTGAAAAAGATGCTTTAAATCGCTGTCGAGACCAAATTAAACATGTATTGGCTGAAGAAGCGTATTCATTTAGTAATGGACGCTACATGCGGAACATGATTGAAGAGGCGATTCGTTTACAAGCAGTAAGGGTGTTAAAAGAAGATAAATTTACAAAATCAGAACTAGAAACGTTACGAAAGGAAGATTTTACGTTTAAGAAATAAAGTGAGGACGGAACTCATTTTATTTCTTTCTTTAACGTGATAAGCTAGAACTGATTGAATTTAACTAGGAGAGAAGCAAAACATGGAATCACTTTTTTCAACAGACATGCGCCAACTCGTAGAGCGCGCAGAAGAAAAAATTCATCCTATTCATCAAAAAGTTGATCAGATTGCATTAATGAATCAAAATCGTGTGATGGAAAGTTTTTCAGATCACCAAGTTGCAGATTTTCATTTTACACCAACAACTGGTTACGGCTATGATGATACAGGAAGAGACACGCTTGAAGCGATTTATGCAGACGTCTTTGGTGGAGAAGCAAGTTTAGTGCGACATCAAATCGTCTCAGGTACACATGCGATTGCCGTTGCCTTATTTGGCGTCTTGCGTCCTGGAGATGAGCTTTTGTATATTAGCGGGACACCGTACGATACCCTTGAAGAGATTGTAGGGATTCGTGGCAATGGCAAAGGTTCTTTGCGTGATTATCAAATTGATTATCAAAAAGTCGATCTTGTAGATGGGAAAATGGACAAGGTTAGTATACGTGCTGCCATTCATGAGCGAACAAAAGTCATTGGGATTCAACGATCTCGTGGCTATGGCGATCGTCCATCTTTTACAATTGCTGAGCTAGAGGAAATCATTTCGTTTGTTAAATCAATTAAAGAAGACGTGGTTGTTTTTGTCGATAATTGCTATGGGGAATTTGTGGAAACAAGGGAACCCTGTCACGTTGGCGCTGATTTAATGGCAGGCTCATTAATTAAAAATCCAGGTGGCGGCATTGCAAAATCAGGTGGGTATATTGTTGGAAAACAAGAATACGTTGAGCTTGCGTCTTACCGACTTGCTGCACCAGGAATTGGCGCAGAAGGAGGCGCGACGCTGGGAACATTGACTGACATGTATCAAGGATTCTTTTTGGCTCCTCACGTCGTCGCACAAAGTGTAAAAGGGGCACATTACAGTGCTTCGTTGCTTGAAGAAGTAGGGATGCAGACATCGCCGAAATGGAATGAAACCCGCACAGATTTAATTCAAGCTGTCTATTTTCAAACAGCAGAACAAATGGTTGCTTTTTGTCAATCGATTCAACAATCTTCCCCAGTGAACGCTCACGTTAAACCAATGCCAAGCTACATGCCAGGTTATGAAGATGATGTCATTATGGCAGCTGGTACGTTTGTGCAAGGCTCGAGTATTGAATTAACAGCGGACGGACCACTACGTCCACCATATACAGCTTACGTGCAAGGAGGGCTTACGTATGAACATGTGAAGCTCGCTGTCACAAAAGCTGTACAAAAGACGTTTATGAATCAAGAAGAAGAGGAACATAAAGAATAAGGACTTTTCTTGACGAACAAAAAAGCCTTTAGTACGATATTTACATAGTACTCGTAATTCATCATGTGAAAAGGATTTTATTCCTTATTACATAGACAAACAGAGTGAGAGGAGCAAGTTACGTTGCCAAATTATACAAGAGAAGATATTGTGCGTATTGCACAAGATGAAAACGTACGTTTTATTCGTTTACAGTTTACCGATTTACTCGGAACGATTAAAAACGTTGAGATCCCTGTGGATCAATTGTCAAAAGCACTTGATAACAAAATGATGTTTGACGGTTCTTCTATCGAGGGATTTGTTCGAATTGAAGAATCGGATATGTATCTTTATCCAGATTTAGATACATGGGTCATTTTCCCTTGGACACCGGAAAAAGGGAAAGTTGCTCGACTCATTTGTGATATTTACCAGCCTGGAAAACCTGGAGAAGAGCCAACGCCATTTGAAGGGGATCCACGTGGAATTTTAAAGTCCGTGCTTAAGCAAGCTGAAGAGCTTGGATTTACTGGTTTTAACATCGGACCAGAGCCTGAATTTTTCTTGTTTAAAAATGACGAGAAAGGTGAACCAACGTTAGAACTCAATGATAAAGGTGGCTATTTCGACTTAGCTCCAACAGATCTTGGAGAAAATTGTCGACGTGACATCGTTTTAGAATTAGAAGACATGGGCTTTGATATTGAAGCTTCACACCACGAGGTTGCTCCAGGACAGCATGAAATTGACTTCAAATATGCAGATGCAATTACAGCATGTGACAATATTCAAACGTTTAAACTTGTTGTCAAAACGATTGCCCGTAAGCATGGTCTTCACGCAACATTTATGCCAAAACCTTTATTCGGCGTTAATGGATCAGGTATGCACTTAAACATGTCGTTGTTCACAAAAGACGGCAATGCGTTTTACGATGAGAAAACAGAAAGCCAATTAAGTAAAACGGCGATGCAGTTCTTAAGCGGCATCTTGGAACATGCGGAAGGGTTCACGGCGATTACAAATCCCATTGTGAATTCGTACAAGCGTTTAGTGCCAGGTTATGAAGCGCCGGTTTACATCGCATGGTCGATGCGTAATCGTTCACCGCTTATTCGGATTCCATCTTCACGCGGCGTGTCAACACGTGTTGAAGTTCGTAGTCCAGATCCATCTGCTAACCCTTATCTTGCTATGGCGGTAATGCTTGCGTCTGGTCTAGATGGCATTAAGCGTAAAATGACGCCTCCAGAAGCGACGGATCGCAATATTTATGTGATGAGTAAAGAAGAACGTGTTGAAGAAGGCATTAAAGCTCTACCGGCATCACTTGGCGAGGCACTTGATAGCCTTGTAAAAGATGAGGTCCTTGTGAAAGCGTTAGGCGAGCACGCAGTTGAACACTTTATTGAAGCGAAAGAAATTGAATGGGATATGTTCCGTACTCAAGTTCACCCGTGGGAACGCGAACAGTTCATGCAGAACTATTAAAAGAGGAAGCCCTTGACACATCTTGTGTTGAGGGTTTTTTGTTTTGGGGACAAAATACACTTTGAGGTCTAGTTTTGGGTTCGTGTCCCCAAAGTGTCCCCAATTAAAATATTCTCGGTGTACTTTTCGAAGCTTTCTAATGACTTTGTTTCAATACGCTTACTAACGTGACTGTAGACGTCTGAGGTGATTTGTATTGATTCGTGACCCAATGCTTCTTGAATGTAAAGCATCTCCACACCTGACTCAATCATGAGGACTGCAAAGGTATGTCTGAGCGAGTGAATAGGTAGTGGCGGCATATCGATTTTTCTTAAAATTCTTCTGAAGGCATTAAAAAGAGTGGACTTAGGTATAGGGCTTCCATCTTCTCTACAAAAGACGAGATCAAGATCATATTTGTAGTTATCTTTAAACCTCATCTTGTTGTCTTCTTGACGCACTCTATGGGCATTTAATTGTTGGACCAGTCTAGCAGGGATTTGAAAATCTCTTGTAGATCGGTAAGTCTTGGTTTCATCAAACAATTCATCATCGCTCTTCGCTTCATAATCAATGGTTTCTTCAATGTATACTCGCTTCATAGCAAGATCGATGTTATCCCATTTTAAAGCCAGAGCTTCGCCTTTACGCACACCAGTTTCAATTAAGAATTTAAAAAACATATAGTAGGTGTAATTATCTTCGAGAGCTGCATCTAGGAATGAACTGATATTTTCATAAGGAAGGAATTTCAGCTTTTTGTGGCGTGATTTTGCTTTTACCTTCTCTCTAGGGGTGTAGATGACCGCACCTTCAACTGGATTGTCTTTTATTCTCTTCTCATATTTAGCGCGTTTCATTGCTCCAGACATCGTTGTGTGAATGATTTCTACAGCTCGTTTGCTTAACTTCCTACCAGTTTTCGCGCTCGTTTTATCAATAAGATGATTAATAAACTTTTGATAGTGAATGTTATCAAGATTTGAAAGCAGAAGATTTTTGAAATAAGGTGCAATGTGGTTATCAATATTTCTTTTGTCTAATCGATATGAATTTTTTGAAACCTTATTCACTCTGTATTCTTCATACCATTTGTTCACATAATCGACTACAGTTAAGTCTTTTTGAACATTCATACCAGATTCAAGCTCTTCCAATGCTTTTGTGAAGTGAGCCACTGCCTCAGGTTTCGATTTAAACCCTTGTTTCTTTAGTTCTTTCTGTTCACCAGTGAATACATCCGTATATTTGTGTCGATAACGCCAATTGTTAGGAGCTACCTTCTTAAAATTAGCCAACACAGAAGCCTCCCTTAATTTTATTAAAAAGGTAATTTCTCTGAATCAAATTCTCTTTCCTCCTGCCATGTTATTGAAAAAAGTTCTTGTTCATAAAAAGTTGAAGTTTTACCGCAGTTTATGCAAAATCTTGCATTTCCCTCCAGCGTGGTTCCGCAACCGTTAGAATCCTTCCATGAAATTTGTCTCGAAAACGGGTCATTAATAATCTCGCCTTCAATAAACCCAGAACATTCGTTAATTAGATAAATACCACATATATGACAAAATGAAGAAAGTATTTCTTCATTATCACATTTAGGACAGCGGTGCGCTAAACCTCGCACATCAACTTTAATACCTGAATAGATCATCTTTATTTCATCTCCCTTGTAAAGTTTTAGCAAATTATGTTCGCCACAGATAGGGCAGTGAGAATGCTCAATTTTCCTTGAAAAATAAAAGATGTTACATTTTGAACAAGTTTTACCCTGTCTAATTTTTGTAGTGAATTTATCAAGTTGTTTAGATATATTATTTGGAAAAGGTATATCATAACCTAATGCAATTTGATTTTTCACATAGTTTAATGTCTTTTTAGCGTCTTTCTTCGGTGTAGAAAAAAAACTAGTAATTTGTCTATAATTATAAAAATTTTCATTCTTAATTATACTTGGTGGAATGGCAACAGTAAATCGGACACTTTTTTAAAGGTTTACTATTTTATATTCAGTCGGTGTGGCATATCCAAGAGATCCGTGGATTCGGATATGGTTGTACCAATGGACATAATCAAATAGATCAAGATCAAGTTCGTATTGGCTAGAAAAAACCTTCCCTCGAACGAACTCTGTTTTAATGGTTTTAAAAGTCGCTTCAGCTACGGCATTGTCATAGGGTATTCCTTTGTTACTCAATGAGCGCTTAATCTTAAAAGCTTCTAGCGCATCATCAATTAGCTTATTGTTAAACTCGCTTCCGCGATCTGTATGAAAGCATTCTAGTTGATTGAGATTGACTTGTACAGATGCGAGGGCACGTTGAACAAGCTTGGCGTTTTTATGGGCACCAGCACTAAATCCAATGATTTTTCGGTTAAATAAATCGATTAATAAACAGATGTAATGCCATTTTTGTTGGACACGAACATAGGTTAAGTCGCTCACAACTACCTTCAGTTCCTGGTCTTGTCTAAATTCACGATTTAATGTATTCCCAACTTCTGATTCATTACAAGCGTTTTTAGTTGGTTTAAACTGGGCAACTGTATAAATAGAAACAAGTCCTTGTTCTTTCATAATACGGGTAATTCGACGTCTGGACACGACGTGTCCGTATTCTTTCAACTTGTGTTTGATTCTTCTTGTGCCATACGTTTGCCAACTTTCTCGAAAGATCCGTATAATCTCTTTTGAAAGGACACTATCGTTGGATTTCTCGTTTTTTTCGTAGTAATAAACGCTTCTTGGGATGTTGAGGACGATGCACATTGCTGATACCGAGTACTTGTGAGCGTTTTGACGAATCACATTTACTTTCGTCCCATGATCAGCGCGGCTTGCTTTAAAATATCATTTTCCATTTCAAGCTGTTGATTTCGTTTGCGAAGTGCGCGTAACTCTTTTTGTTCTTCTGTAAGGTTGTCCTTTTCTTTAAATGATCCTGAGTTTTCATATTGGTTCATCCACTTATCAAACGTTGAGGGCGTTAAGTCTACTCCCGAATGATTTCCTTCCGTGGTTTTCCTGATTGATAAAGCCGCACCATTTGTTTTTTGAATTCCTCGCTAAACGTTCGACGTTTTCTTTTGGTCATCATAGATTCTCCTCAAGTATATTGATTTTAGTCTACTTGACCTTAAAAAATCTGTCCAACTAAGTGTAGCCTATCCAAAAAGCCCCGCTTCGGCGGGGAAAACTATGGCAGAAAGTGGGCAGTTTATAAAGAGCTTCAATAATGTAAAATGTAGCTAATTAGTCAATTATAATTGACTAATTAATCATGTATTGAATACACTAATATTATCGATCTAAGGAGGCGACTTTAAAATGAATAGAAAAATTTTTGAAAATGCAGCGTCTCTTCTTAAAAGTCAAACAGATGATTATCTTAAAAGAAAAGAATTAAACAGTGAAAGACGTTCAAGAATTCAAGAATCTATATTAAAAAAATCTAAAAAATTCGAAGAAAGAAAAAGAACAGTTAGGGAAGATTTGTCGTTTATTCGTAAAAAATAGCAATAGGTGATACCACCAGATCGCCCTGTTCAATAATTCTAAAATTACCAAGAAGTATATCTAACATGTAAGTAGGGAACCTGTCTAAATCAGTTTCATTCATTGTAGGTAAATTCTTCACCCCGTCAATTACTTTTTCCTTTTTTCCGATGACTCTTACTAAGAATTTTGCTCTTCTAGATGTGTCTGTTCTAAAAGATAGCGATGCAGTAGACTGTCTTAAGTTCGCTTCTTTAAGTAACCCGACCTTCTTATCAAAAGTCTTAATTATTACTAAATTAGGTAGTAAGTTACTAGCGTACGTATTTATTACATTTAATTGCTTAAATACCTTCAAAATGTCATTTATTTCTTCATGTTGTTTGTAAATTTTCCGGGCGATATCCATCTTTCCTCTATCTTGAGCATTAGGATTCGTTTTCTTAACAATTTTTTTGCCTCATCGTACGTCATATCGTACATAAAGATTTCTCCTAAAGCTACTTGCTTAAACAGTTCTGGATTGTTAGCATTTTTAATTAAATCAAAGTCATAAAATCTAAAACGTTCATTGCTTATTAGCAAAGACCCCTCCGAGGCATCTTCAGGATCAGTTAGCATATCTTGTTCTTTTAGTAGCTCTAATAAGTTATCAAGTGCGAAATCATGAAACTGCTTATTTAATATGTCTTTTTCACCTTCCGTTAGTGATTCGGTCTCACTGTTTAGCTCAGTACCTTTTCCTCCTAGTTTAGCGCCCAGATGCGCAGAGCCTCCTGGTAATGCTCCTGTTGATAAAGAGAGCCTTGCGTTTACGCCTGAACTTACTTCACTTCCAGAGTTTGCTGTTGTTGATTGTTCGTGATTTTTTGAATCTTCTGTAGAATAAGATGTCTTTAGTCCGTTCTCCAGTTGGGCGAGCATAGAGTTCATTAGTTCAACGTCTAAATAAATTATATCCTTCATATAACCTCCAACATTAATTTTAAATTGTTTCAAAACATTTTAACATAGATAACTAATTATTGATCTTACTTAATAGTTTAATAAGAAAAATTTAAACAACAAAACCCCGCTTCTCAGCCAGGTCTCAAGAGAGCTTTAAGTACGATAAAGCCATAGGGTTAATTACATGATCCTGCTTTGGGTGGCAGGGGAACATCATATGTAATTAGGGTATTTATACTTAATTGAGCAAGTACATAAACAACTAAACTTAATATGAAAGATTTATTTTATAAAGAAAAAGAGCCTATCAAGTAGGCTCTTAAATCTTAGGAAAAATAAATATATTTTTGTGTCAACTCAATCACATAATTTTAGAATAAATTATAATTTATTCCAAAAAAGTAGTTTAATAGATTATGTGAAGGGTAGTTAGAAACTATATAGTTTTTTTATTTTTTCTTATTTTCTTGTTTTTCATTTACATATTCGTTGATTTTATCACTAAGATTTGAGGCATCAATTCCTCTTTGCACTGCTTTTTCAATGACTATAAAAAGTAAAAGCAAGAAGACTAACGTTGAAATAATGAAAACTATAATGTTAATTTTAAGCACCTCCAAAGGTCTGATTAACAAATTATAATAAAAAACTGGGAGGAATTACAATTATGAAGAAACTTTTTTCTGTAACACCATTAATAGCTGTGTCGTTTTTACTTTACAGTGGTACTGTTCAAGCTTCTGAGTTTGAAAATAACGAAGGTGTTTTGATATCTGAAGAAGAGTTTGATAATTTGAAAGAGATAGGATTTTCTGAGTTACAAATACAAAATATGTCTCAAGAGTTATTTGATGATAACAGGGATAAAGAATTGGTCTCTGAAACCTCCTCTACAAAGTATATTGAGATGACATATGACACAGTAGGTGACAGCCTTGCAACAAGACAAGACTTTCATAATTCACCATCCCAAAAAGAATTAACAGCCGATGAGTATTACGAGCGATTAAATGCCCCTGAATCGTTTAATACTGACACTACATCCACAGCTTATAGAACTCTTACTACAAGCATTCAGACATTCACAGATGATACTCGTTTGAGGAGTGAATTTGAGTGGGATCAAATGCCAGTCACTAGAAGTATGGATGTTCTTTCAACTAGTATTGACAGTACATTCTCACCAGTAAGCGGTTCAGGCTACGGTCAGCAATTGTATACAGGTTATAATAACAACACGGGCGAGTTACTTACACAAAACCAAGAATATAATTCAAGCAACTCTAATTGGATTCACCAATCTCAAGGTTATGCATTAAAAATGAATTTATTTAACGATCCGGGTGGTGCTAATGCATTAGAGGTTTCAGGTTATCAATATTACGAAATAACAACTAATTCAGACGTCACTCCAACCTTAGTTAATGCCTATGGAAATTATGCTCATGCTGATGTTGAAGTAAACCTTAATTATTCTGTAGATCTATCTTTTGGCGGTCCAGGGCTCAGCTTTTCTTTAGAAGAAAGTAGCAATTTTAGTGAGATGACTACTCATGCACAAATGGACTACTAAGCTGTCTATATGAGTTAGTTGAAAGCAAAATTTAGTTGAATTATGTTTATGTCTAAGAGCCTATTTAAATAGGCTCTTAGTAAATTTATATGTCTAATCCCTTCGATTCAAAATTTCTTTTCTCTCTTTGATTATCGCTTCCAATTCTTTTATATCTTCTATCGTTGCATCTTTCCTTAGAAAACTTCTTGTCGTTGATCGACGACTTAGATATCTGGTTCGTTCTCTGTTTTTTTCTTGCCATTTCTTATTAGCTTCAGTTTGATTGTTCACTTTAACCCCTCCTAGGAAACACAATAAATAGAATGACCCTTACAAAGTGAATCGCTATAACAATGGCAGCTAGAATCATGAACATAATATCAAAAGGTCCAGGGTTAACAAAATCAACCCACAGCAAAGCCATTAGAAATAGCACTACTAGTAAAGCAATGTTGGTGTAACCAAACCTTTTTAGCATATAATTTAGTGGATGTGATATACTTAATTAGAAGAGGGGCGCTAACCCCTCAGGTGATTATGAGCGACGTTTCTTCTTTCCGGGAGTGCGTCGCTTTTTCTTTGTCTTCTTGATCTCGTCTAGGTCTTTCAATCCGCTTGTTACAGCTTTGAAAGCCGTTGCGACGATTCCGAGAAGTACAATGATCTTTTCTACATCCACTATCTCACCTCCTTACTTATATTATACTATCGATAGTATATAAAAGCAAGAAGAAAATGTATAATTAAGCTATTTATTTCTATTAAATGAAAATGTATTTGTCCCCTAAACTTGTCCCTAAGGTGTCCCCAAATTAAAAAAAGATATAACTATATATAATGAAGGAAAAAATTAAAACCCTCATTTTTAAGGGTTTTAAGCACAATATAACATTGTATATTAAGCGAGACTCTGTTCCGTACTCAAGTTCACCCGTGGGAACGCGAACAGTTCATGCAAAACTATTAAAAGAGGAAGCCCTTGACACATCTTGTGTTGAGGGTTTTTTGTATTGGGGACGGGACAAAATACACGTTAAAAGCAGTTACAGAGATTCGACTGTTAAAAAGGAAGCTTTTGAGTGACTGCTTTCAGAAATAACTATATTTAATGGTAAAACCCCGCTTTTTTAGCGAGGTTTTAAGGGGAAATCTACAAAGAAATCCGTTAATTAAGATGTGATGAGTCACGTACACGAAAAATTTCTCTTGTAGCGCAATCTACTTTTTTGTATTTTAGAAAAAGAAAGGTGGATAAAAGTACGGGAAAAAGCCTATACCACCGAACCCTCCATACGGGAAAAACCTTGGTCGATAGCGACGGTATCTCCAACCACCAAATTGTCGAGCTTCTTCTTGATGAATGTCTTCGCCAATCAACAGCGTAACGCCATCCTCGCGAACTTCTGTTAAGATGCCGTCCAAAGTTTGGCCATCAGTCATTTTTAATTCGACATGGTGATCTTTCATTTGTTGACATTGATTTTTCATATTTCCATGAAGATGCTGGCTATTCGCTTGAACATATGGATGTTGATTCGACTGTAGAGGAGAGTAATCATTGTTATTTTGCTGCATGTGATGCATTTGCTGATATTCGTTTGTTTGATGAGGAACGAATTCATGAAACCTATTTATTGCTGCATGTGAATGTCGATTCGAATGATAGTGCGGCATGCCCATTTGATAGGGGTATTGAGGAAAATACCCATTAGAATAAGTATTCATCTCTTTCACTCCTTTTTCTAAAACCAGTGTATTCACCTAGAGCTTGTTAGGTACGTGTTCTAATAAGTTTTTTATAAGCAAAATGGCTAGGTGGAATGCATTACCTCAAATACGGTAGGTGTAAGTAAAAAGCTATAAATGAATCCATTTACAATAAAAGCGAGTATAAAAACCTCGTAAAATCAGGTGGTTTTATTGACTTCGATCATATGTTCGTATATACTGGTGTTGTATACAAGGAGAATGAAAGAGGCGTCGTTTTTATGGATGAGCAAGATTTTAAGCTTCCTGAACCGAATCGAGACACCACTCGTAAAATCATTCACATTGATATGGATGCCTTTTTTTCGTCGGTAGAAGAACGAGATAATCCGGCGCTAAAAGGCAAGCCGGTTATTATCGCAAAGCATCCTCGAACAACTGGTGGAAAAGGGATTGTTTCTACCGCTAATTATGAAGCAAGAAAATATGGCATTCACTCTGCAATGAGTGCGTATGAAGCGTACAAACGTTGTCCTGAAGGGATTTTTCTATCAGGCAACTACAAAGCTTATCAAAAAGCTTCTCTCGCTATCCGGGAAATTATGTTTACTTATACAGAGTTAGTAGAACCAATGTCCATTGATGAAGCCTATTTAGATGTGACGGATAATCATTACAATGAAAAGAGCGCGAGTAAATTAGCCCGTCAAATTCAGTTTGATATTTGGAAAAAAACGGGACTAACAAGTTCTGCTGGCGTTTCCTATAATAAATTTTTAGCGAAAATCGCGTCCGATGTAAAAAAGCCTGCTGGACTCACTGTAATTCCACCAGATAAGGCACTGACGTTTATTAAACAACTAGCCGTAGAAAAGTTCCCAGGTATCGGTCCAAAAACTGCTGAAAAAATGCATCGTTTGAATATCTATGTAGGCGATGATTTATACAGGATGACTCAGCTTGACCTTGTTCATCATTTCGGAAAAGCTGGTTTATCTTACTATAAACGAGCAAGGGGAATTGATAACAACCAACTGAAGTTGCATCGTGATCGAAAGTCGGTTGGAAAAGAACACACGTATGCACAACCACTTGTAACCGATGAAGATGTTTTATTTAAACTAAGACGTCTGGCAGATGAGGTGCAAGCTTCCCTTGAACGAGTAAAAAAACAAGGGAAAACCATTGTTTTGAAGATTCGCTATCGATCGTTTGACACGATAACGAGGCGAATTAGTTTACCGAATTACGTTCACACCAGTGAAGCGTTGTTTCAGTATGTGCAAGAATTGTGGTTTGAATATGGAGAGATCCGTCGCCACGTTCGTTTGCTTGGGTTGAGTGTAACGAATTTAGTTGAAATTCGGTACCAAACCCTTTCTCTTTTTTGAAGCTGTTTAAAGATAAAACAAAATTATCCCTACAATGACGAGTAACAAAAACAGTACAAGAATGGTGATAAGCAATACCATTTCATCTGAAAGATCCATTCCATTCGCCTCCTATGTATTGGTTATAGTCATCCTATGAATTTTTTTCTTATGTGTGAAAATAGAATGAAATGAAAGAAAACGGGCTGTTTAGACTCTTTTTTTACAGATTTAGCTAGGAGAGAGCGTTTGACGCCTGTTTTTTTTTCGCATATATTTAGAGTTGCGAAATAAAAAGGAAGATCTTTAGACAACGAAGGTGATCAGTATAAAAGCGGAAAAGCGTAATTTAATGATTATGTGGTTTGCCAACTTGTTTGTTGGTGCAAGTATGACAATGGTGATTCCATTTTTATCTCTTTACATTGAATCGTTCGGACAATATTCAGGTGAGGATGTTCAAAGATGGTCTGGCTTTGTTTTCGGTATTTCTTTCTTAGTTGCTTTTCTCGTTGCGCCAATTTGGGGACGAATTGGCGATCGTTATGGACGAAAAAAAGTCCTCATTGGAACTGGTTTTGGGATTGCGATCTCGGTATTTCTTATGGGGTATGTTCAATCCGTCGAAGCGTTATTTGTTCTCCGTGCTTTTATGGGGCTTGCGACAGGGTTTATCCCTGCTTCAATGGCATTAATAGCAGCACAAAGTAGTAAGCGTACAGCTGGAGAAACCCTCGGAACTTTGCAGACAGGTACTGTTTCTGGAGGTTTACTAGGGCCGTTATTTGGCGGTCTAATTGCAGATACTGTCGGGATGGAGTTAACGTTTGTATTAACGGCGTCAATTTTAACCCTTGCATCTCTACTTGTTGTTTTTGGGGTAAAAGAAGTGATTTATGAAGAAAAAGGTGAGAAAAAACGGCGGTATGCAGCAAAAGAGGTATTGGCATTTATTGTACGTTCGCCGATGCTGATCATGGTGATGGTCGTGGCGCTTATTATTCAAATGGCGTTGTTTAGCATCCAGCCACTTTTGGCTCTGTTTGTTAATGATTTAGTCGGGTCTGTTGAGAATATGGCTTTCTTAGCTGGTTTAGCATTCTCGATTACGGGTTTAGGGAACTTATTATCAACTCGAAAATGGGGACAGTTAGGCGACCGAATGGGCCACGAAAAGGTAATGCTCATTTTACTAATTTTGTCTGGCGTGTTTTTTATTCCGCAAGCATTCGTTGATTCACTCTGGCAATTAATTGTGTTACGTTTCGTCTTTGGTTTAGCAGTGGGAGGCTTAATTCCCTGCACCACAGCGTTTATTCGTCAATCGTGTCCCGTATCGATGCAAGGGGAAGTGCTCGGTTATAATCAAAGTTTTCGTTTTTTAGGAAACGTATTAGGACCGGTCTCAGGCGGTTTAATTGCAGCGAGCTTTGGTATCCCTTACGTATTTATTAGTGCAGGCGTCTTGTTTCTTCTTACTGCGATTGTCTTAAAAATCATGTTAAATAGCGAAAGAAAAAAAGAAGAGAATGAGGCAGACAGTCAAGTCCACCATCAATAAGAGTGTAAACAAAGAGCACTGGGTTTCCCAGTGCTCTTTGTTTCTGTTTAATGAATGGTTCGGAAAACACCAATGACTTTCCCTAAAATCGTACAATTGTCTAATATAATTGGCTTCATTGTCGAGTTTTCAGGTTGAAGGCGAATGTAGTTCTCTTCGCGGAAAAATCGTTTGACGGTAGCTTCGTTTTCATCAGTCATTGCAACAATAATATCACCATTATCGGCACTTTGCTGCTGCTTAACAATGACTTGGTCACCATCGAAAATGCCCGCTTCGATCATACTTTCACCTTGAATAACCAAGGCATACACTTGTTCATGACCAGACATATGATCCGGAAGTGGGAGGTAGTCGTCGATATTTTCAATCGCTGTAATGGGACTACCTGCTGTAACTTTACCAATTACAGGAATATAGCGTGCGCGTTCACGAATAATGGAAGGCTCGTCCAAGGCTTCTTCAAGCGAAAGCACTTCAATGGCCCGAGGTTTCGTAGGATCACGACGAATGTATCCTTTCTTCTCAAGGCGAGCAAGATGCCCATGTACAGTTGAGCTTGATGCTAAACCTACTGCTTCCCCAATTTCACGTACGGAAGGCGGATAGCCTTTCTTTTTTACTTCATCTTTAATAAATAATAAAATTTCTTCTTGTCTAGTAGATAATTTAGACACTCCTCTTCACCTGCTTTATCTATGTATTCGTTATCTTTACTTTAGCACATCGAACATACGAACGCAAACATAAGTTCTAAAAACGCTTGACACGAACAAAAGTTCGAAGTATCTTTAAGTAAGAACAAATATTCTTGCGAACGGGTGATCGATAATGAAGAAGAGTCAAGAAAAAGGAATTATTATTGCTGGTATTATTACTGTTTTATTTATGTTTAGTAGTTTGTTATCCTTTGATAGTGATGAGAACGAGCAGGTAGATGATCGACCGAGCCATACAGAAAGTCAAGCAATCCTTTTAAATGATCGTTAGTCGCTGCAACATTGCATGGGGGGCATAGTATGAAACGAAAAAAAGCCATTTTATATTGTCGAGTCAGTACGGATAAAGAAAGTCAACAAACGTCCTTAGCTCGTCAAGAAGATGAATTAGTGAAGATGGCTCAGCAACATGGAATAGAAGTGAGTGATTGTCTTTCTGAGGTTGCTAGCGGGTATGACTTGGATCGCGATTACCTTCTATTCCTTCTAGATCAAGCAAAAAAACAAACGTTTACGCATTTGCTTGTCACGGATGAAACGAGAATAGGTAGGGGGAGAGCGAAGACTGCTATCCTATATCAACTTCAGAAGTATGGGATTACGATTTATACGTGCCATAATGATGGCGCTTTACGCCTATCAGAAGCAGACGAGATGGTCTTTGAAATCGTAGCGATCGTGGAAGAGTATCAGCGGAAATTACATAACATAAAAATCAGACGTGGGATGAGAAGGGCAATTGAAAAGGGGTATCAACCAGAGCGGAACTTAAAAGATACAGGTAGTGGAGGACGCAGTAAAAAAGATCTTCCAATCGATGAAATTGTTAGATTGCGAGAGAAGAAACTAACATTTCATGACATTGCGGTAACGTTAAATGGATTAGGTTATCATTGTTCAAAAGCAACGGTACATCGGCGTTTTCAGCAGTACGAGCAAACAAAATCAGATGAGTTGATCTAACGAAATGAAGATGCTATGATGACAACCAAAGGATAGGTGATTGTCGTTGTTATCAAAATCAAAATTAGACCGAATCAATGAACTGTCTCAACTAGCGAAGACATCAGGATTAACGAAGCAGCAAAAAGACGAACAGCAAACGCTTCGAAAAGAATATTTAAATACGTTCCGTGCGGCATTCAAAAACCAACTACATTCCGTTAAAGTTGTTGATGAAGAGGGTACGGATGTGACCCCACAAAAGCTAAAAGATAGTAAAGCGCAAAAGCAAAATCCACCTCACTAAATGTACAAGCTTCCGTCAGGCTTGTACATTTTTTTTATTTTGTTTATGATGGAAACGTACGAAGAATGAAAGGGTGTAACAAATGAAAAACAATATTGAAGAATTAGCGGTAAATACCATTCGAACACTTTCAATTGATAGTATTGAAAAAGCCAATTCAGGTCACCCGGGGATGCCAATGGGCGCAGCGCCAATGGCGTTGGATTTATGGGCGAATCACATGAATCATAACCCAGCAAACCCTGAGTGGACAAACCGAGATCGTTTTGTCTTATCAGCAGGACATGGTTCCATGCTTTTATATAGCCTTCTTCACTTGACAGGTTATGATGTAACGTTGGATGATTTGAAATCATTTCGTCAGCTAGGAAGTCGTACGCCGGGACACCCTGAATACGGTCATACAGCAGGTGTGGAAGCAACAACAGGTCCGCTTGGGCAAGGTGTTGCAATGGCAGTAGGGATGGCAATGGCTGAGCGTCACTTAGCTGCGACTTACAACACAAATGACCACGAAATTGTTGATCATTTCACGTATGCGATTTGTGGAGACGGAGATTTAATGGAAGGTGTGTCTGCAGAAGCAGCGTCACTTGCTGGTCACTTAAAATTAAATCGTCTTGTTGTTCTTTATGATTCAAATGATATCTCGTTAGATGGGGATTTACATGAGTCGTTTTCAGAAAGTGTTGAAGATCGTTTTAAAGCCTATGGCTGGAACGTTATTTTTGTTGAAGATGGCACAAATCTAGCTGAAATTAATAAAGCGATTACGGAAGCGAAAACATCTGATCGCCCGACATTAATTGAAGTGAAAACAGTGATTGGCTTCGGTTCACCAAATAAGTCAGCCAAATCTGCATCTCATGGTGCGCCACTCGGATCTGATGAAGTAGCCCTTACAAAAGAAGCGTATAAGTGGACGTATGAAAAAGATTTCCATATTCCTGAAGAAGTAAGCGAATTCTTTACATCTGTTAAGGAACAAGGTCAGAAAAAAGAAGATGAGTGGAACGAACTTTTTGCTGCATATAAGAAAGCCAATCCAGAACTAGCAAAACAGTATGAGCGTGCATTTTCTGGTGATTTGCCAGAAGGATACGATCAAGCGTTACCGACATATGAAGCAGGTAAAAGTCTAGCAACTCGTGCATCTTCTGGAGAGGCTTTAAATGCACTTGCGAAACATGTTCCTGAACTATTTGGTGGATCTGCAGACTTAGCTGGTTCAAATAAAACCAATTTAAATAACGAAAGCAACTTTGGTCGAGATAACTATGCTGGTCGCAATATCTGGTTTGGTGTTCGTGAGTTTGCGATGGGTTGTGCATTAAACGGAATGGCGCTTCACGGCGGCTTAAAAGTATTTGGAGGAACGTTCTTTGTATTCTCTGATTATGTAAGACCAGCGATTCGTCTATCAGCGTTAATGGGCGTTCCTGTCACATACGTATTAACTCACGACAGTATTGCTGTAGGAGAAGATGGTCCAACCCACGAGCCAGTTGAACAGTTGGCTGCATTACGTGCGATGCCAGGCTTATCGGTTATCCGTCCTGGTGATGGAAATGAAACCGCTGCTGCATGGAAGCTGTCTCTTGAATCACAAAAAGAGCCAACTGCACTTGTATTAAGCCGTCAAAATGTTGATACGCAAGAAGAAACAACGACGAAAGCTTATGAAGGCGTGAAAAAAGGTGCTTATGTTCTTTCTCAAGCGAATGGCGAGCCAGATGCGGTTTTAATTGCTACAGGTTCAGAAGTCCAGCTTGCTATGAAAGCAAAAGAAGCCCTATCGAAAGAAAAGATTGATGTATCTGTTGTGAGCATGCCAAGCTGGGATCGCTTCGAAGCTCAACCGAAAGAATATAAAGACGCGGTCATCCCTAAAAACGTGAAAGCGCGCCTTGCAATTGAAATGGGTGCTTCATTAGGATGGGCGAAGTACGTTGGCGATGAAGGCGATACGTTAACAATTGATACGTTCGGTGCTTCTGGCGCGGGAGATCAAATTATTGCTGAATATGGCTTCACCGTTGAGAATGTTGTGAACAAAGTCAAAGCTTTGCTTAAGTAATTTGCGTAAGCTGAAAATAAGGTAACATCCATCAAACACGTGTGATGAGGGTTTTCCACCGGTAAGCATTGGCGCTATAAAAAGCCTCAGATGTGAAACTGCTGATGAAGAGCCTCGTCAACGTGTTTTTTAATCGTTTGAAATTAGTTTTTTATAGTAAAGTGAATGGAACTAGTGTATATGTAAACTTTATTTTTCTCTCCTGGCTCACTCATTAGCGCAGATGGCGACTCCGAGGGGAAAAGCAACAGCCCGAAAGTCCAAGAGTGACGTTTTCGAAGGAGTTGAGGCGTTGCCCGCGGAAAAGAAAAGCGCAAGTAATAACGTAGCGCAAACGGATGTCGCGCTTGTGCCTGTGGTGAAAGCGTCCATCCGCGTGATAAAGGATGGATATCATTTAAATTGAACGTTCCTATTTTTTGGATATAGGATGACAGTCTTTAGAAAGACCGAATTAAATGATAAAAGCAGGGTATCGTGATTTTAGACAGAAATGTGGCCTTGGCGGAAATTTTTGTACTGAAAAGGGCAATTAATTAAAAAAAGAACTGCTTTTCACGCAATTCGACAAAACTAGTGAGCTTCTCCCCGATGAATTGACAGTATATTTTAAAAAAACGGGTATAATAAAACTAAATATTTCCTAATGTTCAATTGCCGGAGGAGAAAATAGATGAGATACTATGAACTTTTTAATGTTACGGAAGATGTTGCATCCTCTTACCTTGGAAAGGAAATGAAGTTGTTTCAGCTATTTGAAGAAAGGGAAAAAGCACGGGCACATACTCAGCCGATTTACGATCGTCAAATTAATTATATTACGACATCTATGCCAGAAGAACAAATTAAACAGTTGTTCACGGCAAAGTACAAAGAAAAAGCGGCGAATCAGTATGTAGCTGCCTCAAAAAGTAATCCAGATAATCAATGTGCTTTAATGATTGATGCAAAGAAAATTTGCCTAGAAGCAGAAGGCGATTTACAAGCGGAGACGGATGTTTTCGATGCGCTCCGCGATGTAGAGGGATTTTTCTTTGCAGTAAATATTCACGATCGCCGTTTTGGATGGTTAAAACCGTATGAAAAACAAAGCGTGCTGTAAAGCATGCTTTTTAAGTGCTTTAAAATCAACGCTTGCTCGTGTATAATAGATAAGGTTCAGTAGAAGTAGAACGTGTGAGAAGGAGGTTTAACATTGATCTGGCATATTATAGGGTACACCGTTGCGGTTTTAGCAGGTGTAGCAATTGGCTTTTTTATTGCTCGTAAAACGATGATGTCTTATTTGAAAAAGAACCCACCGATTAATGAGCAAATGCTACGCGTGATGATGCAGCAAATGGGGCAAAACCCATCACAAAAGAAAATCACTCAAATGATGAAAGCGATGCAAAAGCAACAGTCTAAATAAGTACAGGCACTTCGTTAGAAGCGGAGTGCCTGTTAAACTGTTTGTTATTGTTAGAAAATTTTTTCGATTGATAAGAGAGGGAAAGATATGCGGATTTTTATTGATTTAGCATGGTTTTTTAAAACCCATTGGAAAGCATATGTCGGGGGTTCGCTCATCTTAGCGATTGTATCGTTATTATCTCTCGTCCCGCCGCAAATCATTGGCCGTGTTGTCGATTTCATTCAAACAGATACGTTAACGCAAACGATATTAATTCGTTACATCGCTATTATTTTAATTATTGGACTCCTTTTATATGTGTTACGGTTTTTGTGGCGCCTGCTTATTTATGGGGCATCGTTTAAACTTGCTCGACAGCTACGGAATCAGCTGTATCATCATTACACGACCATGCCAATATCGTTTTATCAAAAACGGTCAACAGGCGATCTTATGGCTATCTCAACAAATGATGTGCGTGCTGTTCAGGCAACAGCAGGTGAAGGCGTATTAACCATTGTGGATGCTGTGCTGCTTGGTGGAATGGTCATTGGGACGATGGCGCTTACGCTTAGCTGGGAATTAACGCTGATTACATTGATTCCTCTTCCGCTAATGGCAATATTAACAAACCTTTACGGTGCGATGTTGCATAAACGGTTTGGATCTGCACAAGCGGCTTTCAGTTCCTTAAATCAAACGGTTCAAGAAAATATAAACGGCATGAAAGTGACGAAAGCGTTCGGTCAAGAGGAAGAAGAAAATCAAAAATTTCAGAATGAATCTGCTATGGTTGTTGAGAAAAATATTCGCGTCGCAAAAGTTGATGCATTATTTGATCCAACGATTACTGGTGTAATTGGATTGTGTTACCTACTCGCTGTATCGTTTGGCGCAACGTTTGTTATAGACGAAACCATGACTCTCGGACAGTTAACCACCTTTGTGTTTTATTTAGGTTTATTAATTTGGCCGATGCTGGCATTAGGGATGTTTTTTAATGTTGTGGAAAGAGGGCGCGCCTCATATGAACGGATTATGGCGCTTTTACATACAGAGTCAAGTTTACAGCCTGTTAAACAACCGGTAAAACAAACGTTAACAGGAGAAATCGACGTGTCCATTGACACGTTTCAATATGAAACAGCCGCTAAGCGAACGCTTGAGCACATCTATTTTCAAGTCAAGCAAGGAGAAACCATTGCTTTAGTTGGAAAAACAGGCAGTGGAAAATCAACGTTGATGTCTTTGTTACAAAGAGAGGTGGATGTATCAACAGGTTCAATCAATTTTGACGGTATAGAAAGTAAGGAACTACACCCTGTCTGTATAAAAGAGTTGTTTGGGTTTGTGCCGCAAGATCACTTTTTATTCTCCGCAACGATTGCAGAGAACGTTGCATTTACAAACCCGAGTGCCTCGTTTTCAGATATTGTAAGCGCGTGCCAGCTTGCCTGTGTGCATGACGATATTAGTTGTTTCCCTGAAGGCTATGAAACCATTGTAGGAGAGCGCGGAGTAACGCTTTCAGGTGGTCAAAAACAGCGTATCTCGATAGCGCGAGCGATCTTAAGCCAACCGAATGTATTATTGCTTGATGACTCATTATCGGCAGTTGATGCGAAAACAGAAGAAGCCATCTTATCTGGACTGAAGGAAAAACAGGCGAATCAAGGGTTGATTATGAGTGCACATCGATTAAGCGCAGTGAGTCATGCAGATCTCATCCTTGTCCTTGATGAAGGGACGATTAAGCAAAGAGGCACGCATCGGACGTTGATGGAACAAGGCGGCTGGTACAAAGAAATGTACGAACGCCAACAGCTCGAATCGATTGTGGAGCAAGGGGGCTAGAGATTGAAACATACAGATGAAGTACTTTCAGGCAAGCAGCAGCGGGCTATTTTCTTAAGGCTGTTACGTTATGCAAAAGGTCATAAAAAAATGTTAAGTGTCGCATTTATTATTATGATGATTGCTGCAACAGCAGAATTGCTTCAGCCAATATTAATTGCGCACTTTATTGATACGTATTTAACAACAGGAAACTTTCCAACTGAACCGCTCGCATGGCTAGTGTCAATTTTTATTTGCCTCTTACTCGTCGCCATTATAAGTCAATATATACAAAGTCTCTTTTTTCAAAAAATCGCTTTGCGAATTATTCAAACATTACGGGTAGATGTCTTTAAAAATGTGCAAAAACTAGGGCTGTCTTTTTTTGATAAAATGCCCGGTGGTGGACTTGTATCACGTATTACAAACGATACAGAATCAATTAAAGAGTTATATGTAACGGTGCTAGCCGTATTTGTGCAAAATGGCATCTTCATGATCGGCACCTTTGTCGCCATGTTTTATTTAAATGCAACATTAGCGCTCTACTGTCTCATTTTTTTGCCATTTTTATTTCTTGTTTTTCGAGTCTATCGAAAAATAAGCTCTTCATTCTATGAAACGGTCAGTGCAAAAGTAAGTGAAATCAATGCGAAAATGAGTGAATCTGTACAAGGGATGCGAATTATTCAAGCCTTTCGACAGGAAAAACGAATGAAAAAAGAATTTGCAGAAATGAATGAAGCACATTATCAAGCTGGAATGAAAGCGATGAAAGCTGATGCGCTATTGTTGAGACCGATTGTTGATATTTTAAGTTTAATGGCCATTTCAATTGTCTTGCTTTATTTTGGTTTTCAATCCTTTGTAGGACCTATTGAATTTGGCGTACTCTATGCGTTTGTTAATTTACTTGACCGTTTTTTTGAACCTGTTAATCAAATCATGCAACGGCTGTCGTTGTTTCAGCAAGCAATTGTTTCGGCTGGAAGAGTTTTTCGTTTAATGGATCGTGAAGAGTACGCGCCAGGAGCCACTTTTAACGAAAGTGAAAATGCTAATGAACAAGGTGGTTCAATTGAATTTAAAGATGTATCGTTTTCATACGACGGTACAACAAACGTACTTCATCACATTTCCTTTCAAGCGTCCCGGGGTGAAACGATTGCACTAGTAGGGCATACGGGAAGTGGGAAAAGCTCAATGATTAATTTGTTGATGCGCTTTTATCCGTTAAAACATGGGGAAATAAATATAGATGGTCGACCCCTCTATTTCTTTAGCGAGGATACGCTAAGAAAACGAGTAGGACTCGTGTTGCAAGATTCATTTTTATATAGCGGAACGGTCGCCAGCAATATTACGTTAGGACGTAAAGGCTATACAAGAGATGACGTACGAGCAGCTTGTGAATTTGTTGGCGCGGATCGGTTTATAGACGCATTACCTAATGGGTACGATACGCTTATTGGGGAACGGGGGACAACGTTTTCAAGTGGTGAACGCCAGTTACTCTCATTTGCGCGAACAATGCTCGGAAACCCTGACATTCTCGTTTTAGATGAAGCAACAGCTAGTATTGACACTGAAACGGAGGAAACCATTCAAAGGGCGTTAGAAAACATGCAGCAAAATCGAACGACAATCGCGATTGCCCATCGGTTGTCAACGATTAAACATGCTCAGCTTATTTTAGTACTCCACCAAGGTGAAGTAGTTGAACGTGGCACCCACGAAAACTTGCTTAAGCGTGAAGGTTTGTACCATAAAATGTATTTGCTACAAGCGAGAGAACAAATTACGGCATAATGGCTATAAAAAAAGCTTGTTTAGTTGAAGAATACCGACTAAGCGGGCTTTTTTTCTTTTTGAGAAAGAGAATGACATCACCCCGAAGGAATAAATAACCTTTCTATACATATAGTGGGTCTTGTGGGTGAAAAAGGAGGGATATATATATGGAAGAAACGAACGTTAGGTTCATTAAATTCAAAGACGATTATAGGCATGTAGAAGGGTTTTCTAACGTAGGAATTGTGTATACAACGGAAGGTATTGTCATCATTGATACGAATATTGATCCTGGACTTGCGGAGCAAATTTACAAAGCGATTCGACAAGAGACATCCCTGCCTATACGTTATATGATCTATACTCATGGGCATTACGATCACTTGATCACGGCAAATGCGTACTTAGAAAAAGGAACGACCATTATTGCGCATGAAGCTGTAAACGATCGCTTTTTAAAATATCAGAAACTCGCAGATCATACAAATCGAATCAATCAAATTCAATTTCAAGGTCAACTTCCTATTAGAGATCATAATGAAGCAATTCCACCTGACGTGACCTTTCATAAGACCTATTCGTTTACGCTAGGAGATAAGACGTTTCACTTAATTCATGGAAAAGGAGAAACCGACGATCATTGCTATGTATGGATTCCAAAAGATAAGGTTGTCTATAGCGGAGATTTCATGATCTCTTCTTTCCCGAATATTGGAAATCCATTAAAAGTCAATCGATTTGAACGTGAATGGTTTGAAAGGTTAGAAGATATTCAGAAACTCCAGCCGAATGCCTTATTCCCCGGACATGGCTCCCTTATTCAAGGAAACCGACAAATTATGGCTGCCACTCAAGATGTAGTGGACGCATTGAAGCTTGTCTATGACGAAACATCGCGCTGTCTTAACGAAAATCGACCTCTTGAAGATGCGCTTGAGCAAATTACCTTACCCGAACATTTAGCGAAAAGTCCGTATCTACCGCAAAATTATGGGAGCTTGGATTTTGCTATTAAAGGTACGTATCGACGCTATACCGGCTGGTTTAGTGGAAACCCAACTGATCTTGAGCCTCATAAAAAGCTAGACGTTGCAAAAGAATATATTGCTCTTATTGGTGATAAAGAAAGCATTTTAGATCGCTGTCGGGCTCTTTTTCAAGCAGGAGAGTATCAAATGGTCATGCATATAGCAGATGTGTTAATTTTTGCAGAGAATAATGCGGAAGCAATTCAATTAAAAAAAGATGCCATAAATAAGAAAAAAGAAACCGTCACGAATTTCATTTCAAAAAACATATATAACTACTATGGTTCTTAAATGATGGTGCAAACACGCACACCTCTTTGTCCATAAAGGTATGAAAGTTAATAAAGTGATCGTTCCTGTAACAGTCTTTTTAACAAACCGTTCATGTAGACGGTTAATGGTCCTTCTATGAGACCAATCAAAAAATGCTCCTTCCATTGTGTGCACGTTGTTAAGTGTCTACTTTGAAGGGAGCATCTTTTTAAATCGTTTTCTTTTTCTCAACTGCTTCTTGAAACTCTTTTTTGCTACGTGATTTTGATTGTCGATCGAGCAGATGCTCGTACGGTGTTAAATCAATTTGTTTTTGTTTAAGTTTTTTTATGAGAAACCGATGGTCCTTCTTAGGAGTTGCCGTTATATATCCACGAATAATCGTATCGAGTGTTAGGCTAGACGCATTTTCTCTTAACGCAATCTCACTAATCTTCCCAGCGATTTTTTCTTTAGCGACATCGCGAAAGAGCTCAGGAACAGGCTCGACAAGTTCATTAAGTAATTGTCGCTGCTCATCTTGCCATAAAGGAAGCGCTTGATTTATGTAGTAATCTTGCCAATCTAAGATCGATTTTCCGTCTTCTTTCGGCATTCGTTTAAGAAATTTTCGAAACATAAAAAAGCCACCAATAAACATCAAGCCGAGCAAAATAAATGTCCACAAGACAATCAGGTTCATAAACCAGTCACCCACATTTAGCCCTCCTTTTCACTTGTTCTTAGCTGTTACTTTAGCATAAAATAAGAAGGGTTTCTATGGAGGGGGAGAAAAAGGTGTCTCAAATTATTCTTTTTGCGACTCATATGTTTAGTTCACTTGTTTTATTCCTATGTATACCGTTCCCATTTTTATATTATGCAGCAAGGCTTGAAGAAGGCGGACGATTCAAAGAAAAATTATTAAATATCTATCGAGTCCTGTTTGTATTCGCACATATTGGCTTCGTGTTACTTATTGCTACAGGGATTCCGCTTGTCTTTAATTGGGGGTCTTGGTGGACTTGGGGCGTCGTTGTCTTAACACTTGCTATCGGCGTGAGCTTAGGAATCACAAGTAAGTCGCTTCGACTCATGAAAAAGGGCGATATAAATGTGGAAGATTCGTTGAGGAAAGCGAGTCTTATTCTTGCCATCAGTATTGGTGCCATGTTTTTGCTAAAGTATAGTCGCTATCTTATGTAAATGAATGACAGTACTCAAAAACGGGCTCATAAAAAAGAAAAAAGGACTGCGATGCAGTCCTTCTTTTAGAACCAGCTTGCTCCAACAATTACTAAAAGAATAAATAGAACAACAATTAAAGCGAAACCTCCGCCTGTTCCGAATCCACCGCTCATTGTGTAACCTCCTTTTGTTCCGGTATGATTACAGTCTATGCGGTGGCTTCAAAAAGGTTTGGGCTATTTAGCCTTCTCCGTTTGTTTGGCTAACATGGTTGGCTTTTTTTGTTTTATGAGAACCGCTTTGTTTCTGTGGTTGATTGCTTTCAGGATGCTGTGGTTGATTGCGTCTCGCCTTTGAATTCCCCTTCATTTTTCGTCCACCTCGCTTTCATTCTTCAGTATATGGAGTCAACTTTTTCTTATCCTTTTTTAAAAAATTGTCGAAAAAAGATTTAAACTTTCGTCAACTTTTGATATTCTAATGAAGGGCAATTATATCGCTTACATTAAAAGCGCTTACTCAAGTGCGTTCCTTAGACAAGTTGGGAACAATGCGATATGATGAAGTTGATAAGGAGGGTCTTAGATGTCAAAAAACTTAGATGTGTTTAAAGCGCGGTCTTCTTTTGAGTCAAATGGAAAAACGTATCATTACTATGCACTTGATGCGTTAGAGAAAGCAGGTTATGGGAACGTTAGTAAACTACCATACTCTGTAAAGGTATTGCTAGAATCAGTTTTACGTCAATATGATGATTATGTTATTAAAAAAGAGCACGTAGAAAATTTAGCGAAGTGGGGAACAGCTGAACAAAAAGAAATTGATGTTCCATTCAAACCATCTCGTGTTATTCTTCAAGATTTCACAGGGGTGCCAGCAGTTGTTGACTTGGCGGCGTTAAGAAAAGCAATGGCTGATTTAGGTGGAGACCCGGATCAAATTAATCCGGAAATTCCTGTAGATTTAGTTATCGATCACTCTGTACAAGTGGATAAATTCGGTACAGATGATTCCTTGCTTTATAACATGAACCGTGAGTTTGAGCGAAACGGTGAGCGTTATGAATTTTTAAGCTGGGCTAAGAAAGCGTTTGATAATTATAACGCCGTGCCGCCAGCAACAGGAATTGTTCACCAAGTCAACTTGGAGTACATAGCAAATGTAGTCCATGCTGTAGAGAAAGATGGCGAACTGTTAACATTCCCTGATTCACTCGTAGGTACGGATTCTCATACAACGATGATTAACGGCCTTGGTGTTCTTGGTTGGGGTGTTGGTGGTATTGAAGCAGAAGCTGGAATGCTTGGTCAGCCATCTTACTTCCCAGTACCAGAAGTCATCGGATTGAAATTTACCGGCTCACTTCCAAGTGGAACAACGGCAACAGATGTGGCGCTTAAAGTAACACAAGTACTCCGACAAAAGAACGTTGTTGGGAAATTTGTTGAGTACTTCGGTCCAGGGTTAGCAGATATGCCACTTGCAGACAGAGCAACAATTTCAAACATGGCGCCTGAATATGGTGCAACGTGCGGGTTCTTCCCAGTAGACGAAGAAGCCATGAACTACATGCGCTTAACAGGTCGTTCTGAAGAGCAAATCGATTTGGTTCGTGCTTACTGTCAAGCAAATGGACTATGGTATGTTCCAGGCGAAACGCCAGATCCATCGTACACCGATGTGGTTGAAGTTGACTTATCGCAAATTCATGCAAATCTTTCTGGTCCAAAACGTCCACAAGATTTAATTGAACTTCCAAAAATGCAAAAATCTTTCCAAGAAGCTGTTGTAGCACCAGCAGGCAACCAAGGTCTTGGACTTGATCCGTCTGAATTTAACAAAACTGTTAATGTTACGTATAAAGATGGACGTAAAACAAGCATGAAGACAGGTGCAGTGGCGATTGCAGCAATTACGAGCTGTACGAACACGTCTAATCCATATGTGCTTGTGGCGGCAGGGCTAGTCGCAAAGAAAGCAAGTGAACTAGGGCTAAAAGTGCCTGAGTATGTAAAAACATCTCTTGCACCAGGTTCAAAAGTCGTTACTGGTTACTTGAACGATTCAGGGTTAATGCCTTACCTTGAAGACATGGGCTTCCATCTTGTAGGGTATGGTTGTACGACTTGTATCGGGAACTCCGGTCCTTTAGAAGAAGAAATTGAAGATGCGATTGCGGAAAACGATTTAACTGTAACTTCCGTTTTATCAGGTAACCGAAACTTTGAAGGTCGTATTCACCCGCTTGTCAAAGCAAACTACCTTGCATCGCCACCACTTGTTGTCGCATATGCACTTGCCGGAACAGTCAATGTTGACTTGTTAAATGATCCAATTACAACAGATAAAGATGGTAAGCCTGTATTCTTTAAAGATATTTGGCCTTCTACGGAAGAAGTTCGTGCGATTGTCGATCAAACTGTTACACCAGAACTATTCCGTCGAGAGTATCAAGATGTCTTTACTAGTAATGAGCGCTGGAATCAAATCGATACAACAGATGATGCGCTTTATAAATGGGATGATGAATCCACTTATATTGCGAACCCACCGTTCTTTGAAGGGCTCGCAAAAGATCCAGAGGCGGTTAAACCACTTTCAGATCTTCGTGTTGTTGGGAAGTTTGGTGACTCTGTTACGACTGACCACATTTCTCCAGCAGGAGCGATTGGAAAGAATACGCCAGCAGGCAAATTTTTGATTGAAAAAGGTGTTGCACCTAGAGACTTTAACTCATATGGATCTCGTCGAGGAAACCATGACGTGATGATGAGAGGGACGTTTGCGAATATTCGTATTCGTAACCAAATTGCTCCTGGGACAGAAGGTGGCTTTACGACTTACTGGCCAACTGGTGAAGTAATGTCCATTTATGATGCAGCAATGAAATACAAAGAGGATAACACTGGTCTTGTTGTGATCGCTGGTCAAGACTATGGTATGGGCTCTTCTCGTGACTGGGCTGCAAAAGGAACAAACCTACTCGGAATTAAAACGGTTATTGCAGAAAGCTACGAGCGTATTCACCGTTCTAACCTTGTCTTGATGGGTGTGTTGCCACTTCAATTTAAAGCTGGAGAAAGTGCAGAATCACTTGGTTTAACTGGAAAAGAAAGTATTTCTGTTGCAATCGATGATACTGTAAAACCTCGTGATCACGTGAAAGTGACAGCTGTAGCTGAAGATGGAACAAAAACAGAGTTTGACGTACTAGTACGTTTTGATAGTGATGTCGATGTTGATTACTATCGTCACGGCGGTATTTTACAAATGGTGCTTAGAGATAAACTACAGCCAGCATAAACCGTATAATGAGACTTGCTTGATTCACATCAAGCAAGTTTTTCTTTTATAAAAATAGTTTAGAGGTCTAAATTGTTTTTGCTTGCTTTTTAACCTTCGTTTTGTGTAAGGTGTGTATAGCAAATAAAAAGACTTGGGATGATGGAGGAACCAACGTGACAAATTTTTCGATTCGCCGGCCCGTGTTTACGATTGTCGGAATGATTTTCTTTATCATTATGGGAATTGTTTCGTTAACACGATTGCCACTACAACTCTTGCCGGAAATTGACCCGCCTGTTGCTGCTATCGCAACGAGCTATCCAAACGTAAATCCGCAAGAAGTGCAAGACCAAATCACGATACCGATTGAAAACAGAATGGCAAGCATATCAGGCTTGCAAAACATGACATCAAACTCCCAAGAAGGATCATCCATTGTTCTCCTTGAATTTGATTGGAGTAGCTCGATTGAAGATGTTGAGCTTGATATCATAAACGCTTTACAGCAAATCGATTTACCAGATGGTGCTGGAGAGCCAAGCTTTTTAAAGTTTGATCCATCAATGTTTCCAATGATGCAGCTTGCAATTACTTCTAATGAAGAAATTGAAGCGTTTCAAGATGATGTAATTGATTTAGAACAAGAGATTCTTCAAGTGCCAGGAGTGGCAAGTGTGAATGAATCTGGAACCATCACGGAAATTGTATCGATTGAACTCGATCAAGATGACATGATTGACGCCGGTGTCAATCAAGATACGGTTGTGAGTGCGCTACAAGCGAATAATGTCACTGTTCCAGGTGGTGTGGTCGAACAAGATGATCTAAGTTTAACGACGCGTATCATCCATGAATTAACAAGCCTTGAAGAAATTGAAGAGCTTGTTATAGGTGTGAATCAAGAAACAGGTGAAGAGATAACATTAGATAGCATCGCGGACATTGCCATTGATTCAGAGGATTTAGAAACGTTAACAAGAGCAAATCAAGAGCCTGCTATTAGTTTATCAATCATGCAAGAGTCTAGCGCAAATACGACTCAGACTTCAAATGCTGTGAACGAGCGCTTAAGCGAACTGCAAGACGATGTTGACTATGAAGATCTTGATGTTGTTGTTCTCTATGATGAAGGAGACTTTATCAACTCAGCGATTCAAAGTGTCGCAACTGCCCTTATCATAGGTGGTGTGTTAGCGATGGTTGTTTTATTTTTCTTTTTAAGAAATCTTAAAACACCATTAATCATTGGCTTGGCGATACCATTTTCTGTCATCGTTACATTTGCCTTTATGTATTTCCTTGATATTGGCTTAAACATTATGACACTGGGAGGGCTAGCACTTGGAATTGGTCTAGTCGTCGATAATGCCATTGTTGTTATTGAGAATATATACCGCCACTTATCAAAAGGTAAAAATGCCAAACAAGCGGCTTCAGATGGAACAAAAGAAGTCATGGCAGCTATTTTTGCATCAACATTAACAACCATCTCTGTCTTTTTACCAATTGTCTTTATTAGCGGGATTGTTGGAAATCTATTTAGAGAGTTAGCATTAACCGTTTCATTTAGTTTACTTTCATCTTTCGTTGTAGCGATTACAGTTGTTCCAATGATTGCGAGTCGGGTTTTAAAACCATCACAAGCAAATGATGAGTCAAAACGACGCGAAACGAAGACAATGCGCGGCTTAGAGAAAATGACGCATTGGTCATTAGGCCATCGCAAAACGGTTATTGCTAGTACGTTTGGTTTACTTTTAATTGGTGGGATTGGTTTAACAACCGTCGGCCTAGAATTAATACCGGAAAGTGATCAAGGCTCGTTTACTGTCGAAGTAGAGATGGAAACAGGCACAAGTTTGTCTCGAACAACCGATGCAGTTGTGGAAATTGAAGACGTTCTTTCTGATTACCAAGAAGTAAATGATTATGTAAGTGTGATTGGTTCAAATGGCCAACCAGGTCAATCCGGAGGAGCGCATACTGCTCAAATCACTGTTGCGATGACGCCGTTAGACGAGCGCTCCATTTCGACGGCTGAATTCATCGAAACGATTGAACGAGATTTAGAGCGTGCTGACGACGCAGCTGAAGTACGTGCGTTCACGCAAACTGCTGCTATGGGTGGAGAAGCGAATACCGTTCCATTTACCGTTACGTATTCCGATCGAAATACGCTCTATGACACGGTTTATGAGTTAGAGGAAGAGCTTCTTGATTCATCACTCGTTCGTGAAGTGCAATTAAGTATTGAAGATCAAGTTCCTGAAATTGTAGTAGATGTAGATGCAGAGGAAGCAAGAGGCCTTGGGTTAACCCCAGCGGAGATTGCAACGCAAGTGAATGGCGCTACACGTGGAGAAACGGCCATGACCATTCAATTGTCTAGTGATGACGAAGAAGCACAATTTTATGAAGTGCAGGTCGGGCTTGCTCCAGAGTATACAGAGACGATTGAAGAACTAGAGAATTTACAAATTGTTTCCCAAGAAGGCACAACTGTTGAACTTAGTGAAGTTGCTGATATTGCGGAAGGTGAATCACCAGCCTCTATTCAGCGTGCCGACCAAGAAGAAGCAGTTGAGTTTACCGTTGGCTATACAACAGAAGCGACATTAAGTGATGTATCCACACTAATTGAAGATTCCGTTGATGAAATTGATTTTCCAGATGGTGCGCAATTCTCGTTCGGTGGGGAACAAGAGATTCTTGAAGATGCAATCGGGAGTATGGTTTTAGCTCTTGTTTTAGCGATTGTCTTCATTTACTTGATCATGGCAGCGCAATTCGAATCCTTTAAGCTTCCGTTCATTATGCTTATGACGGTACCACTCGTATTAATCGGAGTTACGCTTGCGCTTACGATTACACAAACAGCGATTGGTGTCACCACCTTCATTGGAATTATCATCCTTGTTGGTGTTGTAACGAACAACGGGATTGTGATGCTTGACTTTGTAAATCAACAGAAGAAAAAAGGCATGTCCACTTATAATGCTCTAGTGGAGTCTGTGCAACTAAGAACACGTCCAATTGTGATGACATCAATGACGGCAATTCTTGGTATGGTGCCAATTGCTTTAGGATTTGGTGAAGGCGCTGAACTGCAGCAACCAATGGCGATTGCGGTTATCGGTGGACTTATTAGTAGTACGGCGCTAACGTTAATTTTTATTCCAGTTCTTTATAGCCTGTTTGATAAAGAAACACGTTCAAAGAAAGGCACACCTCAAATGGTTACGATTGATGGCGAATACTATGAAGTAGACGAAAACAATCAAGCTGTAAAAGCATTGCCAGAAGGTGAAGAAAACGAACAGTCTGCAGATGAAAGATATGATTCGAATGAAGATGTTGGTCACGCAAATCAACAAGTAAACGATGAAGACTCTTCGTCTAAGGCTAAAGACAAAACAGAATTAAGCCGAGATGAAATTGTTGAGTTGCTTGATTCTATTGTTTCAAGAACAAAGAAAGATGACGATAAGCAGTAAGTGACAAAAACCCTCTTCGGTTAAAATCGAAGAGGGTTTTTTAATTAGCTAGTGCGTTGTTGTTGCGTCATCCACTGTATAAGTTGGCGCTCTTTTTCTTTCAGTGGTCGCTTTAATTCCTGTTCAAATTCTTGTATTAATCGGCTTTCTGTCATCTGTCTCACTCCTTTTTAAAAACTATGTGCAAAATTTGTTGAATATTCATCTTTTTGTAGAGAAAGAAGGTTTAAAAGATTTAAATTGGTGAAATACTAGAAGTAAAAACGAGGTGAAAAAACTATGAGACGAGTCGGACGATTGCCTTTTAGTGAATTGGTCAAGCAAAATAAAGAGCGTTTAACCCAAGATCAGACGGAAGTGAACCGTTTAGAGGAGCGTTTTGAACAAAAGCATGCCCTTCCAAAATAAACTAAACTAAAAACCCTTTCTTGTGGAATAGTAAGACAGAGGAGGGGTGTTCATGAGTGAGAAAAATCGATTTGCCCAATATACACCGGATCATTTAGGAACGCAGCCACGAAAATCGACCCGAAATAATGGGAAGAAAGTGGCAAATAAATCAAATCGTCAACCTGATTATATTCCTCCCAAAGGATAAACCGTCGAGTTCTCGACGGTTTTTTGTCATTTAAGCAAAACCATATTCAAATCGTGCTTCGCCTGTTAGGATAAGAGTGATTATCGTTTTTAAGAGGAGAAGATCATGCTGGAGATCGTTTTAAATAGTTTTATGTATACATGTCTGGCTTTATTAGCTGGTTTAATTATTATTCAAATGGTACCGAGAGAACGTGGGTTAGATCGAGTCATACCGAATCGATTTATGCTCATTGTTACGATGTTCATTCCGCTTATTCAATTAGGATATCTAATTGGGTTAGGAAGAACGTACGCTAATTTCTTTTCGATCTCGTTGCTCGATGGGATTGTGACTGCAATGGGGGAACATATCTTAGGAACAAGTTTCTTCCTTGTTTTGCTGTTTGCGGTGCTTATTCTTATACTTATTATCTTTTCGCAAAAACTAAACCGATTTATTCGATCAGGTCTGCAGTTTATTTTATTTTTAGGTATCATCTTTGCCGTCAGTCTGTCTAGTCACAGCGCGTCTTTAACAGACGGATATGCATCAGGCGCCATTTCAAATGCTATTCACCTTCTTTCGATGGCTTTATGGACAGGCCCTTTATTTATTGTCAGTCTGTATGCAAAACATTTAACAAACGGAAAAAAATTTCATCAATGGTTTTCAGCACTTGCGGTATTTAGTTTATTGCTTGTGTCCACAAGTGGATTTGTCATGATGGGAGAAATCGCACCTGAATATGTAAATAGCTGGATGCTAACGTACGGTCAGCTTCTCGTCATAAAACATATTCTTATTGCACCTTTACTCATTTTTGGGTTTCGACATTTGCTTGCCTTAAGTGGAAAAGGAGCGAGCTTATCAATTGAAGAAAAACAACGGTCTTTTCGGTTTGAATCCATTTTTGTGTTAGCGGTATTTATTGTAACGGCGATGTTAACAGAAAGTGAGCCTCCTCATAATGTGCTGCGTACCTTACAAAACGAACCATTCAGTCCAATCATGAACGCTTTTTTAACGGAGCCTTTAATTGAAAATCAACTAATCGCATTTTCCCCTTCCGTTTGGTCTGGACTCCTGTTAGGAGCTGCGGCTTTCCTATTCTTTGGCGGCTTATTTGTCGCTTGGTGGTTTAAACGAACATGGGTAACAGCAACCGTAGCGATTGCATTTGTACTCAGTTTTTATGTCGGCTTAATGACAAGTACGGGACCTGGAGACATCCCTGTAAATTTAACCGTTCATGACACGGTCGAGGAAGCGATAAACGTCAATCGTGAAGATGAGGAGTTGGAACCAATAACGACATGGCCATTAACAGATGATTCCTTTGCGGTCATATTTATGGAAAATGAACGTCATCTTGTCGCTGAACGATTAAAAGAAGAGCCTGACGGGTATCGAAAATATTTAGATGCTGAAGTCGAGATTGAAAATGGCTTCTTAACTGGTGGTGACCAATTCATGGATACGTTTATGTTTATTGAAAATGACTGGGTAGATGTAGAAACCATAAGTACTTATGTCACGCTAGGATATGTAACAGAAGAAATTGAAGAGGTAAGGATTCATTTTGCTCATGAGACGGTGGAAGTGTCGGTAGAAGATCAAGTCTTTTTCTACGTGCAAAGTATGAATCAAACCCTTGAGGAAGCGCATGAATACGAGTTGCTTGATGGAGACGGAAACGTTGTTCAGACAGTTGAAAAACGCCAATTTGTTCATGAGGGGCACGTTCACTAGGAGGAAAGACAGATGACAGCAACAACAATTGATCATATGTTGAAAGAAACCAATCTGTGGAGAGAACGATTAGAAAAAGGCACAGAGGCTGTAGCAACGAAAGAAGATGCAGCCCAGCTGGCTCAATTAGTGTCGCTGCGGTTTGAACGCAAAGAGAAGGTTGATCTGTTTACAGAAAAATGGAAGCAAGAACTTGAATCTTATCCTGGGTTTGAATCGTTCTTAAATGAGCTGACTCAAAAGCAAACCCTTATTTCGTGGGCATATGACGAATGGATTCGAAGTTCGTGGGCGCAAATAAGAGAAACGGATCAAGCGCGCGTGAAAAAGCAAAAAGTCGAAGAAATGGAAGCACGTATTAAGGAATGGTTGAAACGTGTGGAAGGAAAAGAGCATGATCTTGCTAGTGGTCATGTTCACGTATTAATCGATCGTTTAAAAGAACTGCAAACCTTATGCCAACAATTTTTGGATAGCTTTCAAGGAAATTATTATTCAAAGAGTCAATTTGCGCAATTAAAAGAAATGATCGATCAAGTCAATGAACATCAAGCACGATTTAATAATGAAATTGATGAGGCGATCGGACAAAAAGCACCGAATGCGCTAGAACAATTAGATGAAATGATTGGACTTGAGCACGTGAAAGCGCGAGTGAAAAAGCTATACTCATTTTTAAAATACCAGCGAGAACGTGAAGAAATCGGACTCTCAACGGAAAATTTGCTGAATTTAAATATGGTCGTAACAGGGAATCCTGGAACTGGCAAGACGTCGATTGCCCGTTTGTTAGCTTCCATCTATTATGAATTAGGTATTTTAGAAAAACCGACTGTTTATGAAGTGGACCGAGCATCGTTAGTGGCAGGCTATGTGGGGCAAACGGAAGAACAAACGTTGAATGCCATTGACCGAGCTGTAGGAGGCGTCTTGTTCATAGATGAAGCGTATAGTTTGAAGCGAGAAGGACAGTCTGGAAATGATTATGGACAAGCTGTTATCGATACGCTTGTTTCTGCCATGACAAGTGAAGCGTATGCCGGGAAATTTGCGGTAATCCTTGCAGGTTACCCAAATGAAATGCGTGAATTTATTCGAGCGAATCCTGGATTGTCAAGTCGATTTCCTGAGCAAAATCATTTTGATTTACCGAATTATAAGGAAGAGGAGCTTTTGCAGATTGCAGAAAAAAAGGCGCTTCAATTTGATTTTGTGTTCACAAAACCGGCGTTGCAAAAAGTGAAATCGGAGATCGGGCGATTAGAAATCGATCAATCATTTGGCAATGCTCGTGCCGTTGAGGACATCGTGAAAAAAGCGATTTTCGAAAAAGGCTCTGAAGGTCATCAACAAACAGAAAAAGACTTTGTGCTTTTAGAAGAAAAGCATATTCAAACGAACCAATCGTCTAAAAACGGACAAGCACTTCAGCGATTACAAGACTTAATTGGCTTAGATAAAGTAAAAGTGGAGTTAAATAAATTGACCTCATTTGCAAAAGTGAAAGAGTCTAGGCAGCGAATGGATTTACCCGTTCCTCCTATGCCGCTCCATACCGTATTTGTGGGTCCGCCTGGCACGGGAAAAACAACGGTTGCTAAGCTGTATGCAGAAGCGTTAAATGAAATTGGGCTGTTAAAAAGAGGTCATCTTGTGACGGTGTCAAGGAGCGACTTAGTCGGTGGCTATGTAGGTCAAACAGCGATAAAAACCGATCATATGATTCAAGATGCGCTCGGAGGCGTCTTATTTATTGATGAAGCCTACGCCCTTTCTCAAGGTGGCGAGAATGATTTCGGAAAAGAAGCGATTACGGCGATTACACAAGCGATGACCGAACATGAAGAAAATCTCGTCGTTATTTTTGCAGGCTATAAAAGTGAAGTAGATACATTGATCAAAAGCAATCCTGGTTTGCGTTCGAGAATTCGTAAGGAAATTGAATTTGAAGCGTACACGAACGAAGAATTGTTTGCTATGCTGCAGCAAAAAGCCCACTCTTACGGGTACAATTGGTCAAAAGAAGCTAGTGTTGCTGTAAAAGAACATTTGCAAAACGAGATAACGGTGGGTAATGGTCGGTATGTGGATTGGTTTTTTGAAGAATTGATTCAAGCCCACGCTTTGCGTGTAGATGAATATGACGAATTTACATCTGCACAATTTACGATTGATCAAACGGATGTGCAAGCTGTTATTCAATTAGAAAAAAACCGAGTCGAAGCATAATGTGTGAACGGTGTTAGATGAACATCTGTGGCATTTTTGGACTACGTTCAACCAGAAAGTGTGTAGCATAAGCGGGTATTTCGATTGTTATAACCGCTTATGCTATAATTGACGTGATTACCAAGTGTTAGGATGAGGTATAACAAAAATGAGGAGGGTGAGCATTGCCTTATATAGTGAAAAAAGATCTAATTCCGCAATACGCGGACACGGACATGATGGGTGTTGTTTACCATGCAAACTACATAAAATTTTTTGAATTAGGTAGAACCGCTTTTATTCATGAGGCTGGCTATAGTTACGTTGAAATGGAGCAAGCGGGTTATTACGCACCTGTTTACGATGTGTATGCAACATATAAAAAACCACTTGTGTACGGAGACGAGGCGACGATTTCGACATGGCTTTCCTTAAATGATGGAATTAAAACGATCTATCAATATGAAATTACAAATCAGACAGGGGACGTGTGTGTAACAGGCTATACGACCCATGTAATTGTAAAAAAAGACTCGTTTAAGCCGGTGCCCTTTAAACGAGCATTTCCAGCATGGTATGAAACGTATAATCGTTTAATGGAGAACCAGTAATGGCATTTGGGATTAATCGACGCGATTTGGCAAAGTGGAAACAAGATGCAAGAAATGGTAAAATTGCATTTATCACGCACTATTGGTATGATCCGCGATTTCCATATGCTACAACAGTGACAAAAGTAGCGTGTGAAGACAAAGAAAAATTAGTACGTTGGGGAAAGCAGTACGGCTTAAAAAAAGAATGGATACACAAAAGAGATGAATTGTCTCATTTTGATTTATTGGGAGAGACGCAAGAAACGATCTTGCAGAATGAGGGGTTCGCATCGCAACTTTCTCAATTCAATAAACGGATGGAGTGTTCACAGATGAACGTCAATCAAGATACAATTCGAGAAGATTTATATTCAAAAGAAACGATACAAGCAGATCAAGAAATTCGCGCGCGTGTGGAATTTTTAAAAACGTATGCGAAGAAAACAAAGACAAAAGGCTATGTATTAGGGATTTCTGGGGGACAAGACTCCTCTTTAGCCGCTAAACTCGCACAAATGGCCGTTAAAGAACTGAGAGAAGAAGAGCAAGATGAGGCGTATCGCTTTTATGCTGTTAGACTCCCTTATGGCGAACAGCATGATGAAGAGGATGCGCAGTTGGCTCTTTCATTTATTGAAGCGGATACGGTTCTTACAGTAAATATTAAAGAAGCAGTAGATGCGTCTGTTCAAGCATTTAAAGACGCCACAAATGAAGAACTTTCGTCGTTTTTAAAAGGAAATACAAAAGCTAGAGAACGCATGAAAGTCCAGTTTGATTTAGCCGCTCATTATCAAGCGCTAGTTATTGGAACGGATCATGCAGCAGAAGCGGTAACGGGCTTCTTTACAAAATTCGGCGATGGTGCTTGTGATGTCGCTCCTTTATTTGGATTAACGAAACGCCAAGGGAAACGCTTGCTTCAAGAGCTATCAGCTCCTGAATCGTTATACACAAAAGTACCGACGGCAGACTTAGAAGACGATAAGCCTGGTTTACCAGATGAAGAAGCGCTTGGGATCTCTTATGATCAAATAGATGACTATTTAGAAGGTAAAAAGGTAGACGAAAACATTGCGAAAATGATTGAAGAACGTTACGAACGGACGGAGCATAAGCGACAAACCCCTGTTACAATTTATGATCATTGGTGGGAGTAATTCGTCTGATTTACTCTTTTACGAAACATATGTATGATTGATCAGTTCCAAACATAGGGTAGAGAATGTAGACTTGTACATATGTTAAGGAGAGGGAACGTAATGAAAAGCAAAATTCTCGTTTTATTAAGCTTGCTAGCGTGCTTATTGATTGTCATGGTTTTTGCTTTAGAATCAACGAACCAATCATCGACACCAACAGTTTCAGAACAACCTGTTGAGCTTGAGACGCAAGAGCTAAATGGCGTATTCGTAACAGTAAACGGTGTAACGGTTACGGAACATAATGACGATGAACAAATTGTAAAAGTGGATTTAACTGCTGAAAATACAAGAGAATCGAATATTAGTTTTTTACCAATAAATCTTACGCTAATGGATGACGATCATTATGCGTATAGCCATACGGATCAAGTAGATACGAAAGGGATTATTGGTGGGCAATTAAATAGCGGACGTTCGGTTTCAGGGGAAGTTGCTTTTATCGTTCCTAAAGAAGAGACATTCGAACTGGTTTATAGTGATCATTTTCGAGGCGGACAAATTGTTTTTCCAGTAGACTTACCGTAAGAGCGTTTACGATTACGTCATGAAGAGGAATGCGAAAAGCATTCCTCTTTTGTTGAAATTAGAAAATTCATACGGTAAGATGAAGGAAAAATCAAAATAAGGAGTTTCCGCTTAGGAGAGAGACATTATGCCAATAAAAATTCCTGATCATTTACCAGCAAAGAAAAAGCTATTAGAAGAGAATATATTTGTTATGGATGAATCTCGTGCTTACCAACAAGATATTCGTCCTTTGAAAATATGTATCTTAAATTTAATGCCGACAAAACAAGAGACAGAAACACAATTAATTCGCTTGTTAGGGAATACGCCCTTACAAATTGATGTGTCATTGCTTCATCCTAGTACGCATCAACCGAAGAATACGTCTAAAGAACATCTGCAACAATTTTATAAAACCATTAGCGAAATTAAAACATTGAAATTCGATGGGATGATTATAACTGGAGCTCCAGTTGAAACACTTCCGTTCCACGATGTGCGCTATTGGGATGAAATGAAGTCGATTTTAGACTGGACGACAACTAACGTGACGTCAACGCTTCATATTTGTTGGGGGGCGCAAGCGGCTTTGTATCATCATTACAACATTTGTAAACGTCCGCTTAATACGAAGTTATTTGGGGTTTATAACCATAGCGTAAATGTACCAAACGTCAATCTGCTACGCGGGTTTGATGACTTTTTTTTAGCGCCTCATTCACGCCATACCACGATTCATCGGGAAGATATTGAAAACATTGATGAATTAGACGTGCTTAGTTCTTCTGAAGAAGCCGGTGTTTATATTGCTTCTTCAAAAGATGGACGACGGATTTTTGTAATGGGCCATGCGGAATATGATGCCCATACACTTAAAAAAGAATATGAGCGTGATCTTCATCAAGGAGCAGAGCCTCAACTTCCGGCGAACTATTTCCCTGATGAAAACCCAACCGCATTGCCACCTCTGCAGTGGCGAGCCCATTCGAATTTGCTTTTTTCAAACTGGCTAAATTATTATGTTTATCAAGAAACACCTTATCATTTAGACGTATCGGAGTAGTTATGTTTTCACATTTCTCGTACATCCTATAAGGATGGAGTGATGAGAATGTCAAGAAAATGTAAACCGAATGATGCATCATTTTTGCATATTCAATCAGCTAGTATTTATTATGAATGGTTTAAAAGCCTGCATCCTAAAAAAGGAACGCTTTTGTTAGTGCACGGTATTTTTGCTTCGGTTCACTGTTTTTACCGTGTGATTCCGGCATTACGTCAACATTACGATGTGATTTGTTGTGATTTACCGGGGTTTGGGCGTAGTTCAAAAGGGAATGGATCAGTCTATTCATTTACATCTTATGCGCAGCAACTCAATGAATTGATGGAACAGTTTAACGTCTCTTCTTACCATGTAATTGGTCATTCGATGGGCGGACAAATTGCACTTTATTTAGCTTTACGCTACCCGCATAAAGTGAAAAGTATTTCTTTGTTAGCAAGCTCAGGGTACTTGAAACCGGTGAAAAAGCAACTTCAGTTCGCAACATATCTTCCTTACTTAGAGCAAAGCTTGACGTGGTTTATGCATTATAAAAAACCTAGAGTAAAGCAGATGTTACGAGATGCGGTTTACAATCAACGTTGTTTAACAAAGGATATGATTACCCATTATGAACGACCGCTAATGGATCCTTTATTTATTAATGGGCTCATTCAATTAACAAGACAGCGAGAAGGGGATTTATCAAAAGAACAATTACAGCAAATACATCAGCCGACGCTTATTCTCTCTGGTGTGAATGATCCATTAATTTCTGTGGAGACAAGTTATGCGCTTCAACGTGATTTAGGCAACAGTCGCATACGTGTCATTAAACACTGTGGGCACTTATTATTAGAGGAAAAACCAAAGCAAGTGCATCAGCACATAAACCATTTTTTACAAGAGATCATGTTGTAACTTCATAAAGGAGGCGAGGAAGTGGACCCTCTTGATATTATGATGAATAAAGACCATGTTGTTCCATATTTTTCTCCTATTATTAGTGCCGATACGCAGAAAATAATCGGCTATGAAGTGGAAGCATATTGGACGGAGCATCTTAAGCCAATAAATATTAACTGGTTTTTCGGTGATCATGATATCCCTAGAGAATACCGAATTGAAATAGAAGATCATTTGCAAGCGAAAGCATTCGAGAGTCTTCAAAAAGAAGACAGGCTGGGAGATCAGCTATTGCTGTTTTTTCATTACAATGTAAAGTTGCTGCAAGTCGATAATGGAGAAACGTTAACGGCAAGATTGGCACAAATGGTAGAACAAGGTATGACGTACAAACAAATTGTCATTATTATCGGGTTTGATCAATCTTTAGAAGAAGTCATCAAAATGAAGCACGCGTTAATGTATATACAAAGTCTAGGCATCCAGATTGCCCTTGATGCGGAAGATACAACAACCTCTCAATTAGAATTTATTAGTCAGATTCGCCCAAACGTTATTCGAGTAAGCTGTTCGTTTTTACAAGACCACTCGTTGCCGGGCATGTACCGCGATATTCATCATTCGTTGTCTTCACTTGCTCGAAAAATTGGCTCGACGCTTTTGTTTAATGGCATCCACTCATTTTCGCAATTAAATTATGCATGGCGGAATGGAGGGCGCTATTATCAGGGGCGGTATTTACACAAACCAAATCCGTTTTATGTAGATGAAAAAAACCAAGAGCCTCAGCTCGTAAAAGATATGAATCATTTTATCCAGTTCGAACGAAAAAAAGTCGAAGCCCAACTGCATCTTTCAAATCAATTAACGGCTTCGTTAAAACACGTGTTAAAAACAGTCGCAAATAGTGAATCGCTAGATGACATTGTTTTGACGATTGCCAAAGCGTTAACGAATTATACGTTCCGTGTTTATATTTGCAACGAAAATGGGTATCAAGAATCAAGTAATGGTGAAAAAAATGAGAGTGGAAAATGGTTTTTACGTCCTGAGAGTAAAGCGAAGAATTGGAGCTGGCGGCCATACTTTTTAGAAAATATTGTCCGTATGAACGTAGAGAAAAAAGGAATTCTATCGGATTTGTATACGGATATTGATAAAGATGAACAAATCCGAACGTACTCTTATCCTTTGTCGGAAGCTCTCTACGTATTTATCGATATTCCCTACGTGTATTTATTTGACCAAGATGATCTACTATAAGGAGTTTTTAATTATGAAAATTGATGTAACGAACGAAGCGCTTGAACATTTTAAAGAAAAACAACTATCTAGTATTCGTATTGTCGCAAGAGATACATTTGAATGTAGCACGATGGTGGAATTTTATTTGCAAGTTGGCAAGAAGACAGGTGAGGATCAAGAAGTCGTTATTCATGACATTTCATTTTTATATGATGAAAAAGCGGAAGAAGACATTGGCGAAGCGATAAAAATCGATTTTGTTCACGCTCAAGGTCTTAAGTTACTAGCACCTAGAGGCACACTCGCTTATGCGCAAAAAGTAAAATCAGCAGATAGCTAATCAATACGCGTATCGTTAAGCCATGGAGCCAGGCACAAACCTGACTCTATGGTTTAAAAAAGCGACTCACTTTTGAAACGTAAGGAGTTACTTGTTGGAATGTTTTGACGAATTGGTCAACGGAAGAAGCGGTTCTAGATAAATCGAATCGTCCGTCGTCGTTTGTAAAAGGAGCGGACCACGCTTTTTTTCTTTTTGGTTGTTGTTGGTACTGTTGAGGATGAAACTGCTGCACACCATGGTATCTTTGCTGAGGGTGAGGCGGTCTACCTTGTCTTTGTTGATTGTGAGGTCGTTGCATCATACCGGGATGTTGATGGCGCCTAGGTTGTTGAAACATTCTTATCAGCTCCTTAATCAATAAAAATTTGCTTTTGTTTATTTTCAATCGTGACTGTTAACTGTCCATTTGCATAATGGGCTCGAATATCTTCTTCAGAAAACAAAAACGGTACGGGAATCTCTCGTTCACGAATCGAAATAGATTGTTGCTCAGAGACGGTTTGCCCCGATTCGTCCAAGGTGGATAACTGGTCTGTTTGCTCTACTGTTAAGACAAGTGATTGGTATCGACAGCGTAAATGAATGGCTTGTTTATCAATCCCGGGAAGATCCGCAGTGATGATGAGCGATTCTTTGGTTTCATCGACGCGAACAGGGATAATCGCTTGCGAAAACGCACGCGGTAGGTGTTTAAACGTTTGTTGAAAAAAGTGGTCGATAGAGCCTAATAAATTGACTTGACCACTTTCTTTTGAAAACGGATTTTTCAAATTAGAACCCTCCTTCTAGGCTAACAACAGGTACAATTGGTTTATCATATGTACAGATGATAGAAAGGTGATACGATGAAAGTAATCGATACGCATTGTGACGCATTGTTAAAGTTGTGGAAACAACCGTCGCTTTCTTTTGAAGATGGGGCACTCGATACGAATATACAAAACTTGAAAAAAGGACGAGTTCAGGTACAATTTTTCGCAATTTGGATACCAGATACGGTTCCGATGGAAGATAAATTCTCCGTTGTACAGCGACAAGTGAATCAATTTTATGAGCGCGTTTTAAGTCATCCACAAATGGTGCATCTACGTTCATTAGCAGATATTGAGCAATTGAAAGAAAATGAAATTGGAGCAGTTTTAACAGTTGAGGGAATGGATGCAGTTGGTCACGATGTAGGTAAGGTACAATGGTTGTATGAACAAGGGGTGCTATCTATTGGCTTAACGTGGAACGGAACAAATGCCTGTGCAGATGGAATTGGTGAAAAAAGAGGGGCTGGGTTAACGGCATTTGGCGAAGAAATACTCGCGTTAAACAATGAGCATCAAATCATCAACGATGTCTCTCACTTAAGCATAGCGGCTTTTTGGGACGTGTTGCCACGCTCGCGTCTGACGATTGCAAGTCATTCAAATAGTTATACAGTTTGTCCACACGATCGAAATTTGCGTGATGATCAAATAAAGGCCTTAATAAAAAAAGATGCATTTATCGGCATCGTCTTTTTTCCGAAATTTACAAAAGATGAAACTGGTGCAACGATTCAAGATTTACTCACACATATAGACTACATCGGTAGTCTAGGGGGAATTCAACATATTGGGTTCGGGTCAGATTTCGACGGAATCAATCAACATATAGAAGGCTTAGAAAATGCAAGCAAGTTTCCTCATTTATTGGAACAATTAAGCCGCTATTATAGCGATCAAGAGTTAAACGGATTCTGTAGCGAAAATTTCAAACAGAAGGTCGTTGCGAAAATAAAGCCTGAACTATAAAAATCGTACTGTATTTAACCGATATAGTATAAGAAGCTATCATTCATGTTTGTACGGGAGTTGAATATCGTGACCCTATCGATTTTTACGACGCCAGAGGAAGTGTTTAGTCAAGAGATTCTTGTTTTTACTTTAAATCAACAGTGGTATGGGTTAAATGTATTAAAAATAAAAGAAATTATTCGACCGATGCCAATTCATCCATCACCGAATCAACATACGATTGTTGAAGGCGTCATTCGCTTGCGAGAACAAGGCATTCCGGTCTTGAATACGTACAAGCTTCTACAAGTAGAAGAAGAAAAAGCAAATTATTTTATTATAGTTGAGCATGGGAAGAAAACCTTTGCGTTAAAAGCGACAGACGTGTCAAAAATTGAACAGATTCAAGCGAAAGACATGTATGTACCTGCCGACCTCTCTCAAGACAAAGATGCGTTTGTTTCAAGTGTGGTGACGTTTAAAGACGACGATATTCTTTATTTGTTCGATGTGGAACGAGTCATTCACGGGATTCATCCTACTCATTTTGAAGACGATTTTTCGCAAAAGCAACGCCCTGAGCGAAAAACCTATTCACTCATGTTGATTGAGGATTCACAAACGATGCAAGTCATTACATCAGAGGCGCTACAAGATGCGGGTTACAACAACATTTCTATTTACGAAAATGGAGAAGAGGCGTTGCGCGCGCTCGAAAAGTCTCCTGACCGAATTCACTTGTGTATAACCGATATCGACATGCCCATCTTGAATGGGCTTGATTTCACGAAAAAAATACGGGAACGAGAAACAACGAATCGTTTGCCCATTATTTCCTATTCTTCCTTACACGCTACTGTGATGGAACGCAAAGGAAAACAAGTTGGCGTAGATGCACACGTTGAAAAGCCGAATATTAAGGAACTTTTGCAGACCATTGACTCATTGCTCTTAAAGGGTTAAAAAAGACTTATCATCTTATGAGGGACTCCCTCATTTGATTGATAAGTCTTTTTAGCTAGTCGGCTGTTTCAAAGCACGTTTCTCGATGACTGGTTTTTATACAGCTCTAGTTGTTTTTCTGATAGTAATTTCAGTTTACAAAAAAGATGCACATAAGCTGTCGTATGATTTTTTAACATTATATTTGCTCCTTTTTTAAATAGAATATGCATAGAGGAAACAAAGTTGCATTAAAGAAACAATGAACATCATATTTGTGCGAATTCATCGTTTACTGGTAAAATAGCATCAATAAAGGAGTGGAGAAGATGAATGTAGAAGTAACCAAACCAGCAATTACATGGTTTAAAGAGGAATTTGGGGAAGAGGAAACACTTATTCCAATTCGATTGTATGGACGGTACGGTGGATGTGGCTCTTTACAAAGTGGCTTCTCTCTTGGAATTAGTCAAATTGAACCGGTGGAACCGCTACTGAAAAAAGAAATCGACGGTTTTTTATTTTTTGTAGAAGAACAAGATGGATGGTATTTTAATGATCATTCGGTAAAAATTAAATATAGTAGAAAATATGACGAAATTGAATTTGTTTACGATGACGTTTAAATAAATTTTTGAGGAGCAGCTAGAATGAGATTTGGATATGCATGTTTGAATGTAACGCTTGGTGTGAAAATGCGGACCTGTCGCTTACAAACGATGAGAAATGAAGGCATGACGAAGATCAAGGAATTAACGTTGCATAATTTGCATCTTGTACGTGATATGGTCGAATGGAATCGAGCGAACCAAATCTTGTTTTTTCGTTTATCAAGTGAAATCATTCCTTTCGCTACTCATCCTGAAATGGAGTGGGATTGGCAAAACGATGACGATGTGCTAGCTCTTTTTACTGATATCAAACGTATTGGGTGTGAAGCAAACATGCGGTTTTCTATGCACCCAGCACAGTTCACCGTATTAAATTCTCCTCGTAAACAAGTGGTTGAAAATGCGATAAAAGATCTCGAGTATCATTACGCTTTTTTAAGCATGGTCGGTGGAACGGATGTCATCATTCATACAGGAGGCGCTTACGGCGACAAAGAAAAGGCAAAAGCCAGTTTTGTTAAAACGTTTAAAACGCTTTCGCCTGAGCTGCAGTCGACCATTCGATTAGAAAATGATGATAAAACGTTTTGTACAAAAGACGTATTAGATATTCATGATCAATGTGGGGTATCGGTATGCTTCGATATTCACCATGAGCGCTGCTTTTACACAGAGGAAGAAGAATTAAAGTCGTTATTTCAAGCTGTGCATGCTACGTGGACAGACAAGCCAAAAGTTCATATTAGTTCAGGTCGGGATCACGCTGCCGATCCTAGGCATACTGACTATTTACGAAAAGAAGATGTTGACCTATTATTACGCGTACTTGACGGTGTCGATGTCGATGTTATGATTGAAGCGAAAGCAAAAGAGAAAGCACTATTGGCACTAAAAGATGAAAGAGAAGGGGAGTTGTAAATGGCGATAGAAACAGCAACATTTGCTGGGGGTTGTTTTTGGTGCATGGTCCAACCATTTGACGAACTGCCAGGAATTCAATCGATCGTCTCAGGCTATATGGGCGGGACAACCGATCACCCTACGTACGAACAAGTGAAAACCGGACAGACTGGTCATTATGAAGTTGTGCAAATAGCGTTTGATCCTACACGTTTTTCATACGATCAACTGTTAGAGTTGTATTGGCCGCAAATTGATCCAACAGATGATGGCGGACAATTTCACGACCGGGGAAGTCAGTATCGAACCGCTATTTTTTATGCGAACGATTTGCAAAAAGAGCGGGCAGAGGCAACGAAGCTTCAACTGAGTGAAAGTGGGCGATTTAAAGCGCCTATTGTCACAGCGATTTTACCTGAAATGACTTTTTATGAGGCTGAGCCAGAACATCAAGATTTTTATAAAAAGCAACCAAAGCACTACAAAAAAGACCGAGAAGAAAGTGGTCGCGATACGTTTATTGATTCTCATTGGAAGCAAGTGTAAGCTCACGCTAACAGGATAAGGGGATTAAGGTTATGAACAGTTCGAAAAAGCATCGTGTGTTGTTTTTTATCGGCTCTCTTAGCTTAGTTCTAATTGTGAGTTTGCTTATTGCCATGGTTGTTATTCAATCATGGCGCTATACAGAAGCAGGTAAGGTGCCTTTAAAAACAGGCGTTATCTTGCATGCAGTCAATGAACAACTATTACCTGAAGGCTTGTCAACGCCGTCTTTCTTTGTTCGCCCGGTTGCGCCTACTATTGAACGGCAAGATCGTTTAATGGAAACAAGTGATGGGGAGGAAATCGCCGTTCGCACGTATTCTCCTGTTCAAGCGGGTCCTCATCCAGTAATCGTCTATTATCACGGTGGTGCATTTATGGAGGGATACGGAAATATTGAAACCCATGATAATATTCTTCGAGCTCTTGCAAATCGAACAAATGCGATTATCGTGGCGCCGAATTATCGGGTTGCACCCAGCTATCATTTTCCGACTGCCTTAAATGACAGTTTTGAGACATTAGAGTGGGTCATGAACCATGCATCAGAGCTTGATGCAAATATGGATCAAGTTGCTGTTGTGGGGGATAGTGCAGGAGGCAACTTAGCTGCCTCGGTTATCATGAAAGCAAAAGAAAGTAATCTTTCCGTGCATAGCGGTGTATTTCTCTACCCATTAACAACGTTTGAAGATCTTCCGTTCGCTTCAAGAGATCTTTACTCGAGTGGCTATTATTTTCTATCCCGCTCTGTCATGGAAAAAGCGCGTTCAGCCTATACGCCCAATGAAGAAGACTGGTTAAATCCTCTTGTTTCTCCATTGTTAATGGATGATTTACGTGGATTTCCTGATTCTCTTGTTGCTACAGCTGAATTTGATCCCCTAAGAGATGAGGGAGAAGCATTTGCTGAACGACTGTATGATGCTGGAAACAACGTCGAAGCGGTCCGATTTAAAGGTACGATGCATGGGTTTGTTTCTTTTTATGAAGTAATGGGCAGAGCAGATTATGCGCTGCAGTACGTGAGCGATTTTTTAAAAGCTTCATTTAATGGATCAAGGGGCTTTGTTTCTCAACCGTTCCAAGTTGTTGAAATGGATGAGGGGGATACCCTTCAAGATGAAGTAGAAGCTTATGGTATGGGTATGTATCTGTTGTGGCAAAAGTTGACGCGCTTGGTCTCATAGATAAAAAGAAGGCATCGCATAATGCGAAGCCTTCTTTTGTTGTTATGAAAGGGGGCTATTTTTCGCAAAAGCAATAAATGTTTCTTCTGCTTCATTTAGCCCACAAGCGCCGCACTGGATGCGAATAGCTGGCCCGTTGTAGTGCATATGGATAGGTGTTAACGTTTCTTCCTCAAATGTTTCTACGATTTCACCGCTTCTCGGATCTAATTTAACCGGTAAAGCCGCTTGGTCAATTTGATGGAAACGAGTACGGTTTGTTTTGCATTTCGGACATAGATACGCTTCTGTCATGGAAAAGCACCTCCTTACGTTTACTATTCGCCAATTAAGGGTATTTCATGATTGCGTTAACAAGAAAGTCTTGGTAAAGATGTGTCTGCTTCGTAACTTTTTTTTGTCTAATTTATGATAATTTATGTTCACAAGAAGTTATTTCCCCCATTTTCTTAAAGAAAGTGGTAGGATGGAAGCATCTAAGTTGCACGTTCATTGTTTCACATAGTTAACGCGCAATGAATTTATTATGCCAAAAGAAAGGTGATATTATTGGGTATGCCATCCTCTTTTTTTAAATGGATTTCGTTAGCGATGGTCGCTGTCTTTCTGAGTGGCTGTGGAAGTTTAACGGTACTTGATCCACAAGGGCCAGTCGCTGAACAGCAAAGTGATTTAATCTGGCTATCAATATGGTTTATGATTTTTATTGTATTAGTTGTATTTGTTCTATTAACGATCATGCTTGTTAAATATCGTGATCGAGGAAATAACGACAACTATGATCCTACTATTGAAGGTAGTCATAAGCTCGAATTTATTTGGACAATTATTCCTATTGTCATTGTAACAATCTTATCTATTCCAACTGTTATGACGATTTACAGTTTGGAAGAAGCGCCTGAAATTGAGGAAGTCGATGCACAGCAGGAACCGCTTGTAATTCACGCAACAAGTGCAAACTGGAAGTGGATTTTCAGCTATCCAGAACAAGGGATTGAAACTGTGAACTACATTAACATTCCTGAAGATCGACCAATTTTATTTAAATTGACCTCTGCCGATGCCATGGCTTCATTCTGGGTACCGCAGCTTGGTGGACAGAAATATGCGATGTCAGGTATGGAAACAGAATTGTACCTCGCTGCGACTGAAGTTGGACAATATGAAGGTCGGAACGCAAACTTTACAGGTGAAGGGTTTGCTGAACAGCGGTTTACGGTAACAGCTCAAACCGATGAAGCGTTTGATGAGTGGGTTGAAGAAACACAAGAAAACGCACCGTCGTTATCTGAAGAGGAGTACATGCACTTAATGGTTCCTGGTCATTCAGAAGAAATGACGTTCTCATCGACACATCTTGAATTCGTTAATCATGCATATGACGCAACATACTCGTTGGAAAAACGAGCAGAGCTTGGTTATGAAGCGCACAGCCCTCATTCAAGAGAGGGAAAAGCGTTTGACCTGCCACTCTTAACTCAGCCAATTGACACAGATAAAACGTACGAAGTGGAGTTGGATGATGAGTAAGATGAATCAAGCGCAAGAGAGGGGATATACCGTTGAGGTGGGATGAATTTATTGTAACGGGTGACCCGTTTATCCTAGTTGCGCAGATCTCAATTGTGCTTACTAGTATAATCGCTGTAGTTGCCCTCACATATTTTAAAAAATGGAAGTACGTATGGAATAACTGGGTTACGACAGTTGACCATAAAAAAATTGGGATTATGTACATTGCCTGTGCACTTCTAATGCTCTTTAGAGGTGGCGTGGACGCGATGATGATGCGTACTCAATTAGCTGCACCAGAACTAGATTTTTTAAGTGGTCAAAATTATAACGAAATTTTCACTACACACGGAACCATTATGATCATCTTTATGGCAATGCCATTCTTGATCGGATTAATGAACGTGGTTGTTCCTTTACAAATTGGAGCACGTGACTTAGCCTTTCCATTCTTGAATAACTTGAGTTTTTGGACGTTCTTTTTCGGGATGGCACTCTTTAATATTTCATTTATTATTGGCGGATCACCGTCAGCAGGTTGGACGTCTTATTTCCCACTTGCATCGAATGATTTCAGTCCAGGCGTAGGGCAAAACTATTACGCACTAGGAATTCAGTTATCAGGTATTGGTACGCTTGCAACAGGAATTAACTTTATTGTAACGATTTTACGCATGCGTACAAAAGGCATGTCGCTAATGAAGATGCCGATGTTTACATGGACTGTCTTCATTACGTCTCTAATCATCGTATTAGCATTCCCGGTATTGACCGTTGCTTTAGCGATGATGACGTTTGACTTACTGTTTGGCACACATTTCTTTACCTTGCAAGGTGAAGGGCTCGATATGCTCTGGGCAAACTTGTTCTGGATATGGGGACACCCCGAAGTATATATTGTTGCCTTACCAGCTTTCGGGATATTCTCAGAAATTATTTCAACGTTTGCTCGTAAAAAACTGTTTGGCTACAATGCGATGGTGGCATCCATTGTCGTGATCTCAGGTTTAAGCTTCCTTGTATGGGTTCACCACTTCTTTACAATGGGGAACAGTGCAGCAGTGAACTCATTTTTCTCCATTACAACGATGGCGATTTCTGTACCAACTGGGGTGAAAATCTTTAACTGGTTGTTTACGCTACACAAAGGGAAGATTCGCTTTACATCACCAATGCTTTGGTCATTAGGATTTATTCCGAACTTTGTTGTCGGTGGTGTAACAGGTGTAATGTTAGCAATGGCTGCGGCCGATTATCAGTATCATAATACGTATTTCTTAGTGTCTCACTTCCACTACGTATTAATTGCTGCGACTGTGTTTTCATGTTTTGCTGGTTTAATCTACTGGTATCCAAAAATGTTTGGTCACCGTATGAACGAACGTATTGGGAAATGGGTATTCTGGATCTTCATGATCGGATTTAACGTATGTTTCTTCCCACAATACTTCTTAGGATTAGACGGGATGCCGCGTCGTATTTACACGTATTTAGAAGGCGATGGCTGGTTTACGTTAAACTTTATCTCGACAATTGGTGCATTTATGATGGCAGCTGCCTTCGCATTGTTTGTCTATAATATTTACTACAGCTGGCGCTACGAGAAGCGCGATACAACAGGAGATCCGTGGGATGGTCGTACGCTCGAGTGGGCAACATCATCAGCGATTCCTCCTCATTATAATTTCGCGCATCAGCCGGAAGTATCCGAAAGAGATGCGTTCTGGGACATGAAAGAGAAAGGCATTGATTTAAATGCTTCTACAGATTACGAGAAAATTCATATGCCAAACAATACGTGGCTAGGACCTGTGATGGCGTTCTTCATGTTTACGGCATCGTTTGCCCTCGTATTTAGCTGGTGGATTCCAGCGATCTTGAGTGGTGTTGCGATCTTTGTTTGTATGATTTTCCGTTCGTTTGATTACAACGATGGTTATTATGTAAGTGTTGAAGAAATTGAAGAAACTGAAAAAAAAGCGAAGGAGGCGTAACCGATGGCAGCAAATGAATCAATTGATCCGAATCAGCCGCTAGAGTATCAATCAGCTGAAGGTAAAAATAATATCCTTGGGTTTTGGATTTTCATCGGCGCTGAATTCGCCTTGTTTTCAACGCTTTTCGCTTCTTACTTTGTATTAGTTGACCGAAATGCATCAGCGATTACGTCAGGTGAGTTGTTTGATCTTAATCTCGTCCTAGCGATGACGTTCTTACTTTTAACAAGTTCATTTACAGCTGGCATAGCGATTCATGAAATGCGTGCAGGACGTGTCAATCGAATGCTCATCTGGGTTGGATTAACGCTATTGCTTGGACTTGGGTTCCTAGGATTTGAGATTTATGAGTTCGTCCATTACGCTCATGAAGGAGCAACTTTATCAGCAAGTGCACATTGGTCAGCATTCTTTGTCTTATTAGGAACGCATGGTCTTCACGTTGCAATTGGTATTGGTTGGATGATTCTTTTAATGATTCAAATTAAACAGCGTGGTTTAACGAAGCGAACGACGTCGAAGTTCTTTATCGCAAGCTTGTACTGGCACTTCCTTGATGTTATCTGGGTAATCATTTTTACAGGCGTATACTTGCTCGGAATGGAGTGGATGTAAATGGCTAATCAAAATGAAGCGTCATCGCACGACCACGACCACGGATTTCCATGGAAGCACGTTGTTGGATTTGCTTTATCAATTGTGTTAACACTTCTTGCGGTTTGGGTAATGTCACAAACAAATCTCGCTTGGAGTATTCGAGTGATTATCATCTTCGCTTTCGCTTTTATTCAAATGGGTGTACAGCTATTTATGTTCATGCATATAGGTGAAGGAAAAGATGGGAAATGGCAAATTGGACATACGGTTTTTGCCATTGCGATCGCGGTCATTATTGTTGTAGGTTCTTACTTTGTTTTAATGACAGGTCACCTATAAAAAACAAAAAAGCGTATCTCGGCTAACGAGATACGCTTTTTTTTATTCAGATGTTTCGGTTATACGTTTTGTTTTATTTGCCACATGTGGGGAAGCATATAAAATAAATGCAGCCGCATGTGCAATCACAACATTTATTAATACAGCGACAACAAAAGTGGATTCAGTAATGTGGAATAAGAAGCCATCAAATAAAAAGCCTACCGCAAGTGTCCACATAATAAGAATAAACGGAATACTAGTAATGGCTATTTTTCTGTGTTCGAGCCATAGAAACAATGGAGTGGCGCTCGCAACAAACATATAAGCAAAAAACATATCCATAGATAACACTCCTTTTTATAAAGTGTATGGTCGTACAATTTGTATTGTGTCTGTTTTATGTCTTTTTATTATATTATCACAAAAAATTCATAATTGAAAGCGTTTCAATTTTATTTTTTTGTGTTTTCTTTTTTGTTAAGGAGGGAAAAAGAACTGTTGAGGTGATGGAGATGAAACGATTTAGTGTAATGGTAAAAGGTCATGTTCAAGGAGTGGGCTTTCGATCATTTGTTGAAACGGAAGCGTCTCATTATAAGGTGACAGGGAATGTTCGAAACGAAGACAATGGCAATGTCGCCATTGAGGTTCAAGGGAAGGAAACCGAATTATACTCGTTTATAGAAACAATTAAACAAGGCAATCGTTTTTCTACTGTAGAAGAGCTTTCTTCTACAGAGATGGACACTGAAGCGAACGAGCAACATTTTCGCACAGTGTATTAAAGGAGAGGAAAACGTTTAGATGGCGAGAAGGAAGCTTAATAAAGAAGATATCTTTGCGGCAACCGATACTTTATTACTTGAATCGGGTTACGAAGGCTTTCATTTTAAGCCATTAGCATCGATGTTAGAAGTAGGAAGAAGTACAATTTACGAGTATTACCCGAACAAAGAAGATTTGCTCGTCGCGTATATGTCCCATATTATGGAGGCGTTCCTTACAGATCAAAAAGAAATCCCTTTAAATGCGCCAGTATGTACGCAATTAGAGCAACTCATTTACTTATTTATGAAGCATGATCGCATTTTACTTGCAATCGATTTAACCCCGCACGTAGAGAAGAGAGGAAATGAGCAAGTTCAACTAGTGTTAAAGCAACTTTGGAAACACCATAAAGAAGTCTTTCACTATATTCATACGCTAGTGGAAAACGGCATACAACTAGGTGAAATACGAAAAGATTTGCCTGCTCATTTAATTGAAACATTGATTTTTCAATCGATCTCATTAAACAAAGCGAGGAAAGAAGAGACGAAAGATCAATGGGCTGCTGCAATTAGTGATTTAATTTTAAAAGGAATACGTCCGCAATAAAAAAGGAGTAAAGCCACGCACTAGCGGCCTTTACTCCTTTTAACATTCGTTAAAATGCCCATTCACCGTTTCTGAAGATCGGTTCTTTTGAACCATCTGCATGAATACCGTCAATGTTCATTTCTGCTGAACCCATCATAAAGTCAACGTGTGTAATGCTTTGATTAATACCTGCTTTTTTCAACGCATCTTCGTCCATCTCTTTTCCGCCTTCAATATTAAACGCATAGGCGCTTCCTAAAGCAAGATGGTTCGATGCATTTTCATCAAAGAGTGTGTTGTAGAAAATAAGATTTGTATTCGAGATAGGGGAGCGGTGCGGAACGAGCGCAACTTCTCCAATTGAACGTGACCCGTCATCTGTATCCAATAACCGTTGTAAGGTTTCTTCGCCTTCCTCAGCTGAAAAGTCAACAACGTTTCCATCTTTAAACGTAAGCGAGAAGTTTGTAATAAGGGTTCCACCATAATTCAATGGTTTTGTACTAACAACCGTTCCATTGACTCCATCTTTTTTAGCGGCGGTAAAGACTTCTTCTGTTGGCATATTCGCAACAAAATCTACCCCTGCTTTACTTGTAGAACCTCCAGAAGCCCAAATATGAGTCGGTGGCAGTTCTATGGTAAGGTCAGTTTGATCAGACGTATAGTGAAGGGCATGGAAACGTTTGTCGTTTAAAGCAACCATTTTCTCGTCTAGTGTTGCTAAATGTGCCTGCCATGCAGTTACTGGATCTTCTTCATGGATACGCGTTGCGGCAAAAATAGCTTCCCATAGCGAGTGAATCGCATCTTCACCTTCTTTATCAGGAAATACCTTCTCCGCCCATTTTTCTGAAGGGACCGCAACAATGGACCAGCTCACTTTATCAGACTGAATGTACCGTCTAAATGTGCTGTTAGCTTGACCAGAAGCTTTATTTGCAGTTGCAATTCGCTCTGGATCGACTCCTTTTAGTAAGTCAGGATCAGAACCAGCAATATTTAAAAACGCTGCATTATGCTCGGCTTCTTTTACGAGAACGTCCGCTTGCCACTGTGGAAAGTCACTAAATGCTTCTTCAGGTGCATATTGATATTTAATCTTCGTTAATTCTTCGTCGCTCCATTCAACCCGAACATGTTTGGCACCTGCTTCATACGCTTTTTTCGCAACTTCGCGAACAAACGGTGCCGCATGCATCGGCGTTCGAATGTATAGAGTTTGATCTTTTTGAATATTAACGCCAACCCGAACAGCTAAATCTGCATAGTTTGCTAATTTTGTTTCAAAATCCACTAGAATCACCTCATTGTCAAATTCGTGACGATACCTTTGTAGAATAACGAACAAATTCATGTTTTGCAAACAAATCACTTTTGTTAAATGGTACAATGAACGTTCATTAAAAATTGAAAGAGGTTCGCGAACTCCCTCTATAAAAAACTAAACAAGTTTCAGGAGTGATCGAATGCTCGTTCTCAAAAAGGAGAAATGAAGCATGAAAAATGAAAAAGCGATTGTTGTTTTTAGTGGTGGACAAGATAGTACGACGTGTCTTTTTTGGGCACTCAAACAGTTTAGCGACGTTTCTGTACTAATCTTTGACTACGGTCAGCGCCATAAACAAGAAATTGATGTTGCCAAAGCGATTGCAAATGATGCGGGTGTTCAGGCAAGAGTGATTGATTTGCAATTACTCTCACAGTTGAACGCTAACGCCTTAACGAATCCAGAAATGAGCATTGATGAAGGAGGAGACGGCGGGTTGCCGAACACATTTGTTCCTGGTCGAAATCATCTCTTCCTTTCCTTTGCAGCGATCGTCGCAAAAGAACTAAGCGCAAAACATATTATTACTGGCGTCTGCGAAACAGATTTTAGTGGGTATCCAGATTGTCGTGATATGTTCATTAAATCACTGAATGTAACGTTAAATCTTGCAATGGATGACCAGTTTGTTATTCATACGCCATTAATGTGGTTGAATAAAGAAGAAACGTGGGCACTTGCTGATCAATTAGGAAAATTGGCATATGTGCGAAACCAAACCTTAACATGTTATGAAGGGGTAATAGGTGACGGTTGTGGCGCATGCCCTTCTTGTAAATTAAGACGCCGTGGTCTCGAGTCTTATTTACAAAATAAGGAGGCGCACGTATGATACAACAAATTTATCCTAGTACACCGCATCCCTATACATTTGAACTAAACAAAGATATGCACGTGGCGGCCGCGCATTTCATTAATCATAAAGATGCAGGAAAATGCCAACACGTCCATGGACATACGTACATGATAAATGTAACCATCGCTGGAGATGAATTAGACGAAGCTGGTTTTCTCGTTGATTTTAAGCAGTTAAAAGAAACGATTCATGACCGCTTTGATCATCAGTTGTTAAATAACGATAGTCATTTTCAAGATACGCCACCGTCAACTGAATTTGTGGCCAAAACCATTTATGATCTTATCGAAACAAAATTAGAACAACTAGACAATCGCCCGACATGCATACAAGTATTTGTTCGTGAAACACCAACAAGCTATGTTGTGTATCGACCGAAACGAGCTTCTCATGAGTAAGCCTATTCCTGTATTAGAAATGTTCGGACCAACCATTCAAGGAGAAGGAGCGGTTATTGGTCAAAAAACAATGTTTGTGCGGACTGGAGGTTGTGATTACCGTTGTTCATGGTGTGACTCTGCTTTTACTTGGGACGGAACAGGTAAGAGTGAAGCATTAACACCAGAACAAATTTTGGATCGGTTGGAGAGTTTAGCTCCTAATGCCTTTGGTCATGTGACGATTTCAGGTGGAAATCCGGCTCTGCATAAAGGGTTAGGTGATCTTGTTTCTCTTTTAAAAAGCCGTGGTATTCAAACTGCCGTCGAAACCCAAGGATCGATTTGGCAAGACTGGTTAAAAGAAATTGATGCGGTAACGATTAGCCCTAAACCACCTAGTTCTGGCATGGAGACCAATTGGCAACAGCTTGAAAACCACTTAGCAAACTTACATACACAACAAGTAAGTTTGAAAGTGGTTGTGTTTAATCGTGAAGACTATGCGTACGCTAAGCACGTTCACGCTCTATTTCCTCAGTATGATTTTTATTTACAAGTTGGAAATGAAGATCCTCATTTACTAGATGATCAAGAACTTTTACAAACGTTATTGGAGCAATATGAGCAACTCATTGAATGGACGATGCATGATCAAGATATGAAGCATGTACGCGTTTTACCCCAACTTCACACGTTTTTATGGGGAAATAAACGAGGCGTATAGGAGGAAGAAGAGATGGCAGGAAGAAACGAAGAAACATTAAATGATGTGACGCTTCTCGGAAATCAAGGGACCGCGTACTCATTCACATATCATCCAGACGTACTAGAAACATTTGATAACCAACACCCAAACCGAGACTATATGGTGAAGTTTAACTGTCCTGAGTTTACGACATTATGCCCGAAAACGCATCAGCCAGATTTCGCTACAATCTATATAAGTTATATACCGGACGTGAAAATGGTTGAAAGCAAATCGCTAAAACTTTATTTGTTTAGTTTTCGTAATCATGGCGATTTTCATGAAGATTCCGTTAATACAATTATGAATGACTTAATCAAATTAATGGACCCACGATACATTGAGGTCTGGGGAAAATTTACTCCAAGAGGAGGCATTTCCATTGATCCTTATTGTAATTATGGGAAAGCCGGGACGAAGTTTGAAGAAATGGCGAACTATCGTTTAATGAATCATGACATGAACCCAGAGACTATCACAAATCGATAATTGGATTGTAGCGTGGGGTGAATCCATGCAAACCACTAGGGCTAAGAAAAGTCTTCAACTGTTGAAGGCTTTTTTTCTTGCATAATGTGATGTGGGTTTAAAAGTGACAGTGAGGAAACGGTGTCGTATTTGCCTGTGTGAAAGCGTTCTCTACTTCAAATCGATTGAATAAAAATAAAAAGGACTTTATCAGTCCTTATGTAAAAAGGTTTAAATATAGAATAATTGGGAATATTGTCTATAGATGTCGATTGAATGAATAGAAAGATGTGATGATGTTGAAGATAGATGTAGAACAAACGTTCCGAATTCTAGTTGTTGAATTTAAGGAAAAGTTAAACCGTGAATTAACTGGGCAAGAAAAAGAGATTATTTTCGCTTTAGCTCGAGACACCCAAACCTCTTCGTTCTAATTCATTTCTTAACAACTCTATAAAATCATGATTAAGTTTTCTTTCCTCGGCAAGTTCACAAGCCTCGATTAACAGTTGATCATTTAATTGTTGTATCATGTATATCCCTCGCTTTTTGCAATTTACTATACACCCTTGTTCCCGTTTTCTTAACCTTTAAACCTGTATGTTAAAAAAATTTAAAAAATATTTTCATCTATACAGAAAGCACTTTGAATGAACCAACTTCAACATTGCGAAGTGATGCGAAAAAGACGTACGATCGATTTGTAAGGCGAACGCTCTCCACAGGCACGGACACAGCCATTCCGAAAAAAACGCTCTATTTTCTTCGGAAGCGTGCTGTTCCCATAAGAGTCAGACGAATGTTACAAACGATCTTGCTAGTACCATTCGTGTAAAAAATCTTCATTTATTTACAATCTTTTAAAACACTTATCGACATGATTAAGAAGTTTTTTTACTATTTTACAAAAATAGGTTTTATTTTCTTATTTTTAAGGAATAAGGAACTAGAAATAAAAAAAGAGTAGTGGAGGAGCATATGCATTGATAAAGCTCGAGTACAACAATGGGACAAAATATTTCGATGAAATGTTTGGAGAGAGCGGAACTGTAAAAAAACATTACAAAGACTTTCACGATATTCTTTCAGACTTTGATTTGGAACAACTTCAAGAGAAGAGCGAGCAAGCGCAAGCATCATTTCTTAGGCAGGGAATTACATTTACTGTTTATAAAGATTCTGAAGGTACCGAGCGGACGATGCCGTTTGACTTCATTCCGATTATCATGCCAAATGGTGAATGGGAAATGATTGAAAAGGGCATGAAACAACGTGTTAAAGCACTAAATTTGTTTTTAGAAGATTTATTTAGTGAACAGCGAATTATAAATGATAATGTTGTACCTTCTTCATTATTAGCTGACAATTTAACTTTTTTAAATGCTTTACACAAAACAGAGGTGCCGTTAAAACAGCGTATTTTTTTAGCTGGTATTGATTTAATTCGCGATCAGCATGGAACGTATCGTGTGCTTGAAGATAATTTGAGAAATCCTTCTGGATTGTCATATGTGTATCAAAATCGATTTGTTATGCGTCAAGTTTACCCTGAATTTTTCGAAAATTACCACTTATACACGCTCGAAGATCAGTTAAATCATTTACGCGACGCACTATTAGACTATTCTCCGCGAAAAAAAGAAGGCAAAGCCGTTGCCGTTCTTTTAACACCAGGTGTGTATAATTCAGCCTACTATGATCATGTCTTTTTAGCTCAACAAATGGGCATCGATTTAGTGGAGGCACCGGATTTACTTGTAGAAGATCAACATGTATATATGCGAACAATTTATGGATTGAAGAAGGTAGACGTTATTTACCGAAGAATTGATGATGAGTATTTGGATCCAACTGTCTTTTTAAAAGAGTCAATGTTAGGTGTACCAGGATTAATTGATGTTTATAAAAAAGGAAATGTGGCGATTCTAAACGGAATCGGTAATGGATTAGCTGATAACAAAGCAATCTATGCGTACGTCCCGAAAATTATCTCTTACTACTTAGGCGAAAAACCGATTATTCCAAACGTAGATACGTATCTACTAGATGACGATTCTCAAAGAGATTGGGTACTTGAACACTTATCGGAACTTGTGATCAAAAATGTGGGTGCTTCAGGTGGCTATGATATGTTAATCGGTCCACACGCTTCAGAAGATGAAAAAGAACAATTTAAAGCGAAAATACGGGCCACACCTTCTCAATATATTGCACAACCGACCATTCAATTATCGCGGGCGCCTGTTTTTCAGAAAAATGAATTTTACCCAGCACATATTGATTTACGCGTATTCGTTATTAACGGAAAGAAAACGCATGTCATACCTGGAGGGCTTTCCCGAGTGGCGTTAAAAAAAGGATCGCTTGTCGTTAACTCATCTCAAGGTGGCGGTGGAAAAGACACGTGGATTTTAAAATCGTAGGAGGCGTATATAATGTTAACAAGAACGGCTGACTCCTTATACTGGATGTCCAGAAATATAGAACGATCGGAAAAAATTGCAGGGTTACTTGCTACAGAATTAACGACCGTTTTAGAAACATCTAATCAAGAAGAGATCATTAAAAGTGAACTTGAAACAATTGTATCGATTTCAGCATCTGAAGAAGATGCATTCCGTGTAGCAGAACAAAATCAGCTCAATGTGACGGATGTAACAAACTTTCTACTTTTTTCAGAAAAAAACCCGAATTCTATCTATAACTGTGTACGAATTGCTCGTGAAAATGCACGCACCACACGGGATCACTTAAGTGATGACTTTTGGATGATTATTAACGGGTTTCATCTATTAATGAACGAAAAGAAACACCTTAATATCTCAGCTCCGGAGATTCAACATTTGTTGCATCAAGTGAAAATGACTTCATTATCCGCCCAAGGCATTATTGAGTCAACGGTCACACGGGGAAATGATTACCGAATGATCAAAATTGGTAAGTGGATTGAACGAGCAGATTTCACTGTACGAATTTTGCTTGCCCTTTGCAAAAAATCTAAAGAAAATCCAGAGTTGTCGGGGTATTACATGACGCAAGCGTTACAATTTGTAAATGGTTCTGCTGCATATCTTCGTGAACATCAGCCAATTATGCATCCTTCGTATGTCATTGAGTTTATATTGAACAAGTCGAATTTCCCGTGCTCAATTCTTTACTGTGTTGAGAAATTACTTGTTTCGATTAAACGAATCGATAAGGAAAGCGGAACAAGCTATTCTTATTTTCTTACTCAACAAATTAAAGATATTACGGACGGTTTAAAAGAATTAGAGGATATGGAAATGGAATTATCTTCTTGTATTCTTACGTTTAACCGTCATTATGAAAAGCTTCAAGTGAGTTAGTAGAAAAGGTGGGTATCCATTCGTGATATTTCAAGTTAATCACGTAAGTTTGTTTCGGTATCAATCATTATCAAGTGCAAGTCATAATTATGCACGACTTAAACCTAAGGAAGACGAGGGGCAACAAGTACGATCGTTTCATCTATTTATCGATCCAGTGTTTCGGCAAACCCACTATCAAGATATTTGGGACAATAGCGTTACAGAATTTTATGTGTCGGAACCACACCACTCATTAACGGTTCGTGCGGAATCCATTGTTTCTGTTAACAGAAACGAATTTAACGAGGGGAACGACATGCCTGTAAGATCTTATTTACCGCTGAACGAGCCGTTACGATTGAAATGCAGTCCGTTTTTACAACAATCTTATTTAACGCAACTGCGTTCTGATCAAGTGAAAACGATGATGAGCGCTATCAATGTGACGAATGATATTTTCACAATTATAAATGATGCTTTAGACTGGGTGTATGCACAGATCGACTACAATAAAAGCAGTACGAACGTAAATACAAGTGCTGAACAATCATTTGATTTAAAGAGTGGTGTTTGTCAAGATAAGGCCCATATGATGATTGGCTTTCTTCGGGCACTAGGCATACCAGCACGGTATGTGAGTGGGTATGTATACTCGTCTGACCGCGCGTCTGTTTTGGATACGGATGAAAGTCATGCGTGGGTAGAAGGCTATGTACCTGGATATGGTTGGGTAGGATTTGATCCTACAAATGGTGAACGGGTATTAAATCATCATATCCGTGTAGCGTGTGGGCGAGACTATTTAGATGTTTCTCCACTAAAAGGAACGTATAAAGGAAGCGGTAATACAATTACGGTATCCGTTAAAATTGAAGCTTTATAAATATAAGGATTATCAATTGTTTATTTCATTATGTGCGTGCTATGCTATGGATAGAATGTAACGCATGTAAGGATGTGTAAATATGCTGCATCAGTTTTTTCTTGAATGCACATGGAATGGTGGACGGAACAGTACAGGTGAAATTAAAACAGGTGCTCTTCAATCGACTATTTCAATCCCAAAAGAAATGAATGGACCTGGAGAAGGAACAAACCCTGATGAAATGTTACTTGGAGCGGCGGCAACATGCTTTGTCATCACCTATGCGGCAATGTTAGAGCGCGCCCATATTGAAAAAGCTTCATTAACACTTTCTTCAGAAGCAAAAGTTGACGTAAGCAAGCAAGTGTTTACGTTTAAGGAAATCATTCATAGACCAGTGTTAACAATTATAAACGAGCATGATCGAGCTCAGGCGCTAAAACTTGCGTATGCTGCAGAACAATCATGTATGATTTCAAAAGCTTTGCATGGGAACGTCACAATTACTGTGGAGCCTAGTATTAATGAACAAAAAATGTAAAAGCCGTCTTTTTTTACTTTGGGTCCCTGTGGTATGTGCGCTTTTGTTTTTAAGTGCTTGTGAAGAAGAAACAGATTCAACCACTTCTAGAGAAAAACCAGCAAGCTATGTGCCTTCATCGCCAGTGGAGTTTGTTGAAGAAGAGCCAATTACGATTCAATAAAAAAGGTTGTCCTTTCTGCTGAGACAGAGAGGACAACCTTTTTAATTCGCTTCATGTGATTCTTGATTGCCATTTAGTTCAATCGGTTCGTAACTCTCTTTATACGTTTCAAAATAATGCATGACTTCTTCTACGTATGCATCACTGCGATTATAAGAGAAAAGCGCTTCTTCATACTCGCCGTCTATTGCGCCATGTTCAGATAAAAAACGAGCAGCCGCATGAGCTGAATCGTGCAAATTAAACGGATCTGCCTCGCCATTGCCAGTGGCATCTGTTCCATAGCCATTGTGTTCTTCAATTAATGCAACATCTGTAATGTCAACGTGATCATCTACATTACCAATATCATCTACACCGGGATAAGTCCATCCAATCCATGTTCGTGGCATGAACTGAAAGTGACCAAGTGCACCGACTGGACTTTCCATCGGATCCATAGTAGAAAAGATGGTTTCAACACGGTGGACCGATGCAAGAAGTTCCCACGGAATTTCATACGTTTTTCCAGCTTCTTGATAAACTGGAATATAGCTTTCAGGAATTTGGTCTTCAGCAATCATCGCTGTGTATAACCCTTGTCGAAAACGATCATTTTGTTCAAACAATAGAACCGCTACCCCAATAAGGACTACGAACACAATAATAAAGGAATAGAGCCATTTTTTCATCGTTTAACCTCTTCCACTGGAAAGTTCTTGTCCATTTTACCACGAGTAGGAGAACTGTAACAATGACTATCGTTTGGTTTTGAGAAATTAAGGGAATGAGGAAGACAGTAAAAGAGGTGGGGTCATGAAAACAGATGTGTTAATTATTGGTGGAGGCGTCGCTGGACTCACATTGGCATTAAAATTAGTCCAGCATGGAATTGACGTGATTGTTGTAGAAAAAAGCCCACATCTGGGGCATGTTTATAAAGGAGAATTAATTCAGCCAAAAACCATCCAGTTACTGAAACGTTTAGGTATTTATGAAATTTTCTCAGAGAAATGGAATCCATTCTCAACAATCAATACAACAGAATTAAATGAGTCGCTTTCACCTATGTTTCGTTCTTCTATGAGCTATGAGCAATTGCCTTCTCCTTATAACTATGCGGCTATGTTGCCTCACAGTGAAATTAAAAAACTATTGTTAAACGAAGCAAAATCCTATGCAGCTTTTACACTACTTCAGCCAGCCCGTTTTGAAGAAATGATCTCAGAAAATCACGCGAGAATAAAGCAAAACAAAACATTCATTGACGTGGAAGCTACATACATTATTGGAGCTGAAGGCATTACGTCAAAAGTGCGTGAGTACATGAATGTTCCTGCAAAGCGTCGTTTGTACCAACATGATTTTTTAACTGTATCGTTCCCAGCTCCTCCTGAAATGAAGGATGGACAACTTCTTGCGACGAAAGATCGTTTTTTAGGCTTGTTTCCTTTACCAGAAAATCGTGTGCGCACGGTTTATTTAATACGTAAAGGAGAATTTAAAACGTGGCGTAAAGGGTCGTTAACTCATTTTTACGAGCATTATACATCCCTCTGTCCGAAACTAGATGGCTATGTGCAGGCTATTACAGACTGGAAGGATATTCAGCTCATGGTCCCAATTCGCCAACATGCCGATCAATATGTCAAAGGTCGTTATGCGTTAATTGGAGATGCTGCTCATAGCGTGCATCCGATGGCTGGGGAAGGAATGAATTTGGCGATTCAAGGTGCCGATGTTCTTGGGGAATTGTTAAAAGATGTCTATCAAGCTGGACGGCAGCATGAAGAGAAATGGCTCGACTATTATGAGCGTGTGCATCGTAAAAGAGTAAAAGCGATTATGAATTTATCACATGTAGGTGGGCTGGTGTATGAGAAAGAAGGGAAAGCTTGGCAAAAAAGCCGAACGCTTGCGTTGAAACAACTTTTTAACAATGAGCGTCTTCTAACAAAATATATTTTTAATATTTCAGGTTTAGGTTCTTGGCCATTTTCGGTTAAAGATAGTGTAGCGCTTATGAAACAAAGCGATACAGAAAGTCTTCAGCAACAAATGCAGCAGCATACGTACGGTGAAAATCAAGATTATCCCTGGAAACAACAGATGAGGTGAAGAGGATGGCTGTAAACGATTTAAGAAAAATGTGGCATGCAAGAAAATGGATGAAACAAACGGAACCTTTTTTAATGACGTGGCATGCTCACTTGGGCTATAGCTTAAATTTATTTAGCTATTTTAAAAAACCGGCGACAGTTGAAGAGGTTGCATCTAAACATCAATTAGACGAAGTACTGTTAAAACGATGGGTTGACGTTGGTTTAACCGTGGGTCATCTTAAAAAAAAGCGCCGAAATAAAGTGAAAAGCAGTCGACAGATGGTGACGTATTTAACGAAAACGAGCAAACGCTCTGTCGGTATTTTACTAGAAGAAATGTTTGAACTCCATATACCGACATTACTCACGTATAAACATGAATTGCCAAAAGGTGATCATCAAGAAAAGACGCCAGTTGCGAATATGGTGGCCGAAACCTCCACACTTTTAGAAGCGGTAACTCTTCCTAAAGTGGCAAGCAGGTTAAACAAGCAGAAAAGCAAACGTGTTTTAGATGTAGGCTGTGGTTTGGGGGGATACATCAAGAAATTAGCTGAACAATTCCCATCGATTCAATTTCATGGAATTGAAATTGACCAAGATGTTTGCCAGCGTGCGAATGATGAAAATGGCTATAAGAATGTCACGATTGAGCAAGGTGACTTTAAAGATATGCCATTTCAACAGCCGTATGAAACGGTTATGATGAATAATATTTTATATTATTTCACGCTTGTGGAACGAATTGCGTTAATAAAAAAAGCAGCGGATGTCCTTAAGCGAAAAGGAGAATTAATGATTATAACGCCTTTAGCGGATGGGAAGCATGGAAGACGTTTTGCTAGTGCATTTAATAGTTTTATGACTGCACATAAAGATATGAATGCATTGCCAACGAAAAAAGAACTCCAATATATAGCCAAGCAAGCGAATCTAAAAATAGTGGAGGAGCGTGCTTTAATTAAAGAAGGCGGATGGTACCTCATTCGCTTAAAGCGGAAGACTTAAGTTGGATGAGCATTGAATGAAAGTCATCGTGACGAACAAAGTCGTTTGCATGCCACTCTTGTTCAACCCACTGTAGAAGTTGGTCAAGATTTTGAAATACTTCGCCGCTCGTATCAAATGTGCGAACAGCAAATCGGTTAGACACGTCATCAGCAACAAGATAACAAGGAATGCGACTATGTACCGATTCCAATTCAAATTCGTACATGTTAATCACCTCTCTCATAGAATGGTCAAATTCTGGTGATCTATCTATGCAGTAACGATGTACACGAATGGATCTGCCGTGTTCGCTATCTTCAAAAACGGGTTCAAAGGCGACGTTAGCATGGCGATGTTGCCCTTGCGCTCACCTTGCGTACGTGAATCTTGTACAAAAATAATCAAAAGGCTACCAAATGATTTTAAGGCAATAAGCAGGGAAAAAAATGAGTTCATGTTCAAACTTACGATCAAAATATTTCAGAACATGCCTACACCGCGCTGCAATTTCGTAAATAGAAACGTCAACTTAATGCGTTTCGATTGGTGGAAAGTAAAAAAGAAAGCGCTTTTTGGCGAAATTGCGAGAATCATCGTTAAAAAGGCTAGATTTTATTGCGCAAAAGCGCTAAAATTTAAGTGACCGTTTTTATTGGATAAAAAAAAAGTTGAAAGCGAATTTTTTGAGTAAACCAGTAGGAAATGGTACTATATTTCTGTAAGCGCTTGAAAATAGACGTTTGCGCGATTTGATGCAAACTATTGTCTTAGGAGGTCTATCACACATGTCCAGCAAGGAAAACAGCCCGGAAAAGCCATGGCAAGGATTCTATGGTCCGAACATTGGCGTTGTTATAGAGCTGTATGAGCAATATGCGGAAGACCCAAACTCCGTTGATGAAGAAACTCGAGCACATTTTGAAAAATGGGGCCCACCTTCTTTAGATGAAACCGTTCATTCATCTGTAGACAGTGGAAGGAATGAGATCGGCTCGGACATGATAAACACAGTTGTGGGTGCCGTGAAGCTGGCGGATTTTATTCGAGCCAAAGGTCACTTAGCATCTGACATTCAACCAATATGGAAAAGTCATAAAAATGATGACCTTATTAGTTATGATCGTTTTAACGTAACAGAAGAACAGCTCAAGCATGTTCCTGTGGATTATATTTGTCCGCAAGCACCTTCGCATGTAAAAAATGGTCTACAAGCAATTGAACATTTACGTAATGTGTACTCCAATACGATGGCATTTGAATTTGGTCATGTGCAAGATGAAGATGAACGAAAATGGTTAAGAGAAAAAGTAGAGTCGGAAACATTTGCAAATACGTTATCTTCTGAAGAAAAAAGAAGTTTACTTGAGCGTTTAACATCTGTGGAAGGATTCGAGAAATTCATCCACCGCACCTTTGTCGGTCAAAAGCGATTTTCGATTGAAGGTGTCGATACGCTTGTGCCGATGCTCGATACGGCTATAAACGAAGTGCGAAAAGAACAAACTGATCATGTTATGATTGGTATGGCGCACCGTGGTCGATTAAATGTGCTCGCTCATACATTAGGAAAGCCATTTAAAGCGATTTTTGCAGAATTCTTGCAAGCACCCCATAAATTAATTGCGCCTTCTGAAGGGTTAGGAGAGACCTATTCTGGATGGACGGGAGATGTGAAGTATCATTTAGGTGCGGATCGTCAAATTGTTGATGATGAGCGTTCAGAAACGATCGTATCATTAGCGAATAACCCTAGTCATTTAGAATTTGTTTCGCCGATTGTGGAAGGGTATGCACGCGCAGCCCAAGAAGATCGAAGCAAGAGTGGTGAGCCAGTACAAGATGCTAGTAGAGCTTACTCCATTCTGATTCATGGCGATGCTGCTTTTCCAGGGCAAGGAATTGTAACAGAAACATTAAACTTAAGTCGCTTAAACGGCTATCAAGTTGGTGGTTCTCTTCATATTATTGCCAACAACAATATTGGTTATACAACGGAAGCTTATGACTCTCGTTCTACTACATACGCAAGCGATCCTGCGAAGGGATTTGAAATTCCGATCGTTCATGTGAATGCAGACGATCCAGAAGCGTGTGTAAAAGCGATTCAGTTTGCGGTTGAATACAGAAGACAATTTAAAAAAGATTTTCTCGTTGATTTAATCGGCTATCGTCGCTTCGGTCACAATGAAGGGGATGAGCCTGCTGTTACGCAGCCAGATCTTTACACGATCATTCGAAAGCACCCTACAGCTAGAGCCCTTTATGCTGATCAATTACAGCAAGAGCAAGTTGTAAGCGCAGATGAAGCGAAGAAGCTTGATTCAGACATGTACGATTTTCTGCTAGAAGAGTATAACAAAGTAAACGCAGATAAATCAGAAAGAAAATACGAGTTAAGCCCACCTGATTTCATTGTGGATGGGTTACCTAAAGTGAAAACTAGTATTGAAAAGGAAAAACTGGAGTCATTTAATGAGCAAATGCTTGACTGGCCAGAGGATTTTAATCCAAATGAAAAGCTTAAGAAAATCCTTCAGCGTAGAGCGAATGCGTTTGATGGTGATGGAAGTGTAGATTGGGGCTTAGCAGAAGTGCTTGCATTTGCTTCGATTATTCATGATGGCACACCAATTCGTTTAAGCGGTCAAGATACAGAGCGTGGAACCTTTGCTCACCGTCATCTTGTTTTACACGATCGCGAAAGCAACGAAACGTACACACCGCTCCAGTCATTTGACGATGCAAATGCTTCATTTGCGGTTTACAATAGCCCGTTATCTGAACAAGCTTGTGTCGGTTTTGAATACGGTTATAATGTATTCTCGAAAGAAACTCTTGTGTTGTGGGAAGCGCAGTTCGGCGATTTCGTAAATGGCGCACAAGTCATGTTTGACCAGTGGGTATCAGCAGGACGTGCTAAATGGGGACAAAAGTCCGGTTTAGTGGTTCTTTTACCGCACGGCTATGAAGGCGCAGGTCCAGAGCATTCGAGCGGACGTGTTGAACGTTTCTTAAACTCGGCTGCTGAAAACAACTGGACAATTGCAAACTGCACATCTGCAGCGCAGTATTTCCATATTCTACGCCGACAAGCGAAGATATTGCAAAAAAATACGGTTCGTCCATTAATTATTATGACGCCAAAAAGCTTGCTACGTAACCAAGCAATTGCTTCAACGACAGAGACTTTTACAAATGGTGAATTCCAACCAATTCTAGAAGATCCGCTGTTAGGGAAAGATCCTGAAGCAGTTAAGCGCATCGTGTTGACGAGTGGGAAGCTAGCGATTGAACTTCAAGACCATATTAAAAAACATGATGAAGACTGGAGCTGGCTACACATCATCCGTGTAGAAGAACTTTATCCGTTTCCACGACGTGCCATTCGTGAACGATTAAAAGAGTTTCCTAATTTAGAAGAAGTAAAATGGGTTCAAGAAGAACCGAAAAATATGGGAGCGTGGTCCTTTATGGAACCACGAATTCTAGAAATTTTACCGAAGGATGTTCCGTTAAGCTACATCGGCCGAACATTCCGTTCTAGTCCAGCAGAAGGTGTATCGAATGCACACAAAGTGGAACAAAAACGTATTATCACTGAATCCGTGACGCGCAAAAATTAAGGAGGCATTTTACATTGACTGACGTAAAAGTACCAGAGCTAGGTGAATCAATTACAGAGGGAACGATTTCGCAGTGGTTAAAGCAAGTCGGCGATTATGTTGAACAAGGAGAATTTATTGCAGAGCTTGAAACCGATAAAGTAAATGCAGAAATTCCAGTAGAAACATCAGGTGTGATTAAGGAATTTAAGCGTGAGCCAGGTGATACCGTTGAAATTGGAGAAGTCATTGCCGTTATTGATGAGAGTGGTCAAGCTGGTGGGTCTTCATCAGAAAGCTCAGAATCCACATCTGCTGAACCAGCTCCAGAAAAACAAGAGGAGCCAAAAACAGCAGAAAAGCCAACTGAGCAGGAAGAGACACAATCAACGAACCGTCCGCTTGCTTCACCTGCGGCTCGTAAATTAGCCCGCGAAAAGGGAATTTCTCTTGATTCCATTACGCCGACAGATCCGACTGGGAAAATTCGTCGCCAAGACGTAGAAGCGTATCAAGAGAAGCCAGCAAAAGCGTCTAGCGGGTCTTCACAAAAAGCAGCTTCTGCACCAGTGCAATCAGAGGATCCGACAAAGCCAACTGAGCGCGAGAAAATGTCGCGTAGACGTCAGACGATTGCTAAACGTTTAGTAGAAGTTCAACAAACGTCAGCGATGTTAACGACGTTTAATGAAGTGGATATGTCAGCTGTTATGGACTTACGTAAACGTCGTAAAGATGCGTTTCTTGACAAAAATGGTGTGAAGCTTGGATTCATGAGTTTCTTTACAAAAGCGGTTGTTGGCGCGTTAAAAGAATTCCCGCTATTAAATGCAGAAATTCAAGGTGATGAGCTTTTAATTAAAAAATACTACGATATCGGTATTGCGGTATCAACAGATACTGGATTAGTCGTTCCAGTATTAAGAAATGCAGATCGTCTTGGATTTGCAGGCATTGAAAGTGGTATTGGGGAATTAGGTAAAAAAGCGCGTGACAACAAGCTGCAGCTAAATGACATGCAAGGTGGCACATTTACGATAACCAATGGTGGTGTATTTGGATCACTATGGTCAACGCCAATCTTAAATGCCCCACAAGTAGGGATTCTCGGTATGCATAAGATTCAAATGCGTCCAGTTGCAATTGACAACGAACGTTTTGAAAATCGCCCAATGATGTACTTAGCCCTTTCCTATGATCATAGAATCGTAGATGGAAAAGAAGCAGTTAGTTTCTTAGTGAAAATTAAAGATTTAATTGAAGATCCAGAACAGTTGCTGTTAGAAGGGTAATGTGAAGAAGGCTAGCATGCTAGCCTTCTTTCTTGTACAATAAAAGCGATAAAGGAGGAATGTTTGAAATGATTCACCATACATGGACGGAGACACCAACCCTTCGCACCCTGACGTGTGTTCATACTGACGCCAAAAAATACGTGGTCAATGACGTGTTAACAGTGGGAAAACAATATGAGTTGAAAAATGAAACCGATGAGTTTTATTTTGTTATTGATAACACGGGGAAAATGGCTGGATTCTACAAAGAATATTTTGAAGGCTAAATAGAGCGACGACAATAGACAAAAACCGGTAAGCACGGGCTTACCGGTTTGTTTATCGTCACGCTTAATGTTCGCGAAAAAACGAAAGCGCAAGCTCATCTGGGACTTCATCAACCGTCCGATATTTATAATTTGGTACATGAGACTTGTCAATTAAAACGGAATAAACACCTTCGTAAAAGTCATTGCACTGGAGAAAATGTTTCGCCAGCGTTTTGTCTGTTTCGTATGTTTCTTCCAATGAAGACGATTTTGATTGTTTTAAGTGAGCGAGTGTGACTTTTAATGAGATAGGTGATTTTGCATGAAGGAGCTTGTAAGTCGCTTGGGCAAACTCACTTGCATCCCCACGTAAAGAGTTCAAGATGTCTTCAATTGTTTTGTAGGAGAAATGTTTAAGAATTTTGTCGTTTACCGTCATTAATTGACTTTGTGGTGGTTCCTTTATGAAGGATTGTAGAAATAAATGAACCGTTTGTTGGCTCATCTCTTCATAGTCAAGCCAATGATGGTTGATCATTTCTTGTTTACAGGTTTTAAGTGCTTCGCTGTCAATGTAATAATCGGCACAACCAATTGAAATTGCATCAGATCCAGTCAAAATTGAACCTGTTAAAGCAACGTAACGTCCTGTATAATCAGGGGTTTGACTAAGAAAGTAGCATGCGCCTACATCGGGGAAGAAGCTTATATTTACTTCAGGCATCGCCCACTTTGTTCGTTCTGTTACGATGCGATGACTCGCCCCATAAGACAAACCAACGCCACCACCCATAACAATACCGTCCATAAAAACGACGATTGGCTTTGTGTAAGTAGAAATGTAAAGATCGAGTTCATACTCAAGTTTAAAAAATTCATTTGCTTGATCAAATGCTTTTTTATTATCTTTTGCTTGATAAAGTGCTTTAATATCGCCTCCAGCACAGAACGCTTTTTCTCCGGTACTTTCGAATAGAACGAGTTTTACGGCCTCGTCTTCATCCCATTGCTTCAGCTGCTCATATAAAGAAGCAACCATTTCAAACGTTAAGGAATGCAGTGCTTTTTCTCTTGAAAGCGTAACAATGCCAACACCGTTTTCGGTTTTAGAAAACACGATATGTTCAGTCATTTTTCTGTGCTCACCTCGTATGAATGAAATCGTTTACTTCTTTATTTTGACGTATTTCTTCAAGAAATGCAATAAAAGCGCGAAAAGAGTAAAGAACGTTGCAGAAATGCTCAGTTTACTAGAGGCATATGTCTTGCAATCTTGAATTGACAATGCTATTATCATGACAAGTTCGAACATTCTTTTTCCTGCTCCGGACGAGTATTATTGGTAGGGAAAACGAATTAATATGGATATTTACGAAAGAAACAATTGCCAACACAGTTGAAAAATCAACGTTTAAGCAGCAGTGATGAATAATTGTAACAATACCAATTTAATATCTTAACTTCGGGGCAGGGTGAAATTCCCTACCGGCGGTGATAAGGCTTAGCCTTTTAGTCCGTGACCCGTATGCAAATACGGTGGATCTGGTGTAACTCCAGAGCCGACAGTGAAAGTCTGGATGGGAGAAGTTTATTGCAAAACATGAGGAATGTGATGTTTATTTGCGTATGGTTTTTTGAAAATACGTAAAGACATGATGTTATTTAATGAACCCCTGAAGAACGTTTCAGGGGTTTTTTGTATGGAGGAGGGCTAAGATGTTTACTGGAATTATTGAGGAAAAAGGTACGGTAACCGAAATCAAAAAACAGGATCAAGCGATGCAAATTGTCGTTAGAGGGGATAAGGTTCTAAGCGATGTGGCATTAGGAGATAGTATAGCAGTTAACGGCGTTTGCTTAACGGTTACAGCATTTACGGATCACACTTTTTCTGTTGACGTTATGCCAGAGACCTTTCAAGCAACGACATTAAACCAGTTAAAGACACATTCTGCTGTGAATTTAGAACGTGCGATGTCGCCGATGTCACGGTTTGGTGGTCACATTGTTTCCGGACATGTTGACGGGAAAGGAACCGTTGTTTCTCGACGACGTGTTGAAAACGCCGTTTATTTTGATATTCGTGTCCAGCCTGAACGAACAAAGTACATTGTGCAAAAAGGTTCTGTTGCTGTAGATGGCATTAGCCTAACGGTCTTTTCAGTTAAAGATAATCAATTTACTATTTCCATTATTCCGCACACGCTAGATGAGACGATCATCGGTAGCAAACAAGTCGGTGATGAAGTGAACATTGAATGTGATGTCGTAGGAAAGTATGTTGAACGATTATTAACAGCTAACGATACGTCGATTCCAAAAGGAAATTTAACAGAAGTCTTACAAGAAAACGGGTATATGTAGAGAGGGGATGGCTCCGTGTTTGACTCAATAGAACATGCGCTTGCTGCTTTAAAAGCAGGAGGAATGATTATTGTTTGTGATGACGAGGATCGTGAAAATGAAGGTGATTTTTTAGCTTTAGGAGAAAAGACGACGGCTCAGACAATTAATTTCATGGCAACACATGGAAGAGGATTGATTTGTACACCAATCACAAAAGAAAAAGCACAAACCCTCCAGCTTAATCAAATGGTGACACACAATACGGATTCACATGAAACAGCTTTTACCGTAAGCGTGGATCATCGTAACACCACAACTGGAATTTCTGCTCAAGAGCGGGCAGATACGGTTCAAGGGCTAGTCTCTAAAGATGCAGTAGCAAGTGATTTTAAACGACCTGGACATATCTTTCCACTTGTTGCAAAAGAGGGTGGTGTATTAAGACGAACCGGCCATACGGAGGCGGCAGTTGATTTTGCCACATTATGTGGGGCGGATCCTGTAGGTGTTATTTGCGAAATTATGAATGAAGATGGAACGATGGCTCGTGTACCGGAATTACGTAAAATTGCAGATGAACATGGTCTACCAATGGTGACGATTAAAGATTTAATTGCGTATCGTCGTAAAACTGAATCGGTCATTCATCGGGAAGCGGAGATTCAATTACCAACGGAATTTGGGACATTTCGAGCAATTGGCTACACCAACACTTTAGATGATAAAGAAAGTGTCGCACTTGTAAAAGGGACAATTGAAGAAGGAGAACCGATTCTTGTGCGAGTGCATTCTGAATGTTTAACAGGCGATGTGTTTGGCTCGAAGCGATGTGACTGTGGGCCTCAACTTCACGCTGCTTTAAAACAAATTAAGGAGGCAGGTAGCGGAATTTTGCTTTATATGAAGCAGGAAGGAAGAGGCATTGGTTTAATCAACAAGTTAAAAGCATATGAGCTTCAAGAAAAAGGGTTTGATACAGTTGAAGCAAATGAAAAATTAGGATTCCCAGCAGATTTGAGAGATTATGGCGTTGGCGCTCAGATTCTTAAAGATTTAGGGATTAAAGAAATGAAGATTCTAACGAATAACCCTCGTAAAATTGCAGGACTGGAAGGGTACGACTTAAAAGTTGTGGAGCGCGTGCCGCTTCAACTTGAAGGATTTGCTGAAAATGAGCGTTATTTAAAAACAAAAAAAGATAAGTTAGGGCACATGCTGCACCTTTAGGAGGAACTAGATATGGGAATGGTTTATGAAGGACATTTAGTTGCAACGGATTTGAAAATCGGAATTGTTGTCGGGCGTTTTAACGATTTTATAACGAGTAAACTTTTAAGCGGTGCACAAGATGCATTTGTCCGTCATGGAGCAGAGGAGCGTAATGTGGATGTTGCGTGGGTGCCAGGCGCATTTGAAATTCCATTTGCAGCAAAACAAATGGCAGACTCAGGCAACTATGATGCAATCGTAACATTAGGTACAGTGATTCGAGGTTCAACTCCTCACTTTGATTATGTGTGTGGGGAAACGGCCAAAGGTGTATCAAACTTAAATATGACAAGTGGCATTCCTGTTATTTTTGGTGTATTAACAACAGATACAATTGAGCAGGCGGTTGAGCGAGCTGGTACAAAAGCTGGAAATAAAGGATGGGAAGCTGCAACGGCTGCCATTGAAATGGCGAATTTAGCAAAACAATTTAATAAATAACCTTCTACAGTTGCCCCTATCACTTTAGTAAGTGGTAGGGGTATTTCCATTTAATGGATTGCGAAAATTGTCATATAATCGTTCTCATTAAGGATATTCATAAGCTACAATTAAGAATGGTCAACTTAGAGAAAGTAGGGGAGAACGATTTACAAAGAAACATTAACTGAACTAATTACGTTAGCGATTAAGAAAAAGACATTGCTTGCAACGAGTAAGCTTGCGTTTTTATTATCTGCCATGCTTGCAGGTGGCTACGTTGCGATTGCTGTTGTACTTGTATACATTATCGGTGATCCGATTGTACAAAGCTTCCCAGCCTTTACACCAATTGTTATGGGACTAGCTTTTGGTGTAGCACTTTTGCTTGTTATTTATGCTGGATCTGATTTATTTACAGGTAGTGTGCTGTACTATACAGTGTCCACGTTACAGAAAAAAACATCGATTAAAGATACGTTAACAAACTGGATTTGGACCTATGGTGGGAATTTACTAGGTGCCATACTGATTGCTGGACTCATTTATATGACAGGCATTTTTGCTGGTATAACAGAGGATCATTATTTGTTACAAGTGACGGAGAAAAAAATGACCACCGACACAATGGAGTTATTTTTTAGAGGAATCTTTTGTAACTGGCTTGTGTGCTTAGCAATTTGGACACCGATGCGTTTAAAAAACGAGATGGCGAAATTGTTTGTTGTTTTTATTATTATCTTTGCATTCTTCGCATCTGGTTATGAGCATAGTATTGCGAATATGGGATTGTTCCACTTAGCCCTTCTTCATAATCCTGGAGTTGAAGCAATTTCACTTGCAGGCTATGCAGCGAACATGATTCCTGTTACACTTGGAAACATTATTGGTGGAAGTGTGTTTGTCGGTATGGTTTACTATTACATTTCGAAAAAAAGTGAAATACAAGGAAATGAGCCGAAATAAACGCTAGGAAGTGAACCAGTTTTGGTTCCTTCCTTTTTACGTTTTTCGAGTACGGAGAAGGTGCTTATGGACAAGCTGTTCTTCGTTTAATCGGCTTTTTCTTCCCCATTTTCCTTTTGCATGGCGTTTACATGTTGCAAGGAGCTGCTTATCAATGAGTGGGAGGTCGTAATCAATAAACGGTCTAGTGCCGATTTGATTGAAGTGATCTTGTAAATCAAGTTGGAGCTGTTGTTCGTCAATCCCTAGTTGATTGAGCTGAAATGAACGTGTTTGTAAACGAGTTAGCACGCGATGAAAAAGAATTTTAGCCCCTTTTTCATTTCCTCTCCTTTCATGGTAAAGCGCAACGGCGGTTTGGATGAGAACGACATAAGGTGACAATCGGTCTGGGTCAGGCTGTTTCTTCCATTCATGTTCCAAAACTTCATGGCATTCAAAATAATCACGGTCGACATGGAAATAATGGAGAAACGCTAAATAATTGCTGGGATACAATTCTTTTCGACTCCTTTCGAGTTATTTCTTGAAAAAAGCCCTCCTAATCGATTATGGTATACTTAACAAAAAATGATTGGTGAGAAGAAAATGACGATTTATAACGTAAAAACACCGTTATTCGAGGGGCCACTTGATTTATTATTGCATTTAATCTCACAAGCTGAAGTAGATATTTATGATATCCCAGTTGCGACGATAACGGATCAATATTTAGACTATATCCATACAATGCAGGAACTCGAGTTAGATGTTGCGAGTGAATACCTTGTAATGGCTGCAACGTTACTGCAAATTAAGAGTCAAATGTTGCTTCCAAAACAAGAAGAATTGTTTGATGAAAATGAGCAATGGTTAGAAGAAGATCCTCGAGATGAACTGATTGAACAATTAATTGAGTATAAAACCTATAAAGAAGCAGCCAAACATTTAAAAGATCAAGAAGAAGTACGCCATTCTTTACATACGAGAAAACCTGAGGAATTACAGCATTTTTTGTCGGACGAGGAAGAACGGCAGCTACAAATTCAACACGTAACCCTTGTGGACATGCTGGGCGCCTTTCAAAAGATGCTGCAGCGAAATGCTTGGAATCGACCTAAAACAAAAGTGGTCCATTCTGAGGAGCAATCGGTTGAAAAACGAATTGTTGAGCTGTTAAATCAGATTGAAAGAATGAACGGGCCAACACAATTTTCTACATTGGTCGAGCGAGAAGATCGCTCTTCTATGATTGTCTCGTTTTTAGCAATCCTTGAGTTAATTAAAACATCAACAATCTATTGTGTTCAAGATCAAAGTTTTGAAGAAATTATGATTTTTATACGGGACGGAGAAATAAATGGACGCTGAAACATTGGCAAAAATTGAAGGACTGTTATTTGTAGTTGGAGACGAAGGCATTTCTATATCAGAACTAAAGGATTTAATTGAGCTTGAAGATGACGTGATTGAAGCTGGATTAGAACGGTTAAAGCAAGACATGGAACAAACAAATCGTGGCATTCGTATCGCGAGATTAGGGAATCGCTTTCGTTTAACGACAAAAGTTGAGCACGCACCCTTATATAAAAAGTTAGCCGCTTCACCGATTCAAGGAGGTTTATCAAGAGCAGCATTGGAAACATTGGCGATTATCGCTTATAAACAACCGATTACAAGAGTGGAAATTGATGATATTCGCGGTGTGAAATCAGATAAAGCGATTCAATCTCTTTCATCTAAATTATTAATTGAAGAGCAAGGACGTGTGGCAGGGACGGGTCGAGCGATTTTATTCGGAACCACTCAGTACTTTCTTGATCATTTTAATTTGGAGACGTTAGAAGATTTGCCGAGTCTGTCTGAATTAGATTTAACCAGTGATGCTCTTGAAGAAGATACTGATTTGTTTTTTGAACAGTTGAATGAGCTTAAAGAAGAATAAATGAAAAAGATAAATGCCTTTAAAAAGGATTTATCTTTTTTGCGATGTAGGCTTTTGTCACGAAAACAAGTGTAGTTGCATATTGTTTTTTAGGAGAGGCGAGGTGATGACCATCGATACACATATGCGTTCGGTACGGGAATGGTGTCAGCAGTTAGAACATTTATGGCAAGAACAACAAGATTACCTGATTGAACAAGTGGACTCGAGTACGGTGGAGCAATTCTTTCATGCAAGAGAGCGGTTACAGCGTGCTTTAGCGCATGAGTCAATGGATGTTGATGATGCAGCAGCAAATATTTATAACCTATGGCAAGGGATGAACGAGCAAAGTCAACAGCGCCAATCAAGACAGGTAGGCACACATACATTACCGAGTTTATCGTATCCATATAACGGCTTGGAGCCGCATATTGATGAAAAAACGATGCGTATCCATCATTCGATTCATCATAAGAGTTATGTAGATGGTTTGAATAAAGCAGAGAAAGAGCTGGAAAAGGCAAGACAAACGGACCAATTTGAATTGATTAAACATTGGGAACGTGAGCTAGCTTTTCATGGTGCGGGTCATTATTTGCATACGTTATTTTGGGAAATGATGAAGCCTAACGGTGGCGGAAAGCCGACGGGACCTTTATTGAGAGAGATCGAACGTTGCTTTGGTTCGTTTGAAAAAATGAAGCAACAATTTACGATGGCTGCCGATAAAGTGGAAGGAGCGGGCTGGGCGCTACTCGTGTGGTCGCCAAGAGGGCACCAACTAGAGATTTTGCAAGCAGAGAAGCATCAGCAACTATCACAACAAGATCAAATTCCTTTGCTTGCGATTGATGTTTGGGAGCATGCCTATTACTTAAAGCATCAAAATGAGCGAAAGGCGTATGTCGATGCTTGGTGGCATGTTGTAAATTGGAAAGCGGTGCAAGAGCGGTATCGAATAGCGAACCAAGTGAAATGGAAAAAAAGTTAAGGCTAACGCACATGGATTGTGCATTAGCCTTTTTTATGGTCTAAAGAATAGGTGAAAGTAAGCGAGAGATCGACTCCTTAAAGCGGATTCGTTTGCCTCTTGCTTCATATAACTCGTTCGTTAAAAGCGTCGATACGTTTACGTCTTCTGCAAAATCTTGAATTAATTGCTTTGCGATTATAGGATCATAGATAAAAGCGTTCACTTCAAAATTTAATTTAAAGCTTCGTTGGTCAATGTTTGCTGTTCCAACAGAGCTAACTTTTTCATCCACGATCAGTACTTTGTTATGAATAAAGCCATTTTCATAGATATAAATTTTTGCGCCTGCTTTTAACATTTCACCAATATGGGACGTAGTTGCCCAATAAACAAACATATGGTCAGGTTTATTAGGGATCATTATTTTCACTTCAATCCCTGTTTGGGACGCGACTTGCAGGGCATCAAGTAACGTTTTATCTGGGATGAAATAAGGAGTCTGAATAATAATCGATTTCCTTGCATCCATAATCATTTTTAAATAGCCGTTTTTTATTTGTTCGAACTCTGAGTCAGGGCCACTCGAAACAATTTGCATTGGCGTATTTCCCTTTGATTCAACTTCTGGGAAATAGCGATTATGATAAGAGATGTGATAATCTTTTGCTGCTTGATTCCAGTCTAAAATAAAACGTGTTTGAATGGCAGCTAAAGCAGGCCCTTCAATTCTCAAGTGTGTATCACGCCAGTAACCGAACTTTTTTTTCTTTCCTAAATATTCATCTCCAACGTTAAAGCCGCCAACATACCCGCATTTGCCATCAATATTCACGAGTTTTCTATGGTTTCGAAAGTTGAGACGGAGGTTAACAATGGTAAATTTAGACGGGAAAAAGATCCCCACCTCGCCGCCAGCTTCTCGAAATGCTTTTAAATACTTTTTTCGCATCGATCTTGAACCTAGATCATCGTAAAGTAAGCGAACTTTAACGCCTTCTTTTGCCTTTTCAGTTAACGCATCAACGATTTCTTTTCCAAGTCCGTCATAGCGAAAAATGTAATATTGGATGTGAATAAATGTCTGTGCGCTACGAATATCCGCAAGCAACTGTGAGAATTTTTTTTCGCCGTCTGAATAAATGGTAACGTGGTTTTCTTTCGTTAAGATCGCATCGTTATTCATTAAATGCATATAGATCAAATCACGATTATTTTCGACAGTCGTGCTGTTATATCGAAAATCCGGGTTGAGAACGTCTTCCTTTTGTTGATCAATTAAATGATCGAGCCCAACTTTTTTTATTCCTTCCCACTGGAACATTTTTCTTCGTGTTAGCGTCTGCCCAAGCAAGATATAAATAATAAAACCGACGAGGGGGATGAAAAACAAAATGAGTAGCCATGCCCAAGTTGCTTGTGCATCTTTTCGTTCAATAAAAATTAAAATGGCTGCAAATAAAATATTAATGACTAGAAGTGCAGCAATGAGGTACGTGGGCATTGCAAATTCAATAAACATAAGTATCAACCTACAACTTTCTTTCTGTTTCTAAAACCTGCCTGAACGGAATATTGCCCATATAATCCATAGAAACATGAGCGATGTAATGGTTAAACCAATTTCAATTGCCGGAATTTGCAATAAGATTGTTGGTTCAGCAGTAAGCGATCCACCAATAATGACGCCAGCCATTATAATACTAAAAGACAGTAACACAACGGAGAAAGCGAGTTTATTGCTAATGCGGTCTACTTTTTTAATTAAGTCTTTTATTTCCCCAATCGAAATGGATACTTTTAATTTTCCATCACGAATTTCCTTAAGCGTATTGCTAACGTCCTTTGGTAATAAACGAATCGTATGAAAGCTATCCTGCGTTTCTTTTTGAATCTTGCGAGCATATCGACGAGGATCATAGCGTTCTTTTATTAAGATTCGACCAAACGGTTCAACAATATCAATAATTGCAATCGATGGTGCAAGATGGGAAACAATTGATTCTACCGCTAATAGAGCTTTTCCAAGCATGGTTAAATCTGGCGGGATTAAACAATCATGTTGGTTCGCAACGGCGAACAAGTCTTGTACTGCTTCGCCGATTGAAATCTCCGCCATCGGCACATCATAATATTTTAATCGCAAGTAATCCAAATCATCGTGCAAACGTGGTCGGTCGACATCTTCATGCACAATATCCATTGCAAATAATGCTTCCATCACACGGTCGGTATGTCGACTTTTTAATCCTTGAACTAACAGCGCTAAGCTATGGCGCATGTCGTCTGATAAGCGGCCAACCATGCCGAAATCGATTAAGATAATATCATTGTTTTTGGTGACGAAAATGTTTCCTGGGTGCGGATCACCATGGAAAAAACCGTGAACAAAGATTTGCTCAAACATACCTGTAGCAAAGCGTTCAGCGACTAATTCTTGATCATATCCTTTTTCGTATGTAGCTTCTGTAATTTTGGTTCCCTCTACTTTTGACATCGTCAGCACTTTCATTGATGAGTAAGCAGAATAGATAATCGGAGAGTACATGGTGGTTTCATCTTTTGATTGACGTTTAATTCGCTCTGCGTTTTGCGCTTCGTTTTTATAATTAATTTCTTGTTTTAACGCGCTAGCAAATTCATGAAACAAGTCAATTAAGCGAAATTTTTTCACCCACGCAATGCGATCTTCCGCTAGTTCTAATAAATCTTCAAGAATAGCTAAGTCAGTTTCAATTGTATGCTGAATATGAGGGCGACGAATTTTAACAACTACCGATTCACCAGTAGGTAGTTCGGCTTCATGTACTTGCCCAATTGAAGCAGCCGCAAGGGGTTCTGGATTAAAAGAGCGAAAAAGTTGCTCGATTGGAGCATCAAGTTCTTCTTCTAAAATCTCTTTCGCTTCACGGTAAGAAAAGCTCGGAACATTATCTTGAAGCTCTTCCAACTCATTAAGCACGTGCTGAGGGAAAAGATCAGCACGTGTACTCGCTAGTTGACCAAGTTTAATAAATGTGGGTCCTAACTCTTCCAAAAGTAGACGTATCCGTTTTGCTACTGTGAGATCAGAGTCTTTTTTCGTTTTATTTTTTGAACGTGTTCGCTTTCGTCGTTCAAGTAAACCCATGTCTCGGACAATTTGACCAAAGCCATAGTGATAGAGCGCTGTTATAATGTCTTGATACCTTGAAAGGTACCGCATTCTTTTTTTCAGCATTGGTGAATTGTCCTTTCTTACATGTTAATCATTTTTTGATTCGGTTTGTTCTTTTTCATTCATCGTTTTCTCTAAAATCGCAACTCGCGCTTTTAAGGCGTCTACTTCCGCTTGCGTTGCCACATCCATCGAGACTAAATATTGTTTTACCCGTTCGCTAATCATCGATTCAATTTCATTTTGCGCTTTTTTTCCTTTTTCCATTAAATCATCAACAAGTTGATTGGATTCAGACCGCTTTACTTCTCCTCTTTGCACAAGGTCGTTAACCGTTCTTTCAATTTGTTCTTTACTTGCTGAAGCTGCTCCGACCCCTAAAGAATAAACATTATTTAATACATCTCTCATTGCCATGATGTTTTCCTCCTCCAATTCGTGTCATCTTTTTCTATTGTATACAAAGAAAGGAGATGAACACAATTATATTATCGTTTTATACCCTTTTTACGCATTTGTTAATCAAAAGTTTCACATGTTTCTTATGGCGTATAGTTCTGCATATAAAGTGGTTGATCATCAAGCCACTCTGCATAGAAAATCGCTTGATGGCTTAAAAAACCTCGATGCTCAATTTGTTTTTTTAACCATTCTTCCGTTTGATTAATTTGTTTCAATCCTTCATAAATAATTTCGCCATCCATAATTAACGGAACAGGGAGACTAGGCTCTTTATCAAAAATTTCGAGTTGCTGGTTTACCGGTGTATTGTAAGCCTGTTTGCGCTGGATGTTAACCGTGCCGTTTGTTTCTAAAATGCCGTACTGAACTTCTCGAATGGAGAAGACCCCTTTTTCTCTCATAAGGTGCTGCAATTGATTCAAGTCTAATTTATTCTTCCGCAATTCATCATACTGAATACGTCCTTTTGCAATAATAATGGAGGGAGATCCTTCAAGTAACCCTCGTGTGAATCGAAATTTTTGAGTGATCATTTCAATTGAATAAATTAAAGAGCCCCATATAAAAATGGCGTATAGCACATAAACAAGATTAATGTTTTCATCATAAATCGCATTTCCTAAGAGTTCCCCGACTACGAGAGCGGAAATGAAATCAAACGGAGTAAGCTGGGTAATTTGGTTTTTTCCAAGTACTTTCGATAAGATTAAGAGCGCAAAAAAACCAATGATCAACTCGGTTGTTAAGGATATATAGCTATGCATCATGTCGTCACCTGATTTGTTTGAGGTATCGTTTATCTCACTAGTTTCTGTTTCAACGGCTGAGCTATTCTGGCAAATGAATGTCAATAATTTCATGTGTAAAGTCTTCTATCTGATACACCCTAACTAGCAAACAACTGCTACTTAACGGGGGGTGAACAAATGTTTAAAAAAGGACTAGCACTTATACTTATCATTTTTTTAACTGCATGTACGGCTTATGAAGATGAGCAAGGGCAAGCATTTATGTTGCAAGAGTCAGCAGGAAAAGGACAAGAAGCGTCCGATCGAGCAAAAGAAGAATTAATTAAGATGGACGAAGTATTAAGCGTGAGAGGAATTCAGCATCGCGATGTAATGATTATGGCCCTTCATGTTAAACAAAAAGATCGTTTTCATTTGAAAGATGTACGCAAACAAGCATTCGATGCGGTTAAATCACTTTATCCAGATTCAACCATTCATATTTCTACAGATAAGAAAATTTACAAAGAACTAGCTGAAGCTGAAGAAAAGATTAAAAGCGATCACTTATCAAATGATGAAGTAGAAAAGGAACTAAAAAAAGTTGAGGCACATGTAAAAGAATAGGGGGGTAATCATGGCTAAGAAAAAACTTACAGAGGATCAACAGCAGTACCAAACGTTGGCAAAACAATATGAGAAAAAACGCCCAGTCTTGAAAAATAGCATCATTGCTTTTTTAATTGGGGGCTCGATTTGTTTAATTGGTCAATGTTTACAAGTATTTTATTACACGTTCTTTGATTTTACAGAAAAGACCGCGAGTAACCCAACCGTAGCCACGTTGATTTTCGTTGCTACACTTATCACTGGCTTAGGATTTTATGATCGAATTGCTCAATTTGCGGGTGCAGGTACAGCGGTTCCTGTTACAGGCTTTGCAAATTCCGTTGCTTCAGCGGCGATTGAGCACCGGACAGAAGGCTATGTGTTAGGTGTAGGTGGAAACATGTTTAAATTAGCAGGTTCTGTTATCGTTTTTGGAACAGTGGCTGCTTTTGTCATTGCTCTTGTCAAAACACTCTTAATAAAAGCAGGGGTGATGTAATGTTAGTGGGAAAACAAAGCTGGCGGTTTGATTCTCATCCAGTCATTGTATCAACAGGTACAGTAGGTGGACCGTTTGAAGGAAATGGAGCAATTCCGGAAGCGTTTGATTTGCTTCATGATGACATGTGGATTGGCGAAAAATCATTTGAGAAAGCACAAACGATGCTTGTTGAAGGCGCCGTCACGACCGCATTAAAAAAAGCATCAGTAAAGAAAGAAGATGTTAATTTTTTGCTTGCTGGAGATCTTGTGAACCAGTTGACGCCTTCTAGTTTTGCTGGACGTTCACTTGCCATTCCTTATTTAGGAATGTTTGGGGCATGTTCAACATCAATGGAAGGTTTAGCACTAGGGTCTTTTTTAGTAAATGGTGGTGGCGCGAATCAAATAGTTAGCGTGGCTTCTAGTCATAATGCTGCAACAGAAAAACAGTTCCGCTATCCAACCGAATATGGCGGTCAAAAACCGCCAACCGCTCAATGGACTGCAACAGCTGCAGGTGCGGCTTTAGTAGCGAAAACAGGTGATGGTCCGATCGTAACCGGAGCGACAATGGGCAAGGTAATTGATATGGGCTTGTCGGATCCGTTTAATATGGGTGGCGCAATGGCTCCAGCGGCAGCAGATACCATTGAAGCTCATTTTAAAGAATTTAATCGTGGACCAGATGACTATGATTTAATTGTTACTGGAGATTTAGGCCAGATTGGTTTGCCGATTTGCCGTGACTTACTTAAGCAAAAAGGATATGAATTAGGTCATGATCGCTTTCAAGACTGTGGATTAATGCTTTACAAAGAAAATCAACCTGTCATTGCAGGTGCAAGTGGACCAGGATGTTCAGCGGTTGTCACATACGGGCACTTGCTAAATCAAGTGAAATCCGGTCAACTCAATCGTCTACTCGTTGTGGCGACTGGCGCGCTATTGTCTCCTCTATCTTTTCAACAGAAAGAATCCATTCCGTGCATCGCTCATGCGGTCGTAATTGAATCGCAAAAGGGGGCACATTAAATGATCTTCTTATGGGCCTTTTTAATTGGTGGAACGATTTGTGTCATTGGACAATTATTAATGGATGTGTGTAAATTAACGCCGGCACATACGATGTCAACTCTTGTTGTAAGTGGGGCTGTATTAGCAGGGTTTGGTTTATATGAACCCCTCGTTGACTTTGCAGGTGCAGGTGCAACGGTTCCCATTACGAGCTTCGGGAACTCCCTCGTACAAGGAGCGATGGAAGAAGCGGATCAAGTAGGATTAATCGGAATTATAACGGGAATTTTTGAAATCACAAGTGCGGGGATATCCGCTGCAATTATTTTTGGGTTTATTGCCGCTCTTGTATTTAAACCAAAAGGATAAAATGAAAGACCGTGCGTTTTGACATTTAGGTGAAGCGCAGCGGTTTTTTTGTTGTGTAGGGGGAGATCTTAGATAGAGTCCACATAATTGGGTGGAAATGATCATATGACTAGCCCAATATCGTACACAGTTTTTACATCACTAAAAATGTACCAGGAGGCAATTCCTATGACCCAGATACAGATGACAATTAAGAGAAGAGATACAAGGCTTCATTAACACTTCTGTAAGTGACCAACTGCCAAGTCCATTCTCACAACCATCTTTCATCAACTGATGGAAGAACAGCGAATGGTTTATTTACAAGCTGGAGATTACGAGCGATCAAATGAAGAAATCAGACGCCAAGAAACAGTCATTCGTATGTTTTCAAATAAGGAATCCGCCAATCGTTTTATCGATGCAGTGCACATGAACATCCATAAAAATGGGTTTGGCTCTACTAAGAAATATAGTGAGTGGAACTAGGGTGTATGTAAATTATATTCTTCTCGCATATCTTACTTATTAGCGTTGATGGTGACTCCGACGGGAGAAGCAACCGGCCGAAATTCCAAGAGTGATGTTCTCGAAGGAGTTGAGGCGTTGCCCGTGGAAAGCGTGTCCATCCGCGCGATAAGAAATGACGATCAATTGAATTGAACGTTTAATTTTCAAGGAAAAAATGTCGTTTTTAGACAGACCTATTTAAATTTTAAAAGCAGTGTATCGCGGTTTTACACAGAGATGTGGACTTGATTAAGATATCGATCCTTTCTATCATGAATTTAAAGAAGCTTGTCATAATTAGGGCTTGTTCGCATAAATTTTTATATAAACTGTGCGGGAGTTGAGCCGATCCATGATAAAAAAAGGCATGATTAGCATCATTATCTGTTGCTTCTTATTACAAATACTAGCCAGCAGTGTGTATGCAAAAGAGCAAGTGACTTTTCCAATATCCGGACAGGCTGCTGTTTTAATGGAGCAAGAATCTGGTCGTGTTCTTTATGGGAAAAATGAACACCAGCCTTTGAAAATCGCTAGTATTACAAAGATTATGACGGCCATTTTAGCGATTGAATCTGGCAAGCTAGATGAAACAGTTCTCATATCAAAAAACGCTGAGGGAACAGAAGGGTCGTCTCTTTATTTAGTCTCAGGGGAAAAAATGAAACTTGAAGACTTAGTCTACGGTTTAATGATGAGAAGCGGGAATGACGCAGCGATGGCTATTGCTGAACACGTTGGGGGAAGTGTAGAAGGATTTGTGTATATGATGAATGAAAAAGCTGAAGAGATTGGGATGTCTCATACACTTTTTCGGAATCCACATGGATTAGATACACATGAAGATCATTTATCAAGTGCGTATGATATGGCGCTTTTAACCCAATATGCAATGGAAAATGAAACGTATCAAACAATTTCCTCAACAAAAAAATACCGTTCACAAGGAGAGAATGTTCGTGTGTTTCACAACAAAAATCGGTTGCTTACTGAAAAGTACGATTATTCAACTGGCGGGAAAACAGGTTATACAAAATTAGCAAAACGAACGCTCGTGTCAACGGCGAGTAAAGACGGCCTTGATTTAATTACGGTGACGTTAAATGACCCTAATGATTGGGACGACCATATGAATTTATTTAATTGGGGGTTTCGTCACTTTCAGCTTCATACATTAATTGAAGCTGGTCCTGTGCAAGTAGATACTAAGGATGCTTATACCGATCATTTAACTATTAAACACCCAGTTATTTACCCATTAACGACTGAAGAAAGAAGCGCAATTCAACCAAAACTTGAAATTGTACATCCTCCTACCCAGCCGCTAAGTGACGAGGAGCGGACGAAGCCAGTAGGCACATTGAAATTTATCGCGAATGGCGAAGAAATGGAAAGCACTCCGCTTTACTATGAAGAAGGCGAGGAGGAGAAAGAACGATCGTTTTGGGAGAAAATTAGGCAGCTATTTTCCATTGTCGTTGGAGCTGGTTCAAGATGATTAATTATATTTGGGCCGGGATGCTTCTTATCGGATTGGTGTACGCAGCGGTTAATGGAACGATGAGTGAAGTGACGGAAGGTGTGTTTAATGGGGCAAAAGAAGCGGTCGCCATTTGTATTGGTCTTATTAGTGTTCTGACGTTTTGGTTAGGCTTGATGAAAGTCGCCGAGAAAGCAGGTCTTTTAACGCAATTAGCAAAAATGGTACATCCGATTGCTAGAAGAGTGTTTCCAGACGTACCGAAAGATCACCCGGCAATGGGGTACATTTTATCAAACTTAACGGCAAATGTATTTGGATTAGGAAATGCGGCTACGCCGATGGGGATTAAGGCAATGGAAGAATTGAAAAACTTAAATGGTGGCAAAGATGAAGCGAGCCGTTCCATGATTACGCTGCTTGCGCTTAATACAGCATGCTTGACCCTTGTCCCCACGACAGTCATTTCAATTCGGATGTCTTATGGTTCTGAGGCGCCAACAGACATCGTTAGTACAACAATTTTTGCATCTGGATGCGCGATGATTGGCGCCATTTGTATTGACCGCTTTTTTTACTATTTGCGTAGTCGAAAAGGGAGGTCGTCTTAATGGAATGGTTGACGGCACTATCCGTTTGGATGATTCCACTACTGATCGGGATGGTAATCCTCATTGCTACCATCCGTAAAGTCCCTACTTATGAAGTATTTGTATCTGGCGCGAAAGAAGGATTCGGTATGTCTATCTCGATTATTCCTTATCTTGTCGGCATGCTTGTCGCGATTTATGTATTCCGTGCATCTGGAGCGATGGAAGCCCTTGTGTCGGCGATGGCACCAGTTCTATCATGGGTAGGCGTTCCAGCTGATATTGTTCCGCTTGCTCTACTAAGGCCGATTTCAGGTACAGGTGCGCTCGGTTTAATGACGGATTTAACAGCTGTCCACGGGCCCGATTCTTATGTCGGGCGACTTGCAGCAACGCTTCAAGGAAGCACAGACACGACATTTTACATCTTGACCGTTTATTTTGGAGCGGTCGGAATTAAGAAAATGGGGGATGCTTTAAAAGTTGGACTGCTTGCTGATTTGGTTGGAATTATTGCCGCAATTTTTATTGTTAGCTTATTATTCGGTTCATAATAATTGAGAGCCACATCTTATTAACTCTTGTTGATAAGGGAGGCTTTTTTTCGTTTTTATGCGTTAGGCAATGGGTTGAGCTAGAAGGAAACTTAGAACGTACACTTGTAACACAATCGAAAACTCGTTATGATGATGCAAGAGGTGAGAAAGATGGAACGATTACAGAAAGTCATCGCTCAAGCAGGCGTGGCATCAAGAAGAAAAGCAGAAGAATACATTACAGCTGGGCGAGTAAAGGTAAACGGAAAACGTGTAACAGAACTAGGGGTAAAAGTGAACCCGAATAAAGATCAAGTAGAAGTGGATGGCGTCCCATTAGATAAAGAAGAACCAGTCTATTACTTACTTTATAAACCAACAGGCTTCATTTCAACATCAAACGATGAAAAAGGTCGAAAAAAAGTAACCGATCTTATCGATGTCCCGCAACGGATTTATCCTGTAGGCCGTCTTGATTACGATACATCAGGGTTGTTGTTATTAACCAACGATGGTGATTTTGCCAATTTGTTAATGCATCCAAAATTTAAGATTGAAAAAGAATACGTTGTAAAGATAAAGGGCATACCTGATCGCAAGGAGCTAAAACAACTTGAGACAGGCGTGAAGCTTGATGATGGTGTAACAGCTCCAGCGAAAGTGAAGTTGCTTTCAAGCGATCGAAAGAAAAACACATCGATTATTCGAATCATTATTCACGAAGGGAAAAACCGTCAAGTTCGTCGAATGATGGAAGCATTTGGCTACGAAGTAGAAAAACTAAAGCGAGAGCGATTTAGTTTTTTAACGTTAGGCAACTTAAATCCAGGTGAGTACCGTGCAATAAAAGCCATTGAAATCAAACAACTAAAAGATTTGGCTGTCACGAAACCGTCATAAAAAAGATAAAATTCACTTCTTTCCCACGTTATAATAGAAGTGTACGAAAACGTTCACAAAAAGAAGGGGGGCGCATCCGTTGAGCAAAAAAAAGCGTACAATAACTCGTCTTGCGATCTTGCTAGTTATTGCGGGTGCAATTGGCTATACGTTTTATGCCAATTCTCAATCAAATGATGGGGTCGTTCGTGCAGGGGATCAAGCTGAAAACTTTGCTTTGCGTGATTTAAATGACAATCGTTTTGAAATGGCGCAACAAGAAGGCAAAGGGGTCTTCGTAAATTTTTGGGCCACGTATTGTGAACCGTGTGAGCGCGAAATGCCGCATATTGAATCCATTTATAAAGAATACGAAGATGATGTTGAAATGATTGCGATTAATGTGGACGAGTCTGAGTTAACAGTCAATTCGTTCGTTTCTCGTCACAATTTAACGTTTCCCATTGCAATCGATAGTAGACAAGAAGTAACCCGTGCCTATGGAATTCGTCCATTGCCGGCAACACTTGTTATTGATGAGCATGGTGAAGTCCAGCACTATTATCAAGGGGAAATGACTGAAGCAATGGTAAGGGATTTATTTGAAAAGGTAGTACCCGAGGGGTAAGACGGGGGTGAGAAGATGAAAGAAGAGCACGTGACGTGTGAATGTGGTCATGTCAATAAAAAAGGAACGGACATGTGCGCGGCATGTGGAAAGCCTCTAACGGAAGAGGCAAAAACCGAAGGCGTCAATATGCGTTATGAGGGAGCCGCGATTCGTTCAAAGAAGCAAAAGCGCACAGTATTAGATCGAATTTGGGCATTTTTTTCATCGGTAAAAGTTGGCATTTGGCTGATTGTCATTTTGTTAGTTGCGTCGGCGGTTGGTACGTTATTTCCACAAGAAAACCTACGTCCTGGTCTTGAAGAAGCAGCAACGTTTTACGAGCGAGAATATGGATCGCTTGGATTGCTTTACTATAACCTTGGCTTAAATGAGCTTTACAGTTCTTGGTGGTACATAACGCTTATCATTATGTTAGCAGTCTCAATTATTGTAGCAAGTTTTGATCGTGGGATTCCGCTTTATAAAGCATTAAAAGCACAACGGGTCACAAGACATCCGCACTTTATGACAAGGCAAAGACTATTTGCCACGACCGAAACAACGCAAGCGGCGTCTGCCGATTTAGAAAAAGTAAAGCAAAACTTAATAAAAAAGCGCTACAAGGTTCGTGAAGAAAATGGCAATCTTTTAGCAGAAAAAAACCGCTTTGCTCGTTGGGGTCCTTACGTAAATCACGTCGGGTTAATTCTCTTTCTAGCGGGCTGCCTCATGCGCTATTTGCCAGGGATGTATGTGGACGCAACGATGTGGGTGCGAGAGGGAGAGCGGGCACCAGTGCCAGAAGCATCCGAATACCTTGTTGAGAACCGTGGTTTTTCAATCAGCTATTACGATGAAGAGGACGAGCGCTTTCAAGAATCGTTTGAGCAAGGCAATTCAATTGTAACAGAGTCCTTTGAAACCGATGCCGTTCTTTATAAGCGCTCAGGAATCTTGGGCGACGATTCCATTGAACAAGTAAAAGAAAAAAACATTCTCGTTAATGATCCGTTACAGTTTGATTCATTTTCCCTCTATCAAACCGATTATCGCGAAAATGAACTTCATGAGATGACGTTTACGCTAGAGCATAAAGAATCAGCTGAAACCTTTGGTGAATTAACCATTAATTTAATTAATCCAGAAGCCGATTATGATTTAGGTGATGGCTATGCTGTTCGGCTAGTGAATTATTTCCCGAATTTCTATATGAATTCGAATAATGAGCCGTCCACCTTAAACAATATTCCGGATAATCCTTATTTTATTTTCGAGATGACAACACCAGAAACGCCTGAAGGAGAAACAAGTGTCGTCGGTATCCAGCAAAATCTTGAACCGTTAGAAGATAATGAGTATAAGATGACGTTTGTTGATGTTGATTTGGCAAATGTAAGTATTTTAACGGTACGAAAAGATGAAACGTTGCCGCTGTTAATTGCTGGAGGAAGTATTTTTATTATTGGTCTTGTACAAGGTTCGTATTGGGCTCATCGACGCATTTGGATCCAGCAGACGAACGATAAAATTTGGGTAGCAGGTCATACAAATCGAAATTGGATGTCGTTCCAAAAGGAAATGAATGAAAGCCTTCAGGACACGAATGTAAACACTCCGATTGACCAAGAAGAGCAGAAAGATTCGGAAAGCTCGAATGAAGATTCGGGGAAAAGAGGAGATAAACATGCTTAGTTTAAGTTTTAATTTACTGCTTGTTGCGTTTTTTGCGTTTTTAACGGCAACCATTTTCTTTGCTTTTTCTTTGTCGAAACAAAGAAAAGAGCAGACGCATACGCAAACAAAAGCAAGCAAATGGGGGATCGTGTTTTCAATTATTGGACTTGCGCTTTCCCTCGGTTATTTCTTTGCAAGGTGGTCTGTTTCCGGTCATGCACCAGTTAGTAATATGTTTGAATACATGACCGCATTAGCGATTGCGATTGCCCTTGCGTTTTGCATCATTTATTTTATTTACCCAAACCGAGCGGATGTTGTTGGCTTATTTACGATGCCAACGGTCATGCTGCTTATCGTGTATGCATCGACGTTTTCGACAGCGGTTGCACCTCTCGTGCCTTCGCTGCAAATGCCGCTTATGTTGAAATTACATATCATAACAACAGTAATTGGACAAGGCTTGCTCGCAATCGGTTTTGCCGCGGGTCTTGCCTATTTATTACGAACCCTTGATTTAAAGCAAAAAAGTTGGAAGCCGCGTATTATTGAATTAATGATGTACGGATTGCTTTGCGTTGTGGCTCATGCTCTTGTCGCGCACGGTTTCTCTGCAGCGAACTATGAAGCAACGTTTAGCTACATCGATGAAAATGAGCAAGAAGCAACGGTCGTGTATGAGGTGCCGCCTTTGATTGGTCCGAATGAAGGAGAGCTTCAAACAGAAGGGGCGATGGAACCACTCTTTACGGTACCAGGAAACATTGAAGCGAGTGATCTTAACACGCTAATTTGGGCTTTTGCAGTTGGTGTCGTTCTATACTGGCTCATTCGCTTGCTGCTACGTAAAAGAATTGGACTGGCGATTCAGCCGCTTCTTAAAGTGTCAAATCCATCCACTCTTGATGAATTTAGCTATCGCGCAATTGCGATTGGTTTTCCAGTTTTCGCGCTAGGTGGATTAATCTTTGCGATGATCTGGGCACAAATTGCCTGGTCAAGATTTTGGGGCTGGGATCCTAAAGAAGTATGGGCACTTATTACATTTTTGTTTTACGCCGCATACTTACACTTACGTTTAAACAAAGGTTGGCATGGAGAAAAGTCAGCTTGGCTTTGTGTTATAGGGTTTGCTATTATTATGTTTAACCTAGTGTTTGTAAACTTGGTCATTGCAGGTTTGCATTCTTACGCTTCATAATGCATCAACTATGACGGAATTGTTACAATTGTATTGTAGCAATTCTTTTTTTTCACGAATTTGTGTTCCATGATTGGCGTAATGTTTTTCAACCGTGATAGACTAAAATGGATCGCAATAAATAAAACCGCTCATGCATGTTTATAATGAAAAGAGAAGTGCACTATAGGAGGTTACTAATGGATTATCAACCAAGTATTCTTATCGTTGATGATGAAGACCGTATTCGTCGATTATTAAAGATGTACCTTGAAAGAGAAGAGTATCAAATAGATGAAGCAACAAATGGAGAAGAAGCGTTGCATAAAGCGCTAGAAGTCGATTACGATTTAATTTTGCTTGACGTTATGATGCCTGGTATGGATGGAATTGAAATGTGTCAGGAACTTCGCAAGTCAAAAGCGACGCCTGTTATGATGTTAACCGCTAAAGGCGAAGAAGCGAATCGTGTCCAAGGATTTGAAGTTGGCGCAGATGATTATATTGTAAAGCCATTCAGCCCAAGAGAAGTTGTTTTACGTGTTAAAGCACTGTTAAGACGCGCATCAGCCACACAATTTGTGCAAACAGATACGCATACGAAAGACATGCTTGTATTTGGTCCGCTTACAATCGATAATGATGCGCATCGTGTTAGTGTAAACCAACAGGAAATTAACTTAACGCCGAAAGAATATGAGCTACTCTTTTATTTAGCGCAATCACCGGATAAAGTATTTTCTCGTGAACAATTATTAAAAGATGTTTGGAATTATGAATTCTTTGGTGATTTACGAACGGTTGATACGCATATTAAGCGGCTACGTGAAAAACTAAATCGTGTCTCGCCGGAAGTATCGTCAATTATTTCAACGGTTTGGGGTGTAGGCTATAAATTTGAGGCTGTTAGCGGCTGATGCTTTGGCAAAGTGTCGTTGGAAAGCTTTGGTTAACGATTTTGCTTCTTGTCACAGTTGTCTTAACCGTTCTTATGGTCATGATGCTTCGATTTACAGAAAATAATTCGATTGAAGAAGCGGAAACGAGATTGAATAGCTATGCCAACATGGCAATATCGACTTTGGAGGGCCATGAAGAGCTTGACGGTACGTACGAATATTTAGAAACGATTAGCCGAGAATTCTCTGTCAATCTCTTGTTAGTGGACCCACAAGCTGGTGTGTGGAGCACTGCAGATGGACGAGAAGGGGAGCAAATTGCCGCTGAACTAATTCAAAATTGGTCGACGTTCGATGAGCGAGTCATTGAAACGGATAGCTACTCATTGGCAGGATCAGAGGATGAAAAAACAGAAATGATTATCTTAGGCGCACCGATAGAAGCCGGTGAGTCAGAGGCAATGATCTTTTTGTATCAGCCGTTATCGGCAATTGAAGAAGCAGCTTCTGAAACACGTAGTTTAATTTACTTGTCAGCTGGCATTGCGCTCGTTTTAACGACCATTTTTGCGTTCTTTCTCTCGTCTCGTATTACCGCACCTTTAAGAAAAATGAGGCAAGCCGCACTTGAAGTGGCACAAGGGAAATTTCATACGAAAGTGCCGATTTTAACGCAAGACGAGATTGGTCAACTGGCCATTGCGTTCAATCGAATGCGTCGAGAGCTGAATCGCAATATTTCTGAACTGAATCAGGAAAAAGAACAACTTTCACGCATTTTACTTAGTATGGCTGATGGGGTTATTACGTTTGATAAGCATGGCCTTGTTCGATTGACAAACCCTCAAGCTGATCAAATGATGCAAATGATGTTATTTGAAGAAGGCGAAACGGATACATCCGTTAAAATGAAAGTGCCTGCACTGTTACAGCCATTGTTTGAACGAGTCGTAGAACAAGAGCATGAAGAATTGCAGGAAAAAACCGTCCAAGGACGAAGCATGGCAATCTTAATGGCGCCGCTGTATGAGGGTCAATACATTCGAGGTGCGGTTGCCGTTGTTCGTGATGTTACTGAAGAACGCAGACATGACAAGTTACGTAAAGACTTTATTGCAAATGTATCCCACGAATTACGAACGCCGATTTCGATGTTGCAAGGATATAGTGAAGCGATTGTCGCTGGCGTAACGTCAACAGAAGCGGAACAAAAAGAAGTAGCGCAAATCATTTATGATGAATCTTTACGGATGGGACGCTTAGTTAATGAGCTGCTTGATTTGGCCCGTATGGAAGCAGGTTATATTGAATTAAACCTTGATGAGCTGGAGCTTCATGACTATTTAGACCGGATTGTACGGAAATTTTCTAGCTATGTAAAAACGGAAGAAATCGAAATCCAGTTGTTTCACAATGAAGGAAATCCAACTGCATCGTTTGATCCAGATCGAATTGAGCAAGTGTTAACAAACTTAATCCATAACGCTATTCGTCATACAGAAAAAGGTGGATTTGTCCACTTGAATTATGAAAAAGATGCCCAATCTCATTTATTCTCGGTGCAAGACTCTGGTTCCGGCATACCTGAAGAAGACTTACCATACGTCTTTGAACGATTTTATAAAGCTGATAAAGCGAGGACGAGACAACGAGGTGGGACTGGTCTTGGCCTCGCGATTGCGAAGAACATTGTGGAAGCCCATGGTGGAACGATCACAGTCCAAAGCAAGTTAGGAGAGGGCACTACATTTCGCTTTACAATTCCGCGAAAAATTGAAGGCACTGACGAATAAAGGCGATATTTATTGTTCCATAAGAAACAAAAGAATGGTAAGCTTATCTACAAAGATTAGCTTGTATGGATGCAGCCTGTAGACTGCTTAACAGGGGAAGCTAGTGAAAATCTAGCACGGACCCGCCACTGTAATTACACATGTGTAAAAGTCAGAGGACCTGCCATAAAAGTAAGCGGATTTTCTTTCGTGGACTAAAGAAACCATTGTTTAAATGAGCAATGTCATGCTGCACATGAGTTCACATGTGCAGCTTTTTCTGTCCTTCAAGGAAGGGTAAGGAGTAGAGAATGGGTCAACCTGTAACATGGATAAGGAAAGTAGGACCTTATCTTATTACCATTGCAATTGTCTTCTTTATTTTTTTATTGTCTATAAGTTATGGGAGTGTTCAAATACCGTTGCGGACCGTTTTTTTAACGATCTTACAACAAGGACTTCACATTCCTTTTAATGTTCCGTTAAATGAAGCACATACACAAATTATTATGCAAATCCGGTTGCCTCGTGTGTTGCTGGCTTTTCTTGTAGGTGCTTCGCTTGGCATGGCTGGAGCGGCGTTTCAAGGGCTATTACGAAATCCGTTAGCAGATCCATTTACGATTGGGGTATCATCAGGTTCTGCTCTAGGTGCTGTAACGGTAATTTTTTTTCAATTTTCCTTCATAGGTATGTGGACGTTACCCGTTGTCTCCATTCTATCAGGGTTAGTTACATTAATAATCGTTCTTACGTTTACACGCCTTGTGCAACGTTCCTTTGCGACAGAGACGATTATATTAACAGGGATTATTGCTAGCTCATTTCTGGGTGCTTGGCTTTCCTTAATTGTGGCATTGTCGCAAGAAGAACTTCGGCACATTATTAATTGGCTAATGGGAAGCGTCGGCATGCGAGGGTGGTCCTATGTCTACTTAATTCTGCCTTTTTTGGTTGTCGGTGCTATTCTAGTGTGGATTTGTCGAATTGAACTTGATGCCCTTATGTATGGTGAAACAAGTGCCCATCACTTAGGTGTATCAGTCAAACGAAAAAAGTTTACCATTCTTGTTGCCGCAACGTTATTAACCGGAAGTGCTGTAGCCGTTTCAGGAACAATTGGCTTTGTTGGCCTCGTCATCCCGCATATGGTTCGATTGATTTGGGGACCAAGTCATCAACGGTTATTGCCATTGGCAGGATTAACAGGTGGTGGTTTTTTAATTCTTGCGGATTTAACAGCACGCACAGTGGTTTCACCAGCTGAACTGCCAATTGGCGTCATTACAGCACTGGTCGGTTCGCCATTATTTGCATGGTTGCTTTATCGACAGAACCGCAGACGAAAAGGGGCATAAAGAATGCTAGAAGTTCAAAATCTAAACGTCGCGATTAATAAACAGCCCATTCTAACAGATCTCTCTTTTTCGGTGCAAAAAGGAGAGCTGCTTGGTGTGATTGGAGAAAACGGAAGTGGCAAAACAACGTTACTTCATAGCATAACAGGCGTTGTTCCGCATCAATCTGGAGCGATTTATTATGAAGGTCAACGTCTATCTAAAATGAAAAATCGTGTTCGAGCGCAAAAAATGGCTGTGTTGTCTCAAGATCGCTCAAATATGTTTCAAACAACTGTACGCAGTGTGATTGAGTTAGGACGCTATCCCTATTTAACAGGTTTACTTCCACAACGATCTGAAGACGATGAGACAATGATTAACGAGGCGATGAACGAAACTGGTGTCGCAGGCTTTGCCGATCGAACTATGGGCACGTTAAGCGGTGGGGAGCGACAACGCGTATGGTTAGCGCGCGCATTGGCGCAAAATCCAGACTTACTTTTGCTAGATGAACCGACAAACCATTTGGATTTGGCCCATCAAGTTTCCTTAATGGACCATTTGCATAAGCTTGTAAAGAAAAAACAGCTAACGGTTATGTGTATTTTACATGATGTAAATTTAGCAAGTTTATACTGTGATAAAGTGTTGTTGTTAAAAGAAGGACAAGTTCAAGGGGTTGGTCAAACAAAGGATTGGCTGACTAGCGAACAACTAACAACTCTTTTTGGAACAGCATTTTCTGAAACCATTGATTCACAAACCGGCTGTAGACAATTTACAGTCTTACCTTATTTCACAAATCAATGTAAGGAGGATTTAACATGAAAATCTATACCCGTGGTGGAGATAAAGGAAGAACGAGTGTATTAGGTGCAAGAGTGGAAAAGACGGACAAACGAATTGAAGCAATTGGATCAATTGACGAGTTGAACAGTGCAATCGGGCTAGCCATTTATCATGCAAGGCAGGAGCAACTAGCAGACATTGTGGCGGATTTAACCGTCATCTCGCATCAGTTGTTTGACTATGGTGCTGATTTGGCGAATGTGAAAGAAGAGATCCCGTTTAAAATCACCACACAACATACAACGCAACTTGAAGCAAAAATTGATGCGTATACGGAGATTGTCGGACCGCTAACACAGTTTGTTTTACCTGGAGGATGTCTAACGTCTTGTTCCCTTCATCTATGTCGAACGGAAGCAAGAAAAGCAGAACGTCGTTTGAACGAAATGAACCCGTCGGCTTCGGCAGTATTAAAAACTTATATCAATCGCTTATCAGATTATTTGTTTACGGGGGCACGATTAGCAAACAAACAAACAGGTATAGACGATGTCGCCTACGAAGGTGAAAAACAGCTAGAATCATAAAGCGATTGTTTTTATCATATAGTTCCCATGGAGTAAGAAGATATGGGAGGCTGTTATGACGGCAATTGTTGATTTTGTTAAGCGGTTAAGTATCGTATTTGTGTTAACATTTGTGATCGGTTTACTATTCTTCAGTGTAAAACTGATTGTGGAAGAAGAACGGTTTGTGCACGTAAAACAAGGAATAGGAAATCACAGTGTATTGGAAAAATCAATCGAAATTGTGCAAATGTAACAAAAGGTGGATCACTTATTTTAGCTTGTGATCCACCTTTTACGTTATGGACTACCATGATGAAATGAATAGGCCGCTTCAAAAATGATTCAAACTGATAAGTCGAGAAAATTCTTCTCTATTCGATTCCATTATAAATCGATAACATTGACTAGTTTAATTTCCTCGAACTGCAGTAATTCATGAACAATCGTCTCTTCCACGTGCTTATCAACGTTTACTAACATAATGGCTTCGCCGCCAATTGATTTACGTCCCACTTGCATCGTTGCAATGTTCAGTTCATGTTGTGCAAGCAGCTGGCCCATTTTACCGATAACGCCGGGGCGGTCATAGTGTTGAATGTAAAGAATGTGACCTTGGGCAACGATGTCCACAGAAAATTCATTTAATGAAACAATTCGAGGACCATAATCCTTTATATACGTCGCTTTGATTTCAAACGATCTTTCTTCGCCTATCGCAACCGCATGAATTAAGTTTTCATAGCCAAAATGATCGGTTAGTTGTTTTTCCCCATAATTAATCCCGCGCTCACGAGCTATTAGCGAGGCATTGACATCATTCACCGCTGCATCCACTCTAGGTTGTAAGAAACCAGATAATAAACTGCGCGTTAATATACTTGTGTCTGTTTGCGTGGCAGAGCCACTATAATAGACGTTTATTTCTTGAACAGGAACGCGCATCAATTGTGATAAGAGCGAGCCCATTGTTTTTGCTAAATCATATTGAGGTTTAATTTTTTCATAAACTTCTTTTGATAAAGTCGGTAAGTTGATAGAATTTCGTGCTGGTTCCCCTTGTAAAAACGCTAGTACTTCCTCAGAGACTTGAGCGGCTACGTTTAATTGAGCTTCTTTCGTTGAAGCGGCAATATGAGGGGTAGCTACAACGCGCGGATGTTCAATTAATCGAACATCGGTTACTGGTTCTTCAGTAAAAACATCGAGTGCCGCGCCTGCAATATGTCCATTCTCTAAGTAATAGAAGAGCGCTTTTTCATCGATAATACCACCGCGGGCACAGTTGATCAGGTATACACCTGGTTTTGTTTGGGGAATCGTGTCCATATTTAATAACCCAGTTGTTTCCTTTGTTAAAGGAGTATGGACGGTAATAATGTCAGCCTGGCGTAAAACATCCGGCAGCTCCGCTTTTTGAATCCCTAATTTTTCGGCTCTTTCAAGGGTTAAGAACGGATCATAAACAATTACCTGCATCTCAAATGCTTTTGCCCGCTTTGCTAGCTGGGTACCAATTCGACCAAAACCAATTATACCTAGTTGCTTTTGATTTAATTCTGCACCTTGAAATAATTTTCTTTCCCATTTCCCGGCCTTTAACGATGCATTTGCTTGAGGAATATTTCGTAATAAGGAACACATCATCGCAAACGTATGCTCTGCTGTGGAAATCGTATTTCCGTCAGGAGCATTAATAACAACAACGCCATGTTTCGTTGCTGCTGGGATGTCGACGTTATCAACACCTACGCCGGCTCTTGCAATTATTTTCACATTCGGCATTCTTGTCATTAAATCTTCAGTTACAGTGGTCCCACTCCGAATGAGGAGGGCGTCATAATGATCGAGGGCATCTTCCTCGTGAATACTTTTTTGCTCAACGACAACATTCGCAGCATTTAATAGAGGTGCTAATCCTTCTTCACTCATAGAATCTGCCACTAAGACATACAACGGTTTCTCTCTGTTCATTTTCTGCTTCTCTCCCTTTAAAAAGAATAAAAAAAAACACAGCTCTCCAAGAAAGGTGTGAGGGGCGATTTAGCGCGGTACCACCCTCATTTTTATGTAAAATAACATTTACATACTCATTTATAACGGAAAACCGGAACTTATCTACTAACATTCAATAAGCCTACTTAGAAGTGCTGTTCAAGAGGGTTTCACTGATTTTCACCAACCATCAGCTCTCTGGATTCACCGGATTCTTGTTATGTCTTCATCATTGTATTTGAACTATTTAGTTTTTAGTACTGTACCATATAAAAGTTAATTGCGTCAATATAAAAATGTTCGTAAATCTACAGTTTTATTTATAAACAAAGTGATCAGTTATTAAATTTGAAGGGAAATACGAAAGCTAAGATTATGTGATGCTTTAATTATTCGTATTTTAATGGATCGCCATGAAACGGTTCTTCAGCTAACTTAATGGAATCAGTCGGACAACCATTTTTTGCATCGATGACATCATCAACGAAAACCTCAGGAATAAGCGTAATGCCTTTATTGTTATCTAAATAAACGTAAGCTAATCCTTCATCGTTATAGTCGTATACATCAGGTGCTACAGCCCCGCAAGCGCCACAGGCGATACATGTATCCATATCCACGATGGTATAGCATTTCTCTGTCATATTTGGAACTCCTCAAATACTAGGTTGCTTTATATTGTAGCAGAAAATGAGCGGTTAACAATGAAAAAGCATTCGACGTTTGCTAAACTAAAGAAATGAATCCTATGGAGGTAAGCATGAAACAATCCCTTATCTTAGCCGCGCTCACTTCTTTTCGAGGCGAGCGCTCAGCAAAAGCATCGTTTCATTTGTTAAACGGGAAGCGAACCATTCAAACTGTGCAAGATGGAACATTTTTCAATAATTTATTTCTATTTGATGTGCTACCACAGTTAACGATTGAGGCGTTTCAGCAGTCCCTCGACATGCTTAAACAAGAGCAATTTATTTATGAAGAAGACCGTTTATGTCTGTATACAGAGAAAGCCAAGCGCGAAACCGAGGCATTTTTAGCGAAACATCCTTATCTCTATGCCTTAAAAGGCTGGCAATACGGGAAAGTAGAGCGTCATTTTTGGGAACGATTTGCTTTGCTCGTGCAATCCATTAGCTATTTACACGATCAACAAACCTTTGCACCAACAACATTTAACGTCTGGAATCAGCAATGGGTCCGTAAGATCTTGAAACGTCATTTTCATGATTTAGCGGCTTTACGTCAACAGCTTTATCAAGAATGTGAGACGCTGTTAACAGATGTAGAGGATCTTGATGCTAATTTATTTGTCCAGCAGTTATCACGACCAGGAAAAATCGGCTTAACGAAAGCCCAAATTGCAAGAGAGATGGGATTGGACGAAAGTGAGGTCCAGTTACGTACAAAACGATTGATTCATCGATTTTGTCAATCAGGCTATCAAGAACCTCATCGTTATCCAGTGTTAGCCACATGTTTTGATCCTGAAGAAATCAATTTGCTAACTTTAACTGCTACTAAGACAGCGCACTTATACAAACAGCATCAAGACCTTGATGTGATCGCTAAAATAAGACGATTAAAGCGATCAACCATTGAAGATCACATTGTTGAAATGGCAATGGTGGATCGGTCCTTTTCCATTGCGCCGTTTGTTGATGAATCCGTTCAAGCACAAGTTGAAGCGATTGTGGCGAATCAGCAAGTGAGGTTAAAGGCGATTCGGGATCAATTAGATGATAGCGTAAGTTATTTTCAAATTCGTTTAATCCTAGCAAAGAAAGAAGGTGATACCCATGTTAGAACGTGATTTACAAAGACTATTTGGATTTACTGGGTTCAAAAAAGGGCAAAAAGAAATAATTGAATCGTTAATGGCTGGTCACGATGTGTTTGCCATGTTGCCAACAGGTAGAGGGAAATCCTTATGCTATCAACTCCCGGCTTTTCTTTCACCTGGTTTAACAATCGTCGTTTCCCCTTTACTTTCTCTCATGGAGGACCAAGTGACGCAATTAAAAAAAATAGGCCGAAAAGAGGCGGTGGCAATGAATAGCTTTTCTTCAAGAGAAGAGCGAAAAGCCATTTTACAATCACTCGATTCCTTCAAACTCATCTATTTATCGCCAGAAATGCTTCAATCGAAAGAAGTATTTGCAGCATTAGCGGATCAAAAGATTTCCTACTTCATTATTGATGAAGCACATTGTGTGTCGTATTGGGGTCACGATTTTCGAGCTGATTATTTACGATTGCGAGATGTAAAGGCATCTTTGGGGAATCCTCCCACTTTAGCAATTACTGCAACAGCAGATGAAAACGTCAGGAGGGATGTGATCAAGCAACTTCATCTTCGTGACCCGATTCACGTTCTTGATGAAGTGAACCGAAGCAATATTGCCTTATTTGTAGAGAAGGTTGAGTCTGAATATGAAAAGGTAATAAGGGTTAAAGAGCTGCTTGCTCGCTATCAGCTTCCAGGCCTCCTTTATACGCAAACGAGAGCACAAGCAGAGTGGTACAGTGAACAATTGCAGCACCACCATTCAGATTTAAAGATTGGTTTCTATCATGGTGGTATGGACAGCATGGATCGTATGCTCGTCCAAGAACAATTTATAAATAACCAATTAGACGTCATTTGTGCAACAAATGCGTTTGGCATGGGCGTCAATAAACCAGATATTCATTTTATTATTCATTTACAGCAACCTCTTGATATTGCTTCTTATGTACAAGAAATTGGTAGAGCTGGTCGCGACGGTTCGCCAAGTTTTGCCCTGGTGTTTGTTTCTCCTGAAGACCGTCACCAAGCAACGCGATTGATTCGTAATCAAATTGAAGAGCATATGAGTTTAGATATGCTGCCGCAACTGCTAGCACAACCATTTGATTCTGATAAGGAGCGCAAAGAACAATTGAAGTCAAGTTATGGCGAACAAGGTCAAACCATCTTGTTTTTACTTGAAAAATGGGGAGTAATCATAGATGATAAAGGAAGATCGTCAATCGGAACATCGATTATTGAGAAATTAAAAGTTTACTTTGAACAGCAAGAACGTATACGCCAGCAACGTTTAGGTACCATGATGGCCTATATTGACAACGACCAATTCTGTAGACGTGAGCTTTTACTACGTTCATTTAATGAATCTGTGGCTGTTCAAGCAAATTGCTGTGATCAGTGCGGGGCAACCCTTTCTCACTATAAAAAAAGGGAAGAGGTTTTACACGGGAAAAGCTTGCATTGGAAACAGGAACTTGCTCTATTGTTTCATCAAACCCAAAATCGGAAAGAAGGCGACATAAGTGAATGAACGAAAAGTAGAAGAAATCAATGAACCTCGTGAAGATCAATCGCTGCCTTCTCGTACGAATGTTCACAAGCGCAAACGAGTAAAAACGAAAAAAAAGACAACGATTTTTCTTCCACAAGTGTTATTTACACTATTTTTTGGTTTGGTAGGTTCCATATTAGTACTAGCATTCCTCTTCTTATTCTAATTCTTTTTCATTAGACATACCCTTTTAAAAAGGAGGGGGAGTGTTTAGGTGAGTTCAGAAACGTTTGCGACGATAACGAAAGAGTTAATTATGCGAAAGCAAAAGATGACTCAAACTGAAAAAAAAGAAAAACGGTACGCGCAATTAACGTTAGGCGCGAGCGTGTTATTCGCGGTTATGTTAAGTCCACTTGTTCGAACAGACTCCCTTTCATTGTCATCGTTTACTGCCGCGCCCCTTCAAATGGCCCTTGCAGCGGCAATTTTTGTGTTTACAGTGCAAATGATTGCTAGTAAGAGACATGCAGACAAGAAAGAAGGAGAGTTCGAAGATTTAAGACAAGAGTTCATTGATCGGCATGAAGAATTGTGGCCGGAAAAACTTTCTCAATCTGAGAAAGATGCATATTTAAAAGAAATGAACCAACGCTATGACATTAACCTATACTACCGATGTTAACGATTTAACATTTATTGCTTTTTTCTGAGATCGCGCAAATGTTCTCGTAACAACTGTTCTTCTTTTTCTGTTAAATCTGTTTCATAAAGAAAGAGTGGTTTTTTACGGTCTGTTCGCCCAAACAAATAATCAGTCGAAACATCAAACACATCAGCAATGCGATTAATTGTATCCGTGTCAGGCGTTCGATTTCCGTTTTCATATCCTGAAATAGATACTTTCGTTACGTTGATTAATCGACCAAGTTGCTCTTGAGTTAGTTTTTGTTCTGTACGTAAGTGTTTAAGTCGTTTTGACACAATCGCCATAGCACACTTCCTTTCCATGTTTGTCCTCTCATTATAAGTTAACAAATCGCTAACGAAAATGATTGTTAACTAAATAGAAACTTATGATTTACAAATTTACCAATAGATAGTATAATCGAGTTAACTTATGGTTAATTAAAGATCGAGGTGAGCATATGCAGCGGACTAAATTAAAACAAGTGCGGTTAGAACATCATATGACTCTGGAACAAGTGGCAAAACAAATTCACGTCAGTACACCGTTTTATTGGCAAATAGAAAATGGGAAAAGAGGCTTATCCTATGAGCTTGCAGTTAAAATTGCAAACGTCTTTTCTACAACTCCTGATGCATTATTTTTAGATGAATTAAATAAAGACTAGCCTGTTTGACCTTTTTTAAAAGGTTTTTTTTTAGATTATTTCGGGTTAAAAAACCTCTATTAATATCCGATCCTTCATAAAGTAAAGTAATTACAGGTGCTGGAAAATCCGTTTTATATTTTTTTAAAAAAAGATAGGAATTCTAGACAAGAGGCTTTATAATCAGGAAGAAAGAACTTTTTCCAAAATTAAACATTATAACCGCTTTTTTACCTTATGTCTGGAGGTTTTCTAATATGAAAGGGGAAATTGCTCGTAAAGTTCAATTCCTGAGGAAAAGAGAATCGCTAACGCAAGCCGAGCTGTCTAAAGGAATTTGTACGCAAGCTCAAATTAGTAATATAGAAAAAGGAGTTTTAAATCCCTCTAGTCTTACGCTTTTCCACATTGCCCAGCGCCTTAAAGTTGATATGAATTATTTCTTTTATCAACAGCTTGATTACCCAACTCATTCTCAAGTAATTCAGAACAATTTGAGACTTTTAGCTTTAAAAGAAGATTTTCAAGCAATTCGCGATCAATTAAATACGTTACATGAAACAAATGAGGACCCATTTGCTTTATGGCATGAAGCGCTATGTCTTTATTACCTGGATGGCTCTTATGAAAAAGCGATAGAACAATTAAGCAAAGCCTATGAAAATAGTACAATGGCGAAACGATATCAGTTAAACATGTTATCGGATTTAGGGTTTATGTACGTGCAGTTAAACATTTTTGAAGAAGCTTTTTTCTGTTTTGACACATTAAGTCAAGAACTAAACAAGCAAGATGGAAACGTTGAATGCAAACGTTTATTGATTTGTGCCAATTTGGGGAAAGCATACGTCTTGTTTTCAACGCATCAATATGGTGAAGCAGAGGAATGCTGTTTAGTAGGAGAGGGTTTATGTATAGACTACAAGATTTTAGCAGGATTAAGTGAATTGTTTGATCTTCACGGTAAGAGTTTACTCAAACGTGGTGAGTATACCAAGGCATACGCGTACATAAGTAAAGCTAGAAATGTATATGCAATTGAAAATAAACAAGAGGAAATGGCTAAAATGGAGGCGTTATTAACCGTCTGTCAAAATGCATAAGTACGCATACTACCTTTGAAACGAACTGGTATTATGCTATACTAAACGTGTGAAGAAAATGCTTTCAAGGAGTGAAAGAAGGAATGAGCATGAGTGCGGGTCAATTAATTGCAATCCTAGGAATCGGTCTAACAGCTGTTGTATTAGCAATTGTCATGGCGCTATTGTTATTAAAAATGTCTCAGAATTCAGATTGAGTGCAATATGAATAGATAAAAAGAGCGGTATTCCTCAGTGGGATACCTTTTTATTTCATCCAAGGAGGAAATGGACATGCTGCATGCAATCAGTGATCGATTAGAAGCGCTTTTTCCAGAAATGGTTCAGTTAAGACGTGAGTTTCACGCGGAGCCAGAGTTATCTTACGAAGAGGTACATACTCCGAAAAAAATTGCGGAATATTTACAGAATATTGATTTAACCGTGCGGACACAAGTTGGGGGACGCGGAGTCGTCGCGACTCTCGTTGGAGAACAACCAGGAAAAACGGTCGCGCTCCGAGCTGATTTTGATGCTTTGCCGATTCAAGAGGAAACGGGCCTTCCGTTTGCTTCAAAGTACCCTGGAAAAATGCATGCTTGTGGTCATGACGGTCATACAGCAACCTTGCTTGTGCTAGCTAAAGCGTTAGCTGAACGAAAAGAAGAGCTTGTAGGAACGATTGTGTTTATTTTTCAATTTGCGGAAGAACTTGCTCCAGGAGGCGCCATTGCGATGATTGAAGACGGCTGTTTAGAGGGGGTTGATATGATTTTTGGCACACATTTATGGACGCCGATTGAAGTTGGAAAAGTAGGGTTCTCTTATGATCGTTTAATGGCAGCGGCAGACCGGTTTGAAATCAAAATAAATGGATCTGGAGGGCATGGCGCAATGCCACATCAAACAGTCGATGCTGTTGTTGTAGGCTCGGCAGTGTCACTTGCACTTCAACAAGTCGTGAGTCGAAATGTTGATCCACTTGAGCCGGCTGTAGTTACTGTCGCTTCTTTTCACGCAGGCGGGGCATTCAATGTTGTGAGCGATGTCGCGCAACTAGAAGGCACAGCGCGAACGTTTAGTACAGCAGTGCAAGACCAAGTTATCAAGCGAATGGAAGAAGTCATTAAAGGCGTTTGTGAAGCTTATGGCGCAACATATGAGTTCACGTATATAAAAGGCTATCCAGCCGTTGTGAATCATCGAATACAAACTGAATGGCTGACGCAAGCTGCAGAAGGGCTAAAAGACGCAGCAAAGATGGTTGAAGTCACGCCTGTTATGGGAGGAGAAGACTTTTCGTACTATTTGCAAAAAGTTCCTGGTGCGTTCTTTTTCACAGGGGCAGGTAATGAGAATGAAGCTGCTATATACCCTCATCATCATCCTAAATTTACAATTGATGAAAAGGCAATGCTCATTGCAGCAAACCATTTAGGTGCAGCTGCGCTCTATGCATTATCACAGCTTAACGAAACGTCTTCTGCTGTGAAGTCAGCCAGTTCGAATGAAAGTTAAAATCGCTTTTGTGGGTTCTGTTCATTGAATATGTTATGATACTGCTATACTTTTTGTTTAGCAGTATTTTTTTATGTAAAAATGGTTAATGAATAGGAAAAAAGGATATTAGAAGTACCAATTACAGCTGAAGTTGAAACGGTTGAACTGTCTAAGGAGCGAAATGGATATGACCTTTAAAGAAGGGAATTATAATATAAAGGCTGTCTCAAAAAAGCTCGGAATTAGACCAGGTACATTGAGAGCCTGGGAACGTCGGTATCACGTTGTGGCACCTCTTCGTAACGACAGTGGACATCGATTATATAGTGAAGAACAAGTCTTGAAACTTCAAACGATTATAGAGAAGATTAATGAAGGGTTTACGGTTAAACAAGCAGTGGAATCCTTAGAATTAAAAGGGACAAGCGAATGGCCGTATCAAGAAACAAATCATTATATAGGGCAGACGGCAAGAGAACTGACGGATGCACTGATTTCGTTTGATGAAGATAAGGCGCAAACGATTTTAAATCAAGCTTATAGCATGTATTCATTAGATCGCGTAACTATTGATTTATTTTTACAAGTAGAAAAACGCTTAAAGGAAATGGACAACTTGTCTATGCTTGATCTTCATACACAATTTATGTTCCAAATACTTGGAGCTAAGGTGAAAAATGTATCCTTAAGTCTACCATTTAGTGCTAGCATGCCAAAAGCTTTGTTGCTTACCTATAATGGTGATGCGTATTCGATTCTGTTACGCGTATTTTCATTTTATCTTAAACGAAAAGGTGTACAAGTCATTTGTTTGGATGGAGGGATTTCCGAGCAAGATGTGGAACTAGTACTTAAGAGTATAAACCCTAATCTGCTTATTCTTTCTGCAACGGATCCACTCTTTTTTGATCAAGCTGTTGAGCAGGCAAAAAAAGCGGTTCTTGAACACGGATCAATTAATCATGCAGGAATTATTGGAGACGCATTTAATCATCTCTCTGATGGAAATAAAAAACTTTATGCCGATTTCTATATTGGGAAATCAAGAGCTGACTGGGAATTATGGCTTGAGCATTTGAATTAAGTTTGAATTCAGCTAAAAACGTTGAACCATCTACTGTGCTCAGACATAAGGTATCGTATAAATGTTGAGATGGGATAGCCTGGTCATAAGGAGGTATAGGAATGCGATTAGAGCGTTTGGCTGTTGATAAGTTTAAGGTTTTTCTGACCTTTGATGATATGGAAGAGCGAGGAATAACAAAAGAAGATTTATGGCAGGATGTACCTAAAGTGCATGACTTGTTTCGAGACATGATGTTGGAAGCAGATGATGAACTAGGATTTAAAGTGGATGGCCCCATTGCAGTCGAAGTATTTGCTATGCCGGCACAAGGAATGGTTTTTATTGTAACAAAAGGATCGCAGTCCGATGATTATGATACGGATGATTTTGAAGACGGCTTTATTGAAATGCAATTGACTCTTGATGAAATTGATGAAGTGTTTTATGAATTTAAACGTTTTGAAGATGTAGTCGGTCTCATTCCACGTTTGAAAGCCATTGATTTAGATGGTGGAGAACTTTATTCTTATCAAAATCGTTTCTTTCTGAAATTGTCTGATGAAGACTTAGAGCATGTAAATGAAGAGTCTTTGGTTGCTATTTTATCTGAATTTGGTAGCCCGGCGACAATTTCATTTCACCGCATTGCTGAGTATGGAAAGAAATTAATTGAACGCAACACGATTCACTATTTATATGCAACGTTTTATAAAAATTGACATCGAAATTCGTAAAGCTTGTTGACATGAATGTCTGCGAGCTTTTTTAGTTTATACACAGCTAAATCAATTTCATGTTCGAGTTAGATGCGAAAATGACGTACAATCGATTTAAAATGGCGAACGCGTTTGCTACAAGCGCGGCATCCGATTGGGCAGCGGATATGGCTTTAACCATTTCTGCAAATAAACAACCCCCATTGTCTTCGTGCATTAGCTTTTCTGAAGGGAGTCTTCGCCATTTAATAAGACAAATGGTGAAACAATCTTGCATATATCATTCGTGATAATGACTACTACTACTTATGACGATATTTACTCAGCTAGTAAAAAAAGTTTAATGAAACGGAAAGAATCTATATTTAGTTACAGAATTTTGGTAAAATAAAATAAAAAACGCACATGGGGTGGGTCTATGGATGTGCTTTTAGTTGAAGATGATCAAGCAATTGCACAAATTATCATTGATTTTATTATGAAAGAAGGTTTACATATTACATGGTGTGAAGATGGAGAAGAAGGGTTTGAATATTTGCAAAAATACCACTATAAAGTCGCAATCATTGATTTAATGTTGCCTAAGCGCGATGGTTTTTCATTATGTAAAGCGGTACGAAGATTTTCAGATATTCCGATTATCGTCGTTAGCGCCAAGCAAGCTGATGTGGATAAAATTGAAAGTTTAGAAATTGGGGCAGATGACTATGTTACAAAACCATTTAGCCCATCAGAATTAGTCGCTCGTGTAAAAGTTCAGATTAGGCGGCATCATGCATCTTATGCGTCATACTCAAGTCAGCATATACGGTTTCAAGACGTGACGATCGACAAGCGAGGTATGCAGCTGACTATAAACGATACACCTGTCATTTTAACCGCAAAAGAATATCAACTGTTTTTGTTTCTTGCTGAAAACAGAGGGATTGTATTTACAAAAGAAGAGCTATACAAACGAATCTGGAATGGTGAAAGTTTCGATAATCGGACGGTAACGGTCCACATTAAAAACTTAAGAGATAAATTAAATGACCGCAAAAAAGCGCCGCGTTTTATTGAAACGGTTTGGGGTACAGGCTATAAATTTATTGCGACGCCTACGCAATGAAACTTCGCGGACAATTAAATTTACTGCTCATCGTAACAGCAATTGTTCCGTTTATTACGACAAGCTTATTTAGTATTCAAGTTCAATATGCGGTCCAAGATCAATCTGAACTGTATGTTGAAGCGATAACGAAAGCGAAAATGATTGGCAGTAGTGTCGTCAAACAAATTGACCAAATGACAGAGCCAACGAATGAGACAATTGAAACCTTACATTATTACGGTGAGGGTGTTGAAGTGGGGTTCTATTCCTTTGATCGTCAGCTTCTTACGCAAACAGAACGTGGTTCATTTCCGACGTATCTGATGCCAACAGATCTTTTAAGCAACTTATATGAACTACAAGCAAAAGAGGGTGTATTTATTTACAAAGAACCGGTCTTTCAAGGAGATGGGTTGGAAGGGTTTTATGAAATTCGATTCATTCAAGGCGACATGCAACGAGATGCTTTGTTCATCTATACGCTAACATTTCTATTTTTTATTTGTAGTAGTGGCATTACGTTTTATATGGTTCAGCATTGGTTCAAAAAGAATATGCTCATTCCATTTACATGGATGAAAGAACAAATGCAAAGTATCGGCGATGGAAAACATGATGTGACAATGCATGGCTCTACGCATAAGCGTACGGAAGTTGGCGTACTGCTAGATGATTTTGCCATTATGACTGCTCAACTTAATGAAATTGAACAGGAAAAACGTCGAGTGGAAGGGAATCGGCAAAAGCTCATAGCGTCGATTTCTCATGATTTGCGAACACCACTCACATCGATTCACGCGTATGCGGAAGGCATGTTAGCGAATGCTGGAAAGCGTGATGAATACGCTTCCGTTATTTTATCAAAAACAAGGTATATGCAGCGATTAATAGAAGATTTACTTATGTATTCACACATACAAGCTACTAGCTTCTTGCTTGATTTACAGCAAGTTGATGCGGAAGAGCTGGCTGACACTCTTTACGACGGCTATAAAGATCAATGGACAGAGCATGAATTTCACATTCAACTTGATTATGCGCATGTAGAACTTCTCGTCGACGTCGATCGACTGATTCAAGTCGTTGATAATCTAGTTGTGAATGCGGTTCGCTATACGCCGAAGAATGGTGCGATTACTCTTGTTGCTACGGATGATTCGCATGTGCTGGACGAATACGGCGTGAAGCGAATGGCTGGTTATTTTTATTTCCTAGTTGTAGACACAGGCGCTGGCATTTCAAAAGAAGAACTAGCGCATGTATTTGATTCCTTTTATCAAGTCGAAAAAGCGAGGAATCAATCAAACGAAACAGGTGTAGGTTTAGGTTTAGCGATTTGTCGAGAATTAGTTCAAAAGCACGGCGGTTTAATGGGCGTTCATTCTGTCTTAGGAAAAGGGAGTGCTTTTTTCTTTTCACTTCCAATCGTCAATACCGAACAAAATGAGGGGATTACGTGAAAACTTGTTTGATGGTCTTCAGTGCTGCAGCGATCTTATTACTAGGAGGCTGTATGCTTCCTTCAAAGGATGCGCAGACACTTTTAGAAGATGCGTTTAATACAGATAGCGAGTTTATTCCGTTCGAACTAATATTAGAAGATAGTCAAGGCTGGAGAACACATATTTTTGCAGCGAGTGAAACCACGCAGCGCATTGACTATTATAGAAAAGATTCGTTACGCTATACAGAACTATATGATGGGCATCGTATCTATGAAATTGATTACGAAACGAATGAAGTGATGCAGTTTGAACGCGACGGCAACATTTCAACAGGGCGTAATTATCTAGTGAATGAGATTGACTTTCTTGCAGCCACTCATGAAATTAAATATGTCGCAAGTAAAAAGAACAAATGGCTTAATCGAAAAGTTTTTCATATTGAGTTTTATCAACACGATCAGCTAGATTACGAACTTTGGGTCGATAAACACTCACTTGTTGTATTAAAACAAATTTCCCATATGAATGGTGAAACGTGGGAAATGGAAGCTACTTATTTTAAAATGAAGCCTGAATTTCCTGAAGAACTATTCGACCTTAACGACCATAATTATACAGTCGTTCAACTTGAAATGGGTAAATGACTAATCGTAAAAACAATTTTCTCGTAAGAAGAGTTGATTCGTGAAGCGGCTTTTGTTTAGAAATAATTTTTAAAAAGACGATTGGAATGGCGTGAATGTGGAATACATAGAAGGAGTAAGGCGCTAAAAGACAATGTATTAAAGGGAAATGATAAAAATAAGGGTGGCATTCCCTGTCATGTTTCATTATCATAAGAAGTGTTCAACGAAAAAAGGATAATTCCGTGAGGTGACATAAAAATGGACGAAAGCGCGAATCGAACGAATGATGTTCTAGCGTCAACTCAATCCATTATACATACTGCATTAAGTAAATTAGGCTACCCGGAAGAAATGTACGAATTATTAAAGGAACCAATGCGAATGATGACGGTTCGAATTCCTGTAAGAATGGATGATGGATCAACGAAAATCTTTACTGGCTATCGTGCACAGCATAATGATTCTGTAGGACCGACTAAAGGCGGCGTGCGGTTTCATCCAGATGTGACAGAAAAGGAAGTTAAGGCGCTGTCGATCTGGATGAGTCTTAAAGCGGGGATTGTGAATCTTCCATATGGCGGTGGAAAAGGGGGCATTATTTGCGACCCTCGAACAATGTCATTCCGCGAAGTCGAGCGACTAAGTCGCGGATATGTTCGCGCAATTAGTCAAATTGTCGGACCGACGAAAGATATACCTGCGCCAGATGTGTTTACCAATTCACAAATAATGGCGTGGATGCTTGATGAGTATAGTCGCATTCGTGAATTTGACTCTCCAGGATTTATTACAGGAAAACCACTCGTCTTAGGCGGTTCCCATGGCAGAGAATCCGCTACCGCAAAAGGAGTCACCATTTGTGTGAATGAGGCAGCGAAAAGACAAGGCGTCGATATGGATGGCGCGAAAGTGATCATTCAAGGGTTCGGAAACGCTGGAAGTTTCTTGGCGAAATTTATGTCCGACGCAGGCGCAACAGTTGTAGGTATTGCAGATGCGTACGGTGCGTTATACGATGAAGAGGGACTTGATATTGACTATTTATTAGATCGACGTGATAGTTTTGGAACGGTAACAAAACTTTTTAAAGACACCATAACAAATGAAGAGTTGTTGGAAATGGATTGCGATATTTTAGTGCCAGCAGCAATTGAAAATCAAATTACCGCCCGTAATGCAGGGAACATTAAAGCATCAATCGTGGTTGAAGCGGCAAATGGACCGACAACACTAGAAGCGACAAAGATTTTGTCTGAACGAGGAATACTGCTCGTACCGGATGTATTAGCGAGTGCGGGAGGCGTAACCGTTTCGTATTTTGAGTGGGTCCAAAATAATCAAGGGTTTTACTGGTCTGCGGATGAAGTGGAAGGCAAGCTACAATCTGTACTCGTAGAAGCATTTGACCATATCTATCAATTAGCTAAGCGTCGGAAAGTGGACATGCGTCTAGCTGCTTATATGGTTGGTGTTCGTAGAATGGCAGAAGCTTCTCGTTTTCGAGGCTGGGTCTAACTTGATATACGATTGAAGAAAACCCTTGTGTATAGCGTTATGCACAAGGGTTTTGCTGATGAATAAGGATGAAGAAGAGGATGATCAACAGATGTATGATGTAATCATAATTGGTGGAGGGCCGTGCGGATTATCTGCCGCAATTGAGTGTGATGAGAAAGGGTTATCGACACTTGTAATCGAAAAAGAAAATATTGTAAATGCAATCTATCGCTACCCAACACACCAAACGTTTTTTAGCACGAGTGAACGGCTAGAAATTGGTGGTGTACCGTTTATAACGGAAGAGCGAAAACCGAAACGAAATCAAGCGCTTGTCTATTATCGAATGGTGACAGAGCGCAAGCAAATAAATGTACATGCCTATGAACAAGTTCAAGCCGTGCATAAGCAGACTGATAGCACATTCCAAGTGGAAACATCAAAACGTACGTACCAGGCGCGAAATGTGGTGGTTGCAACAGGTTATTATGATTCGCCGAACCTGATGAATATTCCTGGTGAAACAAACAGCCATGTCATGCATTACTTCAAAGAAGCGCACCCGTACTTCAATCATCATGTAGTAGTGATCGGCGGTAAAAACTCAGCTGTTGATGCTGCCATTGAGCTCGAAAAAGCAGGCGCACATGTTACCATGCTGTATCGAGGTTCCGATTATTCTGCTAGCGTGAAGCCATGGATTTTACCTGAACTCGTTTCTTTAGTGAAAAACGAGCGCATTAGCCTTGCTTTTAACGCGCATATTAATCAAATTACGGAAGAAGCGGTTCACTATACAGTAAATGGAGAAGAGGCAGAAGCGAAAGCTGATTTTGTTTTTGCTATGACAGGCTATCATCCTGATCATACTTTTTTACGAAACATGGGTGTCGAAGTAGACGATGTGTCTGGTCGGCCAACCTTTAATCCAGCAACAATGGAGACAAATGTTGCGAATGTCTATATTGCCGGTGTCATAGCAGCGGGTAACCATGCAAACGAAATTTTCATTGAAAATGGCAGAGAACACGGAAAAAACATTGCAGAAACGATAAACCAAAAGTAGAAAATGGAGGAAAAACATTGAGGCACGTCGTACTTTTAACTACAGGTGGAACGATTGCAAGTACCACAGGTGATAACGGAAAATTAGTTGCTGGCGAATTAACAGGGGAAGAATTAGCTAATTTATGTGGGTTACCAACGGATATTAATGTAACGGTGCGCTCCGTTTTGCAGAAACCAAGCGTCCACTTGACGCCGGAAGATTGGGCTACCCTAGCTTATGAAGTGAAAAAAGCTTTTCAAGCAAATGATGTAAACGGAGTTGTTGTTACCCACGGTACAGATACATTGGAGGAAACGGCCTATTATTTAGATTTAACAAATGTAGATGAAAGACCAGTCGTTGTAACAGGTTCACAACGGGGGCCAGAGGAAACAGGCAGTGACGCATTTATGAACTTAAGGCACGCGATATATGCGGCATGTGAACCAGATTTACAAGGTACAGGGTGTGTGGTTGTATTCAATGAACGGATCTTTTCCGCACGTTATGTAAAAAAAGAACATGCGTCCAACATTCAAGGCTTTAATGCTTTTGGATTTGGTTATTTAGGGATTATTGACAATGATGTTATTTTTACGTATCAAAAGCCAATTCGACGGGAAATGTATATGGTAAAGGAACCCACATTTCTTGAGATCGGAATTGCAAAAATTTATTTAGGGATGTCTGAACAAACGCTACGTGCCATGCTGGATACTGTGGATGGGCTTGTTATTGAAGCCGTTGGTCGAGGTCAAGTGCCGCCACAGTTAGTTGCCCCTATTAAAGAGGCGTTGCAAAAGAAGAAGCCTATTATCTTAACAACGTCATCTGAAGAGGGGAAAGTGTATCCGACATATGATTATAAAGGAAGTGCACACCACTTAGAACAACTTGGCGTCATTTTAGGGTCTGATTACGATAGTAAAAAAGCAAGAATTAAAGCGCTCGTTTTAACGGCAGCTCACCAGGATCTTGCCGTTGGGTTTTCATAAGCGGTGAAACTTGAGTCTCATTAATGTGAGGCGTATACTGGATTATGTAGCGGACGTCCTTTTAGAGAGTGGGTCGACAAGCGTTGATTTCTTTTATTCTTGCGGCTCTGGCTCCGGCCATGGCATTGTTCTCTTATGTGTATTTACGCGATTCCTTTAGTCGAGGTGCCATGTTTTTAGTCCTAAGAATCTTTATTATTGGCGCCTTGCTCGTCTTACCAATTTCAGTCATTCAATTTGCTTTCACAGAAGAAGCCATCTTAGCTCATTCGTTTTTAAAAGCTTTTTTGCTTTACGGATTGATAGAAGAGGGTTTAAAATGGCTGATGTTGTTCATATTTGCTTATCAACATGGTCAACTCAAGCAACCAATTGATGGAATCGTTTTTGGCGTAGCGTTATCTCTTGGTTTTGCTTCCGTTGAAAATAGTTTATATATGATTGCATATGGGTTTGATCACGTACTTCCGAGAACGTTATTACCGACAACGGCTCATGCTGTTTACGGAATAATTATGGGTTACTACGTGGGAAGAGCCAAATACCATCCTTCAAAAAAACAACTATTTCTTTTTTTAGCGGCTGTACTACCAATGATTTTGCACGGAAGTTACGACTACATTCTAATGGATTTTGGACATTATTTCTTATATTTAATGATTCCATTTATGATTGCGCTGTGGCTATTAGCAATATGGAAAATAAAAAAGGCGAACAAACTAGATGAAGATGAAAAGAGCAATCTGAACTAAAGGAGGAGGATAGCGTGACAACAGCGAATCGTTATCGAATTGTCATTCGTTGCCCTTTATGTGGAGAGAAATACATTTTACGTGGAAAACGAAATGAAAACGGAGAGTATGAAACAGGCTTTAAACAGTGTGTATGTGGAAATGAAGATCAACTAATTATTGAAGCGTCACCTGAAGCATGAACGTGCGAAAAACGTACAGCTATGTAAGACAAGCTGTGCGTTTTTTTTATGCATTTTCAATGCTACGGGTTGCAGAATCATTTGTTTTGCGTTAAAGTTGTGACAATAGCAAATAAACTTAATAGATCTTATCAAGAGAGACGGAGGGACATGGCCCGACGAAGTCTCAGCAACCAGCTTTAATTGGCAAGGTGCTAAATCCAGCAGAAATCTGCAAGATAAGAGAATCGTTCGCAACCTTTCTTCTTACATCTTGAAGAAAGGTTTTTTATGATTGTACCGTTTTTAAGGGGGATAAAAAATGACAACACATGATGAATCAATCCTAGCGCAAATTGGAAATCGTCGAAGTGATGCAACCGGCGCTGTTAATGCACCGGTGTATTTCTCTACTGCGTATCGTCACGCAGGAATTCAAGAATCTACAGGGTACGATTATGCTCGTACTGGAAATCCAACTCGAGAAGTGCTCGAACAAGCCATTGCAAATTTAGAACATGGAAACCAAGGGTTTGCAACAAGTTCTGGCATGTCAGCCATTCAACTCGTGTTTTCACTTTTTGGGCAAGGCGATCATATTTTATGTTCAGATGATTTGTACGGTGGTACCTACAGATTGTTTGAAGGTGGATGGACAAAGTGGGGGCTGCGCTTTGACTATGTAGATATGGCTGATTTACATGCCGTTGAACGTAAATTAAAAGCCGAGACAAAGGCGATTTTTGTGGAAACACCTACAAATCCATTAATGAAAGAAGCCTCCATACAGGAGCTAGCGACTCTTGCCAAAAAAGCAAATGTACTCCTTATCGTCGACAATACGTTTTTAACACCGTTGTTACAAAAGCCATTAGTGGATGGAGCAGATATCGTCATCCATTCAGCGACAAAATATTTAGGTGGCCACAATGACGTTGTCGCTGGGCTGGTTGTTGCAAAATCAGCGGAATTGAGTGAACAATTAGGCTACTTTCACAATGGAGCAGGTTTCATTCTCGGTGCATTTGACTCCTGGTTATTAATGAGGGGCATGAAAACATTAGCGCTGCGAATGAAACAACATGAAATCAATGCAAAACAAATCGTTTCGATGTTAGAGGAAGAGCCTCTCGTGCGTGACGTTTTATATCCGGGAAAAGGTGGCATGTTGTCATTTCGTGTGACTGATGAATCCTACATAAATCCCATACTCAAAGCACTTCAACTAATTTCTTTTGCAGAAAGCTTAGGAGGAGTGGAAAGTTTAATGACGTATCCGGCTACGCAAACCCACGCTGATATTCCGGAAGAACTTCGGATTGAAAAAGGCATCGATCAGACGTTGTTACGGCTTTCGGTCGGAATTGAACATAGCGAAGATTTAATCGCTGATCTAAAACAAGCATTTGAACAAGCAACGAATCAAGGGAGGTGAGGTCCATGAACTTGAGAGAGGCTGTAACGTCTTCTGTTATTGTCGCTGATGGCGCAATGGGAACGGTTTTATATGAGGCGGGCTATGACTTATGTTTTGAAGAATTAAATCTTTCTAAACCAACCGAAGTGATTTCGATTCATCAAGCGTATTTACATGCTGGAGCAACTGTTATTCAAACGAATACGTATGCAGCAAACGGCCATAAATTAGCACGTTATGGACTACAAGAAGACATGGAGGCCATAAATGAAGCAGCGGTTGAGCTTGCCAAACAAGCGGTGAATACAAGTGAGAAGAAGCAAGCGTTTGTCGTTGGAACAGTCGGTGGGATTCAAGGGTTTCAATATGAACAAATCGATCGAAATGAATGCGTCCAATCGTTAAATCAGCAAGTAGATGTGCTGTTAAAAGCGGGTGTGGATGGCTTATTGTTTGAAACGTTTTATGATTTTTTTGAAATAAAAGAATTGGTTGTCGCGACACGCAAAAAAACAAATTTGCCGATCATCGCAAACGTATCGCTTGGTGACATTAGTGTGTTAAAAGGAGGCATTCCTCTTAGTCAAGGTTTAACAGAACTGTATGAAGCAGGAGCGGATGTTACAGGGTTAAATTGCCGCATGGGACCTTATCATATGCTTCGATCCATTGAGGAGCTTGAACTACCTTATGATATACCGTTAGCTTGTTATCCAAATGCAAGTTTACCAGGCTATCGAGATGGGCGCTTTGTCTATGCGTCGAATACAGACTATTTCACATCAATGTCAGAACGATTTATTAATGAAGGGGTGCATGTGATAGGGGGATGCTGTGGCACGACGCCAGCCCACATCGAAGCAATTAAACAGGCCGCAAGTGGGCGCTCGCCTGTTAAGCGAACGATTCGAAAACATGCAAGACATACAGAGTTGGTTCCTCCTTCTGAAACAAAACAATCGATTAAAGATGTTGTGGAGCAAAAACAAACCATTATTGTTGAACTTGATCCGCCGAAAAAATTAACAATTGATACATTTATTGAAGGGGCAAAAGCGTTAAAAGCTGCTGGGATTGACGCATTGACATTAGCGGATAACTCGTTAGCAAGTCCAAGAGTTGATAATCAAACGTTGGCGATGATTGTAAAAGAAGAAGTGGGTCTTCAAAGTCTTGTCCACTTAACGTGTCGTGACCGAAATTTAATTGGCTTGCAATCTCATTTAATGGGACTTGATTTAGCTGGGTTATCTGATTTGCTGCTCATTACAGGTGATCCGAGTAAAATTGGCGATTTTCCTGGAGCGACTTCTGTTTACGATGTATCGTCGACAAAACTGTTGCCGCTCATTAAACAAATGAATGAAGGGATTTCATTTTCAGGTAAGTCTCTCGGAAAAAAAACATCGTTTACAACAGCAGCAGCGTTTAATCCGAACGTGAAACATCTTGACAAAGCCGTCAAGCGTTTAGAAAAAAAGATTGAAGCGGGAGCCGATTACTTCCTTACTCAACCAATTTTTGATGAAAGTCAGTTTAAACAGATTTATGAGGCTACGAAGCATTTAAACGTTCCCATTTTTGTTGGAATTATGCCGTTAACGAGCAGCCGAAATGCAGAGTTTCTTCATAATGAAGTGCCTGGGATTTCGCTTTCTGATGAGACGAGAGCACGAATGGCGCGAGCTGGAGAAGACGTTGTTAAAGCGGAACGAGAAGGACTTGCGATTGCAAAATCGTTAGCTCGAGAGGCTGCAACTTATTTTAATGGAATTTATTTAATTACGCCATTTTTGCGTTATCACTTAACCGTTGAACTGGCCACATACTTACGAGAACAGACAACCGCACCGTTGCATAAAGAAAGGGAGTTACAATGAGACATAATCAGATTGTTGAACAGCTTAAGAAGAAAATTGTCGTTTTAGATGGTGCAATGGGCACGATGATTCAAGATGCGAATTTAGAGGAAACACATTTCGGTGGCGCTGCTTATGACGGATGCAATGAATATTTAAATCTTACGGCTCCAGACATTATTTCCAGTATTCATCAAGCGTATTTAGAAGCAGGCGCCGATGTGATATGCACAAATTCGTTTGGCTCTTCTAGTATAGTGCTGGATGACTATGAACTAGGGCACCTTGCTTATGAGATCAGTCGGAAAGCCGCTGAATTAGCGGTAGAAGAGGCACGTAAATGGCACACGGATTTAGAACCTCGTTTTGTGGCAGGGGCGATGGGACCTACAACAAAATCTCTCTCTGTCACAGGGGGAACAACGTTTAATGAATTAATTGCGACTTATGAAGAACAAGCGATTGGTTTAATTGACGGTGGTGTGGATCTGTTGCTTTTGGAAACAAGTCAGGATATGCGTAATGTTAAGGCTGCTTCCATCGGCATACAGCAAGCGTTTAAAAAAACCAACGTCACGCTGCCTCTATTTATTTCAGGAACCATTGAACCAATGGGGACAACATTAGCTGGACAAACCGTTGAAGCATTTTCCCTCTCTGTTGAACATCTTCAACCACTTGTGGTCGGATTAAATTGTGCAACAGGACCAGAATTCATGCGGGATCACATTCGCTCGCTGTCAGAACTGGCGGAAAGTTATGTTAGCTGCTATCCGAATGCTGGTTTACCGGATGAAGACGGACGCTACCATGAGACACCGCACTCGTTAGCGAAAAAGCTTGAAGGTTTTGCAGAAAAAGGCTGGCTTAACGTAGTAGGTGGTTGCTGTGGAACAACGCCTGCTCACATTCGTGCGTTAAAAGAAATGGTGCAAACCTATTCACCGCGAACAGAAAACACGCGGCATCAGCACGCTGTTTCTGGCTTAGAGGCACTCATTTATGATGATTCAATGCGCCCTCTTTTTGTGGGCGAGCGAACAAATGTAATTGGTTCACGGAAATTTAAACGGTTAATCGAAGAAGGGAAGTATGAAGAAGCGTCAGAAATTGCACGTGCACAAGTAAAGAAAGGCGCCCATGTTGTGGACATTTGCTTGGCGGATCCTGATCGTGAGGAAGCAGATGATATGGCTGCTTTTCTAACTCATGTAACAAATAAAGTGAAAGTTCCGCTCATGATTGATTCAACCGATGAAAATGTCATTAAAGAAGCTCTTACGTATTCGCAAGGAAAAGCGATTATTAATTCCATAAATCTTGAAGATGGCGAAGAACGGTTTGAAGCGATTCTCCCTCTAGTCAAGCAGTTTGGTGCGGCGCTTGTCGTAGGAACGATTGATGAAACGGGAATGGCGGTTACGGCAGAACGAAAGCTAGAAATTGCGAAGCGCTCGTTCAAGTTATTAACGGAGAAGCATGGCATTCCAGCACATGATATTATTTTTGATCCACTTGTGTTTCCAGTTGGAACGGGCGATGCCCAATATTTAGGGTCAGCTACAGCGACTGTAGAAGGAATTAAGCTCATAAAAGACCACCTGCCGCAATGCTTAACGATTCTAGGGGTGAGTAACGTATCATTCGGTTTGCCACCTGTAGGAAGAGAAGTGTTAAATTCGGTTTATTTGTACCACTGTACACAGGCGGGTCTTGATTATGCAATCGTGAATACAGAGAAACTTGAACGGTTTGCCAGTATCTCAGATGAAGAGAAGGCATTAGCGAATCAATTGCTTTTTGAAACGGACGACCAAACGCTCGCGGACTTCACCGCTCATTATCGTGGAAAAAGTTCGAAACAAACGATCGAGTACGAAGGATTGTCGTTAGAAGAACGATTAGCTTTATATGTGGTAGAAGGAACGAAACAGCGCTTGGACGTTGACTTAACTCTTGCCTTGCAAACGTATCCCACGCCTCTTGATATTATTAATGGGCCGCTGATGGACGGAATGGATGAGGTCGGTCGGCTGTTCAACAATAATGAATTAATTGTGGCGGAAGTGTTGCAAAGTGCAGAAGTGATGAAAGCAGCTGTATCTTTTCTTGAACCGCATATGGAGAAAAGTGATCATGAATCTAGAAAAGGAAAGATCTTACTAGCAACAGTAAAAGGTGACGTTCACGACATTGGAAAAAACTTAGTCGATATTATTCTTAGCAATAATGGATTTGAGATTGTTAATTTAGGCATTAAAGTGACGTCCAATGAGTTAATTGATGCCATTAAGAGAGAACAGCCGACTGCGATTGGTTTATCGGGGCTATTAGTAAAGTCGGCGCAACAAATGGTGTTAACGGCTCAAGACTTAAAGCAGCAAGCAATTTCCATCCCTGTGCTTGTAGGAGGAGCAGCGTTAACGCGGAAATTTGTTGATACACGTATTGCCCCAGAATACGAAGGACTCGTTATTTACGCCAAGGATGCGATGAATGGATTAGAGTTAGCTAATCGCATAACGAGTGAAGAAAAGCGTGAGGTGCTAGCTGCTGAATTAAGTGAACAGCGCAAGCTAAAAGCAGAACACTTAGCAAAACGGGTGACGCCTACAGCTTCTGCTACCAAAAGTAGTGAAGAGGGAAAATCAACAATCGCACACCATCATCAGGTGATACAGCCTGCAGATTTACGTCCACATATCGTGAAAAATTATAATGTGGAACATATTTATCCTTATGTGAATATGCAAATGCTGCTTGGTCGTCATCTAGGCGTCCAAGGAAGAGTCGATCGTTTACTCCAGGAAGGACATGATAAAACCGTTGAATTAAAAGAAAAAGTGGATAAACTTTTTTCTGATGCAAATCAATTGAAGACGTTGCAAGCGAATGCGATGTATCAATTTTTCCCAGCCCAGTCAGATGGAAATGATTTAGTTATTTACGATCCTTCCAATCCTAATAACGTGCTTGAACGCTTTACCTTCCCGCGGCAACGGGTCAAACCTTTCTTATGTTTAGCAGACTTTGTCCGTCCAGTTGGCTCTGAAATGGACTATGTTGGCTTTTTAGCTGTCACTGCCGGAAAAGGAGTACGCGCTTTAGCTGAGAAAGCAAAGGAGAGCGGAGAATTTTTACAAAGCCACCTTGTGCAAGCAGCAGCGTTAGAAACAGCAGAAGGATTAGCGGAACGTCTTCATGAACAAATGCGTGATCGCTGGGGCTTTCCAGATACGGCTGACTTCACGATGAATGATCGTTTTGCTGCGAAATATCAAGGCATTCGCGTTTCGTTTGGCTATCCAGCATGTCCCAATTTAGAAGACCAAAAAAAATTATTTGATTTGTTACACCCTGAAAAAATTGGAATCGACTTAACCGAAGAGTTTATGATGGAGCCTGAAGCAAGTGTGACGGCGCTAGTGTTTTCCCATCCGGAAGCTCGTTATTTTAATGTGACATGACCTACTATATCCGTTTAAATAAGCGTGAAAACCCTCGAGCGAACAAACTCGAGGGTTTTTTCGTGTGTACATGTTAAATGGAATCGCTAGATTGAGTGGTATAAAAAATTTGGAATAACAAAGACTACCGTTAGCTAGATCAAAATCGTCAATTATGAAGGAGGAAAACCCTTGTTTATCCGCAAGAATACATTTCTAAAATACGGTATGGTCATTGCTGTAGGACTACTTTCATTCTTATTTTTTGAGTCTGAGGCAGAGGCATTTTCAGAACAAGTCATTCAAAAAGGGGCTACTGGAGATGATGTGGTTGAGCTTCAAGCAAGACTACAATATGTAGGCTATTACAACGGAAACATTGATGGGGTCTTCGGCTGGGGTACATACTGGGCTGTTCGAAACTATCAATACGAGTACGGGATTGATATTGACGGCTTAGTTGGGCAAGAGATGAAAGGAAAGCTTGTTGAGACAACTAGCTTTGATCAACAATATGTCACAAATGCATTAAATGAAGGTCGGTCTTTCTCGCACTATGGCGGCACGTCAAAAGAGAATCAAAAAGGGCAAGCACCGCAAAACGATCAGTCTGGAAATGGGTCAGAAGATCCCCAATCAGCTGATGACAACGCATCTGGAGATGATGGAGAGCCTATTATCGAAAAAGCACAAAATGTTCCTTCAGGCTATTCAAGTAACGATATTCAGCTAATGGCACAAGCGGTTTATGGAGAAGCGCGAGGCGAACCATATGAAGGGCAAGTAGCAGTTGCAGCAGTTATCGTCAATCGCTTAAATTCAGCAACGTTTCCTGATACGGTTGCTGGCGTTATTTATGAAGAACGAGCATTTACAGCTGTAGCAGATGGTCAAATCAATTTAGGTGCAGATGAATCTGCTCGCAATGCCGTGCTTGATGCTCTAAACGGTCAAGATCCATCAAACAATGCACTGTATTATTTTAATCCTGATACAGCAACGTCTGCTTGGATTTGGACGCGTCCACAAATTAAGCGTATCGGAAAACATATATTCTGTTATTAAACTGTTGGAGGTGGAGTAAGTGATTCGGAATGTCATGATTGGGGCCCTCGCTGTTGCGGTTGTTGGCACAGGAGTTTGGGGCTATCAACAAAAAAATGAAAAAGATCAATTAGCTCAAACGGCGGAAAACATGTACGAACGAGCGTATCATGATTTAAGTTTCCATATTGATCAAATTGAAGATGAATTAGGGAAAACACTAGCGATGAATAGCCAGAGGCAACTATCGCCGGCTTTAGCGGATGTATGGCGTGTCACGAGTTTGGCTGAAAAAAGCCTAGCGGAATTGCCCGTGCAAGGATTAAATATGGAAGATACAGAAAAATATCTATACAAAATTGCTGATTTCACGTACCGTACTTCGGTTAGAGATCTAAACGAAGATCCTTTAACTAATCAAGAGTATGCAACACTCGAGCAACTATACGATCAGTCAGCCTCTATCCGACAATCAATGCGTGAAACACAAGCAATGATGATGAATGCGGATATGCCTTGGTTAGCTGAGCGAGAAAGAGATGAAGAGGAACCAGCTGAATATTCGTTTGCAGGACACTTTGAACGAATGAATAAATCTGTTCAAGGGTTTAGCGAAGTGGAATGGGGCGCAACAGACTCTTCCATCCGAAATTTAAATGGCGAATTAAAAGAGGCGCTCAGCGGTCGTGAAAAAATTACAAAAGAAGAAGCAAAACAAAAGGCGCTTGACCTTCTCCAGTTAGGGAAAGGTGCAACGGTTCAAGTGGACGATGCAAGCGACGCCATCGAATACCCGGCTTATTCACTTGTAGTGGACGATCCTGAAAATAAAGCAAATTACAATATGGATATGAGTGTTGAAGGTGGAGAACCGATTTGGTTTATGCAAAGCCGGAAAATTGAAAAGCAAACGATTGGTTTAAATGATGCGGTAAAAGAAGCGGAAGCCTTTCTTGAGCGAGCAAATAAGTCGGATATGGAGCTTGTTGATAGTACACAGTATAATAATATGGCTGTTCTTGAATTTGCTTATGTAGAAGAGGGCGTTCGTATTTATCCGGATTCCATTACCATAGAAGTGGCGCTAGATGATGGGGATATCGTTTCTTATGTAGGGCGAGGTCATATCATTCATCATGACGACAATCGAGACATCCAATCGCCGTCGGTAACAAAAGAAGAAGCACAGGCGATGATCAATCCTCATATTGACGTAATGGAGGACCACATCGCGATTATTGAAAATGACATCAACGAAGATGTGCTCGTCTATGAATTTTATGGAACAAAAGACAATGATACGTATCGAATCTTTATTAATGCAACGAACGGGAATGAAGAAAAAGTAGAACGAATGAAAGACACAGAACCGGATTACGATGTTTCATAAAGTAAGGGCCCTCGCTTAGTCATGCGAGGGTTTTTTCGTTGAAGCGATGCTTGCCATCTTTTGAAAATATGAGATAATAGGAGCAGCGCTTTTAGCCAAAATTGGCGCATGAGATGACAAGTTTTAAAAGAAAGTGTGTGAAGAATGAATGACGAGTTTTAATGTAGCAATTGATGGTCCTGCAGGGGCAGGGAAAAGTACAGTAGCAAAAAAAGTAGCTGAGAAACTAGGTTTTTTGTATATTGATACAGGAGCGATGTATCGAGCATTAACGCAAGCTGCTTTAGCTACAAATGTTGATTTATACGATGAAAAGGCGTTAAACAACCTTTTAATGGAGAGTGAATTAGAACTTTCGCCATCGTCAACAGGCACAACCGTTTTTTGGAATGGAGAAGACATAACGGAAGACATTCGTTCAAATAAAGTAAATCAAAACGTATCACTTGTATCAAGCTATAAGCAAGTACGTTTAAATATGATGGAAAAACAACAAAAGTTAGCTAGTGAAAAACATGCCGTGCTTGATGGACGTGATATTGGTACGCATGTACTGCCAAAAGCCGATGTAAAAATTTTCCTAACCGCCTCCGTTGACGAGCGTGCGAAACGTCGCCATTCGGAACAAATAAATAAAGGCCTTCAGTCTAATTTAGAAGATATCAAGCGGGATATTGAAAAAAGAGATGAGCTTGATTCAAGCCGTGCATTCGCGCCATTAAAAAAAGCGGACGATGCGCGTGTTTTAGATACGACGAAAATGGATATAAACCAAGTAACGGATGCGATTCTCGATTTTGTAAAGGAGCACTCTATTTAATGAAGCTGTATCGGTTTGGACAAGCAGTGTGTCGGTTCGTACTACGACTGCTATTTAAAGTAGAGATTAGAGGAAAAGAAAACATTCCTGAAGAAGGCGGCGTCCTTCTTTGCTCCAATCATATTAGCAATTTTGATCCGCCTCTTTTAGGTGCCTTCATTAACAGGCAAGTGCGCTACATGGCAAAAAAAGAATTGTTTGATAAGCCAGGTGTTGGAAAATTATTAAACGGTCTAGGTGCGTTTCCTGTAAAGCGAGGAGGTAGTGATCGAGAATCATTACGAACGGCACTGAAGATTTTGAAGCAAGGCGACATGGTTGGATTATTTCCTGAAGGAACACGTTCCAAAACAGGTGAAATCGGGAATGGGTTAGCAGGAGCTGGATTTTTTGCAGGGAAAAGCGACGCTTATGTTGTACCGTGCGTCATTATTGGACCGTATAAATTTCGCAAACGTGTGATCATGGTATATGGGAAACCGATTGATATGGAAGCTTACCGGATAGAACGTGTTTCAGCGAAAGACATTACCGAGAAAATTATGACTGAAATTCAGCAGCTTAAAGATACGCATCAGTAATACGTGATGCTCTCATATGACGAACATAAAACGTGTTACGTGTAAATGATAAAAGGAGGAGAACTTAATGGCTGAAGAAATGAATGTATTTTCAGTAGGAGACCTTGTAAAAGGTACGGTCACAAAAGTGGAAGACAAGCAAGTTTTTGTGGATGTAGGATTTAAAGTGGATGGAATTGTTCCAATTAGTGAATTGGCTACTTTGCATATCGAGAAAGCTGGCGATGTGATTGCTGTAAACGACGAAGTAGAGCTCCAAGTTACGAAAGTGGAAGATGATGAATTAATTTTATCAAAAAAAGCAGTACAAGCAGAAAAAGCATGGCAAATGCTTGAAGATGTGCAGCGCAAAGATGAAGTGATTGAAGCTGTTGTCGCTGAAATTGTAAAAGGTGGACTCGTTGTTGATTTAGGTGTAAGAGGATTTGTACCTGCTTCACATGTAGAACGACACTTTGTTGAAGATTTCTCAAGTTACGAAGGAGAAACACTTCGAGTAAAAGTCATTGAATTAGATAAAGACAATAACAAGCTAATTCTATCTCAACGCGCTGTGCAAGAAGATGAAGTTGAGCACAAGAAAAAACAAACGCTACAATCGATTGAAGTCGGCTCCACATTATCTGGAACGGTACAACGCTTAGCGACATTCGGGGCATTCGTAGATATTGGCGGTGTTGATGGTTTAGTTCACATCTCGCAAATTGCCCATGAAAGAGTCGAAAGCCCTCAGGATGTTTTAAGTGAAGGCGATACGGTAACCGTGAAAGTGCTTTCGGTTGACATTGATAACGAGCGAATCTCCCTATCTATTAAAGAAACATTACCTGGGCCTTGGGCAAATGTTGGTTCCACGTTAAACGTAAATGAAGTGGTCTCTGGTAAAGTGAAACGACTCGTTAACTTTGGTGCTTTTGTTGAAGTATTGCCTGGTGTTGAAGGACTTGTGCACATTTCACAAATTTCAACACGTCATATTGGAAACCCAGCGGAAGTTTTAGAAGTCGGCGAAACTGTTAAAGTGAAAATTCTTGAAGTGAACGAAGTCGATAATCGGATTTCGCTTAGTATTCGAGAAGCACAAGAAGACGAGACTCGCAGCCAAACAAAGGCGTATGAAAAAGAACACCAAGAAGAATCTTCAGGATTTTCTCTAGCTGATATGATTGGTGATCAACTGAAAAAATATCGTTAGTAAAATGTAGACTAAAAAGATGCTTACGAGAACTCCATGTATGGATCCATACATGGAGTTTTTTTGTTTTGGTTCTTAGCGAACACCGGTTCAGTCGTCTATTTACCTCACCAATTTGCTTAATTGTAAAAGTAGACGTCTATTTTAGTAGATTTCCGTCCATAATCATGTAGAGGTGATTGACGATGGAGGGATTTTATTTTTACTGGCTCGGATGGATGTTTTGGGGGATTGTGACGTTCTTCATGCCAAAAACAGCTCCGCGAGCAATTTTTAGTGTCATTTTGTTAACTGTCCTTATTTTTGCGCCATTAAATTGGACGTTCGGTCCTTATACCGTTAATTTTGGCCTCTTTTTCTTCCTTATTTGTTGCTATGCTGTAATTGGAAGATTGCCAATAGCACAATTAGCGTATTCGATATTCGTGTCTATACTCATTGCGACGGTCCATGTAAGCACGCAAGCGTTTATTCAAATGGATCCGATTATTTTATCAGTCGGGCCGTTTCTGGTCCAAGTGGTGCCTTCATTTATCTTAGCAGTCTTGCTTATTCGACGTCCAATTCGCACGGTTGTACTTGGAATCGGAATGATTCATGGAGAGATATTGAATCAAATTCGTCAAGCAAGTGAATGGCCTGTTTCAATTGGCTCATTTGCTTTTTGGGATCTACTTGCCCTCGCTTGTGCGTTAAGCATTGGGGTTTCTGCAATGATGTATAGTATTCAATGGGTTGAAAAACGTACAATCGAACGATACTTCCGTCCTAAACCGTTTGGAAATAGGATAGACAAGCATGCATGAGTTTAGTAAACTAATTGAGTTAGACAAAAATTTTTGATGTACGATGTAGGAAGGGTGTGAGATTGTGACAAAACCAGTCGTTGCAATCGTTGGAAGACCAAACGTAGGAAAGTCAACGATCTTTAACCGAATTGTCGGGGAACGAGTTGCTATTGTTGAAGATATGCCAGGTGTAACTCGAGATCGTCTTTATAATAATGCGGAATGGTTAAACCATGAATTTAATATAATTGATACAGGTGGAATTGAACTTGGAGACGAACCGTTGCTTACGCAAATGCGTCATCAAGCAGAGATTGCAATAGAAGAGGCTCATGTCATTATTTTCTTAGTAAGCGCAAAAGAAGGAATTACAGCAGCCGATCAAGAAGTGGTTAATATGCTGTTTCGCTCAAAGAAGCCTGTTGTTTTAGGCGTCAACAAAGTGGACAATCCTGAAATGAGAGATCAACTGTATGAATTTTATGCGTTAGGAATTGGCGAGCCATTCCCAATTTCAGGGGCACACGGATTAGGGTTAGGCGATCTACTTGATGAAGTCGCGCAACATTTCCCTACGGATTTAGAAGTCCCATACGGAGAAGACGCGATAAAAATGGCGTTAATTGGCCGACCAAATGTCGGGAAATCTTCACTTGTGAACGCACTTCTTGGTGAAGAACGCGTGATCGTGAGCCAAATTCCAGGCACAACACGAGATGCAATTGACACAACGTTTACAAAAGATGAGCAAGAATATGTGGTCATCGATACGGCAGGCATGCGCAAACGAGGTAAAGTGTATGAAGCGACAGAGAAGTATAGCGTAATGCGTTCGTTAAAAGCAATTGAGCGGTCTGATGTCGTCTTGGTCGTGATTAATGGTGAAGAAGGTATTATTGAACAAGATAAAAAAATCGCAGGTTATGGACATGAAGCTGGTCGAGCTGTTGTGATTGTTGTAAACAAATGGGATGCTATTGAAAAAGATCATAAGACGATGCAGAACTTTGTTGAAGACATTCGTCAAGAGTTTCAGTTTCTTTCGTATGCACCGATTGTTTTCTTATCTGCTAAAACAACGCAACGTCTCCATTTATTGTTACCTGAAGTAAAAAGAGTGTCAGAGAATCATCATCTTCGTGTGCCGACGCATGTATTAAACGATATGATTATGGATGCGGTAGCCATGAATCCAACACCAACGGATAAAGGAAAGCGTCTCAAGATTAACTATGTGACGCAAGTAGCGGTTCAGCCGCCGACGTTTGTATTTTTTGTGAATGAACCGGAGTTAATGCACTTCTCATATCGTCGTTTTCTTGAAAATCGTTTACGTGCAACATTCGATTTTGAAGGCACGCCGATTCATATTATTTCACGTAAAAAAAATGATTAATGATGTGTAGAGGGGGAAACACATGATTATCACGACGGTTTTAATTGTAGGATTAAGTTATTTACTTGGTTCAGTAAGCTTTAGCTACTTGATTGCCAAGAAGATCAAGAAAATTGATATTCGTAAAGAAGGAAGTGGAAACGCTGGCGCCACCAACACATTGCGCGTGCTTGGAGTGGGTCCAGCTGTTTCGGTCCTTTTACTTGATGTGGGAAAAGGAATTTTACCCGTTGTCAGTGCGATGCTCATAACGGATGCTGCGCTTGTGCATGTATTGGCAGGGTTAGCCGCCATCCTAGGGCATAATTGGCCAATTTATTTTGGTTTTCGAGGTGGGAAAGGTGTTGCTACATCGATTGGTGTATTGGCAACCCTTGTGTTTCTCCCGTCGCTTCTCGCTGGCGTAATTGCCATTGCAAGTATTTTTATTACGAGGTATGTATCGCTCGGATCTCTATTATTTGCTATTTTAACACCTGTTGCTTTAGGAATCCTTTTACTTATTCCAAGTTTTACCTATCCGGTTGAATACAGCTTGTTTACAGTCGTTTTGGCGTTGATGTCGCTTTGGCGCCACCGTACTAACGTGAGTCGTCTCATGTCAGGGACTGAGAATAAAATTGGTAGAAAGCATGCTTAAGGAGTGATTCAAGTTGAAACAAACGATTGCCGTAGTCGGAGCAGGAAGCTGGGGCACAGCCCTAGCGATTGTTCTTGCTGATAATGGTCATGATGTACGCTTAGTGGCGAGAAGACAAGAACAAGTAGAAGAAATAAATACGCACCATACGAATGAAAAGTATTTACGTAACGTCGAGCTACCTAAACATCTTCACGCTTATCATCAAATGAAAGATGCGGTGAAGGATGTTGATGCGGTGCTACTCGCTGTGCCTTCAAAAGCAATGCGAGAGACGGTTCAAGAATTATTACCCGTATTGGAGAAAGCTGTGCCTGTGATTCACGCAAGTAAAGGAATTGAACCTTCTACATATAAACGGGTATCAGAAGTCATTGAAGAGGAAGCGAAAGATTCAGACAAGATCGCTTCGATCACGGTGATATCTGGCCCAAGCCATGCGGAAGAAGTGGCGTTACGACAGCCAACAACCGTAACCGTTGCTTCACAGAAGGAAGATGCTGCCGCTTATGCGCAAGGGTTATTTATGAACCAACAATTTAGAGTCTACACCAATCCAGATTTAATCGGCGTTGAAATTGGTGGCGCTTTAAAAAACATTATTGCGTTAATTTGTGGCGTAACAAACGGCTTAGGTTACGGCGATAATACGAAAGCGGCAATTATGACAAGAGGGTTAACGGAAATCGCTCGATTAGGTGTTCATATGGGGGCACAACCGTTGACTTTTTCAGGGTTAACAGGTCTTGGGGATTTAATTGTGACGTGTACGAGCGTTCATTCTCGTAATTGGCGCGCAGGACATATGTTAGGAAAAGGGATGTCGATGGATCAAGTTCTTGAAGAGATGGGCATGGTTGTAGAAGGGATACGTACAACGCAAGCAGCGTACGAACTCGCAACTAAAGAAGAAATCAATATGCCTTTAACAGCGGCACTTTACTCTGTTTTATTTAAAGGCATTGATCCTGTGAAAGCGGCAGAAGATTTAATGGGCCGAGTGAAGCGAAATGAAGTGGAAGAACTGTATCATTTGAATTAAACTCCACGTTTGCACCATTTTTCTGCCTCCTGCATACGATAAAAGGAACGTAAGCATGAGGAGGGATTGGATGTTTAAGAAAAATGATTCGTTTTTCGATCAAGTCCAAAAAAACACGAAAGTTCGACCTGATGAGTTACTTAAGCTCGCGAACTCTGTTAGTCAATCCAATTTAAAAGATGAAGCAACCTTACGCGACTTAATTAGCCGTGTAGCGGCGATGGCGAACAAACCTGTTTCAAAAGAGAAAGAAGACCAAATTGTCGCTGCGATTTTGAATAATAATATGCCATCTGATTTGTCGTCGTTAACAAAAATGTTTAACAACAAAAACTAGAAAAATAGTCAAACATCCAAACAAAATTTCGAAGCCTGCATATACTGCAATAGAACACCTACTATTATCAGGGCAAGAAAAAAAGGATTTAGTCAAGCTAGAGAGGAGAGCCCCACTCCTGTCTAGCTTTTTAACTGTTGTGGTGGTTTTGATTGTGCTATAATTAGTAAGATGGGAAAGATAAGTGAGGTGTAGCAATGTCTTTAGCAATGTTAAATATGTACATATCGTTCGCTGGAATTATTTTAATGTTTGTTTCCGCTGGAACAGCTTTTTTAGCGAGAACGCGATTGAGCGGAATTTTGTCTAAAATTGTTTTATCGTTTTCATTTATCTGTATGGTCGTGGCTGGTCTGATTGTCGCTTATATCGTTTTAGGTGGGCCAACGTCAAACTTTATGAGATAAAGGGGTAATATAGCATGAAGGTATTTTCGTTTCTTAGCGCTGCTTGTATCGTCATTTTTTTAAGCGGTTGCATGCTGCCTGATCAAGAACGTGCAGAAAATCAAGTTCCTTATGCAGATCAAATGGCTAGTGTTCAAACAGCTGTTCAACAATTTCAAGAAGATACAGGCGTATTGCCTATCAATACATTTGATGAGGATACGAACTTGTATCAGCGCTACGTCATCGATTTTCGGCAGCTAATTCCTACATATATGCAGGAGGCACCAGGATCATCGTTTGAAAATGGTGGTGTCTATCAATATGTGTTAGTTAATGTCGAAGAGGAGCCAGAAGTGAAAGTGATCGATGTCCGTGTGATGAATGAAATCAATACATTGACGCAACGAATTAATGATTATCGACGAGAACATACATACGCGCCGATTAAAGAAGCGCTTGATCACAATTTGTTTGCGCTTGATTTTAGCGCTTTAGGATACGATGAAGATCCATATATTGATAGTCCTTATAATGAAACACGGTTGCCGCTACTTTACACAAATAGTGGAGAGATTATCATTGATTATCGTGTTGATTTAATTGAACGAGAAGCGGAGATGGACGCGCCGTTTGAAACGGATACAGACTTGCGATCTTACTTGTATGAGGATGCGCCGTTCGTTCCTGTTTTCTCTGTTCCTTACACGTATGATCATGAAGATGGAATCCAATACGATACAAAATTCTATGAAAATGAATAAAATAGGTCTAGTTTGCCCCTTCCAGTCGTAAGATAGAATTGGAAGGGGCATTATCTTTATCGTCTCCCCTTTCAAGAGTCGATGCAGAAAAATAATCACCGCAGTCAGTCATATTAATAGGACAATGTCATAGAATTGGTAGTGGTTAGAGGTATAAGACTCGGCTGCATCATATTTTACTTGACCGGGAGGGGAATGATCTTGTTGGAAAAAGTAGATATCTTTAAAGATATCGCGGAGCGAACAGGTGGCGACATTTATCTCGGTGTCGTTGGAGCGGTTCGCACGGGAAAATCGACCTTTATTAAAAAATTCATGGAACTTGTGGTGCTTCCAAACATTGAAAACGAAGCAGATAAGAATCGAGCTCAAGATGAGCTTCCACAGTCTGCGGCAGGTAAGCAAATCATGACGACGGAGCCGAAATTTGTGCCGAATCAAGCGGTGTCCATTCATGTTGACGAAGGCTTAGATGTAAACATTCGTTTAGTGGACTGCGTTGGGTATGCTGTACCTGGTGCGAAAGGGTATGAAGACGAAAATGGACCGAGGATGATTCACACCCCTTGGTATGAAGAACCGATCCCATTTCAAGAAGCAGCTGAAATCGGGACAAGGAAAGTGATTCAAGAGCATTCAACGCTTGGAGTAGTGGTGACAACAGATGGCACAATTGGAGATATTCCAAGAAGTGATTACGTTGAGTCAGAAGCGAGAGTCGTTGAAGAGCTAAAAGAAGTGGGCAAACCGTTTATTATGATTGTTAACAGCGTAAGGCCACACCATCCAGACACGGAACAACTGCGGTCTTCGCTTTCAGAAGAATATGATATACCGGTTCTTTCAATGAGTATTGAAGGGATGAATGAGCACGACATTAACAGCGTGCTAAGAGAAGTTTTATTTGAATTCCCTGTTCATGAAGTGAACGTCAATCTTCCTAGTTGGGTCATGGTTTTGAAAAACGATCACTGGCTTCGTGAAAGCTATGAAGAATCGGTTCGTGAGACGGTGAAAGATATTAAACGGCTTAGGGATGTGGATCGGGTTGTTAGCCAGTTCACAGAGCTCGAATTTATTGATCAAGCAAAACTTGCTGGAATTGAAATGGGTCAAGGAATTGCAGAAATTGACCTATATGCTCCAGACGAACTGTATGATCAAGTATTAAAAGAAGTTGTAGGTGTTGAAATTCGAGGCAAAGATCATCTACTCTCCCTTATGCAAGACTTCGCTCATGCGAAAACAGAGTATGATCAAGTTGCAGATGCGCTGCGAATGGTCAAACAAACCGGTTACGGAATCGCTGCTCCTTCTTTGACCGACATGAGTTTGGATGAGCCCGAAATCATTCGCCAAGGCTCCCGCTTTGGAGTTCGACTGAGAGCAGTAGCGCCATCCATTCATATGGTGAAAGTAGATGTAGAGTCGGAGTTCGCCCCAATTATTGGAACTGAGAAACAAAGTGAGGAACTCGTTCGTTACTTAATGCAAGACTTTGAAGAAAACCCACTTTCCATTTGGAACTCAGACATTTTTGGTCGGTCATTAAATTCAATTGTGCGAGAAGGGATTTCTGCAAAGCTATCGCTAATGCCTGAAAACGCGCGCTACAAGCTGCAAGAAACTCTTGAACGTATCATTAATGAAGGATCCGGCGGTTTGATTGCCATTATTTTGTAAATGAAAGAACTCTCTCCACTGGAGTGAGTTCTTTTTGCTTTTCCTCTATAGTTTTGCTAATCTTTACTAGAGATAATTAGTGGGAAGCACGATGATGGAGGGACGATCATGGTTGATCAAGATAAAATACAAACAGCAGTAAGAATGATTTTAGAAGCAGTTGGAGAAGACCCAGAGCGAGAAGGGCTCCTCGACACACCAAGAAGAGTAGCGAAAATGTATGAAGAGATGTTTAGTGGATTACATGAGGATCCAAAAGCTCATTTGCAAACAGTCTTTACTGAAGATCATGAAGAGTTAGTACTTGTAAAAGACATGACGTTTTATTCGATGTGCGAACATCATTTAGTTCCTTTTTTTGGTAAGGCGCATATTGCATACATTCCAAATAACGGAAAAGTTACTGGTTTGAGTAAATTAGCGCGGACATTGGACGGAATCGCAAGACAGCCTCAAGTACAAGAACGAATGACAAAGTCAATTGCCGATGCGCTGGAAGAAACATTAGGTGCAAAAGGTGTCATGGTTGTTGTATCAGCTGAACATATGTGTATGTCCATGAGAGGGATTAAAAAGCCTGGTTCTAAAACCGTTACATCGGCAGTTCGCGGAACATTTAAAGAAGATGCTGTCGCTAGGCAAGAAGTGTTATCTCTTATTTAAAAAAAGGAGGATGGATATGAGTAAAAGTGACGATTTTTTTGTAATTAAAGCAAAAGACAATGGGGTTCAAGTGATTGGCTTAACACGTGGATCAGATACACGCTTTCACCATTCTGAAAAACTTGATAAAGGTGAAGTCATGATTGGTCAGTTTACCGAGCATACATCAGCAGTGAAAGTAAGAGGCAAAGCTGTTATACAAACGAGCCATGGTACTATGGATACAGAGGAAGACTAATTTAACGAGTAATAGTGTTTATGATTGAAGCGCTGTGCTATACTTGGGAAAGAAATTCTGTATAGTAGGCGAAAGAAGGGAAAGTTTGTATGAGAGAAAAAGGGGCGGTAGTTATTTCAAATGCTACTGAACTGAAACAGCATTTTGACCAACTTGTTCGACATGACTATTTACAACAATATATTGATGATACGAGGCCAGATCAAGATGAACTATGGCTAGCGCACCAGTTGATTCGTGACGTAGAGCAGCAAGAACGGACCCTAGCGATCTCATTGGCTTGGGGCTTTGTTCATGCTGGCGTGATGATTCATGACCTCGTATCTTTACATAATAAGGAAGACGATACGTTAAAAAAGAGAAGACAGCTGAACGTGCTTGCTGGAGATTTTTATAGTGCACGTTATTATCAATCCCTAGCTCGCGTCAATGCAGTGGATATGGTAGAGCTGTTTGGCAGTACGCTACAGGATATTTATGAATTAAAAATGACTCATTATATGGACAAGTCGTTAACGGAAGATGAATTACTGCACCGAAAAACAGCGATTGATGCATTGCTTTTATTAAGAATTCTAGGGAAGGAAGAAGAGGAGTCTTATGTAGAGAGACTTCATCTATACTTTCTTAGTAAAAAAATAACGAGGCTATTAAAAAGTGAAGCATCAGATGTTGACACGACACGTTTGCGCGAAAAACAACAAACTTGCGAAGAGAAGCTAAAGCAGTCGATTGATACTACACGCAACGATACACTTGACCAATTTTTGACTGATTTTTTTCGTTTGACTGAGGAGGACCGTTAAATGAACCACCCTAAGGAAGAACGGGTTCATCGTGTCTTTCAATCCATTCACAAGAGATATGACATGATGAATTCTGTTATTAGCCTTCAACGGCATAAAGCGTGGCGCAAAGATACGATGACACGAATGGCGGTTAAAGAAAATAGTTCGGCTCTGGATGTCTGCTGTGGAACTGCGGATTGGTCCATTGCACTAAGTGAAGCTGTTGGTGATAGCGGTAAAGTCGTAGGACTCGATTTTAGTGAAAATATGTTGCTAGTAGGAAAAGAAAAAGTCGAGCAACAAAACATAAAGAACGTTGAGCTTATTCAAGGAAATGCAATGGAGCTTCCATTTGAAAACGACACATTTGATTATGTAACAATTGGATTTGGACTACGAAATGTACCAGACTATATGCAAGTGTTAAAAGAAATGGTTAGAGTAACAAAGCCAGGTGGGAAAATTGTCTGTTTAGAAACTTCGCAACCGACTATTCCCGGGTTTAAGCAGCTTTATTTCTTTTATTTTAAACATGTGATGCCTCTTGCTGGCAAAGTTTTAGTGAAAAAGTATGATGAATACGCATGGTTACATGAATCAACACTCCAATTTCCAGATCGAGAGAAGCTTGCAAAAATGTTTCAAGAAGCTGGCATGACTGGAATTGAAGTGAAGAGCTATACAGGTGGTGTCGCATCCATGCATTTAGGACAGAAACCGAAGTCTAGCTAGTAAGAGGGGAAGACAAAATCATGGGAACTGCAGTAGGATCAAAAACAAAAACATTTATGCGAATGATAAAAATTGAACATACGATTTTTGCGCTTCCATTTGCTTTTTTTGCGATGTTGTTAGGGAGTCTCGTTGTGAATGGACAATTTCCAACGCTATGGCAATGGTTTTGGGTAACAATTGCGATGATTGGAGCAAGAAGTGCGGCTATGTCATTAAACCGCGTGATTGATGCGAAAATTGATAAGCATAACCCGCGGACTGCGTCACGAGAGATTCCGGCTGGATTATTATCCAAAGCAGATGTATGGATTTTTATCGTTGCATCGTTTGCGCTTCTTTTTTTAGCGGCGTTTAATCTTAATTTACTATCAGTCTATTTATTACCGATTGCCGTGTTTTTTCTCGTATTCTATTCTTATACAAAGCGTTTTACTTGGCTATGTCATGTCGTATTAGGAATTACAATCGGGATTGCGCCTCTCGGTGGATGGGTAGCAGTGACGGGAGAACTTTCGCTAACGCCATTTTTACTATTTGGTGCTGTTCTTTTCTGGTTAGCTGGATTTGATACAGTGTATGCTACGCAAGATGCAGACTATGATGCAGCAAACGGGTTGCATTCAATACCGAGTCGATTTGGGGTTGCGAAAGCGCTTATGATTGCTAGAGGATTTCATGTTGTAAGCTTTCTTTTTTTTGTTTTATTGTTTTTCAATTCTCCTCTTAGCTGGTTTTATTTAATAGGTGTTCTTGTTGCTGGTATCATTATGATTTATCAGCATTCGATTGTAACAAAGGATGATCTGTCGCGCGTTCAATTGGCATTTTTTCCTATGAACGGGACGTTATCTGTTCTCCTTTTTGCATTTGCATTTGTTGATATGTTGCTGTTGCGCTTTGGGTGATTTGATCATCTGATTAGCACGAAAGGGTTTCGGTTAAAATATAGGCAAGGTAAGTGTCAAAGAAGTGAAGGCTGAATAACGTGTTTTGAGTGTGAGGAGCAATGATTTTCGCTAGAAAAGAAAGACTTTATTGAACATCCCGTACTCATATTCACCAAGTGGTGAAAGCAAGATTTGATTTAAAATTAGCAGTCTTATTAGCTGCGTAAGGGTGGCGTTCATGAAGTTAGCAGATATATATAAAGAATTTCAAACAGATATTGAATACATTGAATCCATATTAGAGCGTACGCTGTCGGCTGAACACCCAGTTTTAACTGAAGCTTCCACAGACTTATTAAAAGCTGGCGGAAAACGTATCAGACCGGTGCTAGTCCTGTTAGCAGGAAAGTTTGGGACGTATGATTTAGAACAGTTAAAACATATTGCAGTTTCGCTTGAACTTATTCATATGGGCTCTCTTGTACATGATGATGTGATCGATAATGCATCTCTTCGCAGAGGAAATGAAACAGTTATGGCAAGATGGGATAACCGCGTTGCTATGTATACTGGGGATTATATTTTTGGACATGCAATTGAAACAACGAAAGCGTTTCAAGAAAAACAAGTCCATGTCATTATTTCGGATGCGATGCATCAAATGTGCCTTGGTGAGGTAGAACAGATCCGCGATCAATATAACTGGGATCAAACGATTCGGACATACTTTAGACGAATTAAACGAAAAACTGCGTTGCTTATTGCTGTTAGTTCCCAACTTGGAGCAATTGCGGCGAATGTAGAAAAAGAGCTACAGCAGCAAATGTATTATTTCGCCTATTTTCTTGGCATGTCTTATCAAATAATGGATGATATTTTAGATTTTGTTGGAACAAAAGAGCAGCTTGGAAAACCTGCAGGCGGGGATTTGAGACAAGGAAACGTAACCCTCCCAGCACTTTATGCTATGGAAACGAATGAAACGTTCAAAGAAGCGCTACGATCAGCATTGACAAAAGAAACAGCAAAAACGATTGATATGGAGCCGTTTCTTCAAGATGTGAGAGACTCTGGTGGGATCGAATACGCGCAAGATTTAAGCGATCGCTACTTAAACAAAGCGTACACACTGTTAAATGAGTTTCCGGATTGCGATGCAAAAAATCAATTAAAACAAGTTGCGGCTTATATCGGACGCAGAAAATATTAAGAACGAATGATGCGCTAAAGGACGACAACCCTTTAGTGCTTTTTTATGTGGAAATGAACGTGGAACATGTATAGGTTAAAGGAATATCCGTTTAATTCATATTATATTCGTCACTCATCGCGCGGGTGGACGCTTTCTGCGGGCAACGCTTCAACCCTTTCGATAACATCACGCTTGGATTTTCGGACTGTTGCTTTTCCCGTCCGAGTCGCCATTAGCGCGAATGAGAAAGACATGAGAGAAAAATAAGGTTTACATACCCCTAGTTCCATTCACTATATTTCCTAGTAGAACCAAGCCAGTTTTCGGATTAAACGATTCATTTTTCCAGAAAAACGTCAAAATCATTGAAAAAACGAATATTTTCGCTATTTTTATTGTTAGCGCTTACTTGTTTTGCTATACTAAAAGAGCAAACAGAATATCAAATAAAGATAAAGTGGGGTAGGAATGTTGGAACGTACATATATCATGATTAAACCAGATGGAGTTCAGCGTAACTTAATTGGAGCGATTGTTTCTCGTTTCGAGCAAAAAGGATTTAAACTAGTCGCTGGAAAGCTCGTCACGTTAAGCAAAGAAACAGCAGAAACACATTATGGCGAACATCGAGAAAAGCCGTTCTTTAACGAACTAGTGAGTTTCATTACGTCTGGACCTGTTTTTGCGATGGTGTGGGAAGGGGATCAAGTTGTAAAAATCTCTCGTCAACTAATTGGCGCAACAAACCCAGCGGAAGCAGCACCAGGTTCGATTCGCGGTGATTATGCTGTACAAGTTGGAATGAACATTATTCACGGTTCTGATTCAACAGAGAGTTCAGCGCGTGAAATGTCGATTTTCTTTTCTGAAGACGAATTATCGACGTATGAAAAAAATTCAGACGTTTGGGTGTAAATAATGTTTGTCAACCTTCAAGGTGAAAGCCATGAAGGTTTTTTGTTTTTTTCAAACCAATACTCACGTAACAATTCCGATCAAACCGAGTTTCATGTTACACTGTTAAATAAAATGAAAGTGAAGGTACAGTCATGCATGCTAACGATGACTATTTGGTGTTTTCAACGATCTTTGAAGAACTAACAGGGATTCAGCTTAACGCCTACAAGCGCTCGCAAATGGAGAGGCGATTGCGATCGTTAAGCGTCAAGCATAAAATGCCAGATATGGCTATGTTTGGACAAGCGGTAAAAGAGCGACCAGATTTATTGCGTGAATGCAAGGAAAAGATGACGATAAACGTCACATCGTTTTTTCGTAATGCGGATCGTTGGGAGACGTTTGTTCACTTGCTTCAGTCCCATTACAAGCAGCACAATCAACCTTTGCGCATTTGGAGTTCAGCTTGTTCTTCTGGAGAAGAAGCTTATACAGTGGCGATGCTTTGCAAATCAAACAATCTCCCTCTTGAGAATCAACGTCTTTTTGCATCGGACTTAGATGAGTCGATCATCGCAAAAGCGAAAAATGGGGTTTACTCATTTCAAACAACACCTCCGTTCGATCAGCAACTTCATTCTGAATATGTGAGTAAAAAAATCGATGGATTTCATGTGTCAAATGAACTTAAAAACAGGGTGTCTTTTTCGATCATTGATCTTATTCATGATGACTATCCAGAGCAAATGGACGTCATCATCTGTCGAAATGTTTGCATTTATTTCACGGAGGAAACGAAGCAAGTTATTTTCAGGAAACTGAGTAATGCGTTACGACAAGAAGGCCTCTTGTTTGTTGGAAGCACGGAACAAATTTTTCACCCTCATACATATGGCTTAACAGCGGTTGCTCCGTTTTTTTATAAAAAATCAATTTGAAAAATAGATTCATAGTTGGTATAATTTTAGATAATTTAGCGCGTAAAAGTGATAAAGTGAATGGTTGAAGGAGTGGAAAGAATGAGGTTTTTGACAGCGGGAGAATCACACGGGCCGCAGCTAACAACAATTATAGAAGGGGTTCCTGCACAATTACGTCTTGTGGAAGACGATATTAATCGGGAACTTGTGCGAAGACAGGGTGGCTATGGTCGAGGACGCCGCATGCAAATTGAAAAAGACCAAGTGAAAATTTTGAGTGGGGTCAGACACGGGTATACAACTGGGGCGCCGATTACGTTTGTCGTTGAAAACAACGATTGGAAAAACTGGACAAAAATTATGGGCTCAGCGCCGATTTCAAAGGAAGAAGAAGATAAAATGCGTCGTCGTTTAACTCGACCCCGTCCAGGTCATGCTGACTTAAATGGTGCCATTAAATATGGTCATCGTGATATGCGGGATGTTCTTGAGCGCTCCTCTGCTCGAGAAACAACGGTGCGGGTAGCATGTGGTGCCCTAGCAAAAGTAATCCTAAGGGCAATTAACGTTGACGTTGCAGGGCACGTTCGAATCATTGGTGGAATTGAAGCGAATGTTGAAGAGCATCTTTCTGTTAAGGACATTCAGGAACGTTCTGAAGTATCGCCTGTCCGCTGTTTAGATGAACAGGCTGGCGCAAAAATGATGGAAGCCATTGATCAAGCTAAACAAGATGGTGACAGTATTGGTGGGGTCGTTGAAGTCGTTGTTGAAGGGCTTCCGATCGGGTTAGGAAGTCATGTTCACTATGACCGCAAGCTTGATGGTAAAATCGCCGGTGCAGTCATGAGCATTAACGCGTTTAAAGGCGTTGAAATTGGCTTAGGGTTTGAAGCGGCGAACCGTCCAGGTAGTCAAGTCCATGACGAAATTATTTGGAATCAAGAGGAAGGCTACCGACGTCGTACCAATAACCTCGGTGGCTTTGAAGGTGGTATGACAAACGGTATGCCAGTCATTGTCAAAGGCGTCATGAAGCCGATACCAACTCTTTATAAACCATTAAAGAGCGTAGATATTGAAAGCAAAGAAGCATTTGATGCTGGGGTTGAGCGTTCAGATAGTTGTGCAGTTCCGGCAGCTTCGGTTGTGTGCGAGAACGTAGTGGCGTGGGAAGTAGCTTGCAGTGTATTAGATACATTTCCTGCTGATCAAATAGAAGATTTACAACAAGCGGTCTCCCGTCAAATGGAGAAAGCAAAGGGATTTTAATATGAAAATTTCTGTCCAAACGAGTGAAAAAACCTATGAAGTGATGATTCGGTCTGGTCTAATAAACCAGGCTGGGCATTACATAGAAAAGATGATCCCTGCTTCAAGCTACCTTGTGATCGTTGATCAACATGTCGCTTCTTATTACTTAGAGGCGTTTTTACAAACATTTCATACAGCGAATATACACGTTTCAGTTGTGCCAAGTGGAGAACAATCTAAGTCGTTTCAACAGTATGAACAGCTACTAAATGATTGCTACGCTTTTGGGTTAGATCGATCTTCTGTCATCATTGCTTTTGGGGGTGGCGTTACGGGAGATCTTGCTGGGTTTGTTGCGGGTACGTATATGAGAGGCATTCGCTTTGTCCAAGTGCCAACGACTCTGCTTGCCCACGATTCAAGCGTTGGGGGAAAAGTGGCGATTAACTTAGCAAAAGGAAAAAATATCGTGGGATTGTTCCACCAACCGGAGTTGGTCCTATATGATCCGGATCTTTTACGAACATTGCCAAATCAAGAATGGCGGTCTGGTTTTGCTGAAATTGTAAAAATGGGGTTTATTGCGGATAAAGACTTTTTGCTATGGCTTAAAGCGGAAGTTGCGCAGTTGCCGATTCAAGACGAAAAAAAACTTGAGTATATGATCGGAAAAGCAGTCGCTTTAAAAGCGGACATTGTTCAACAAGACGAGAAAGAAATGGGGATTCGTGGCATCTTGAATTTTGGTCATACTCTAGGCCACGCAATCGAAGGTGAAATGGGCTATGGAGCACTCACACACGGAGAAGCGGTTGCAATTGGAATGGCTTTTGCGCTAAAAGTGAGTGAACAAAAAAAAGGTCGTGATTTTTCATCATCCGTCTATCTTGAATGGTTAGCGTCACTTGGTTATCGCCTCACGGTACCGCAAGTATTAAAGAGTGAGAATTTACTCGCGCAAATGATGAAGGATAAGAAAGCGCGTCATGGAACGTTAAACTATGTTCTGCTAGAGGCAGTTGGAGACGCTTCAATAGAGGCAATTGATGCGACCGAGCTAAAAACGTTTTTTGATTGAAATTGAAGGGGGCGATTTGTTGTGATAAGAGGAATTCGAGGAGCTACAACAGTAGAAAACAATGAAGCAAAAGAAATTGAAGTCGAAACAGAACGTCTTTTAAGAAAGATGGTCGCCGAGAACGGCATCGATGCACCTGATATTGCACAAGTGCTTATCACGGTGACAGCAGATATCAATGATTGCTTTCCGGCAAAAGCATTACGAAATTTAGATGGGTATGATTATGTTCCCGTCATGTGCGCACGAGAAATCCCAGTAAAGGGTAGTTTGCCTCTTTGTATTCGCATCATGATGACGGCCCAAACAGTAAAACAACAAGAAAACATTCAACATATTTTTTTAAATGGAGCGACTGTATTACGTCCAGATTTAGTCAATAACGGGTAATGAAAATGGTTGACGCCGATCCTATTTTACGTTAGAATACGTGCAAGTAATAGTTGAGTAGAGTTTAGAGTAGAGACTAGTTGAGAATGAGTAGAGCGGAGCGAATAGAGACGAAGTAATATAACCCCTTCTAAATAAAATATATGCTTACGGAGAAGCGTCAACCTCCAACCGCTCTTCATTTTCACATCACAAGGAGTGAGTGATAAATGAAGGTAATTTCCCCTACACAAAAAACAAATCGTAAATTGAAGAAGTCTGTTGTGATTGCTTGTATGCAAACAAAGCGACTTCACTCTTCACCTTTAAATGAATCCAAACAAAAACCATATGTAAATAAAGAAGTTCTTTATCATGCTTGCTATAGAAATGAAGGTGCTCGCGATGATAAATGAATTGTTAAACCGTTGCTTAAACCACGAGACATTATCAGAACATGATGCTGAATTATTAATGTCTGAGATTATGCTTGGACGATTAACAGATAGCCAAATTGCTAGTTTCATTACACTGTTACGCTTCCGTGGCGAAACAGTAGATGAGCTTGTTGGCTTTGCCCGTGCGATGCGTAACATGGCAGAACCATTTCCTCTACAAACGGAACGGACCATTGATACGTGTGGAACAGGTGGCGATGGTTTGTCCACGTTTAATATCTCGACGGCGACTGCAATCGTATTAGCGTCAATGAATATACCAGTAACGAAACATGGCAATCGCTCTGTATCATCCAAGACAGGCAGTGCGGATGTATTCGAAGCACTCGGAATTGATATTCAGTCGACCGTTACAGAAGCTGCAGAAAAGTTAAAGCGACAATCTCTTTGTTTTATGTTTGCGCCACTTTATCATCCATCGATGAAACATGTGATGAAAACAAGAAAAGAGCTCGGGTTCCGAAGTATTTTTAACTTGCTTGGTCCGTTAACAAACCCTGCAGGAGCACAACATCAGTTGCTTGGCGTAAACAGCCGCTCGACTGCTGACCAAATTGGTCAAGTGTTAAATCGATTAGGAACAGCCCATTCGATCGTTGTGAGTGGTGCCGATGGTCTTGATGAATGTGCAATACACGGGAAAACGTATCTTGTTGATGTAAAAGCAGGAGAAACACACTCTTATGTGATTCAACCTGAAGACTATGGTTTGAAACAAGGATCATTATCGGCTATACAAGTTCACTCATCCTATGAAAGTGCCCAGTTAATTAATCAAATTTTGCTTAATGAAGCACCAAGTGAAGCGATTGATATCGTCGTGTTTAATGCAGGTGTCGCTCTGTACGCTGGTGATTATGTCGATTCGATCCAAGCAGGGGTGGACCGGACAAAAGCAGCTCTTTTAACTAAACAATCATTCACTTATTTAACGTCCATTCAAAATGAAAACAGGGGGATAAAACATGCTTGATGAAATTATCGCATCAAAAAAAGAAGAAGTACGAACGCTGCAAATGCCTGAACGTGAAAGCGTGAATCGAACAAGTCTAAAACAAGCGTTGATGTCTTCTTCATTTGATCTCGGCTTAATTGCCGAAATCAAGCAAGCGTCTCCATCAAAAGGATTGCTCGTTACTGATTTGAATGTTTCTAAGATTGCGCAAACGTATGAAAATGCTGGAGCTTCAGCCATTAGTGTATTAACCGATTCTCCTTTCTTTAAAGGGGAGAAGCGCTATATCAAACAAGTGAAAGACCTTGTTCATCTTCCTGTTTTAAGAAAAGATTTTATTATTGATGAAAAACAAGTAGAGGAATCGTATCGCTTAGGTGCAGATGCGATCTTATTAATTGCAGGAGTGGTAAGCAATGAAAAACTTCAATCGTTATATGAACAAGCTTATGACCTTGGAATGGAGTGTCTAGTTGAAGTTCATAACAGTGAAGAAGCTTTATCGTTGCTAGACCATGTACAACCTGAGATGATCGGAGTGAATAATAGAGATTTAAAAACCTTTCGGACAGACATTACTCATACAGAAACGATTTTGAAGCATTTGCCTAAGCAGTCGCTTGTTGTTTCTGAGAGCGGTATTCGCACGAGAGCAGATTTATCCTATTTAAAGCAACTCGGGGTACAGGGTGTGTTAATGGGCGAAACGTTAATGAAAGCAGACGATCAAGCGAAAGCGATACAGTCTCTTTTTGCAAATGAGAAAGCATTGCGATGAAAACAAAATATTGCGGAATCGGCTCAAAAGAGGAACTACAAGTGGTAGCGAATGCAGGTTGTGCGTACATCGGCTTCGTATTTGCTGCTAGCAAGCGGCGTGTTGAGCTTAGCGACGTTATTTCTTGGCTTCATTCTGTTGAATATAACCAAGAAATCGTTGCGTTAGTCGTACACCCAACGTTAGAAGACGTAAAGGCACTTTATGAAGCGAAAGTCTTTTCAATCCTGCAGCTTCACGGCAATGAGACAGTAGAAGATGTAAAAGAGCTTCGTGCTCATTTTCCTGCTTTAAAGATTTGGAAAGCCGTCCATGTGGATGAAGAGGCAAACAAAAAGCTACACGCGTTTGCGCCTCATGTTGATGCTCTTTTGCTTGATACAAAAACAAGTCACGCATGGGGAGGTACGGGCAAAACGTTTGAATGGAGAAAAATCCCTGGTTTTATAGATGTACTAAGCCCCTACAAGAAACCTCTTTTGATTGCAGGAGGAATTAATCGTACGAATGTTCAAGCGCTATTGCAGTATGACGTATACGGACTTGATCTCTCGAGTGGGATCGAGCGAAATGGAAAAAAAGATCAACACGCCATTGAAGAATTAGAAGAGGTGATGGAGCAATATGAAAACAGACGTTTACCCTACTAAACAAGGTCGATTTGGAGAATACGGCGGACAATACGTTCCGGAAACATTAATGAGCGCGATTGAAGAGTTAGAATTGGCCCTTGATGAGGCGTTAGAAGATGAGCAATTTCAGGCAGAGTTGGATAACCTTCTTCAACAATTTGCTGGTCGAAAAACACCGATCACCTATGCGGATCAATTTAGTAAGGCCCTTGGTGATGACGTAAAGATTTACCTCAAAAGAGAGGATCTTTTGCATACAGGGGCTCATAAATTAAATAATGCTCTCGGGCAAGCCCTTCTAGCAAAACGGATGGGGAAGACAAAAGTAGTTGCCGAAACTGGCGCTGGTCAGCATGGAGTCGCAACCGCAACGGTAGCGGCAAAATTCGGTATGGAATGCCTCATTTATATGGGAGAAACCGATATGGAACGACAAAAGCTCAATGTATTTCGAATGGAATTGTTAGGAGCAAAAGTAATTCCGGCTGTAAGCGGAAGTCGGACATTAAAAGACGCGACGAATGAAGCGATTCGTCATTGGGTGACGCATGCTGAGGATACCTTTTATATTATCGGGTCTGTGGTAGGTCCACACCCTTACCCGAAGATGGTGCGCAATTTTCAACGCATTATCGGCGATGAAGCAAAGGAGCAGATGGTTACAGAATACGATTCGTTACCTGAAACAATCATTGCTTGTGTTGGTGGCGGGAGCAATGCAATCGGTATGTTTTATCCTTTTATTGACGAAGACGTTGAACTAATTGGTGTGGAAGCAGCAGGTTACGGCGTAGAGACGAACCAGCATGCTGCAACGATTACAAAAGGAACAAAAGGAATCATTCATGGTTCTTTAACGTATTTACTTCAAGACGAGGTTGGTCAAATTACAGAACCGTATTCAATTTCTGCAGGCCTCGATTACCCAGGAGTCGGTCCAGAGCACGCTTATTTAGCAGATTCAAAGCGTGTACGCTATGAAGCGGTGACGGATGAAGAGGCGCTTACGGCCCTTCGTATGCTGGCAGAGCATGAAGGAATCATTTGTGCTTTAGAAACGGCCCATGCGGTAGCGCAAGCGATTAAAGAAAGTAAAGCCAGTAAAAAAAGCTCAATCTTAATCTGTCTTTCTGGACGTGGAGATAAAGATATGCACACACTATACAAAAACTTCGAGGGAGGAGAAACCAATTGAATCGATTACGTTCTGCATTAGAAAAAGAACAATTGTTTATTCCGTTTATTACTGCTGGTGATCCTTCACTAGCTGTCACAATGGAGCTGATGCTTTCTTTACAAAGGAGTGGGGCTGACGTTATTGAATTAGGCGTTCCTTACTCTGATCCATTAGCAGATGGTCCAACCATTCAAGCGGCCTCTCTACGAGCGATTAAAGGCGGGGCTACTTTGCCAAAAATTTTACAGATTGTACCCGAAGCCCGTAAGCGTGGACTGACGATTCCAGTTATTTTGTTTACGTATGCCAATCCTCTTTATCAGTATGGGTTTCAACGATTTGTGGATGAAGCTGCTTCGTTTGAAGTCGATGGTGTTCTCGTTCCAGATCTTCCTTTTGAGGAAGGGCAAGAATTGACGTCCCTTTGTGCAGAAAAAGACCTCTCGTTTATCTCAATGATTGCGCCGACGTCCCATGAGCGAATTGAAAAAATTGCTTCCGCAGCTAGCGGATTTTTATACTGCGTATCATCTACTGGAGTTACAGGAGTTCGAGATGAACTTCCTGCACACTTGCATGAATTTATTACAGCGGCAAAGCAACATGCGCGTGTGCCCTGTGTTGTCGGATTTGGCGTCCACAAACGGGAACAAGTGGAAATGATTCAACACTATGCGGATGGGGTTGTCATCGGAAGTGCGATTGTGAAACAGATTGAGCAAAAAGGAGAGCGTTTGTTACAGCCGGAAGAACAAAGCGCAGCATTAATGGAGTTTGAAGACTATATTAAAGAATTACGTGGGATAAATGTCCATTCTATTTAAAAAGAATCTTGCTCATCTGCAGCTTTTCTCGTAGGATAACTAGTAAGACTATCGAAAGTAGGTGTAGGCATGTACGTAAAAAAACAAATTAGAGGATTGCCTGCGTATGCACCTGGGAAACCAATTGCAGACGTAAAACGAGAGTATGGATTAGATCGCGTGATTAAAATGGCTTCGAATGAAAATCCTTACGGAGCGTCTCCAAAAGTTGCAGAACGCATTGCAAGTGTAGCATCTGAAACGTCTATTTATCCAGATGGCTATGGAACTGAGCTCAGATCAGCGTTAGCGTCTAAACACCAAGTAGATGAAAAACAGATCATTTTAGGGAACGGCTCTGATGAAGTCATTCAATTTCTATGTCGAGCCTTTTTATCGACTGGTACAAATACAGTCATGGCCACACCTTCTTTCTCGCAATATAAATTGAATGCAACGATAGAAGATGCTGACATTATTGAAGTGCCAGTGACGGAAAGTGGCGACCATGATTTAGATCGAATGCTTGCAGCGATTAACGAAAAAACAAGAATTGTTTGGGTCTGTAATCCGAATAATCCAAATGGAGTGGCAATCGACCAGAATCGTTTTAGCGAATTTTTGAAACAAGTACCAGAAGGGTGTCTCGTTGTGTCAGATGAAGCGTACTATGAATATGTCACATCAACAAGTTTCCCAGAGACCGTCTCGCTTCTTGAAGAATACCCGCAATTAGTTGTTTTACGCACTTTTTCAAAAGCGTATGGACTAGCTGGTTTGCGCGTTGGATACGGTATTACAAGTCAAGCGATTGCGCAAGCGATTGATCCTGTTCGCCCACCATTTAACAATAATTCTATCGGTCATCAAGCTGCCTTGGCCGCGCTAGAGGATGAAGCATTTATTCAGTCATGTAAAGAAAAAAACAAGGTTGAAATGAATCGCCTAGAAGATTTTTTTGAAAGCCAAGGCTTTTATGTCTATCCTTCTGAAACAAATTTTTTAATGATTGAAACGGGTATACCTGGAAATAAAGTGTTTCAAGCATTTCTTGAAAAAGGCTTCATCCTTCGCTCTGGTGAAGCACTAGGTTATCCGACTGGCATTCGTATTTCCATAGGAAGTCAAGAAGAAAACGATGCGTTTTTAGAGGTGGCTTCGCAAATTTTTGCCTCTTTTAATTAAGCATAGTAACAAAAACGTCTTAGGAAGGAAACAACATGAAGAACATCTTTATCGTCGGTATGGGTCTTATAGGTGGATCCTTGTCGCTTGCACTAAAGAAAGATGAGTCGTTTCAACTAATTGGATTTGATATCTCTGAACAAGAAATGAATTTGGCACATCAACTAGGGGTCATTGACCAAAAAGCGGCATCGATTGAGGCAGGGGCAAAACTGGCTGATCTCATTATATTAGCAACGCCAGTTGGAGTAACGACAGAAATAATTGAGCGTTTAAGCACAATTACGCTAAAAGATAATGTAATCATTACAGATGTCGGTTCAACAAAGCAAACGATTGTAGAAAAAGCTCGCACATTGTTGCCAAATTATTGCTTTATCGGGGGCCATCCGATGGCTGGATCCCATAAAACAGGGGTAACCGCAGCCCAAGCACATTTATTCGAGAATGCGTTTTATTTGTTAACGCCAATACATGCTTCAAGAGACCAGTTGATTATGTTGAAAAATATGTTAAAGTCCACAAATGCCCAATTTATTGAACTAGACGCGCAACGTCACGATCGACTTGTTGGCGTAGTAAGTCATTTTCCGCACATCGTCGCGGCAGGCCTTGTTCATCAGTTAGAGAAAATGGAAGCAGACGATGCACAAGTTACCGCACTTGCAGCAGGAGGATTCAAAGATATTACGCGAATTGCTTCGGCAAGTCCTGTGATGTGGCGTGATATTTTATTACATAATAAAGACGAAATGATTCGCTTAATTGATAATTGGCAACAAGATATGAATGACGTGCGCCAATTTGTTGAAAATGAGGATCATGAACAAATCTATCGTTTTTTCGCCCAAGCAAGACAGTTTCGTGAAGGGCTACCACAAAAATCCCGTGGAGCAATTCCTGCTTTTTATGATTTGTACGTGGATGTACCCGATCATCTTGGTGTCGTTTCAGATGTTACGTATGTGTTGGCTGAAAATAAAATTCATCTTACAAATATCCGAATTTTAGAAGCAAGAGAAGATATTATGGGTGTTTTGCGGTTGAGTTTTCGCTCTGAAACCGATCGTGAGCAAGCGAAACAGGTTCTTATTGAACGTCACTATACCATTTATGAACAATCATAGAGGATACGTCCCCCTTTCTTGTTAAGAGAAATTTTAGCAGATAGGGGGTTTTTTGCGGTAAAAAAAACTCCTTTGAAAACGTAAGCGTTTTCAAAGGAGTTTAGCTATAAAAAGCTAAAATGTATGGATAGGAGTGGAGAGAAACCATACGCTAATTAGAATATAAAAGAAAACGCTTTCAAAGTCAATACTATTCATAAAAATCTTTTGTTTTTTTTACGAAACCCAATGGTTGATCATGAAACGGTCCATCATATAAACTATAGATAGTAACGATTGTAAATGAAGGAGCCAACCTATTTATGTTGAAAGAAGATGTATTTTCAAAAATAGAAGCAGGGAATATTGAAGAAGCGTTAAGCATGCTTGCTAGTCGTGCTACATCTGATGACCATCAAGTTCGATTTGAGGTTGCGGAGTTGTATTATGAACTTGGTCATATAAAAGAAGCAAGGCAGATTGTTGAAGATCTTCGCTCGCTCTATCCCGATGAAGGCTCCCTTGCTATTCTTTCAGCAGAAATGATGATTGATGAAGATGAAGAGGATGAAGCCATTGAAGCACTTTTAGAGGTAGGCGTAGAAGATGATAGTTATGCACAAGCACAATTGTTACTCGCTGACCTATACCAGCTTCAAGCATTAGATGAAGTAGCAGAACAAAAATTACTAGCTGCCTTGCAAAAAGATCCTGATGAAATGATTCTCGTCTATGCTTTAGGCGAATTTTATTTAAACCAAGGGGCTTACAATAAAGCAATACCTTATTTAAAACAGTCGTTATATGCGGACTTAGGCGAAGTAAATGTAGGTTTGTCTTTAGCGGAAGCTTATAGCGGAAACGGTCAATTCGAAGATGCGTTGCAGCTTTATCATCAACAACAAACGAATAAAATGACGCCAGATCAGCTGTTTAGCTTTGGTTTTACCGCATATCAGCAAGGGGACTATCCAGTCGTTATTGAACAATTAGGCGCTGTGAAAAGCCTTGATGCTGATTTCACGAGCGTTTATATGCCGCTTGCAAAAGCATACGAAGCTGAAAATCGTTTAGACGAGGCGTTTGAAACCTTGAAAGACGGTATTCGAATGGATGAATTTAACGATCAGCTTCCTATGATGGCTGGTCAAGTTCTAACGAAAATGAATGATCTTGTAGGAGCAGAGCAATTTTTTCGGCAGTCTCTAGCCTTGAACCCATCTAACGTTAAAAGTGTTCAAGCGTTTGCAGCGTTGTTAAAAGATGAAGAACGGGCAGATGATTTAGACGAATTGATTCAGTATGTGCAAGAACATGGCGAAAGTGATCCACTTTTAACATGGTTCCAAGCGTTTGCTAAAGCGAACTTAGAAGAATTTGAAGAAGCGCGGTTGCTTTATAAAGAGGCAATGCCTGCTTTTAATGAAGACGCAGACTTTTTAATTGAATACGGCTACTTCTTAATGGAGGAAGGAGATCGAACGCAAGCGAAATCGCTGTTTGAGCAGGCGCTGCTCCTTGATCCGACACGATCAGACTTAACGGAACTTATTGAAGAACTTAATTACGAGGAATGACAAGATTTGTTGAAAGAATTCAAGCTTGATTAAAAGGGAATGCTCTAACATAAGGCGAAAAGTACAGTAAGATTTAAATGTGGTGCTTTAAAATAGGGAAAGGGGAGAAAGCAATTGGGTAGTATTATTCCTGTAATGGATAAAAAGTCTTTTTTGCGAAGTTTCCTCAAACGACATCAGTTAAAACGCCGTGAGTGTGCATGGCTATTAAATTATCTAATGAACGATGATGGGTTAATGGAGCGTGTTCATTTCTTAGATCGTTCAGATGAGACGCCAAAAGCACTTGTTATTTCCGCTCAAGGAATCGACACAATCCCATTTTCGTTTCGAAAGCAACACCATGTGACGACTGATTGTGAAAAAGCATTCCATGACATACGCCTTAATCATACAGAAGAAATTTATATTGAACTTCACTTTAAAGACCAAGACTTATATGCACAGTACTTGGCTGTTCTTGAAGACAATCCGTATTTGCCAGAGACAAAAGAACGGAAGCAACGTTTTGAACATGAGGCAGAAGAAGTTCTAGATGAAAGCATTCGACGTTTTCAGTTAGACCAATTACATGCTGATATTAACAAGGCGCTTGATGATCATGATAAAGAATTGTTTTTGACGTTAACATCAAAACTTAACAATTTACTAAAAAACTCTTAAAACAGAGCTCGAGAGCTCTGTTTTTTTTGTTATAATGAGACTGAAAGGAAGTGGAACCATGCGATTTAAAACAGCAGATACAGATACATATTTACAATCACGTGATTATGTCGATACAGCCATTGTCCCGTTACTAAAAGCGTCTGTATCAACTCAGCTAAAATCAACCATCCAAGCTGCAGAATTTACAACGATTTTGAGTGATGAAATGGAACGTCAATTTAGAGGACGTGTGATGCTTTTTCCACCATTTAGTTATAGTGAAGAAGAGTCGATTGAAGCAAATCGAGAGCGGTTACGTATGTGGGAAAAAGATTTAGGGAACGCTGGTTTTAAACATATTATTTTATTGACTTCAGATTCTGTTTGGAAGCCAATTGAGGAGCAATTAAAGCCGCTGCAATTATTTTTTGTCCCTTCAATTGCTCTTGAATATATTGATCAAAAGAACAGAAAAAAAGTCATTGATGATCAAATGCAGCAAATTTTACCGTTAATTACAGGGTTGTGGCAGCAAAATCGCTGAAAGCGCTATTCTAACTCATATTGCTTAATGTATGCGGTTATAGTATGATAGTAACGTCCTAGTATTAATCTGTATGAGTCCAAGCTAGACTTGGTCGATTTTGAACTGTTAGGAGGTTTAGAAGTGAGCGAAAGAGAGCACAAAGTTTCGAGACGGCAATTTTTATCGTACACGCTCACAGGAGTAGGCGGATTTATGGCAGCTGGTATGTTAATGCCCATGGTTCGATTTGCCCTTGATCCTGCTTTAAAAGCAGGGGCTGAGTCTTCTTTGGAACCGGTATGCGAGCTGGATGATTTAACCGATACGCCGCAGCGATTCACATGGAGCTTTAGTCAACAAGATTCTTGGTATGAATCAACTGTGGAGCAAGAGGCATACATCTATTTAGATGGCGATGATGTTGTTGCGCTTTCATCTGTTTGTACCCATCTAGGTTGTACTATTGCCTATAATGAGGATGAGAGTGAATTCGCATGTCCTTGCCACGGTGGTCGATTTACTGAAGACGGTACAAATGTGGCTGGTACGCCACCGCGTCGTCCGTTGGATGTTTTTGAAGTCAGTGTTGAAAATGGAACGGTATATCTTGGAGAGGTCAACCGAAGAGACTAGGAGGGGCGCAGAAAATGCTACAAAAAATTTATGATTATGTGGACGAGCGTCTAGATATTACTCCTATGTGGCGTGATATTGCGGATCACGAAGTGCCAGAGCATGTTAACCCAGCTCATCACTTTTCGGCGTTCATCTATTGTTTTGGTGGATTAACGTTTTTCGTAACGGTTATCCAAATCCTGTCAGGTATGTTCCTGACGATGTATTACGTACCAGATATTGTTAATGCCCACGCATCTGTTTATTTCTTACAAAATGATGTGGCAATGGGACAAATCGTTCGAGGAATGCACCACTGGGGCGCGAGCTTAGTTATTGTCATGATGTTCTTACATACTTTACGTGTATTCTTTACGGGATCCTATAAAAAGCCGCGTGAGTTAAACTGGGTTGTTGGAGTATTAATTTTCTTTGTTATGCTTGCTCTTGGTTTAACAGGTTATTTGTTGCCTTGGGATATGAAAGCGTACTTTGCAACTGTCGTAACACTTGAAATTGCTGAAAGTGTACCAATTATCGGCGATTTCACAAAAGCCTTGCTTGCTGGTGGGGATATCGTTGGTGCAGCAACACTAACGCGTTTCTTTGCGATCCATGTCTTCTTTTTACCAGCTGCATTACTAGGTCTTTTAGGCGCACACTTTATTATGATTCGTAGACAGGGGATCTCTGGACCTCTATAAGGTAAACAACACTTGATAAAAAGGAGGGAAATTCATGCATCGAGGCAAAGGGATGAAATTTGTCGGTGATTCTCGTGTAAAAGCAGATGGTCGTAAAGCGAATGTACCGAAAGATTACTCGGAATATCCGGGGAAAACAGAAGCTTTTTGGCCAAACTTCTTACTTCGAGAATGGATGGTTGGTGCAGTTTTTCTAATGGGGTTCTTATGTTTAACCCTTGCCCATCCAGCTCCTCTTGAGGCAATTGCCGATCCGCTAGAAGCATACATACCATTACCAGACTGGTATTTCTTGTTTTTATATCAGTTGCTCAAATATGAGTTTGCTTCTGGTGACTTTAATACATTAGGAACGGTTGTTATTCCTGGTGTGGCATTTGGTGCGTTGCTACTTGCACCTTGGCTCGATACATCAAAAGAACGTCGTCCACACAAGCGTCCGATTGCAACAGGCCTTATGTTGCTTGGTGTTGCTTCTGTTATTTTCTTAACATGGGAATCAGTGGATCAACACGATTGGGAAACGGCTGCTGAACAAGGTCAGCTAGTTATTGTGGAAGACGCAGACATTGATGTAGAAGCGGAAGGATACGAAATTTATTCCAATAATGACACATGTATCCAGTGTCACGGTGACCAAATGACTGGTGGAGCTGGTGCGCCAAGTCTTCTTGAAACAGAAAGGTCACCGGAAGAAATTATGGATGTAATTCAAAATGGTGTAGGCGCAATGCCTGCTGATCAATTTGAAGGTTCGGATGAAGAGTTAGAAATTTTAGCTGAATTTATTGCAAACCATGGTCAAGAACCTGAGGAATAAGTAAAGGAAAGAGCCACCACAAAGGTGGCTCTTTTTACATAAGGGTGATACGAATGCTCGCATATTTATTTGGCTTTCTAACGAGAAAGTCAACACTACTATTGTTATTAATCATCAACGTCGTTGGAACGGTTTATGGATTTATTTGGTATGGCAATCAACTAGAGCAAACGCCATGGCAGTTTGTGATATTTGTTCCAGATAGTCCGACAGCTAGTTTCTTTTTTGTCTTTGTGTTAATTGCTTTTCTTATGAAGAAAAACGTTGGTTTAATTGAGGCTTTCGCAGCTGTGACGCTTATTAAATACGGCGTTTGGGCGGTTGTTATGAATACGTTTCAAGTGATGGAAGGGGCGCCGATGCACTGGCAAATCATCATGCTCAACCTTTCTCATGCGGGTATGGCGTTGCAAGCGCTCTTGTTCTTACCTTTTATGCGGATTAAACGCTGGCATTTGGCTGTCGCATTAGCCTGGACGGTCTTAAATGACGTCATTGATTATTTTTTTGGCATGCATCCATGGTTGAGTAACGTTATCATCCCATATATCAATCAAATCGGGATCTTTACATTCTTGTTAGGTTTAACTTCGGTTGCGCTAGTTTATCTATTAAACGTTCGAAAAAACGCATTACGTTTAAACTTGCCTAAATAAGGTCTACTCTTGTCCTCCCTCTCATATAATGAAAAATCAGAGGGGGGAACGCGTGATGCGGCGAATGTTTTTATTCATAATGGCCTTAAGCGTCATAGTGATGTTGCCTGTGTATGGCTACGCAGTAGAGGACAATGACCCGACTTGGAGTGAGTTTGATGGTTTAGCTGGAACGTTACTTCATCAAATTCAACAAGGAGAAATAGATCAAGCGCAAAAAACAGCTGAAGCTTTTTCGAATGAAATGGAACAGTTTCCTTTTTCAGATGAAGAATGGACATTGTCTTCCATGCGTACACTAATGACAACGTTTGAGTCTGCTTATGATGCGCTGTTTGCAGAAGATGTTTCTCCTGAAGAGCAGTTACGTTTAGCGATGGCACTTCGGTTAAGTACAGACGCTGTTCAACAAGTGAATCAGCCGCTATGGAATCAAATGGATCGACAAATGCTTGATAGTTTAGACCGGATTGGTGCCGTTAATGATCCATTTCAATCGCAACAATTTAGCTATGAAGTGAATCGATCCCAACAGTTGTATGAAACCGTTCGTCCAGCTGTTTTAATTTCAAAAGGTTACGAGCAAGTAAATGAACTTGATGACATGCACAATCGCCTACAGCAACAGCAGTTGTCTGAGGCGGAGATTGATAATCATTTGGATACAATGCGTCATGAATATCTGTCATTATTTGCTTTTACATCTGTCGAAACGGTTGACCCGACCTTATATTTAGTTATGTTTATGATTGGCACACCGGTTGTGGTATCGCTCGGCTACGTAGGCTTTAGAAAATTTAAGGGCGAGCGAAAAAAAGTAAAGCAAGAAGAATAAGACAAGGCCTCTTGTTTGACTTATTTTGACGTTCACTTTATGATGGGAATATAATCAATAAAGAGGTGATTTTAACGTGAGTTTGACTGGATATTTGATCTACCTCGCGCTGCTTCTTATCATCCCGATGATTGCGCAAGGGAAAGTGAAGAGCGCCTATAATAAATACTCACAAATTCGTAACTCGTCAGGTATGACGGGAGCAGAAGTTGCAAGAAAAATTTTAAATGATAATGGTTTAAATGATGTGACGATTGAAGAAACAAAAGGGGAGCTTTCCGATCACTATGATCCGAAAGCAAAGACCGTTCGTTTATCAACGGATAATTATCATAAGCCATCTGTTGCCGCAGCGGCAATTGCTGCACATGAAGTAGGACACGCTATCCAAGATGCGGAAGATTATGCATTTTTGAAGTTTCGTAGTGCGCTTGTTCCAGCTGCGCAAATTGGTACGTCATTAGGTCAATGGCTTATAATGATTGGGTTACTAATCACCGTTTTTGGTTCATTTTCACCAGTTATTTTATTAGCTGGTATCGTCATGTTCTCTGCAGCCGTATTATTCCAAGTGGTGACATTGCCTGTTGAATTTAACGCTTCAAATCAAGCGATGGCGCAAATGGTTTCAAGTGGAATCATTCGCAATGATGAAGAACGTGAAACGAAAAAAGTGTTAAATGCCGCAGCCATGACTTATGTTGCCGCAGCGCTTGTAGCTGTTATGGAGCTTGCACGATTGATTTTAATTTATTTATCTCAAAGAGATTAAAGAAAACGTGCCTACACAACGTAGGCACGTTTTTTTAGTCAACTCGAAGCGGCTTCTTATTATCATCGAGGGTAAAGCCTTCTCCTGCTGCTTCAGTAACATCATTGATCGCCATAAATGCGTGCGGATCAATGCGATGAACAATGGAGCGGAGGCGAACCGTTTCATTTCTAGCTACCACACAGTACAAAATTTCTTTTTCGTTGCCAGTAAACGATCCTTTCCCTTTTAAAGCGGTGGCGCCGCGGCCCATTTCTCTTAGAATTGTCTCGGAAATTTGCTCCAAGTCGTCGGAAATAATAAAGGCGGCTTTGGCGGAATAAGAGCCTTGCTGAATAAAATCAATGACTTTTGCTGCGATAAAGACATAGACGATTGTATACATCGCTTGACGTAAACTGAGTTCAAAAATAAGTGAAATCGCAATGACCGATGAATCAAAAAGTAAAAACGTTTTACCAATACTCCAGCCAAAATAGCGCAAGCATAGTTTAGCAAGAATATCTGCGCCTCCTGTTGTACCGCCAAAGCGAAATACAATGCCAAGGCCTACTCCAACGATAGCGCCAGCAAACAAGGCTGCGAGCATGATGTCGTCAGCGAGATCGATGGCAACTGGTATGCGCTGAAATAAATCTAAAAAAAGAGACAAACTAAATGTACCAACTAATGTGTACACAAACGTTGTTCGACCTAGCATTTTCCAGCCGATGAAAAATAACGGAATGTTAATAATTAGGTTGGAAATAGCTGGATTGAATGAAAACAGAAAAAAGAGCAATAACGTAATCCCTGTGACGCCACCATCTGCTAAATTGTACTGCATATTAAAATAAACTAACCCAAAAGACATTAACGCTGTCCCGAACAAAATAAACAAAATGTTTTTAGCGTGTCTGGCCATAAACAGTTCTCCTTTACAATCAATGCTTTATTAGTGTACTCAACCTGAATAAAAAAAGATAGAAGTCAGTGAATTTTAATTGCAGATTTATTGTGGATTCGCTACGATAAGAAAGAAGAAAGGAAGTGGACCGATGAAACATCCAAAATCAATGGCTCAAATGCAACAAGAAGTGGATGATTATATAAGCCAATTTAAAGAAGGGTATTTTAGTCCGCTTGCGATGATGGCTCGATTGACAGAAGAGTTAGGGGAATTAGCGCGTGAAGTAAACCATACATATGGAGAAAAACCAAAGAAAGCAACGGAAAAAGAAAAAGCAATGGAAGAAGAAATGGGCGACGTATTATTTGTGTTAATTTGCCTGGCAAACTCGCTTAATATTGATTTAGACGAAGCCCACTCACGAGTGATGACTAAATTTACTACGCGCGATGCAGATCGCTGGACAAGGATTGAAGAAGGAGAGCAAAACCATGATTAAGATTGTCGTTGCAGGACCAAGAGGGAAAATGGGGTACGAGGCAGTTCAACTTTGTGAGCGTGATGAAGAGCTTCAGCTCGTAGCGGTTGTTGATTCAAAGCATGACGGTCAAACGCTACAAGACCTTAAAGGCTATGGAGACTTAGAAACACCAATTTATTCGGATATGGAACAATGTTTTTCAAATCATGATGTAGATGTGCTTGTAGATTTAACAACGCCAGCATTTGGAAAGAAACATATGGAGATTGCTCTTGCACATGGGGTTCGACCTGTTGTAGGAACGACAGGTTTTACGAACGATGATATTGAGCAGTTAAGAAAGCTTACTGAAGAAAAAGAACTTGGGGCGATTATTGCGCCGAACTTCGCGATTGGTGCGATTTTAATGATGAAGTTTTCGCAGCTAGCCGCTCGTTATTTAACAGATGTGGAAATCATTGAGCAGCATCATGATAACAAATTGGATGCACCATCTGGAACAGCAATGAAAACAGCTCAACTTATTGCACAAGAGCGTGAGCAAAAGCAGCAAGGACATCCCGATGAAAAAGAAGATTTACCAGGCGCGAGAGGCGCTGAGTTTGAGGGGATGAGGATTCATAGTGTCCGACTTCCAGGCAGAGTGGCACATCAAGAGGTCCTCTTTGGTGGAGAAGGACAGCTGTTGTCCATTAAGCACGATTCTCTTAATCGACAAAGTTTTATGCCGGGTGTCAAACTTTCAATTGAACACGTATTAAAGCTTGATACACTCGTTTATGGACTTGAAAACTTAATTGATTAAGAGGTGATCACGATGAAAGTGGCGTTAATTGCTCATGACAAGAAGAAACAGCAAATGGTAAATTTTTGTGTAGCGTATGAACATATTTTGAGCGAACATGATTTATATGGAACTGGTACGACAGGGACGCGAATCATGGAGGCTAGCTCTTTACAGGTGACTCGATTTAAATCTGGCCCACTTGGCGGGGACCAGCAAATCGGTGCGCTCGTTGCAGAAGATGAATTTGATCTTATTTTATTTTTCCGTGATCCGTTAACAGCACAGCCTCATGAGCCAGATGTTACGGCTCTAATACGGCTTTGTGACGTAAAAGCGGTTCCTTTAGCAACGAATATTGGAACAGCAGAGGTTCTTATAAAAGGGCTTGAGCGAGGCGATTTTCAATTCCGTTCTGTTCAGAAAGAGAATCGAACGTCTTTGTAAGGAGTCTGTTTTTAGGCTCCTTTTTTTAAAAGAATGCGTGGAGAGGTGACTTTATGAAGATTAGAAAAGCAGTATTAAACGATCGTGAGGACATTGCTTCTCTCGCTGCACGTTCATGGGGTTTTGCTTATGAAACGCTTATTCCTCAGCATGTTCAACAAACATTTCTCGAAAAAGCGTATTCTTTTGCGATGCTGGAGCAAAAATTGACGAATTCTGCTTTGTTTTTAACTGCTTATTCAGATAAAAAACAATTACTTGGATTTGCACAGTTAACGCGTAATGAAAAAGAAACAGAATTAGCGGCAATCTATGTTGATCCAGACGCTCTCGGTAAAGGAGTAGGCACATCTCTTTTTCAAGAAATAGTATCAAATTTATATCCAGAGGAACGTTTAGTTGTTTATGTGGAAGAAGGAAATCGCCGTGCGGAACAATTTTACATAACGCAAGGTTTCCGACATGTAGAGACATTTTCCGAGACAATGTTTGATCATACATTTCATACTGTTAAAATGAGTAGAGAGAGGGTGTGAGCCACATTCGGATGACGAACAATACATGTGATTTGTTAGCAGTTGGTGCGCATCCAGATGATATTGAAATTGGCATGGGCGCAACCATTGCGAAATATGTGGCGGAAGGCTATACGTGTCAGTTCCTTACTTTAACGAAAGCAGAATTGTCTTCTAATGGTGATGTAGAAACGCGTCAATTAGAGGCTCAAGCAGCTGCTGACACATTAGGAGTTAAAAAGCGCGAGCAGCTAAGCTTAAAGGACCGAGGTTTGGCATCGATTTCACCGGCGGAAAAGTTGGATCTTGTTCGTCGGATTCGGGAATGGAAGCCAAGGTTTGTATTTACTCCACTACCAGACCGCCATCCTGATCATGGTGCGTGTGCTGCGATCATGAAGGACGTACTTTTTGACGCTGGGATTCGAAACCTTTTGCCGGAGTACGAACCGCATAAAGTGGATGCGCATTTTAGTTACTTTATAAATGGCTTTTCAAACCCAGACTTTGTCATCGATGTCGCGCATGTTTATGAGAAAAAGGTTGCGGCTTTACAAGCGTATCAGAGTCAGTTTCAGCCTAAAGCAGGGGTATCTACTCCGCTAACGGATCAATATATTGAGTCTGTTATCGCTCGAGACCGTATGTATGCGAAAGAAGTGGGTTTAACGTACGCAGAGGGATTTAAGACTTATCGTCCTCTAAACGTAACAAATTTATTTGAAAGGTGAAATAGATATTGAAACCAAAAAAAATAGGGATTAGCTGTTATCCTACAGTTGGTGGATCTGGAGTGGTAGCGACAGAATTAGGGAAACAGCTTGCTTCAAGGGGACATGAGGTCCACTTCATCACAACTGAAATCCCCTTTCGCCTTGATGATAAAGTGTATCCAAATATCTTTTTCCATGAGGTTGAAGTGAATCAGTATGCAGTATTTAAGCATCCACCACATGACTTGTCTGCTGCGAGTAAGATTGCAGAAGTCATTCGTAGCCATGAACTGGATTTTCTTCATGTGCATTATGCGGTTCCTCATGCTGTTTGTGCCATATTAGCAAAACAAATGAGTGGAAGAGACATAAAGATTATGACAACGTTGCACGGTACAGACATTACGGTGCTCGGATTTGATCCTTCTTTACAGCCTTTAATTCGGTTCGGAATAGAACAGTCGGATATTGTTACGGCAGTTTCAAAAGATCTTGTTCGACAGACTCAGGAATTAGTGGGTACAGCTAAGCCAATTGAAACGGTTTATAATTTCGTTGATGAAGAGGTGTACTACCCGAAGCCAGTTGAAGGGTTAGCGAGTCATTATGGGATTGCTCAAGATGAACATGTCGTCATCCACATCTCAAATTTTCGACCTGTAAAACGCATTCTGGATGTGTTAAAAAGCTTTTCCCTCATTTTACAGGGGGCAAAGGCTAAGCTTTTATTAATAGGGAATGGTCCAGAGCTTCCGGTTGCTAGGCAGTATATTAAAGAAAACAAATTGGACGACCATGTGCTTGTTCTAGGCAATCAAAAGCATATTGCCGAGTTGTTATCAATGAGCGATGTCATGCTTTTATTGAGTGAAAAAGAAAGCTTCGGTCTAGTGGCGTTAGAAGCGATGGCGTGCGGGGTTCCTGTAATTGGCACAGATATTGGCGGCATTCCAGAAGTGATTGAAGATCAAAAGAGTGGTTTTCTCGTCCCTGTTGGTGACGTTGAGCTAGTGGCACAGCGGGCACTTGAACTGTTAACGGATGCTCATCATCATCAGCGCTTTAAAGAGCAGGCGTTAAAAAGAGCGAAGCAAGAATTTTATTCACAGCGAATTGTGAGTGAATACGAGCGCTTATACGAAAAAATGCTTCTAAAGGATACCGCCAATGATTCCTAAGGAAGTGAAAGCGTGTTTGCGTGAATTAAACGAAGCAGGCCACGAAGCCTATCTTGTTGGCGGAGCGGTTCGAGATTTGTTACTAAAGCGGGATGTTCATGATTATGACATCGCAACGAGTGCATCCCCTCAACAAATTGAAGCCTTTTTCAAGAAAACGTTTCGAATTAACGAACGATTTCAAACGGTAAGTGTACATCTTCATACTATTCAAGTTGAAATCTCAACGTTTAAAGGGGCTTCACTCGTTGAAGACTTGCAGGAAAGAGATTTTACGGTCAATAGTTTAGCCATGACCGCTTCTGGTGATGTGATGGATTATACAAACGGACAAAAGGATTTGCAGGAGCGTATCCTTCGTTCGTATTACCCAGAACGTGTGTTTAAAGCAGATCCTTTACGAGTTTTGCGCGCGGCGCGATTTATAAGTAATCTTGGCTTTAGCGTTGACGAGCAGACGATGCGTGCTTGTAGCGATGCGCTATCTCTCTTTTCAACGATTGCCCGTGAGCGAATAGCCCATGAATGGGTAGGCGTGTTAAAAGGAGCATATAAAGGTGACGCATGTTTGTTTTTACAACAGATTCAAGTGGAACGGGCTCTTCCGTCTCTTCTTTTAAACGAGACCATTTATGAGCAGCTTCATCGTTTGTCATCTATTGTATGGGAGACCGATGAGTGGGCGTGGGCAGAGTACAGCGTACTTGTAGGAAATGAACATGTGATCTCCTCGTTTCCGGTTTCGAATCAGTTAAAAAAACAAGTTAAACAGCGCTATGTTTTTTTTCAAGAACGACAGACATCGAACTGGACGCCTTGGATGCTTTATCGAGCAGGGGTTTCTGTTGCCTATGATGTAGAGCGAATGCGCCATGGAAGAGACTGGTCGTTTCTCAGTCATTCTCAACTTGAGGAAGCTTATCATCAATTGCCGATTCATTCTAAAGACGAACTTGCGATAACGGGAGCGGACTTATTAGAGAAGACATCGGCGAAACCAGGACCCTGGATTAAGGAAAAGCTGGAAAGATTGGAGAAAGCGGTTGTTGAAGGAGTGCTTGAAAATAAGCGAGCTTGTTTGTTAAAGCAAGTATGAGCGGGAAAGGGCAAATGATGAAGGCATTATTAGTAAAGCTTTTACGATCAGGCGAGTATGTGTCAGGTGAAGCAATAAGTTCCGATTTGAACGTTAGCCGGACCGCAATTTGGAAGCAGATTAAGGCATTAAAAGAACAAGGGTATACAATTGAATCAACGACGAATAAAGGATACCGTTTGCTTCAAAGCCCTGATACAGTGCGTGCACACGATATTATAGGACGGGTGTCGACGGATTCATTTGGTAAAACCGTATTTGCTTATGATTCTGTAGAATCCACCCAGCCGCTCGCCCATCAAGTGGCTACAAATAAAGGTGACGAAGGAACACTTATTGTCGCAAATGAACAAACCCAAGGGAGAGGGCGACTTGGGCGGAAGTGGCTCGTAGGAGAAGGGCAAACCATTTCCATGTCTTTAATTTTGCGGCCGACTATTCCAATTGCACAAACGCCACAACTTACGTTAGTCGCTGCCGTTGCAGTTGTAAGAGCGATCGAAAAAGTGACCGGAATCGATTGCGAAATTAAATGGCCAAACGACTTATTGGTTAAGGGGAAGAAGCTTGTCGGTATTTTAACCGAGATGGCGGCAGATCCTGACCAACTTCATTACGTTATTGTCGGAATGGGAATTAATTGTCAACAGTCCGGCGCCGACTTTCATGAGGATGTCAAAGGTATCGCTACATCGATTTATCAAGAAACGGGAAAAACTGTTCATCGCGCGACGTTAATTGCAGAAGTGATGAATGAATTTGAATGGCTTTATCGTTGTTATCAAGAAGAAGGTTTCCGTGTCATTAAGCCTTTATGGGAAGCTCGGTCGATCTCACTACACAAAAAAATTCATGCACGAACAGCCAAACAAGTGATTACTGGTTATGCTAGTGGGCTAACAGATGAGGGACAGTTATGTATAACCGATTTAAATGGGACTACTCACCTTATTCACTCAGGAGATATTGAACTCGACACAACCTCCTGACCCTTGTTATACTAGTGAATGCAAGGGCTGTATCTGCTAGAACGGCACCCGATAAATGGATGGGAAAAGCCATCGTTAGCTTCGATTCGAACGAAGAACGGAGACTAAAGATGATGTGCTTTTACACGCCCCCTTGCGATAAGCAAGGGGGCAAAGCCGTTTCATGCAGTTCAAATTTGAACACATGAAACTGGAGGCGTTTAACATGAAAACGACAAAACAATTTTTACAAATGAAACAGAAGCAAGAACCAATTGCGATGCTCACGGCCTACGATGCACCATCAGCTAAGCTTGCAGAACGTGCAGGCGTAGATATGATTTTAGTCGGTGACTCTTTAGGGATGGTTGTATTAGGGTACGATTCTACGGTACCTGTTACGGTTGACGATATGGTCCTCCACACAAAAGCGGTAAAACGTGGTGCCAGAGACACATTTGTTGTAACAGACTTGCCATTTTTTACGTATCACAGTTCTTTTTCGGAAACTGCGCATCATGCTAGACGATTGTTGCAAGAAGCTGGGGCCGATGCTGTGAAGCTTGAAGGTGGCGTTGAAATTGCCGATACAGTAAAAAATCTTGTTTCTGCTGGTGTACCTGTTGTCGGTCATATCGGTTTAACACCACAATCTGTTGGCGTGCTAGGTGGCTACGCGGTTCAAGGTAAAGATCAAGAAACAGCAGAACAATTGCTTGTTGATGCAAAAGCCATTGCTGAAGCAGGGGCTTTTGCAATCGTAGCTGAATGCATCCCGCATCAACTCGGCACAGCTTTGTCTAATCAACTGTCAGTTCCGATTATTGGAATTGGCGCTGGAAATCAAACAGACGGTCAAGTGCTTGTGTACCACGATGTCATTGGCTATGAATCAGAACGAGTCGCTAAATTTGTTAAACAATATGTGACCATCTCGCATACGATTCAAGATGGTCTGGCACAGTATGTCCAAGAAGTAAAAGCACGAGATTTTCCAACTGAACAACACCAATATACGATGAAAGATTCGGATTGGTTGTCGTTATACGGTGGGAAAAGCGAATGATCGTTGTAAAAACGAAGCAAGAATTGCAGCAAGCGTTAAAGCCGTTTCATTTACCAACGCACTCAATTGGCTTCGTGCCAACAATGGGTGCGTTGCATGAAGGCCATGTATCATTAATGGAGGCAGCAAACGCCAATCATTCAATTGTTGTTGTGTCTATTTTTGTAAACCCGCTGCAGTTCGGACCAAATGAAGATTTTGAAACGTACCCTAGACAGCTTGAAGCTGATCAAAAGGTAGCCCGTGAAGCAGGTTGTGACATTCTCTTTTGTCCGTCGGTTGAAGACATTTATCCAGATGGATTTCCGCAAATTGTCCATGTACAGCAAGGGGCGAACGTCATGTGTGGAAAAAGTAGACCTGGTCACTTTGATGGCGTTGCAACTGTAGTGTTAAAATTATTCTCGCTTATTCGACCGGAAGCCGCTTATTTTGGCAAAAAGGATGCACAGCAACTAGCCATTATTAAACAGCTCGTAAATGAGTTTTTTATGCCAATAAAGGTGGTAGGCTGTAAAACGGTTCGAGAAGAAGATGGACTAGCTCGAAGCTCTAGAAACGTTCATTTAACAAAAGCAGAACGACAGTATGCGCCGCTTTTATATAAGGCGTTACAACGAGCAAAAGCGTCTAACAACCGAAACGTTCCAGAGTTAATTGAACTAGTCCGTGTATCGTTAGCTCAAATTCCGAGCGGCTCCATTGACTATATAGAAGCATATGAATACCCGTCACTAAAACAAGTAGAGGTTGCGACAGGACGAATCATTTTAGCTCTTGCTTACCAGTTCTCGCACGCTCGACTTATTGACCATGTTCAAATTGACTTTAGCAACCGAGGTGAAGCGTAATGTACAGAACAATGATGAAAGCAAAATTACACCGCGCGCGTGTAACTGAATCAAATTTAAATTATGTTGGCAGTATTACGATTGATGAAGATCTTCTAGATGCCGTCGATTTAATTGAGAATGAAAAAGTCCAAATCGTCAATAACAACAACGGTGAGCGTTTCGAAACGTATATTATTAAAGGAAAACGTGGTACAGGAGAAATTTGTTTAAACGGTGCTGCTGCACGAAAAGTTCAGCCTGGAGACGTTGTCATCATCTTGAGTTATGTCATGCTTGAAAATCAAGAAGCGCTTACGCACACCCCTAAAGTGGCGATTTTAGACGAAACCAATACGATTGTAGAAATGTTAGGAACAGAACCAGCTTCTACCGTCCTATAACTCGAATATTCCCTCCCGTAAACATGCAAACTGTGAGTAGAGCAAATTGCTGGGAGGGGATTTTTTTGAAAGAATGGTTAAACGAATGGTACAGCTTATATGAATCAGTATGGGCGCTACCGCTTAAACAACAATCGAAACAAATGGATACGTTAGAGGATAAGGTTGAACTGCTATTGACCACATGGGGATCACTGGATGAGTCGATGCAGGAGTTAAAACGCAAAGTCAAAGAGGAAGCGCATTTATATCAATACCAATCAAAAGGGACGATTTTATTCGATCAAGGCCAGTTTCAAGAAGCGTGTGCGCAATTAAAGCAAGAAGAGCATGTGGAAAAGGATGGAATACGCTGTTTGTATGTCGGCTATGCTTCCTTGTATCAAAGTGATTTAGTTGAGAGTGAAGCGCAATTTCAATATGTGTTATTCTTACAAACACCAGCGTTAATAACCCATTTGGCATATAAAGGGTTAGGATTGATCGCCATTGTTCAACATGACATGGAGAAGGCTATTCATTATTTAGAAAAAGCGCAACCCTTAGCAGAAAATCATGAACTCATGTATAATTTAGGGGTCTGCTATTTTACGTTAGGAAATTACGAATATGCAACGACATGTTTTCGGCAATATGCTTATCATGTAGAAGATGTTGATGGCCTTTACGCGTTAGCGTTGGCACTTGTTCAAGCAGGTGAACTAGAAGAAGCTCGGGCAGCATTTTTGCAAGTCATTGAAAATTTGCATGAGCAATCAGCGCTAGTCGCTGTAGCGCACTTAGTAGAATGGATTGGCGAACATGAGCTAGCATGTTATGCATATGAGCATTTAATGATACAATCAGGCAAAGAACAACGCTGGCTACATGGATTTGCTTGGAATAAAGCATTATCAGGTGATAAAAGAGCCGTTCATTTATTGAGTGAACTAAGCCATACCGACCCGGAAGCAAAAAAATCGTATGAATGGATACAAGCAATAATGAAGTAAGACCGGGTTTTGAATTGAGGTGCAAAAGTGTCACAGTCTTATGTCGTGCTTGATTTGGAGACAACAGGGAATTCTCCTGATCAGGGAGCACGTATTATCCAAATTGGAGCTGTAAAGGTGGAAGATCATCAAATTACAGATCGATTTTCAACGTTTGTCGATCCGCTTTGTGATATTCCACCTTTTATAACCGAGTTAACGGGAATTTCTCAAGAGCATGTAAAAGGTGCGCCTACATTTGAAGAAGTAGCTGTTGAGATCCTTGCATTTTTAGAAGGAAGTCATTTTGTTGCGCATAATGTTCCGTTTGATAAAGGGTTTTTAAAGAAGCAGTTGGAACGTGTTGGCTATTCATTTCCAACCTGCTTTACTTTTGATACGGTGGAATTAAGTCGAGCCTTGTTACCTACATTAGATAGTTATAAATTGTCTGATCTAACCGTTTATTTTGATATGGATCATTCAAGGCCTCACCAAGCCGACAGTGACGCTGAAATGACGGCGGAACTGTTTATCTTCTTACATAAAAAGCTTTTACAGCTTCCATTAATTACGTTACAAGTCTTAAAGAAAGTAACGCTGTCTTTAAAAAGTGACTGGGCTTTTTTAATTGAGCAAGGAATAGACCGTGCTTTAAAAGAAGTAAACCAAGAAGATCAGACAGTGGATGTGTTTAGACAGCTTGCCTTAAAACGAGTCCAACAGGATGAAGAAGAAAAAGAGAAAGAGAAAGAAGCTTTGCCAAGTACATTTGAAGCATTTGAACAACAACTTTTCTCAAAAGACGGATCTCTTGCAAGACAGTTCGAGCATTATGAAGTCCGTGTTGGTCAAGAGGAAATGGCGAGAGCTGTCCATGACGCATTCACCGATTACGCGCACGCGCTAATTGAAGCAGGAACAGGTACAGGCAAAACATTAGGGTATTTAATACCAAGTATTTACTACGCAAAACAGACTCAAAAGCCGGTCGTTCTTTCCACATATTCGATCCCTTTACAAGAGCAATTGTTGAAAAAAGACCTTAAACTTATAAAAAAAGCGTTAGGCATTTCGGTAAACGTGGCAGTGTTAAAAGGAAGGCAGCATTATGTAGATTTAAGAAAGTTTGAAGAGGCGATTTTAGATCGTGAAGACGGATCATATGATGTCCAATTAACAAAAGCACAAATGCTAATTTGGCTTTTAGAGACGTCGACAGGTGATGTGGAAGAGTTAAATTTATCAAGCGGTGGTCAATTATTTTGGCGCACAGTGCAAAGCGATGCCTCCTCTGATTTAGGTCGGTTTAATCCTTGGTTCTCGCGCTGCTTCTTTCATCGTTCACGAAAAGTAGCGAAAGAAGCAGATGTCATTATTGTTAACCATGCGTTGTTAATGACAGATGTGCATCAAAAAAGAGCCATTATCCCCACCTATAGTCACGCAGTTATTGACGAAGCCCATCATCTCGAAGAAACCGCTATTGATTATTTTGGATTGTCGGTTAATCATTTATCCATTGGTTTTTCGTTATCGCGTTTGCTACAGTTTTTCAGCCAACATCAACATCATGAGACATTTGTACAAATGGAGAAAAATAGCTTAACCGTTTTAACAGAAATAAAAGAGGATGTGGAAGAGTTGTTTCGCATGCTCCATGCTTTTGTGAACGAAAGACAAACAGAAGCAACCGATATCGGACGCGTAAGTTATGTGTATAAAAGTTTTAACGAAGAAGGCGTGCTCTGGCAAGGTATTTTAGAATGTGCGATGCGGGTTCAACTGAGTAGTCAATCGATTCTTAAACAATTTCGAACGCAGCTCAATCAAGAAACGGATGATGAGCTTGCCTATCAACAGCAGTCAGCTGTAGCCAACTTTAAATCGATCATCGCTTCGTTTGAAGAAGAAATCACCCAGTTGTATGAATTGTTATTGGAATACGATGAGGACTATGTGTATTGGGTTGAAGTTGAGCCAAAAGGAGCAAAAAATGCAACGTATTTGTACGCAAAGCCGATTCGCATTCATGATCGCTTAGCGGATGAATTTTTTGCGAAAAAGAAAAGTGTCGTGCTAACGTCGGCTACGTTAACAATAAAACAATCATTTGATTATGCGTTAAAACGCTTGGGCCTTGAGGATTTTGGCGTGCGAACGAAGCAAATAGCATCGCCGTTTTCTTATGAAAAACAATTGAACGTGCTTATTCCGACAGATATTCCTGATGTTCGAGGTCAAAATGATCAATTGTTTATTCAAGATGTTGCCATTAAACTGTGGCGATTAACGGATGCGACACATAAAAAGTCACTCGTGTTGTTTACGTCCTACGATATGCTTAAACAAGTTTATCAGTATGTAAAAGATCTAGATGATGACCATAGTTTTACGCTGATCGGTCAGGGGATTACGAGCGGTTCACGATCACGCTTATTAAAGTTATTTAAACAAACAAGTGGTTCGAGTATTTTATTTGGTACAAATAGCTTTTGGGAAGGCATTGACTTAGCAGGTGATGCACTTGAACATTTAATTATTGTGCGTTTGCCGTTTTCACCTCCGAACCAACCGTTAACTCGTGCGCAAATTAATGCGGCAAAAGAAAATGGCGAAAATCCATTCACAGATCTATCTTTACCGCAAGCCGTTATTCGTTTTCGCCAAGGGTTTGGTCGATTAATTCGAACAACGACTGACACCGGCAATTTCTTTATTTTTGATAGACGTGTTGTTACAACGCGATATGGAAAAACGTTTTTAGAATCATTGCCGACAACACCGGTTTATGAAGGGAAATTTGAGCAGCTACTTCAAGAGCATGTCAATAATCAGGAGGAACGATAGTGGATACACTCATTTTTAATGCAAAAATTATCACGATGGATCATGAGGAAACAGTGATTGATCACGGCTATATTCGGTTTAATCACACTGAAATCGTAACGATTCGTTCAGGCGACCCTTCAGCTCAAGAAAAAGAAGCAACATCTGTTATAAATGCGAATGGAAAATGGTTAATGCCAGGATTGGTAAATACCCACGGTCATCCTGGCATGTCGTTGCTTAGAGGAATAAATGACGATCAGCCATTACAAGATTGGTTAGAACAGTCGATCTGGCCGAATGAACGGCAATTTGATTCACAGACTTTAAAAGTAGCAAGAGACGTAAGCATGATTGAAATGATTGAGTCGGGTACAACCTCGTTTGTTGATATGTATCATCTAGGATTACCAGCTTTTGCTGAGGAAATTGAAAAGGTAGGATTACGTGCTACTTTAATGCGATCGGTTATTGGACTTTGTTCAAAAGAAGAACAAGATGAAAAATTAGCCGAGTCGTTAGCGTTTGCGACTTCTTATCGAGGAGCAGGAAACGGCCGCATTCAAACGATGTTAGCGCCTCACGCGCCATATACATGTCCGCCGGATTACATTGAACGTATTGTAGAAGTTGCACGGAATGAACATTTGCCTGTTCATATGCATCTTGCTGAAACAAGAAAAGAAATTCACGATTATATGGATCAACATGGTATGCATCCGTTAGAGTTATTAGAAGAGCGACGTTTGTTAGAAGGTACAGACTGGTTATTCGCTCACTGTGTTCATATGTACGAGCAACATTTTGAACTCATTCAGAAGCACAATGCCATGATTTCTCATAACCCGATGAGCAATTTAAAATTAGGCTCTGGCGTCGCGCAAGTAGCGTCAATGCTAAAGCATGACATTCCAGTTTCACTTGGAACAGATTCTGTTGCGTCAAATAACCATTTAGATTTGTTTGAGCAAATGCGTTTCGCTGTCTTGCTACAACGAGGGGTTAACGAACAAGCGGATCTAGTTACAACGTACGAAGGATTACAAATGACAACGGTCAATGGTGCAAAAGCTTTGTTTCAAAAGAACGTGGGTGCTTTAGTGGAAGGGCATGAAGCTGATTTTATTATGCTTTCACCACATCAAGCTCACTTTTTACCGGAAGAAAATCTTGTATCCCATCTCGTTTTCTCGGCGAAAGGAACAGATGTAACCGATATGTACGTTCAAGGAAAGCCACTATACGAAAACAAATCGTTTACAACGATGGATAAAGAAAAAGTTCAGTTTGAAGCAAAACGTCACATTCAAGCAAAAAAAGGATAAAGATCTTGCTGCTTTGGCTTGAAAAGCATGAGCTCCTTTGGTACATTCTCCATAGATCGTTTGAAAAAAAGCTTATCGACCTTGTCGATAAGCAAAACGCTACCGTACGTAGCGTCGTGAGGTGTAGGTAGAAGGTTTTTAATCGATTTCAGCCTGCATATCCTCTGCACTTGCAGCTGTTGGATAAAAGACAGCAGGAAACACTGTTTGCTTTAATGGAAAACAGCATATGTCTTCCAACGTTTGGTTTCCTCTGCGAAGTAAGGACCATTCGTCCTTATGTTGCTGAAACCAATCGGCTAAGCCGTTTTGTTCCATATAAACGCCCCCCTTCTGCTGGCGTAGTACTATTTTGCCACGAAGAAGACAGGCTATGTTTAGTAATGTTTGTGGAGAAGTCTAGATATTGGTTGGTATACTTTAACGTGGAGAGGCGAGTGAAGAAAAAATGGAAAATGCGGATACGAAAATGAAAGTTTTATCAACGGTTACGATTGATCGTACTGATGATTTTTATAAGGTGGTTGATCAATTAAATCGTACTTTAAAAGACAAAGGCTTAACATTTGGGTTTGCGCTCGATGAAAAAGATCAAGAAAAAATTGTGTTTACCATTTATGAAGTGTAGAGGGAACTATGAGACGTAAAGGCATTTATATTGCTTTAATAGCGGGGATTTTTCTCGTAAGTGGGTTAAGCATTTGGCTGTACCAAACGATTCGATCTCCTTTGTTAGCAGAAGCAGAAGATGGTGCATCACTTGCGTTAAGCGAAGATTTGTTAGCGCAAGTGGATGACGTTTCCTATTATCATGGTGGAGAAAGCTATTGGGTCTTAACAGGCGTGAATGAAGAAAACGAACATCAACTGTTATTTATGAACCAAAATTGGGAAGAAACAGAAGAATATTATCTATTTAACCAAGAAGATGGTGTAGAAAAAAATGAAATGGTTGATACTGTATCACAAGAGTTAAATGTATCGTCGTTTGAATCCATTCAACTTGGTATTGAAAATGGACAACCAGTGTATGAATTCACGTACGTAACAAATGGTTCACGAGTATTTTATTACACATTATTTGAAACAGGTGAGTATTTAAAAAGTTACAGCATTCATACAGCGCCTTAAAAGGCGTACTATCGACTTTTAAGAAGCGCTCAGTTATAATGTTAGTCGGAAATAAAGGAAGAATTGTACGTTCAGGAGGACTGAAGGATTTGAAAACAACCATTGCCCAGGTGGGTCAATTTGTAGAACAAGAAGTGACAATTGGAGCGTGGCTCGCTAACAAACGCTCGAGCGGAAAAATTGCGTTCTTACAACTTCGAGATGGAACAGGCTTTATGCAAGGTGTCGTTGTGAAAGCCGATGTAGAAGAAGCGCTGTTTCAAAAAGCAAAAAGCTTAACGCAAGAAACATCGCTCTATGTGACAGGAGTTGTTCGTGAAGACGATCGATCTGCATTCGGCTACGAATTAACCGTAACAGATCTTCAAGTCATTCACGAAGCAGAAGGGTATCCGATTACACCGAAAGCGCATGGAACAGAATTTTTAATGGATAACCGCCATTTATGGATTCGTTCAAAAAAACAGCATGCGGTCATGAAAATCCGTAACGAAATTATTAAAGCAACGTACGAGTACTTTTTTGCAAATGGGTTTACAAAATTAGACTCGCCTATTTTAACGGGAAGTTCACCGGAAGGCACGTCGGAATTGTTTCACACGAAATACTTTGACGAAGACGCGTTTCTTTCGCAAAGTGGACAACTTTATGCTGAAGCAGGTGCAATGGCGTTAAACCGTGTGTTTACATTTGGACCAACATTCCGAGCGGAAAAATCTAAAACCCGTCGTCACTTAATTGAATTCTGGATGATTGAACCAGAGATGGCGTTTGTGGAGCATGAAGAGAGTTTAGATATTCAAGAATCGTATGTGTGTCACTTAGCAGCGCATGTGTTAACCCACTGTGAGTTGGAGCTTGATCTTCTTGAACGTGATAAAAACAAGCTTGCTGCAATTAAAGGACCATTCCCACGAATTAAGTATGATGATGCCCTTGCACTTTTACATGAAAAGGGCTTTGATGACATTGTGTGGGGCGATGATTTTGGTTCGCCACATGAAACGGCGCTTGCAGAGCATTATGACAAGCCAGTATTTATAACGCATTATCCAAAATCGTTAAAACCGTTCTATATGCAGCCGGCTCCAGATCGTGATGATGTTGTCCTATGTGCCGATCTCATTGCGCCTGAAGGATACGGTGAGATTATTGGTGGCTCTGAAAGAATCCATGACTACGATTTATTAAAACAGGAAATTGAAGCTCACGGATTACCATTAGAAGCGTATCAATGGTATTTAGATCTTCGTAAATATGGATCCGTGCCGCACTCTGGTTTCGGTTTAGGTCTTGAGCGAACCGTTGCTTGGATGTCAGGCATTGAACATGTAAGAGAAACGATTGCGTTTCCACGATTATTAAATCGTTTATATCCATAAAAATGGCTGAACCCTTTAACGTATTTGATTACGTTGAAGGGTTTTTTTCATGATTGTGCGCTCTGCTTTTCTACTGCCTAGAGGCAGAAAAACGTGTTATACTTAGGAAGTTAGAGGTGGTAACTGTGAATGAAATGGTAGCATTGAAATGGGTTCAGCAAAAACAAGTAACTGTGCCTCATCTTCTTTTAGAGCATTATACAAGATTGAACATTAACGAGACAGAGCTCGTTCTTTTAATACAAATTCAACGCTTAATTGATAGTGGTGATTCATTTCCGACTCCACAAACGTTAAGTGAACAAATGACGCTTTCGGTAGAAGACTGTGCCGAAAAAATTGGACAGCTTGTACGAAAACGACTTTTACTTATAAAAAATAGTCGCGATGAAGAAACGAATATGATGTATGAATACTGTTCGCTTGAACCACTTTGGATGTTGCTCATTCAGCATTTGGAAACAAAGGAAAGCGAAAAACATGGAAACAAAGCAGCTGAACAGGAAGGTCAACTTTTTCAACAGTTTGAACAAGAATTTGCGCGCCCTTTATCTCCTATTGAAGTTGAGACCATTTCCATGTGGATTGATCAAGATACACATACAATAGCACTCATTCAAGCTGCCTTAAAAGAAGCAGTCATTTCAGGTAAATTAAATTTCCGTTATATTGACCGTATTTTATTTGAATGGCAACGGAATGGAATTAAAACCGTAGAGCAAGCGCATGCCCATAGTGAGCGGTTCAGAAAAAAAACACCGATTCCAACGAAAGAAAAAGAGCGCAGACAAGCACCAACACAATCTGAGAACATTCCTGGATTTAATTGGTTAGAAAATTTGTAAGGAGCAGAAGATGTTATCAAAAAAAGATACCCAATATGCGGTTGATCAAATGGGAGAGATGTTTCCGGAAGCTGAATGTGAATTGGTTCATGAAAATCCATTTGAACTGCTTGTCGCGGTAATGTTGTCTGCGCAATGCACAGACGCACTTGTGAACCGTGTCACGCCGGCTTTGTTTGCTAAATATAAGACACCAGAAGATTATGTCGCTGTTGATTTAGAAGAATTGCAAACGGATATTCGCTCTATTGGGTTGTATCGAAATAAAGCAAAAAACATTAAAAAAATGGCGCAATCGCTCATTGACGACCATGGTGGCGAAGTGCCTGCTGCAAGAGAAGCGTTAGAGGCACTTGCTGGAGTAGGTCGAAAAACAGCAAACGTTGTGACAAGTGTTGCTTTTGATATACCTGCAATTGCTGTTGATACACATGTTGAGCGCGTCTCTAAGCGCTTAGGCATTTGTCGTTGGAAAGATTCGGTTAAACAAGTGGAAGAAACGCTTGAGAAAAAAATTCATAAACAGGATTGGTCCGATGCTCATCATCGAATGATATTTTTTGGGCGCTATCATTGCAAGGCGCAAAACCCACAATGTCAACAATGTCCACTAGCGTTTATGTGTCGAGAAGGAAAGAAACGGTTGAAAGGGGTGGAGGAACATGGATAAAATCGTTCCTCCGTCTTTCTGTGTCCAGCCGTTTTATAAAAAGGGTGCGCACATATCTATTCATCCGTCTCATACATTTTTGGAGCGTCAGTGGGCGCATCCATTCTCTGAAGATATTACGATGTTAACGAAACCTTGGCAGACTGGTGCGACGGAAGCGATTCGCATTTTGGTCGACTCGTTTGAGAGTAATCAAGCTACGTATAAGGTTTACTTTAAAGAAGGCAAAGCAAAAGAAATTGCGCATGAACAAAATGTCATGAAAGCGATGATGGTGCAGGCACTATTTTGGCTAAACGGTCAAAATGTTGATTTAATGAACCTGAAGCAAGCCATATCTTCATTTGCTTACACGCCTTTGAATACGCAAGATCGATTGGTTTTTATTTTATCTCATCAAAATGATCGAGCATTCGTTCAATTATGTTCCTTTATGGATGACCTTAAAAAATTGAATGAACGAGTCAATCTGTTAAAGAGAGGAAGTCAACTGTGAATAATACGAAAGAGCAGCTGGATTTAACGGAATATGAAATCAAGCAATGGCATCGAATTCAAGAAAAACAAACATTATCGATTGCGTTAAGTGGCCATTTTTCTGCTGGGAAATCATCGCTTATTAATCATCTAACAGGTGTCTCCATTTTACCTACTAGCCCAATTCCGACGAGTGCAAATCAGATCACGATCGCTTACGGGGATTTAGAGGTAATCGTTGTTCATGTTGATGGTTCAGAAAAATCATTTCGTGGTGAAATCGATTGGGAGGCAATTAAACGTTATGCAATGGATGGCGCCAATGTTGAAAAACTCAATATTTATGCCCCGATTCCATTTTTAAAACACGCTGGTAGCTTAGTTGATACGCCAGGGGTCGATTCAACGGATCCAACTCACCAAAATATGACGCTTGAAGCGCTTTTTACAACAGATATTTTACTTTACGTGATGGATTATAATCATGTAAAGTCCGAAACAAACCTCGGTTTCTTAAAGCAATTATCAGACGAAGGAAAGCCTTTGTTTATTGTTGTAAATCAAATTGATAAACACAATGAAGAGGAACTCTCTTTTCAAAGCTATAAAGACAGCATCATTGAAACGTTGGCCAACTGGTCGATCCAGTATCAAGGTTTTTATATGACAACGATTAAAGACTCTCCTCATAATGAGCTTCATCGTTTAAAGGACGCGTTATTTTCGCTTTTTTACTACGGGCGTGACTTAGTTCAAGCCGGCAAAAAAAAGATTGAATATAGTTTTTATAAATCCATCCAGCGCAGAATTGAAGATGATTGGGAAGAAGAGCGTGCTTCCCTTGAAGATACCATTCAATCGATTGGATTTGAGTTGGATGATGTGGACATGTATCAGCAACGTTTAGAAGCATTTAAAGAAGCAGAAGCTGGATCAACTAATCGGCAGCAGCGGATATTGAAGGAATGGGACGATTTATTTCGGCAAGCAACGCTTTTTAATTCGACGCTAACGGAAAAAACACTCCACTGGTTGCACGCAATGCGCCCGAATTTTAAAATGGGGTTTTTATCGTCAAAACGGAAAATTATGCAGGAGCGACAACGGCGTCAAGCAGAAGTTATTGAGGAATTAAATGATCAAATAAATAAACAAGTGGTGTTCCATTTAAAACAAACATTGCAATCGCTTCCACTTGCTGAGATGTCAAACCAGCAGCGTTTTTTAAATGCGGTTCATGATGTGGCGTTTACTGTTTCTCCTGCTTTTTTAGATGAAGGAGTCCCAAACTCAACTTTTGCAGATTCTTTTGTGTATCAATTTACGAAAGATCGTACAGAAGCGATTAAACGGCATTTAAAACAGCGCGCAGTTGATGCGCTTGATGATGCAAATGAACAATTAATAGCGTATGATCAACAGCAGAGTGAACAGGCACAAGCGCAATACCGAGAAATGAAAGAGCTTGAACCTTATGTGGCCCATTATGTGGCGAAAAAAGACAAAAAAGAAGCATTAAAGCGCTTAGCAGACAAAGAAGCGAGTGAACGAGATGATCGCGGAGCGTTTGCCAAAGTATTAAAACAGAAAATAAATGAAAACGTTATCTTTGAAGAAGAAGATACGATGTGGAAAAATCAAGTAAAAGCAAGTGTTGGCAAGACGATCTTAACATCAGTAGCAAAAAAAGAACATATAGCGGATCGTCCGCTAGGCGTTTCAGACGAAGATATTCATGGGTTGCAGGCAGAATTAAAGCGGTTAAACAAAAGCGACGTCACACAAGATTGGCACCAGCGACTTCAAACGGAAGCTGAACACATTACAACAGAACAATTTACCCTATCGCTATTCGGCGCTTTCAGTGCAGGGAAATCAAGTCTGGCCAATGCTCTGTTAGGCGGAGTGGTTTTGCCATCGTCCCCGCATCCAACAACGGCAACTGTGACGACTGTGACGCGTCCTACAGATGCTCACGGTCATGGTGATGTTCATATTCAATATAAGTCTTATGAGCAACTTAGAGGAGAGCTCGCGTCAATCTCGCAATTGCTTGAAGCGACTGTGACTCTTGAACAGCTTCAACGGTTTCGAACGCAAACGTACCGAGTGACGACAGCAGCAAAAAAACAAGCACTCGCATACATTGAAACGTTGCAACATAGCATGAAAAAGTATGAATCGTGGTTAGAACAAGAAGAAATGGTATCAATGAATGAGTTGAATGAAAAAATTGTTCATGAAGAAGTTGCTTGTTTTATTTCCCGAGTAACGATTTATTATGAATGTGAATGGACTGCAAAAGGATTAACGTTAGTCGATACGCCTGGGGTAAATTCGATTAATGGACGACATACGAATGTTGCGTACGACCAAGTTAAAGCATCAGATGCAATTCTGTATGTAACCTATTACAACCATTCATTTTCACGAGCCGATGCACAGTTTATCGAGCAGCTTGGAAAGATGAATCAACACGTTTCTTCTAAAAAGCTTTACTTTGTTTTAAATGCCATTGATCTAGCTGCAAACGAAGAAGAGCGGCTAGGGGTAGAATCTTTTGTGACCCGTTCATTAGAAGAAGCGGGAATTGATCGACCTGCATTATTTTCGCTTTCTAGTAAAGAAGCTCTCATGAAAGAGTCTTCAACTGATTTTCAACAATTTCAACAAGAATTATATGGACCGATGCTACGCGCTCTTAAAGATGCGAATCGAACACAGTTTGTTGAACATGTTAAGCAGTATGTAATTTATTTGCAAGACGTGCAGTCCTTTGCTACTATGGCAGATCATGAAAAATCGACACAGCTCGTTCGGTTTGAAGAAAGCCTGATGGAGGCGCAGCAAGCGTTTTATAAGGATGAAGCAGCATCGTTATTTATGGAAGTAGAGCAAGAGGCGAGTGAATTATTTGCGTACTTACGTGAACGAACGCCATATATTAGTCGGGATCGCTTTATTGAATTTGTAAATGTGGCGACCATTGTAGGTTCTTCGAGAAAAAAACAAAAAGAAGCACTTGAACAGCAGCTGTTGTCTTGGAATGAAGATAGTCTGTTTTATGTAAATCAAGAGCTAAAAGCGACGAGAATTCGACTTTCCCTAGAGTTACAGCGTTCGTTTGAACAGTGGAAAAAGGTGTGGCAACAAAGCTTTCAGTCAGGTATACCAGGTTTTCCATTTCCGAAAATGAGAAAAAGCTTTTCCTCTCAACTGTCACCTGATTTGTTGACAAGTACGCTTTCTATTCACTCACACGTGAATCAATTTTCGTCATTAAAAACGTTCTTTGAACAGCAGCAAGTGAAGCAAGTGAAAGAACAGCTGGTTGATGAGCTTGTCCAACAAATTCGCTCAGGATTAAGAGAAGAAGAAGGAAAGAGTAAGGAATGGCTCAAGCAAGAAACAAATGATGCATTTAAAGAGTGTAAAGCAATGCTCGACCAGCAAATAACCCTTGAACGTGCAAAGAGAAAGCAGTTAAATACAAAAGCAATTCAACAGGATTTGCAAGCGGAAATCGACGTTATAAAAGCTTGGCTACATGAAATAAAAGCGTAGGGTTCGCGAAACCCCTACGCTTTTTCTCTGTTTTATTTCTTATTCTTCATCCGTTTCATCAGGTTCAGAATCAGAACCATTTCCATTTCCAGAGTCTGGAGTGGTGTCTTCGGAGTTTCCTGACTCATTGTCTGGGCTGCCGGAGTCGTCTTCACCATTGCCACCTTGATCCGAAGATCCTTCATCTGGAGATGTGTCAGTATCGGTAGAATCTTCATCGTTCGAATCATCACCCGTATCGCCACCATTGTTGTCATCGCCACCGCTTGGATCTTCATCTTGTTGTGGCTCTTCTTCCGCTGGCTCCTCTTCAACCGGTTCTTCTTCTACTGGTTCTTCTTCTTCAATCTCTTCTTCCTCTTCTTCTCCTTCATCTTCAATCGTTGCTGTTACAGAAACTGAAGAGCTTGCGCCATCCGTACCGTCTGTTGCCCGTGCCCTGACACTAAATGTATAGGTTCCAGGCGTAACATTCGAGACGGTGGCACTCAAGGAATCAGATGAAACATCTAAAGAACCAGAGCTAACACTCGTTTCAAATTCGACGTCATCTAATACGTCAGCAGGATAGGACCATGTGAATGTAATGGTTTCCGCTTCTTCATTGTAGCTATAGTCAAGGCCACTAGGGTCTGGAATATCTTGCGCAAATTCTTCCGATACTTGAGATGGGCCAGATCCGCGCACAAAGAGTTCTGAAACAATTTCGCTACTCGGTGTTCCTGCACTTGGCAATTGACCTGTTCCACGCTCAACGCTAATCCGTTCAACAGAATCAGGCATTGTGAAATCAGACGTTTGAACCCCTTCATGCATCCCTGTCATAATGTGACGGAATAAATTACGGGTAATTTGATTGTGCTCACTCGTTAAATAATTGTCGCCGCGTCGGTCAGTAAAGCCAATCCATGTGGATAGCGTATATTCCGTACTATAGCCGGTAAATGCAGATGTTGGGTAGGCGCCTGCATTTTCGCCTATATTTAAATTGGCATAATCAGCTGGTGAAAAGTTTGATGTTCCTGTTTTACCGGCTATAGGAACGTTTGGTACTTGAGCCGTTGTTCCCGTTCCATCAGTCATGACCGATTTCAACATGTCGGTAACCATGTAACCAGTGTAGTCTTCCATTACTTGTTCTGTTTCTGGCTGGACGTTAATTTCTCGTCCATCAGGATAGACAATTTTTCGGATTGTATACGGTTCTGTATGAGCACCGTTATTTCCAAATGCTGCATAAGCACCAGCGATTTCTTTTGTCGAACCTTGTGCAGGTCCTAATATACCAGATTCAACTTGATCGCCACCAGGTTCAAACATTCGCTCTAAAAATTCATAGGCGTTTTCTTGTCCGGCTTCATTTAATGCTTTAACCGCCGGTACATTACGTGATTCTGCTAATGCTTGGCGCATGCGCATATTGCCTTTATATTGACGATCAAAATTTCGAACAGGTGTATCACTTTCAGTCGCGTAATTGTACGGTTCATCGGCAATAATATGACCGGTTGACCATTGCTCATTTTCAATAACAGGACCATAGCCAAGAAGAGGCTTCATCACCGAACCATGGTTCGTTTGAATGGACGCGTAGTTATTTACCCGTGCATCGTTTTCTTCTGTTCCGTTCCCCATCGCACGTACAGCACCGGATTCGGTATCAAGGAGTGTTACGCCAACGCGGAAGTCTTCATTATCTGGGAACGGCAATCCTTCGTATTCACCAGATTTCAATACAGAATCAACTAAATCTTGTGCGTCTGTATCAAGAGTCGTGTATACACGTAAGCCCGAGTGGTAAATTTCGTCTGTTGTAAACCCTAAATCGTCAAGCTCTTTTAACACTTCATCATAGAACGTGTACCAGCCAGAGTCTTCTGTTTCTGTATAGTTAATTTGTTCGTTAATGTCAGTATTACGAGCTTCTTCTGCTTCTTCGGCAGTAATGAAATCTTCTCGCTCCATTCGATCAATAACGATGTTACGACGTTGTTCATTGTTTTCAGGATTTCGAACTGGATCAAAATCTCTTGGACGTTGAGGGATCGCAGCCAACACAGCAGCATCCGCAACGGTTAAGTCTTCTAAGTTCGGTTTATCAAAATACGCTTCTGAAGCAAGTTGAACGCCGTAGCCAGCAGAAGGTCCTAAATTAATTTGATTTAAATACATTTCTAAAATCTCATCTTTCGAATACATGCGCTCGAGCTGAATGGCGAGATACGCTTCTTGAATCTTTCTCGTTAGCTGTTTATCTTGGGATAAGAATAAGTTTTTCACAAGCTGCTGGGTAATGGTTGAACCACCTTCAGCGCCAAAGCCTTCACGTAAGTTGGCGACAACAGCACCACCTAATCGACGTACATCTACGCCAAAATGTTCGCGGAAGCGGTGATCTTCAATCGCTAGGAAAGCGTTTTGGAGATGGTCGGGCATATCGTTAATGTCGGCATTAATTCGATTTTCCCCACCTGTTAAGGTAAACACAAGCTCATCGTCCATGTCGTGTACTTGTAACGATTGCGGAAGCATTAGCTTCTCTCGTTCAATATCTGGTGCGCTTGCAACAATTACACCGATTGCCACTCCGCCACCAATTAAGCCAACCCCTAAGAGAATAAGTAACGTAATCAGAATTTTTTTAAACAGTGGTTTTTTAGGTTTTTTTCCACCGCCGCTGCCATCATTTTTTGGCTTCTTTGGTTTTTTATCGCTCGTTTGCGCATGTTTGCGCTCTTGGCGTGATTTATATTCATCTGCCATATTTTTCTCCCCTTTTGGTGCTAGTTAATATAGAGTTCATCAACTGTCCGTAAATAATCAATAAATGGCTGATAGCCAGTGTGAACATGGTGTCCATAAGTCATAATATCCGCTTTTTTAATCGATTTCCGTTCCGTTTGATGATCATAAAAAGAAATAAGTACAGTGGCATCTAGTAAAAAAACTTCTTTCGTATCTTGGAACCGAATTAAAAGAAAACAGATCCCGTTTTGCTTCACCACATTACGCATGTGATCAACTTGATGTTGGTGAATGTTTTGTAAGGGGAAGGATGTCTTATTCTTCGTTTCCTTTGCTTCGAAATCAATATAGTGACCTTTGTATACACCATTATAATCTGTTGTTGATGCTTGTTTAAAGTACGCTTCTTTGATGACCGCCGCGCTACGCTTGGGATAATCAACATTTACAATTTGGATCGGCGTCGGTTTTTTATGGATGACCGCTTGTTCTTTAAGTAAGTAATACGTATTTGATTCGTCAATATCAGACTCAAAAGACATCCCTCTCCCACCATACGCGATCGATGTTTTGGTAGAGCGTGATGACGAATTCGATCGATAGCGTTTGCCATTAGGGTACTGAATGGACATGTTCTCACAACCTTTCCAATAAATTTGTCCGCATGTTTTTGAGTTAATCGAGGAAAGGTAAATGATGAGCCAATATATAGTTTAACACACAATGGAAAAAAGTAGCGGAACAGAACACGCGATCTGTTGAAAATTTAATGAAAAAATGAGGGAAACCATGAAATGGACCGGCAAGTATTATGGGCAAATGTAGATAATATTGCTCGAACAAAAGCGTACGAGCAGTTTGGAAAGCGGCAACCGGAGATACGCTGGGCGCGACTAGCAGGAATTGTTTCTCGAAATGCAGGCTGGAATTTAACAGATTTAACTACGTCCGCGTTCCAGGCGGTGTTGCCATATACGACCCGGCAAAACATTGCTTGGATTTATGAGCGTGCGAACTGGTTAATTTTTCGAGATGCATACCCGCAACTGCTTTGCTATCAACAGTATAAAACGACAGGGATATGGGATTGGTCAAATGTCAACCGGTATGGCGTGTCTACCTTTATGGACAAAGAATGGCGACGCTTTTTACAAGAAAAGGATGAGTGGCGATTAATGATTGCCCTTATCATTAACGAGCAGATGATGATTGAGCAACAATTGTTTAAAAGCTCTGAAGTACAGCAATTTTTTAAATCAGCTTTATATAAAATGGAAGAGTTGCTTCATTTTAGTCATGTGCTTTTTCCACACTGGCCATTGACGAATCACGTTAGGTACGGAGAAGTTGTTCAGCATTTTGCGCAACCTAAAAAAAGAATTCAACTAGGGGTAAACTTAGCACATTTGCTTTATGATCCGGACTTACACTATTGTTTTCTGCAATTTATGGAAGAAGTTGAACCGACAGGCTCTCGTAAAGACTATGATAAGTCGGAGAAGGGTTTACCGTTACGCGTTGTGTATCCACGAATTTCTCACAAGCCAACAATCGCGGTAGACTGGTATGAACAATATGACAAAGACGAAGTTGAAAAGTTGTTTCAACCATTAAAGGAGTATCGACCAAAAAAAATGAATGTGACGCTGGCTAAAGCAGAACTTGCATGTTTGGAATGGTTTGGCAGAAAAACATCGAAGTCATAAAAAATCCCTCCAATTTAAGTAGGTTTTGGAGGGAGCTAATCGTTATCTATTTGCTTATCTTCGTAAATTATTCAGCAGGACGATTTGGTCCACCTAATTTTTTGTCTAATCCAGGAACTGTATTTTCACGTTTAGGTGTTTTCTTTGTATCTTTTTGTCGTTGTTTATTCTCTTTCAACAAAATCACCCCCTTCTTAACAGTATGAGGCATTTTGGCTCCGTTTATCCGTCGAAAAAAGGGGAGATCTATGCATTCCTACAATCTTTGTTGAATGGCAACTAGTTTTGTCAGCCGTGTAGGAATAATGAATTGAGTAGAGAACATGTATAGCAACGAAATCATGTTGAGGAGTGAACGGAAAATGGCTCAATATAAAACAAAAGAAATGTCAGTCGAACTTGGTGTGAATCCTACGACAATTCAACGGTGGACAAAATTTTTTAAAATCTCGTGCGAAGTGAATGAACAAGGCCATTTTTTATATACAGATGAACACGTGCCTTTATTTAAGAAGATACAAGATCAATTAAAAGAGGGAAAGAAATTAAAGGATGTTACGATTGAACAGAAGCAAGCAAAGGCCGTTCCATCTGTTCCAAAAAAGCAATATGACGCGAAGCTTGAACAAATGTATCATCAAGTGAGTGTGTTAGAGCAAAAACTCAATACAAAAGCGGATGATGTTGTGAGTTATCAGTTATTAAAACACCGCTCTGAATTAGACGATATGGTGAATGTGCTTGATCGACTTGAACAACGATTGAATCAAATGGAAGACCGCTATCAAACAGAAAAAAAGGGCTTTGAAGAACCTCAGCGAGGCCAAAGACGATTTCCGACCAAAACGTGGAAAGCGATCTTGTCGTTTTTTAGCTTTTAAAATTTCCTTAACCTTGCTACACTCGAACATGAGGTGTAGAGAATGGAAAAGCTTAAACAGTTAACAACTGCATTATTGTCTTTAACAAAAGAAGCCGAAGCGTTTTATATTGATGTTGTAAAGCAAGATAAAGCGTATGAGGTAGACTTCTATGGCAAGGTAAAACCATTTGCTGATCGTGTTCAGCCTCTTGCACAGGAATGGGCGAGTGAGGTAAAACCTTTCTTGATGCAACATTACACGAAGCTTGTTCACATTAGTCAAGTGGAGCAAACGGTAGAAAATTTAGATGTTGTAGCCATTAAGTCATTTTATCCATCATCAGGGATGCGGCGTCAAAGAGAGACGTTTAAATCAGTACGGTTTGTACTGGAAAATGTATTGGAAGAAATCAAAATCGCACAAGCGGATTGATCATGACGAAAACAAAAAAGCGCACACAGCGCTTTTTTTATGCGGGAAAATAAAAACAACCAGCTATCTAGCTGGTTGTTTTGTTCGGTTTAGCTGCGGTCAAAAATGATTAGGTACGACAAAAATCCAAGTGTGGCTACTGAAAGGATATTTAGTGTCCATCGTAAAAATGTGTCCGGGCTATCGCCATCTCCAGCTTCTGCAGCTGCTGCTAGAGCGTTTGGTTCAAATACGGCAATGGAAAGAACTGCAATCATAATAAGAGCAAACAAACTTTTTTTGAACATTTTATGACCTCCTTTATCGTTCGTTTGAAAAATATGTATAAGGGACGTGCAAACGTTCACACATCTTATTATAAAAGATGTCAATCCCATGTGCAAGCGGACTATTCCTTTTCTATTTGAACGACACTATGTTAAGATTATTTCATTATTACTAGTATTTTATGTGTGTGGATGTTCATGCTGAAAGGACGTATAGAATGGCAACAAACTTACAAGACATTATTCGAGCAAATCAAATGCTAAAAGATATTATTACTCACACGCCATTGCAAAAAGATCAAGTCTTATCTGAACGGTATGATTGCACGGTCTATTTAAAGCGAGAAGATCTTCAAGTTGTTCGCTCATTTAAAATAAGAGGGGCTTATTATCAAATTTCTTCATTATCTAAAGAAGAGCTAAAGGCGGGAGTCGTATGCGCGAGTGCAGGGAATCATGCGCAAGGTGTCGCTTATTCGTGTCAAGCGCTTAAAATAAAAGGTGTAATCTTCATGCCGTCAACAACGCCTAAACAAAAAGTAGCGCAAGTAGAATTTTTTGGCCGTAACTATGTTGACGTTCGTTTAATTGGCGATACTTTTGATGATTCCTATGCTGAAGCAATGCGGTACCGCGATGAGCATCATATGGCGTTTATTCATCCTTTTAACCAAGATCATATTATTGCTGGGCAAGGAACGGTCGGATTAGAAATTTTAAATGATTTAGAAGAAACACCAGACTTCATCTTCTCATCTATTGGTGGAGGCGGATTGATTAGCGGAATTTCTACATATATTAAAAGCATAAGTCCTGCCACAAAGATGATTGGCTGTGAACCAGCTGGAGCTGCCTCAATGAAAGAAGCCCTTAAACAAGGAGGCGTCGTAGAGCTTCCTGAAATCAACAAGTTTGTGGACGGTGCGGCGGTAAAGCGAGTAGGGGAAAAAACCTATGAAATCTGCAAACAATATCTTGATGATATTGTGCTAGTACCAGAAGGGAAAATTTGTACAACCATTTTAAAGCTTTACAATGAAAATGCCATTGTGGCTGAACCTGCAGGGGCGATGCCAATCGCCGCGCTTGATTTCTATAAAGATCAAATAAAAGGCAAATCGGTTGTGTGTGTCGTAAGTGGGGGAAATAATGACATTGGACGCATGGAAGAAATTCGTGAACGCTCTCTCGTTTATGAAGGATTACAGCATTACTTTATTATTCAATTCCCACAACGAGCAGGTGCGTTGAAAGAATTTATTTTAAACGTTCTTGGTCCCCAAGATGATATTACACGGTTTGAATACACAAAGAAAAACAATAAATCAAATGGACCGGTATTAATTGGAATAGAGTTGAAATCGAATCAAGATTATGATGGGTTAATTCAACGAATGGACGAGCTCGGATTCGGTTATGAAGAAGTAAACAAAAATCAAAGTTTGTTTAGCTTGTTGATTTAACGAGAGGTAAAGGTGAAAAAATGAGATTAGAAGGAAAAAAAATTCTTGCTGCTGTTGACGAAGAATTTGAAGACTTAGAGCTTTGGTATCCAATTCTACGCTTGCAAGAAGAAGGTGCAACGGTTGACCTCGTTGGGTTGGAAAAAGGAAAAACGTATATTGGAAAATACGGTGTACCAGCAAAAGCTGACTACGCATTTGCGGATGTTCAAGCAGATGACTATGATGGCATTCTTATCCCAGGAGGATGGGCACCAGATAAACTTCGACGTTATGAGGATCTGTTGACAATTGTAAAGAAGATGGACAAAGATGAGAAGCCAATCGGACAAATCTGCCATGCGGGCTGGGTGTTAATCTCAGCGAATATTTTACAAGGACGACGTGTAACGAGTACACCTGGTATAAAAGATGATATGGTGAATGCTGGTGCAGAATGGCATGATGTGGCAGTTATCGAGGATGGCCACATTATTTCGAGTAGACGACCACCAGATTTGCCACCTTATGCAAAAGCATTTGCAGATCGGCTGGCGACACGCTAAGATGGAATTTCACTTTTTAGGAACAGGAGCAGGTGTACCAGCAAAAAAACGGAATGTTAGTGCACTTGCGCTCCGATTTTTGGAACATAAAGGAGACGTCTGGCTATTTGATTGTGGAGAAGCTACGCAACACCAGTTTCTTCATTCAAAATTAAGTATTCCGGCGATCTCAACAATTTTTATTAGTCATCTCCATGGCGACCATTTATATGGGTTACCAGGATTGTTAAGTAGCCGCTCTTTTCAAGGAGGAAGGACGCCTCTTACGGTTTATGGTCCAGTTGGGATAAAAACGTATATTCAAATGTCATTGGCAACGACAAATACGTCGCTGAAATATGAGCTTCATATTATCGAACTAGAAGAAGCGAGCTCGTTTCAAATAGGGGCATGTACGGTTTCGGTATTTATGCTACAGCATCCTGTTCAAAGTTTTGGATTTAAAATTGAAGAAGCAGCACAGCCTGGTCGGCTTCATGTTGAAGCATTAAAACAAAAAGGCGTGTCTCCTGGTCCTTTGTATGCAGCGATAAAAAAAGGGGAAACGGTTCAGCTTGAAACCGGTGAGTGGTTAGATGGCAATGAGTATGTAGAGGCACCAACAGCAGGAAGGACGGTTGTTATCTGTGGGGATACGGCACCGACTGAAGCAGTGATCTCTTATGCAAAAAATGCGGATGCCCTTATTCATGAAGCGACATTTGCATCTGATCAACAAGAACATGCGAGTGATTTTGGTCATTCCACGATTCAAGATACTGCCACTCTCGCTAAAGCGGCGAACGTCCGTAATCTCGTGTTTACTCATATTTCTTCACGGTACGCCAGAGATGAAAATCAATATGTGATGGAAGCAAAATCATCGTTTGAAAAGGTGTTCATTGCCTATGATTTTCTTGTGTTATCGTTGTCTAAGAAAGGTGAGTTATCTTGTCATGAATGACGTAACGGTCGAGCAGCTAGCAAGTCAGTTACAGGAAGGCTGGACAGGTTGGGTATATGCTTCATCTCCATTTTGCGGGACGTGTCAACTAGCCGAGCAAATGCTACAAATTGTTGAACAGCTAGAAGAGATAGAAGGGATCTCTAAACTAAACATTCAGCTTGCACCTCAATTTGCGCAAAGCAATCAAATTGAAAGAGTGCCCGCTATGATTTATTATAAAGATGGAAGACTTCAAAATCGAACGTATCGATTTGATTCTGTTGTCGATTTACAAAGACTTTTAAAGGAGGGAAACCGAGATGTCAACGGCCTATGAAGAATATATGCGCCAAGTTGTGTTACCAATGAGAAAAGAATTAACAGATGCAGGTTTTCAGGAGTTGAACACAGCTGATGAAGTCGATCAATACATGGGGAACGCAGAAGGTACAACCCTTGTATTTATTAACTCTGTGTGTGGATGTGCAGCTGGGCTTGCTCGTCCGTCTGCCATTTATTCACTTCAACATGACCGAACACCAGATCAACTTGTGACGGTATTCGCAGGTCAAGATCGTGAAGCGACGGCTCAAATGCGAGCGAAATTTCCAGAATACGCGCCGTCATCACCTTCAATGGCACTGCTTAAAGGAAATGAAGTCGTTCATTTTATTCCTCGTGAACAAATTGAAGGTGTAGAGCCAGAAGACATTATTCGTAATTTAGCTACTGCGTATAATGAACATTGCTAAACGTTCTTTTATAAGAACGTTTTTTTCTTAGGAGTGTAAAGATGAATTTCGAATTAAAAGAGTTAGGAAGTAAGCGAACATGGACCCTTTACGAGGAAGCGAAAGATCGCCCGGTTATGATTACATTCTGGACGTCTTGGTGTCGAGATTCCTATCGCGATTTACATGATAAGCGCGCTCTTTACCAGACGATGGATGAAGATCAACTTTGTTTTGTGACCATTAATGTCACCGGACGAGAAGGAGATGTTGATCTACAGCAGTGGTTAAAGCAGCATGATCATAACTTTCTAGTGTTAGAAGATGACGGCACAAAAGTGTATGACCAGTTTGGGTGCAAAGGTGTGCCAACAACCGTATTGCTCGATCGGCGCGGACAGGTTACGAAAACCTATGGCGAAGACGCAGCTATTTCAACAATCATGACAGGGTTAGCGACAGTGATTTAAAAAGAATAAAGCTTGTCCCTCATAGGGACAAGCTTTATTTTTTATTATTTTGGCTGCACAGCATAGTAGATCACCGCACCCATTTCTTCAATATTAGGATAGCCACTTTGTTTATAAATTTCAACAACATGTTCACGATTATAAGGCACACGCTTTAACTGGATCGAGTGGTTCCCATCCTCAATATCGATAATAATGTAAGAGGAAAGGGGATGTCCGTCAAACGGCATACCAACTGATCCGGTATTGACAACGTTCTTTCCGTGAATACTACGAACGTAAGGATGATGTGTGTGACCATAAATATAAATATCCGCTTCATCACGAATCATAATTTCATTTTCAATCTTGCTAGAATCGTCTAATGGCACAACATCAAAAAGGCTGGATGGTGTCGCATGAAAGGCATGAACAATTAAATCTTGGCCATCATCAATGACGAATTCCGTTGGAAGATTTTTAAGATAGTCTAAATCTTCTTGATCTAAACGGCTTAATGTCCAGTCTCGTTCTTTTTGAAATAGGTCAAGACGTTCTTTAGGAATTTCGCCATCTTTAAACCCACGAATGAGCCATTCATCCGCATTTCCTTTTAACACCTTTGCCCCTGAACCTTGGATTAGTTCGATGACACGCTTTGGTTCTGGACCCCGAAAGCATAAGTCACCTAGTATGTAAATCTCGTCAATTTGTTGGGTTTGCAAATCATTTAAAACTGCTTCCAAAGCGGTAGCGTTTCCATGAATATCAGATAAAAAAGCAAATCTCATCGTTATGAAGCCTCCTTTCTTGTATTGTAACAGATGCAGGAGCAGTTAGGGAACTAGAATGAATAGAAGGAGGCATTCGGCTGGTAAAGGGCAAATAGACATGTTAAGATTTAGCTGAGAATAAAGCCTCAAGGAGGAAAATCATGTTTATCCGTTCGATTGAACCAACACCGAGTCCAAATACGATGAAATTAAATTTAAGTGAATCACATGGAGGCGCAAGTACAACGTATAACGAAAAAAACAAAGATCAAGCGCCTTCATTTGTCCAAGCGATTCTTGGGCTAGAGGGAATTAAAGCCGTTTATCATGTAGGAGATTTTTTAGCAGTTGATCGCTATCCAAAAGCGGACTGGAAAGTGGTCCTTCCACAAATTCGTGCTTTATTCGGAGAAGCATCTGAACAGAGCCAAGAGGGAGTCGTTCAAGATGGTTTTGGTGAAGTACAAGTCCAAGTACAAATGTTTAAGAACATTCCGATGCAAGTGAAAGTAACCGATGATGAACGTGAGGTCAGAAGAGCGTTGCCAGATCGATTTGTCCAAGCGATTGCCGATGCTGAGCAACCTGGCGATAACGTAGTGTTAGAGCGAAAGTGGGCTGATCAAGCGCCTCGATATGGTGAACTTGAGCACGTTGCGGATGAAGTGACAGCGGAGCTTGAAGCTGCCTATACAGAAAGTCGCCTTCATAGCTTAGTGAAACTTGCACAAGGGGAAAAAGAAGCTGCAGAAGCATTTGCGGCTCGTTTTAAAGAAGTAACGATAGAGATGCTCCAAGATCCGGACTGGAAAAACCGCTATGCTTCATTAGAACAAATGGATCCGAAAGAAAAAGATATTCCTGTTTTAGAGGTGGCGCTAAAAGATGAAAAAGCATCGGTTCGTCGTTTAGCAACGATGTATTTAGGCATGATCGAAACAGAAAGCGTACTACCGCTTCTAGAACAAGCTTTAACCGATCCATCTGTCACCGTACGTCGAACTGCAGGAGACTGCATGTCGGATATTGGATCTGAAAAAGGAATCCCCGCGATGGTCGCTTCTTTACAAGATCAAAGCAAAATTGTTCGCTGGCGTGCGGCTATGTTTTTGTATGAAGTAGGAACAGAAGAGGCAATTCCAGCTTTGCAAGCAGCAGAAGATGATCCAGAATTTGAAGTTGCGCTACAAATAAAAATGGCGCTAGAACGAATTCAAGGTGGAGAAGCTGCCAAAGGTTCTGTTTGGAAACAAATGACAGAAGCACGAAACAAATAAAAGGAGCACAATCATGACACCGACCATTACGGTTCTTAGAGAAAAGTTAGAAAAAGAAGGAAAAGAAGATCTAGTTGAAATGATTGATGACGCTGCTTCAGGTCATTTAGAAGAAGTGGAGATTGTCCCTTCAATCGGCTTGCTTTATGATCAAGAAGAAAATAAGCAGCTGTTAACATGGCTTGAAGAAAAAGGCGTTACGATTACGCATATAACGGATGAAGAATAACGTGTCTTGACGACACGTTATTCTTTCAATTATCTATAGGAGGGATGGTATGCGAAAGCAACCAGAATTACGCTTACCGAAAAAAGCTATTCAAGTATGGCGCATTCAAAATTCGATTGATACCTTGTTTTTTGCTCTCGTTCCAGTTGTTTATTATTTTGTCCAGCTATACATATTTGAATCGTTCTACGCTTGGCTGACTTGGGCTTTTGCTGGTTTTGTTATTTTATATGGAACGATTCGTATTCTAATTTGGCCAAAAATTCAATGGTATCGTTTTCGTTATGAAGTGTTTGATGACGAGATCGATATTCAACAAGGTGTGATTATTGTTAGAAGAACCCTTGTACCGATGGTCCGCGTTCAGCATGTTGATACAGAGCAAGGACCAATTTTACGACGCTACAAAATGTCGGCAGTCTCCATTACAACAGCAGCTACAACGCACCAGATTCCAACTCTCTTTATTGATGATGCAGACGCGTTGAGGGATCAAATTGCGGCGCTTGCATCGGTGCATGAAGATGAATGAGTTAAAACGCCAACATGCCGCGGCCATCTTTATTAACGCTGCTCGAGGTCTAGTTCAACTTGCGGTTCCATTTGCCATTATCGCTTTTTTTCAAGGACTTTTATGGATCTTTTTTATCGCATTTGCGGCACTCATCCTTATTTCTGTCGGATTTAGCTGGCTAGGCTGGTATAAATTCCGCTATTCTCTTGTTGAAGGCGAATTGTATATTGAACAAGGTGTATTCATAAAAAAGAAACGTTACATTCAAAAAAAACGCGTTCAAGCCATTAATATTTCCGCAGGTTTGTTGCAACGTATGTTTGGCTTAGTGAAAGTAAACATTGATACGGCTGGGGGAGGAATGGAAGCTGAGGCTGAACTTGTCGCGGTAACACGGACCGAAGCGAATCATATTCGTGCCTTGTTATTAAAAGAACCAGCACGATCTGCTGAACCTAATGAAACCGATGAAGAGGAGATAGCGTACGGCGAAGAACAACAAGAGGAAGAGGCGCCGTTTCTTGAACAAGAACCTGATTCTGTTTGGCGTTTAGGAAAGAAGCGACTCATCTATACTGCATTAACGTCAAGTAGTGTCGGAATTGTACTTTCCGCTGTAGCCGCGCTTCTCTCGCAAACCGCTCAGTTTATTCCAGATTCTTTTTATGAAGACACATTTGATGCAGTAGTCAGTTTAAGTGTTTTATTTCTCATTTTTATTGCGATAGCTGTTATTTTGCTTTCATGGCTTATATCGAGCTTGATTACAATCGTAACGTACGGAAATTTCACAATCGAAACGTACGAAAAAGAATTAGTCATTCAAAGAGGCTTACTCGAAAAGCGTCAACTTACGCTTGCATATAGCCGCATCACAGCGATACGGGTGATTCGTAGCGTCATTCGTCAACCATTTGGCTTTGTTTCGGTTTATGTTGAATCAGCTGGCGGTGGGAATAATAATGAGCAAGGTTCAACGTTACTCGTTCCGTTGATTCATCAACGTGACTTACATCAGTTTTTAGCAACGATTGTTCCGGATTATGCGATTGAAACGCCGTTAACTTCCGCTCCAAAACGTGCGGCAATTCGATTTTTTATTCGCATGCTTATCGTTCCAGTGATTGTAACAGGTGTTGCAATTTATCTTTGGGGATTAATCGGACTTATTGGTCTCCTTGTCATTGCACTTGCGGCTTTATTTGCTTGGTTGCAATACAAAGATGCCGGTGCTGGTGCTGGTGGTTCATATGTATGGATGCGGTATCGAACCATTGGGCAATCATTGATTATCTCTCGCAAACGAAAAATACAGTCCGCTACGAAGCAAGTTTCGCTCTTGCAAAGAAGGAAAGACTTGGCCACGTTTGAATTAAATGTTCAATCAAGCATGGCAGGGAAATCGTTCGCGGTTAAAGATATTAGTGAAGAGACAGGCGATCAACTCTATGGGTGGTATTCCTATCAAGACGAACATGACGACATACAAAAAGTGTAATCCAGTTGGATTACACTTTTTGTTTATTGATACGCATTTGTATAAAGAGCGATCGTACGCTTTCCTTTATCAGTTGTAAATTCAAACCGATCGTACACCGTATCTTGCTTGTTGCTGGAACTTGCACCAAGTTCACGTTTAAAGTGATGCTGTACCAACACAAATTGCTCATCGGTTTGATAGGTTAAAAAATTGACGCCTTGAAACGTAGAAATGGCATTTGAATGAAACAGCTGATCAATTAAGGAATTGTAGCAGTGAACCAAATCTTTATGGGATATCTGGTGCAAAGCGAGATTGTGTTCAAACCCTTGTAATGCGGCTGGTTCAAGTTCAGTTTTGAAGATGGAATAAGGATTAAACTGTTCCTTATCGATTAAAATCAAGTCCCCTTCATTTGGGATAAACCGACTGCCATTTTCGCGAATAAAAATGCCATCTCCTTCGTATTTTCCTGTTACGAGGTGACCTTGTTGATCCCAGGTATAGTCAAAGTGTGTAGCAGTGAGTGGGAGTTGGTCTCCTTTAGAGTCTTGCAGGTAATAGTCTTGACCATCAGCGTGAAACGTATATTCAACATAAGCGGGAATGGTGGCTTCTTCCGATTGATCATTCTGCGTTAACGAACGATTTTTCTTACGCTTTTGACTCGTCATTGTTTTAATATACACTTCTAATGCTTCAAGTTCAGCTGATGACGGCGATCCGTCATTTTTTAAACGAATGTGACGACGTTTTAAGTCCGTTAAAATTGAATCAATATAGGATTCAATATGAGTATGCGTTGATTTTGTTTTTAAATATTGACTAGCAAATGTATCCACATCATCTTCCGCATATGGAATCTCGTGAATGGCGATTGTGTCGTTTTGGAAAATAAATTCAGGTAATGTTAACACTGCTTTAATTCGAACGTTGCCACGCCAAGGTTTCTTTGGCTCGGTCAGGACTGAAAGCAGCTCGCCTAAATACATTCCGTTTTCACCGAGATCGATGACGAGAAGTTTGCCAATATGTTGTTGCGCTTCATACCGATCCATTTCATCCTCACCTTTATCAAGTAATCTTATCGCTATTATAACGAACAGCGCCACACTCCTGCAAGTGTAGCGCTTCATTCTTTATTCATCCTTTTGTAAATCTGTTTTTGATCCGTAGCGTAATTCTTGCAAACGCATCACGTGATCCATGCGTTCCACTTTGGTTTTTTCCAAATGCTCAGTTAAGCGAATCAGTGACAGCTCCATTTTAGAAAGCGAAACAAATACGTTATCACGCTGTTCCATCTGATTCTTTTTTGACAAGGCGAAAAAAGCACCCATTAAATTTGGGATATCTTCACGTAACAAGCGACGTACTGTATGTTTGTCTTCAAAATCAAATAAATGAAAATCGTCTTCAAGTTTGCCAACATGCGTTAATATTCGCTGCAATCGATTATCAAGCATGGGATCGATGGAAAGAGTGTCCATGGCTTGCACATATCGATTTGCTTCTTGAACAAGTACACGAATATCGTTCGCTTGTTCACTTTTTAGCTGTTGTTCATGCCCACTCAGTCGTTCTAATGAAACTTCTGACGTTTTCGTACCAACATATGCAAGGTCTAACTGGTGTATACCGTATAATATGCCTTTAAAGTGCGAGACGTTCAAAAGGGAGCGCACATGCATCCGTCCATCTTTTAAATAATGAATCGTCGCTTCTTTCACTTTTCCCATTCCGTTAGAAGACTTGATATATTTTCGATGACAAACGATCCGAAGTCGTTTATGAATCGGAGAGCGGGAATTTTTAGTGTCAGAAACAATCAATCGAATGTAGTTATAGTTAATCTTGACTCGGATATCCCAGTCTTTTTGACGTCGGCGGATATTTTTACGCTCATTCTTGCCTGTTGCATTATCAGTCATTCGTTTTAACAATCGTTCCGTATCATTAATTAAGCGGGTCGTTGTTTCGTCTTGAATAATATGATCGTCAACAGGCTTTTTATAAGCAGGTGTGAAGAAATCAAGTAATCCCGTTGTAGAAAATAATTTCACACATCTCTACCTCCTGTTGCTTATCGGTTTAAAAGCTTTGTTTGCATCTCAGAGTTTAATTTATCCATCTCTTCAATAAATTGTTTACCGCTCGTGACAATGCGCTCATTCGATTCTTCAGTCAGTTCAATCGCTTTATACACATTATCGTATGCTTTCCGAAATGCGTCTAAAGCAATTGCTGGTTCTTCTAATGTTTTTAACGTTTCTTCTGTATTTTGCTTTAATAATTCTGCATTTGAAAGCAGCATGGATTCAGTTGCTTGATTGACGTTTTGAACGGCTGATATTACTTTCTTCTGATTTGTTAACGCAAGCTGAATCGATGCGGTAACCGTAATAATGTTTTTCGTCATAGTAATGGCATTAAAAATGGCTTCTTCAAGCTTTTCGTTGTTTTCCATTATAAGGTCAACAGACGCGAGAGATTGTTGCAGAACCATTACCGCTTGCTGCATATTTTTCATTCTTGTAGTCACTTTTACTTGGCCTTTTTTCAATTCATTGGCGTTGTCAGCCCATTTTTCAGACGTCATTTCTTTTTCTAACATTTCATGAAGCTCTTGCCCCATAGAAATTTGCTCGTTTAAATTTGTAATTCTTTCTTTGGCAACGACTTTAAGTTCTTTAAGCATGACATTATCTTCTTGTAATTTATCTTTACCAGTGAGCAATCCCTCAACAATATGATCGACCTGAGCCTCTACCGTTTGATACCGACGAACATACTGCTCAACAGGGTTACGGCGAATGACGCGATTAAATAATTTTTTCAGCTGCGAATCTTTTAAATGATCGGGCTCGAGTTGACCGACAACTTCTCGTAGTTCATGTAGCTGTTTTGGCAAGGTGTTGGAATCATCACCCATCATTTCACGTACTGGCCGCTTTAATGCTTCTAATGATTCCCCAGCTTCACGCTGTTCTACCTCACCTAAGTTATCAAGTTTCTTAAGAAGTTCATTCATATCGGTTTCAGTTTCTAATGATGGAACATCAGATGTAGGCGAGCTGGTTTGTTGATCTTCAGCAGTGTCTGAAGGGGAGGAAAGGGATTCCTCAGTATGTTGATCTTTTATTTGTTTATCACTCATGAATGGAACCTCCAACAGAATAATAGATTCGATTATTTTTATATACGTTAACGAATTAAAAACGTTTCAATCTCTTGCTTTCTATTATGAACGAAAATGGATTGTTAAGCAATTTATTTGAAGGCAAATAGCGGTTTCTCTTAACAAAAAAGAAGTTCAATCTTGACGAATAACAAAATAATCGCTAAACTTCTAACACGGAATATTTTTTTAGGTTATTTTGAAATGTTCGTCTTTACACAATTGTGTGTTCAAGGCGAACAAGTATTTTATTAAGCAAGCTTGAATTTTTATTCATTTTAATGGTTTATTATGCAAACTCAGAAGAGGACAAAGCGATGACCGCTTGTCCAAAAAGAAGATTGTTGGAGAGAGTATGAGAGAGAGGGTGAAACCATGCGAGGTACACACTTACCACGTAAACAAGGGTTATATGATCCGGATTTTGAGCACGACAACTGTGGCATTGGTTTTTTAGCGAACATAAAGGGAAAGGCTACCCATAAAACGGTCAAAGATGCACTTCTATTATTAGAAAATCTTGAGCATCGCGGGGGCCAAGGAGATGAAGAAAACACTGGTGATGGCGCAGGAATTCTTACTCAAATTCCTCATTCGTTCTTTCAGAAGCAAGGCATCATTAACGTTGAGCAAGGTTCGTATGCAGTAGGTATGGTGTTTTTGCCTTCAAATGAAGAAACAAGAAATACAGTAAAACAGAAGATTGACAGCCTTTTACAGCAAGAAGGATTTGAACGTTTGTGCTGGCGGAAAGTTCCGACAGATGCTTCCATGCTTGGTAATGCGGCATTAAAATCAATGCCCTATATTGAGCAACTGTTTGTTCAACCAATAACTCAGCTAAAAGGCATGGATTTAGAGCGGAAATTATATGTTGTTCGTAAAAGAGCGGAACATGAGATACATGTGGCGTCTGAGCATTCATTTTATTTTGCTAGTTTTTCTAGTCGGACTATTGTGTATAAAGGCATGTTAACAACGGCACAATTAACAATGTTTTATTTAGATTTAAGCGATCCTGCTTTTAAATCTGCCTTAGCGCTTGTTCATTCAAGATTTAGTACGAATACTTTTCCAAGCTGGGAACGAGCCCATCCAAATCGCTACATGATCCATAATGGGGAAATTAATACGATAAAAGGAAATGTCAACTGGATGCATGCGCGAGAAGCGAAATTTGCTACCCCAGCGTTTGGTGACGATTTAGCAAAAGTACACCCGATTATCGATCAAAACGGTAGCGATTCGTCCATGTTTGATAATACACTTGAATTCTTATCATTAACTGGTCGATCGCTTGCTCACGCTGCCATGATGATGGTGCCTGAGCCTTGGCAAAATAATGAGCAAATGGATGATCAACGTCGTGGGTTTTATCGATATCATAGTACGCTAATGGAACCTTGGGATGGACCAACTGCTATTGTTTTCACCGATGGACAAAAAATCGGTGCAACGCTCGATCGAAATGGTTTACGACCATCACGTTATTACGTAACGAGTGATGACATGATTGTGATGAGTTCAGAGGTTGGTGTCCTTGATATTCCTTCACATACGATTGTCAAAAAAGAACGGCTTCATCCAGGTCAGATGCTATTAATTGATTTAGAACAAGGACGTCTTATTCCTGATGAAGAAGTGAAGCAAACGATTGCCTCAGCCCATCCTTATGAAGAATGGGTAAATGAAGGGTTAATGCATATTGATGATGTGAGAGAAACAGCAGAAGTGAAGGAAACAGAATTTGAGCAAATCCGCTTGCGCCAATTTATTTTCGGCTATACGTACGAAGAATTAAATAAAATGATTATGCCACTTGTGAAGGAAGAAAATGATCCTGTTGGTTCAATGGGCTATGATTCTCCACTTGCTGTGCTGTCACAAAAACCACAATTAGTTTATAACTATTTTAAACAGTTGTTTGCCCAAGTCACGAATCCGCCGATTGATGCAATTAGAGAAAAAATCGTTACGGCGCAAAGTACGACAATTGGCAAAGAAGGTAATTTATTAGATCCGAGAAAAGATTGCTGTCGACATATTCAGTTGGACACGCCGATTTTAAATAACGAAGAGTTAGCAAAACTACGGTTTAATCAAATAAGCGAATTTAAAGCGGAAACGATTCCGATGCTATTTAAAGCGAATGAACAAGCTTTAGAGCAAGGGCTAGAAAATATGTTTGCCCATGCAGATGAAGCGATTAAAGCTGGAAAAACGTTTCTTATTTTAAGCGATCGCGACGTAACGAAAAACGATGCACCGATTCCGGCTTTGCTCGCTGTCTCAAGTTTGCACCATCATTTGATTCGTACGGGTAAACGAACAGATGTAAGCATTCTTGTTGAGTCTGGGGAGCCAAGAGAAGTTCACCACCATGCACTTTTAATTGGGTACGGTGCAGAGGGGATTAACCCTTATCTTGTGTTTGATACAATTGATGAATGGATTCAAGATGGCTTGTTAACGGAGTATCATTATGTGGAAGCATGTCGTCGCTATGTAAATGGTGTTACAAAAGGATTAATGAAAGTTTTATCAAAAATGGGGATTTCAACGATTCACAGTTATAGAGGAGCGCAAATTTTTGAGGCTGTTGGGATTCATACAGACGTCATTGATAAATATTTTACGTGGACCCCTTCTCGTATTGGTGGAATAAAGCTAGAAGATATGGCCAAAGAAGTTTTATTGCGACATTCCCGTGCATTTACAGATCGCCTTGGTGATGACGATCAGCTCGATTCAGGAGATGATTTACAATGGAGAAGAGACGGAGAGCCGCATCAATACAATCCACATACGATTCATATGCTACAACAAGCGTGTCGAACAGAAGATTATTCACTATTTAAGCATTATACGGCAGCGATTAATCAGCAAGACAAAAAACAAACAACGTTAAGAGGGTTATTGACCTTTAAACCGACAACCGCTATTCCAATTGAAGAAGTGGAGTCAGCATCAACCATTGTAAAACGATTCCGAACGGGTGCGATGTCGTTTGGATCGATTTCTAAAGAAGCCCACGAAACGTTAGCTATTGCGATGAACCGGTTAGGTGCTAAAAGCAATACGGGTGAAGGTGGGGAAGATCCGGCACGGTTTATAGAGGATGAAAATGGAGACCTAAGAAGAAGCGCAATTAAACAGGTGGCTTCTGGTCGGTTCGGTGTCACAAGTCACTATCTTGTGAATGCAGATGAAATTCAAATAAAAGTGGCACAAGGAGCTAAGCCAGGTGAAGGTGGACAATTACCTGGTCAAAAAGTTTACCCGTGGGTAGCTGAAGTCCGAGGCTCTACAACAGGTGTAGGTTTAATATCGCCGCCTCCTCATCATGATATCTATTCAATTGAAGATTTGGCAGAATTAATCCATGATTTAAAAAATGCGAACCCTTCAGCAAAGGTTAGCGTTAAACTTGTTGCAGGAACAGGGGTTGGGACCATTGCTGCCGGAGTAGCAAAGGGGAGCGCAGACGGCATTATCATTAGTGGTTATGATGGCGGAACAGGTGCCGCAGCGCGAACAAGCATTAAACATACAGGGTTGCCTTGGGAAATTGGGCTTGCAGAAACGCATCAAACGCTATTATTAAATAACTTACGAAATCGAGTTACGCTTGAGACTGATGGCAAACTCATGACGGGTAAAGATGTTGTGATTGCTGCTTTATTAGGTGCGGAGGAATATGCATTTTCAACTGCCCCTCTTGTCGTGCTTGGCTGTGTTGTTATGCGTGTGTGCCATCTTGATACATGCCCTGTTGGTATTGCGACGCAAAACCCTGAATTACGAAAAAAGTACACAGGTGAAGCGGATCAAATCGTGACATTTATGACGTATATTGCAGAAGAAATGCGCGAAATTATGGCCGATTTAGCTGTAAGAACAGTTGATGAACTTGTCGGTCGTTCGGATTTGTTACAACAAAACAAAGAAACCATTAATCAAAAAGCGAACAAGCTGGATTTAACAAGCCTATTGTATCGACCGATCCAAACAAAATCGCGTCAAACGAAACAAGTGGAACAAAATCACAAATTAGAGCAATCGTTAGATGTTCGTGAATTGCTAGAAGCAGCTAAACCAGCCATCGAACAGCACCAACCAATTACCTATGCAACATCGATTCGTAATACAGACCGTGTTGTCGGAACCATTGTTGGAAGTGAAGTTAGTAAAGCACACGGATTAAAAGGGTTACCAGCTCATACGATCCAGTTTCAATTCAAAGGATCTGCTGGTCAGAGCTTTGGTGCGTTTGTCCCTAAAGGTATGACGCTCACTCTTGAAGGAGATGCCAATGATTATACTGGAAAAGGGTTATCTGGTGGTCAACTCGTAGTACGTCCACCGAAAAATGCTGCGTTTGTGGCAAAAGACAATGTCATCATTGGAAATACATCTTTTTATGGTGCCACGAGTGGTAAGGCGTTTATAGCAGGCCAAGCAGGCGAGCGGTTTGGGGTTCGAAATTCTGGTGCTCAAGTGGTGATTGAAGGGATGGGTGATCACGGGCTTGAATATATGACCGGTGGCATCTGTGTCAATATCGGTTCAATGGGCAAAAACTTTGCAGCTGGGATGTCAGGCGGTACCGCATACGTCTATGATCCAGCACAAATCATTGCTGAAAGAAGTAATCACGAAATGATTTTATTTGAAGCATTAACAGCTGGAGATGAAGTTATTGTAAAAAGCTTGTTAGAAGAACATGTCGACTACACGGACAGTGTTCAAGGAAAGACAATTTTAGCGGAATGGGGAACGATGAAACACCATTTTGTTAAAGTCATTCCAAAAGACTACAAGCAAATGCTTGCTTCCATTGAAAAAAGAAAGCAAGAAGGCCTGAATGAAGCTGATGCGGCATTAGCGGCTTTTGACGAAAAAATTACAAAGCTTTCAAATGTATAAATAGAGAGAAAGAAGGACGTTTGATCAAAACGTCCTTTCTAAAAAAGATGTGAGGAGTGAGCGCAAAATGGGGAAGCCGACAGGATTTATGGAGTATAAACGTGAAGTACCTAAGAAAAAAGATCCAATGGCAAGGGTGAAAAATTGGCAAGAGTTTCAAATTGTTGTACCCGAACAGCAACTTCAGCGACAAGGCGCACGCTGTATGGATTGTGGCATTCCTTTCTGTCAAGCAGGAACGTCGATGGCAGGTTCCGGTGAAATCGGTTGTCCTGTTTATAATTTAATTCCGGAATGGAACGATCTTGTTTACCGAGGAAAATGGAAAGAAGCATTAGACCGACTGCATAAAACGAACAATTTCCCCGAATTTACAGGACGGGTTTGCCCAGCGCCTTGTGAAGGATCTTGTACGGTTGCGATTAGTGATGAGCCAGTTACGATAAAATCAATTGAGTTTAGCATCGTAGAAAAAGGATTTAAAGAAGGTTGGATTCAGCCGAATCCGCCTAAGCAACGTACCGGTAAACACGTTGCCGTTATTGGTTCAGGTCCTGCAGGTTTAGCAAGTGCAGCCCAGTTAAATAAAGCAGGGCACACGGTTACCGTTTTTGAACGAGAAGATCGGCCTGGAGGCTTACTAACGTACGGTATTCCTGATGTGAAATTAGCTTATGAAGTCGTGAATCGACGCATTGCATTATTAAAAGAAGAAGGCGTTTTATTTCGAACGAATGTAGCTGTTGGAGAAGACGTTACGGCTGAAGAGCTAGATGAACAATTTGACGCCATTATTTTAGCGACTGGTGCGACAAAACCAAGAGAAGTGGATCAAGAAGGGCGCGATTTAAGCGGGATTCATTATGCGATGGACTTTTTGACAGCTAATACGAAGAGCTTGCTTAATTCGAAACATCAAGATGGTGAATACATTAGTGCAAAAGATAAAGACGTCATTGTAATCGGTGGAGGAGATACAGGTGCAGACTGTATTACCACATCAATCCGCCACGGTGCACGTTCCGTAACGCAATTTGACATTAATGAACAAAAACAAGCAATTCGCCAAATTAACAACCCTTGGCCATTATATCCGAATGTTTATGCGGAAGAAGATGCTCATAAAGAAGCAAAAGCCGTATATGGGACAGATCCTCGTAGTTACAAACTGCAAACGTCGAAATTTGTCGGAAACGAATCCGGTCAATTGGTAGGTTTGGAAACCATTCAAGTTAATACTGCTTGGAAAGATGGAAAGAAAGTCCGTACACCGATTGAAGAATCAGTGAAAAGGTGGAAGGCAGATCTTGTGCTGCTCGCGGTTGGTTTTTCAGGAACGGAAGGAAAATTGCTTGACCAAATGCAAGTAAAACAAACTGCTCAACAAACCGTTGAAGCAGAATATGGCCACTATCAAACGAATAAACCGCATATTTTTGCAGCAGGGGATAATCGCCGTGGTCAAAGTTTAGTTGTATGGGCGATTCACGAAGGGCGAGAAGCAGCTCGAGAATGTGACCGTTATTTAATGGGCACAAGTCAATTACCATAATGTTTCATTTTTCAAAAATGTTCTAGACCATCCTGCGCTAGTCATGGCATAATAGAGAAAACAATGACGCAGGGATGATGCGCATGATAATGATTTATGTGAAACAACTCATGATGGTCCTCATCGGTTTCTTTTCTATTAACCTCTCAATTGTTGATCATTGGTTAGATAAAGCGGAAGTCGAGAATGGGTCATCTATAAAAACGATGCAGTGGAGCGATACAAAAGCAAACGTCTATCAAACAAATGACCAAGAATATACGCTTTTGCCTTTTGTAATTGGCGCACCGAATCAGTACGAACATATTCAGCTAGAACCACATTGGTTAACCGAAATTATGATTATGGATGAAGCGTATCGCCAAGGAATGAAGAAATTTGGCCAGCGAATCGGTGATAAAATCGAAACGGCTTACAAAAAAGAGATCTTGCCTGAATTAAAGCAAGTGGTCGCACAAGTTTTAGAGACAGATGATCAGGTTTCATGGCAAGATATTCGGATGACAGAGGCTTCCTTAACGGGACGTGGTGAAAAGATCTTGCATCTTATTAATGGCAAAACAGGTGATGATCTTCTTCGCTTTCACGTACGATTAGACCGCCCGCCAAAAACGGGTCATGTTTTTCAGTTCCACTATCATTCCTATGAAGATAATTTTAACGGTCATTATCCTCTTGGTTCTATATACTGGGGCAAGAATGAACCTCCGCTTTTTCGGGCGTGAGGTTCCTTTTTGTAAAAAAAATGTCGTTCTTTTTTCGCATTTTCCTTCTCGCTTTGGACGAACTTTTGTTAAAGTAGAAGTATAACAACTTAAAGGAGTATGGTTCATGGAAGCGGAAAATAGAGGCAAAAAACAGAAACCTATGTGGCTTAAGTGGCTCCTGCGTATTTTATTTGCCTATATCGGTTTATTAGTTCTCGTTCTTGCCTCGGCAATCGTGACGATGACGGGAACATTTACGCTCATTGTATTGGAATTATTTGTTGATCATGATGGATTAAGAAGTATTAATGAAAATTATTTTGTTCCTGCGTCTGAATTTTTATGGGATTTATTCACGCGACTCGTGCCAGGGCTATAGAAGGGATGAATAGTCAAGAGTTGCTCGTCGTTGGTCTTTTTATGCTCTGCTTTGTTATTGCAGGAATTTTTGGCGGAATTGCGTTGGCAGCAGTAATGAAAGGAAAGAAAAGACCTCTTTACTGGAGTGTTCCTTTAGCAATCGTTAGCGCTATTTTATTTATTATTATGATGTTTGTTACGCTCTTATAAAAGGTTGGTGTGAAATGAGTTTCGTAAAAGCGAAGTATAAAACAGGTATTTATATTGGAAAAGTTATTCAAATCGAAGAAGAACAAAACCGAGCGTTGTTCCAAGTGTTTGCCGTTGAAAGCCACCCGAAACAAGGGGATCTACACAACCCAAAGCAAGTTGATGTACCGTATTTCCATCAACGAAAAGCGCTTTCGTATTTAGAAAAAACATGGGTTCCCTATACAACAGTTAAACCGTATGAAGGTGATGACGTTCCAGATTACAAAGAATCTTTAGAACGTGCCTGGACCTCATCGTATGAAGCTTTGCTGAAAGACGATTCTGAATGGGCGAAAAAAAGCTTGCCTCTGCTTGAAGAATTAAAAATGGAGTATCATTTATAAAAAAAGCGTAGCTCTTAAATGAATAAAGAGCTACGCTTTTGTTTATGAATTCGCATATAAAGTTGTCTGTGGTAAAAACGGCTCTAAAAGATGATAAAGGCGCGTTTCTTCGTCTTCCGTTAGCGGAATAAGCGGAAGGCGAACAGAGCCTGCTGGTAATTGAAATGCTGTTAAAGCCGCTTTTACTGCGGTAGGATTAGGCGCCATAAACAAACCAGTCATAATCGGATAAAGACTCTGATGAATGCTTTGTGCGTGCTTGAGATTTCCGCTTGTTAAAGCAGTCATCATTTCTTTCATTTCGCTGCCAACGATATGGGAAGCAACGGAAACAACACCTGTAGCACCAACGGCCATCATCGGTAATGTTAATGAATCATCTCCACTATAAACGAGAAAATGATCAGCGGTTTGAGCAATAATTTCTGTTACTTTATCGACATCTCCACTAGCTTCTTTTAATGCAACGATATTTGGAACAAGAGATAAACGAATCGTTGTTTCAACAGACATATTCGCTCCTGTTCTACCTGGTACGTTGTAAAGCATGACAGGGAGGGAAACAGCCGTAGCAACTTGTAGCATATGTTGATAGATGCCTTCTTGAGAAGGTTTATTATAGTAGGGTGTAACCACCATAATTCCATTTGCACCGAGTGCCTCTGCTTCTTTGGCCATTTCAATCGAGTGGGTTGTATTATTTGAACCAACACCGGCAATCACATTCATCCGCTTGTCTGCAGCTTGAATGGCTAAAGCGAGCATTTCTTTTCGTTCTGCAGCAGTGAGTACAGGCGCTTCTGCTGTTGTTCCGTTAATCACAAGCGTGTCTGTACCTGTGTTTGCGAGATGTTGAATAAGAGCGTACGTTCCTTCTTTGTCGATCGAACCATCTCTAGAAAACGGTGTAATCATTGCTGTTAGTAATTGGCCAAAATGCATAAAAATCCTCCTTATGAACAGTTGAGAGGAATAAAAAAACAACAATGAAGAATCCATTGCTGCATAGGTCGTACCTACTTCTTTCATGTAGCCCCCCATACAAATGTATGACAGTGCTGTTCTTGTTAAGAAACAGCCCCAATAAAGAATGAAAATAGGTCACCCTTTATTTCGGCAGTCGCACCTTTTCATTTCACCTCAACAGGCCTATACCCTTAGTGAATGTACTGATTGCGCATGCACCTCTACTGTAATTCTGTTCAATTATTATGGCTTTACCATATCAAATTTTTTCCTATAAATCAAGGTTAACGTCTGAATTTCCCTCTATGTTGTTGTAAACAATTTAACAGTAAATCAAGCTCTTGTGAGCATTTAACCGTTTTTTTTGCACCAAGACCAAATTTTTTTGCGATCAGATGCATTTCGTTTCGTTTGACTTCTATATCAATATGAATCATGGTTTCACTCCGCCCATGGAATTAGTACAAGGAGTATTATAGCGTGAATTGATTAGAAGAAAAAGCTTTATTCAAAACTAGTCAAATACTTCTTTTCTTAGTCAAATCTCGACAAGTTTGGAGCTTCTGCTTTTATGCCATATTCAGACAGTAGAGATTGATATTCCATTGCATACAGGCGAGCGGTTAATGTTGCATAGCTGTAATGCAGGCGTTCATCGTTTAAATTGTCATTCGCAATGGCATGGTCCAGCTCTTGAAGAGCGACTAAATAAGAGTGGTGCAAATCAATGAGCTCATTAAACGGCTCAACAGGTTGGGACGTTTCAAATGCTTCAGCGTGAGCAATCAATTCGGATGTTTGTTCACTTGCTTCAGAAGAATGTTCTTCAATGTTCTTTCCTAAATCTGAAAAATAGGGAAAGATTATACCTAAATACGTTGAAATTTCATACGCGTATGCTTCACTTTCAGGAGTTTGTTCTAATTTATAATGGTTCACATCTTGGCGATTTGATAATTTCTTTATTTCATCATCTTGCGCTTGAGGTGTGTTCCCGTCTACGCAACCAGACATAAGTAGACATAGAACAGAAAAGACAAGGCTTATTTTTAAGATCTTATTCACGGGACTCGCTCCTTTTTTACGATAGTGTGCGTGAATCAACCTATTTTATGCGAGTTATACGGCTGAATAAAATGGAATCAATAAATGATTGTTATAAAACAAATAAAAAAAACTATTGACTGTTATAATACAATCGCATATAGTAAATAGTAAGCACAAAACAATTTGAGGAGGAGATGACATGGTACCGGAAAAAGAACAGCAACATGTGGATCACCAAGAAGAGGAAATGTCAATTTTAGATATGATTAATACGTATCATGCCTAATGAGCCTCTTGGCTCTTTTTTTTTGTGCTAGTACAGATAATAGTCATTTCTTGTTTTTAAAACAGATAGAACGGGTAAAGAAGAGTGTCCACAGAAAAAGGAGAGGTGCTATTTTGACTTCAATAACTTGCGGTGTATTTTTTTCAATCGTGTGGCTCGGTCAAGGAACCGTAACGATAGGTGAGAGGTAGGGCACTTATTGTTTGAAAAAAATGAAGGAGGAAAAAATAATGAGCGTAACGCCTTCTAAAGAAGAATACCGATATAAAATTGATGAAATGAGAAAAGAAGAAGAACAATATCGACGTGAAGCTTTCATTGAGATTTATGAAGAGTATGTTTCTGTGCTAGAAAAAGAAATTAAACAGCTGCAAGAAGAAAAAAGGAATTAGTCTAGTGGCTAGTTCTTTTTTGCTTAAATAAAGAAGAATAGAGAATACAGTTTCGTGGTAAACTGTTTAAGAATTTGTTATAGTGAAAGCAAGAACGTAGTATGGAGGGATTTAGATGACGGAACATATTCATGTGTATAAAGAAAATAAAAAAGAAGGACCTACATTTGTTCTTTTACACGGAACTGGGGGCAATGAAGAAGATTTACTTCCCCTAGCGGAAATCATTGATCCTGGGGCAAACGTCCTTGGGGTACGAGGGAATGTGTCAGAAAATGGCATGCCGCGTTTCTTTCGCCGCCTTCAAGAAGGTGTCTTTGATATGGAAGATTTAAAAAAACGTACAGATGAACTTCATCAATTTATTAAACAAGCTGCTCAAGAATATCAGTTTAATGACCAAGAAATCTATGCGCTAGGCTATTCAAATGGAGCAAATATTGCAGCAAATATGATGTACGAACATGGATCAGTATTTAAAGGAGCCTTTTTATTTCATGCCATGGTACCGCAAGAAAAAAACGATCGACCAACATTAACAAACACATCTGTTTTCATAGGTGCTGGCAAAAATGATCCAATGATTCCAGCTCGAGAAACTGAGACATTGATTCAAGATTTAACAGATGCAGGTGCGGCCGTTGAAAGCTATTGGACAAGTGGTGGGCATCAATTGCTAAGAGAAGAGTTAGAAGCAGCGAAAACCTGGTATGAAGCGTTAAAAGCATAATAGATAGAAACGAAGAGCCCTTTCTGTTTAAAGTGGACAAAAAAACGAAATTTCGTTACACTGCTTTTAAGAAAAGCAGCATGGAGAGGTTGAATCTAAGTTGAAAGAACAAAGAAACAGTTGGCTATATGCACTTGCTGGTGTGGGGTTAGTTGGTGTATTTTGTTTAGCATTACTTAGCAATCTTTTGTATCAAATTGTTGTCCTTTCAGCGTTAATTGCATTGTTTGTCTTTCTTGTGTTGAAAACAAAACGATTGGAGCAAAAGCTTGACCAATTTTTACAAGAAGATGAAGTAAAACAGACGCAATTGGATGACGAACAAGAGAAAACAAAAGAACACGACCTAGAAGCCTTGCAGGAAAAGGAATTTCAACTACAAAAGCTTGATCTTGATCGAACACAACTGTTTGAAGAATTATTAAGCAAAACGGAACTAGAAGAACTGGAAAAAGAAAAGATTCGCGAACGATTAGAACAAACGGATACTGAAACGTCAAAAATTCGTCAAGAATGGTTAAATGCGTCAAGTCGCTTAATGAACGTAGTAAAAGGAACAAAGAAACTGTTTGTTAAACAATCACCAATGCGTGAAATTGCAGCCTCAATGGATCCAGATATTCTTGAGTCAGGGTCGTTCGCTGCATTAAATCATGAAATTCAGCGTTTATTGCCTCGTCTATCAAAAGACAGCAATCATTCACTAGCAAATTCGAATTTTATTGACGACGATAACCAGCTTACTAGGTCTGGTTACAAAGCCTTGCTGCAGGCAAGTGAAGAAGATAAATAAAAAAGTGTGCTGTAGCACACTTTTTTATTTATAACTATTTACAAGGTCGTTAATAAGAGTTCCTACATAAGCGACAGCATCTTGTATTGTTTTTTTACTCTCCATATCAACGCCACTTTGTTTAAATAAATCAAGGGGAGCGAGTGTTCCGCCAGCTTGAAGCATGTCCAGCCACTTATCAATTACTGGTTGCCCTTGCTCTTGATAAAGGGTATAAGCCTTTGTCGCGGCTGTTAAACCTGCTGAATAGGTATACGGATATAACCCCATATAATAATGCGGTTGACGCATCCACGTACGTCCTGCTCGTTCGTTAATTTCAACAGAGTCCCCCCAAAAACCAGTTAAAACAGCTTGTTTCGTTTCGCGTAATTTAATGGCTGTAAGCGGGATTCCTTTTTCCGCAAGAGCATACACACGCCGTTGAAATTCACCTTCTAGTAAATGTGTAACAAAATTATGATAGTATGTCCCGATAAATTGCAGTGTAATCCAGCGTTTCATTCGCGGATCATCAGTTTTCGTCAGTAAATGATTGCCGAGAAATAATTCATTCATCGTAGATGGTGCTTCAATACAATAAGTAGATGGCCGTGTTGCGTGAAGAGGTTGAGCTGCATTGGCATGATAAAAATGTCCAGCGTGACCGAGCTCATGGGCTAGAATAAATGCTCCTCGCATCGTATCTTTCCACGTTAGCAAAATATAAGGATGCGAGCCGTATGGACTTGCGCAAAACGCACCAGTTGCCTTCCCAACGTTGTCAGCGCGATCCACCCAGCGCTCTTCTTTTGCTCGTTTTAACATTTTACCGTATTCTTCACCGAATGGTTCGAGGGCTTCAATAATGGTGTCGTACGCTTCTTCATATGATGTAACTGGCTCAAACTCAGGATCTAAAGGGGCTTTTAAGTCTGAGAAGCCAAATGTGTCTAACCCTAAAACGTCTTTTTTTAGTTTTGCATATCGTTGCATGTGCGGAGCTAATTCTTGATAGATCGTGTCGAGTTGATTGTGGTACATCGCTTGCGTGACGTTTTGCGAATGAAGTAACATCTGTTCTGCTGACTCGTAACCGCGTAACCGTGCGAGCGTCACTTGTTTTGTAACTTCACTCGCATAGAGCTTTGCATATGTATGCTCGTACTTTTTTAACGTGTCATCAAAGGCTATAAATGCGTTTCTTCGTTCTTCTGTATGCGGGGACAATTCATATTGGTCTTCAAAGCGGGCAAAAGAAAGAGGGAATTCTTCGCCGTTTGCGCCAGTGAAAGTAGGAAACGCCATATCCGCTGATTTGCTTGTTAAATACGTTGAATAAGGGCTTGTGAGAATAGGAGATAAGGCAGCAAGCACTTCTTCTGTTTCACTAGATAGTGCGTAAGGGCGAGTGTCAGTCAATTTATCTAAATATACACGAAACGATTGTAGTTCTTCTTTTTCTGTTTGAAATTGTTCCATAATAGCAGGTGGCAATGTTAAAATTTCGGCATCAACTTTGGCCACTTCTGCTTGAACGATAGCTTGTGTACCTTGTGCTAAACTAGAATTTCCTTGAGCGATTGCATCTGTACCGTCACTTGAGAGAGAAAGAGAAGCATACGTCATCACAGGCACAAGTTTCTCTAAAACGGCTTCTCGAGCTTCTAAAGCATGAAGGAGGTTTTCTGCACGTTCCCCGATTTTTTCAGTAAATAAAGATAATTTAGCTGCTGCTTGTTCTACCTCTTGGCGTGCTTCGTCCCATTCTTCCGTTGAAGAAAAAAGATCGCGTAAATTCCACGTTTCTTTAGTGGGGATATCTTGGCGTTTTGTTAATTCCATCTTTTCTACCTCCTAAACTTCGTAAAACGAAATATCTTTATTATACATTAAATTTGAATGATTGGCACTAATCTAGCAAAAAGTGTTGAGAAATTCATTGTAGCCAACAGAACAACCATTCGCTAAAATAGAAGAAAGACCCTTTTTGAGGTGGAAATTATGTTTAAACAAACATTACAACAAAAATTACTAGAATTAAAACAAGATCAAAATGTTACCTATTGGCGCGAGATTGAGCCGAAAGAGGCCAAAACTGCATCATTTCCGAACTGGCTTGATATTCGGATTTGTCACGGTCTACGAAAACGCGGCATTAGTGAACTATATACACATCAACGAGAAGCCCTTACCTATGGTCATGAGCGTAAGCATTTTGTTACCGTTACACCGACAGCATCTGGAAAGTCGTTATGCTATCACTTACCTGTCTTAAAAACGTTTATAGAAAACCCTTCAAGTCGAACGTTATATTTGTTTCCGACAAAAGCCCTCGCGCAAGATCAAATGGCGGAATTAAATGAAATGATTGCGGATATTGGCATCGATTTAAAATGCCATACGTATGATGGCGATACGCCACCACAAATTCGGACTAGCGTTCGCGAAGCAGGTAATGTTGTTATTACAAATCCTGACATGCTTCACTCGGCGATTTTACCTCACCATACGAAGTGGGTGGCATTTTTTGAGCAATTAGACTATATCGTCATTGATGAACTTCACACATACCGTGGTGTGTTTGGTAGCCATGTCGCGAATGTCGTTGAGCGATTAAAACGAATTTGCGCTTACTACGGTTCAAGCCCAACTTTTATTTGCACGTCTGCTACAATTGCTAACCCAAAAGAATTAGCGGAAACATTAATTCGCGAGCCGTTTCAAGTAATAACAGAAAGCGGAGCGCCGAGTGGCAAAAAGCATTTTATTTTTTATAATCCACCTATTGTGAATGAACCGTTACAAATTAGACAAAGTGCGATGCGATCAGCGCAAGAATTAGCAGAAGGGTTTTTACGAGAAGGTATTCAAACCATTTTATTTGCAAGAAGTCGTGTCCGTGTTGAGATTATGTTGAATAAACTCCAACAATTAATTAAACATCAATTTGGAAAAGCAACGATTGCTGGCTATCGGGGAGGGTATTTACCAAACCAACGTCGAGAAATTGAAAAAGGCTTACGTTCAGGTGAAGTCATTGGGGTTGTGTCAACGAATGCCCTTGAATTAGGTGTAGATATCGGACAATTAGAAGTGTGTATTCTAACTGGGTATCCAGGATCCATTGCGAGTGCATGGCAGCAAGCGGGACGAGCGGGTCGTAGACAAAATGAAGCGGTTGTAATTATGGTAGCTGCGTCTACGCCTATTGATCAATATATTATGAATCACCCTGCATATTTCTTTGAACGCAGTCCTGAAACAGCACGAGTGAATCCGCTAAATTTAATTATTTATTTGGATCACCTTAAATGCGCTGCCTATGAACTTCCTTTTCGAAGCGGGGAAACGTTCGTTGGAGAAGTTGTTGACGAATATTTGGACTATCTAACAGAAAAGCAAGTTCTTTTACAAAAAAAGGACCGCTGGTATTGGATGACCGATGCTTTTCCAGCTCACGGCATTAGTTTACGGTCAGCGTCGCAAGAAAATGTGGTCATTATTGATCAGAGCGATGTAACAGCTCACAAAGTCATTGGGGAAATGGATCGATTTAGCGCCATGACACTGCTTCACGACGAGGCGATTTACCTCCACCAAGGGATCCAATTTCAAGTCGAATATTTGGATTGGGATGAGAAAAAAGCGTTTGTCCGCGAAGTGAAAGTTGATTATTTCACAGATGCTAATTTAGCCGTTTCCTTAACGATTCTTGAAGAAGACAATAAAAAAACTTTGGAACTGGCCACATTGTCCTACGGCGATGTTATGGTGACAGGAAAAGTAACGATCTTTAAAAAAATTCGTCTTGCCACGATGGAAAACATCGGCTCAGGACCGGTTCATTTACCAGAAGAAGAAATGCATACGAACAGTATGTGGCTTACATTTCACTCTTTAAATATGGAACGAAAGGCAACGGAAGCGTTTCTTGTTAGCTTTGCGGCGCTTATTCATCACGTTGCACCACTTCACTTAATGTGTGAACGCAGTGATATTCACGTGACGCCACAAGTAAAAGCAGATGTGACGGGAGAGCCAACTGTGTTTATTTATGATGCTTATCCTGGTGGGATCGGATTGGCAAAAGAGCTTTATTCTCAAATGGGCAGTGTATTGGACCATATGCAGAATTTAATTGAACACTGTCAATGTGCTTATGGCTGTCCGGCTTGTATTGGAGAAGTAAAAGAAGACGAGTCGTTTAAGAAAAAACTAAGCCAGTTTATTCGTAGTCTTAAAAAGAACGTTCAATAATTTCACATACCGTATTAAAAAGGGAACGTGATAAGATGTCATTAAAAGCAAAGCTAAAACGAATGGAAGTTCACATGAAACAAGAACCTCTGCAGGAAGAGCCAACAAAAACAGCTACAAATGCAGAAAAAAGTGCAGGCAATTGGCATGAATTTGGATTGATTCCGCATCATTTTGAGGATCAAGTATGCTACATACGTGAAACAAAGCATGCTCTTGATTCAACATACGGTGAAAAAACGTTTCGCCAGTATCAAGATGACTTACTGAAGTGGGAGTCAACGTCGTTTTCTCATCCGTTATCAAGTAAAGGAATTCCGTTAAAGAAATTAATTTTTTTTGATACAGAAACAACAGGATTAAGTGCAGGTGCCGGAACACAAATGTTTTTACTTGGCTTTGCCTGTTTCGAAGAAGAGGAAGTTGTTGTACGCCAATATTTTTTACCGTCTCCTGATTCCGAATCTGCTTTATATCATTATTTCCTCCATGACGTTGGAAAACTTGATCATTTAGTTAGTTTTAACGGCAAGGCGTTTGACTGGCCTCGCTTAAAAACAAGGCATGCATATTTACGTGATACGGTACCGAAGCTCCCACAATTTGGACATTATGACCTGTTGCATGCTGCGAGGCGATTATGGAAACATTCATTACCTTCTTGCCGATTAGGTGTATTGGAAGAGGAGATTCTTGGAATAAAAAGATCAGAAGATACGCCTTCTCATTTGATTCCTTTGTTATATTTTGATTTTGTACGTGAGCAGAAGCTAGAGTTCATTTCAAGTATTTTCGAACATCACGAAAAAGATGTGCTGTCATTAATCGCGCTCTATTCACGCTTAACTGAGAAAATAACCGGTTGGGAAGAAGAGACGTCATTAGACGAACGGTTGCAATTAGCGAAATGGGCTCAGGCGAATGGTGCATACCCGCTTGCACATGACATGTTTACAAGCATCATTAATTCTGGCACGTCTGATGAAAACGGTTTGCTCGAGGCACGGTATTTGAGGGGACATGGCTTAAAAAAAAGCCAATATTATCAAAAGGCAACGGTTGACTTCAAAGAATGCTTGTTAAGCGAGCGGTTCAGATGGCAAAGTGCAATTGAACTAGCTCTAATGTATGAACACTATGTAAAAGATATCAACCAAGCAGCTCATTATGCCCAGCTTGCTCTATCGTTTGCAAAAAATGAGCGAGAACGAAACGATGCAATAAAACGAGTGGAGCGACTGAATAAGAAATAATGAATTATTTCCTGGGGAAGCGCATAACTCGACTAAAATCGTGTGATTCAGTAAGAAAAATCGACGCTATTCGTGCGCGCTACTTTAAATACGTGAAGAAATTAACGCAAAAAATGGGTCAATCAACTAGTACACCTAGGTGGGTATGAACATAAGGTAATAGTGACTTAAAATTAAAGGAGGACTTTAACTTATGTTTCATAAAAGACCACAACATCATTGTTGCCCACCAAAACCTATGTGTGACCCGTGTGGTGGCAACCATAAGCCAAGCATGACGATGCCAACTTGTTCGCAAGAATTACCTGCTGTTGTTCATCCAACTCAGCACAATGTTGTCGAAAGTACGCAAGAATATATTGTTCCAGAAATCCACCCTTCACACACAACGCATGTGAAAAACCATGTTTATAAGCACATTCATCAATATCCACATACGGATAGCGTGCAAGAGCACGTGATGAACGAGCAGTATTGTGAAAAACCAATGAACAATAATATGCCTTCAAATGTATCACCATCAAATATGAAACCAAACAACATGGCACCAATGAACAATATGAAGCCGAACCATACGGCTCCAATGAGCAACATGAAACCAAACAACACAGCACCTATGAGCAATATGAAACCGTCAAATGTATCACCGTATAATGGCTTTAAGAAATAAGTAATAGCGAGCGGGCTAAACAGCTCGCTCTTTTATTAAGGAGGAAACAACATGAATGCCGTCCTCGTAACAGGATATAAAATGCATGAGCTTGGCGTCTTTAATGAATCACATGAAGGGGTTCAATGGATTAAACTCGTGCTGAAAAAACGAATCATTGCGCTCATTGAGGAAGGTGTAACGTGGTTTATTACAAGTGGACAGCTTGGAGTAGAACAGTGGGCAATGGATGTAGTGAGTGATTTACAAGAATCTGACTACCCAACCGTTCAGCTTGGCTTATTAACCCCATTTGAAGAGCAAGAGTCGAAGTGGAATGAGCGCCTGCAGGAACGCTACCATGAACGGCTAGTGAAAGCAGATTTTGTTGACTCTATATCAAAACGTCCTTATGAAAACCCGGTACAGTTAAAAGTGAAAAATGAATATTTAGTTCAAAAGACAGATGCCGTATTGGTTTTATATGATGAAGAAAAGGAAGGGTCGCCAAAGTATTACATAAACGTGGCAAGATCTTTGGACAAGCCAATCTTTATGATTTCTCCAGAAGAAATTGAAGAAGCAAGAAGAGAAGCACTTGATGATTTTTAAACAGATTTCTTAAAAATATCAAAACCGCACTGTTTAAATTGACTTTGCGTAAGTAATTTGGAAAAATAGACTGTAAGGTGGAATCGAACAAGAGGTGATAGAATGAGTACAGTGGAGATTAAGTTAAATGCCAAAGAAATTCTAGATAAAGATTTTAAAACTGGCATGAGAGGGTATAACCAAGATGAGGTTGATAAGTTTTTAGATGTTGTCATTCAAGACTATGAGGCGTATCAACGTAGAGTTGACCAGTTGATCAAAGAAAATGAAGAATTAAGACAAGAAATGAAACGTCAAAATGATCGACCGTCAAGAAGTCAGAGTGCACCACAACCACAATCAGCAGGTAGTACGAACTACGATATTTTACAACGACTTTCAAATTTAGAGAAAAAAGTATTTGGAAGCAAAATGTACGAATGAACCGTCTAGCAATTGACGGAGCTAGTGCAGGAAACCCTGGACCATCGGGTGTAGGCATACTAATTGTTTACGAAGATGGCCAAACAGATGAACATCGCTATCATATTGGGATAAAAAACAATCACGAGGCTGAATTCGAAGCATTAGTGATCGCTTTATCGTTAGCAAAAAACAAGCAATTGTCGCATCTGTTCATTCAAACAGACTCAAAACTTGTAAGTGAAGCTGTCGAAAAAGGCTACGTGAAACGGAAGCAGTTTGAACCTTATTTGGCTAAGGCTCAGCGCTTGCTCGATTCATTTGAGTTATTTTTTATTAAATGGGTACCTAGTAAGCAAAATAAAAAAGCGGATGAACTTGCGCGATTAGCTATTCGAGAACCAAAACGAACGTTTAAAGAGTTATTGTAAAATCTTAGATTTTGCGCTATAATGAACAAGTCGTTTATGAATAGTCATGTCATGAGACAATCGCTGCACATTGTGTAGAGGAAAGTCCATGCTCGCACTGGCTGCGAAGCTAGTAGTGATCGTGCCTAGCCAATAAATAAGCTAGGGCAGTTGTCATAACTGACGGCAAGAGGCTTCCCTAAATCGTTTAACGACACGGGATACACTCTTTGAAAGTGCCACAGTGACGAAGTCTGCTTGGAAACGAGTAGAGTGGAACGAGGTAAACCCCACGAGCGAGAAACCCAAACAATGGTAGGGGCATTTTGTAGTCCGAAATTGAACGGAACTATAAGGACGGTAATTCGTAGATAGATGATTGTTACTGGAGTACGAGGTTCATCACCGTTTGCAGTACAAAAGGACAGAACATGGCTTATGATTGACATGATGATGAATTTATAAACGTGTAAAAACCCTTTTGAGGGTTTTTTTATTTTGTTTCTGGTACACTAACATAAAAGACAGAAATGAGGGAAGCAGATGACACAAGAAAAAGTGATGTACGGTCTAGGAGCCGTTTTATTTCTTTTAAACGTAATTGGTTTTGGCATACAAGGCTACTTGTTCGGATTAGGAGGAATCTTTTTAATAACGGTGTTCGCATTTTATGGCGTTGCTGTATTTCTTTATCATCGCTCTGAATCAGCAAAAAGAGTGGGCACTTTACTTGTCTTGGCGTTTGGATTTGTAGCGATTGTTGGTGCATTTTATGCAGAATCGCAAGGCGGCGTCATTTGGTATTAAGGGAGGAAAAGAATGAGTAAGGTCACGTTAATAGCAACAACGACAATGGGATTAGAGGCAATATGTGCCCGAGAAGTAAAGGCACTTGGTTATGAAGATGTAGCGGTTGAAAACGGCAGAGTCGTCTTTACATCAACGGTAGAAGCAATTCCACGCGCAAATTTATGGTTAAGAACTGCAGATCGTATAAAAATCTTAGTTGGCTCATTTAAAGCGGTCACGTTTGATGAGCTATTTGAAAAAACAAAAGCGTTGCCGTGGGCTGATTTATTACCACCGCATGCAGAATTTCCGGTAATTGGCCGTTCGGTTAAATCGACATTATTCAGCGTTTCTGATTGCCAAGCTATTGTAAAAAAAGCGGTCGTAGAAAGTTTGAAAAAACAATACAAACGTGGATGGTTTGATGAAGATGGCCCACTATACCGCATTGAAGTCGCGTTATTGAAAGATCAGGCGCAGCTTACGATTGATTCAAGTGGCGTCGGACTACACCAACGTGGATACCGAGCGTTACATAACCAAGCACCGTTAAAAGAAACGTTGGCGGCTGCGATGGTTCAACTCACCACATGGAATGTCGATCGACCATTTGCAGATCCGTTTTGTGGATCAGGAACACTCGCAATTGAAGCAGCACTTATTGGACAAAACATTGCGCCTGGATTTAATCGCGATTTTGTATCGGAAGACTGGCACTGGGTCGGACAAGATTATTGGAATAAAGCACGGCAAGAAGTAGAAGATTTAGCAAAGTATGATCAGAAACTAGATATTGTTGGTTCAGATATTGATCACCGCTCGATTGAATTAGCAAAAAACAATGCTGCTGAAGCAGGATTTGCCGATCTTATTTCGTTTAAACAAATGCAAATCAGTGATTTTAGTCACCGAGGACGTTACGGTGTGCTTGTTGCAAATCCACCATACGGAGAGCGAATAGGGGAACAAGAAGAAGTTGAAGCGATGTACAAAGATATGGGGCGCATCATGCAATCATTTGAAACGTGGTCCGTATATGTATTGACATCGCATGAAGACTTTGAAACACTTTACGGAAAAAAAGCGAGTAAAAAGCGGAAATTGTATAACGGCAACATAAAAACCGATTATTATCAATTTTTCGGACCAAGACCACCACGTATTTAAACGTCGCAGGCAGCCCAATTAAAAATGGGCTGCCTTTTTATCAAAAACAATATAATTTCATATACCGTATTAGTATTCATAAAAATTCCTTAAAAAGATAAACTAACAAAAAGACATTTAAGGAGTGAGTTCATTGAAAGATGGTTCTTGGATTTATATTCAAAGAGGGATGAAAAAAATTTTAGGATGGATTGAAAAAAATCCTTCATGTATTTGCCAAGAATTAATGTATCAAACGTATTTTTTTTATACAATAGACAAGAGTCGTTCTCAGGAACCGATTTTAATCTATTATAAAGACATCATGCCCGTGGACAGTCATCTATTAGATATCGATTATCAAGCCTTACAATTAGTGGCATTAGATCGCAATGATTTCTCATGGTTTCGTGACTTAGGGTATAAACGGATGCTTTAACGTAAAGGAGTTACAACATGTATTCACTAGCTATTGATATTGGAACAACAAGCACAAAAGTCGTTTTATTCTCACAAGACTACCTTCAGATTGCTGAGCATGAAACGAGCTATCCGTTAATCCAAGAAAAACCTTCTTATGCAGAACAAGATCCAGTCGCCATTCGAGAAGCTGCTTTACATAGTATGAGACAACTGCTCACCAAAACAAAAATTGCTCCAGCTGATATAACGAACGTATCCTTTTCTTCAGCGATGCATTCTTTAATGGCTATAGACAAAACAGGTATACCATTAACAAACTTACTAACTTGGGCAGATACCCGCTCACAACCGATTATAAATGCGTTAAAAGATACGGAACAAGGAAAAGAATTTTATGCAAATACTGGTACACCAATCCATCCGATGTCTTGGATTGGAAAACTAAAATGGATGAAAGAGCATTGGCCAGACCTTTTTTCAAACACGTATAAATTTATTTCTATAAAAGAATTTATTTGTTTTCATTTATTTGGTGAACTGGTAGTAGATCAATCTTTAGCGAGTAGTACAGGGATTTATAATTTGCACACAAAGCAGTGGGATGTTCGTATTCTATCATTCTTGCAGCTCGACCAAGAAAAACTATCATCAATCGTGCCTACCGACTATTGCTTTTCTCAAAGAACGGAAATTCTTCAAGCGTTTTCATTTGCAGATTCATGTACATTTACAATAGGTGCCAGTGATGGGGTGCTCGCAAATGTCGGTGCTGGTGGGCTAATTGAAAACGTTGCAACACTGACGATTGGAACAAGTGGTGCTGTGCGCATGACAACGTCCCAACCGTTAACCGACGCAGATATGAGAACGTTTTGCTACGTGCTAGATGACTCAACGTGGATCGCTGGTGGGGCAACAAATAACGGTGGTATTGCATTGGAATGGTTTATTGAGCATTTTGCAAAAGGGGCCACTGTGAATGAAATCATTGAAGAGGCATTTACCGTACGACCAGGGGCAGATGGTCTACTATTTTTACCGTTTTTAAATGGAGAACGAGCGCCTTACTGGAATGGAGAGGCAAGTGGAGCTTTTATTGGGATGAGACGAACGCATACCCGTGCTCACTTTAGTCGTGCTGTGTTAGAAGGGATCCTTTACAGTTTACAATCCGTTTTAACATCTTTGGAAGAATCGGTTGCACCTATTGATCGTATTCAAGCGTCTGGCGGGTTTGCCCGATCAAAAAAATGGGTCCAGCTACTTGCGGATATTTCAGGAAAGCCGGTTCGCCTTCAAGAAACACATCATGCTACTGCATTAGGAGCAGTAAGACTAGCCCGTGGTGCGTTAGAAAAACAGAGTCAAGCATTTAGTGAGCAGTTTGAACCGAACGAAACGGATCACCATATCTATGAGAAGCAATTCAATTTGTATGAGATGCTCTATAGACAACTGGAACCAGCTTTTCCAAAATTAAATCCTAATGAGAGTAGTTAACCATATAAATATTATGTAAACTCATGTATAAAAAACAACTCTTTTGTTTATAGTAAAACAAAAGGGAGGTTGACTGCATGAATCAATATTCAAACCAAGAAGATGGCTATCGCAATTTAGAACAAATTGAACTGGCGATTAAAGCCGCTCAACATATGATCGGACAAGCCACACGAAGCATGGATGGACAACAGTTAGAAGCAGCAACGCAAGCACTCGAACAAGCGGAGGAACAATTTAAACAAGCACTGGCTTATCAAGGAAATATTGACGAAGCTTTTTTCGCCCATTCTTCAGCGCTTCTCGATCAAGCTAGTCATCAGCTCGATGAAGCGCAAGACAACGAGTATAGTTAAATGAAAAACATGAGCCAACGCTGGCTCATGTTTCTTTTATGAATAAAGGATGATCTAAGTTATCAAATTTTGATTGGGTAAACATGACCATGTCACGATCGTCATCATAATCAATTTTCATGCCGTCAATGTACCATAAATCATCTTTAGCAACAAAGAACTGAATTCCTTTTTTCTCAATCATCTCATAATGATGTCCTTCAATTTCTCTCGTAATACCAACAGAGAAACCTCCTGAACCTACTCCGCCAACTCGCACAAATAACCGTAGTTGATCGCCTGCTGTTAAACTCATTTCATTTTGATAAAACGCTACTGCCGCATCAGTAATTTCAACATTCATCTTATCACTCCTACGAGATTAGTGTATCACAACTTCAATCTCGCGTCTTTTGTCTTGTCCTACGAGCAATTTAGACGTATGCTAGAACAGAAGGGTGGCGATAATATGACTCAAACCGAGGAGAAATTTCTTGAATATTTAAAACGGAAAAATCATTTCGGACAAATGCTTGGCCTAGTAATTTGGGATGCACGAACTGGGGCACCGGCTGGTGGTGTTGCACAACGTGCTGAATTAATGGAAACATTATCGAGTGAATTGTACGGGATGACAACATCGGCTGATTTAAAAGAGCTAATCGATGAATTAAAAACGGAACAAAATCAAACGGAAGTATTAAGTCGAGCCGTTGAAGAAGCAGAAAAAGCATATAACCAGAACACAAAAATCCCAGTCGATGATTATTTAGCATTTGTGAAGTTGCAAACGAATGCCGAAGTCAAGTGGGAAGAAGCAAAACAAAAAAATGATTTTGAACTCTTTAAACCTTATTTGCAGGAGATTGTCGCATTTAAAAAACGTTTTGTTCAATATTTAGGCTATGAACAACATCCATACAATACTTTACTGGATCAATATGAGCCTGGTGTTTTCACGGACACCCTTGATGGTGTATTTGCAACATTAAAAGAACATCTCATCCCTTTAATTCAGAAAGTCATAGATGCATCTGACCAACCTGATACATCGTTTCTTTTTAAATCATTTCCAAAAGAAAAACAAGAAGAACTAAGCCAATCTTTTTTAAAGACGATGGGCTACAATTTTAACAAGGGTCGCTTAGATGAAAGTGTGCACCCTTTTGCGATCGGTATAAACCCAAGTGATGTGCGCGTAACAACGAAATACAATGAAAAAGATTTTCGCGTAGCGCTGCTAGGAACCATTCATGAAGGAGGACATGCGCTTTATGAGCAAAATATCTCTGAAGAGTTGATCCCATATGGTTTAGCAAGTGGAACATCAATGGGTATCCATGAATCACAATCCCTTTTCTGGGAAAAATTCATTGGACAATCGTATCCATTTTGGGAAGCGATGTATGCGGACTTAACGACATTTGCGCCAGCTCAATTTGGAGATGTCTCGTTACAAGACTTTTATTTCGGTTTAAACGAAGCAAAACCGTCAATGATTCGTATAGAAGCAGATGAATTAACATACTGTTTACATATTATTCTTCGTTATGAACTTGAAAAAGGGTTATTTGAGGGATCAATAGAAGTTGAAGATTTACCAAAGCTATGGAACGAAAAAATGGAAGAATACTTAGGAATTGTGCCAACTAACGATGGTGAAGGGGTTTTACAAGATGTACACTGGTCATCTGGAGATTTTGGCTACTTTCCGTCTTATGCTCTTGGATTTATTTATGCAGCACAAATAAACGAAGTGTTAAAACAAGAATTCCCGAATTTAGAGGAATTAATTCGAACAAAACAACTAGAGCCAATCCGTGTTTGGCTAACGAAACAGATTCATCAATATGGAGCAGTAAAAAAGCCAAAAGACCTTATTGAAAGCATCACAGGTGGCGGAATTGATCCAACACCTCTCATTCAGTATCTAACAGACAAGTATACAAAGCTTTATCGCTTATAAAAAAAGACTTGGAAATGTTCCAAGTCTTTTTCCTTATGAAGCACGCTGATCAATGACACTTAGCACGTCCATAAAACCGAATAACAGCATTTCAAGTGCAAAGAAAGTTAAAATTAGCCCTGTAAATTTCGTTACAAAGAAAAGGGCACGATTGTTTAATTGACCGTATATCCAACAAATAAGGAGGTGAAGAGCATAAGATACACAGTATACAGCGAAAAATGCTAAGTATGTAACGTAAGCCGTTATCGATTTAGGTTGATTTGCCGTTAATTGTTTAACAGAATGAAGCATTTCTTCAATGCTCGAAAATCCATCTTCAAACGATGTGTGAAACCAGTCTTTCCAATTCGATGAAATCGGACTGTTCTTCCGCATTAAGGTAATCGCGATTGATAAAATAACAAGACCGCCAAGCATTTGCATAAATCCAATAGGGACATAAGCCCAAGAGAATATAACTTGGGCGACAAGAAGAATAAAGATGCTTATGGCTACAGTGAACAAGACTGTACCGGAAACATATTCTTCACCATCAACCGTTTGCTTCGGTTTACTCATATGATTAAAAAAGATCGGATAAGTGACAGAAAAAATCGATGCAAAAGAATGGATAAAAAAGGAAAACATTAGACTCACTCCTTTTTGCGCATATTCTACGTTCGTTATCTTTGGAAGTTGCTTGTAGTTTGTCCGACAAAAATGAGACTATACATGATTTATTAAAATTAATAGGAATAAGTTATGTATGATTGTGTAATAAAAACATGCATTTATTAAGTTTACATACTATTTATTATGTAAACTTAATAAGTTATGAATATACGAAAGGGATTGGGACTAAACGTAAGTTTCATTTTGTAACACGAACAATGATAATTCGTTTTAACACAAGCAGTAGAAGATCAGACAAAAAACGATTTATCCAGGGACAAATCGTCTTTACCACGAATGAATCGCTTTAATTTTCGCTTCATAGTCTACATGCGCATATACTTGGGTTGTCGCAACAGATTCGTGGCCTAATAACTGTTGTAACGTCAATACATTTACACCATTCCGAATTAGCGCCGTTGCAAAACTATGACGAAGTTTGTGAGCCGTAATCGTTCGATTTTCAAGAGAAGGGATTGTCATCTTTGCACGATCAATTAGTCGTTGAATCATTTTTTGCAGTGCGCTTACACCAATGGAGGATGTATACGTCATCGTCCGAAAGTCAAAACCGACCAAAAGGGGAGCGTGTTGGTTAGGTCGAGCATGAATAGGCAGACTCTCGATGTATTGTTGAATAACTTGCAAAACTTCTTCCGACAATGGAATTGTCCGCTGTTTATTGCCTTTGCCAAGTACACGCATTTCCTGGTGAGAAAAATCGATGTTGGCATGTTGAAGAGACGCTAGTTCAGACACCCGTAATCCGGTACGCACAAGAAGCATGATTGCTGTATAATCCCGCATCCGCAGCAACTCGTGATACTTTTTTTGCCTTGTGCTTAAGCCTTCCTCACTTAATGCAAGGTTCACAATTGCTTTCATTTCTTCAATTGATAAATATACCGGTTCTCGTTTTTTTACTTTTGGTCGTGTCACGGCTAAAACAGGGTTATCTGAAAGTCCATATTGTTTTATTAAATAATGAAAGAGGGATTGAAGAGCAGATAGTTTTCGGTTAATCGTTTTCGCTTCATTTTCTAACTCCATTGCTAGAAACGAAACATAGTGTTCAATCCCTTGTTGGTTTAATTGGGCAAAATCATCTAGCTTGACCGACGTTGATGAAAATGTTTCTTCACCACTTTGTCGCTGGACAAAATTAAAAAAATCGACGTAATCGTAAATATAGCGTTGAATGGTTGAATGACTATAACCTAACGACAAAATATATTGAACATAGCCTTGAATAAAATCAGGCATTTCATCTAAACGTCGGAACGTGTGCTTGTCATGGTTAATCTGCTGCTGATCCTTTCGAGAATCGTGATGATTAATTTTAGCGAATATCGACATCTTGGTCACCTCAACTCTAGTTTAACGTAAAATAAACGTTCTGTGAAATGATTATTTCATGGAACGTTTATTTTGCAGTTAATACTGAAAGGCTGAGTAATTGCCTTTCCCGTTGCAAAAATCCATTACTCACGTTCTGCTGAGAAATAAAGTAAACTTTTGTTTTTGTAAACCCTTTCAATTTTCTGTGATTTTCTTCATAATGAAAGGGAGGAGAACGATTTGCATGAGGCAGGAGGTCAGGTCAATATGGAAAATGAAGTGATTGTTGTTACTGGCGGTAGCAGCGGAATGGGAAAAGCCATGGTTAAACAATTTGCCCAAGCAGGTGCACGTGTTATTGTTTGCGCGCGGAATGAAGAACGACTTGCACAAACAAAGCAAGAACTCGAAACATTTCCTGAGCAAATTCAAACGTTTGCTTTAGATGTACGAAACCGTGAGGATATCGAAAAAATGGTTCAAGACGTCTATGATCACGTCGGGCCAATTACAGGTGTTGTGAATAATGCCGCTGGAAATTTTCTTTGCCCGTCCGAAGATTTAAGTGAAAACGGTTGGCATGCTGTCATTGACATTGTTTTAAACGGAACATGGCATATGACGCAAACAATCGGAAAACGTTGGATTAGCGATAAGCAAGCAGGATCAATGGTAAATATTGTGGCCACCTACGCTGAAACAGGAGGACCAGGAGTTGTTCATTCAGCCAGTGCCAAAGCAGGTGTGCTGGCGATGACGAAAACCCTCGCGGTAGAGTGGGGCGCTTCATACGGCATTCGCGTCAATGCGATTGCGCCAGGACCAATCGAAAATACTGGTGGTGTTGACAAGCTGATTCAAAGTGAAAAGGCACACAAAATGGCATTAAAAAGCGTTCCGTTGCAGCGTTTTGGCAAAGGAGAAGAAGTTGCTCGTTTAGCACAATACTTACTATCACCTGAAGGATCATATATAAATGGAACGTGCGTCACAATCGACGGTGGACAATCAATCGGACAATCTGGGTTCCTTACTGGAGCGGCAGCATTTCAACGATAACACGCGAATATTTTCGCGTGTTTTTTTCATGAATGTAAGGTTAACTAGGCATGATAACGGGTATGAATAAAGAGCGTTTTTGTTAAAAGGGGTGTAGGAAGTATTGATTACATTTAATCACGTATCAAAAGAGTACGAAGACGGAACAAAGGCTGTAGCTGAAGCAGATTTCACGATTGAAAAAGGGGAGTTTTTTGTCTTGATCGGACCAAGTGGGTGCGGCAAAACAACCACTTTAAAAATGATCAATCGGTTAATTTCGCCAACTACAGGAGAGATTTTAATTGATAATAAGAATACAGGAAATGGTGATATTCATCAATTGCGTTGGAATATAGGATATGTGCTGCAGCAAATCGCCTTATTTCCCCATATGACGGTCGCAGAAAACATTTCCATTGTTCCTGAATTAAAGGGGTGGAAACGAGACGACACGATTGCTCGGATTGATGAACTGCTAACCTTAGTCGGCCTGGAACCAGAAACGTATCGAGACCGTTTGCCTGAAGATCTGTCTGGTGGGCAACAGCAGCGTGTCGGTGTGGCAAGAGCATTGGCTGCCGATCCTGATATTTTGTTAATGGACGAGCCATTTAGTGCACTTGATCCCATCTCAAGAGCATCTCTACAGAAAGATATTAAAGCATTGCAACGAGAAATTAAAAAGACCATTGTCTTTGTAACACATGATATGGATGAAGCAAAATTGTTAGGTGACCGTATTGCAATGATGGAAAGCGGACGAGTCTTACAAATCGGTACCGTTCAGCAACTTCTTGCAAATCCCGCTTCTGAATCAGTCGCGCAATTTTTGACGAAAGCGAACTCGGAGCACAACCCAACCATCAAAACGGTGCTTTCTTCTAATGAAGAAAGCGAGTTTGTCAATGAAATTCTTGACGAAGGAAGACAAGAATTACAGTTTATTGTTTCTGAATCTGGTGAATTAGAGGGTGTCTTTTACTTTGGACAACCGATTATCAACTATCAAACGGTCGCCGCTAACGCAACGATCGAAGAAGCATTTCAACAATTAGAAGAGCGAAATTTGCCAGCACTTCCTGTCATCGAGAATGGAAAGTGTATTGGAAGCGTCTCGTACCAAAACCTAGCTAAATTAGCGATTCAACCATCACTTCATCACGCATAACCCTAATGTAATTGAAAGGACAAGTGAATCGTTAGGGTTCGTGCAGACGATCGATTCCACTTAATTCACGTATGACATCTTTTTGGGAATCTTATTTTACACTTTTTGAAGAACGTTCAGACTTATTGCTTCAATCGTTTTGGGAGCATCTACAACTTTCACTTATCTCGTTATTAATTGCCGTTGCCATTGCAATTCCAATTGCGATTTTACTCACACGGTATACGCGTTATTCTGAATTTGTAATCGGAATTGCGGCGGTTTTACAAACCATACCTTCACTAGCATTACTCGGATTTTTAGTTCTATTTGTAGGGATCGGCATTACACCTGCAATTGTTGCACTCACAGCGTACGCGCTCTTGCCAATATTGCGAAATACGTATACAGGGATAAAAGAAGTTGACCCTGCGTTAATTGAAGCAGCAAAAGGAATGGGTATGAACGGACGTAAGCGATTGTTGAAAGTTGAGCTACCTCTTGCAATGCCAACCGTCATGGCAGGTATTCGTACGTCCATGGTTTTAATAGTAGGAACGGCCACGCTAGCTGCCTTAGTAGGTGGAGGTGGACTTGGTCAAATTATTATGCTCGGAATCCAGCGTACAAGCAATGAGTATATTTTATTTGGCGCCTTACCAGCTGCTTTACTCGCGCTTTTCTTTGACTTTATTTTGCGCTTTACAGAACGTCGCACAAAGAAAAAAGGAGCTGGGTCTTATAAGCCTATAATGGCTGTTGTCGTATTAGCTCTATTAATCGTTCTCGTTCCACCAACGGTTAATGCCGTACGTGGTGTAGGACAAGCCGATATCGTCATCGGTGGCAAAATGGGGCCTGAGCCCCCAATCTTAGCAAATATGTACAAGCATTTAATTGAACAAGAAACGGATTTAGAAGTCGAAGTCATTGCACCACTTGGGACAACAAGTGTAAACTTTAATGCATTAGAAGTTGATGATATCGCGATATACCCTGAATTTACTGGAACCGTACTCGCGGATCTATTAAACATTGAAGACTTTAGTTATGATGAGCGCGAATCGTATGAGCAAGCTCGCGACGGTATTTTTGAAGAAACAGGTGACATCTTGCTTGAACCAATGGGCTTCCAAAATACGTATGCACTTGCCATGCCACGAGATTTGGCAGAAGAATTAGAAGTGGAGACGATCTCTGACCTTGCTCCTTATGCCAACGAATTAGATGTCGGCTTTACGTTTGAATTCGCTGATCGTGAAGACGGGTATGGTGGCTTTGAAGAGGTGTATGGATTTGAATTCGACAACGTCACAACCATTGATGTTTCTACCCGCTATCAAGCAATTTCAAATGGCAGCATTCAATTGAGCGATGTCTTTTCAACCGACCCACAAATTGTGGAGTATGATATGGTTGTGTTAGAAGATGACGCTACACTTTTCCCACCTTATCAAGCTGCGCCGCTCGTTAGTGGCTTTGCGATGAATCAGTATCCTGAACTAGAAGACATTCTAAATCAACTAGCAGGCATTGGTACGGAAGACGAAATTTCTGAACTTAATTACCGTGTTGACATCAACGATGAAGATCCAGCAGATGTTGCACGAGAATTTTTACAAGAAAAAGGTCTACTAAACGAATAAAAGGAGTGTATGGACATGAAAAACCCATCTGATCAACGAATAAAAGAAATCTTAGACACGAAAAAGCGTATTGCAGTAGTTGGATTATCAGATAATCCCGATCGTACAAGCTATATGGTCACACAAGCCATGCAAGATGCAGGGTATAAAATTGTACCGATCAATCCTAATGTCGAGCATGTTTTAGGTGAAAAGTCATATCGCTCGATTTCAGACTTAGATGTAGAAGTTGATATGGTAAACATCTTCCGCAGGAGCGAATTTTTACCTGAGCTTGCAAAGGAAACCGTGGAGGCTGGCATTCCTATATTCTGGACACAGTTAGGTGTTGTTGATGAGGGGGCATATGACTACCTGCAAGAGCATAACGTGGAAACCGTTATGGATCGCTGTATTAAAGTGGAGCACGCAAAATTTAAATAAACAATACCCGTACTGCAAATGGTTGTGGTACGGGCTTTTTATGGAAAAATTTGCAGTGGTCAAACAGTCGTGATAAGGTTTTAATAGAAAAAAACTGTTGCATCAAGGAAAACATTGACTAAAATAAAGATGGAGTATATTCTTTTTACAGAACACTTGTACTCATATGTGGGCTGCTAATAAGGAAGGGGAACGGAATGGCAAAACAACATGAATATAATGATGATTCCATCCAGGTACTTGAGGGGCTCGAGGCAGTCCGTAAAAGACCAGGAATGTATATTGGTTCTACCGATGCACGTGGGTTGCATCACCTCGTATATGAAATTGTCGATAACGCCGTAGATGAAGCGTTAGGAGGGCATGGGGCTTCGATCTATGTCACGATCCATAAAGATGGGAGCGTGTCCATCCAAGATGAAGGAAGAGGAATGCCAGTCGGCATGCACCGATCTGGCAAGCCGACGCCGGAAGTTATTTTTACCGTTTTGCACGCTGGTGGTAAATTTGGTCAAGGGGGCTATGCAACAAGTGGTGGTCTACACGGTGTAGGTGCTTCTGTTGTCAACGCACTTTCAAGTTGGTTAGAAGTAGATATTAAACGCGATGGTCATCGTTATGTACAGCGATTTGAAAAGGGCGGAAAACCCGTCACAACGTTAGAAAAAAAAGGGAAAACAAGAGGCTCTGGGACGATCGTTCGCTTTAAACCAGATGAGTCCATATTTTCAAACGTAAATTTTAACACCGATACGCTTTCAGAACGATTAAAAGAAGCGGCATTTCTATTACGCGGTGTTGCGATTACGTTAAAAGACGAACGAACAGGAAAAGAAATGGAAGAACTCTTTCAATTTGAAACCGGTTTGGAAGCGTTTGTTGATTATTTAAATGAAGGAAAAGAACCGTTACATCCTGTTGTGTCATTTTCAGGGCAAACAAACGGGATTGAAATGGACTTTTCCTTTCAATTTCATGATGCGTACACTGAAAACGTCTTATCCTTTGTCAATAATGTTCGGACACGTGATGGTGGAACTCATGAACTTGGTGCAAAGACGGCCGTAACAAGAATGATGAACGAACATGCGAAAAAAGTCGGCTTACTTAAAGAGAAAGATAAAAAACTGGATGGTTCAGACATTCGTGAAGGCTTTACCGCTGTCATTTCGGTTCGTGTGCCGGAAGCGAAACTTCAGTTTGAAGGTCAAACGAAAAGCAAGCTCGGTACTGCAGAAGCCCGACCAGCAGTCGATGCCATTATTTCAGAGCAGCTCTCTTACTACTTAGAAGAGAATCCAACGGTTGCGACTTCTTTAATTAAAAAGTCCATTAAAGCAGCTCAAGCACGGGAAGCCGCCCGTAAAGCTCGTGAAGATGCTCGGAATGGAAAGAAAAACAAGCGAAAAGATGTATTGTTGAGCGGGAAGTTAACGCCTGCACAATCTCGAAACCCTGAGCGAAATGAGCTTTATTTAGTCGAGGGAGATTCAGCTGGTGGTTCAGCAAAGCAAGGACGGGATCGGAAATTCCAAGCTGTACTACCATTACGAGGCAAAGTCATTAACACAGAAAAAGCAAAACTTGATGATATTATGAAAAACGAAGAAATTCGCACAATCATCCACACGATTGGCGCTGGTGTTGGCGCTGATTTTGATTTATCAGACTGCAATTACGACAAAATTGTCATTATGACGGATGCAGATACAGATGGAGCGCATATCCAAGTATTGCTGCTAACGTTCTTCTATCGCTATATGAAACCTCTCCTTGACAGTGGCAAAATCTACATTGCGCTCCCACCTCTTTATAAAGTGAGCAAAGGGTCAGGTGCGAAAGAGAAAGTCGAATACGCGTGGGAAGAAACTGAACTTCAAAAAGCGTTAAAGACGATTGGAAAAGGTTCAACGGTTCAACGCTATAAAGGTTTAGGCGAAATGAATGCCACACAGCTTTGGGAAACAACGATGGATCCTGAGACACGCACACTCATCCGCGTTCGATTAGAAGATGCTGCTCGTGCAGAAAGACATGTAGCAACCTTAATGGGTGACAAAGTAGAACCCCGACGGAAATGGATAGAAAGCCACGTCGCATTTGGTTTAGAAGAAGAGACGAACATCTTAGAAAATGAAAACCTTCATGTAGGGGAGGAAGCATAAATGGCAAAAGCAGAAAAGTACCTTGATCTCCCCTTAGAAGATGTCATCGGAGATCGCTTTAGTCGATATAGTAAGTACATTATTCAAGAACGAGCGCTACCTGATGCAAGGGACGGGTTGAAACCAGTGCAGCGTCGTATTTTGTATGCGATGTATACAGATGGAAATACCGCTGACAAACCTTATCGAAAAGCGGCAAAAACCGTCGGAAATGTTATTGGGAACTATCATCCTCATGGTGATAGTTCTGTCTATGATGCAATGGTTCGTATGAGTCAAGATTGGAAAGTACGCCAACTTCTCATCGATATGCACGGGAATAACGGTTCGATCGATGGCGACCCACCCGCGGCGATGCGTTATACAGAAGCTCGTTTATCAAAAATTAGCGCCGAACTGATGCGGGATCTGGACAAGGGAACGGTAGACTATATTCCAAACTTCGACGATTCCATTGAAGAACCAGTCGTGTTGCCTGCCATGTACCCAAATCTTTTAGTGAATGGTTCAACTGGGATCTCCGCAGGGTACGCAACGGATATCCCTCCTCATCATTTACCAGAAATCATTGATGGCGCTGTTCGTTTAATGGAAAAACCAGATACAACGATTAATGACCTTTTGACAATTATTAAAGGGCCTGATTTTCCAACCGGCGGAATCGTCCAAGGCTTGGATGGCATTCGCAAAGCGTACGAAACGGGAAAAGGGAAAGTCGTTGTTCGTGCGAAAACCGCTTTTGAAGAAGTACGAGGCGGCCGCACACAAATCGTGATCACTGAACTTCCATATGAAGTCGTAAAAGCCAACCTTGTTAAGAAAATGGACGAGATCCGCTTTGATAAAAAAGTAGATGGCATCGCCGAAGTAAGAGATGATACCGATCGGACAGGCATGAAGATTGTCGTGGAATTGAAAAAAGAAGCGGAACCAAATGCCATCTTAAACTACTTGTTTAAGCATACCGACTTGCAAGTGATGTATCATTTTAATATGGTGGCGATTTATAAAAAAACGCCACAACTTATGGGTCTTAAACCACTGTTGCAAGCATACATCGACCACCAAAAAGACGTGTTCACAAGAAAATCGCAATTTGAGCTAAAAAAAGCACAAGAGCGTGCCCACATTGTCGAAGGCCTCATCAAAGCTGTTTCCATTCTAGATGAAGTCATCACGGTCATTCGCGCATCAAAAGATAAAAAAGATGCAAAACAAAACCTTCAAGACCAGTTTGCCTTTACCGAACCGCAATCAGAAGCGATCGTTAATTTGCAACTTTATCGTTTAACAAATACTGATATTACAACGCTTGAGCACGAAGCAGATGAACTAAAAAAGCGTATCGCTGAACTGGAAGCGATTCTTGCAAGTGAGAAAAAATTAATTAGCGTTATTAAAAAAGAGCTCCTACAAGTGAAGAAGCAGTTTCATTCTGAGCGTCGAACTGTTATTAAAGAAGAAATCGAAGAACTAAAGATTGATATGGATCAGCTCGTTGCCACAGAAGATGTACGCGTCACGATTACGCACTCAGGATATGTGAAACGGACAAGCCTTCGTTCTTATACAGCATCAAGCAAAGATGCACCTGGTATGAAAACAGGTGATACGGTGCTACAATCCCAAGTCGCATCTACGACAGATGTCCTTCTTCTCTTCACAAAAAAAGGCAACTATCTCTATTTGCCAATTCATCAGCTCCCGGATATACGCTGGAAAGATGATGGTCAGCATATTGCCAATTTAATTCCGATTGATCCCGATGACGAACTGGTTGAATCGATGATCGTTTCATCGTTTGATACAGAAGAGTCATTACTGTTTATAACGCGTAATGGGATGATTAAACGATCAGAATTAAAATTATATCAAGCCCAACGTCATTCAAAACCACTTATGGCGCTGAAACTTAAAGAAGATGACGCGTTAGCTTCTGTGGAAAAAACAAATGGCAAGAAAGAACTTTTCGCAGCAACACATTTAGGCTATGGCTTATGGTTTTCGGAAACCGATGTATCTCTCGTTGGACAGCGAGCAGCTGGTGTGAAGGGGATGAACGTCAAACCTGATGATTTCATCGTTGGTTTTGAAACGTTTGAACTTGAAGATACAGTTGAATTCCTTTGTGTTACACAAAGAGGATCGGTTAAGCGCATGCCGATTACCGAATTTGAAAAATCAAGTCGAAACAAACGTGGTTCGGTTTTACTGCGAGAATTAAAATCAAACCCACACCGCTTAGTCGGCTTTAAAAAGATTACACCAGAAACGAAACAATTTATGATTCAAACCGATCAAGATGAGCGTGTGCTGGTTGACCCTAGCACGTACCGCCGCGCCGATCGCTATTCGAACGGTTCCTACGCATATGATGAGAATGAACGAGGAAAAGCACAACAGTTAAAAGTCGTCATTGATACAACAGAGTAAGAATAGATATACAGAAAGCACGATTGTAGCAACAAGCTGCAGTCGTGCTTTTTTGAGCCGTCTTTCTGTACGTCAAGTGAAAAGTGTGCGTATAATGACTGTAATTGGAAATGAAAGGAGTGTACATGATGGAAATGAATGCGTACCCTTTGGTCGTTGAACATTTAAGTAAGTCACTCGGTGGAAAGCCTGTGATTCAAGACTTATCCTTTTCACTGGAACGGGGTAAAATCTATGGATTCTTAGGACCAAATGGATCTGGAAAAACGACGACCATTCGGATGATGGTTTCTCTCATTAAGCCAGATGACGGGGAGGTTTATATTGAAGGGAATAGCTTATCTTTAAATCGCGAGCAAGCGTTAGAACATGTCGGCGCCATTGTTGAAAATCCGGATTTATATACCTATTTAACAGGCATGCAAAACTTGCAGCATTTTGCTGATATGAGCCCACGGCCTATCACGAAAGAACGAATGGAAGAAGTCGTAAAACTTGTAGATTTAGAACATGCAATACATAGAAAAGTAAAGTCTTATTCACTAGGAATGAAACAACGCCTAGGCATAGCCATTTCAATTTTGCATCGCCCGAGCGTTTTGCTTTTAGACGAACCAACGAATGGGTTAGACCCTCAAGGCATAAGAGATTTACGGGACTACCTAAGACAACTTGCTACGAAAGATGAAGTAACATTACTTGTTTCGAGTCACCAGCTAAGTGAAATTGAGATGTTGTGTGACCGTGCCGTCATTATTAAAAATGGCCAGCTCGTCGATGAAGTAAGTGTGAAGGCAATGAAAGAAGAATCGGAAACCGTCACAGTCTCAATTGAAGTACAGCCGCTTCTAGAAGCCGAACAGCTTTTAAAAGAAAAGTGGGACGTGACACAGATCGAGCAACATTTAGAGATTAAGAATGTATCCTTTCAAGAGATTCCAAACGTTATTCATAAACTCAGTCAAGCATCTTTATCGGTCTACAGCTTATCGTATAAGAAACGCTTAGAAGATGCGTACTTCTCCTTAACAGAAGAAAAGGGAGGGACGTCATTATGATGCTTTCATTAATGAAAAATGAGTTTAAAAAAGCGTGGTATGGACGAAAAATATGGATCTTTCTTATCGTCCTCTTTGGAAGTCTATTGCTAGGAACCGGCCTTACGCTACTGGCAGATTCGTTTGCTGGAACTGTTTTGTTAGGTCAACTTTTTCTCGTTCTTGGTTTTACGACACTTGCGCAAATGATTAACATTTACGTTGTAATACAAATGACAGGTGCTGTTGCAGGGGAGTTTCGCTCTGGAACGATTAAACAGTTATTAATCCGTCCTGTTTCGCGTCACACCCTATTATTTGCAAAATGGTTCACAACTCTTTTAATTGGTGTAGGACTCTATCTCGCTATGAGTCTCGTCATCTACCCCGTGCATATGATTCTCTTTAACGGTGATTCTAGCTTGTCGTGGGGAGAAGGGTTTCTAACAACCCTTCGATTTATGTTGTATTCTTTACCTGGGATGACTTTTTATTTTACACTTGCCCTTTTAATTGCGACACTGACTCGAAACACAGCTATTACGATTGTCGTTGCGCTTATCCCTTATTTTTTTGGTGGTATTTTTACGACTCTGAACGAGTTTTTCGAATGGCCGAAGTGGGTTGTCTTAACTCATGTTGATTTAATTAATATCTTTGAACTGCAAATGTTCTCAGCACCGTTTGATGGTTTATGGCAATCGGTTCTCTTTATACTAGGACATAGCATCCTTTTCCTCATTCTTGGGCACATTCTTTTCAAAAAGCGTGATGTCATTTAATGTCCGTCGTCTTCCCATGTCTATTTGTTTGAACAAAGAATGATCAGGGAACAGTAGACTATATACGATAGGAGGATGGCTTATGTCATTAACGAATGATCAATTAAAATTTTTGAAAAAAGAATTGGAATCAATGAAAGCATCAATAGAAAATCGAACGTCGACACCTGAAGGAGAAATGTCTGAAACCCGTGGTGATATTGCCAGAGGTGTGGATAACCATTTAGCTGAAACAGCTTCAGAATATGAAGACCGTGTACGGACGCAGACGATTAACGAAGCGGATGAACAACGTCTTTCAGAAATAAATGAAGCCTTAGAGCGCATGGAAGACGGAACGTACGGGATCTGTGTGGATACTGGAAAAGAAATCCCGTATGAGCGGTTAGAGGCACTTCCTTATGCAAAACGAACAACGGAAGCCCAGGAAGAAGCGGAAGAGCCCTTCGCTGATAGTAGTGAAGAAGATCGCGCAGTAGGATTGCATCATGCACAACTTGATCGTGATACAGAAACAACCAGAGAATTAGAACGCGAACAAGATGCAGATGAGCATTCCGGAGAAGCTGATGCCGATCACCATTATGATGACAAAACAGATGAACAAAGCAATCAATAACAAAAAAACAAGCCACTCCGGTTAGTGAGTGGCTTGTTTTTAATTTGCTTTTGTATCATCAAAACCGAAACGAATAAAATGAATAACCGTTCGAAAAAAGCCGATGTCATTGAGGATGACGATTAGCACGAGTAATACCGGACCTAAGAAAAGTCCAAAAGCGCCAAACAACTGCAGTCCGGCAAAAAGTGAAATTAAAACCGCTACGGGATTTAAATTCATATTTGTCGACAAAATCTTCGGTTCGAGCATTTGCCTAATGATCACGATGATGACATATAGAATAGCGATGCCTAATCCCCCTGAAATATCTCCTGTTACGAAAAGATACACAAACCACGGAATTAATATGGTCCCAGTTCCTAAATAAGGCAGCAATTCAGCAATCCCAACAACAATCGCTAGCATCCAAGCGTTTTCCACGTTGAGGATCAGCAAGCCTACAAACACAATCACCGCTGTAACCATCATGAGAATGATTTGAGCACGAATAAATCCGAACAAACGAATCCGTGTTGCTTGTACAAACTCTTTTCCTTTAGTACGAACTTTACGAGGAATGTGACGATCGTAGACCGATTGGTAAAAACTCCAGCTTTTTCCCATAAAATAAATGCTTAAGATAATAAACAGAAAAGCAACTAGAAAACTTGGAAGACCAATAAGAATGTTTCCAATAAGATCTAGCGCAGCCTGTCCGAGATCACCGACAAGATTACTAATCGAGGTCCCTAATTGATTAATCCCTTCTGAGAGTGGACTAGTGCCACCTGCATCGAACTGATCGAACGTTTGAAGGAATTGGTGCCATAACGGCAAAATCGTTTCATTAAAGAAGATCTGTATCTTTTCAGCACCTTCTTCAATCCAAGTTGGAACTTGTTCGAAAAACTGGCGCAAACTAAAGTACACAAGAAACACAATTCCTGTTAGAACCGCACTTATTGCTAAGATGCCACCTAATAAACCAAATAAACTTGCAAATCCTTTGTTAAATTTCAATTTATATTGAAAAAAACGGGCAACCGGTTGGAGCATCCATGCAAATAATGCCGCAAACCAGAATGGATATGTAAGGGAAAACAGTCTAGCAACGAGCCAGCCAAACAAAATAAGAGAAAGAATGATTATGAATGTACGTAAAACCATCCAACCAACTTCTTTAGACAAAGACACACCTTCTTCCAACGACAAGTAAGCTTTCTTTTATCTTATTGTATAAGAGCGCTTATTTTACTGTCAAATCTATACAAGAACACCTAGACATCGCGCGCATAACATTCACGTAGCGAGATCTAGGTGTTTTACATTACGATGATTCTACTTCAGTTAAGTTTTCCAATGGAAGGACCAAAATTTCAACGCGTCGATTTTGTTCTCTTCCTTCTGTCGTGTCATTTGACGCTACTGGGTGATATTCACCGTATCCTGTATAAGAGAGTTGATGCGCCTCTAAATAATTTGATTCTAAGAATAGCTTCATTACATTATATGCACGAGCGCCACTTAAATCCCAATTAGATTCAAAAGTTGCTCCTGCCATCGGAACATTATCGGTATGTCCAGATACTTGTATATAGCGGGGAGGGTCAGAAGCAAGCATTGCAGACAATTGTTCCATTAGCTCATGAGAGTTTTGTCGTAGCTCGGCGCTTCCAGAATCAAACAAAATGCCGTCGTTAATCGTAATAAGCAACCCGGATGCACCGAGCTCCGTTTGCAAACGGTCAGCCAGTGCTTTTTCCTCTATGTAGCCATTAAGCTGGGATTGCAGTTGCTCCAGTTCGGATTTCTCAACTTTCGCTGCTTCGCTTAATAGCTCTGTCGAGATGGTTGAATCTTCGGTAGGGCTTTCGTCTTCAACGATCGAATCTTGGTAATCAAGAATGCCTTTGCCACCGAGGGTTTCAGAAAGGACAACGCGTAATTCATCATATTTTGCTTGATCGACTTGACCCATGGCAAACAACACAATAAACAACGCAACTAATAACGTTAGCATATCAGCATAAGGTAGAAGCCACGATTCATCCACATGCTCATCTTCAGACCGCGATCTAGATCTCCGCTTCTGCAACATTTTTACTCTCGACTCCTCCCTTTACGCGATGTTGTTTCTTCTCTTCTAGATACACACTTAAGTATTCTTCGATTGAACGAGGAGAGCTTCCGTTAATAATCGCAATCGTGCCTTCAATAATCATATGTTGATGTAAAACCTCAACCTTTGACTTTCGTTTTAATTTGTTTGCAAAAGGGTGCCAAAGTACGTAACCGAAGAAAATTCCGAGCAGCGTAGCAACGAAAGCAGCGGCAATTGATTCCCCTAGCATCGTAATATCGTCTAAATTTCCTAAAGCAGCAATTAAACCGAGCACTGCTCCTAAAACGCCTAAGCTTGGCGAGTACGTGCCAGCTTGACTAAAGATAGCAGCTCCTGAAGCATGTCGCTCTTGCATTGCATCAATGCGCTCGTGCATCGCATGACGAATAAAATCAGGATCTTGGCCATCAATCATCATACGAATCGCTTGTCTAAAAAAAGGATCCTCAATCTCGTCGATTTTGCCTTCCAACGCAAGCATGCCATCTCGTCTAGATATGGATGCATACTCAACAAAATGTTCAATGATCTCCTCTTGGGTTTCGTCTTTTCTATTTGAAAAAAGAACGCGGAAAAGCTTTGGAATTCGTTTAATATCGTCAAAAGGAAACGCAATGAACACACAAGCGAACGTTCCTAGTAAGATGATGACAATTGCTGCAGGATTTAGTAAAACTTCAAGACTTGACCCTTTTAAAAGGATACCAAGTACGATTGTGCAAAAACCTAGAAAAATACCAATGTATGACGACTTATCCATGAATGTCTCCTTTAGTTAAAAATATAAGACTTGCCTTACTCATTAAATCGGTTCAATCCATTCGACATTGAAGTAAGAACACGAATTTCATCATTTGTTCACATGAATTGAGTCTAAAGGATGATCCATACATGGGTAATATTGCATAATAATTCTCCAATTGACCATAGTAAAAGAGAGGGAGGCGTTTACGTTGAGATCTTACTCTTCAGTTCGATGGCTACTTGTGATTGTAGGTGCTATTTTTGCTGCTGTCGCGATTGAATTATTCTTATTACCAAATAACATTATCGACGGTGGAATTATTGGGATATCTTTAATCTTAAACCGCATAACGTCAATTAATTTCGGATTACTCGTCTTTCTCTTGAACATTCCTTTCTTATACATAGGCTATAAACATTTAGGAAAATCTTTTTTCGTTTACTCTCTTCTCGGAATCATTGGATTAGCCGCAACCGAGGCGATCTTACATCAGTTTCACTTTGCGCCCATAACAGATACCCCTTTATTAGCAACAATTTTTGGTGGGCTGTTATTAGGAATTGGAGTTGGGATCGTCATTCGAAATGGCGGTGCCATGGACGGTACAGAAATTTTATCCTTACTTATCACAAAACGATTGCCGTTCACAGTCGGTGAATGTGTCCTCGTTTTTAATATCTTTGTCTTTGCATGGGCAGTGTTTGTATTTGGTATAGAGAATGCGATGTACTCGGTGCTGACGTACTATGTTGCTGCGAAAGCCATTGATACCGTTGTAGAAGGGTTAGATTCAACAAAAGCGGTCATGATCGTATCAAGTCACTACGATGAACTAACAAATATTCTCACACAGCGGTTAGGAAAAGGAGTCACACGGTTAAAAGGACAGGGTGGTTACGAGGGTGACGAAAAAGATGTGCTTTATGTTGTCGTGAAGCGAATGGAAATTATGCAGCTCAAAAAAGCCATTTATGCGGTAGACAAGCATGCCTTTTTCACGATCATTAATGCACATGAGTCCAGGGGATCAACATTTAAACGAAAAGACGATCATTAACTGTCATTCTATATGGCTTGCACTAGTGATAAATCCTCATTTTTAATAATCCATCTTCTAATACTATACAAGGGTATGGTATATTTATGAAAATACTTTAGGAGGTTTACATATGCGAAAAAATAACTCTATAGTGGCAGCAACACTTATCGGACTAACCTTTACCCTTGTTGCATGTGGAAATGGAGAAACAGACGATACCTCTGAAACCGCTGAGAAACATGACACACATGATGAAGCGAGCGATGAACATGCTGGGCATGAAATGGATTTATCAAGTTCAGGCGAAATACCCGAAGGCTTAGAAGAGGCTGAAGATCCGTTGTTTCCAGTTGGAACGACAGCTTATATTGAAGACGGGCATATGCCGGAAATGAACGGTGTTGAGGTCGTAATAACAGGAGCGTTTGATACGACCGTCTATACGGTTTCTTATGATCCGACAGATGGCGGTCAACGAGTGGAAGATCATGAATGGGTCGTACATGAAGAATTTGTAGAAGTGGGGGAAGAGCCTCTCGAAATCGGTGAAGAAGCATCGATGGACGCCTCTCATATGACAGGGATGGAAGGTGCTGTAGCGGAAATTGATTCAGCACAGAGTACAACCGTTTATATGGTTGATTTTACCACAACAGATGGAGAAGAAGTTCAGAATCACAAATGGGTCGTTGAAGAGGAATTAACGGCTGTCGAATAAGGATAGATGATGTAGAAAAAAGTGAGCTTTTGCTCACTTTTTTTAATAGATTGATTTATGTTTTCGATAGGTTTTGCCTTTCCATAAAAGGAGAAACGCAATGAATAATCCAATAAGTGAAAACGTGAGAATAATCGATTGAATATCAATCCCTCTGGATACTAGAAATGTCACACCCGCGTACGCAAGAGGATCAAATCCATTCATAGCAAGAAAGACAATACTCATGACCCTGCCCATAATGCGTGGATCTGTATCTTCTTGAGCCGACGTAAAGAAAGGAATGGAAACAAAGGTCATTGAAAAACCAAGTAAAAATGCAAGTGCCGTTAACACAGCTAAATTTGGAATCTGGCTAAAAGCAACGGCTACGACAAGTGTCGCAATTAAGCCGAGGATCGACGTCAAGCCGCGACGGCGAATTTTTACCGTTCCGATAATGGCTGTACTGACAAGCATACCAATTCCTAAGCCCGCTTCAATATAACTTAAATTAATAGGCGTTCCACCATATGTTTCTACAAGAATGGGAATGGCAATAGAAATCGCTCCAAAAGCAAAAAAGTTTAGCGTAATTAAAATAAGAATACCTGTAACTAAATATTTACTCGCTTTTACATAAGAAAACCCTTCTAGTAAATCTTTAAGCGGCGTTTGTTTGACCGTATTATCTACTGGACCTTCTTTTAAGAATGGTGGAAACATAAAGAAAGCAGACAAGAGCACAATGATCGCAGCAACGAGATAGCCTGTTGTTACCCCGCCAAATTCCATCACACTTCCTGCAATGATAGGACCAACAACAAAACCAATTTGACCAAGCCCTTGAATGATGGCGTTCGCTTGCTTAATTTGGCTTTTTTGAACCAATTTCGGTATAAGCGATGTACCAGCAGGTCCTGAGAAAGCGTCTAACGTACCAAAAATAAGTCCTAATCCGAGAAGGTATTCAAAGCGTAATTCACCTGCTTGATGAAAGAAAAATACGATTAGTACCGATATTCCTTGAATGAAACTTGTGCTAAACATAATAGTCGTTTTCTTAAATTTATCTGCAATGACCCCACCAAACGCCATCATGACAATTCTTGGCACCGTCATCGCAATTAAAATGATTCCTAATGAACGTGCTGACCCAAGATCTGAAATCACAAACCATGTCGTTGTCATAAAGAACATGCTATAGCCAATAATCGCTAAAAAACTTGCCATAAACAAAAAGATAAAGGGGCGATTTTTAAAGAGTGATTGATTCATTTCATTCATCCTTTCAACATGAAGATACACTAAGCATAAGGTGTGACGTAAAGTCACACGCAAGAGCTTTTTACTGAAAGGTAGCAGAATGAGGGTTGTGCATGTACAATGATAAAAAAAGTGGGAGGCGTAGACAGATGGAAGTCATCTATTTTGCCGGGGGCTGTTTATGGGGTGTGCAAGCATTCATTCAAACATTACCTGGCGTCACATCAACTGAAGCTGGAAGAGCAAATGGCACAACGCAGACGTTAGCAGGACCTTATGACGGTTATGCAGAATGTGTCAAAACAACATTCGATCCCTTTACAGTCACTGTTCACGAATTAATGGGTTATTTTTTCGAAATCATTGATCCATATAGCCTTAATCAACAAGGACAAGATGTCGGCAAAAAATACCGAACAGGCGTTTATAGTGAAAAGATTGCTCATCTTGATCAAGCGAAAGCGTTTATCCATACAAGAGAGGATAAAGGTTCGATCGTAGTGGAGGTTTTACCACTGACAAACTACATACGCAGCGCAGAGGAACACCAAAATCGATTGACTCGATGCCCAGACGATTATTGCCATATCCCTGAGACGCTTTTGAAAAAGTATTTGTAAGGAAGGTTGGTGCCAGAAGAATGATAGGGGTACAATCCTACCATTCATAATTATCTTTTCAAATTGGTATAAAAATTTACTTTTATTGCACCGTATAGCCACCATCTATGACCATCGTTTGCCCGGTAATGCCTCGGGCTTCTTCCGTTGATAGGTAAACAGCCATGCTTGAGACTTCTTCAACGGTGATTAAACGTTTTTGGGGAACAAGCGGGTAGATGACATCTTCTAACACCTTTTGTTCATCCACGCCGCGCGCTCGAGCCAAATCTTTCATTTGATTACGTACGAGTGGGGTGTCGATATACCCTGGTGCAATGCAGTTTACCGTAATATTTGACTCGGCACATTCTAAAGCAGCTACCTTAGACAAGCCGATGATGCCGTGTTTTGCACTATTATAAGCGGCTTTTCCTGCAAAACCTATTAACCCATTAATAGAAGACATATTGATAATGCGTCCAAAACCTTGCTCTTTCATAATCGGCAGAGCATATTTAATCGCTAAAAACGGTCCAACAAGCATAATCTCAATAAGCAAACGGTACCGTTCCACTTCAAATTCTTCAATTGGAGCAACGTGCTGCATGCCAGCATTGTTTATTAAAACGTCTAACCGTCCGAATTGATTGACGGTCTTTTCAATCATTTGTTGCACATCTTCTTCTTGTGTGATGTCAGCAAGAACAACACTTGCTGTATAACCTTGCTCGTTAAAAAAGGCTTTGGCACGTGTTAATCCAGCTTCATCACGGTCAGCCAACATCACCTTTGCACCATTTGAGGCAAAGCGTTTTCCAATTTCAAAACCAATTCCACTTGCGGCTCCTGTTATTAAAACCACTTGATTTGAACGTGTCATAAAGGATTCCTCCAGATTCATCTACCATAGAATGTAGAATTGATGTAGATCATGTTCTTTGAATTTTCACCGCAATGTTCTTACACTTCTTTAACGCCCATATATAATGACTCAACGTATTCGCGGCAAAATATGTATGCAAACTACTGGTTTTTGTCCACTTGTAGTACTTTTTCGTCATGAGTTCTTCTTCAGTGTGGCGTTTAATTAAAGCCGTCACTCTCTCATGGCTTAATGTTACTTTTTTAAGCGCTTGATTCAACGTCACCTCTTGATACGCCTCCCATATCTGTTGATTGAGAGAGTGTAGATTGCGCCATTTGAACCCAGGTGCGGGCATGAAAGGGGAATCGCCATCCATGCCTTCACGATACCAGCGCTCGAGCATTGCCTGCCATTCATACACATGCATCATAACGTCTCGAAAATTTTTATCACGATCACTGGAATCCACAGATAACGTTCTTTTTCGAGCGGGTACAGATTTTATAAGGTTTAAAAGAGCTTCAAACTGCATTTCATTATCCGCTAGTAGTTTTTCTTTTAACATGCCTTCACTCATGTAACAGTCCACCTTTTACTAGTATATAGACAAGTTTTCGCCACTATTTATTTGGTCGTACTTGTTGAAACAACTGAATTAATTTTTTAAATAAAGCAAAAACGATCCGGACAATGATACGGATAAGCGCAAACATCAACACGATAAAGGCAATCGCTACTAGTAAAAAGAGTCCTTGTTGTATGCCTTCCATGAAAAATCACCTAACCTTTTGTAACGTAGTTGACATTCCCACACGTAAATTCTGAAGTCAATCCTGAAATTGACTATTATAAAATGAACAGGATCGCTTTTCTATTTAGCGATAAATAGAGTATGCTTAAGGGTGTGAGGTGTCGTATGAATAAAAAACTATTTTCTCAGTATCCATTAAGTAGCGAAATTAAACGTGCTCTATCTTTCTTACACTATACTAGTCCAACTTCTATTCAGCAAATGGTGATTCCGTTGCTGCTTCATAAAGAAAAACAGGATCTTGTTGCTCAATCGCAAACAGGAAGTGGTAAAACAGCAGCCTATGGCATTCCTTTATGTGAAAAAATAGATTGGGATGAGAATAAAGTACATTCTTTAATTTTAACACCAACCCGTGAGCTGGCGGATCAAGTGAAAGAGGATCTAACTGCAATCGGGCGCTTTAAACGGCTCCAGATTAAAGCCATTTACGGAAAACAGTCTTATGAAAAACAAAAATTAAGCCTAAAGCAAAAAACTCATGTCGTTGTTGGAACACCAGGCCGTGTTCTTGACCATTTACAAAAAGGAACACTGGATGTATCGAAGCTTCAATATGTAGTCATTGATGAAGCGGACGAGCTTTTTAATAAAGGGTTTCTAGAACAAGTCGATGCTATTTTTGAACGATTGCCGAAAGAACGAACGCAACTGTTGTTTTCTGCTACGTTCCCAGAAGAAGTGGAAACTCTCATTGAGAACATAATGGAAGACCCTGTGTATGTGAAAAACGAAGAAACAAATGACACCCCTGCTATTCAGCATATGGCGGTTCAAGCGACACGGCAAATAAACGATGTAATCCTTGATGTGCTACACAAGGAAGAGGCAGACAATGCGCTCATTTTTTGCGAAACCCAACGAGATGTTGACCACCTTTTTCAAAAAATGAAAACGACGACGCCATCGCTTGCAAAGCTGCATGGTGGCATGAGGCAGGAAGAGCGCTTACGCGTGATGAATCAATTTAAATCTGGCCACGTTCGATATTTGCTATCAACAAATCTCGCAGCGAGAGGAATTGATGTTCATAATCTAGCTCTTGTCGTTCACGCAAGTTTCCCGCAATCGATTGAACATTATATTCATCGAACTGGACGAACCGGGCGTAATGGCGCTGTCGGAAAATCGATTTTACTTGTGACAACAGACGAGCTAGGAGCGTTGGCTGAATTTGAACAACAACTAGGCTTTTCCTTTCTTTTTCAAGACATTCCACATGCTTCGACTAAACAAAAACAGCAATTTTATCGAGATAAAAACGTTACACATGTAAAAGAAGAAAAGAAAAAAATTAATGAAGGCATTATGAAGCTTTATTTAAACGGGGGAAAACAAAAGAAAATCCGTGCTGGTGATTTGGTCGGGACGATTACGTCCATTCCGAACGTAGACGCAAGCGATATCGGCATTATTACAGTTGAGCAGAACGCAAGCTTTGTAGAAATTCTAAACGATAAAGGGACACATGTGCTCGAACATTTACGTAAATCGACAGTCAAAGGAAAACAGCTAAAAGTACATCAGGCAAAGAAATAAAAGAAAGAACCATTTCGAGGGGAACGGTTTTTTGCTTCATTAATTGGAAAGGAGAAAGGTGGAAGTCAATGAAAAATAGAGAATGTAACCATTGTAGGGAAGAAATCGCTGTGCTAAACGTCTTAAGAGGAGAATTCACCCAAGTAAGATGCCCTCACTGTCATAAAAAAAACGAGCTAAGTAAGCGCTGCAAACAGAAAAACATTGCTTTATCGAGTGTATGGTTTATAAGTATGGTCTTCACGTTCATATATGTTGAGCAAATGGTTTGGCGGGTTGCAGTTCTTATAGGTCTACTCATTTCGGTTTATTTGATCTATTGCCTTCATTTTGAGGTAGAAGAGGCAGGAGCAATGGGAGAATAACGATTCAGTAGTACGTTTCAACCATCAAGACGCGGGTACCCTTATTAAAAGAGGAGGAATACGATGTCTGATGATCTAATTGGCATAATTCTAGGGATTGCTTTTGTATTAATTGTTTATTTTATTGTTTACGCCATCCAAAAAAGAAAAAGCTCAAAAGTAGGCTGGAAACCAGAGGGAATTACTTTTTTAACTATCGCTAGTATGGGCATCATAACTGGAATAGTATTAGGCGGTCTTTACGGTCCGTGGGGGATGATGGCACCAATACTGCTTTCTTTCGGCGTTGTCCCAGCACTGATTGTAATCGTCATCATAAAAAGTTTTTTCTTATACGTGTTGAAAAAAGATCTTTAACCATAATGTACTGTCACAAATTACGAATCAAATAAGACCCCTACATTCTTAGTATTATAAAATGTCTACTAGCACACACATCGTAGCAAAATAAACACGCACATAGTCAGAGGAGCGATTTGATTGAAATTTAAGGCAAGGAAAGACTGGTATAGTGTGTTAGTCCTATTAATCGGAATCATTTGCCTGTACATTAGCATCTCTTATCCGTTTATACATACAAGCCATCAAAATGACGACATAACGGTCATACTCATATATGGTTTCATACTCCCACTAGGAATTTACACCATTTGGACGCGGTTTGGAACGTCATACTTACTAACTGAAAAAAAGCTAATCGTTAAACAAGGACCCATCCGTATAGCGATTGAGCTTCATGATATTGAAGTGATAGAGAAAAGTTCACAACCGCTAGTGAACAATACAACGCTTTCTGCAAAGAACTTCACTGTTCACTATAGGCAGAATAAAACTATTCGAATTGCACCGAAACATATGGACGTGTTTATTAATGAAATCCAAAAATCTAACAGTCGTATTCGATTTCATAACCACTAAAAGGATACGTTTAAAAATGCCGTTTGATTTAAACGTTTATACCTCTACGTTTTAAAGAGAGATCAATAGCGGAAAAATCTAGACAAAAAACCCGCATCTACTTATGCGGGAGTAACTTCAGTTTCTTTTACAACATAAGTGGTTTTCCCATTTAGGTTTTCAAACGGATAGACTTCAATTCGTTTTACAACAAAACCTTTATGATTAATACCTTCAAAAGTTGACACTAAGTTTTTAGAGTCTAAAACAGGGTCAGACCAATTTAAATCGGGAGAATTCTTATCTTGAAAAAGCTTTTGTTGCGCTAAGCTTTCATTTTTTAAACTAGCCAATTTATCCATGTTCTTCACTCCTTTAATCATTGTCATTACAAGTCTTATATAACCTAGTTTAGCAAGAGTTAAACAAATTCATTTGCCCAATCGTTTTCTTTAATGGAAAAAAGCCTTGATAAGGATGGAAATACTCGCTATAATGTCCTTTATAAATAGACAAATGTTTTTACAGAGAGAACAAAAGGTGGTATGGTCATGGAGAGAGCGATACAGATTGGATTGTTAGGGTTAGGTACGGTTGGAACAGGAGTCGCATCGATTATTAAGCAGCATCAAGAAACATTATCTCATCAAATTGGACGTCCGATTGAAATCAAGCGCGCATTTGTTAAGGACTTACACAAATCTCGAGAACCTTGGCTATCTTCTCTAGAATTAACGGAAGATGTTAACGCAATTATTCAAGATCCGTCCATTGACGTCGTAATTGAAGTAATGGGGGGGATTGATGAAACCTATCAATACGTAGAGCGTGCCTTAAAGGAGAAGAAACATGTCATAACGGCGAATAAAGATTTAATGGCTGAATATGGGTCAACCCTTTTACATAAGGCGAATGATTTGCATTGTGATCTATTCTATGAAGCTAGTGTAGCGGGTGGAATACCAATCATTCGTACAATTACTGATGGGCTATCAGCAGATAAACTGACAAAAATAATGGGCATTGTTAATGGTACAACAAACTACATGCTAACTAAGATGACAGAGGAAAAGCGAACGTTTGATGATGTGTTAGATGAAGCGCAGACACTTGGTTATGCGGAAGCAGATCCAACTGCAGATGTAGATGGACTTGATGCGGCTCGAAAAATGGCGATCCTTGCGACACTCGCGTTTTCCACGCAAGTTTATATTTCTGATGTATCTGTTAAAGGAATTCGGACTGTTTCTGATATTGACTTATCGTATTGCGAGCGGTTCGGTTATACAATGAAATTAATCGGGCTAGCTCAAAAAGACGAGGGACAACTTGAAGTCCGAGTAGAACCAACGCTCTTGCCAAATACGCATCCATTAGCCAATGTTCACAATGAATATAATGCGGTGCTTGTAGAAGGTGAAGCGATGGGGGAATCGATGTATTATGGACCAGGTGCAGGGTCGTTACCTACAGCAACAGCGGTTGTCAGTGACCTAGTAACGGTAGCAAAAAATATCCAGCGACGTGTCCACGGTATGTCTTATCAAACGCCAATGTTTCAAACAACATTTAAACAAGAGAATGAAATTCAATCACCTTATTTTATTCGCTTACATGTATACGACAGGGCTGGCACGTTTGCTGCAATTACCACTCTTTTTGCTCAACATGATGTTAGTTTTGAACGCTTAATTCAGCTACCTCTTGCAGACCAGCAGGAGCAAGCGGAAGTTGTTCTAATCACACATACGACCACGGTAGCTATTATAAAAGAATTAGTAGCGAAATTAAAACAGCTCGAAGCGGTTGCTGACGTTGCAAGTTACTATCGGGTTGAACAAAAAGGTTAACGTTTCAGTGCGTCGCTTATTATTAAAGGACGATAAAAAGACCCGATGTCTGCAGCACCAAATCGGGTCTTTTTTCATTACCAATCCGTTCTAACGGTATCAGTACCTGAATTAGGCGTTGTATAAGAGCGATTATTGCCACTTTGCCAAACAACGTTGCCATTTTGATCTTTTTTAATATATTTATACTCCACTTTTTTTCCTGCAGGGACACTAATGTCATAGTACCAAGTCGGGTATTTATAGATCACTTGATTAAACATTGGGCCAATGGCTTTGTTCGGATCCCAATTTCCGAGCTCACTAACATTTCCAACGATATAAAGATTGGTTCCAGCATTTGTCGTAGCGCTGTTCACCGCAAAGCGAACGCTAACTTGATCACCCGTTAACACCTCAAATTTGCTATAAACAGGACTTTTTTTGTTCGTCGCACTTACAACGGAAAGATCGACGTAGCCAGCTGTCACATTTGGAACCTTGACTTCTATTTTTGTATTTGACCAAGACACCACTTCAGAGGACGAAGAGCCAAAAAGAACGCTACCTTTTTTATCGCCAAAACCTTCGCCACTTATCGTGACCGTATTTCCGGATTTCCCCATCATTGGACCAACATGACCAATTAAAGGAGAAGAAATCGGTTTCGTGACCTGCCAGACGGATACACTGTTTGGACGTAGTTGAAAGGCATTCACGGACCCATTTGCTTGAACAGAAATAGAATGACCATCCAAACGCTGTTGCAGCTCATCGGCGTAGTTTCCTTGAGGTAAAGAAGTGTTGAGGCTATTTATGGAGTAGTTCTTACTACTACTGTTTACAGCCGTTAGCACAACATGATTGCCAAATGTTCTTTCATAAATATAGACATCTGCGTTGATCCATCGTTCAGTTGTTTCTCCGTAGCCTAAAGCAGGATTGGTTTGTCTTAACGAAGCCAACTTTTTAATCAGCTGATAGGAATTCGTCGAACGATCAAACGTTTTCATCGGCTTGCGATTTTCAGGATCATTTCCTCCTGTTAAGTATTGTTCCGTTCCATAATAAATCGTTGGAACACCTCGAGATGTAAGCATAACCGCTAACGCCAGATCCGTTTGGCGCTTTGATTGGTCCACAGTGAAACGACTCATGTCATGATTGTCGATAAACGTGACTTGATCGATTACTTCATTATAATCATTTTCAGTGCTCTCAATCATCGCGTGAAAATCATACCAGTTGCTGCTTCGATCTTTTAACACGCTTCGAATGGTTTGACCAAATCGAAAGTCTAATAAACTCATGCCGCTTTCATTCGCAAACTGATGATTTTGAGGATCAACTTCTCCAGCTCCTAAAAACCATTCACCAAATGTAAAAACCGGTTTATGCGTATAAATGTCGCTCATCAAGGACGTCTGCCAACCTTCTGACATATGTTTAACAGCATCAACACGAATGCCGTCAATCCCTTCATCTAGCCATAGCTTAATCGATTCTTTTAAATATTGATCCATGACGTTGTTGTTTAAATTATAATCAGCTAAATCATATAAATTGCGGTAAATGCTGTCTTCATATGACGAGAAATCCGTTCCGCCGTTATGATGAAATAATGTGTTCGGATCATTTGAATACGTGCCTAATCGTACGCCATTGTTATAGATGGCTCCATTTTCAGCGTAGCTAGGATTGGTTTCAAGGGCTGGTGATGAATGATTTGGCGTGAAGTCCATAATGATTTTAATTCCTTTGCTATGTGCAGTTTGAATTAATCGGTCAAAATCAGCGAAGCTTCCATAGTATGGGTTTGTTTTTTTGTAATCACGTGCCCAGTAGCCATGGTACGATGTATACCCACTCGGATGAAGGGCATGAACATTTTCTACTGGCTGTGAAATCCAAATGGCTGTAATGCCTAACTCCGTTAAATAGCCATCATTCATTTTGTTAATGATTCCTTGCCAGTCCCCACCACAGTATTTATGCAAATCACTACACGTTTGACTGAAGATGGCTCCAGAAGGGTTATTCGCTGGATTTCCATCAGAAAACCGATCGGTGACAATTTGATAGATTACATCTTGAGAATAATTGACTTTATTTGTTACGTCAGCCTGAACAATTTTAGGTGAAGAAAGTAGAAAGAAGAATAAAAAGCTGATTGATGCCACTCTTATAATCATAGTAGAACCTTTCAAAGATGTTCCCCCTCTAAAAGAATGTAATAAATAAAACAAACCCCGCCCTTTAAATGGTTAAAAGACGGGGTTGTTTGGGAAAAACCAAAAGCATTGCCCTTATGAATGAGGAAAGTTGTTCTTTTAGTTTTAGTTGATGGACAATTAGTTCGTAAATGGGTAATTGGAACGAATATCCATACAGCCAATCAAAAGTTTTAAGATGATTGTAAAAAAAGGTGAACCAACGTTTATGTTAAATCAAAGTTGGGTAGGGAGGAATAATGAATATGTATAAGGGAGGAGGGGGCTCTTATTAGTAGAACCGTTCGGTTATTAAATAATCTTCCGTTTCATTTAAACGAAACGGGTAAAGCCACAGTATTTGAAAATGATATTATTTCATATCTTTGCAAGGACGATTTAACGCTCTTCATGGAATATTATATCGGCGCCACTTATATGAATCAGCACCGAGATAAAGAAACTTACGCTCTACATACGCTAATTAAACATTCTGTTATGGTTTATGATTGGCTTCAATTAGGGGACAAACCATCCAGCTTAAATGAAGTGACATTAAAATTTCAATTAATGCATGTGGCTAAATTAATGAGAAAGATTTCAGAAACAAACGTCAGCTCGCCAGCTGAGTATTTGGAAAGACTGATTATTTTAGACCGTTATTAATTATTCGCTCGTGCATATTGTAACGATTAATTAAAACCTATGGCTAATACTTGAATTTAACCGTTGATATGACTATGATAAAAGAAGCCTTTGTAAAGGAGGGGAGTATGGAACAGACAAAAGATGAGATGTTAATTCTCCTCATTCGTGATTGTGAGAAGAAACTCAACAGACCTTTAAAGAGGGCAGAGATTACTTTACTTAAAGCCGTTTTCAGTAAAGAACCGAAATCTCTTCAATAGCGCATAGCCACTTCGCTATCTCTTATCTGTTCCATTCCTTTTTCTTTCATTCTCTTAAAGTTCTTGTCTTTTTAACACGTTTACCACGAGTTCATAGTCTTCAGGTGTATCAACATCTTGAAATGCAACATCATCTTTATATTGAATCCGCGTAACGCTCTTTTCTTCCGTTTGAACGATTACTTTTTTTGCCCCTTCTTCTCCAACTAATGATAATAAATCGATAAATCTTCTCTTATTACAAAAAATAGGTGGTTGAATGACGCCATTATGCTCGCTTACGACAAAATCAATCTTGTCATGTTTTTCGTCCTGACGAAATGCCTCAATCAAGCGATTAATGTGTTTAGGTGTTAGTAAAGGTTGATCAGCAAGTAGAAAAATCAACCCATCGAATTGAGCCTTCATCGCCATTTTTGCGCTTAATTTTATAGATGCAGATTGACCTTCCTTCGCAAGAGGATTCATTATGTATTGTAAGCGATCTGTTTTGTTTAAATGAGTGTAAAACGGGATTTCCTTGTCTTGCACAAGCACATACACATGGTCAACTTCGCTTTGCAATGCTGTTTTAATCGAACGTAAGCCTAAAGGTTCTTCACCAAGTGGAAGCATCAATTTGTCTTGATTCATTCGCCTTGAAAACCCCGACGCCAAAATAAACGCCGCAATTTTTCCCATTTTTTCACCTCCGTATGTTTGACTCTTGCTTACTATTTTTATGGTTAACATGCATTTATCTTTAGTTTGGCTATTCTTTTAATTGCCTCTTCTAAACGATCTTCATCAGCTAATAAACCGACTCGCACATATCCCTCACCTTGTTCTCCAAACCCGTTTCCTGGTGCAACGACAAGATGTGCCTCAGTTAATAGGTAATCTGCAAATGATTCCGAGGTAAAACCTAATGGGATCGGCATCCAAACGAAAAACGAGCCTTTTGGCGCTTCCACTTCTAATCCAATCCGTTTTAAGCCATTAATAAATACATTTCGACGTTTCTCATAACGAGCCGAAAGCTCTTTCGTTTCTTTTTGATCGGATAAAAGCGCTGTTGCAGCAGCATGCTGAATGCCACCAAATAAACTAACGTAAAGGTGATCTTGAAGCAAGTTAATCGCATTGATCACGGACGCATTTCCTACCGCAAAACCTACACGCCAGCCTGCCATATTATACGTTTTCGAAAGAGTGTACATCTCTACACCTGTTTCTTTTGCACCTTCTGCTTGTAAAAAGCTCGGTGGTTTGACGCCGTCAAAGCCGATTGCTCCATAAGCAAAATCATGCACAACACAAATATGATTTGCGCTAGCAAATTGAACCGTTTCTTCAAAAAATTCATGGGTGGCAACACCTGCTGTCGGGTTGTTTGGGTAATTTAAAAATAAGAGCTTCGCCTTTTCAACATCTTCAGAAGGAATGGCTGAATAATCAGGTAGAAACTCATTTTCAGCAAGAAGAGGAAAAAGAACACTTTGCGCTTGAGCCAAAGCAATACCTGATGTGTAATCTGGATAACCTGGATCAGGAAGCAACGCGACATCACCAGCATTCAGAAGACATTGACTAATTTCCACAAGCCCTGTTTTCGCGCCAAACAAAACCGCTACTTCCGTTTCTGGATTAAGGGTTACGTTATATTCACGTTTATAGAATGTCGCAACCGCTTCTTTTAGAAACAAATGTCCACTAAATGGACCGTACTGATGATAAAGTGGGTCAGATGCTGCCTCTTGCAAAGCTTTTACGATGAAAGAGGGAGTAGGTAAATCAGGGTTTCCTTGCCCAAGATTAATGATATCGTGTCCTTTTGCAACTTGATCTCGCACTTTTGCTGTTAATTTTGCAAAGAATTGGTCAGGTAATCCTTGCAAAAGTTTGGATTGTTCAAATTTTTGCATATGTAAGTTCCTCCAGTAAAACAAGGATTTTAGAAACCGAAAGCATATGTACAACTTCCTGTTAGTATCGCATATTGTGATTACGAAAGCTTGAACTTTTATGATCTCGATCGATCATTTGAGGGGCCAGTGTGATTAGAATGCAGTTTAGTTCCAATATTACCACATTCATGAAACTTCATCGAAAATGTAACGTAAATACAATTAATGATCGATACCATTATGAGTAAAGGGGATTGAAAAGATGGATATTCAACTTGTGATGATGGTAATTGTGGGCAGTTTTTTAGCTCTGATCGGTTTTTACTTTATGTATAAGCACTTAAAAAAGTCATAATGCTGTATCATGTGAATTGACTTAATTTTTCACTTATTAGACTTTACCTAAACGAAGGATAGGATTTAGGTTTTATTGCAATCCGGGTAGGCTAATTAAACGTAATCATACTGTAGCTAATTATGCTTCAAGCACTTGAAGAGGAAATACGTAGAAAGTAAAGCGGGAGTTGGTTTTAATGAGACGAATTTATGATTATCTATCTATTGAACAAAAAATAAAGGTCGTTGCCGAGTTAAAGAGCGATCTTCAAGAATTGGTTGAAGAGTTAATGCAAAACAAAGAGTATACGAAGCTTGTACGTGACATTCTTTACAGCACTAAAGATAGTTGGACTATAGAAATACATGAATTAGAAGAAGAGATAAAACGGAGTACAAACAATTAAAGTTAAAAAGCTATAAGCTGATTCTCAACACAGTTTATAAATCATCACAAGCAATTTTTTAATGTAGGAAGGAAGAAAAATTCAATTCAACTGGCCCCATCATATTAGGTAACCATACTCTTATTACAAGAAAATAACCTAAAATACCTACGGCAACTCCAATAGCAATTACGATAAGGGCTTTCTGGTTTGTCGACATTTATTTCACCTCATACTTACAATAACATAAAATATGCCATCGTGAAGTGCTAGTTTTTCACGATTCTCAATACATCACTGTTGAAATTGGACATGTAGTAACTTTAGTTTTATGAGGATTGAATGGTATGAAGGTTTCACTATGACAAAGAGTCGTTTATTTGATGCGCTCATTGCATTCATGGCGGTAGCGACGGGAAGTTATTTAGGTATGTTCATCATTGAAGGGAGAGACTATAGTTTTACTGACAACTGGCTTCAACACGCTTTATATGGCGTTGGCTCAGCGCTCGTGTTTTTGATTTTCTTCCCCTTGTTTACGAAGAGAGAGAAAACCAATCGCGCTCAGAAAAAGTAAATAAGAGTATCATTCATTCAGTCGATATTCAATTCACAGCATAAAAGAACATGGCATAAATTCATAAGTGATGAGGGGGTAGCTTTCGTGCGTACAGATTTCTCTTTTATTAAAAATGAACGTCATGTTAATGGTACAATTTCAAGGTAATTATTACCGTTCTGGTTATAAATTCCATAAACTGTTCGTAAAATACTTGCACTTATGTTAACTTTAATTGAAAATAGGTTAACAATAAGGGTGGGATAAAATGAATGTCGTACGATTAACGATTTACTCAGTAGCAACAATACTTTTTGTTACATATGTATTTTTGCACTACATCGATGTCTGGTCTTCAGAACAATTTATTGAAATTATTTTTTTCTTCATAATGATAATTTCAATATCTACTGTTGGTTATCATTATTCAAGATTTAAGAGCAACAAATAATTTAAATGGTATAATAGATGCGTTCGCATAGATTGACTAGTTTTTATTTTTAATAGATGCTCGAAATATCAAAACTGTTCAAAAAGGACGTTTTTAAATGAATAACCCGAAAAGATATATCAAAATCTCTTTCATTACATATTTATTCTGTTCTTTCATTTTTTTTACGCTTGAGTACGCTGCTCCAGCCTATGACTGGTCATTTTTCATCACTGCAAGTTTTCTTTATTGGCTAGTTGTTTCAGGAGAATATCAGCGAAAGTTTCGTAAAAAGGCTACACCTTAAAGCTTCCAATAGGGGGCTTTTTTATTGGCTAGTGTTATGGATACGTGAAACCTGATTCTTAGTCCGAAAGGTTTTAGTTTTGGTAACTTTGTTGTAGAATGACTATCGCACAATTTACATTGTTGCAAATCTTGAATTAGGTGTGGTTAGGTTGGAAGACTTTGATTATTATTATGAAATGTTGGTTAATGTAAATTCAAAAACGGAGCAAGTTGTTTTTAACGATAGACTTGAAAAAATGTATACCCTCAAACGGTTTAACGACAATATTATTGATAAGATCTTGGCTTATAGAGAGCCAAAATCTTGTGTAAATATCTTATTAAGGGACGAAGTGGGTAACTCCCAAGTCACTGTTACAGAATCCTGGAGTTTCAAACGGAAATTCAAAATTAAATCTCAGGCTGCTGCTAAGCCAATCTCTGCAAAGGCCAACCCTCAACGATTTGAGGTGAGATTGGGCAGAGAAACCTACAGTATTGTTAAAAGTGACGATAGCATTAGAATCGTATACAAAGACAATCAAAAGGTACTAGAATCAAGGATAAAAAGAAAAGGGCTCTCATTAAATCATTACATCAAAATTTATAATCAAGAGATTGACACAAAGCTAGCTATTGCTTGCTTACATACTTTTATTATTGCTTATTAGCAAATGCTGATCACTAATAGATATGATATTCTTCGCAGTTTTGTACTTCTTTGGGATTAACTGTACGGTAGGAACCACATTTACATAGGAGTTGCTTTTATGTTGAGTATCTTTGGAAACAAATATCGTTTAAACACCTTATTACTCTATGTACTCTTTTCCTTGAGCATGGGAATTATTAGTTTGAATCTACTCTATAAACTTATATTTGGATCCGATATTATCTCTGTTAACATGGGAATTGGTGTTGTTCTGCTAGTTTATTCTAGTTACAATTTGTTCTTGAAATAACTAGAGTACATTCGAACAGTTTGAGCGGTTTAGTCTAGATTAACTTTACCGCTCAGTTCTTGGAATCGTCTGTATCCAATCACTTAAAATGATGGATATTAAAAATATCAAAACTTCGTTAATTAAGGAGTTGTAAATAATGTCCAAAGGTATAATCGCATTAATAGCTCTAACTTCAGCTGTTGTATGGTATTTTGTATCCAGAGAGGCAATGGAGTCATCTAAAGATATAAACTGGCAAAAATTAATGCTCTTATTATCGGCTGGGTCTGTAACGACACTAATTATAACCATTTTACTATTTAGGAACTTGTCGATTTTTTAGAATGGAAGTAATGAAAACAGAAGCAGACTGTAGAGTAAGAATATCCTTAATCTGTTTATTAACACGATGATTTAAAGGGTGGTTTAGATGTCGAAGTACAACGTTATACCACTAATCAACGCTCATATTATTTCAGGTTACCCAGTTTATTTATTCCGTTTATTTAACGATCACTATGGATAATACCGGCCATTCTTTTAATGTTCAGCAATAAAGCTGAAAGTAAAAGAATCAGATTATGTAGGTAAACTTACAAAAGGAGCATCAAATGAGTAAGACTTATTTAATTGCATTATTCATTTTTCTATTACTAAGTATTATGATAATAATAACTAATCCTAATCCTTTAATCTATATCCCATTTATTGGGCTATCTATATGTTATTTTCTGCATTATCTCATGAGTAAAGAAGAAAACTAAAAATAGAGCAGATGAGTAGGCTTATCGTATTCTAAGAACTTTTTATGCTAGCTTTCAGGATAATAACATTCTTTGTGCCTAGTCAATTTATAGGTAACATATTTTTGCTAAACTCAATGGTCGTCAAAGAAGGTGGCGTAAGTAAGTATGAAAAAGAGTATACTCTTAGTTTCAGGAGTTTTCACAGTCAGTCTTAGTGTTATAATGTTATTTTTTGCTTCAATTTTCTCCTCATTAAGTAACAATACACTTTTAACTACAGTATTTTTCTTGGGGACAGCAGGTTCCACCCTTGCTCTTTCCAGTCTCAGAACCCATTCATCCTAGTTAAAAAGGATTAAGCTTCCATAACTGAAAGGCACTTACATAGGATGTCTTATCTTTATGCAATAACAACTAATAGAAAAAATTGTGGATTTAGCTGACGAACGTGATATCGTAGAAATAGGCTAATGTATCAGCAACGCTTGTCGTGTATGCGGAACAAAACGTATTCATTTTGCTTCTTGAACACACATAAACGAATATGTGAGGTTTAGAAAGCCTTTTTCGACATGGATGATTCCATTGGCTTGAAGGCATTCTTCGCTAGCTGCAGTGATTTCTTGACTATTAAAATAAACTCTAGCTATCAAAAGCACGGTCAAACAGATTATGACTGTTGCAACGAGGGCGCCAAAAATATAATGCTTTTTAAACGACATGTCCACTGCTCCTTATATTAAATTGATCTCTTTCCGATTTTTTGACAAGATGTTCAATCGAACGTTATAGCACTAGCATTCCTCGATCAACATGTCATTACTATGAATCTATGAAGAAGAAAAGGCGAAAAGACTATGAATGCTGTTTCACTTTTACTAAAAGAAAATCATTATACAAACGCTAATACACTCATACAAACTAGCAAGACAGGTTATCCAACATTTAAAAAAGGGGAGGAATTAAACCATGCGCAATCAACGGTGTTCACACTGCCATCATGAAATGTCGCGTTGGAGTGCATTAAGAAAAATAGGTAACCGTGTTAAATGCTTGAACTGCAAAAAATATAATAAGATGTCTGCAAAACTATTTACTTCAATATGGTTCGTCATCTTTGTCACAATCATGGTATTAATTTTTACTGGAGTTGAACCTATCGTTGTGTCGGGGATACTAATCAGTTGCTTACTTTTTTTATTTCTAATTGATGTGCTTACATTCAACATAAAAGAACAATAAGTAATGAGTACTCGTTTTAAATGGTTTTCATATATAAGGCAGTGCTTTTAATATGTGAGCGTAAGTACATAAAAAATTTGGATTTCCCCTATCTCCAAATGATTTTAATTTTGGTGATGGCTCCAGCTAGCACCTCGATAGCATCTTAAAACGCCGCCTAACAAGCGGTCTTTTCCGTTATTTTATTTTTTCCACCACGACTAGAATAAATGTTGCAAAGGGGGACCAAAGAGGAGTGAGAGAAAAAACCAATTCAGTCCAGAACGGTTCTTTCCTTGCGCGATCCCTGCATTGATGAGTGCCAACGTTCCCCAGCCAACAAAGTATTGACCATCCATTAAACAAACCACCCCTCCGAATCGTTTGGCTTATATTTCTTACCTTTTGTACAGCCACGAAAAGGTTTCCTTTTACTCACTCATCAAGATTCTTTAAAGACATTGTCTAACTTGGCGTATTCCCTTTGCTCAATGATAATGGAGATATGCTCAATTTTGTTTGATTCCGGGACAGTCGCATAGTGAAAGCTGTATCGAAGACCATATGGAACCACGAGTTGTAGAAAAATATTTAAAAGCGTCGCACAATCCGGATCCAGTCCTTCTTCAAACGTGTTTTTAAAATTAATGACCACAAGATCTTCAACCGCTTCAATTCTTACACTTCTAGGAGCCACCCCCTGAAGTTTATACATCGATTGAAAGGCTGTTTTAAACAAACTCTTCATTAAGCATCGACTCCTACGGTATTTACGAAACCATTATTTAAGCAAAATTCGCCACAAAATAAGCAAAAAAGATAAATAGAGTCACGATTATACCTAAGACAACAATAGCAGACAATGCTATTGCACGATTTTCATTCTTAGTAAAAAAAATCACTGTTATCAAGATGATGATTAAAATGATTGAAAGAGGGTTGAACCATACATACACGGTCCAAATCATACTATCGTACACGAAACGTATTCGAGAAACCGCATCTAAGAAAACGAGGTTAAGAATTAAAAATAGGACCATCACAAGAAGGGTAATGGACCTCCAACTCATCTGTTTCATCTCATGCCACCTCACCGATCATCAGTGTAAGACGACCCCAATCTAAACAGTCTCCAGACAATAGACGTATCATTTTCTTCCTCAAATTTTTTATTTATCAAGTACAAACTAAAAAAGTCATTAAATTTACGTTTATGTAATCGGTATAGATGTTATCTTAACGGGAAAGCAGGAGAAGTTCAAATATTTTTTATGAAAAAATCAGAATTTTTCGTTGACAACGTTTTTTATATGCAGTATGGTTTTCATATAAAGAAAATTAACTTTCACTATATGAAAAGAGTGTTGAATATGCAGTACCAAAACAAAAGTTTGGGAAAAGCTTTTGATATTATCAATGTTTTGTGCAAAGAACCAAAAACCGCAACAGAATTATCTCGTGAATTAGATTTAAATCAAACTACGGTACATCGGTTTTTAGTGACGCTAACTGAGATTGGCATTATCGAAAAACTTCCTAATAACAAGATTCGCATGTCTTATAAATTTATTGATATGGGCAAAATGGCAGAGAATCATTATGACCTTGTTGGCGATTCAAGACCTTTTTTGGAAGCGCTAGCAAAAGAAACAGGGGAGAGTGTTCTAATCTCAACGTTTCAGAATTATTCTGTTTCCTACTTGTCAAAAGTGGAAAGCTCTCAAACCGTTCGCATTGTGTTAGGTCCTGGTGATCGCGCTCCGTCGTATACCGTGGCTTCAGGAAAATTGTTTTTGGCTCACTTAGATGAACCACTCTTGCAAAAGTACTTATCAAAGACGAAGCTTGAAAAAAAGACTAACAACACGTTGATCGTAAAAGAAACCCTCCTACAAGAATTAGCAACGATTAAAGCACAGGGCTTCGCCATCGATCACGAAGAGTACCTTTTAGGCCTAAAAGGAATGGCAGCACCTATTTATGATTCAACTGGAAAAGTTGTGGCAGCACTAAGTGTAGCGGGAGTCGCACTGAGACTTGATGAAGAAAAAACCCAAATGACAATTAATCAGTTATTACATTATGCTCAAAAGATTTCGAGCACACTTGGTTGGAACAAAGAAATGCTAAATTAACCAAATAGGAGTTGAGGAAATGGCAAGTTTACAAGGGAAAGTAGCAATCATTACTGGTGCATCTCGTGGAATTGGAGCTGCATCGGCTCGGGCTCTCGCAAAAGAGGGAGCGCACATCGTCCTGGTCGATATTCTAGATTGTCATGAAACAGCCAGTCTAATTGAATCCACTCAAGCTAATCTAGGAGGAGACGTAATGAGTGTCTGTATCGACATTCAAGATCGTGGCGTAATTCAACAATTGATGAAGGATGTTTATTCTCGCTTTGGTTCCATTGATATCGTTGTCAACAATGCAGGGACTTGTTCACGACTAGACCTAGAAGACATAACAGAAGAGATGTGGGAACGGGATATCAATACGAATTTACGAGGAACCTTTTTTATGACCAAAGAGGCGATTTACCCGTATATGAAAGATCAAGGAAGTGGAAAAATCATTAATGTTAGTTCCATTTCAGGAATTATGGGTGGACCGTTATCGTTTCATGACGGAAAGAAATCAGCTCGTTCTGGACCCGCTTACGCTGCGTCTAAAGGTGGAGTAATTGCCTTAACAAAGTGGGTGGCCAAAGAAGTTGGTGCATTAGGGATTACGTGTAATAGCATTGCACCAGGGCCAATAAAAACAGAAATAACAAAAGATCTTGACTATCCACTGAGTAACCAAGTCATTAATCGGATGGGGGATCCTGAGGACATTGCCGGAGCGGTCGTCTATTTCGCATCTTCCTATTCAGATTATGTGACCGGTGAGGTGCTAAAAGTATGTGGAGGTTCCGCAATTGGCTAAGTATGAACGGAGGAGGACACGAAAATGAGTGTACAAATGACGACCAACAATCACGTTTTATACGGCTCTTTACTCGTGGGAGAAGACTTGATGGATGGTATTCTAAGGATTTGTAAAAGCAACCAAATCCATTCAGGAATGGTAACATGCATTGGTTCGCTAGACAAAACGGGTTTTACCGTCTTTAAAGTGAATCAACACAACAGACCAGATGGCTATGCGCCTGCCACAACGATCGAAGAACCAGTGGAACTTATTCAAGCAACGGGCTTTATCTGTAAAGATGAGCAAGGTGAGCTGGATATGCATTTACATGGCATCGTAGAACAAATGGATGGCCGTATTCAAGCTGGCCATTTTTTAAGAGGCTACAATAAAGTTTGTATTACAGTAGAATTTACCGTCATTTCTTCTCCAGAGGTAACCGCAGTACGAGCGTACGATGAGCGTCTCACCTATAAGACCATTCGATTCAATGCCGCACCACTATAAAGGAGGATAAAATGATAACGCTTTCTAGTTTAGCTAAAAAGGCTTTTATGCAGCATGCAGAAAAAATTGCCCTTGTTGATGAGCGTCGTCGTATGACTTATCAAGCATTAAAAGAAGAATCGTGTCGTCTCACATCTGCACTTACAGCAAAAGGACTTCAAAAAGGGGATCGGATTGCTATACTTGCTTCTAACCGTGTGGAACATATTGTCATGGACCTAGCTGTCGCGATGGGTGGTTTCGTGAAAGTTCCTATTAATATCAAATTACATCCAAAAGAAATAGATTTCATTTTGCAACACTCCAAGGCATCTGTACTAATAGGAGAAAAAGCGTTAACGGATGTGGTTGAGTCTAGCATTGTGACGATAACGCTTGAAGAAGATTACAAAGACTTTATATCTAAATACGACATAAAATACCCGAATATTTCGTTATCAGAGCGTGATCCATTTGCAATTATGTACACGTCAGGCACAACAGGAAGACCAAAGGGCGCTGTCTTGTCACACCGAGCGATTATTGCATCGGCACAATCCCTTATGATGGCTTGTGAGATCGGTTATGACGATATTATTGGTCACGTCGCGCCGTTAACGCACGGAAGCAACTTTCTCGCTCAATGCGCACTCTTTTTTGGCCTTAAACAAGTCATTTTTGACAAATTTGATTCTGAACGCACACCGCATCAACTGGAACAGCAACGAGTAACCACTATTTTCATGGTTCCAACAATCGTCAATTTAATGGTTCAAGAAGAAGGATTTAATCCTAAGAAATTAAAATTCTTGAAAAGCATTAATATGGCGGGAGCGCCTATTGCTTCTGAGAAATTGCAGGAGGCTCTTCAACAACTTGGTCCGATTTTTGCGGAAACTTACGGATTGGTTGAAGCCCCAATGGCCATAACGATTATGCCAAAAAATAAATTGCCACAACATATGTCCTCATGTGGGGCAGTTGGCCCAATGGTAGACATGGTGATTCGAGATGAAGCAGGTGTTGAAGTACCTCAAGGAGAAGTTGGGGAAGTAACCTGTAAAGGTCCTTTGGTCATGGATGGATACTGGGAGAATGAAGAAGCGACGAGAGACGCGATAAAGGACGGCTGGTTTTTTACTGGTGATTTAGGATGGACAGATGAGCGTGGTTATCTTCACCTGATTGATCGGAAAAATGATGTCATTATAAGCGGAGGGATGAACATTTACCCTAGAGAAGTTGAGGAAGCCTTGAACGAACATGAAGGGGTAAAAGAAGTCTGTGTGTTTGGTGTTCCTGATGATAAATGGGGTGAAACCACTTACGCTCATGTCGTCTTAAAGCATGGATTTACCACTGACGCTGCTCAATTAATTTCACACTGTAAGGAACATGTTGCGAGCTATAAAAAACCCGCCCATATTGAGATTGTGACGGCTCTTCCAAAGAGTCCTTATGGAAAAATATTAAGACGAGAACTTAAAAATTTGTATAGCGAAAAGGTGAGACGATGAGCAGAGTAGCCGTAACAGGAGTTGGCATGACCCGTTTTGGAAAAAGCAACGATTCACTCAAGACGTTACTGTTAAAAGCGTCTCGACAAGCTTTAATCGATGCAGGTAGACCCAAAGTAGACGCAATCATCGTCGGAAACTTTATGGGGGGACCTTTAGCACAACAAGAGATTTTAGGCAGCATTCTCGTAACCGAACTCGGGCTCGGACACATTCCATCCATGAAAACTGAAGGAGCATGCGCATCAGGCGGGATTGCCTTTCGCCAAGCTTATCAATTGTTAAAAGCCGGTGCATACAACTCTGTGCTTGTGGTTGGTGGCGAAAAGATGACCCACATTCAAACAAATCACGTCATATCGGCTGTTAATCATGCGATGGATAACAGTAGCATGGAATCAAAAACCGGCTTGACGTTTCCAGGTTATTTTGGTGTAGTCGCCAATCGCTACATGTATGAATATGGAGCCACGAAGTCTCATTTAGCCATGGTTGCTTTTAAGAACAGAAACTATGCGAGGCAAAACCCGTTGTCGCAGTTTCAAGCAGCCACGTCACTAGAAGAGATTCTTTCAGCACGCATGATTACTGACCCTCTTGGTTTGTTTGATTGCTCTCCGATATCCGATGGGGCCGCAGCTGTTGTTGTTCAGAATGTAGCAAGAGAAGGAGTAGAAGTCATCGCTTCAGGGCAGGCATCTGGTACACCAATCATGCAAGAAGTTGACGATTTAACCCGTATTCCAGCGACTGAAGAAGCAGCAAAACAAGCCTATTCACAAGCAGCTATGGGACCAAACGATGTTGATGTTTTGGAGTTACATGACTGTTTTTCCATGACAGAGATCATTGCCATTGAAGAATTAGGTTTCTTCGAAAGAGGTACGGGCTTTGAGGCGGTTGAAAAAAAATTAACGAACCACGGTGGTGATATACCTGTCAATACGAGTGGAGGACTATTATCAAAAGGGCATCCCATTGGCGCGACCGGGATCGCACAAATCGTTCATATCGTTGAGCAATTAAGGGGAACCGCACCGAACCAGGTGGAACATGCTCGAGTTGGGATGGCTCAAAATCTAGGCGGTACCGGAGCGTATTCACTCGTTCATTTATTTAAAAAGGAAGGTGCATAAAACATGGAAATTCCGCTCTATACATGCCAACATTGCAAACATTGCTGGCTTGAAGAAAAAATCTATTGTTCACGTTGCTTAAGCGAGGAGTTTACGGAAACGTTTGTAGAAGGGAAGGGTACAGTCTATTCGCATACAACCATTCATGCAGCGCCTGATGCCTATCAATCACTCTCTCCATATGTTATTGCACTCATTGATATACGGGACCATACACGTTTGTCCGTCCGTTGTACCGATCAACAGATTCAAATAGGAGACATCGTCAAAATCATTCAACAAGTAGAAGGCGCTTACCTTGCCACAAAGGAGGACGTTCCATGTCAACTGTAAAACCTTCTCCCATTGTGCAAGAATTGCGGTCGAAACTAAACCACGATCAAGTATACGTTAGTGAGTCACAGCGCTCACTCCATAGTAGCGATGAATCTTATCACCAATCAGCTATGCCAGATATCGTCGTCTATCCATCATCAACAGAAGACGTCGCCACCATCGTTCACCTTGCCGCAGCTTATAATGAAAAAATATATCCCTATGGCTTGGGTACAAGTTTAGAAGGGCATGTCATTCCTTACGAAAAAGGCATTGTTATTGATTTTAGTCTCATGAATGGCGTGTTAGCAATTGATGAAAAGGATCTGTTAGTGACTGTACAACCAGGTGTCACCCGAGATCAACTAAATAAAGAGCTGAAAAAATACGGCCTTTTCTTTTCCGTAGATCCTGGAGCCAATGCCACTATAGGCGGTATGGTGGCCACCAATGCAAGTGGGACGAACTCTGTTAAGTATGGAGTGATGAGGGACCAGGTTCGTGATTTGGAAATTGTGCTGGCGAACGGAACAATCATTCACAGTGGAAACCGCGCTGCCAAATCTTCTTCTGGCTACGATTTAAACAACTTATTTGTTGGAGCAGAGGGCACACTCGGCTGTTACACCGAAATCACGGTTAAAGTGTATGGCATTCCTGAAAAAATAATAGCCGGTCGTGTGCAATTTCCGTCTATCCATGATGCGGTATCTTCTGTTTCAGCCGTTTTACAATCAGGGATTCCCATAGCTCGTATTGAATTGATTGATGCGTACTCCATGGAAAAAATTAATCAGCACAATGACACTGGATACCCATTAAAACCAACATTGTTTCTAGAATTTCATGGGAATGCTTCCTCCATTCATCATGATCTATCTTTTTGCGAGAGCATCATGCAAGATTATCACGCGAGTCAGTTTCACGTAGCTCAAAGCAATGCAGAACGCCAAGAACTCTGGCATGCGCGCCATAATTTGGCCTATGCCTTTACACATAGTGAACCTAAGAAAAAACTGATGGTAACCGATGTATGCGTCCCTATTTCTGCTCTCGCTGAAGCTGTTTCCCATGCACGAGACACGGCATTGGAACAACGTATAGAGGCTGGTATTGTCGGTCATGTCGGAGACGGAAATTTTCATGCCTTGTTATTAGTAGACCCCCTAGATAAAGAAGAACTTGAGAACGTAGCATCCTACAACGAAACCATCGTCCGTTTTGCACTAGCAAAAGGAGGCACATGTACTGGCGAACATGGCATCGGAATAGGCAAAGTAAAGTATTTAGAAAAAGAACATGGCGATGCGCTTCACGTAATGAAAGCGATCAAGCGCGCACTTGACCCAACGAATCTGTTTAACCCCAATAAAAACATTTTTATATCATGACGTCTGTGAAGGACGTCATGAAACCAACCAAAAAATGTAAGCGCTTTAATTAAAAGGAGGGCGACATGGCTAAACCATACGTACAACTATGCCTGCTTATGCTTACGATCATAGGAGTGGCTGGCTGCAGCAGTAATGCCACAACACAAGAAGAGGTTTATGAATGGAAGATGAGCGTAACCGTAGGGCCAGGGTCAACCTGGTATGAAGGGGCCATAAAGTTTGCTGAAGACTTGAAAGAACAAAGTAACGGTCGCTTCCTTGTCGATGTGTATACCAATGAACAACTGTCTGCTGGGAATCCTGAGGCAGGCGTTGAACAACTTATGGATGGCTTGAAAGATTTTTCCTACAACTCAAGCATTATTTATGCGGGAATTGATCCACGATTCGGCGTCTTAAGTGCTCCTTTTTTAATTAATGACTTTGATGACGCAGAGCGTTTGTTACAAGGACAAAGCGGAGAGATTATTAATGAAATGTTACGAGAGAGGGGCGTTGAACCTCTTGGATTTGGTGAAAGTGGCTTTCGTCAAATTACCAATGATACACGTGCGATCACAACTCCTGAGGACCTGGATCATCTTAAAATTCGAGTTCCTAGTATGGGCGTTTTCACGAACTTGTATCGTACTCAAGAAGCGGATCCGATCACAATGGCTTTTTCCGAAGTCTATACCGCACTGCAACAAGGAACTATTGACGGTCAAGAGAACCCCGTGGATGTTACCTATTCGGCAGGTTTAATAGAAGTACAACAATACATGACGATGTGGAACTATGTGTATGATGCGCTCGTGTTCGGCATGAATAAAGAGCTATTTGATTCTCTACCACCTCACGATCAAGCACTCATAAAAAAAGTCGCTGCCGATGCCAATGCCTATCAAATTAACCGTACTAGAGAAAAAGAACAAGCACAATTGACAGAACTAGAAGAGAAGGGCATGAACATTTATTATCCAACTGAAGACGAAATTGAACAATTTCGAGCAAGTTCCCAGCAAGTATATGACGATTTTCGTGACGTATGGGGTGCGAAAAACTTAGAAACGTTTTTACGAGAAGCCAATGGGAGCGAGGAGGACGCACAATGAGGATCTTAACGTATTTAGAGCATGCGATCGTTATGTTCTCTTTAGCTGGAATGGCCCTCATAACATTTGCAAACGTGCTTTCTCGTTATTTATTTGATACATCCTTTGCATTCGCTGAAGAAATAACGATTAACCTGTTCGTGTTAAGTACTTTTGTCGGTGCATCCATTGCCATTAAACGCCAGGCACATTTTGGGTTTCAATATTTCTTCGATAAATTTAAGCCTGAAATCCAGCGGGGTCTTATTCTGGTGACGAGCCTTTTAATGCTCACTTTTTTGAGCTTAACATTTGTCTTTGGCTTAGAACTTGCTCTTAGTCAATGGGAACGGGGAAGGGTGACACCGGCTTTATCCATTCCTCAATGGTTATTTACGCTAGCCATTCCAATAGGGTCGCTATTCTGTATCATTCGTACCATCGAAATGATGCTTCATCGTTTAAAAAGGCGCACTAAAGGTGCGCGCAGTATTGATTCGAATTCGGATAATGAATCGAAGGAGGCGAAAGTATAAATGTTAACGGCGATCATGTTCGCGATCTTTTTCCTCTTGATTTTCATCAATCTGCCTGTAGCCTTTTCATTGGGGATCGCAGCTATCATTGTACTGCTACTAGATTCAGGCTGGTCTTCGCTAGGACTGCTTCCCAGTATCATGTATTCATCGATCTCCTCATTTACTTTGTTGGCCATTCCTTTCTTTGTTTTAGCTGGGGTCATAATGGGGTATTCAGGAATTTCTAATCGTCTCATTGATTTTGCTTATTTGGCTTTCGGTCACCGAAAAAATGGCATCGTAATTGTCACAATCGTTGCCGCCTTTTTCTTTTCTGCCATATCCGGATCAGGACCGGCTACAGTCGCCGCTATGGGTGCCATCTTAATTCCTGCCCTCGTGAAGAATGGTTTTAAAGCCCATTCTGCCTCTGCATTAGTAGCAAGTTCAGGTTCCCTAGGTATCATTTTACCACCAAGTATTGCCTTTATTGTATTTGGCGTGATTGCCAGTGACTTTATCAGTATATCAATTGGACGTTTGTTTATTGCAGGGATTGTTCCCGGGATTCTCCTTGCCCTAAGCCTTTTAATTGCAAGCATGATCGTTAATAAAAAAAACCAACAATTACAGCGTGAAAATGAAGAAATTGCCATTACCGTTGAGAAAGCCCGCGGTGTCGAGGTGTTAAAAGCATTTCTTAAAGCTTCATTAGGTCTATTGATTCCCGTCATTATATTAGGAGGGATCTATTCAGGAATTTTCACTCCCACCGAAGCGGCTGTTGTAGCAGTATTTTATTCCCTTGTGGTTGGTTTTTTCTTCTATAGAGAATTAAAGTTCCAGCATATTCCAAAGATATTGGTAGATGCGTCAGTTCAGTCAGCAGTCATCATGCTCATTATTGGGGTTGCCTCTCTCTTTTCTTACATTATCACAACACAAAAAATTGCAGCCAGCCTGACTTCAACGATCTTACAGCTCACTACGAACCCTCTCATTCTGTTGCTACTTGTGGCCGTTATCTTGTTCATCGTAGGTGCTTTTATTGACACCATATCAGCTTTTTATATCTTTATTCCTTTACTCATGCCAGTTTTATTAGAGGTAGGAGTAGATCCCACGACCATTGGAGTGATGATGACAGTTGGTTTAGCCATCGGTCTATTTACTCCACCGGTCGGATTGAATCTCTTTGTCGCTAGTGGCATCTCAGGGGTCTCGTCAGAAAGTATCGTTCGAGGAATAGGACCTTATTTGATTGCAAGTATTCTTGTCTTACTTCTTGTTATGTACTTTCCAGCGATTTCAAATACATTACCAAATTTATTAGGTGTGTAAGATAGTAAGAGCGGGTGCGCACGTGTTGAACGTAAAAGAGGGTAAGCCCGATATCGATCAAAACCCAGAAAAGAGTAACGTTTTAACGTTATTCTTTTTTTAGTTTCAATGATTCTACTCTCGATTGTTGCATAATTTTTCTTCATCAGCGTATACTTTTTCAAAATTGAATTGTACGTTTATTGCATAATCAAAGCTATTAACACCTTTAACAATTGCGTATATACTCCAGATATGGCTTTGAGATAATGTGCAAAATTGAATTTTGTAAGGAGCGACCTTTGTGGTTTTAGATCAAAGAAGAATCGCCATTCTATCTTATCTTCACTCATTAACGTCACCGATTCACCCGGTCGAGTTAGCGGAGAATCTCGGTGTGTCAAAACGTACGCTATACCATGATTTAAATGAAGTGGACCATTGGCTCATTGAAAATCACGTTCCAGCCATTCAACGGAAATATGGAGAAGGATTATTTTTAGAGCATGCAACAAAAGAACGATTATCCACATTAATTTCGTTAAAAGACCAATGGGCCTATCGCTTGAGTCAGGAAGAACGACATTATGTTCTTTTAGCGCATTTGTTCCTTCAACAGTCGTTTGTTTCTTCAAAACAATTGATGGACATCGTTCAAGTGAGTCGAGGGACAATTTTTAAAGACCTTGCGTCACTTTCTGAGCAACTCCAAAAGGATGGCATCTTGCTTACGTACGACAAACAAAAAGGATATCAGTTAACTGGTAGTGAGTATGCGCTGTGGCAAAAGATTCAACAAATCCTTCAAACAGTGACAGATGATGCTTTTGATGAAGTGAGAAAGATGCTCTTTCATCAAGTCCATTCGACCACAGAGCATGTAGAAGTGGTTTTACAGAAGGAGATTAAAAAGCTTGAAATGGCTTTAGCGATTACATTTAACCAGCAAGTACGCCTCGCCTTGGGGCTTACACTCTTGTTCATTTATCAACGTCCGCTACATGAACTATGGATTGAACAAGCTGAACAAGATGTTTTGATTCAAAGCCCTGCTTTTAAAGCTGTGACAGAATTAAGTGCTCGCCTACAGCGTAAAGGGTTTCGGTTGTTATCACATTCCGAGTGCTTTTTGCTTGTTATTCGCATACTAAGTTCTCGTGTAACAGATGCATCCACGCGTCTTAATCAAACTGAACAAACGGACATTTCGCAAATCACCAAAGACATCATTGCCCAGTTTGAGTACAACAGTGGCGTGAATTTTCAAGACAAAGACCGTTTATACAAGAATTTAGTTGCTCACATTAAACCAGCCTATTATCGATTAAAATATGACCAAACATTAAGTAACCGGTATTTACCCTTTATTGAACAACAGTTAAAAGAAGTGTATACATTAACGGAACAAGCGTTACAGCCACTGCAACAATACGTAAACGTCGAGATCCCAAGAGAAGAAATTGCTCTTATCGCCATGCACTTTGGTGGGTGGATTAATAAGAAAAGAGAGAAGCGCCACAAAGCCTATAAAGCGGTCGTCATTTGCGAGAACGGGATTGCGGCTTCGTCAATGCTTTTTTCACAGCTCGAGGGGTTATTGCCGGAAGTTGAGTTTTTGAATTACATCCCGGTGCGGTCGTTTAAATCGTATGAACCTAACGTAGATATTGCTTTTTCGACGACCTACATCAGTCAATCGACTATTCCGGTTATCTATGTACCAGCCATTTTAGGAGAATCAGAAAAGGCGACCATCTTTCGAGAGTTGCAACAATTTATGGATCCGGCGCGGTTGAAGCGTTCTGATTTTGAGAGTGTCATGCAAATTATTGAACAATATACCGACATTCAACAAAAGGAAGAATTAACTCGTAAATTAGAACCGTACTTTCGCCCAACGAGTATTAGATTTGAGGTGTACAAACCATTGTTACATGAACTATTAGATAAAAGTATGATTGCGGTTCAGCAAAAGGTTTCGTCTTGGCAAGATGCTATTTCTGCAGCCGCTCAACCGCTTTTGAAAAAAGAACACATCGATGACTCTTATATCGATGCGATGATTAGAAACGTCATGACAAACGGTCCATACATTGTCATTGCGCCACTCATTGCCATGCCTCACGCTAGGCCTGAAGAGGGCGTGAAAAAGTTAGGCATTAGTATGTTGAAGGTCAATGAGGCGGTCCCGTTTTCAAATGAAGCCAAACATGACGCACGATTAATTATCGTATTAGCTGCGATCGATAATGAGACTCATTTAAAAGCACTATCGCAATTATCAGAGCTTCTCTCTGATAAAAAAAATGTAAACCGTATTTTAGAAAGCTCAACAGCCGAAGACATTGAAATCGTTCTTCACCAGAAGAATGAAGGAGGAAATTAAAATGAAAAAAGTATTAGTAGTATGTGGAAATGGTTTAGGAAGTTCTATGATTGTGGAGATGAACGCCAAGCAAATCTTGAAAGACTTGCAAAAGGAAGCTGATGTTTCACATACAGATTTGACGACAGCGAAAACTGAGCAAGCAGATTTGTATATTGGATCTGAAGACATTGTTTCGAATTTACAAGATGGGTCTCGTCATGTAGTAGGCCTGAAAAATCTTTTAGACAAGAATGAATTGCGTGCAGCTCTTGACCAACACGTATAACAGAAAGGGGGTCCATCACAATGATTGATTTCATCATGAACGATCTCTTAGGTACACCAGAATTACTGGTTGGTCTTTTTGCACTCATCGGCTTGCTCGCCCAACGCAAAGCAGTGGCTGATGTGGTGTCTGGGACGTTAAAAACCGTACTCGGCTTTGTTATTTTAGGAGCCGGTGCTATGGTCATTACTCAATCACTTGACCAATTTAGCGCCATGTTCAACCACGCTTTCAATGTAAACGGTGTCATTCCTAATAATGAAGTCATTGTTGCCATCGCCCAAGATGCGTTTGGAACCGAAACAGCCATGATTATGCTTTTTGGGATGGTGGCAAACATTCTATTTGCTCGTATTACGCCATTTAAATATATCTTTTTAACAGGGCACCATATTATGTTTATGGCGTGCCTCATAGCGGTTATTTTAACAACAGCTGGAATGTCTGGCGTTCCATTAGTAGCACTTGGGGCCATTATCCTAGGGTCATTAATGGTCTTACTTCCAGCGATGCTTCAGCCGTTTACTCGTGAAATCACAGGATCTGACGACATTGCAGTTGGTCATTTTGGTTCATTCGGGTACTATGCTTCTGCAACTATTGGAAAATGGGTTGGAAATAAAGAGAAATCTACAGAAGAAATTACAGTACCAAAATCACTTGGCTTTTTACGAGATACCACTGTTGCTGTTTCCTTAACTATGGTTATCTTATTCTTAGTGGTCGCCTTCTTTACAGGAAGTAGCTTTATTGAAACCCAATTAAGTGATGGCCAGAATTTCTTAGTTTTCTCACTTATGCAAGGTCTAACCTTCGCAGCCGGTGTCTACATTATTTTAACCGGTGTAAGAATGTTGCTTGGTGAAATCGTTCCAGCCTTTAAAGGCATCGCAGATAGAATTGTTCCAAATGCGAAGCCAGCTCTTGATGCACCAGCGGTTTTCCCGTTTGCCAACAATGCGGTCATCATTGGCTTTCTATTCAGCTTTGCTGCTGGATTAATAAGCATGATGTTCCTTCCACTATTTGGGTTAGCGGTAATTGTACCTGGTCTTGTTCCACATTTCTTTACCGGTGCAGCAGCAGGCGTATTTGGAAATGCGACAGGAGGCAGAAGAGGGGCCATTATTGGTGCAATGGTGAATGGCGTATTCATTAGTTTCCTACCAGCTCTTCTCTTACCAGTACTAGGCGACCTTGGCTTCCAAAGTACCACATTTGGGGATTCGGACTTCGGGGTGATTGGGATCGCACTTGGCTTACTGAGCCAGCAAATTAATTCAACTATCATCTTTGCGCTCATAATCCTTGCGCTGCTTGCTTTGTTCTTCTTTATCGGTATTAAGACGAGAAAAGAACCTGCTGATTCAAATCACTCATAAAGAAACATCGTAAGTAAGTTAAATACATGACATATGAAGGCCAGGTTCAGTATGAATCTGGTTTCTTTATCAATACACGTGTGCAATTACATTTGATTGACTTCAGCTGTCGGACTTCGTAGATATAGAGATAGATGGAAAGTTAGAAGGGAAGACATTAACCTTGATTCGTACAAAAGGTATAGAATTACAACATGATACAAAACAATTAAGTTTAAACTATTTGCTTAATTGTTCTTTTTTTGCCTTTGCATCAGTATTTCCCAACATTTATGTTCAGGTTGGGAAATATAGATAATTCGACACAACTTGTTAATCTTATGGTAATATTATCCTATATTAGAAAAATCAAAAAAGTAGGTGATTGTGTGTACAAAAAAAATTCCCTCGGCAAAAGTGGGGGCAAAAATTGTAGAATGGTATAGCTGTATTCTTTCCAGTTCCTATGAAGAAGCAATCTTATTAAAAGACGAAGCAAAACAAATGCTCAAAAGCATGGAAGAGGATGATAAAATACTAGCTTACTACTCACTTGTAGAGTATAGGCACGATAACATTCTTGATAAGAGTAGTAAAAATGAACCCCTTGAGGATAAATTTAAATTTGTGGAGTCCGAGATGGATCGTTATTTGAAGTATCTTTATTATTTTATAAGCGGACAAGACGAATTTAATAATCAAAGATACAGAACTGCGATAAAAATGTTTCGAAAAGCCGAACGTTTATTAGAACACGTTAAAGACGATATGGAAGAGGCAGATTTCTTAGGTTATATGGGATATGCATATTATCGCATAGATCAACACTTGCTTTCACTCTCCTATTTAGAGCAAGCTGAAACAGCTTTTAGACGATTAGGCTTGGTATATAACGCTGTTAATAACAAGCAAGTGATAGGAGCCATTTACGTAGAATTAAAACAATATAAGAAGGGTGAACAAATATTAAAAGAGTGCCTTGAAGAAAGTACATCTCCAACAACAACAGGTATCATACTAAAAGCAATTGGACTTAGTAAATTTTCTCAATCAGAGTATAAGGCGGCCGAACATTACTTTGAAAAAACACTAGAGATTGAGGAAATCAGAAATTCTTACTATGGCATGAAGGCACTAACTGAGCTTTCACATGCTCGATTTAAACTTGGTAAAATTGAAGAAGCAATTGAGTCATTTAGAAAAGCTAAGGCTAGTGTTCAATATTACAAAAACTTCGAATTCCAAACTCGTTGCAAGTTTTTAGAAGGATTATACATAACCAACGATGACAATATGGTTGATGAGTCAATAAATGAATTAAATGAGTCAGGGTTTTTCTTTGAGGTTTGTGAACTTGCTGAAGAATTAATTGAAATCTTTGAGAAAAAAGGTGATAATGAAAATGTAATAAAGTACTTTAAGATTGCCTATAATGCAAAACTAAAACCAGAAATGATTGGAGATGGTCAAGAATGAAAAAGTATTTGTTTGCTCTACTTACGATTACTTTATTAACAGTGACACCGATCTCAATGGACATGAATGCAAGTTCAAATGATAACACAACTATTGAAACGAGAAGTAAGACCGATTATGCGTGAATCAAAAATTCTTCACAGAAGACAATTGGAAATGAAACAAAGATTGAAACTGACTTAGTAAAAAAATACTTTAATGCAGATATAAATGCCTTATTTTTTAATGAAATTAAATTCCGTCTCAAAACTTTAAGTATTCTTAGATATTGAGACGGACCTTCTTGTTTTTATTTAAGTTCCTGTAATGTATATTATGTAAACTTATAAATTAATATCCTTATTTAAAGAGTGAAATGTAAGCCACATACTGTTCGTATGCATTTCTTCTTCTGGTAAATGAACCGGTCCTGAGCCGATGTTTTCCATCGTGGCAAGACGAATTTTTTTAAAGATCGTTACTTTTCCTGTCACCATAACATCGCCGTAGGACAATGTGGCCAGTTCCAAAGTTTTTTTATTGTCTTCTTCAAGAATCGTTAAGGAAACGGCTAAATTAGCATCTGTGAAATAATCAACTTTCACTTCGCGGACAAACGCTTTTTTCTCATCCCAATCCAAATATTCGACTTGAAATTGGATCCCTTGGTGGAGGTAAATCGCCTCGTCGTGAAGCAGTGTCATGGCGCTAAATCGATCCATTTCCCCAATGACTTTGTGAGCTGTTACATCGCTCTGATCAATAATGACCACATTTTCTTGCGACGCTGACCGTAAACTAATGCCGTGAGCTGGAAAAGCATCGGTCATCCAATACCAGCGGTCCTTTTTTTGTAAAAGAACTTGCTTTTCTGTTAGATAGTCCAAATATTCGTCAACAACTTCTCCAACGAACGTTTCCCCGCTTCGAAAAGGAAGTTCATAGGCAGCGCATTTAAGGTGATCCAAATAAATAATTAAATTTAGCGGATTCACTCGTGCTGTTTCAGGACTGCGTTCAAAGAAATATGCAGGGTGATTCATAATATATTGATCAATAGGCGTAGACGCAGCTACCATAATTACAACCGCTTCATTTTGTCTACGACCCGCTCGTCCCGCTTGCTGCCATGCACTCGCAATGGATCCTGGATACCCAGTTAGAATACACACTTCTAATTGTCCGATATCTACACCTAATTCAAGGGCATTCGTTGACACAACCCCAATGACTTCACCTGAACGTAAGCCTTTTTCAATTTCTCGACGTTGGTTTGGTAAATACCCTCCCCGATAGCCAGCAATCGTTGCTTTTCCAAATTGATGTTTAATTAATTGTTGGAGTTTATTCAACATAATCTCAACACGGACACGACTTCTTGCAAATAAAATGGTTTGAATACCTTCTCGTAAAAACCCTTCTGCTAATTCTTGCGCTGATCGCATCGCACTTTGTCTAATTTGTAACGGTTCATTCACAATAGGTGGATTATAAAAAATAAAATGCTTTTTGCCACTCGGCGCTCCGCTTTCTGTTATTACTTGAAACGGCTCGCGAATTAATGTTTCCGCTAATTCTTTTGGGTTAGCAATTGTAGCAGACGTGCAAATAAAAGTTGGGCTTGAACCGTAGTAAGCGCAAATTCGTTTTAATCGCTCAACGACATTCGCGACATGGCTACCAAACACACCACGGTATGTGTGAAGTTCATCAATGACGATATAGTCTAATTGCTCAAAAAATGCCACCCACTTCGTATGGTGAGGTAAAATCGCCGAGTGAAGCATGTCAGGATTTGTAATAACAACATTACCTGCTTCGCGAACGCTAGTCCGAATTTGTGGTGGCGTATCGCCATCATACGTATGGCATTTTAAATCGATGCCAATATCCGCAATCATTTCATTTAATTCCGCCATTTGATCTTGCGCGAGGGCTTTTGTCGGAAACAAATATAACGTTCGACTTGAAGGGTTTTCTATAAACGTTTTTAAGACAGGTAAGTGATAGCATAACGACTTTCCAGATGCTGTCGGTGTAACGGTAACAAAATGCTTACGCTCATGACCATAGGTAAGGGCTTCTCGTTGATGTGTATATAGTTCACTAATGCCGCGTTTTCGTAGACCGTGACAAATCCGAATATCAAGCCAGTTCGGAAATGATGCAGTTTTGGCCTCTTTCGGCTCAATCTCGCGCCAATAGGTAACATTTTGATCTTGTTTTAATTCTAGTAATTTTTGTTGTAATGTTTGTTTAAACATAATTTCCACCTCAAAAAGGGTCTTTCTTCTATTTTAGCGAATGGTTGTTCTGTTGGCTACAATGAATTTCTCAACACTTTTTGCTAGATTAGTGCCAATCATTCAAATTTAATGTATAATAAAGATATTTCGTTTTACGAAGTTTAGGAGGTAGAAAAGATGGAATTAACAAAACGCCAAGATATCCCCACTAAAGAAACGTGGAATTTACGCGATCTTTTTTCTTCAACGGAAGAATGGGACGAAGCACGCCAAGAGGTAGAACAAGCAGCAGCTAAATTATCTTTATTTACTGAAAAAATCGGGGAACGTGCAGAAAACCTCCTTCATGCTTTAGAAGCTCGAGAAGCCGTTTTAGAGAAACTTGTGCCTGTGATGACGTATGCTTCTCTTTCTCTCTCAAGTGACGGTACAGATGCAATCGCTCAAGGAAATTCTAGTTTAGCACAAGGTACACAAGCTATCGTTCAAGCAGAAGTGGCCAAAGTTGATGCCGAAATTTTAACATTGCCACCTGCTATTATGGAACAATTTCAAACAGAAAAAGAAGAACTACAATCGTTTCGTGTATATTTAGATAAATTGACTGACACTCGCCCTTACGCACTATCTAGTGAAACAGAAGAAGTGCTTGCTGCCTTATCTCCTATTCTCACAAGCCCTTATTCAACGTATTTAACAAGCAAATCAGCGGATATGGCGTTTCCTACTTTCACTGGCGCAAACGGCGAAGAATTCCCTCTTTCTTTTGCCCGCTTTGAAGACCAATATGAATTGTCCCCGCATACAGAAGAACGAAGAAACGCATTTATAGCCTTTGATGACACGTTAAAAAAGTACGAGCATACATATGCAAAGCTCTATGCGAGTGAAGTTACAAAACAAGTGACGCTCGCACGGTTACGCGGTTACGAGTCAGCAGAACAGATGTTACTTCATTCGCAAAACGTCACGCAAGCGATGTACCACAATCAACTCGACACGATCTATCAAGAATTAGCTCCGCACATGCAACGATATGCAAAACTAAAAAAAGACGTTTTAGGGTTAGACACATTTGGCTTCTCAGACTTAAAAGCCCCTTTAGATCCTGAGTTTGAGCCAGTTACATCATATGAAGAAGCGTACGACACCATTATTGAAGCCCTCGAACCATTCGGTGAAGAATACGGTAAAATGTTAAAACGAGCAAAAGAAGAGCGCTGGGTGGATCGCGCTGACAACGTTGGGAAGGCAACTGGTGCGTTTTGCGCAAGTCCATACGGCTCGCATCCTTATATTTTGCTAACGTGGAAAGATACGATGCGAGGAGCATTTATTCTAGCCCATGAGCTCGGTCACGCTGGACATTTTTATCATGCCAATGCAGCTCAACCTCTTCACGCAACACGGCCATCTACTTATTGTATTGAAGCACCATCTACGATGAATGAATTATTTCTCGGCAATCATTTACTGACGAAAACTGATGATCCGCGAATGAAACGCTGGATTACACTGCAATTTATCGGGACATACTATCATAATTTTGTTACACATTTACTAGAAGGTGAATTTCAACGGCGTGTGTATGCTCTTGCGGAAAAAGGAATCCCGCTTACAGCCATTAAATTACGCGAAACGAAACAAGCTGTTTTAACTGGTTTTTGGGGGGACTCTGTTGAAATTAACGAACGAGCAGGACGTACGTGGATGCGTCAACCGCATTATTATATGGGGTTATATCCGTATACCTATTCAGCAGGTTTAACAGCCGCGACAAAGGCTTATACCCTTTATCAAGAGCAAGGGCAACCAGTAATTGATAAGTGGCTGGACATGCTTCAAGCTGGCGGAACACTCGCTCCCCTTGATTTATTTAAACAAAGTGGCGTTGATATGGAGAGTAAAAAAACAATACAAGATGCTGTCGCTTATGTAGGAACTCTTATTAACGACCTTGTAAATAGTTATAAATAAAAAAGTGTGCTACAGCACACTTTTTTATTTATCTTCTTCACTTGCCTGCAGCAAGGCTTTGTAACCAGACCTAGTAAGCTGGTTATCGTCGTCAATAAAATTCGAATTTGCTAGTGAATGATTGCTGTCTTTTGATAGACGAGGCAATAAACGCTGAATTTCATGATTTAATGCAGCGAACGACCCTGACTCAAGAATATCTGGATCCATTGAGGCTGCAATTTCACGCATTGGTGATTGTTTAACAAACAGTTTCTTTGTTCCTTTTACTACGTTCATTAAGCGACTTGACGCATTTAACCATTCTTGACGAATTTTTGACGTTTCAGTATCCGTTTGTTCTAATCGTTCGCGAATCTTTTCTTTTTCCAGTTCTTCTAGTTCCGTTTTGCTTAATAATTCTTCAAACAGTTGTGTTCGATCAAGATCAAGCTTTTGTAGTTGAAATTCCTTTTCCTGCAAGGCTTCTAGGTCGTGTTCTTTTGTTTTCTCTTGTTCGTCATCCAATTGCGTCTGTTTTACTTCATCTTCTTGTAAAAATTGGTCAAGCTTTTGCTCCAATCGTTTTGTTTTCAACACAAGAAAGACAAACAATGCAATTAACGCTGAAAGGACAACAATTTGATACAAAAGATTGCTAAGTAATGCTAAACAAAATACACCAACTAACCCCACACCAGCAAGTGCATATAGCCAACTGTTTCTTTGTTCTTTCAACTTAGATTCAACCTCTCCATGCTGCTTTTCTTAAAAGCAGTGTAACGAAATTTCGTTTTTTTGTCCACTTTAAACAGAAAGGGCTCTTCGTTTCTATCTATTATGCTTTTAACGCTTCATACCAGGTTTTCGCTGCTTCTAACTCTTCTCTTAGCAATTGATGCCCACCACTTGTCCAATAGCTTTCAACGGCCGCACCTGCATCTGTTAAATCTTGAATCAATGTCTCAGTTTCTCGAGCTGGAATCATTGGATCATTTTTGCCAGCACCTATGAAAACAGATGTGTTTGTTAATGTTGGTCGATCGTTTTTTTCTTGCGGTACCATGGCATGAAATAAAAAGGCTCCTTTAAATACTGATCCATGTTCGTACATCATATTTGCTGCAATATTTGCTCCATTTGAATAGCCTAGCGCATAGATTTCTTGGTCATTAAACTGATATTCTTGAGCAGCTTGTTTAATAAATTGATGAAGTTCATCTGTACGTTTTTTTAAATCTTCCATATCAAAGACACCTTCTTGAAGGCGGCGAAAGAAACGCGGCATGCCATTTTCTGACACATTCCCTCGTACCCCAAGGACGTTTGCCCCAGGATCAATGATTTCCGCTAGGGGAAGTAAATCTTCTTCATTGCCCCCAGTTCCGTGTAAAAGAACAAATGTAGGTCCTTCTTTTTTATTTTCTTTATACACATGAATATGTTCCGTCATCTAAATCCCTCCATACTACGTTCTTGCTTTCACTATAACAAATTCTTAAACAGTTTACCACGAAACTGTATTCTCTATTCTTCTTTATTTAAGCAAAAAAGAACTAGCCACTAGACTAATTCCTTTTTTCTTCTTGCAGCTGTTTAATTTCTTTTTCTAGCACAGAAACATACTCTTCATAAATCTCAATGAAAGCTTCACGTCGATATTGTTCTTCTTCTTTTCTCATTTCATCAATTTTATATCGGTATTCTTCTTTAGAAGGCGTTACGCTCATTATTTTTTCCTCCTTCATTTTTTTCAAACAATAAGTGCCCTACCTCTCACCTATCGTTACGGTTCCTTGACCGAGCCACACGATTGAAAAAAATACACCGCAAGTTATTGAAGTCAAAATAGCACCTCTCCTTTTTCTGTGGACACTCTTCTTTACCCGTTCTATCTGTTTTAAAAACAAGAAATGACTATTATCTGTACTAGCACAAAAAAAAAGAGCCAAGAGGCTCATTAGGCATGATACGTATTAATCATATCTAAAATTGACATTTCCTCTTCTTGGTGATCCACATGTTGCTGTTCTTTTTCCGGTACCATGTCATCTCCTCCTCAAATTGTTTTGTGCTTACTATTTACTATATGCGATTGTATTATAACAGTCAATAGTTTTTTTTATTTGTTTTATAACAATCATTTATTGATTCCATTTTATTCAGCCGTATAACTCGCATAAAATAGGTTGATTCACGCACACTATCGTAAAAAAGGAGCGAGTCCCGTGAATAAGATCTTAAAAATAAGCCTTGTCTTTTCTGTTCTATGTCTACTTATGTCTGGTTGCGTAGACGGGAACACACCTCAAGCGCAAGATGATGAAATAAAGAAATTATCAAATCGCCAAGATGTGAACCATTATAAATTAGAACAAACTCCTGAAAGTGAAGCATACGCGTATGAAATTTCAACGTATTTAGGTATAATCTTTCCCTATTTTTCAGATTTAGGAAAGAACATTGAAGAACATTCTTCTGAAGCAAGTGAACAAACATCCGAATTGATTGCTCACGCTGAAGCATTTGAAACGTCCCAACCTGTTGAGCCGTTTAATGAGCTCATTGATTTGCACCACTCTTATTTAGTCGCTCTTCAAGAGCTGGACCATGCCATTGCGAATGACAATTTAAACGATGAACGCCTGCATTACAGCTATGCAACATTAACCGCTCGCCTGTATGCAATGGAATATCAATCTCTACTGTCTGAATATGGCATAAAAGCAGAAGCTCCAAACTTGTCGAGATTTGACTAAGAAAAGAAGTATTTGACTAGTTTTGAATAAAGCTTTTTCTTCTAATCAATTCACGCTATAATACTCCTTGTACTAATTCCATGGGCGGAGTGAAACCATGATTCATATTGATATAGAAGTCAAACGAAACGAAATGCATCTGATCGCAAAAAAATTTGGTCTTGGTGCAAAAAAAACGGTTAAATGCTCACAAGAGCTTGATTTACTGTTAAATTGTTTACAACAACATAGAGGGAAATTCAGACGTTAACCTTGATTTATAGGAAAAAATTTGATATGGTAAAGCCATAATAATTGAACAGAATTACAGTAGAGGTGCATGCGCAATCAGTACATTCACTAAGGGTATAGGCCTGTTGAGGTGAAATGAAAAGGTGCGACTGCCGAAATAAAGGGTGACCTATTTTCATTCTTTATTGGGGCTGTTTCTTAACAAGAACAGCACTGTCATACATTTGTATGGGGGGCTACATGAAAGAAGTAGGTACGACCTATGCAGCAATGGATTCTTCATTGTTGTTTTTTTATTCCTCTCAACTGTTCATAAGGAGGATTTTTATGCATTTTGGCCAATTACTAACAGCAATGATTACACCGTTTTCTAGAGATGGTTCGATCGACAAAGAAGGAACGTACGCTCTTATTCAACATCTCGCAAACACAGGTACAGACACGCTTGTGATTAACGGAACAACAGCAGAAGCGCCTGTACTCACTGCTGCAGAACGAAAAGAAATGCTCGCTTTAGCCATTCAAGCTGCAGACAAGCGGATGAATGTGATTGCCGGTGTTGGTTCAAATAATACAACCCACTCGATTGAAATGGCCAAAGAAGCAGAGGCACTCGGTGCAAATGGAATTATGGTGGTTACACCCTACTATAATAAACCTTCTCAAGAAGGCATCTATCAACATATGCTACAAGTTGCTACGGCTGTTTCCCTCCCTGTCATGCTTTACAACGTACCAGGTAGAACAGGAGCGAATATGTCTGTTGAAACAACGATTCGTTTATCTCTTGTTCCAAATATCGTTGCATTAAAAGAAGCTAGTGGAGATGTCGATAAAGTAACAGAAATTATTGCTCAAACCGCTGATCATTTTCTCGTTTATAGTGGAGATGATTCATTAACATTACCGATGATGGCCGTTGGTGCTACAGGTGTTGTTTCCGTTGCTTCCCATATCGTTGGCAGCGAAATGAAAGAAATGATGACTGCTTTAACAAGCGGAAATCTCAAGCACGCACAAAGCATTCATCAGAGTCTTTATCCGATTATGACTGGTTTGTTTATGGCGCCTAATCCTACCGCAGTAAAAGCGGCTTTAACAGCATTTCAATTACCAGCAGGCTCTGTTCGCCTTCCGCTTATTCCGCTAACGGAAGACGAAGAAACGCGCCTTTATCATCTTTTAGAGCCGTTTTTACCACAGACAACTTTATATGCGAATTCATAAACAAAAGCGTAGCTCTTTATTCATTTAAGAGCTACGCTTTTTTTATAAATGATACTCCATTTTTAATTCTTCAAGCAGAGGCAAGCTTTTTTTCGCCCATTCAGAATCGTCTTTCAGCAAAGCTTCATACGATGAGGTCCAGGCACGTTCTAAAGATTCTTTGTAATCTGGAACGTCATCACCTTCATACGGTTTAACTGTTGTATAGGGAACCCATGTTTTTTCTAAATACGAAAGCGCTTTTCGTTGATGGAAATACGGTACATCAACTTGCTTTGGGTTGTGTAGATCCCCTTGTTTCGGGTGGCTTTCAACGGCAAACACTTGGAACAACGCTCGGTTTTGTTCTTCTTCGATTTGAATAACTTTTCCAATATAAATACCTGTTTTATACTTCGCTTTTACGAAACTCATTTCACACCAACCTTTTATAAGAGCGTAACAAACATCATAATAATAAATAAAATAGCGCTAACGATTGCTAAAGGAACACTCCAGTAAAGAGGTCTTTTCTTTCCTTTCATTACTGCTGCCAACGCAATTCCGCCAAAAATTCCTGCAATAACAAAGCAGAGCATAAAAAGACCAACGACGAGCAACTCTTGACTATTCATCCCTTCTATAGCCCTGGCACGAGTCGCGTGAATAAATCCCATAAAAATTCAGACGCAGGAACAAAATAATTTTCATTAATACTTCTTAATCCATCATGATCAACAAATAATTCCAATACAATGAGCGTAAATGTTCCCGTCATCGTCACGATTGCCGAGGCAAGAACGAGAACTAATAAACCGATATAGGCAAATAAAATACGCAGGAGCCACTTAAGCCACATAGGTTTCTGTTTTTTGCCTCTATTTTCCGCTTCCATGAACCATACTCCTTTAAGTTGTTATACTTCTACTTTAACAAAAGTTCGTCCAAAGCGAGAAGGAAAATGCGAAAAAAGAACGACATTTTTTTTACAAAAAGGAACCTCACGCCCGAAAAAGCGGAGGTTCATTCTTGCCCCAGTATATAGAACCAAGAGGATAATGACCGTTAAAATTATCTTCATAGGAATGATAGTGGAACTGAAAAACATGACCCGTTTTTGGCGGGCGGTCTAATCGTACGTGAAAGCGAAGAAGATCATCACCTGTTTTGCCATTAATAAGATGCAAGATCTTTTCACCACGTCCCGTTAAGGAAGCCTCTGTCATCCGAATATCTTGCCATGAAACCTGATCATCTGTCTCTAAAACTTGTGCGACCACTTGCTTTAATTCAGGCAAGATCTCTTTTTTGTAAGCCGTTTCGATTTTATCACCGATTCGCTGGCCAAATTTCTTCATTCCTTGGCGATACGCTTCATCCATAATCATAATTTCGGTTAACCAATGTGGTTCTAGCTGAATATGTTCGTACTGATTCGGTGCGCCAATTACAAAAGGCAAAAGCGTATATTCTTGGTCATTTGTTTGATAGACGTTTGCTTTTGTATCGCTCCACTGCATCGTTTTTATAGATGACCCATTCTCGACTTCCGCTTTATCTAACCAATGATCAACAATTGAGAGGTTAATAGAAAAGAAACCGATGAGGACCATCATGAGTTGTTTCACATAAATCATTATCATGCGCATCATCCCTGCGTCATTGTTTTCTCTATTATGCCATGACTAGCGCAGGATGGTCTAGAACATTTTTGAAAAATGAAACATTATGGTAATTGACTTGTGCCCATTAAATAACGGTCACATTCTCGAGCTGCTTCTCGCCCTTCGTGAATCGCCCATACAACTAAACTTTGACCACGGCGATTATCCCCTGCTGCAAAAATATGCGGTTTATTCGTTTGATAGTGGCCATATTCTGCTTCAACGGTTTGTTGAGCAGTTTGTTTTACTTGCATTTGGTCAAGCAATTTTCCTTCCGTTCCTGAAAAACCAACCGCGAGCAGCACAAGATCTGCCTTCCACCTTTTCACTGATTCTTCAATCGGTGTACGGACTTTCTTTCCATCTTTCCAAGCAGTATTAACTTGAATGGTTTCCAAACCTACCAATTGACCGGATTCGTTTCCGACAAATTTCGACGTTTGCAGTTTGTAACTACGAGGATCTGTCCCATATACGGCTTTTGCTTCTTTATGAGCATCTTCTTCCGCATAAACATTCGGATATAATGGCCAAGGGTTGTTAATTTGGCGAATTGCTTGTTTTTGTTCATTAATGTCAAATTGCGTTACGGAACGTGCACCGTGGCGGATTGATGTGGTAATACAGTCTGCACCTGTATCTCCTCCACCGATTACAATGACGTCTTTATCTTTTGCACTAATGTATTCACCATCTTGATGTTTCGAATTAAGCAAGCTCTTCGTATTAGCTGTCAAAAAGTCCATCGCATAATGAATCCCGCTTAAATCGCGCCCTTCTTGATCCACTTCTCTTGGTTTTGTCGCACCAGTCGCTAAAATAATGGCGTCAAATTGTTCATCTAGCTCTTCAGCCGTAACGTCTTCTCCAACAGCTACATTCGTTCGAAATAAAACGCCTTCTTCTTTTAATAATGCAATGCGTCGATTCACGACTTCATAAGCTAATTTCACATCAGGAATACCGTACGTTAGTAAGCCTCCAGGCCGATCTTCTCGTTCAAAAACGGTAACCGTGTGCCCTGCTTTATTTAACTGGGCTGCACTTGCTAAACCTGCAGGACCTGAACCAATAACGGCAACGTGTTTACCGGTACGTTGCTTAGGCGGATTCGGCTGAATCCAACCTTCTTTAAATCCTTTTTCTACGATGCTAAACTCAATTGATTTTATCGTAACTGGCTCATCACTAATCGCAACCGTACAAGATCCTTCACAAGGCGCTGGGCAAACCCGTCCTGTAAATTCGGGGAAATTGTTCGTTTTATGCAGTCGGTCTAATGCTTCTTTCCATTTTCCTCGGTAAACAAGATCGTTCCATTCCGGAATTAAATTATAAACAGGACAACCGATTTCACCGGAACCTGCCATCGACGTTCCTGCTTGACAGAAAGGAATGCCACAATCCATACAGCGTGCGCCTTGTCGCTGAAGTTGCTGTTCGGGTACAACAATTTGAAACTCTTGCCAATTTTTCACCCTTGCCATTGGATCTTTTTTCTTAGGTACTTCACGTTTATACTCCATAAATCCTGTCGGCTTCCCCATTTTGCGCTCACTCCTCACATCTTTTTTAGAAAGGACGTTTTGATCAAACGTCCTTCTTTCTCTCTATTTATACATTTGAAAGCTTTGTAATTTTTTCGTCAAAAGCCGCTAATGCCGCATCAGCTTCATTCAGGCCTTCTTGCTTTCTTTTTTCAATGGAAGCAAGCATTTGCTTGTAGTCTTTTGGAATGACTTTAACAAAATGGTGTTTCATCGTTCCCCATTCCGCTAAAATTGTCTTTCCTTGAACACTGTCCGTGTAGTCGACATGTTCTTCTAACAAGCTTTTTACAATAACTTCATCTCCAGCTGTTAATGCTTCAAATAAAATCATTTCGTGATTACTTCTTTCAGCAATGATTTGTGCTGGATCATAGACGTATGCGGTACCGCCTGACATCCCAGCTGCAAAGTTTTTGCCCATTGAACCGATATTGACACAGATGCCACCGGTCATATATTCAAGCCCGTGATCACCCATCCCTTCAATCACCACTTGAGCACCAGAATTTCGAACCCCAAACCGCTCGCCTGCTTGGCCTGCTATAAACGCCTTACCACTCGTGGCACCATAAAAAGATGTATTTCCAATGATGACATTGTCTTTTGCCACAAACGCAGCATTTTTCGGTGGACGTACTACGAGTTGACCACCAGATAACCCTTTTCCAGTATAATCATTGGCATCTCCTTCAAGAGTGAGCGTCATACCTTTAGGGACAAACGCACCAAAGCTCTGACCAGCAGATCCTTTGAATTGAAACTGGATCGTATGAGCTGGTAACCCTTTTAATCCGTGTGCTTTACTAACTTCACTTCCAACAATGGTTCCGACAACACGGTCTGTATTACGAATCGATGTTGCATAGGTAATTGGTTGGTGCTGTTCGATGGCTGGTTTAGCTGCTTCTAGCAATTCACGAACATCTAACGATTGCTCTAATTTGTGATTTTGTTCCACTTGTTTCGTTTGACGCGATTTTGTTTGGATCGGTCGATACAATAGGCTTGTTAAATCCAGCTTGTTCGCTTTTTGATTAATGGTTTCTTTGTTTTGTTGTAACAAATCCGAACGACCGACAAGTTCATCAACTGTTCTTACAGCTAAATCGGCCATAATTTCGCGCATTTCTTCTGCAATATACGTCATAAATGTCACGATTTGATCCGCTTCACCTGTGTACTTTTTTCGTAATTCAGGGTTTTGCGTCGCAATACCAACAGGGCATGTATCAAGATGGCACACACGCATAACAACACAGCCAAGCACGACAAGAGGGGCAGTTGAAAATGCATATTCCTCCGCACCTAATAAAGCAGCAATCACAACATCTTTACCCGTCATGAGTTTGCCATCAGTCTCAAGCGTAACTCGATTTCGTAAGTTATTTAATAATAGCGTTTGATGCGTTTCTGCAAGCCCAATTTCCCAAGGCAACCCTGTATGTTTAATGCTTGTTCGCGCTGCGGCACCTGTTCCGCCATCATAACCACTAATGATAATGCCGTCTGCGCTCCCCTTTGCTACTCCGGCAGCAATGGTCCCAACCCCTGTTCCTGCAACAAGTTTAACGCTAACCTTTGCTGAAGGGTTCGCATTTTTTAAATCATGGATTAATTCTGCCAAATCTTCAATTGAATAGATATCATGATGAGGAGGCGGCGATATTAAACCTACACCTGTTGTAGAGCCTCGGACTTCAGCTACCCACGGGTAAACTTTTTGACCAGGTAATTGTCCACCTTCACCTGGCTTAGCTCCTTGTGCCACTTTTATTTGAATTTCATCTGCATTCACAAGATAGTGACTTGTGACACCGAACCGACCAGAAGCCACCTGTTTAATTGCGCTTCTTCTTAGGTCTCCATTTTCATCCTCTATAAACCGTGCCGGATCTTCCCCACCTTCACCCGTATTGCTTTTAGCACCTAACCGGTTCATCGCAATAGCTAACGTTTCGTGGGCTTCTTTAGAAATCGATCCAAACGACATCGCACCCGTTCGGAATCGTTTTACAATGGTTGATGCTGACTCCACTTCTTCAATTGGAATAGCGGTTGTCGGTTTAAAGGTCAATAACCCTCTTAACGTTGTTTGTTTTTTGTCTTGCTGATTAATCGCTGCCGTATAATGCTTAAATAGTGAATAATCTTCTGTTCGACACGCTTGTTGTAGCATATGAATCGTATGTGGATTGTATTGATGCGGCTCTCCGTCTCTTCTCCATTGTAAATCATCTCCTGAATCGAGCTGATCGTCATCACCAAGGCGATCTGTAAATGCACGGGAATGTCGCAATAAAACTTCTTTGGCCATATCTTCTAGCTTTATTCCACCAATACGAGAAGGGGTCCACGTAAAATATTTATCAATGACGTCTGTATGAATCCCAACAGCCTCAAAAATTTGCGCTCCTCTATAACTGTGAATCGTTGAAATCCCCATTTTTGATAAAACTTTCATTAATCCTTTTGTAACACCATTTACATAGCGACGACATGCTTCCACATAATGATACTCCGTTAACAAGCCATCTTGAATCCATTCATCAATTGTATCAAACACAAGATAAGGGTTAATCCCCTCTGCACCGTACCCAATTAAAAGTGCATGGTGGTGAACTTCTCTTGGCTCCCCAGACTCAACAAGAATGCTTACATCTGTTCGTTTACCCGTACGAATCAAATGATGGTGCAAACTTGAGACAGCGAGCAAAGCCGGAATCGGTGCATCGTTTTTCGTTACGTCGCGATCGCTTAAAATAAGAAACGTTTTTCCAGCTTTAATCGCTTCATCTGCATGGGCAAACATATTTTCTAGCCCTTGCTCTAAAGCTTGTTCATTCGCTTTAAATAGCATCGGAATCGTTTCCGCTTTAAATTCGCTTATTTGATTAAACCGTAGTTTTGCTAACTCTTCGTTATTTAAAATCGGCGTGTCCAACTGAATATGTCGACAGCAATCTTTTCTCGGATCTAATAAATTACCTTCTTTGCCAATTGTCGTACTTTGCGCCGTAACGATTTTTTCTCTAATTGCATCAATCGGCGGATTCGTGACTTGGGCAAACAACTGTTTAAAATAGTTATAAACTAATTGTGGTTTTTGTGACAGCACAGCAAGTGGAGAATCATAGCCCATTGAACCAACAGGATCATTTTCTTCCTTCACAAGTGGCATAATCATTTTATTTAATTCTTCGTACGTATAGCCGAAAATAAATTGGCGCAAGCGGATTTGCTCAAATTCTGTTTCCTTCACTTCTGCTGTTTCTCTCACATCATCAATATGCATTAACCCTTCATTTACCCATTCTTCATAAGGATGGGCTGAGGCAATCGTTTGCTTCACTTCTTCATCAGGAATAAGACGTCCTTGTTCTAAATCAATTAATAGCATCTGACCTGGATGAAGCCGTTCTTTTTTGACAATCGTATGTGAAGGAATATCAAGGACACCAACCTCTGAACTCATCACAATCATGTCATCACTCGTTACGTAATAACGTGATGGTCGTAAACCATTTCGATCGAGCGTTGCACCGATTTTTTGTCCATCGGTGAAAACAATAGCAGTTGGTCCATCCCAAGGTTCCATTAGCGTACTATGATATCGATAAAACCCACGACGTTGATCATCCATTTGCTCATTATTTTGCCAAGGCTCAGGCACCATCATCATGGCAGCGTGAGCAAGCGATCGACCAGTTAATGATAAGAATTCAAGTGTATTATCAAACATGGACGAATCGCTACCGTTTTGATCGATAATCGGGTGTACTTTTGCTAAATCGTCACCAAACGCTGGGGTAGCAAATTTCGCTTCTCGCGCATGCATCCAGTTGACATTTCCTTTTATCGTATTAATTTCCCCATTATGGATCATGTAGCGATTTGGATGGGCTCGTTCCCAGCTTGGAAAAGTATTCGTACTAAATCTTGAATGAACAAGCGCTAAGGCAGATTTAAAAGCAGGATCGCTTAAATCTAAATAAAACATTGTTAATTGTGCCGTTGTTAACATGCCTTTATACACAATAGTCCGACTAGAAAAACTAGCAAAATAAAATGAATGCTCAGACGCCACATGTATCTCATGTTCCGCTCTTTTACGAACAACATATAATTTCCGCTCTAAATCCATGCCTTTTAGCTGAGTTATTGGTTGAACAAACAGTTGCTCAATATAGGGCATTGATTTTAATGCCGCATTACCAAGCATGGAAGCATCTGTCGGAACTTTCCGCCAGCACAAACGTTCAAATCCTTCTTGCTGTAAAAGGCTGTCAATCTTCTGTTTTACTGTATTTCTTGTTTCTTCATTTGAAGGCAAAAACACCATACCTACTGCATACGAACCTTGCTCAACGTTAATGATGCCTTGCTTCTGAAAGAACGAATGAGGAATTTGAGTAAGAATTCCTGCGCCATCACCAGTGTTTTCTTCATCTCCTTGGCCCCCGCGATGCTCAAGATTTTCTAATAATAGAAGTGCATCTTTGACCGTTTTATGGGTAGCCTTTCCCTTTATGTTCGCTAAAAAACCAATGCCACAGTTGTCGTGCTCAAAATCCGGATCATATAACCCTTGTTTACGTGGTAAGTGTGTACCTCGCATGGTTTCACCCTCTCTCTCATACTCTCTCCAACAATCTTCTTTTTGGACAAGCGGTCATCGCTTTGTCCTCTTCTGAGTTTGCATAATAAACCATTAAAATGAATAAAAATTCAAGCTTGCTTAATAAAATACTTGTTCGCCTTGAACACACAATTGTGTAAAGACGAACATTTCAAAATAACCTAAAAAAATATTCCGTGTTAGAAGTTTAGCGATTATTTTGTTATTCGTCAAGATTGAACTTCTTTTTTGTTAAGAGAAACCGCTATTTGCCTTCAAATAAATTGCTTAACAATCCATTTTCGTTCATAATAGAAAGCAAGAGATTGAAACGTTTTTAATTCGTTAACGTATATAAAAATAATCGAATCTATTATTCTGTTGGAGGTTCCATTCATGAGTGATAAACAAATAAAAGATCAACATACTGAGGAATCCCTTTCCTCCCCTTCAGACACTGCTGAAGATCAACAAACCAGCTCGCCTACATCTGATGTTCCATCATTAGAAACTGAAACCGATATGAATGAACTTCTTAAGAAACTTGATAACTTAGGTGAGGTAGAACAGCGTGAAGCTGGGGAATCATTAGAAGCATTAAAGCGGCCAGTACGTGAAATGATGGGTGATGATTCCAACACCTTGCCAAAACAGCTACATGAACTACGAGAAGTTGTCGGTCAACTCGAGCCCGATCATTTAAAAGATTCGCAGCTGAAAAAATTATTTAATCGCGTCATTCGCCGTAACCCTGTTGAGCAGTATGTTCGTCGGTATCAAACGGTAGAGGCTCAGGTCGATCATATTGTTGAGGGATTGCTCACTGGTAAAGATAAATTACAAGAAGATAATGTCATGCTTAAAGAACTTAAAGTCGTTGCCAAAGAAAGAATTACAAATTTAAACGAGCAAATTTCTATGGGGCAAGAGCTTCATGAAATGTTAGAAAAAGAAATGACGTCTGAAAAATGGGCTGACAACGCCAATGAATTGAAAAAAGGCCAAGTAAAAGTGACTACAAGAATGAAAAATATGCAGCAAGCGGTAATGGTTCTGCAACAATCTCTCGCGTCTGTTGACCTTATAATGGAAAACAACGAAAAGCTTGAAGAAGCCATTTTTAATGCCATTACTATGACGAAAAACATTATTACGGTTACCGCATCGATTCAGCTTGCGTTAACAAATCAGAAGAAAGTAATATCAGCCGTTCAAAACGTCAATCAAGCAACTGAATCCATGCTGCTTTCAAATGCAGAATTATTAAAGCAAAATACAGAAGAAACGTTAAAAACATTAGAAGAACCAGCAATTGCTTTAGACGCATTTCGGAAAGCATACGATAATGTGTATAAAGCGATTGAACTGACTGAAGAATCGAATGAGCGCATTGTCACGAGCGGTAAACAATTTATTGAAGAGATGGATAAATTAAACTCTGAGATGCAAACAAAGCTTTTAAACCGATAAGCAACAGGAGGTAGAGATGTGTGAAATTATTTTCTACAACGGGATTACTTGATTTCTTCACACCTGCTTATAAAAAGCCTGTTGACGATCATATTATTCAAGACGAAACAACGACCCGCTTAATTAATGATACGGAACGATTGTTAAAACGAATGACTGATAATGCAACAGGCAAGAATGAGCGTAAAAATATCCGCCGACGTCAAAAAGACTGGGATATCCGAGTCAAGATTAACTATAACTACATTCGATTGATTGTTTCTGACACTAAAAATTCCCGCTCTCCGATTCATAAACGACTTCGGATCGTTTGTCATCGAAAATATATCAAGTCTTCTAACGGAATGGGAAAAGTGAAAGAAGCGACGATTCATTATTTAAAAGATGGACGGATGCATGTGCGCTCCCTTTTGAACGTCTCGCACTTTAAAGGCATATTATACGGTATACACCAGTTAGACCTTGCATATGTTGGTACGAAAACGTCAGAAGTTTCATTAGAACGACTGAGTGGGCATGAACAACAGCTAAAAAGTGAACAAGCGAACGATATTCGTGTACTTGTTCAAGAAGCAAATCGATATGTGCAAGCCATGGACACTCTTTCCATCGATCCCATGCTTGATAATCGATTGCAGCGAATATTAACGCATGTTGGCAAACTTGAAGACGATTTTCATTTATTTGATTTTGAAGACAAACATACAGTACGTCGCTTGTTACGTGAAGATATCCCAAATTTAATGGGTGCTTTTTTCGCCTTGTCAAAAAAGAATCAGATGGAACAGCGTGATAACGTATTTGTTTCGCTTTCTAAAATGGAGCTGTCACTGATTCGCTTAACTGAGCATTTGGAAAAAACCAAAGTGGAACGCATGGATCACGTGATGCGTTTGCAAGAATTACGCTACGGATCAAAAACAGATTTACAAAAGGATGAATAAAGAATGAAGCGCTACACTTGCAGGAGTGTGGCGCTGTTCGTTATAATAGCGATAAGATTACTTGATAAAGGTGAGGATGAAATGGATCGGTATGAAGCGCAACAACATATTGGCAAACTTCTCGTCATCGATCTCGGTGAAAACGGAATGTATTTAGGCGAGCTGCTTTCAGTCCTGACCGAGCCAAAGAAACCTTGGCGTGGCAACGTTCGAATTAAAGCAGTGTTAACATTACCTGAATTTATTTTCCAAAACGACACAATCGCCATTCACGAGATTCCATATGCGGAAGATGATGTGGATACATTTGCTAGTCAATATTTAAAAACAAAATCAACGCATACTCATATTGAATCCTATATTGATTCAATTTTAACGGACTTAAAACGTCGTCACATTCGTTTAAAAAATGACGGATCGCCGTCATCAGCTGAACTTGAAGCATTAGAAGTGTATATTAAAACAATGACGAGTCAAAAGCGTAAGAAAAATCGTTCGTTAACGCAGAATGATCAATCGGAAGAAGCCACCATTCCCGCTTATGTTGAATATACGTTTCACGCTGATGGTCAAGACTATTACCTGCAAGACTCTAAAGGAGACCAACTCCCACTCACTGCTACACACTTTGACTATACCTGGGATCAACAAGGTCACCTCGTAACAGGAAAATACGAAGGAGATGGCATTTTTATTCGCGAAAATGGCAGTCGGTTTATCCCAAATGAAGGGGACTTGATTTTAATCGATAAGGAACAGTTTAATCCTTATTCCATCTTCAAAACTGAACTTGAACCAGCCGCATTACAAGGGTTTGAACACAATCTCGCTTTGCACCAGATATCCCATAAAGATTTGGTTCACTGCTACAATTCCTTAATTGATCAAATGAACCTTCCAGCGCATCTTCCTGCTAGAGAAGTGATCGATAAAGCCGTACATGCTTTTCACAAAACATTAACAAAAGAAGAACTTGATCGTTTATGGCATCTCAATTATTTGCGCCATGATTTAATGAATTTTGAAACGATATCACCAGCACAAATTCACTTTCTTAAAGAAGTGAGACAAGCGCTTTTTTTCGATCCTGACGACCATAACAGTGAAACCCAACATCATAAGGATGCGCGCTATGCACAATCTTGATTTAAATAGCCGTCAGCTGATTCATCAACGTTATCTTTGTATTGTTTTATCATGCTTACTTATTATTTCTTCTATCCCTCTTCAAGAGATTGCTGTAGATGCGGAAGAGGAAGCAAAACAACGGCCCACACCATTGTCTCTTAAAAACGATGACAGGATTAGTCAAGACTATCTTATCGAAATTGAGCTTGATCCCTCGTTAGCAGAAGACGAAAGTCGCTGGGTACTCACACTACCCGGTGGGCTAATTTGGGTGAATGAAGAGGATGATGAGCACCTAGAATACATAGCTGAAAAATCTGAACTACATAGTAAAGCTTTAACAGAGACACAATCATTCGTCTTTCAAATCGAACATCCGGGAACGTATACCATTCCTGTATCTTCTTTCAATTTAGATGAAGAAGAAATCATATACGAAGCGTTTGTTTTTGAACGCGCTCAACCAGAAGCACCGCCTATTGAGGCGGATGAAGAAGTTGAAGAAGTTGAAGAAACAGAACCTGACGAAATAGTAGAAGAAGAAAAAGAAATCGACAACATTGAACCAGATGAATCAACCGAACCAGACCCAATTGTTCCTGCACCTGATCCGTCAGAACAAATCGCAGAGGAAGCTCCTGAATCCTCTCCTATTATCGAAGAAGAGGATCAGAAAGAAACAGTTGCAGAAAACGATGAGGAAAAACAAGCAGAGGCTCCGCCGGAAGAACAAAAGCCTGTTGAAGAGAACACAACGAGCGACGATGTGGAAACCTTAGTACATGAAGAAACGTTTCCCTCTTTTGTTGAAGAAGATCCGGATAGCGATCTTGAGCAGCAAGTCGAAGAAGTGAAAAACCGCTTTACAACATCGGCCATAGAAGTGTCAAATGTGAACACGATTCCGAACCCGCCTGTTAGTGGACCAAACGTCGGTGAGCTATTTACGTTTGCTGGAGATCAGAATGTTGCGCAACATCGAAGTTCAAATGTTCGCGTCCTCGCAGACGGTACCCGCAATAAATCATCAGCCATGTGGTTTAACGAACAAGTGGACTTGAATCAATCATTCCAGACATCGATGTTTTTGTATATCAATGGCGCGACACCAAACCAAACGCAAATTGCGGATGGGCTGACGTTTACCATGCACGGGGATGGTCGCGGGTTACAAGCTATTGGGCAAAATGGTGAATCTTTAGGCGCTTACGGTACAATACGAAACTCGTCTTATAGAGGGTATATTGAACGTGCTCTATCGTTCGAATTTGATACGTATCATAATGGCGACTTTAGTGACCGAGGAATGCGAAACCAAAGTCATACAGCCGTTGTTGGACCGAATGTTACAGATACAACAGGGACTTGGCCTTGGCCTTGGCGGCCGCAGAACCCAAGAATGGTGCATTCTGACATCACGTATCGCCAAATTATTAGCAACAGCTGGCAACCGTTTACCGTTCAGTGGGAAAAGGGCTCTCGGAATAGCGGCACCCTCTCGTACACGTTTGCCGGTCAAACAACTCGTTACGAAGTGAGGGATTATCAAAGTCTATTCGGCAGCAATCGGGTTCATTGGGGCTTTACCGGAGCAACTGGGCAAGAAGTGGGGATGTATGCCATCGCCTACGCTGATTTGCCTCAGCGTCCAAGAGCACAAAAAACCGTACGAAACGTGACAACTGGCGAAACCAGATTTCAAGAACAGTCGACTGCATACCCTGGCGATATCCTTGAATATGAACTTACACTTGAAAACCCAGCTGAAAACGGTTTAGGTGCTGTGTGGCCGAATGTTCAAGTGACAGACCCTCTTCCAAACGGACTGACGTATGTTGCAAATGGCTCTAGAGATAAACCAAGCCGAATCAACGGGCAACAACTCACTTTTAATCGAGGAGATTTTGGAGTTGGTCAATCAAAAACCGTACGATTTCGCGTTCAAGTAGATGACCGCGCATCGGGTTCACTCATTAATCAAGCCTATGCTACTGCGACGAGCGGCGCGTTTCAAGGGCAGGTGTCGACAAATGAATCGACGATCACATTAAACAAAATTGGCATTGAAGCTGATGCTGTTCCGCAAACGTTTTCCGTTGGTACGGACCCAACAACTTGGAAAGCCACTGACTTTGTAAAAAACATCCGAATTAAACCAGACTTGTTAAATCAATCGGTACGCGTTGTCGGTTTTGCAGGAGCTTTTCCTGACGTATCAAAGCCTGGCGTATATTCTGTCGGTGTAAAAATGGAAAGCACCATCTATTCCAACGTCACTCAAATTATTCAAGTACCTGTAACGATTGTTGATGGTGCCTTATCTTTAGTCGTTCCAGATTTAGACTTCGGCACGCAAACGATTTCCTCAAGGCACGAACGCTATTTTGGTGAAGCCGACAATGGAGAACTTATTATTACCGACACCCGTTATGTGAAAAATCGTTGGTCGTTAACGGTGCAACAACAACAACCGTTTCGAGATAAAAACTCAGGGACAGAATTATCAGCAAATTTATTCTATATCGACAATGATAGCCAACAACTCATTAATGAACACGCTGCTGTCATTGCGAGTGGAAAAATCACAAGCGGATCAACTGACATCATTTCTAGACGTTGGCAAAATGACAAGAACTCAAAAATTGGTTTCTTTCTCGATGTTCCTGCGGGTACTGGTAACGTCAATCGTTCTTATGAGACTGAAATTACGTGGACCTTACAGGATGTGCCTGCCAATGAGTGATTTTAAAGAATACTCCCTTATGAAAGGGGGTGAGGATGTTAAACGGAATACACCGCTGCTTCTTATAGGGCTGTTGCTATGTGTGGCATTTACCTTCTCTCCCTTCATAACAAAGGCAGATACCGAGACAGACGCTGGTGTTGGATTTTTCGGCGAATACCCTGAGCAACCGGTGGAACAAGTCATTGATAGTCCTTTAGATGTTTTGCCACAAACAGGCGACCGCTCCCCTCTTTTAATCATCTTGAGTGGCTTCGTCTGTATCGCAATTGCAATTGTTTTATTCATACGACTGAAACAACCAAAATTCAAAGTGAAATGAGGATACAAAATGAAGAAAGCACTTCTTCTAGTTGCCTTAGCAACCGTTACAGTGTCATTGAGCAGCATCGCCCATGCTGAAGAAAGTGTCGGGGCTACATATGACTCAAATGGAAAAGTAATATTCACCCCTTATGAAGGCGTAACAGACCCGCTAGATCCAGAAAACCCTGATCCAGAAAACCCGGTTGATCCAGTTGATCCGACAGATCCTGAAGGACCGAATCCAGGCACGACAGGCCCATTAAGTATTGATTATGCATCAAGTTTAGATTTTGGTGAGAATGAGATTTCATCACAAGATCGCATTTACCCAGCCAAAGCACAACAACTACATGGCGGCCGCTATGTCCCAAACTATGTACAAATTTCGGATAATCGCGGAACAAACACTGGTTGGGTTTTGAGCGTTCAACAAAATGGTCAATTTAAAAATGAAAATACGCAACATGGCACGTTAACAGGTGCTGCAATTACATTTAGCGATCCAACTGTCAATGGTACTTTGAATAACGTTGATCCGCCTTCAGCCACAGCATCATTTTCACTAGATCCTGAAGGCGATTCGTCGATTGTCATGTTTGCTGATGAGGATAAGGGTGCAGGAACGTGGATCAACCACTTTGGTGAAGTGGATCAAGCAACGAATCTAACACCAGCTATTGAACTTTTTGTCCCTGGAGCAACACCAAAAGATAGTACTGAGTACCGTACAACATTAACTTGGAATTTATCTGACGTCCCTAGTAACGACTAACATTAAAAAACGAAACGAGGATGAACTATGAAAAAAATATCGCGCATTGCTGTTGCTGCTACTTTAGCTTTTGCCCTTTTATCTACAGGAAATATCGTCTTAGCAGAGTCAAAATCAGTCAACTATGATTCAAATGCACAAATTAAGTTTAAGTCAAATGATGACATCACACAGCCAGTTGACCCTGAAAACCCTGATCCAGAAAACCCGGTTGATCCAATTGATCCCACAGATCCTGAAGGGCCAAATCCTGGTACACCTGGTCCGTTGAGTATTGATTATGCGTCATCATTTCAGTTTGGCGAGCATAAGATTACTTCAGCAAACGAAACCTACTACGCTGCTCCCCAAACTTATAAGAATACGGATAAAGTAAGTCCGTTGTATGTGCAAGTGACGGATAACCGTGGACTCGAAAGCGGTTGGTCATTATCTGTTGTCCAAAATGGGCAGTTTGAAACGGAAGCAGGTCAAGTATTAGATGGTGCGGCGATTACTGTGAATAATGCTGCGGTTGAGTCTATTTCAAACTCTAAGAAGCCTTCTCATGTAGAACAATCCTTCACGCTAACACCTGGAGCAGAAAGCACACCTTTAGCTGCGAAAAATGGTGAAGGCGCTGGGACATTTACGTATCGATTCGGAACAAGTGAAACAGCTGACTCGAGCGTTGAATTAAATGTTCCAGGCGCAACAACAAAATATGCGCAGGCGTATTCAACAACCTTAACGTGGACACTTGCTGATACACCAGCTAATGAAAATAAGTAAAAAAATGGGTATGCATAGACATTATGCATGCCCTCTCTTCAAGAAAGGATGATTTTCATGAAACGACTTAGCTTTGCCCTTCTCATTACTTTCGTGCTTCTACTACCAGGAATTCCAACTGTACAAGCATCAGAGTTTAACTTCTCTGTCACAACTGTCATCCCAGAAAATCAAATCGACCCAAATAAAACCTATTATGACCTTTTAATGGAGCCTGGTGCAGAACAAACGGTCGAGATTTTATTGCGTAACGATACGGATGCAGATGTCATCATTGCTCCTGCTGTACATGCTGCATCAACGAATACAAACGGTGTCGTTGAATACGGCGAATCTCATGACGAGCCAGACCCTTCCCTTCTCTATCCATTAGAAGATTTGGTAACGACAGATAAGGAAATCGTTGTGCCAGCAAATGGAACGTACACTCTGCTTTTACACATCTCAATGCCTGACGAGGCGTTTGATGGAGTACTAGCAGGGGGTATTACACTGCAAGAGACAATGGAAGAAAATCAGAATGAATCTGCTGAGGAAGGATTGTCGATTGATAATCAATATGCCTATGTCGTTGGCATCGTCTTACAGCAAAACCAATCAGAGATTGAGCCAGAGTTAGCGTTACATGATGTTTATGCTGATCAATTAAACGCGCGAAATGTCATTATGTCTACCATTCAAAATGCACAGCCCATGTATGTGAATCAGCTGTCCGTTCAAGCAAAAGTGAAAGACGAATCTGGAGAGGTGTTGTACGAATCTGAAACAGAGAGTATGCAAATGGCTCCTAATTCAAATTTTTCATACCCACTTTCTCTAAACGGGCAACCCCTTGAAGCTGGTGAATACATGATGGAATTGACCGCAACCGCTATGGGCGAAGAGTGGCATTGGAGTGAACCTTTCAGTATTGAAGAAGATCAAGCTGCTGCATTGAATGAGACAGACGTAACGATTCCAGCTCCAGATTATACGTGGCTTTATGTGGCGATTGGCATTGCATGTTTAGTGATCGCATTCTTCCTAATCCTGTATTATCAACGGAAAAAACACAAAAAGCTTCTGATTGACGCAATCAATAAACAGCGCGCTTCTGCGAGTTAACGCATGACGACTCGATTAAAGGAGTTTCTCACACTCGGTACGATTATTGTATTTTTAGGAGTTGGCATCGTCTTAGTGTGCTCTCCTTTCATTCGAGATTACGGGATCGAATCTCAGATTGCACGGGCTCAAACTACATTCTCTGAAAACAATCTGCAATCACTCACTTTGGATGAACCACCGGTAGATTTCGTTATTGAACGTCCTCGTTTAATGGATGTACTCCGGCAAACGATCAATAGCGATGAGCCGCCGGTTGTTGGTGCGATTTCAATACCTGATGTAGATGTTTTACTTCCGATTATGGATGGACTAACAAATGAACACTTGTTAGCTGGCGCAGCAACGCTGACAACGAAGCAAGAAATGGGGTCTAGTAACTATGTGTTGTTTGGTCATCATTTAACGAACTCATCCTTATTATTTGGGCCTTTGCTTCACGTACAACCTGAAATGAAAATTTTCATTACAGACAAACAAGCAATTTATGAATTTATTATTACAGAAACTAACGTTATTTCCGAGCGTGATACACAGTTTCTTATATCAACAGATGAACCAGCTCTAACATTGTTCACATGTGACACCAGTCAACCAACGACAAATCGGTTTATGGTTCGGGCAACTCTTGATTCTACGTATATCTACGAAAATGAATCAGAAAAAGCGATACAGTTCGTTCAATAAAGTAACTATGACAAATTGGCAGAGGGATCAAGGAATGTTAACTGATAAACGAATGGAACGATTGATAAAACTAACATATAAGCTTAGTATGGAAGAATTTGTGCACCGTGCAGATTTAGCCGGTGAATTAAACTGTTCTTTGCGTACAGTTGATGCAACGTTAAATGAACTACAAGTAGAGATAGAAAAAGGTTCAACCTCCATGAAAATTGATTTTGTGAATGGACAGACGATGCAATTAACAGGAAAAGATGATGCCTTTCTTAAACGCTTGCTTCATCATTTCTACCTTCAAGATGATATGATTCGTTTCTTTTTGGGCGCCATTTCAAAAAAAATATCAGCCAAAACATTCGTCGATGAACAATATATGAGTCGGGCGACTTTTTTCCGGAAATTAAAACAGTTAAATCAATGGCTTGCGAAATATGAATTAGCCTTTAATTTACGCACGTTAGAATTACAAGGCGATGAACGTCATATTAGACAGTTTTATTTCACGACGCTGCTTGAGATTACTGGAAAAATCACATGGCCATTTCCTTTTGACAGAGAAAAAATTGAACATCGTCTCGATGCAATTGTTCGCGGACTATCACTACAGCTCTCTTCAACACAAAAAGAAGCGTATCTGTATCTTCTTGCTGTACAACATTATCGAACCGAGCAAAACCACTTTAGTCCAGAATATGACCAAGCATTCCCGTTCACAATTAGAGAAAGGCTTATTGGCTGTTGCCAAAGCTTTCTCGAGTCATTTCCAGCTGAGTATCGAAAAGGGGAAGAAGATTTTTTATTAATGGTTGTGGTTAACTCACCTTGTCTCTATCACCCTTCTTGGATTCTCGAAGAAAATATACAGACACATATGGACAGAAAAACACACGCGTGGTTCATAACAGAAAAGTTTACAAAAGCGTTATCTTCTTTATTTCCAGATGCGTTAAATGAGTATCGTCGACAAACTCGCGAAAGCAACTACTCACACGAACGTAAAAACCTTGTCAACGATAAAAACAAGATATTTACTCATGCTTTATACATTTATCGACATCAATACGTTTCAACCACCTATGCGACTACTCATTTTATCAAGTGAAGGACCCGTTTACGAAGATACATTATCTGAAAAAATTCTCGGCTATGTACCTTTTCAACTAGAGATATCAACGTCAGCCATTGAACATAAAAAATCAAAAGATCGTCGTCCATATTCATTAATCTTGACGGATATGCCTATGGTTGCACATTCAAACGACAATATCTTATACGTCCATTCTCCTCCTACTTTCCACGATTGGAGTAGAATTTACGAAAGATGCGTAAGTGCTTATTGGAATCAACCTGATTACGCCTCGTTCGGATAAATAAAGGAGATTGGGACACAAGAAATAGAATAAAAAGACGAACGATCCATTTTTGAACTGTACCCTATTAAATAGACAGTTTTAAAAAACCTTATGCAGTTAGTAGATGACCTCGGTATTGTTCCGGGGTCATTCTTTTTAATGCCCATTGATAACGACTAGAATTGTAATAAGTGATAAAGTCTCCAACTTTGACTTTTAATTCATCTAGTGTCTTACATTCACGTGCATCTACATGATCCTTAAAGTGTCCAAAAAAAGATTCCATGGATGCATTATCTAAACAGTTTCCTCTTCTAGACATGGATTGTATTAACCTAAGCTTTCTGACCATTTCCTGGTACTTTGGGTGTGTGTAGTGAAAGCCTTGGTCCGAATGAAGAATGGCACCTGGATGGACATTACTTCCTAAGGCCTCTTCTAATCGCTTAAGCGTTTTATACACAATGCCCATTCCCAAGGATGTCGATAGATAATGCGCGACGATCTCTCGTGTCGTTCCGTCTTTGATACAAGACAAATAGACTTTCGTTCCATCCGCTAGATATAAGTACGTAATATCTGTCAATAAGACAGCACCCGGAAGCTGAACAAACTCACGGTTAAGATGATTTTCACACGTTTTATGTTCTTGTGTCGCTTTAGCTAAATGTTTATAAGGATTCTTCTTACGAATAATCGCTTGAATCCGATACTTTCGAGTAAGTCGAAAGATCTTCTTTAAATTCATCGTAATTCCGTAGTCGTTTTCTAACTTCATTTTTAACGGGCGTCCACCTACTTTTTTCTTCCCTTGTATGTAGAGGATATTAAGAAGTTTATAGTCTGCCTCATCTCGTTGTTCCCGTTGTAGACGAAAGGTCTTCGCTTGCTAGCCAAGCGTAATAGCTTGAACGGTTAACGCTGGCTAGACGACAGAGAAAGGTAACCATACGTTTAAATTGATGTTGCCTAATGGTTTGTTCAATTAAGTGAAACCTTTCTGATAACGTTAATACTTCTTCTTCGCCTGCCTTTCTAATTCTTCGAGCTTTTTTAGAAAATCGTTTTCCATCTCTAAAAAGGCGATTCGCGCTTCAGCTTTCTTTAATTTTTCTTCAGCGGATAAGGTCTTCGAAGAACGACGACCTGTGCTGCCTTTCCCACGACGCTCATTATATAACCCTTCTTCTCCGTAGCTTTTATATATGGCCCTCCATCTTTTAAGACATTCACTTGGCTTATCAGACCCAATTATCTCTAAGTCAAATCCATGATCGATAAAAATAGCCATAGGACCTTTTCCGGCTAAGTTTTCCTGTACGGCCTTCACTTTAAAATCTGGGATGTAACTTATAGAGCGATCCGAAACATGATGGACATTCGCATTGCTTTCTAGTTGTTTTTGTTCAAACGTCGAAAAAATTCTTTTACTCATCTCACATTCCCCGTTCTTCTCATTTGTTTTGATTATAACGGGTCTTTTGTAAAAGAACACAAAAAACCCGGAAAACGGACTTTTTTAAAGTGTCCATTTTTCGGGTTGCAGTTCATTTTTCGGATTGCTCATCTTTTCGTTTTTTATTTAAATTAACGTAAGGAACACCCGAGACTCCTATCGGACAGCATGTATCTGAGTACGTGCGCATGTTTAAGAAGATATGGAGAAAGTGAACCAACGTAAGCCGATGTCGCACTTGTGTCCGTAGTTTCATACAGACTATCATTTTTCGTATTCAAAAAGAACCTTAAGTTTTGTCTGCGCAATTTGCGTAATTTCACCTATACATCAAACGGAATGACATAGTCTTGTAATTCTGTACGATAGTAGGCAATGGAATATTCAACAAGAACTTCATCGAGGTCAAACGCATGTCGCGTTCGTCGCAGCATTGGCAGCGGCTCCACCTGGAGATGGTTTCTAACACATTCATGCGGCGTAGCAACAGAAAACGCATCTTGAAAACGATTGAATGTTACCCCCACCTCACTTAACACTGTATAGAGAGAGTCTTCGTAGCGTGATAAATCCGTTGGAAGCGGGTAGTCGCTCGGAATATAATGAAAAAAGTAAATATATGGCTCGTTATCTAAATAGTACAGCCGTTCAATGCAAGAAAACGGTCCGCTTCTCAATCGCTTTACCTCATCAGGTGGGTCCACTTTTTTGACCTGTAACACTTCTTTTCGAACGCTCTTCCCTTCTTGCTGCAAATAAGCAGAGAAATTTTGACCTGTCGATAATTTAATAACGGCGCGATTATCCAAAACAGTCGTTCCGATCCCGCTTTGTTTTTTCACATATCCCTCTTGCGTCAATTGCTCAACTGCTTTTCGAATCGTAATTTTGCTTACATGAAATTCTTCTTCTAATTGTGTCTCTGCTGGCATTAATGAACGAACAGGGTAGATACCAGTAACGATCCTCTCTTTAAGGATATCTTTTACTTGGATGTATAACGGACCTTTTTGTTTTAGTAATTTCATAGGTTCTACCTTTCTAAATCTTGTAATGGATTACGTAAAAACCGTTCAACTTGTTGCTGTGTAGATCGTGGAGAATCGCCATACGTTGTGTGAGCAAGTACACCTGCGGCGGTGGCAAATTCAATCATAGCTTGATAATCTTTTTTTGAAAAAAGGCCATGAAGGATTCCGCTAACAAATCCATCGCCACCACCAATTCGGTCTAAAATGGTGAGCTTTTGAATATTTGAAAAGAGAGTTTGATTTTCAGCAACAAGAAAGCCTTGAATGGTTTGCTCATTAGACGAGAGATTGTTTCGTAACGTGCCTGCAATAAGGGATATGCTGTACATCATTGCTACTTGAGGCAACAGCTCTTCTACCTGTTCACTTCGACTTACACACTGCGTTTCCAATCCAAGAATAAGTCGGGCATCTTGTTCATTCATAAAGACAATATCTGCAAGAGACAGCATGTGTTCGTAAGCAGGCTTTGCTTCTTCATATCCGCCTTTCCATAACTTTGCTCGATAGTTACAATCAAACGAGATCGTTAAGCCAGCTGTTTTGGCACGTTTCGCCATAGCTAAAGTCATCTCGCGCGTATGTGTTGAGACAGCAAGGCTAATTCCGCAAAAATGAATATGGGTCGCGTCGTCAAAGCAATCAACCCCATAATCAGTAAGATACGATTGACAAAACGAACTTTCAATCCGATTGCTATACGTGACTTCGGAAGCTCTTTGGCCAAAACCTCTTTCTAAAAAATACATACCGAGATAGTCGCCTTTAAACGCAAGCGCATTCGATTGAATTCCAAGTGAACGAATCGCAGAAGCTGCTGCACGACCAAGATTATTTTCAGGTAGAACGGTTAATAGTGCCGTGTCATGCCCAAAGTGACTTAGTCCACTCAATACATTCATTCCGGTTCCTGAGAATGAATAAGACAATTGGTCCGACTGTTCCAACGTGCGAAAGTCAGGTGGTTCAAGTCGCATCATCACCTCTCCAAACGAAAGGATTGTTCCCATCGTCCAGCCCCCTTTAGTCATATGAATCAACAAGTGCCGTCATTTTGCTATACAGGATTTCAACATCTTTCACCTTTGTTTTATTTGTAGCTGGATCAATAATTGAAGAATAGACGTGTGGGATAAGTGTTTCAACCCCCTCATCTAGCGCAACCCGCACTACTTCCTCAAAGTTATGAAGGTCGATTCCCCCTGTAGGCTCTAAAGCGAAAGAAGCTTTTGCGCACGCTCGAGCAACAGCCTTATATTCATGAAGTGTACGTAGCCCTTTCATCGGAAAAAACTTAACTGAATTTGCGCCCATATCCTTCATCATGGCAATCGCCGTTTCAATTGGAATAGCTGCAGGTGTTGATTGTGAACTTAACGGGCCTGTTGAAATTGTCACAAACCCCGGGGTTCCACTAGGTGAGACTAAACAATTGACCATCGTCGTTTCATTTTCTAATGCAGCTCGGGTATAACCTACCCCTGTAAAAACTTGATTGATATGTTTAGGTTTAAATTTGCGTGCAATATCACCTACGACTTTCCATTGATTCGGGTCGCCCGCGCCTAGTCCGACGGAAACCGATTGATTTGTTTTCACAGCATATCGCTCCAAATCGAGCACAGCCTCATCTACTGTTGAGTAATTTTTTGATAGAACACCGATAAGAACATGCCCATTCGCCGCTTTATAACAAGCTTCAGCATTGTCAAGATCATCTGCTAATACATTTAAACAAATTCGATTTTTATAAAAATTAGACATGGACAGAATCCCCCAATAACTCGTTTAGTCGTTCAACAATAATGGTGGCATCACCTGGTAATAGAGGTCGTGGATCTAAATCAATATGCCCTTCATTTGCATGGTAGTCCCTTGTGTAAATAGGGGTATCCCCTTCTTTTAAAGCTTGAACTAGTTGACGTGCATTCAGCTTTGCTTTCGATGGATCGATATAAATCCGACATCTTGTAATCGGTCGTCCAGCTGGATCTTCAGTCATTGCGGTTTCTACACCCGGTAATGTTGAGAGCGATTGAAAAACGCGTAATTCGTTTTCTTGCTCCTTTAACGTCATCGTATTTTTTCCGTAATCTTCAAGAGCCGCTAATAATCCAAATACCGTTTCCTTTCCTACTTTCATGGCCCGACCAATGTAAGGACGGTGCATTTTCGCATAGGAGATAAATGGTTCAGCCCCTGCCAGAATCCCGCTTGAAGGTCCTTCAATCGCTTTTGACCCACTAAATGCAACCAAATCACATCGTGTACCAAATTGGTCTATGCCATCTTCTGCTGCTGCATCAATAAGAAGTGGTAAATCGTATTGGAGACATAGGTTTCGAACTTCTTCTAAGGAAGGCATATTTTTTTGAACGCAGTGATGCGACTGTACAAACAGAAAGGCGACTGTCTTTTCCGTAATCGCCTGTTCAATTTGTGGCATGTCACATCCATTCGCATAGCCTATCTCCTTCACCTTCGCACCAGCTAGAGAGACCATCGTTTCAATCGGTGCACCATAGTTTACATTGTGGCCTTTCATTAAGAGGATTTCATGCGGTACGTTCGGTGCAACTTTATGCAAATGTTCAACCGCGTATGGATCATCTTTCGTTATAAGACCAGCAATTGCTAGTGTTATAGATGCGGACGCCGAATTGGTAATCATCGCGTCTTCTGTGTTGAGATAAGCTGCAACGGCTTTTCCTGACTGCTCATATAAATCTGCCATTTCAAAATAGTGCTTTCCGCCATAGCGCATTTCTTCTGTGACGCGATCAGATAATGTGGAAACTCCGAGTATTGTCATTCTGCCACTTGCATTAATTGCTTTATGGAGCTTCTGTTTAAAGTTCATAATAATCCCCTCCTAAATAAACAGCAACTGGTTGAATATAGCCTTTCGATTGTCTAACGACACCATAAGAATCGATGAGCGGTACAGACGTTCCTTGCTCGACTTTAAACAGCGTTAAATCTGCTTTTGCCCCTGGCTTCAAATGACCAATATCGGTTCGACCAATTAATTTTGCAGGGGTTTCTGTTACCGCACGAATGACAGTAGCTAAAGAATAGCCAAGGGTTAAACATTTCGTTAGTGTCGTAGCCATATTAAAAACGGGACCATTCAACTGATTGTTGCTGTAAATATCCGTGCTAATCGTTTCAAATGGGATTTGAGCACGAGTTGCGTCTTCGGCAACCCGAAACGAAAAGCTTTTGGACCCGTGACCAACGTCTAATGAAACCCCTCGTTTCCTTGCCTCTATTAACGCTTGAATGGGCTTTCCCTCATTGGTAAATAACTGATTGTCTTTGCCGTTATAGCAATGAGTAATAATATCGCGTTCATCCAATAATTCTAAAAGATCTTTTACCAAGGGTGGTGCACTACCAATATGAACCATTAACGGCTTATTTAGTTTGTGAGTAAACGCTTTCGCAAGGCGTAATGGTTCAAGATTGTTGCTGCCTACCACACTTGCGCTCATCCGTGCTTTCAAACCGACAATAAATGACGGATATCGCTTGACTGCTTTTACTATTTCACGTTCGGAAATATCGTGTAAATCAGCTAATTCATTCGTTTTTTCTAGTCCACAGCGCGCAATATTTAAGAACGACAACACCCTTGTTTTTCGTTTCATTGACAACTCATAGAGGCGATCAATGTGATCCGCCCCACACGTACCTGCATCAACGACCGTCGTTACCCCTGTTTTAAACCCGATATCATCAGGGTCTGCACTGTATGGCGGAAACTCTGGAAAAGCATGAGTATGAAGGTCAATCCACCCACTTGAAACATATAAATCTTTAGGAAAATGAATCTCGTTCGCATCAGAATGATTTAAATTGCCCACCTCTTGAATCATGCCGTCTTGAATAGAAAGATCAATACGTTTTCCAGAAGCTAACCTTAGATTTTTAAGTGTCTGCTTCATGATTCACCTCATTATCAATATCGTACAATGTGTATAGTTAGTCAGTATAAAGAAAAAATTCTGTAAAGTAAATAACGTTATAATGTTTAAAAAATCTCCCCCTTACCAAAATGTTCGTCCTTAACAGTTATCGATTCAAAATAAGTAGCTTATTTTGAAATAAAATCGATAATTTCCGAACATTACTATTGCACTAAAGAATGAACTTATGTACAATGACGTTACAAGTTTTCATTTAAAGGTGATCAAATGACTATAGATGTGAACGAAACAAAAAAACTTCTTGCTCAACTTTACAATGATGTTTCAAAAGAATTATTTGGTGTTGGCACAACCCTGTTAAAAACGACCATTGCTTCTAATATGATCACGATCCAGGCAAAGCATAAACGTGCTGCTCGCTCAATGGCACTTGAAGGTGAGATCCCATCATTAAAGCTAGAGGTTGATTTTCACCTCTCTCTACTTTATAAACGAAAGCTTGCTGAACGTTTAGAATCGCATTTCCCGGAACGAATTGATGTTGTATTACGAGATTACGATGCTCAAACGCAGTGGGCTGTTACCACCATTCTTCTTCACCACAATTTAATAGACTAAATGAACAAATTGGACATGCTCTGGTTTGAGATTTAGCTGCGAAATGACTGCTTTTCTGCGTGTTTACACAAGGAAGATGCGTCTGTAGAACGTGCTTTTTGCGCTGCTACAGGTGTGTCTTCCTTTTTTAGTTTATAACATTGGAGGAATAAAAATGAAAAAATTAGCGACAATGACCATTTTCTTGGTAAGCATTACAGCACTTAGTGCATGCGGCCAATCAGGCAACAACAGTGGAGATGCATCAACGGATCTCGTTATCTCTACTTGGGGGTTTGCAGAGGATTTTTTTAATGAAGAAGTGTACGCACCGTTTGAAGAAGAACATAACGTCAACATCGTTGTTGATGTGGGGAATAATTCTGAGCGATTAAATCGAATCCGTCAAGGTACGGCGGATATTGATGTCATTTACTTATCCGACTATTATGCCCAACAAGGCATCGATGAAGGCTTATTTGCCCAAATCGATCGAAGCAACATCCCGAACATTGATGATCTTTATGAATTAGCACAAGCGCCCCTTGGAGAAGAATACGGCCCTGCTTATACCGTCGGTCAATTCGGAATTGCTTATAACCCGGATGAAGTTGATTTAGAAGTAAGAAGCTGGGCCGATTTATGGGATGAGTCCCTTTCTAACAACATCACCTTACCAAACATTACGGCGACAACAGGCCCGATGTTCCTAGACGCAGCTTCCATCGTTGCTGGCGAAGAAAGCTTTAATGAGGACGCGGCATTTGCCGAACTAACACTATTAAAAAGCAATGTCGTGAAAGAATACGACCGCACGTCTGATTTCGTTAATATGTTCTCTCAAGGCGAAATCGTTGCCGGACCGTTTATGGAAATGTATTTAAACGATTTAATCGCAGCTGTTCCTACCACACAGTTTGTGACGCCAGAAGAAGGCGCTTATGCCGTATTGAACACGGTGAATGTTGTTGAAGGCAGCGACAATCAGGAACTAGCAGAAGCGTTCATTAACTGGCATCTCAGTCAGGAAGTTCAAGCAGCATCCGCCAAGGCAAAGATTGATTCACCTGTTAACCAAACCGTTGAATTATCAGCTGAAGAAGCAGACGGCATTACGTACGGCGAGGAAACAATTAATGACTTAAAGCTACTTGATATGGAGTTTGTCAATGAACAATCATCGCAGTGGATTGACCGCTGGAATCGCGAAATCGCGAATTAAGGAGGTGTATCATGAAACAGAAACTTCTGCTTGATGTCGATACGGGCATTGATGATGCCCTCGGTATTCTCCTAGCTGCAAACGACTTAGAAACCGATTTAGTCGGCATCACCACCGTAAATGGTAACGTCTCGCTCCAGCAAGCAACAACAAACACACTGAACGTACTGACCTTAACCGATGTTCGCGTGCCCGTTGTACAAGGAGCAGCCTCCCCTCTTCTCCGGGCGCCTCATTTTGAAAAAGCGGTTCACGGAGAAAACGGTCTAGGCGGCGCATTAGCAGATATTGAACCGGCGATGCTTCCGACACCAGGATTCGCGCCAGACTTTATTATTTCGCAAGCTTCACGCTTCCCAGGTGAGCTCACCCTTGTCATGACTGGTCCGTTAACAAATCTTGCCTTAGCGTTACAGAAATGCCCTGAGCTCCCACGACTTATTCAGAAAGTCGTCTATATGGGTGGAGCAGCCTTTACCTACGGCAACATTACACCGACCGCTGAGTACAACATGTTTGTTGACCCCGAAGCTGCTCGGATCGTGCTGCAAGCGGGCTTCGCGTCCTTAACGCAAATCGGACTGGACGTGACGCGCAAAGCGCTGCTTTATAAAGAACATATCGACTCATTAGGGGACTCCCCTGTAAAAGCGTTTATTCAAGAATGCACGGCGCATTATATGACGCGCTACGAGATGCGCAATGGCATAGCAGCATGCGCTTTACATGACCCACTTGCCGTTGCCTACGCGATCCGACCAGAGCTTTGTGAAACGACCTTACTTCACACAGACGTTGAAACAACGAGCCGTTTATGCGATGGCCAAACGATTTGTGACATGCAAAACCGGTTGGGTGAAGAACCGAATGTCCACGTCGCACTCACGCTTGATGAAGAGGCATTTTTATCTTATTTCCTAACAACAATCCAACATGGGTCGCGCTGACCTGTGTTGCAATGAGGTGGCTGTATTGAAACGATCTGGACGTTATTTCTTGCTTCTTCCAGGCTTGCTTTTTTTATCAATCTTTATGATCATCCCACTCGTGCTGACCATTTTGTCAACCTTTCTTGAGGATGGCAGCTTTACGATTGCTGGATACATGAACTTTTTAACGGATGCGTATTTTCTTGATATTTTAACAACAACGCTGTTTGTCGCCTTAACAACGACCTTTTTCTGCATCGTGCTTGCGTTCCCCGTTGCCTACTACATTTCCAAAATCAACGGCTCAAAAAAAGCGCTTTTGCTCATGCTGGCGATCTTTCCTTTACTCGTCAGTCCGATCGTTCGCTCGTTTAGCTGGATGATTATTTTAGGAAGAAACGGTCTGTTGAATGATCTCCTATTATCTATCGGCATCATTCAGGAACCATTAACGATTCTCTACACGCCAGTGGCTGTTGCAATTGGGCTTGTTCACTTGTTCCTACCACTCATGATCGTCACCCTTGTTGGCGTGATGGAAAACATTGATTCTGACTACATTCGCGCGGCAGAGAGCCTCGGAGCATCAAAAACAACAGCTTTCTTAAAAGTAATGTTTCCTCTCTGTATGCCAGGTTTGCTAATTGGAAGCACGCTTGTATTTGTCGGCAGCTTTACGGCCTACACCACACCGGCTTTACTCGGTGGTCAGCAACGCGTGATTTCAACCTTTCTTTACCAAAACGCCATTACGCTAAACGACTGGAATACGGCAGCGATGATTGCCACGATCATGATTGTGCTGACGTTTGTTGTTACCGGCATTTTCCAAAAAATCGCAACGATGTTGAATCCAGGAGGCGCTTAAGATGAATCAGTCAAAGAATCTCGCATTAGGAATCACAACGTTCGCGATCTTTCTCTTCTTGCTCGGTCCACTGGCGATCATTTTTATCGCTTCGTTTGAACCAACAAGTGTGCTCCAGTTTCCACCTACAGGCTTTTCGCTTGAATGGTACCGCAATATCTTCGGCGTCTCCGCCTTTATGGACACGTTTAAACTTTCAATGATTGTCAGTTTGCTAGGGAATTTATGTGCTTTACTTCTTGGCATCCCTGCTGCCTATGCCTTAAGCCGCTTTGATTTTCGCGGTAAAGGTCTGTTAAACGCCCTGTTTGTCTCACCGATTTTGATTCCGGGAACGGTACTTGGTTTCACGTTCTTACGCTACTTAATTGTCAGCTATAGTTTACCGCTCGAGGCCGCGCTTTTTGTTGGCCATACGATTTTAATGCTGCCGTTTATCATTCGCGTCATTGCCTCAAGCATGGCCAACTTTGACTTTTCAATTGAAGAAGCAGCCATGAATTTAGGTTCAAGTCGTATCGGTGCCTTTTTCCGCGTCATTATTCCTAATATCAAGTCGGGAATCATCGCTGGTGTACTGATTGCGTTTCTTGAGTCATTTAATAACGTGGATATCTCTGTCTTCTTAACTGGACCGGGAATCAGTACATTACCGATTCAAATGTTAACGTATGTCGAGCATTACTTTGATCCAACGGTGGCGGCCATTTCCGTGCTGCTGATGATTTTCACCGCCTTGTTTATGTTCGTGATTGAACGGCTTGTCGGCTTATCACATTTTACAAAACGCTAAGTATGAACGATGGAGGATCGACAATGACTTTATTATCTTTAGATCAAGTAACCGTTGCTTATCAAAAGCAAGATATCTTAAAAGATTTTCAGCTCAATATTGAAAAAGGCCAGCTTATATCCTTGCTTGGCCCAAGCGGCTGCGGTAAAACGACGACGCTCCGACTGATTGCTGGCTTTATTGATGCCAAAGCAGGTCGCTTTACCTTTGATGGAAATGATTATACGAAAGTGCCGGTTTCGAAACGGAACTTTGGCTTCGTCTTTCAAAATTACGCGCTTTTCCCGCACTTATCGGTCTATGACAACATCGCATTTGGCTTAAAGCTGCGGAAAAAATCAAAGACAGACATTGAAAAACACGTCAAGCACGTGCTTGAGGTTGTGAATTTAATCGGGTTCGAAAACCGCTATCCGAAAGAGCTTTCAGGTGGTCAACGCCAGCGCGTCGCGATTGCCCGGGCGCTAATCATTGAACCAAATCTGCTGCTATTTGACGAACCGCTAAGCAACTTAGATGCCAATTTGCGTGAAAGCATGCGCGTAGAGATTCGCCGGATTCAGCAAGAACTGGGCATTACAACGGTTTACGTTTCCCACGACCAAGAAGAATGTTTTTCGATTTCCGATCAGGTAGCCATTATGAACAACGGTGTGATTGAGCAGCTGCACACACCAGCGCATATTTATCGCTATCCAAAAACACGCTTTGTGGCTGAATTTATCGGGTTTAAAAACTTCATCTCTTTCTCAGACCGTCAAGAACAAGGCGATACGTTGCTAATGACGGCAGGTAGCCACACATTCCAAGTTGCAAAACATGAAAATAGTGAAGCCGGAATGACCGGGGCGATTCGTCCAGATGATTTACAGCTATTGTTGGAAACTGGTCAAGGAGAGCGTCCGAACCATGTTTCAGGTACGATCAAGATTTGCACATTTCTCGGTCGCAGCTACCAATGTACGGTTGAAACGGCACTTGGAACGTTTACCGTCAATGCGGCAATTGCTCACCCACTGGCTATTGGAACAGCCGTGACGCTCTTATTCCCAGAAGACAAAATTGTCGTGGTTCAGTAAGGAGGATTCATATGCAAGTTGAAACGCTACTGACAAATGCTCACGTTTATAACACGTATACGAAGCAGTTTCGTGCGGTCGATGTGGCTATTAATGAAGGCCGCTTTGTCGCAATTGGTACGAAAGAAGAGCTGGCAGAGATAACCGCTAAAGAAACGATTGATGTGGCTGGAAAACAGCTTATTCCAGGCTTAATTGACATCCATCTTCATATTGAAAGCTCGATGGTTACACCGGAAACCTTCTCTTATGCGCTCTTGCAAAACGGCGTTACGACCATTGTGCCAGAACCTCATGAGATGGCGAATGTGTTCGGAATTGAAGGCGTTCGAGCAATGATTTCTGCAAGTGACTTTTGCACCGTTGATATGATGTACGCGATCCCAAGCTCCGTTCCAGCCACTTCGCTTGAAACGACAGGTGGCGAAATCGGCATTAAAGAAATCGATGAGCTGATGGCGACCGAACAAATTCAGTGCCTTGGGGAGATTATGAATTATGTCGATGTCCTCAATGATTCAAATTCAAAAACAAATCAAATCCTTACCCACTTCCGCGAGAAGTACCCGAATACGCCGATAGAGGGCCATGTGCCAAAACTAACCGGTATGGAGCTCGATCAAATCATGCTAGCAGGTATTGGCTCTGACCATACGCACCAGACGGAAGATGGGCTACGCGCTCGGATTGAAGCGGGGATGTTCGTACAAATTCAAGAGAAATCAATGACGGATGAGGTCATGCAGTTCTTAATTCAAAACGACGTCAGCGAGCATTTTTGCTTTGTCACCGACGACATTATGACTGACGTTTTGCTTGAAAAAGGACACTTAAATATTCTAGCGAAAAAAGCCGTTGCCGCTGGTATGCGTTACGAAGACGTCATTTATGCTTGTACAGCTACCCCGGCAAAACGGATGAACATGACTGACCGTGGTGCGATCGCCGTTGGAAAGATTGCTGACTTCTCTATCGTTGAGCAAGATCAGCCCTTCACCTTCCAAGCTGTTTATAAAAACGGCGTCTCGGTATTTGAGCGATCCGTCGGTCATGGGCAACAGGTACGACCTGACCAATTCCCAGCGCACTTTTATAAAAGCGTTCATCTTCCGCTTTTAACAGCAGAAGACTTCATGATTCATACCGAGAAAGCGCAAACCGTACGCGTTATGAATGTTGCCGACGGCTCGACCTTTACGAAAGAAACCCACGTCACGCTACCAAGCATTGAAGGCGAACTAAACTGGCAAGGCTCCGACTGCCGTCTTATTGCCACATTTGAACGACACAAGCAAACAGGCAACCGCGCTCATGGGCTCATTTCTGGCGACATCATCACGAGCGGCGCCATCGCAACAACGTATTCTCATGATAATCATAACCTCCTTGTGATCGGGACAAATATTCAAGACATGGTCAAAGCCGCCAATACGGTGATTGAGTCCAATGGCGGATTCTGCGTTGTTGAGAACGATGAGGTGAAAGCTTTCCTAGCCCTTCCTATCGGCGGTATCCTTTCCGAAGCACCGCTTGCAGAAGTTGGACAAGACGTCAAACAGCTTGTACAAGCAATGAAAGACTTAGGCTATCAGCATTACAACCCGATTATGTCGGTTTCCACTCTTTCCCTTCCCGTTAGTCCAGCTTTAAAGATTACCGATCACGGGTTAGTTGATGTGAATAGGGGTTGTCTTGTTTCTTTGTTTTTATAATTGGTGTATAGAATACGGTCATTGAAATTATTTAATAAAAAAAGAACGTCCTCATTTTGAAGGGGAACGTTCTTTTTATCAGTCTTTATTTTGAAGGGAGTATAACCAGTATACCCTTCTCAATCTTTCCTGTAAACAATTTTTTTGCCTAAAGGAAACTTTTTTATTGATTCGATCGGTTATACACTTCAATTGCGCGATTTGTTCCTTCTGCTGCCTGATCTAGGGCCTCTTTAGGGTCTGTGCCTTGCAACATGTTTTCTAATGCTGTTACGACATGTTGTCTAGATTCTGGAAATACCGAGATAAGCGCTCCTTGTGTTGCTGTAGAAGGGATCGTTTCTTGAAGTTGTTCAATTGGCGCTCTTAGTTGCGGAATGTTTTCATGCTCTTGCTGTACAATTGATTGTTCGTAAGCATCTGGGTGAATAGCAAAATACCCTGTATTCACATGCCACTCCGCTTGAACTTCTGGTGTTTGTAAATATTTCAGAAATTCAAATGCAGCTTCTTGCTCTTCTTCAGAAATGCCATTTGCCATCCAAATTGAACCCCCACCGATCACTACGCCGTTACGCTCTGCTTCGTCTGCATGAGGAATGAACCCCACCCCAACATCAAATGATGCAGTTTCAACGGTTTCTTTTATTCCAGCTGAGGAGTCTAAGATCATTGCAACTTGCTCTGCTTGAAAAGCAGCACGAATATCATCCCACACTTGTCCGAAATATCCAAACGTTTCTTCATCATGCATATCGTTTATCCATTCAAAGACACGTTGACCCTCTTCCCCATTAAATGTTGCTTCTGTCGCATCACCAGAACGACCGTTATCCATATTGACATAGTCCACACCTTGAGTGGCGAGTAATTGTTCAAAGAACCATCCGTAGCCTAAGATCGAAAACCCATACTGGCCGTCTTTCGTCAGAGCCTCTGCTGCTTCTTTGATTTCAGCTAACGTCTCCGGAGGTTGTTCTGGATCAAGCCCCGCTTCTGTAAATGCTTCTTTGTTATAATAAAGAGCTGGTGTCGATGAGTTAAACGGCATCGAATACAGATCATCGTCAACTGTATAATAAGACAAAATGTTTTCTTCAAGTTGTGTAATATCATAGCCGTCACGATCGATCCAATCTTGAATTGGTGTAACATGTCCACTTTCAGCCATGTACTTTGTTCCAATTTCAAATACTTGTACGAGACCCGGTGAATCCTGAGTTCCCCCCACACTACGAAATTTTGTTAAAAGCTCTTCATAAGTCCCTTGAAACTCCGGTACAATAATGACATCCTCTTGCGAATCATTATATTCCTGTACAAGCTCGTCTAACGTTTCCCCTAATCCACCTGCCATTCCATGCCAAAATTCAACTTCAACAGGGCCATCTGTTACTTGAGGAGACGTTCCATCACTCGCCGCTTCATCTGACCCTCCACAAGCGGCTAATAAACTAACACAAAACCCCATAGACACGATCGGCATGATTTTCTTCATTTTCTTTTCCCCCTTCATTCATTTACTTGAGCGCTCCTTGAGTTAATCCTTTTTGCAACTGCTTCTGTCCAACAAAAAGAATGAGTAATGTCGGAATCATGACAATGACAACGCCTGCCATCACCACACCCCAGTCAGTAGCAACTTCAACAGTCTGCAATTGTTTTAAACCGATCTGCACCGTTCGAACGGAGTCATTTGTTGTCACGAGCATCGGCCATAAATACATATTCCATGTCGTTAAAAAACTGTAGATACCCAGTGTCACAAGACTAGTTTTTGCATATGGTAGCACGACTTTATAAAAAAATTGAAATCGAGAGAGCCCCTCCACTTGCGAAGCCTCATGTAACTCATGGGGGATCGTCTTAAAATGTTGCCTCAAAAGAAAGGTACCAAACGCTAAAGCAAAGAACGGAATCGTTAAACTTAAGTAAGAATTTAACCATCCTAAGCTTTGTATCGTTAAGAAATTTGGAATAATGGCAGCCTCCCAAGGAATCATTAAGGTTGATAAAAAAAGCACAAAAACAAACCCTCGTCCTTTGAACGGAATAAAAGCAAATGCAAACGCAGACAACGAGCAAACAATTAATTGTCCAATCATGACAACAAACGACACGATCAAACTATTTATTAAATATTGGATCAGCGGGACTGTTTGAAAGACACGCACATAATTGCTCCATTCTATTGATGTCGGTATAAAAGACCGACTCATCACATCACTACTCCCCATAAAACTAACGAGCACAGCGTATATGATTGGAAAGAAGAAAATGAGAGCAGCAGATGTGAGAAGAGTGTACAAACTAATGTTCTTAACCAGCCTCATTGATAATGCACCTTCTTTTCGCCAAACCGAAATTGAATAAATGTCAGTACAAACACAAACAAAAATAGTAGCACGGCTTGTGCGCTCGCTGTTCCGAATTGATAGTTGATAAACGCCTCTTGATAGATGGAATACACAATTAAATTAGTCGATTCTGCTGGACCACCACCTGTTAAAATATCAACTTGTCCAAACGATTGAAACGAGTTAATGAATGTAATCGTAAAAATAAAAAACAACGTTGGCGATAGCATCGGAACCGTAATACGCCGTAATTTATAAAAGTAGGATGCGCCATCAATTCGTGCACTTTCATAGAGAGAAGAATCAATGTTTTGCAGCCCCCCTAGTAGAATGAGAAAAGAAAAACCTGTATTCATCCAGATTGTCGTCAAGGCAATAGATATAAGTGCCCATGTTGGATCTAATAGCCACGGGATAGGCGACAATCCGATAGACTGTAAGATCGTGTTTAACATACCGACAGATGGATGGAATAAAAACAACCAGATGACTGCTGATGCTGCGACAGACATCCCTAGCGTCGAAGAAAAGATTGTTCGAAATAAGCCGATTCCTCTTAATTTCTCATTTGCCAATAACGCTAGACTAAGTGCAATTAGCACACCAATTGGCACCGTGTAAAGAACAAAAAGCAATGTAGAACCTATACTCTTTTGAAATGAAGTTGATTGAAATAGATAAAGATAATTTTCAAACGCGACGAACAATGAGGGCTCGCCTTGCGAATCCGTTAGGAAAAAACTTAAATAAAGCGTGCGAATCATTGGATAAAATAAGAAAACTGAAAAAATTAGCAGTGATGGAAATAAGTAGATAAATGCAAAACGAGCATTCCCTGTACGTTTCCAAAACCCTGTCTTTTGGACAACTTTCCCCTCTCTGATTTTCGTTTCTACACGATGTGTTTCAGCTAAATTCAACCTGCCTCACCTCAGTTTTCAACTCCGTATGTGTGAATGGAGCTAAGATCGTTTCTTCCGTTTCAGCATCAAAAAGAAACAGCTGATCTTTTGAAAATGACACCGTTATTCTTTCTCCTAATTGAATCGGCCATTGCCCGATCCATTTTGCTTTCCACAATTCATCATTGAGATAGAACGAGACCATGGTCTCACTTCCAAGAAGTTCGCTATTTACGAGTGTGCATTGAAGTGAAAATGTCTGTTTCCCTGCACTTCCCATCACTATATGTTCCGGGCGCACACCAACAAATACAGCATCTCTAGAAATGTTCCCAATTTCTTTCTCTGAAAGTTGAAAGGTATGATTCGCTCCGATATGTAACTGTTGATGAATTCGGTCGACAGATGCTCGAATAACATTCATAGGTGGAGCACCAATAAATGTTGCAACAAAGCGGTTGGCAGGTTGATTATAGATTTCTATCGGGCTACCAATCTGTTGGACAAGACCATCACGCATAACCATCATGCGATCGCCCATTGTCATCGCCTCGACTTGATCATGCGTCACATAAACCATCGTCATGCCAATCTTTTTTTGCAGTTGACGAATTTCCAATCGCATTTGCCCGCGCAATTTTGCATCTAAATTAGAGAGTGGTTCATCCATTAAACATAGCTTCGCCTGACTTACAACAGCTCTCGCTAAAGCGACACGCTGACGTTGACCACCAGATAATTCCTTCGGCTTTCTGTCTAAATATGCAGTTAAGCCAAGCATGTTTGCAGCATCAAGACAACGCTTCTTCCGCTCTTCCTTTTTTACTTTTCTAACTTTTAAGCCAAATAAAATATTCTCTTCTACGGTTAGATGCGGATAAAGTGCATAGTTTTGAAACACCATCGATAGTTGCCGTTCATTAGGTAATAAGTGATTAGCTAATTGCTTATGGAGCTTTATCTCACCAGCACTAATCTGTTCGAGGCCTGCTATCATTCTTAACAATGTGCTTTTTCCACAACCTGAAGGACCGACCAGAATAAAAAACTCCCCTTCATCTATCGAAACTTGTACGTCTTCGACTGCAAAGAGTTGTCCATCATAACTCTTGCAAACATTTACTAATTCTACATGGCTCATCTTCGTATGTACCTCCTGAAAAAGTCGTTTGCTCTTCACCTTCTCATTTGATCCTCCCCTCTAACTAAGCGTATAAGAAAAACATTAATCCCTTGTAAAGCTTGTTTGGATCGTTTATAAAAAAACCGTGTAATATTTAACAAAAAATTCATACATTTGAATGTTCTCACTCAAAAACGATTCGATAAGACAATTCGTACAAACGTTTGAGGCAATTTACAATACATTTGTGTAAAAAAAAGATCGTCACAATTGACGATCCAAGATGTTATTCTTTTTTAATTTCGATTTCTTCAAGCTGATTGCCGTTTACATGGCGAACAAAAAAACGATATCCGTCAAACGCAATTTCATCTCCTTCAACTAAATCATACTGATGTTCGTACAGCCAGCCTGCAATGGTTTCTGCATCTTTTGATTGTAAGTCTACCGATAGAAACTGATTTACGTCATGAAGCGGTGTTTGACCTTGAACAAGATAGTGATCATCACCCATCTGCTGGATATCATTGCTTTCATCTATATCGTACTCATCACGAATATCGCCGACAATTTCTTCTAAAATATCTTCAAGCGTAACAAGACCTGCTGTACCTCCATATTCGTCAAACAAAATAGCCATATGCGTGCGCTTTGTTTGCATTTCAATTAAAATGTCTCGAATCCGAACCGTTTCAAAAACTGTTATTACTGGATACACAATCTCTCCAAGTTGTTTTCTTTCCTGATTTTCCGTATACGAAGACAATAAATCGCGAACGTTTAAAACGCCAACAATTGTATCTTTATTCTCACTAATGACCGGGTATCGAGTAAAACGATGTTCGTTTATGATCGATAAAATTTGATCAGTCGTAGCTTCAAGTGAAACGGTCACCATTTCAGTACGTGGCACCATAATTTCTTTTGCAATTCGTTCGTCAAAATCAAATACTTTACTTACAAATCGAAATTCGGATTCGTTTATTTCCCCACCTTTTAAACTATCGGACAGAATGAGGCGCAATTCTTCTTCTGAATGATGGACTTCATGTTCGCCCATTGGCTTAAACCCTAGTGCTTTAATAAGTAAACGTGCGGAACCATTTAACACCCATATAAACGGGTAAAGGAAGCGATAAAACCAAACTAATGGTCGAGCGAGTAGCAATGTCACTTGCTCTGCTTTTTGAATGGCAATTGTTTTTGGCGCTAATTCACCGATTACTACGTGTAAAAAAGTTGCAAATGCAAATGAAATCGCAATCGATAGCGTAGTAACAAATGCCTCATTGTTTGACAGCTCTCCGATAATTGGATGAAGCATTCGCTCAAAAGTTGGTTCTGCTAAACGCCCGATTCCGAGAGCAGTGATCGTAATCCCTAATTGACAAGCTGACAAATATTCATCTAAATTTTCTGTTACACGTTTGGCTGCGCTAGCCTTCTTTCCGCCACCCTCAAGATGAGGTTCAAGCTGAGTACTCCTCACTTTCACAATTGCAAATTCTGAAGCAACAAAAAAAGCTGTGAGTGCAATTAACACGGCGACGCCCAAAAGATTCATAACGGTTGATATATCCAAAGATTCACCTCAGTTTGCTAGAACTTTTCCATACACATCTTGCTAACAGCTTAACCTGGTCGCAACATTTTTATCCGTCTGTGTACGTACTTGTTCTATGAGATGATCCACTTTACTCGGTTCGTTTTAAAATTTCTTCTGCCAGTATCATTAACGCTTTTTCTAACTCTTCTTTATGGCAATATGAATATGAAATTCTAATATGATGGTAGTCATTCGGTTCATACATATAACCTGGATGAATAAGAATTTTCCGCTTTAACATCGTTAAAAACAATGATTTTGTGACAAAAGGTTGCTTGATACGTAACCAAATATAAAATCCACCCTTTGGCGATTCCCAAGTTGCTATGCTAGCAAAATCTCTTAATAAGATTGCCTCGGTAAAAAGAGCACGTGCTTTTAACTGTTCACGTAATAGGTTCTTATCCGTTTCAAACTCTTTTGAAAGAAGCCATTTCGCAACAACCTGCTGGGACAACGCACTACTGCCATAATCCAACTGCATCTTCAAATCAGCTAAATGAGCAATCACTGATTGTGGGCCCACAATCCACCCCACTCGTAGACCTGGACTTAACACTTTAGAGACACTGCCGATATAAAGCACTTGTCCTGTTTGATCAAACGACTTTAAAGCTGGAGGTGCATCCGAAAAAGTCAATTCATGGTACACATCATCCTCTATAATCGGGGTGTGTCGGTCATGATAAGACTGGAGCAAAGATTGACGTTGTTGAGGTGATAGAATACTACCTGTTGGATTTGATAGCGTTGGAATCGTGTAATACATGGAATGCTTCTGCCGTTTCCTCGATTCATGATGAACCGAGCGAGTCGGCATAGACGGTAAGGAATGTAAATACGATGGTGAATCATAGCCTATCGTTGAGCCTGACTGCAATAATCCAATTGAAATTAACTGTAATGCTTGAAGACCTCCAGAAACAATAACGATATTTTTCGCACTCGTATTAATGCCTCGCTTCTTCAAATATTCGGTTAATACATTCCGTAAAATCAGACTTCCTAACGGTTCGGAGTAACCAAAATCTTTATTTGTCATTGTCAATGACTTCATTGATGACAATAGTGCCTCAGTTGGAATTAGGTCTGGAGACAACTCCCCTGTTCCCAATCGAATAATTGCTTCGTCTTGTTCAAACTCGTTTATTTGTTGAACCGTATCAATATTCGCTTTGTACGTACTATGCTTCATCCGTTTGTGCCAGTCTGGCACTTGCTGTGAAAGAATATACTCCCATCCTCTTGCTTTTACGTAAATTCCGCTACCTTGCTTTGCTTCAAGCACGCCATCTGCTTTCAAATCTTCCATCACATGAATAATGGTACTTCGGTTTACATCTAGTTCACTAGCAAGCTTTCGCTGCGAAGGAAGTCGCATTCCGATGGGCCAATGGCCTCCTGTGACCTGCTCCAGCATCCACTCTTTGATTTGAGAAGTTAAAGATTGTTCTTCCGACCGCTTAGGTTTCCACCCCATAAGATCCACCTCTTAAATTGGTTGGTTAAACTATCAACCAATTGGTTGTTTCTTTACTATACAAGCATCTTTATTCTTAAGTAAAGGAGTGATCTTATGATTAGTGCATTTATAAACGGGTTTGTCTTAGCGACTGCGCTTATCATCCCGATAGGTCCGCAGAATTTACTTATTTTTCATCAAGGTGCGGTTCAACCAACATTCAAAAAAAGCATGCCGACTATCGTAACCTCAGCTCTAGCGGATACCCTTCTAATTGTTGTCGCCGTGTTTGGAGTATCATTTGCTTTACAAGCAGTTCCATTTTTAGAACCACTTCTTTATCTCATTGGCGTCGGCTTTTTAATTATCATTGGGTGGACAATTTGGAAAAGTAATTCTACGACGAAGACGTTTCAGCAAAAACCGTATTCAGGAAAAAAACAAGTTTTTCTCGCATTATCTGTCTCATTATTTAACCCCCACGCTATTTTAGATACCATTGCCGTTATCGGAACTTATGCCACTCACTACCATACTTGGCTTGAAACAGTAAGCTTTGCCTTTGCATGTATCCTTGTTTCTTGGCTCGCGTTTTTCTTGTTAGCCCACGCTGGAAATCGTGTAAAGCAATGGGACAAATCAGATCGATTGTTCACTTATATACAGAAGGCGTCTGCTGTAACGATTTGGTTATTAGCCTTTTATTTTATCTATCAAGCTTTTTTATCGCGATGATTATATTTCACTAGTATAAAAATTTTATTTATTTCAGTTCCTTTCATAGTACAATGAAACAAGTCTTCTTTAATTAAAATAGACCGAAAGGCAGGGATGACATGACCGCTATTTTAGAACTACAGCATGTTTCAAAAACAATTCGTGGCAAAAGAATTGTCGACGATATAAGTTTTACCGTTAACGCTGGAGAGGTATTCGGCTTTCTCGGTCCAAATGGCGCTGGAAAAACGTCTACCATTCGGATGATGGTTGGTTTATCAGAATTAACGAGTGGAGATCTTTCTATCTCGGGTCACAGTATAAAATCTTCCTACAGTGAAGCGATTAAACATGTCGGCGTTATTATTGAGAATCCAGAGATGTACAACCATTTAACTGCTAGAAAAAATATGGTTCATTTCGCTCGCATGAATGGAGAAGTCAATCATGAACGAATTAATGAATTAATTGACCTTGTCGGTTTATCCAAAGTGATTGATCGAAAAGTAAAAACCTTCTCATTAGGAATGAAGCAACGACTCGGAATTGCTCAAGCACTGATCCATCGACCAAAGCTACTTATTCTTGACGAACCGACCAACGGGTTAGACCCGGAAGGCATTCGCCTAGTCCGTACTTACCTTAGACGATTAGCAAAAGAAGAGCGATTAGCGGTTCTCGTATCGAGCCATTTAATGAGTGAGATGGAACTAATGTGCGATCGATTTGCCATTATTCAAGAAGGAAAGATGGTGCATGAGGAGACGCTTATTGATACTGAAGCAAACAAACGAATAACCTATCGTATTCGTGTAAATCACACACAAGATAACCAAGCTTATGCTCTGATGAAAACCTATGATGAGCATGCGCAAAAAAATGAAGATTCTTTCACACTCTTATTACATAAAGATCAAATTGCCTCCTTCATCCGTCATGTAAGCGCTGAAGTAGATGTTCACGAAGTAAGCATCATAAAAGATAGCTTGGAAGAACGCTTTCTTCATCTTACAAACAAAGAAGGTGTAAAGCCATGATACGACTCATTCAAAATGAGCTTATGAAGCAAAATGGACGGGTTGGCACATGGGTTATGTTAGGATTAATTGTTGCGTTAACTTTTTTAACAGCCACCGTTGTACATAACGCTCCAGACTTTGATCGGTTTGAAAGCAATTGGCGTGATAATCTCGAAGCAGACATCTTGTATTTCCAAGAGTTTATTGATGAGGATCCATTCGCTGAAGAACAAATTCTTTTAGCAAAATATCGATTAAACAACGACCTGCCTCCAGCGTATGCGATGCCGAATAGTGCGTGGACTTTTGTCACAAATAGTAACGGGTTACTGATGCTTGTTAGTTTGTTTATTATTGCGATCGCCGCCACTATTGTTTCTTCTGAATTTAAACAAGGGACCATTAAACTTTTACTTGTACGACCACCTTCACGTATTAAGATTCTTTTATCGAAATACATAACTGTGCTAATCTATATGCTTGTATTTGTCACCACGCTCTGGCTTTCTTCCCTTCTTTTCGGGGCAATGTTCTTCGGCTTTGATGAACAAGCGAGCTTTCTTCATATTGTAAATGGAGACGTTCAAGAACGAGGCTATGGACTCCAATCGATACTCGTTTTTGTTGCGCATCTGCCGATGACGATGTTACTTGCTACGTTAGCTTTTGCGATTTCTTCCATGTTTTCAAGCGATATCATGGCAATTGCAATCAGCATTGCGAGCCAATTTTTAGGATTAGTTGCAAATGTGATGCTTCTTGAATTTTATGACTGGGCTATTATTCTCCCTTTTGTGAATGATTTGAGCCAATATGTAACAGAAGGCGGGCCAATCTCTTCATTAACAAACCCACTTTTTTCTGCGATTGTTTTGTTTGTCTATTGGTTACTGTTTTTAAGTGTTGCATTATATGTATTTAAAAAAAGAGAGATCAAACCTTCATAAAGAAAAACCGCTCAGTAGATGCTGAGCGGTTTTATTCGAGTAAAGATGCAAAAATAGCGAGCACATTTAACCCAAAGAGCTGATCAATTAATACAATCGCAATTGCAATTGGAACAACAAAAACCATGATGCTGTACCACACGACAAAAAGCTTTCGACCAAAGCGACTCCCTTGCTTGAATTCATCACGTAAAACAGTTTTCGGCATGTTAAGTAAAAGAAATAAACTAATGAGAAAAGCACCAACCGGCATCAATATATTTGATACGCTGTAATCAATTAGATCAAAAAAGGAAAACTCGAACAGCGACCAATCTGCCAGCACACCAAATGATAAAGCAGATGGGATACCCATAATAAGAACGAGTGCCGCAACAAACCAGCTGCTTTTTTGACGCTTCGTGACATCCTTTTTTATAAATGCCGCCACTACAATTTCAAGCAACGAAAACGCTGTACTCAATGCGGCGAAGAAAAAGAGAATAAAAAATAGCGGTACAAGTATTTGACCAAATGGGATTTGTGAGAAAATCGTTGGCACAGCTGCAAAAATTAAAGTAGGACCCTCACTCGGTTCTAAGTTAAATGTAAAGACACCTGGAAAAATCATGACCCCTGCAAGAATAGCGACAACGATATTCATTCCACCTAACGTAATAGCGGAGATAGGGAGATCCTGTTTTTTTGATGCATAAGAGCTTAATGTAACCATTATTGAAACCCCTAAAGATAGAGCGAAAAAAGACTGACCTAGCGCAACTAATATAACATCGTTAGAAACTGTGCCCCAATCTGGTGAAAATAAGAATGCTAACCCTTCCTGTGCGCCATCTAGCGTTAACGAATAACCTGCCAAAATGACAAGCAAAATAAATAAAGTTGGGATCATCCATTTTGACGCTTTTTCAATTCCTTCTTGTACCCCTCTTGACACAATTCCAGCAGCCAAAGCTAAAAAGAATGCTTGCGCGCCAATTGCCAAGTAAGGGGTTGCTATCAATTCGTTAAAATGCGCTGCATATCCGTCTGCATCTAATTGCCCTAATTGTCCAGTCAGTGACGATCCAAGATAAAGAATAGACCAACCACCTATAACGCTATAGAACGAGAGGATGAGAAAACATGTGATGACGCCTAACCAACCAGTAAAACGAAAAACTGAGCGTGGTGCTAACTTTTGAAATGTCGTTACAGCGTCAGCTTGAGAATGACGCCCTAAAATATATTCCCCAATTAAAAGTGGAATTCCTATAAGAAGCGTGAACGCTAAGAAAAGCACAAAAAAAGCGCCTCCTCCACTCGTTCCCGCCATGTATGGAAATTTCCAAATAGCGCCGAGTCCGATCGCACTCCCTGCCGTTGCATATAAAAATCCTATTTTTGACGACCACTGTTGCGATGTTGACATGTTGTGATGTTTCTCCTTGTCTAGACCCAGATGAAAACATTCGTTAGCGTTCAAAAATTAATGTCCACTGCAAACAGACAAATAAAGAATGTCTGCTTGTTCTGACAATTCACTAGACTAACGTTTTTCAAGTATGTTCATGTTTTCCTAAAAAAGATCAAAGTATTTATAAATATTTTTATATAATAACAAAAACATGTCTATTGAGCAAGAACATTTTCGCTTACCTGCATTCGTAACTAGCCCGAATGAGCTGCTCGATTACGTATTTCTCTCACAGTTTGAATTTTCAATGCGTATAGCTTGTTCCTTATATATGTTCCTTATATAGTAATAAGGCAAGTACTATGAACGATTAATAAGCAAAGGATGAATAATGATGAACCGTTTAGAAGGAAAAGTCGCATTAATCACAGGCGCAGCTAATGGAATGGGCGCTTCAATGGCAAAACTCTTTGCACAAGAGGGAGCAAACGTTATTGCAACAGACATTCAAATGGAGAATTTAGAAGAAGTAGCTGCTGCTATTAAAGCTGAAGGTGGATCAATCCTTCCACTAAAACATGATGTGACACTGGAAGAAGATTGGAATCAGGTGGTAAAAAAAGCGAAAAGTCAGTTTGGTCCTATCACCGTTCTCGTTAATAACGCTGGAATCGCATCGCCAAAAACGATGGAACACATGGATATGGCAGAATGGAACAAAGTCATGGGTATCAACTTAAATAGTTGTGTCATTGGAATGAAGCAAGTCGTTCCTGAAATGAAACAAGTTGGTCAAGGTTCTATTATAAATATATCTTCTATTGGTGGCATTGTTGGAATGGCAGGATCCAGTCCGTACACTGCGGCAAAAGGAGCTTTACGTGCTTTGTCTAAATCAGCTGCCGTTGAGTATGGTAAAGAGCGGATTCGCGTAAATTCTATTCACCCTGGAATAATTGAAACACCGATGACGGCTCCATCAATGGAACGTGCACTTCCTTTTTACAAAACGTACAGGCAATTACCTTACTTCGGCGCACCTGAAGATATTGCTTATGCAGCCCTGTTTCTCGCTTCCGATGAGTCAAAGTTTATGACTGGTTCTGAAATGGTTGTTGATGGCGGTTGGACTGCACTATAAAAGCTGTTTTGCATCTTAATTTCTACAACTACTATTAATCCTTTTTTAATGGAAAAATAAAAAACTACGATGACGTCAACATCATCGTAGTTTTTTTACACATGAACATGGTAACGCCCTTTTGGAACAACAAGGGGTGTTTTTGAAACTGGATCGTCAATGACATTGCACTCAAGTTCAAATATCTCTTTAACAAGTTCACTTGTGATAACTTCTGAGGGCGCCCCTTCTGCAATAAGCTTTCCTTGTCTTAAAGCAAAGATATAGTCGGCATAACGAGCAGTAAGATTGATATCGTGTAACACCATGACAATCGTGGTCCCATGCTTGCGATTTAAGTCCGTCAGCAAATCCAAAATTTCCACTTGATAAGTAATATCTAAGAACGTTGTTGGCTCGTCTAAAAACAAAATATCCGTTTGTTGCGTTAGTGCCATCGCAATCCAAACGCGTTGTCTTTGGCCTCCGGAGAGTTCATCAATATTCCGATTTGCGAGTTCCGTTATCTTCATCATTTCCATCGCCTCAGTAACGGCCTCATAGTCTTTTTTTGACCAACCTTTAAAAATTGACTGATGCGGGAAGCGCCCACGACCAACTAGATCAGCTACCGTTATCCCCTCTGGCACAATGGGAGATTGTGGCAAGAGACCGAGTACTCTTGCTAACTTTTTAGGTGGGATTTGAGTAAGTTCTTTTCCATCTAAGGTAACAGAACCAGACGCAGGCTTAAGTAAACGTGCCATTGTTTTTAAGAGTGTGGACTTTCCACACGCATTTGCACCAATGATGACATTAATCTTATTGTTTGGCACAACTAAACTAATATCATTTAAAATAATCGTTCCATCGTAACCTGCTTCAATGTTTTCCGTTTCAAAACGATGAGTCGTTGTCATTATAAACTTCCCTTCCGATTCATTCGTATGAGTAAGTAAAGAAGGAACGGCGCTCCTAATATGCCCGTTATTATCCCAACAGGAAAGCGAATTTCAAAGGCAAATTGTCCGACTAAATCTGCTGCTAAAACTAAATTCACTCCAACGAGACCTGCAGGCAAGACCGTTGATAGTCCAGCTCCAACTAAGCGCTTAGCGATTGGCCCCGCTAAAAATGCTACAAATGCAATCGGTCCTGTGGTGGCAGTGGCTAATGCAATCATACAGACTGATGCAAAAATTAGAAGGACGCGCGTTCGATCCGTATTCAAGCCAAGGGAAATTGCCGATTGCTCACCTAGTTCAAGAATACTCAAATGTTTACTAAGTATCATCACAACGGGTGAGCAAACAAGGACCGTTATCATCAGTGGATAGATCGCATCCATTTGTGCTCCGTTCAAACTTCCGCTTAACCAGCGCATTGCTGTAGGAAGATCTTCTTGGGCACCAACCATTAGCAAATAAGAGATGACTGCACTTAACATCGCTTGGACACCGATACCGACTAAAATTAATCGCCCAACCGAAAAGGATCTTCCCTTTGATAAGCCATAGATTAAGATAACGGTCAGGAGACCTGCAACAATCGCGACAATTGATACGACGCTATTGCTCGCTTGGAGTACGAGAATACAAAACAATGCAGCTGCGCTAGAACCTGCCGTAATACCGAGTACATCTGGATTTGCCAAAGGATTCCGTAACATCGTTTGAAACGTATTCCCTGCAATGCCAAACGCAAATCCAGCGAATAATCCTGCCAGCATACGTGGAAACCGAATGGTATTTACAGCAAAATTTACGCTACCTAGCTGTTCTCCCAATAGTGCGCGTACTACTTCGTTTGCTGGATAAATGGTATTTCCCAACATGAGCATTGCTGCACAAAGAATAAGTGCGGTAATGGTTAATATGCCGTTTACTGACCACCAGCGCCAGAGCCTTTTTTTTCGACCTAATTGGATGGTTTCAATTGAATGTTTCATCATAATGAACGTACCTTCATGCGCATAGCGAATAAAATTAATAAGGGAGCACCTACAAATGCTGTAATAACACCAGCTTCTAATTCCCCCGGACTACCAATCAAGCGCCCTGCGACATCAGAAATTGTTAAAATCACGGCGCCTGCAATCGCAGATAAAGGAATAATATAGCGTAAATCAGCTCCTAATAAGAGGCGAATCAAGTGTGCTGACAATAAGCCAATAAACCCAATCGGACCTGCAAGTGCCGTAGCTGCTCCACATAAAACAACGCCAGCAAACGCTGCTGTCACACGTAATAAGCCTGTTCGGACGCCTTGTCCTGTTGCAACATCGTCACCTAATGCCAATGCGTTTAACGCAGAAGAAGAAAGAATTCCTAACGTGAGTCCAACGACAAGAAACGGTAAAAACGTCGTAATAGAATCCCAACTTCCTGAGCCTACACTTCCTACTTGCCAGAAACGAAATTGATCCATGACATACGTCCGATTTAACATAATCGCACTAACAAGCGAAGAAAGGGCAGCACTTGTAGCAACCCCTGCTAGGACAAGTTTTAACGGTGTAGCCCCTGCTCGCCCCATGGAACCAATTCCATATACAAAAACAGCTGTTAGCATGGCACCTATAATCGCAAACCATATGTATTGATTGGCTGAACTAATATCAAAAAAAGCTAATCCAGCGACAACGAATAAGGCTGCACCAGTATTTACACCTAAAATACTCGGATCAGCGATCGGATTTCTTGTCACAGCTTGCATGAGTGCACCTGATACACCGAGAGCAGCTCCACACAAGAGGCTAAAAATCGTTCGTGGCACTCGTTCTCGAACAACGCTTACGCTATAAGAATCTGAGCCAGAGTGAAATATGGCTGTTAGTATTTCGTCTAAAGTCACGACACGAGAGCCAAAAGCAACAGAGGAAAGCACGCTAACAAGTAGCATCGCTAGTAAAAAAACGATTACTGCCGTTGCGTGCTTCGGTGAGTAGCGATTCCTTTTCACAACTGCCTTCACAAGAATTACTCCTCAGCCTGGCTTAATGCTTCTCCAATTAACGCTAAGTACTCGTCAAGCGTATAAGAAATTGACAATGGATTCGGTGTTCCAGCTGCGCCTAATTCAGAACTTCCATTAATAAATGCGACTGATCCTCTTTCAATCGCAGGGATTTGGCCCAGACGTGAATCGTTTTGTAGTGCTTCGAGCAATTCGTCGTCCCCGTAACCAAGAATAACATCAACATCATTTAAAATATCGGCATTTTCTGCGCTTAAGCTTAACGAGAAATCATCTTCATTCGGCAATTCATCCATAATTTCTTGCGGAAATTCCATATTCAGCTCTTCTGTTAAAAAGGCAACACGGGTATCTGCTGGTGTATATAAATGCAAATCAGACATGTCCGTTGCCGAGAAGTTTACCCACGCAACGGTCTTCCCTTCAATCTCTGGATAGTCTGCTAATTTTTCATCAATGAGGGTTTCTGTATCTTCAATTAGCTGTTCGCCTTCCTCTTTCATGCCCATACCTTCTGCATTCATGAGAACATGATCTCTCCATGATGTTGTCCAAGGGGAAGTCGGGTAAGCGACAACCGGAGCAATTTCGCTTAACAAATTGTAATCTTCTTCTGTAATACCAGAATAGGCTGCTAAAATAACATCCGGCTGAGAATCTGCAATGGCTTCAAAATCAAGTCCATCTGTATCTTGGAATACATTCGGATCATTTTCACCTAGCTCATCAAGCTTCTCTGCTGTCCAAGGCAATAAACCGCTGTCATCTTGCACGCCAAAATTTGCTGCTGAAAATCCAACTGGCACAACACCTAAGGCTAATGCAACATCTTGATTTCCCCACTGTACTGTCGCAACACGCTCAGGCGCAGATTCAAGGACTGTTTCACCAAACGCGTGCTCAATGACAATTTGCTCCTCTGTACCGCTTCCGTTCTCTCCGTCTGAGCTAGTATCATTTGAAGACGTATCGTCCGAGCTATCTGAACAGCCTGCAAGTGCGGTTACCATCGCCGCAGAAAATAAAAATAGTTTTGATGAATCGGTAAGCTTAATCATAATACGTTCTCCTCTTCCTATGTACATCTCTATATAATTGATAATGATAATCGATATCAATTATAGTAGTGTACCCCTCTCAAAAAGTCAATGAGCTTTTCGCTATTTTACAGCCTTTTCAATCATTTTGTTCTTTTGGTCAAATACCGGGTTATGAGAAGAAATAAAAATGTCCATCGCTGCTTCTGGCTTCAAGTACGTTTTTGCATGGTTAACGGCAACTGCTGCATCCGTAAACGCTCCTGCCAACAAATTAATTTTATTTGCAAATTTCGCACTATCGCCCGCTGCATAAATGCCGTCTATTCCCGTTTCTAATTTATTGTTAACGAGAATATGTCTCTCGTCAGTGTGTAGACCCCAATGCCTAATTTGGCCAATATCCGCTTTCATTCCATGATTGACAATAACTGCATCAACTTGAACGCGCTCGTTCTTATTTAGAAAGATTCCTTTATTCGTAATTTGATCTATCTCCACAGAATGGATCTTTCTTTCGTCTCCAATTAAATGTTTCAATGCAAATGGTCGTTTTATCTGAATACGACTTGAAAGCATTTTCTCTACATTCTGTTCATGCCCTTTAAATTCATGACGACGGTGAACAATCATTACCTCTTTCGCGACGTCACTTAATGCGTTTGCAAAATCAACTGCTGAATCGCCACCACCTGAAATTAAGACACGTTTGCCTTGATAGTACTTAATATTTTTCACCGTATAATGAAGGTTTGTATTTTCATATTTATCTGCATCTTTTAAATCTAATTTAACGACATTTTTGGCACCGTAGCCGATTGATAACAGAATCGTTTGAGTAAGATGTTGTTCCCCGGTCGAAGATTTAATTAAGAAATCGCCTTCTTTTGTCCGTTCAATTCCTTGAATTTGTTGGTTTAATACAATAACCGGATCGAAGGTTTTGGCTTGTTCAATAAGTTGCTTAACTAGTTGCTTTGCTTGAACTGGCGGCATCCCACCTACATCCCAAATCATCTTATCTGGATAACTATTCAATTTTCCGCCAAGCATTGGACTTGCTTCTATTAATTTTGTTTTCATTGAACGCATTCCACTATAAAATGAAGCAAAGAGGCCAGCCGGTCCCCCGCCAACAATCGTTATATCAAATCGTTCTAACTTATTTGACAAGACAGACATCTCCTTTTCTTTATAATACTGATAAAGATTCTCATTATCAATCTTTTTTTTATTCTTATTTTTAATGACACATCCTTAAAGCTTGTCCATTGTTTTTGCAATTGGGAAATACGTAGACTAACGTATATTTTTAGAAACTCTGGCACACTCCTATTTTTTTGGCATATGTATAAATTAAATAAGAGAACCCCCCACTAGCTTAAAGCTAGTAGAGGAATATGCGTTCATTTAAACCGCAACAAGCGTAGTAATTTCCGTTGTTGCTTCAATGACTTGTGCGTTAAGATCAAGGATTTGCTCAATTAAATTAATTAAGTTTAAATCTTGCAGATTTGACAAATAGACAACGCGAATTGCATTTCCATTTGGACAGAAGACGTTAAATAATGCTGTTGGTGATACTTGAATAACGGTTTCACCTGTACCAACAAACTGTTGACATCCTCGTAAACTAACAGAATCTCCCGGTCCTGTTAAAACTGAAACGTTTCCTAAACCTGGTACTGGAATTGTAATTGCCACAATGCAACACCTAGCCTTTTCATATAATTTTGCTGAGCTTTACTCAACACTACAATATATGTAAGATGCCGCAATGCGTTAGTCTGTCTGCCCGTTTTACGAATAATTGGTTTTATTATCCAAATTTAGAACTGAGTATACCATTCAGAACCCTAGCCAGAAGAATACCCACTAGCAAAAGCTAGTGGGATTTTTCGGATATTTTAAACCGCAACAAGCGTAGTAATTTCTGTTGTTGCTTCAATGACTTGTGCGTTAAGATTAAGGATTTGCTCAATCAAGTTAATTAAGTTTAAATCTTCAAGATTCGTTAAATAAACGACACGAATTGCATTTCCATTTGGACAGAAGACGTTAAATAATGCTGTTGGTGATACTTGAATAATGGTTTCGCCTGTACCAACAAACTGTTGGCACCCTCGTAAACTAACAGAATCTCCCGGTCCTGTTAAAACTGAAACGTTTCCTAAACCTGGTACTGGAATTGTAATTGCCATCGTGCAACACCTAGCCTTTTCAACGTATTTTGTTGAGATTCACTCAACCATACAACATACGTAAAGTTGAAAAGATTGATCGTCGTTATGCCTTGTTCAAAGTAAATTGATTTTTAAACCTATTTTTTACATAATCAGAAAGATATGTTATCGTTTCTGCTAGATGGAGAGAATTGTCGCATTTTCTAAGAAAAGGAGAAAATATAGTTATGCCTATGTACGTTGGTTTTATCGTTCTGATTCTATTCATTTATTACAGTTATAAAGAGTACCGATTTTCAAAATCAGAAGAATCAAAAGATGAACGCGGGAAATCCATTTATATAAGCGCCGCTAAACATGCCTTTCCTCTCTTTCCGATTGGCTGGCTTCTGGTAGAACTGACACACCAACTCTTTACGCTTACATTTGATGCGTATCGCGATTTAATGTGGGTCTTAATATTGAGCGCGTTTATTGTTTTCGGTGCAAGTATTCAAGTCGGCCGTTCTACCCGCTAACAATCTTTAGCCAAGGTCGATCATTCATCCATTCTACATCAACAGGCAGTTTGAATACCTTTGATAATAAAGATGAAGTCAATACCTTTTGCTTTGGTCCTGCCGCTGCGACTTTGCCATCTTGTATCATGAGCACATGTGTAAGGACAGGCGAAACTTCTTCAATGTGATGAGTTACATAGATAAGGTGGCAACCTCTTGCTTTTATTTCTTCCATCAAGCTCAGCATCTCTTCTCTGGTTGGCACATCCAACCCGGTGCACGGTTCATCCAAAATCAGAATGTCGGGGCTGCTCATCAATGCCCGTCCAATTAATACTCTTCGTTGTTCTCCTTGAGAGAGCACACCGAACGTTTTCCCCCTTAAATGATGTAACCGTAAAGAGCGTAAAATCTCTTCTGCCCTTTGCCAATCCTGGTCTGAAACCTTTTCGTATAAGCCAAATGACGCGAATTTACCGCTAACTACGACTTCCTCCACACCTTCCCTCTGCATAATCGGCAAAAAGGAATCTAACGAGCTACTCACATACCCTATCCTTTTCCGAAGTTCTGGAAAATTAGTTTTCCCAGACACTTGACCTAAGACTGAGATTTCTCCTAATGTTGGAAACCTATAGCCATTTATTAGATTAAGAAGCGTTGTTTTTCCAGATCCATTCAAGCCCAATACACACCAATGCTCTCCTTGATTCATTTCCCAATTAATGTCACTCAGTACGTTCCTTCCTTCTCTAACCCAGGTAACGTTTTTACACCGTACAATCTGTTCCATGCCACTCCTCCTACTAAATAAACCAAGGCATTTTAGCCTCGGTTAGTCTGAATACAATAATTCTACCATTTATCGATAATATTTTTTTAAAATTGCACGCATTTCCTTTAATTCGATATCGACTTGCTTTAATTCTTCTTTCAAAGAGGTTAGCACATCGTGTAAATCTTCATAGTGACGTAATGCGCCTCTTGTTGAAGTAGCGGCAGTATAGGTAACGATGTCTTCCATCTCTTCTTCAGACAAATCTTCTGTTTCCTCAGTAGCCCTTGATATATCACGGCTTAATTTTACGCCAAAGAAGAATAACGTCGCCGCAATGGTTCCTAGTAAGCTTTCGTAGTAAATCAAGTCTTGCGATAAGTGTAGTTTTTCTTCTGTTGATTGACTTGGCATCCCTACCACCCTAACGTAACTTCTTCTTACATAGCCTATGTTCGGTTAAGAACAATTGGTACAGAAATCAGCTTTGCAGCGATATAAGACTGTGCTCTGATTAAATAAAATAAAGAAATATGTCATTTTTAAAAGGATATTTATATAAAAACCATAACTATAGAAGTGGTTCTAACGTATATTTTTTTTACAAATAATTCTTTTTATTTGTAAAGGACCGAATACAAATACCTACAAAAGGAGTAAATACCAATGAATTTTTCTACAAACACTTCCGCTTTATATGCCCATCGACAGGTAGCGAACCATCAGAAAATGGCAGAGAAAGCACAAGGAAAACTGGTGACAGGATTGAGAGTAAACCAAGCTTCAGACGATGCAGCTGGGTTAGCAATCTCCGAAAAAATGCGTGCTCAAATTCGCGGATTAAATCAAGCAAGTCGGAATACGCAAGATGGGATCTCCCTCATTCAAACATCTGAGGCAGCCTTGAATGAAACGCACCATATATTGCAACGGTTGAGAGAACTTACTGTACAAGCGGCAAACGATACGTATAAAACAACCGATCGAGTTGCGATGCAGAAAGAATTTGACAACTTAAGCGAGGAAATTGATCGAATTGCCAGTTCAACAACCTTTAACAACCACTCCCTTTTAACAGGACAAAAAGACTTTTCGTTTCAGATTGGTGCCAACGCAGGTCAAACCATTTCTGTAAAAGGAGCAGGCATGTCTACAACTGACTTAGGTTTAACAGTCTTTGAACCTTTACGACTTACAGGTCTTGCAAATGAAGTTCGCAGTGAGACAACCGTCCAAATCGGACGAGCAAGAACAGCAAGTGAGCCAGGTTTGGAAATCGTTGGCTATTATGACGCCAACGGCAAGGAAGGTCCTGGCTATTATATTGAGGATGAGCTTAAGTATGGCGCAGAAGTACCAGAACAAAACGGAACGTACCATATTCAATGGGAAGGAAAGTCTTATCAAATTACGTTAAATGATGAAACAGTTACAACGGTTACGCCTACTCTAGACTTCAGCGATTCTACAGGCGAAGTCCACCAAGCTAGTTGGTTTGAAGCGACCGAAAATCGAGAAGCAGGCTACTACAAAGAAGATTCACTTATTTATTCATCGTTAACACCGTTACCAAAAGGGCAAGCTGTTACCATTCAAGAGAGCTTATTAACAGATCAAGATTCTGGTGTGTTTAAAACGCTTTCTATCACAACTAGAGAAGCGGCAAATGATACGATAACGAAACTAGATCAAGCAATAGCACTCGTTTCGAAAGAACGCTCTTATTTAGGTTCATCGCATAATCGACTGGAACACGCGCTTTCAAATCTGCTTCAAACGAGTGAAAACTTGCAGGCAGCTGAATCACGAATTCGAGACGTAGATATGGCAGAAGAAATTATGGTTCTAACTAAGCAAAATCTGCTTGCTAACGTTGCTCAGTCAGTCCTAGCACAAGCAAACCAGCAACCGTCTCAAGTGTTGACGTTACTTGCATAACATAGAGAAAACTGTGTCACGGAAAACGAAGCGGAATTAATTTTTACGGATCTATAGAATCGAGATGTTGGCTATCATTACCTCTAACTAAGCTGGGATTCTGCCCCAGCTTTTTTGATCTTGCTTAAAATTGGTCAAGAATCCATGGTACTGCTTCTTGCAGATTTTTAACCATTGCATCTGCCCCGAAATCACCTTGGTACCGCTCACCGACAAGAATTGTTTTACAACCTGCTGCTCTGCCAGCTTCAATATCAGGCTCTCGATCTCCAACCATGACACTTCTTTTTAGATCAATATGATGTTTTTGAGCCAGGTCTCTAATCATTTGTGTTCCTGGCTTTCGACACAAGCACCCTGCTTTCGGCTTATGTACACAATAAGCAACATCATCAATTTTTGCTTCTTTTTCCTCTAAATCGTTTATCATCTTATCATGGATGCGAAGCAACATCTCTTCTTTCAGAAATCCTAACCCAACCCCACCTTGATTTGTTACAACAAATACAAACAATCCTGCTTCATTTAACTGCTTAATAGCCAGCGCCACGCCTTTTAATAAATGAAAATCATCTGGTTTATTTACGAATTTCACTCTTTTGGTTAAGACTTCATTAATCACACCATCACGATCTAAAAAAACGGCTCGATTCATGCCAGCAAACACTCCTTCATTTCTTCATTAAGGTTTGTTTTTTCCATAAGATGTATTCCTGCAAAATACGTAATAAATTCCTCTTCACGGCAAGTGCAGAAGTCTATATAATAGAGATTATTGAAAAAAAAGAGTGAGGTGCAACTAGATCCCATGATTCGTCCAGCTGAGAAAACCGACTTACAAGAAATTCTTACCATTTACAACCATGCGATTCTACATACAACCTCCGTTTATTCGTACGAGCCTCATACACTCGACATGCGGGAAACATGGTATACTCAAAAGCTTGAGGCGAACCACCCTATTCTCGTTTTTGAAGAAGACAATCACGTCATTGGGTTCGCGACATATGGTTCATTCCGAGCCTGGCCAGCTTATCAATACAGTATTGAACATTCCATTTACGTTGATCCCAATCAAAGAAAAAAAGGAATTGCTTCTCAACTGTTAACCGAAATAATTGCGTTAGCCAAACAAAACGGCTATAAAACGATGATTGCAGGCATTGATGCGTCGAATGAACAAAGCATTGGCTTACATAAGAAATTCGGCTTCACTTATAGTGGAACGATTGAAAAAGCTGGGTACAAGTTTGATCGCTGGCTTGATTTAGCGTTTTATCAACTCATTTTTGATTCAAAAAAAAGCTAAGACATCCTCGGTCTTAGCTTTTCTTCTACACAAGTTTTGTTGTCCAGTTTTCACAGTTCCACGTTTCTGTGACAATGTCTTGATAGAATTCTGGTTCGTGAGAGATGAGCAAAATACTGCCTTTGTACGCACGTAATGCACGCTTTAATTCTTCCTTTGCATCCACATCAAGGTGATTTGTCGGCTCATCAAGAACCAAGATATTTGATTCGCGATTAATTAGCTTACATAAACGAACCTTTGATTTTTCTCCCCCGCTCAACACAACCATCTTGCTTTCGATGTGTTTCGTTGTTAACCCACACTTTGCTAACGCTGAACGCACTTCTCCTTGACCAAGAGAAGGGAACTCTTGCCAAATCTCTTCAATACACGTATTGTTAGAAACTTTCGCTTCTTGTTCAAAATACCCAATTTCTTGATAGTCCCCACGTTCAACAGAGCCAGAAATCGGTGTTTGAATGCCTAATAAACTTTTTAAAAGCGTTGTTTTTCCGATTCCGTTTGCACCTACTAAAGCAATTTTTTGTCCTCGCTCCATACGTAAGTCTAATGGTCTGGATAATGGTTCATCATAGCCAATCACAAGTTCCTTTGTTTCAAAAATGAGCTTACTTGTTGATCGTGCTTCTTTGAAGTTAAACTCTGGTTTTGGCTTGTCTTTGGCTAATTCAATGACGTCCATTTTATCTAGCTTTTTCTGTCTCGACATTGCCATATTTCGTGTTGAGACACGAGCTTTGTTACGAGCAACGAAGTCTTTTAACTGTGCCATTTCTTGTTGCTGACGCTTGTAAGCCGCTTCTAATTGCTGCTTTTTCATTTCATGTACGTCTAGAAAATGATCATAGTCCCCAACATAGCGATTAAGCTCTTGATTTTCCATGTGGTAAATAATATTAATAACGCTATTAAGAAACGGAATATCGTGGGAGATCAAAATAAACGCATTTTCGTATTCCTGTAGATAACGTTTTAACCATTCAATATGCTGTTCATCCAAGTAGTTTGTCGGCTCATCCAATAGCAAAATGTCTGGTTTCTCTAATAAGAGCTTTGCAAGCAACACTTTTGTTCGTTGCCCACCACTTAAGTCTTCCACATCTTTTTCTAAACCAACATCGTCTAGACCTAGTCCGCGAGCCACTTCTTCTACTTTTGCATCAATCGTATAAAAATCATTATTCGTCAGCGTATCTTGAATAACGCCCACTTCTTCTAAAAGACGTTCCAGCTCTTCAGGCGTGACGTCCCCCATTTTGTCATACATTTGATTCATTTCCGCTTCCATGTCGTAAAGATACTGAAAAGCTCCTTTTAACACATCACGCATCGTCATACCGCGCTCAAGAACTGTGTGCTGATCAAGGTAACCGACACGAACCTTCTTTGACCATTCTACTTTTCCTTCGTCAGGCATAAGTTTTCCAGTAATAATATTCATGAACGTTGATTTACCTTCACCATTTGCACCGATTAATCCAATGTGTTCCCCTTTCAACAAACGGAACGACACATCTTGAAAAATCGCACGGTCACCGAAGCCGTGACTTAAGTCTTTTACCGTTAATATACTCATCTATTATCAGCCCTTTTATCGTAACAAGTTCGTTTTATGATCCAATTAAAGATTGTACCACATTTACGAGGGCAGTGTAAGTTTTGAGTCAACTACAAGACTCTCCTTTCGCCACTTTATACAGAATAGATGGAATTATGGTATATTTTACAAAAAGGAGGCATTTCATATGGAAAATAATCCAGCTGGCTTTTGGGTACGATTAGGTGCCTTGTTTTTGGATGGACTCTTTATTAACCTGATTGCGTGGTTACTTGGTTTTATGTTTATCACGTCTTGGCAAAACGGCATAACCGAAATCATTCAGTTTCTTTATTTACTCGTAGTGCCCATCGTCTGGTACGGTTATACAATTGGAAAACGTGCGTGTACTATTCGAATCATTCATATGGATGGCAGCAACGTGCGCTTTTGGACAATGATTAAGCGGAATGTAGTCGGTGGTCTCCTTTACGTTCTTCCAACTACTCTACCAGTCATTTGTCTTGCTCTTACTTTAGATACGAGAATTTGGGCCGTTTTCTCTTTTCAAACAGTAGACTTTCCAGCTTTAACCTTATCAAATAATGCCTTAACGCTCTTAACGGCAGGCTTACTCTTATCTTTCGCATTATTGCTTGTTAGTGCGTTTATGGTTGGTGTCTCAAAATCTAGACGTTCACTTCACGATTTAATAGCTGGTACCTACGTCACGAGGGATACACCAAACGAAACAGAAATGGTTTACCGAGAGAAGATCTAGTCAAGTTGACAGTTCCTCCAACCCATGCTAACTTATTCAATGATAAAGGCGACATAACTATGGGCGTTATGTTAGCGAATTGGCAAATGATTGCTTGAATGCAGGGCCTCCCGATACATGGGGAGGTCCTGTTTTTTTGAGGAGGAATGCTTTTTGGACAAACGAATTTATTTATTAACAACGTTAACATTTATTGTTGGTTTAGTTGAGTTAATTGTTGGTGGTATTCTGCCATTAATAGCAGGCGATCTCAATATTTCTCTCGGTCAAGCAGGCTTATTAATTTCTGCTTTCTCTTTTAGTTTTGCAATTGCAGGGCCGCTTTTATTGTCATTGACAGCAAAAGTGGAACGGAAAAAGTTAATTATGATTGTTCTCTTACTATTTATTTTTTCAAACGGTATTGCGGTTTTTAGTACTAGTTTAACGGTTTTATTGGTATCGAGGGTTTTATCTGCCTCAGGGGCTGCACTTCTCGTTTCTTTATGTTTAACGATCGCTTCACAGATCAGCTCGGAGGCAAACCGCTCTAGAGCAATTGGAACCGTATTAATGGGGGTCAGTGCCTCGCTGGTGCTTGGCGTGCCGTTAGGTCTTTTTCTCGGCAATGAATGGGGTTGGCGTGCGCCTTTTATCTTCATTGTCATCGTAACCTTTATTTTAATGATTTTAATCCATTTTACATTAAACAAAATTGAGCCCAGACCATACGTACCCTTAAGAACCCAGCTACGAGCGTTAGGTCAGCCAAAAATATTTTTAGTACATTCCGTCTCCATTCTATTTTTTATTGGACACTTAACCCTTTATGGTTATTTAACACCTTTTCTTCAATCTACTTTACAGATCGAAGGGAATACAATAAGCATCATGTACCTGTTGTTCGGACTTGCAGCTATCTGTGGAAGTTGGTTCGGCGGATTTGCATCCGATCGTTTCGGAAATCGGAAAACGATGACGATTGCGTTAGCATTCTTTTCGCTTGTCCTCTTTTTGATTCCACTCTTCACACATAATGGTATATGGTTAATCCCATTATTGATGCTTTGGAATTTCTTGAGCTGGACCATTACACCAGCCATTCAGGGACATTTAGTGGCTTCTGCTCCAAAAACGTCAGACATCCAGCAAAGCATTAACAATTCTGCCACCCACGTTGGGATGGCGATTGGCTCGGTTGCTGGCGGTATCACAATTGATCAGTTTATCGTTGAAATGAATGCGACCATAGGTGGTGCGTTCGCCGCTCTTGCTTTGATTGTCGTCATTATTGCATTAAAAATTAAATAACAAAAAAAGGGAGCGCAATTAAAAAATTGCCACTCCCTCTTTTGTGCTATTCACTTACTTTTACAAGCTGCTTGCCAATATTTTCCCCTTTAAACAAGCCTAAAAATGCATCTGGTACTTTTTCGATGCCTTCATGTATGGTTTCTTCGAATTTTAGTTCACCATCTTGTACAAATTGAGATAAGTTTACATACGCTTCTTTGAAATCTTTTTGGAAATCACCAACAAGAAATCCTTGCATTTTCACACGAGATTTCACTAAAAAGCCTTGCACGCGACGTCCAATATCCTCTTCACCTTGTTCTAAATTGTAAGCAGAAATTGCTCCACATACTGGAACACGCGCAAATGTATTCAGGAGCGGCCAAACTTGATCAGAAATCTCTCCACCAACATTCTCAAAATAGACATCAATGCCATCTGGACAAGCTTTTTCTAACGCTTTACCGACTTGGTCTTCCTTATAGTTCACTGCTTCATCAAATCCAAGTGAGCGTAAATAGTCTGCTTTTTCTTTAGAACCAACAATTCCGACAACCCGAGCACCTTTCCGTTTCGCAAGTTGTCCTGCAATTGAGCCGACTGCACCAGCTGCACCTGAAATCACTACGGTTTCGCCTTCTTTCGGTTCACCAATATGGTACATTCCAAAGTAGGCGGTAAAACCTGGCATCCCTAGTACCCCTAAAGCTGTAGACATGGGTGCTCCGTGTAAATTTAATTTACGAACATTGTTAGCAGATACCGTATTATATTCCTGCCAATCAAGGGAACCGGTCACAACATCACCGACTTTAAGATCATTCGACTTTGTTTCAACAACTTCTGCTACAATGCCACCATTTAACGGTTCACCAACTTGAAACGGCTCCACATATGACTTTGCATCGTTCATTCGACCACGCATGTACGGATCCACTGATAAGTAGCGTGTCTTCAGAACAACTTCCCCGTCGTGTGGCTGCTGTACGTCAATTTCTTTATAATCAAAGGTTTCTTGGTTCGGCCATCCATCCGGACGTTCACGTAACTGAATTTGTTGTTGTTTCATGACTGTATTCCTCCCAAAATTTGTACTCATACTTCTATTCCTCAATGAGCAATTCATTAAACGGAAGAATCTCATTTTAATTAGAAAATGCGACCTCACTTTTTTGTTTCATAGTTACTCATTCAGCGTATCCATCTGATGGAATCGGAAACAGGATAATGATGTGGAACTAATATAATTCTTCCCCTTTTCTTATTCAAATTTTCCTTAATTCTCTCAATTCTATTGGTTGTTTCAACTTACCCTTCTTGCATAAACTGTTTCGGCGACTGGCCGACGTATTTCTTAAAGACTTGGCTGAAATATTTGTAATCACTAAACCCAGTTTGTTCAGCGACTTCATATATAAGACTCGCTTCATTTTGAAGTTTTTCGACCGCTTTTAAAAGACGATATCTGGTTAAGAGCTCATTAAAGCTATATCCTGTCACTTGTTTGACTTTTGCGTTTATACTGACTGTTGAAAGCCCAATCGCATCGCTTACCATAGCAAGGGTTACCTTTTGCTGATAGTGTTCCTTAATATAGCCAATCGCAGCAGCAGTATAGGAAGCAGGCTGTTCCCATTCTGCTTTTAAATGGAGAATGTGGTGCGAGGTCTTGGATCGATTCATCTGTTGCTTTTCAACAATTCGTGCTACCAGTTCTTGCAATGTTTTTTCAAGTTCTCCTAGATCAACAGGTTTAAGCATATAATTATGGACGCCTAATCGGATTGCTTGCTGGGCGTAGCAAAATTCGCCATAACCAGAAAGAATAATGGCTTCATAATGATAGATAGACTTTGTATCTTGCAACATTTCTACTCCATCTTTAAAAGGCATCCGAATATCTGTAATAACAATATGAGGTTGTGTGTCGTGAATTAATTGACACCCTTCCTCCCCACTTTCGGCAGTTCCCACTACCACACAATCATTTTTAAACCAGTCCACTCGGTAAAGCAGGCCTTTTAAAAGAATGGGCTCGTCTTCTACGATTACAACTTTCAACATAGGTCTCTCTCCTTAAATGGTAGTATGATAGATACAACTGTTCCGTGTTCAAGTGTTGATTCCATATGTAATCCATATGATTTTCCATATAAGAGCGTAATCAAATGATGGACGGTATGAAGACCCGTTTGCTCTTGCACTTCTTTTTCTTCCAAATAAATGGCTTTGATCTTCTCAAGCTGCTGTTCAGTCATTCCCGCACCGTTATCTATTAATTTGATCAGCAGACTATCGCCTTTCTTTTTAATGGAAATTTCAATAAACAGTCTACTCGTTTGATTAATATTGTGCTTAACTGCATTTTCAATTAACGGCTGTATAAGCAATTTCGGTACTTGCGCTTCTTTTAATAAAAAAGGATCCACGTTAATTTCGTAGTCAAGCCGCTTTCCGTACCTCATTTTCTGCAAGGAAAAATAATCCTCTAAATAGGCAATATCTTCTTTAAGCATCACGATCGTATGACCAAAATTAGCATTATAGCGCATCAGTTTTGCCGTTTTTACAACCATATTTGACGCACTTTCTGGATCTGTGTGTATCTCATATTTAATCATCTCCAGCACATTAAACAAAAAATGGGGATTAAACTTTGCTTCCAGATGCTTCATCTCACTTATTCTCTTTTTTTCCAAAATAGTTTCGTTTTCAACCATAAGTCGCTCTACTTCTGAGACTCGACTTTTGTATTCTTCATAGATCGTTTGGACTTCTTCATATTGATGATCCGCCTGAAAAAATGGCTGATCCTTTTTTGCTTGCATGAATGCGACCAAACGATCAAATGGTTGTAGGGATGATGTAACAATTTTTGGGGTGACAAACCAAACAATTAATAGTATGACGAAGCTACTGATAAGGATGGAAGCGAGTCCATAAAACAATAAAAACCAGTAGATGGTAATGGGCGTTAAAGTGATGACCTTTAGACCTAGTTGTGTTAAAACCGTCTTCGTTTGATAGAAATTTTCACCTTCATGGCGAACCCACTTTCTATCTAAAGGTATGTCTAGCTTTCCTAAAGACGTCACGCCAAAATCTTGATTTGTAAAAACGACATTTTCGTATGAATCAACGACGTACGTATAAGGTTGATTAGCGAATGATAGTCGTTCTAAAAAGAACAGCGCATAGCCATTAATCTCGTCATTTTCGATTACAGGAGAAGCGATAGCATATGACACATAATCGTTCTGATTTCTTAATTGTTGATTTAACCGTCGACCAAACATCCCTTGTTCATTACTTTTTTGGATAAGCTCGTTTAACGCGATACTTCGCCTGACTTCGTCTTCCATTCCATCATAGAAACTTGTGGCAACGGGGGTTTCATTTTTATCAAGTAAGACAAACTCTGCGTGAAGCTCTTCGTTATTTCGAAAGTCATACAACGTCTCATATACTTCTCGACTGTAATCGCCGGTTTGAAGGAATGAACGAATCGTGTCGTTCTCCACTAGTTTTGCCACTCCTTGATAATATGACATAAAGCCGGATTCTAGTTGATTGACAACCTTTTTATGGTTGCGATTACTGGGCTCCACAACGGAATTTTGAAAACTGACAGCAAGAGATAATCCATACACAATAAAAATAAAAATAAGAACAACGATTGCATACATGAAAAAAGAGCGCTTGATTTCGTCTTTCAATTTCTTTGTTTTCATAGACCGCGCCCTCCACAGCTAGAATGAAAAGATGACTGCCTTCTATACGAAAGCAGTCGTTCATTTTATTAAAGGTTCATTTCTTTTTTTCCCGTTAATTTAAAGAATAATAGAAGAGACAAGATTGATGTTACCGTTAAAATCGCCGAATAAGCAGATGCATTGCCAAAATTCCCTCGAATCACCTCTGAATAAATGGATACAGCGAGTGTTTGTGTGTTACTTGAATACAAAATAATGGACGCACTCAATTCACCTAGAATGGTAATCCAGCTCATAATGGCTCCAGCAAGCACACCTGGCATCATCATCGGTATAACCACTTTAAAAAACGTTCGCTTTTCAGAAGCCCCAAGGCTTATCGCTGCCTCTTCCATACTCGGGCTGATTTGACTAATAATCGCTGTACTTGATCGAATCGTATAAGGCATACGTCGAATGACGAATGCAAGCACCATAATAAATGCCGTTCCCGTCCAGAAAAACGGGGCGTCATTAAAGGCAAAAACAAGCGCGATCCCAAGAACGGATCCCGGAATGACGAACGGAAGCATTGAGATGGTATCAAGAGTAGACGTTATGGCATTTCGTTTTCGGACCGTTAAATATGAAATAAAGATGCCAATGATGACAATGATGATAATGGCAAAAAAGCCTAGTTTATACGTATTTAAGATCATTGATAAATCTCGATTAAACAAAATCGTTTCGTAGTTTTGGAGCGAAAATCGTCCAGTATAGACTTGACCACCTGTTGTTTCAAGAAAAGACGTATAGATGACAACCAGTTGCGGTAAAATCGACAACAGCGCGATGACATAAACGATGCTATGGCTTAGGACATTTTTCAATCCGAAAGAACGTTTTACTTCCATTGGTTTAAGGGCGGACATGGAATAAGCATATTGTCTTGAAATAATTCGCTGCACTAAAAATAAGGCAATGGTAACGATAATAAAAATGGTTGCGATTGCCGCTGCAAACCCAGCGTCGCCGCCGACTTCACTCATAAATTGTGTGTAAATTAATACGGGAATCGTTCGGTAACCTTCACCAATTAACATCGGCGTCCCAAAATCTGCAATGACGCGCATAAACACAAGCAATGCACTCGCTAAAAGCGTTGGCGTTATCAACGGTACAACGATTTTCATCATACGCTGGATTCCAGAATACCCTAAGCTCTCTGCCGCTTCAATTAGTGAATTGTCCACATTTTTCAAAGCGCCTGAAATGTAAATGAAGATCAACGGAAAAGATTGCAGTGTTAACACAAGTACAATACCAGCAAATCCATAAATTCCGTCATAATTCATACCAAACGTGTCATTGATAAACGATGTAATCACGCCACCACGACCAAGCAATTGAATCCACGCATATGCCCCAATAAACGGCGGCGAAATGTAAGAGACAATTATTAAGATTTGAATGGCTTTGCTGCCAAAGATCTTCACTCTCCTAAGAATATACGCCAAAGGCAAGCCAATCATAACCGCCAAAAAGGTCGCAACAACCGTAACTTTTATGCTATTCCATAATGTCACCCAGTAAAATTTACGATCGAAGAAATGCGCAAAATGCTGAAGTGAAAAGCTACTTGTCTCAGCGTCATATACACTTTTATTCAAAACAAGAATAACTGGAAATAAGATAAATAAAGCGAAAAATAGTAAAATGAATAACGTGATCAGGTTCCAGCCGGTGAAAATTTTTCGCGCCATGCTATTCACCTGCCTTTATGAGTGTCTCTTCACTAGATCGATGAAACACATTAATGAGCGCTGGCTTCACTTTTAATTGCACCGATGTCCCCTCTGGAATAATCGCATGATCTTCAATATTTTGAACAACTTCCACCGTTTCACCCGAGTCAAGTGCAACAAAATAGTGAGTATTAATCCCTAAAAACATCGTTTTGTTAACAACTCCAGAGATGGTATTTGCCTCTTTTGTGACGACAAATTCTTGCGGGCGAACGGATACCCACACTTCTTCCCCATCTACTACTGATTCAACTAAGTTAGGAAGTTTTTCTTTATACATATCGTTAAATGAAAGAAAGTGGTTATCGCCTTGCCTCGTTATGATACCTTTTATTATATTTGAAGTCCCTATAAATTGAGCGACAAACAATGTCCGCGGGCGCAGATAAATCGCTTCCGGCTTTCCGATTTGCTGAATAACCCCTTTATTCATCACAGCAATTCGATCGGAAATGGCGAGGGCTTCTTCTTGATCATGCGTGACATAGACTGTTGTAATGCCTACTTCTTGCTGAATATCTTTTATCGCGTTTCGCATTTCCACGCGTAGTTTTGCATCAAGATTTGATAATGGTTCATCCATCAATAACACTTTCGGATTAATGACTAAAGCTCGAGCAAGGGCTACGCGTTGCTGTTGACCACCAGACAGTTTATCAGGCTTTTTTGCTTGGTGTTCTTCGATCCGAACAACTTTCATCATCTCTTCAATTCGCTTTCTCATTGTTTGTTTATCTTGGTTTTGCGCTTTTAAACCAAATGCAATATTGTCGGCAACCGTCATATGAGGGAAAATCGCATAGTTTTGAAACACCATGCCCATTTTCCGCTTATTAACAGGAATATGGTTAATCACTTCATCATCAAGCTTGATGGAACCGCCTTCAATTGAATTAAATCCAATAATCATCCGCAATAATGTGGTCTTCCCACATCCAGAAGGACCAAGTAATGTAAAAAGTTCTCCTTTTTTTATTTCGACCGATAGCCCATTTATAACCGTCTGGTTTTCATATTTTTTTACGACACGATCAATGTGAATGGCAACACTCATTCTTTCATCCCCTTTAATAGAAAAATAGATATGCAGAGCTTCCTTTCCCCTGCATATCTTGTTTGCTAGTTCATCGATTGCTCAAGTACATCCACATAGCGAGCTGTAATATCATCGGTGTGCTCAATGATGTAGTCTTCGTCGTACTCTTCAAATAAATGGATCTCATCTTGAGGCGTCATATAGTCCGCTACTTCAATTCCTTCACGGAGCGGACGAACCGTTAGTTCCATGCCCGTTCGGCTTTGCACTTCTTCAGACAGTACATAGTCTATAAATTTCTTTGCCCCTTCTAAATTATCCGTCCCTTTAATAATTTGTACCGATTGTCCTGGGTACACCACTCCCTCAGTTGGAAAGACTACATCAACCGCAGCCCCACTTTGCATATAATGAATAACAGGATCTTCCCAAGTAAGTCCGACTGTGTACTCACCATCTGCTACACCTCTATGAACTTGACCAGAACTCCCTTGCACTTTGCCATCTAAGTTTTCTAGAAACGCTTCTACAAATGTCCAAGCCTCGTCAGCCATAGGATCACCGTCACCAGCCGCGTATAACATCGCCACTAGCGACTGAAACGCAGAGCTTGAATTAACCGGGTCTCCAAACGCGATCCGCCCTTTTAACTCTGGATTTAATAGATCTTCAAAACTTTCCATTTGAATATCGCCAATTAAATCTGTGTTGACGATAAATACCGTTGGATCTGAAAAAGCTGGTGAGAAAAAGCCTGTTGTATTTTTAAAACCTTCCATCATAAATTCATCTTCTGGCGACACATATTCCTCAAAAAGTTCGGTTTTATCGTGAAGCATCGTCACATCAGCTGCCCATAAAATATCCCCTTGCGGATTATTCCGCTCAGACTCGACACGAGTCACCACCTCACCCGTTCCTGCCGAAATCGTTTGCACTTTAATGCCTGTTTCCTCTTCAAAACTTGGAATGACCGCCTCATTTAAATTTTCACTTCTAGTCGTATAGATGACGAGTTCTCCTTCGCTTGAACCAGAACTCGAATTGTTACACCCTGCCAACACTGCTACCGCACAAAGCATAACCCCACATAATTTAAGCGCTTTCAAAAAAATCCCCTCCTCATATTCCTAGCTCTATCCTATCTCAGCATGAGGCATGCGTTAATCCTAAAATCACTAAAATTTATCCAAAATTAATAAGCTTGTCCTAAAAAGAAAAAACAGCTACATCAATGTAACTGTTTTGACCGTCTTATACAAAAATTTCTTTTACCACCATCTCCGTCGTCATGACTTTTGCAAACTCCCCCTCTAGTGTTACAAGCGATAGCTCATGAACCGTACTTGCGTCATAGTAGCGGTTGTTATGTCCTGTTAGCTCAAAAGCGGCTGTTGCGTCTTCCACCACATATGTATCAAAACCTAAATTCGCGCTCATCCTTACCGTCGTTGAGACACAATGTGGTGTTGTTAACCCAGTTACCACAACGGTTGTCACGCCATGCTCTTTCAACATTTTTTCTAAATCCGTATGAACGAAACTACTATTAACTTGTTTTTCAATATGAAAATCATGAGGATCCTGATGAAGGCTAGATTTTAATTGTTGACTGCTACTCCCTTTATAAAACAATGAAGTTGGGTTTTCTGACACGTGCGTAATCATCACCACCATTTGCCCATTCGCCCGCCAGGTTTTTAATATTTTATTAATATTCGCTTCGGCATCAAGATTGTTACGCTCTCCCCAACTTGGATCGTTAAATGCTTCTTGAACATCGATAATGAAAAGTGCCTTTTTGTTCGAATTTCTTTTACAAAGTGCCCCGTTACAATTTGGACATACGCCTTTCATTAAATCTGTACAAGCTTTGCAAAATGTGCAGTCGTGAACACAACTAAACCATTCGTTCTTGATAAACTTCTTACACTTGAGACATTGATTCATTCCCTTATCCCCCTACCTATTTTGTACTATCGTAATGGAAGTGGCGATATGATTGAATACATTTTATTCGCCAATTCTGACTTTTCGCCTTAAAATGAAAGGATAAAATTTGAACCACTTTCATAATGCGAAAAAGATGGTCGATCTATCTAAAGTGGCGAACGCTTTCCCCGGGCACGGTCTCAGCCATTTCCGTGTAAAACCTCGCTCCAATGTCTTCAAACTCGTGCTGTTCCCGAGGGAGTCGTCGCCATTTAATTAGAAGGATGTTAAAAACAATATTGCTGTTATTATTCGTAAATATGACTATTACTACCTGTTATGAAATTCGTTCGTTATAAACAATATTGCTGTTATTATTCGTAAATATGACTATTACTACCTGTTATGAAATTCGTTCGTTATAAACAATTTAAGTTTGAAGGAGATCCGAAAATGGATGAAATTAATCGCAACATTTTAACGTTACTTCAAGAAGATGGCCGAATGTCCATGACCGAATTAGGAAAAAAGATTTCTTTATCGATTCCAGCTGTTACAGAACGAGTCAAACGTCTGGAAGAAAGCGGCGTGATTGAGGGCTATGGCGCCAAAATCAATTCGATTAAACTAAATAAATCCGTAAAAGCATTCATGCTCGTAAAGACACATAAATGCAAACAGTTTAGAGCATTTTGCACAGACAACCCTATCGTGATTGAGTGTCACAGACTCACTGGTGAGTACAGCTACTTAGTCAAAATTATCACAGAGACCAATGAACAATTAGAACAGTTTATAGACACGGTCATGGAATACGGCGAGCCTTACACAATGATGAACTTATCCTCTCCTGTCTTGAACAAACCGATTTAACGATAAGAACCCTCTTGAACTTAACGTTAACGTCAACGATATACTTAAATCATTCAGGAGGTGACATCGATTGAACACCATCAGCAAGATTGCCAATCCTTATGCATCGCAGTTTCTATAAATCCTATAAAAACATTTCAAAAACCGTTGTTTTTCTTCATAGATCTTCTCTCTAGACCGTATTACTGTAAAAAGGAGAGGATGACAATGACGGACATGCAAGCGGCAAATGAACAGACGGATGTTGAATTAAAGACGATCGTGCACACTCACATACAAACAGGCTATACACCTTTTTTAAAAACGGACGGCAAGAAAATGCGAAACGAATTTGGTAAAGGTGAAGAAGTGATTCTTCGTGGGACAAATGCCGGTGGTTGGCTTGTCATGGAGAACTGGATGTCCCCGACTAACGCACCTGATCAACTGACAGCACTTAATACACTCACATCTCGTTTTGGAGAAAAAAGTGCTTGGGAGCTCTTAACCCTTTTTCAAGACACGTATTGGCAAGAAAGTGATTTTGACCGTATCAAAAATGAGGGGATGAATGTCATCCGTCTTCCCTTTACTTATTTCGAAATGTTGAACGATGACGGGAGCTTAAAAGCAACTGCTTTTGACCGAATAGACTGGTTTGTAAAAGAAGCAGCATTACGTTCCTTGTACGTTATTTTAGATTTACACGGTGCACCTGGCTCCCAGAATGGCAAAGATCATTCTGGTGATACGCGCTACCCAGACGTTGGAAATTTGTACGGAAACGGTGAAAATATGAATCGAACGGTCTTTTTATGGGAGCGCATTGCTGAACGGTATAAAGATCAGCCATGGATTGCTGGATACGACTTACTGAACGAGCCTGGCGGCGCAAGTGGAAAAGAACAGTTTGATTTTTATGACCGCCTTTATCGAGCGATTCGCCAAAAAGACCCAGATCATATCATCATTATCGAAGCGATTTGGGATCCAACGGACCTTCCACACCCTGATCTGTACGGTTGGCAAAATGTTGTGTATTCGTATCACTTTTACGGTTGGGACGACATCGACAATCTTGATTATCAAAAGCAGTTTGTGGATTCAAAAGTAACCATGGTGAATGAGATGACAAATTATCCTGTTCCTCTGTTCGTTGGCGAATTTACCTTGTTTAACAATTTACAAAGTTGGGATTATGCACTACGTGTGTACGAGGAGCAAGGATGGAGTTATACAACATGGACATATAAAGTAACAGGTCAAGGAAGTAGCTGGGGCATGTACACCGGAAACCCATTGGAAGTAGATATTTATTCCGACAGTGAAGCAGACATTAGAAGAAAATGGGCAACAACAGCAACGGAAACAAGTTTCACTCGAAATGACGCGATTGTCGATGTGATTCAAAGCTATACGAAACGACCATAGAACGTAAAACAGGCTGTCGCTTACGCAACAGCCTGTTTCTTATTTGCTACGAATCTTATTCATTTCATCTGCCACAAACTGGACTTGAGTGCCAACAACGACTTGGATATTGTGATCGGACACAACGTTAATGCCTGGTACACCTGTTTGTTTAATTTTTGCTTGATCGACTTTCCCCATATCCTTCACTTCCAGCCGTAAACGTGTGACACAATTATCAATTGAGACGACATTGTCATCGCCACCTAAAGCTTGATAAATCGTGCTCGCCATCATCGCCATTTTGTTTGATCCCTCTAATTCCGTTGGTTCTTCCGAGATGTCCAAGCCCTCTCCTTCAGGCTCACGACCTGGAGTCATTAAATTAAATTTCACAATCAAGAATCGGAATAACACATAGTAAACTGTGCCGAAAATGACACCTTGGACGAGCAGCATGTACGGCTGATTCGCCATCTCAAGAGGAAATCCTAAGAAGAAATCAAGCAGTCCAGCGCTAAAGGAAAATCCTGCTGTCCATTGGAAAAACGCTGCAATGGCGAGAGACAGTCCCGTTAAGACTGCATGAACAACAAACAAGAGCGGTGCAACAAACATAAACGCAAATTCAATAGGCTCTGTTACCCCTGTTAAAAATGCCGCAAAACCTGCCGCTAACATCAAAGAACCGATTTGTTTCTTTTTGCTTGCATGCGCGGTATGGTACATCGCCAAGGCTGCTGCTGGCACACCAAACATCATAATTGGAAAGAAGCCTGCTTGATAACGTCCGGTGATGCCTACTTCTCCCTCTCCGTCCCAATAGTTTCCGATATCATTTATTCCTGCCACATCAAACCAGAATACGGAGTTTAACGCGTGATGGAGTCCTGTCGGAATAAGCAAACGGTTAAAAAAGCCATACAGCCCAGCTCCAATAAAATCAAGTTGGCTGATCCACATTCCAAACGTGACAAGACCGTTATACACATATGGCCAAATATAAAAGAACACAGCTGATAATGCCATCATCACTGCTGCCGTTACAATTGGCACTAACCTTTTCCCACTAAAGAAGGCTAACGCCGCCGGTAGCTGCACGTGACTGAAGCGGTTGTACATAATTGAGGCAACAACACCAGATAAAATCCCAATAAATTGATTGGTAATGACACCAAATGCTGGGTTCACATCGTCCACTGCAATCTGCGAAAGTTCTGCGACCGATTCAACGGATAATACCTCCGTAATGACGAGAAAGGCAACGAGCCCACTTAAAGCTGCTGCTCCATCTTTGTCTTTCGATAAACCAAGGGCAACACCTAGCGCAAATAACATGCCCATATTGCCTATAATTGAATCTCCTGCTGCAATCATAAAGGCCGAAACAACGCTATCCTCTCCCCAAGAAAATTGACCGATCCACGCCCCAACACCAAGAAGAACAGCTGCTGCGGGAAGTACGGCGACCGGAAGCATCAATGACCGTCCGAGCCGCTGTAAATAATTCATCATCTTCTTTCACTCCTTCGTCCAATTTTTATAAAAAAAGACATAAAAAACCCAAACAACAGCTAGCGTTCATCTGAATAAAAGCTAGTTGCTATTTGGGTTATGCCTGTTTAACCAGTAACACGCCAAATGCGTTATAAAAGTAATCGATTAATATGAAGTGTTAAATAAATTTTTTCATTTTGCGTAATATCCCAACTATAGTGCTTATTTAGGATACGAGCAATCTTATTCGCACATCCAAATGCTTTCTGATACTTTGCTTTAATCATTTCAATAAGGTCATCATCCATATCATTTTGATCTAGATTCTCCCCGTGTATTTGGCGCAATAAAAAGTAGCGCAAGTGGGTGAGAAGGCGCAAATAATTTAGCGACTGTTCATTTAATTCCAGCTCATAATGGTACTCAATGACCGTAATCACTTGGTTAATCGCCTCGGTCATTTTCATTGTTTCTGAAAGCTGTGCCGAACGCCCTTGAGCGTTTACAAAATGATACGTTAAAAAGGTTTCTTCGCTTTTCGGCAAAATGATATCAGATGTATCATACACGACGCGAATGGCTTCAACGGCCGCTTGGTGTTCTTTCGGATAAAGCTTTTGCAGCTCCCACCGATTTGTATGCGGATAGTCTACGTTTTCATGAACCCGCTTGACCGCATGATGGACATGATCTGCGAGCGCTAAAAACAATTGTTGATTGAGTGTTGCACCAATTACCGTTTCAGCTGTTTGAATCATTTTTTCCGTTGTTTCAAAGATCGAGATGGGAATTTCTTCAATCATGTCGACAAAAGGACGTCGTGAAGCAGCGATGAATTTCTTCTTTATTTTTTCTTCATTAATTAAAGATCCTTTTTCCTTCCCAAAGCCTACACCGTTCCCCAGAACGACCCACTCTGTTCCAGAAGCATCTTCAACCAATGCAACATTATTATTAAATGACTTAATGAGGTTCATAGCGCGTCCCCTCCGGAAAATCCAAAACCTAGAATTAATGCCTAATCGCGTTAGTAACACCTTCTAATGAGGTCATTATAGTACATGTTTCACAGGGCGTAAATGTTTATTTTGTCGTTCGCAATAAAAACTCTGTCTATGATTTTTAAGATAACGGTTGCTATTTTAAAAAATACAGCTCATCTAGTTTATAGTAAAAAATCTTCAATAATTGTTGCGCCATGTAAACTGTAGAATTCGCGTAATCACTCTTAATCCATTCAATTACTAAACCATAAAGGCCATAAGCTCTGAACTGTACAAATAACTCACGATCAATTTCTTTATGTTTTTGTAATAAAAAGTGCAAATCCTCTTCAAACAGTGCAATAAACTTGGACAACACTCGCTCCCGAAAGTTACTCAGGAAGGGAGACGTAACCATCAATGAAAAAAATACTTTATTTTCTTCGATGTACGCAAACAGCAAAATGTCATTTGCTGAAACCGACATTAAGTTTTGGTGATGATGATTGCGATAAGGCGTTCGAAAGGCGTAGGTTAACCCTTCGAACATATCTCCAATTAATTCATTCATCACGTCTTCTTTCCCATGATAATGAAGGTAAAACGTTCCTCGATTATAACCAGCATGTTCAACAATATTCTTTACCGTAATCGTTTCATATGGATTGTTTTCCATTAAAATTAATAAGCTATTCTTCAAATCTTTTTTTGTCCGTACTACTCGTTTATCAACCAAAAGAACGCCTCCACTTACGTTAATCAACATATAGAGATAATCTGTCTATTAAGCACACACTCCACTTAGTTATGCACATTGTTTCGTTCACATAATCGTATTAAGTTGAGAGTATCACATATAAAGGGGTACTGAGAAATGGAACAAGCTAAAATGAAAGCGTATCGCATCACAGAATTAGGGAAAGCACCTCATTTACAAACGATTGATATTCCTCAGCCGAAATATGGTGAAGTACTAATTCGCATGGCTGGCGCAGGAATTTGTCATACCGACTTAGAAGTAATTGATCACGGGTCTCCTGTTCTTCCTTGGGAAGGTCCCTTTACGTTAGGCCATGAAAATGCAGGTTATATTGAAAAACGTGGTGAAGGCGTAACTGATTTTGAAATCGGCGAATCCGTTATCGTTTCAACAATCCATTCTTGCGGCTACTGTGAGTACTGTTTATCAGGTAACGATAACTACTGTGAAAATGTCAGTTCGCGTGGATTAAGAGAAGATGGTGGCATGGCAGAATACATGATTGCTGACCAACGAGAACTTGTCTCATTAGGTGAGCTTAAACCTAGCGATTATGTTGCGATTGCCGATGCAGGTTTAACACCTTATGCTTCCGTTAAATATGCGCGTGAAAAAATTCCTGGCGACGGTTATGCTGTAGTTATTGGCACAGGTGGACTTGGCTTTTTCGCGATTCAATTTCTTAAAAGCTTAACGTCAGCTACCGTCATTGCTTTAGACATTAACGAAGATCGATTGGAAGAAATGAAAACATACGGAGCGGACGTTGTCTTTAAATCCGATGAGCATGCCAAAGACAAGATTATGGAGCTGACAGATGGAAAAGGCGTTCACGCAGTGTTTGATTTTGTCGGCATTGACGCGACGCTAAAATTAGCTGCAAAAATTACAAAGGGGCTTGGCATTATTAGTTTAGTTGGTTTAGGCGGAGGCTCGCTTCCATTCCAATGGGGTTCGGTTAAACCAGGCGTAGAGTTACGAATTTCTCAAGGCGGGACATTAAGTCATTTACGCGAGATCATTAACTTAGCGAAACGCGGACAAGTGAAGATGCAAACGCAAAAATATGACTTTGAAAACTTGAGTGAAGCATTAGACGATTTACGAAACGGAAACGTCAAAGGACGAGCGGTACTAACATTTAAGTAAAGGAGAAAGAGACCGGGAGAAGCAGACCCAGTCTCTTTTTTTTGGACGTGTTACTCTCCCTCCCCACACCCCGGACCCTTAACAACCGCCCACTTCTCTTTTCGAAGGAAATCAAGAAACGCATTTCCGACATGCACATTCGACCCAACTAGCTCCTTTGGCGTCAGCGCTAGCCACTGATGGAGCTGCATATGCGCATCTGAAAACGAGAAGCGCAAATTAGGAATCAAGCCGCTATCCGTTTTTGGCGCCACGAGAATATTTGGGTTTTGCCGGTCACGCCATAGATTACGTGCCCCTCGGTCAATGCTCCCTGCAAATTGAAGAACAACTCTTCTCTTTTCACCTTCCGTAAAAAAAAGATTTTCAATCGAGCGTTTTTTTGTTATGCTACCTTCTTATGTATGACTTGGCCATTTTTTCGTCATGCTAAAAACTGACAAAAAAATTTGGCTTTCATTTTCAGCTTAGGATCTGCCTCAACGAGGACGTAGAGCAAGACTGTTATTAATTTTTATTTAGGGGTGTGCACGCATCAATGATTAAACCGAATCCATGGGCATTAACCCCCTTTCTCATTTTCTTGAGTTTATTTATCGGGGCAGGAATCGTAACCGGGGATTTTTATGCGTTTCCGGTTATTGTCGCCATTGTAATCGCTAGTGCGTTTGCGCTTGCAATGAACCGACAAGAATCTTTTTCAAAAAAAATCGATCATTTTAGTAAGGGTGCCGGGCATCCAAATGTCATGCTGATGGTGCTGATCTTCTTATTAGCTGGCGCCTTTTCTGGCATAACAAATGCCATGGGTGCCGTGGATTCCACTGTTCAGCTTGCGCTAGCAGTCGTTCCTCAAGACTTACTTGCTGTTGGTTTGTTTGTCATTGCTTGTTTTATTTCATTAGCGATGGGAACATCGGTCGGGACGATTGTCGCATTAGCACCAATCGGCGTTGGCATTAGCGAGATCACAGATATTCCTACAGCGTTAATCATCGCCGCCATTATTGGAGGAGCCATGTTTGGCGACAACCTTTCGTTCATTTCTGACACCACCATTACAGCAGTTCGTTCCCAAGGTGCACAAATGAAGGATAAGTTTAAAGTGAATTTTTGGATTGTCTTACCAGCTACAATTATTACGTGCATCCTCTTATGGACATTAACTTCCGGCGAAAGCGCGCCAATTGAATACACGAGCTTCAGCTGGTATAAAATTGTGCCATATGTGCTGGTTATCGTTTTTGCGATTGCCGGAATGAACGTCTTTATTGTTCTGGCTCTCGGGATTGTATTGGCAGGAATCATCGGCTTAGTAGATGGGAGCTTTCAACTGTTGCAACTCTTGCAAAGCATTGGTGAAGGTATGGAAGGCATGTACGAAATGGCGTTCCTTGCCATCCTCATCGCTGGAATGATGGAACTAATTCGGTTAAACGGAGGCATTGAATTTCTACTTCAACTCGTCACAAAACGAGTGAAATCTAGAAAAAGCGCAGAATTTGGGATTGCCGGTCTAGTTGGTCTTACCAATCTCTCGACTGCCAATAACACAATCGCCATCATGATTGCTGGGCCACTTGCCAAAAACATTGCCAATCAATATCAGATTGAACCTAGGAAATCCGCAAGTGTACTAGATTTATTTTCATGCACTGTCCAAGGACTGATTCCATATGGAGCTCAGCTCTTAATTGCCGCAGGTGTGGCAGGTATTTCACCAGTGAGCATTGTCCCTTATTCCTTTTATCCGATGCTCATTGCCATTTGCGGAAGTGTTGCGATTCTAATTGGGTATCCGAAAAAGAAAGAAAAGAGTAGATCGTAAAGAGCTGCACCCCAACTGTTAGAGTGATAATCTAGCAGTTGGGGTGTTTTTTATGACAAAGCATATGGATGATTGATGAAATTACTCTTTTTTTTGATGGACTTTCGTAAGCAACTGCTCAAATGCCATCAAGTCTTCCTCTAAATGAAATAACTCTTTGACCGCATACTGCTGATACCACTCGATTGCCTCTTTCACCTCATGATGCAGCTTCGTATCATAACTTTTCCATGTACCTTGTCCTGATTGAAGAATGGTTTCCGCTTGTTTCGTTAAGAATGCAAGGTTGTGAATAATCCCAGTGTACAAACATGACCTGACGCCGTAAGGGATTTGTGGCATGAGAGGCTCCTTTCGAGTGAGATAAAGTTTTGTTCTATTCGCAGACTCGCAGAAAAATGGTACAATAATAAAGTTAAGCATTTTAACAAGTTGCTTATATGTGTATTTTTATTCTGAGGTCGAAATATCCTTGTTTTACATACTTTCTCTAAAGCGATTTTTCCATTTCTTCTAAGAAATCCATTTTTATTTACGGACACTTTATGACCTGTAAAACCATAATAAAGGACACAATATGTCCTGTCAATACTTTTTTCGAGGTGATTTTCATATGCCATCACTTGGCCAACGATTAAAAGAATTACGCGAACATAAAAACGTCTCACAAAAAGAATTATCCGAACATATACAAGTATCTCCACGCCAATTAAGAAGATATGAAAATGATGACTTTGAGCCTAATCTTACTACATTGAAGGCGTTGGCTGATTATTTTGGTGTGACGTTGGATTATTTGGTTGGGAGAGAGGATAGTTTATAAAATTAGATGATGGGTTTCTTTCAATCTATCTTTAATTATATTGAAACAGTTTAAAAATGAAATATGCTGGGGATCAATAGTGGTTGCGATCGTGACCTTTTTAAAAATAAATGATCATTAAAGTGACCTCAGACTGATTAGATAGTTTTAAATATACTCAGGTGTATGCCACTCGTACCTTTTTCAACCAAAAAACAGAAAAAAGACATTCCATTAGCGAATGTCTAAAAAAATTTGTTAATGTCACTTTTCTTCTTACAAGACGGCAAGATTTAGCTGATCTAAAGATTTTCTAATTCGTACGATATTTTCTATATGCAATTAAGCCTATTAATAAATGAAAAACGCCTAAACCTCCAAAAATAATTAAACTTGATAGTCCATTTAATCCGAATGAAGATAATAATACAAATAGACATACAGCAATTAAGATAAAAATGGATGAGTTAATAAAATAAGATTTATGTGGGGGTCTACTTTTCTTAATAATAATCACCTCTATTTTCTATACGTAACCTAGTTTTAGAAGTTTCAAAATTACTAGACATTATGGATCATTTACTCTTAATATTTTTCTTTCATATGTAAATCAATCAAAAAAGATGTCTATTGAAAGCACTCAATAAACACCATTCTTTGTTTTTGAAACAAGAAAGACGATCTCTCTTGATGAAAACACTACCTATTATTTAGTAAAAGCCTGCTCACTTCAACGGAATCCATATCTCCGCATAAGAATCTTCTTTCATCACATCTTCGTCTACATAGACTTCAAGCTCTGGAGTGCCCGCGTGCTCGTAGGGATTTGACGGAAACCATTCTGAAAAAATCTCTTTCCACACTTTTTGAATCGCGCGTGGAGCTGGTCCGTGTACTTCGAATACACCCCACGTGGATGCTGGTAAAACAAGCTTCTCGAACTCATCTGATTCACTCGCAGAGGACTCTGCTGCAATCCAATATTCTACCTTTTCTAGACTTGTATTCACTTGATGGTCTACGCATACGCCCATCAAAGCTTTGATTTCTCCGTTGTTTAACTGGGCCAAGGTTTCGATCGTTCCGTCCTTTGCTGCTTGATCCCACATCTTTGGTATTTCTCTCGTATTCTCATCGTTCTTAAGTGAGAATGTCCTCCTTGCTCCAATTACTTGAAATTCGTCTCGTTCTACTACCCGATAGCGCATTGGATTTGCCCCCTTCAATTGTACGTGCACGACAAGCCGATTGTACGCATTTACTTTACCAAGCCCTTTCCGAATGGCACTTGGTGTAACCCCGTGTTGCTTACGGAAGGATTTCGTAAATGCTTCTGGAGTTTCGTACTGGTATTTGTACGCAAGATCAATGATTTTCAGATCTGAACGGACCAACTCTTGTGCTGCCAGCGTTAAGCGCCGTTTGCGTAAGTAATCACCAACAGACATATCCGTTAACACGGCAAACAACCGTTGAAAATGAAACGGGGACACATTGGCTTGTTTCGCTATCTCGCCAATTGTGAGTGGCTCACATAAATGCGTCTCCATATAGTCAATCGTTTCTTGCAATACATCAATCATTGCCATACCCTCAACTCCTTAGCTTTATCTTAAAGCGATTCCTCAAAATAATCTGGTCTATTTGTGCGCGGTTGTAACCGATTTTCATACAGATTTAGTATACCGTAATGCCATAATAAATCGGTCTAGATTCGACTCAATAACGATTATTTTTACAGACGAGAGCGAAGTAAATGAGGTGTGATATGCCTCCTTAAAAGTAGACACTAAAAAATCATTTGAAACTGAGATGCCTGACAAGAGTCATTTATGATGTAGAAAGGATGCTCTATTTAATTTCAATTATTTCTAACCACGATTTGTCATTACATCCATCCTTTTCACTCTTGCACAGGTACCTCCATTGTAGCTAAATGACCTTCTTCATCGACGATCGAAAACAGAATTGCTTCTCCATCCATCTCGTCTCTTGAGCCGCTTAAATCCATTTCAAACTGACCTTCTTCATCGGCTTCAATGGTGGTGTTAAAATTTCTCGGATTGAGATTTGTGATTGTGATAGAAGCATGCGGAACCGTTTTACCGACAATGATTGGTTCAGTCGCAACAATTTCATCAATGCTGGTTTCGTTTTTAATCGTATTAATGACGGCCCATTCTTCGTCTGTCCAACCTTGTACGTCTTTTTCTACTAACGTAGTCACGCCTTTCGCGACGATGTAAAAGGTTAGCGTATCGCCAGCCGTTAACACATTCTCATCAAAGCTAGTTGAAATTGTATTCTCAAGCTCTACATCCGCTGCAGGCAAATTTAAATCTTCGCTAAAACCGATCTCTGGATGTTCAAGATGAACAGCATCTACATCTTCAACCACGTGTTGCACATGGTAAAATCGAGTATTTTCATAAATGTCGTCTAATTCTACTTCTTCCTGAACTGCAGCTTCACGTTCTTCTGTATCTGCTTCACTCGGAATATACGCCATCCCCTCTTCTTCCGGATGGATCGGCAAATCGAATGCTTGCTCCTGCGGCAAGAAGCCTGAAACAATAAATCGTATTTGCTCCATGTCATTTAAATCATAGTTACTAAACGACACGGAGAAATGCCCTTCATCGGATACGTGTGGATCTAAGGCATTTTGATAATTAAAACCTGACTCATGTTCATCATCTGGAAATACGAAACGAACCATTTGTCCAGGACTGACGGTTCCATTATAAATGCGTGTATTTTCGTGAATACCTGGCAACTCTAAATGTTCAATCGCTTCCGGTGCTACTTCTCTCGTATCGTCCGTTACCGCTAAGGATTCGTAGTACGCTTCATTACGCTCTTCTTCTGACTCATTTTCATTATCACTATCATTGTTTACAGATTCGGAGTGCTTCTCCTCTTCTTGATTTTCTTCCATTTCTGAATCTAATTCTTGATCCGCTGTCTCATTTTCAACATCATGATTTTGATTTGTTTCGTTCGTTTCACCATCATTTCCGCAACCTGCTACGATCGCTACTACCATCACACTTGCAAAACTTGCTACGATCGACTTGTTCTTCATTTCACACCTCCACAAAAACTTTATGTATAAAGCTTATGTAACCGTTTTACAAGATACCGAAACAATCTAACTACTGCGCTCATATTCATTTTCACACAAAAAAAGCCGTCAAAGACGACTTTTTTATAATAGGTTTATTGTAAGTTAAGTTTATGCTTTACCTGTTACTTGATGAAAATCATGTTTTCCAGCTAGCTGATGAAAGTCGTGTTTCCCTTTTTGATGAAAATCATGTTTTCCAGCAATCTTATGAAAATCGTGTTTTCCCAGTTGGTGGAAGTCATGCTTACCTGCAAGTTGATGAAAGTCATGTTTTCCATCCTGATCCACTGTATCGCCTGTCGCAGTGAAATGACCACCTATTAATGCAAATGATGTGAATACAAACGTAGCTGCTAAAGACATTGTCCATTTTTTCATAATAAATCAACCCCCACATTTGATTGTTTTTTACTCATATGGTTTACTAATCTTGCATACTTAAGAGCGTTTGCCAAATCACCTTTTTGTTCGAAGTGTTGCGAAATTTCTTCGCATATTTCCGAGCATTCAAAAAACTTTTCATTTACTTTTAGCATGTCCAACCCTTGCTCTACTTCAGAAAAATTATCTTCTAGATACAGACCTCTACTTACTTTACATTTTGCTTTAATTTCCATTAGTTTTTGAGCTCTTGCGTTGAATTCTAGTTCCTCTAACCCCCCTATGTAAGTTTCATTTCTCAACCTTGCATTAAGCAAATTATACTTCGATTTTAAACCCGTAATGGATTGAGAAAACTCATTAATCGATAACGCTTGCTCAAAAAGCTGTACCGCATCATTGAAACGTTGTTGAGTCATTCTATTTTGACCCAAGTTATGCAAAACAAGCGAATGATAATAAGGGAAAGGTTTCGAAATTTCAATCATTTCTTTATAAATTCTTTCTGCGGATGCTTGCTCGCCTAATTCTGTATCAATGGCAGCTAACACCAATTTACAACGAATTTCATTCACAAGATACATTGGGTTTTTACCGAAAAACTCAAGCGCTTGATCCATATAAGAAGCAGCAAATGTATACTGATCAATGCGATAATAACTCATCCCTAATTCTTGATAAAATTCTGCTTTTTCCGCTGGATCATTCACTTTTTCAATTAGCCGTTCCGCAACTTTATACATTTGAACAGCCGACTTATAGCGTTCATTCAAAAATTCATTCTGTGCTGAAACGAAATAAAACATGAAGTTAAGATAATCGTCTCTCTCAATTTCAACAGGTGTCGGAAGTGTGGATTCAAACAACTCACCTGTTCCGTATGTTGATAATAATTCATGCTTAAAACTAACAAGCTGGTAGTAGGCAAGAATTTTGTCATTTGATTCCATTTGTTTAATTAGTTCTTTCGTTTCGTTTCTCAAACGTTGAGCGTGCGTAAAATTTTTCGCGATTAGACAGCTATGCCACTCAACAAGTTTTCCTCCAATGATGCTAGCTGATAAAGCGACAATCATTCCACATCCCTCTTTTCCAATTAAATGTTAATTTCTTTTATTATAAATGACTTCGACAAGAACTTATATAGTTTAGACATGTTTCCCAACACAAAGTGACAAATTTATTTGAAAAATACTTTATTTTTAAGAACGTTATGTCCGAAATAAATGAATGAAAATCTACTTCACTGAATGCGTAAATTCCCCAAATTAAAAGCAAAAAACACAATAAATAAGACGATCTCTTCCTATCAATCAAGGATTAATCGTCTTTCGAAATCGCCTATTTACTCTTTCCAAATAATCGTCTCTGAATCAAAAAAGCCGACATACTACATAAAGCAAACGCGACTACTGTAATGGCCATAACAACTTTTAAGGATTGGTCAATTGGAGACTCAAACAACTGTGGGATCAAAATAATTAAAACTGCTCCAGTGATGCTTATGCCAAAAATGAAACCTGCCAACAACTTATGCACCGAATCACCTCACTACACACCTTATTATCTCTTTTATCTAGAAATTCCTTTCATTATAAGGAAAATCAGTCATAAGTCTTTCAAATCTTCTTTTTGAGCATATAATAGAATGATATAAATGTATTATTTTTACAATTTAAACTACAAAATGGAAATCAACTAGATTTCATTAAGTGTTTTTAATCGAAACCCGTGCCATCCGTTTCATTTTCGACAGAACGTTATGTTTGTCCATTCATCTCATTTTGCTTTGCATAAACTACTTTGTAGAGCGACTTTAATAACAGTCTATCAAATGCAAACGATAGTCGTTTTAATTTTTCATAAAGTGAGGAGAGTTAGATGAAAGTAGGAGTAATTGGTGCAGGGAAAATGGGTGAAAACCATATACGCACCTATTTATCTTTAACAAGCGATTGCCAATTCGTTGGATTATACGATGTTGATCCTAATCGCAGGGAATCAGTCGCTGCCATGTACAACGTCAAACCATTTTCTAGTCTTGATGCGCTTCTTCAAGAAGTAGACGCAGTAAGCATTACCGTTCCGACAGTCTATCATTATGAGATTGCCCTTGCTTGTATTGACCAGCACGTCCATATGCTAATTGAAAAACCAATCACATCCTCTGTCAAAGAGGCAAAAGAGCTTGCTAAAAGAGCTAAACAAGCAGGTGTTTTCGTACAAGTAGGTCATATTGAATTGTTTAATCCGCTTATTAAAGCTGTTCAATATGCTGTTATGAATGAAACCATTATTGCCATTGAGACACACCGTATGTCAGCCTTTAGTTCTCGTCTAGAAGGGGTCGATGTGGTTCAAGATTTAATGCTTCACGATTTATATATTTTAGCATCTATTCTTGGTCCTGATTGTCTTAATACCATTTATACAATTGGCCACTTATCAAAAGGATTACCTATTCATGCGGTTGCCATTGCGAAAACCTCTACAGGTGCCGCAATCCAATTAACAGCAAGTTACCAATCAAATAAAAATATACGTTCGATTCATCTATTAACAGAGAACGCTTATATGGTAGCAAATTTATTAACGAATGAGCTTGCGATTACAAGACGATCTGACTCAACAGGACCGTACGCACGTTCAATTACAGAAACGATTCACGCCCCTACAATTCAGCAACCTTTAACACTCGAATTGCAGTCGTTTCTCTCTTGTTTAAAAGAAAAGAAGACACCAGCTGTAACCGCCGACGATGGAATTAAAGCATTGATAGTAGCAAATCAAATTAGTCAGTCTATCGAAAAGCATACAAAATAAAATCAACAGCAAAAACCACTTCTAAAACGAATTAGAAGTGGTTTTCTTTATTATGCGGCTTGTGGAAATCGTACATAGTTAATCGAATCAATGAATATATATTGGTTTGACCCTGCTTCATAACCATCTGTGACATCAATGACAAGGAACGATGGCGTAACGCGAACAATCATTCCTTCAATCAAATTCGTATCTGTTGTCACTTCAACTCGAGCAGTCAGTCTTTTCGATAACTCTTGATATAAAAAGCGTTTAAACAATCGGGTCTCCTCCTTTTTACTAAGCTAATGGTCGAACGGTTTCAATCTTTGCAATGCGTACAAGAACTTGTGCATTAGTCTCATCAAGCAGCACAATGTAGTCATGTTCTACAGCTACTAACGTCCCTGATAAAAAGCCAAATGGTGTTGATCCTTCAATTTCTCTTCCGATTAAACACCAAAGCTGTTCTCGCTTCGTCACAGGATGGTTGCAACAAGCTGGAAAAAATATAGATTGAAACAATGATTTAATGAAAAAGAAAAAACGAGTTATAAACATTCTATCCCTCCTTTGTAAGTCTCTCTTTAGTTAATGTATAAATTGAAAGATTGCTTGTTTAATTGACCTAATTGCTGTTGAATTCCATGAGTGTCTCAGGGTCTTTTGGATATACGAAAATAGGAGGTTTACTATGTTGGTCTCCGTTGTGATTCTTGCTTTTAAGCATAACCACTCATTTCTAAAAATGCTCCAACCTCTTAAACAAACAAATCTTAAGATTGACGCAGTCTATTGTATTCATCCATCCAACTGCCACTTCTCGGAAACAAGTGCAGATGTGATTTCAATCCCCTTACTGGATGATGATTATGGCGCCACGCTTAATCACTTGTTACCGAAAATGAATGCGTCACACACGCTTATTGTTGATTCTCAGGCATCCTTGTCCAAAGATATAGCTATCCATCAACTAACCCAACAAGATACGATCGTCACCGGGAACCATTTTGCCTGCCTCATAACCAATCACGCTATTTTACACTTTCCGTTTCCAGACAAATGGTTGCTTCCCTTTCAAGAATCATTGCTTCCCTTTTATCTTTGCACGTTGCCAAGTGAAAAAAAGAACCTCGTCACCCAATCCAGCAACTGGGCAACTGCTTCAAATAGAAATAAAAGCACAACATATCGATCAATTGCAGATTGGCAACAACTTTACGAACTTGAGCAAGCGCAAAGCCAAACCATTCCTGTTACAGTCTTAATCGCGAACTATAATCAAGGAAACTATCTGGATATTGCCATTGCTTCTTGTTTAACAGGATCCATCGTACCGGAAGCCATTTTTGTAAGCGATGACGGTTCTACAGATTCATCACCGTATCGATTAACAAATTGGAATCACCCAACAGTTACTACGTCCTTTACTGACCATAACCAAGGGAAAGTACATGCACTGAATGATTTACTTCCATCTGTGCAAACGCCTTTTATTCTCGAACTAGATGCAGACGATTGGCTAGACCCAAATGCCTTTTCGGTTTTAGCAGAAACCCTTAAAACGTGGCCCACTAGCTCCCCACTTCTTTACGGAAATTTACGCCGTTGGAAAGAAGAAAGGTTGCACCAGCTCACCTACAAAGGAATTGCAAAAGGAAGAGCCGTATCGTCCAGCTCCTCCTTACGCCAATACCGGTTTCCACTTGGACCCCGTATCTACCGAACCGCCTCGTTAAGATGTTTAGGAGGTTTCATCCAGTCTCCATATGAAGAAGGACGCTTATATGAAGATGTTTCCACAATCTATCAATTAGCGAAAATTGGGCCGCTTCACTACGAAGACTTCACCATTTATAATGTTCGGGATCACGCTCAAAGCATTACACAAAAAAACCACTCCAAGTGGAATGGTTTTCTTAAACAGCTCGATCATTAACGATTGGTATCAATAAAATGATTGATATGCGCGATGATCAACTCTTGCTCTTCAATTGATAATTCTGGAGAAATCGGTAAAGCTAAAATTCGATCCGCTGCTGCTTCAGCATGTGGAAAATCACCTTTTTTCAAGCCAAGATAAGCAAACGCTTCCTGTAGGTGCAGCGGAACAGGGTAGTAAACGGCTGATGCGATTCCTTGCTCTTCCAAATAGTCTGCAACGGCATCTCGATCATCAAATTCAATGCAATATTGATGAAAGGTATGACTTCTTGTTTTGTTTATAGCAGGTTTTTTGATTGAATCATCTAATCCTAAAGTGTAACGCTTTGCAATATCATTTCGCTTTAAAAGAAAAAGGTCAAGGAACTTTAACTTCGCAAGTAAAACAGCTGCTTGGATTTCATCAAGGCGACTATTTTGTCCAATTGATGCATGTCGGTATTTACTCGTACTTCCATGGTTACGTAATGCCGTCAATTTTTGATGAACCGCTTCAGAATTGGTGACAACCATGCCAGCATCGCCAAAAGCCCCTAAACTTTTTGATGGAAAAAAGGAAAAACAGCCTACATCGCCTAAAGCACCTACACGCTGACGCTTCCATTCCGTTCCGATTGCTTGGCATGCATCTTCAACAATATAAAGTTCATGCTCATCGGCAATCGCTCGTAACGCGTTCATATTTGCCGCCTGCCCAAAAAGATGAACAACAAGAATCGCTTTTGTTTGATCTGTCACTTTTTTTGCCACTTCTTTAGGGTCGAGGTTGTAGCTGTTTTTTTCAATATCAGCAAAAACAGGCGTAGCGCCAACTTGTGCAATTACTTCACCTGTTGCAAAAAACGTAAAAGGTGTTGTAATGACTTCATCACCTGGTCCAATATCAAGTGCTTTTAACGCCAAATATAAGGCGTCTGTTCCGTTTGCGACTCCACTTGCATAGCTTGCTCCTACGTATTCAGCAATTTGCGCTTCAAGCAATCGCCCTTTTTCCCCTAAAATATAGTGACCACTATTTAAAACATCCATAATGCCTTTAAGCAAATGAGGTTTTAACACGACATACTCTCTTTTCAAATCTACCATTGGGATAAACGATTCTTTTCCTTGTTTACTCATAGGCCTAATCCTTTGTAGCGGATGCCTGTTTTAGATAATTTCTTTGGATCAACCGCATTACGCCCGTCAAATAAAAGTTTACATGAAGGGAATGAGTCAAATTCGATGGTTTGATACTCATCGTGAAAGGCTTGCACAATAATTGCGTCAATCTCTTTAGACGCCTCACTTGTAAAAGAAAACGGTAAAAGCGCTCTTTCTTTTAATTCTTGTTCAGAAAACATTGGATCATGAACAACTACGTTTGCTTGTTTCTTCTTTAATTGATCAAGCAAAAGCCATGTGGTTGATTTCGTTTCTTCTTTCACGTTTTCACGATAAGATAAGCCGAGGATGAGAATGTTTTTGCCATTCAGCCCGTCCAATTCTTGTTCAATTTCTTGAATCGAATAAGCTGCCATGCCATCATTCACGTCTCTTGCTAAATGAGCAAGTCCTTCTGACAAGCCTCTTTTCATAAAAAAGTACGGGTAGATAGGAATACAATGGCCACCAACACCTATTCCTGGTGAGTGAATATGCGAATAAGGTTGGGTATTGCTCGCTTGAATGACTTCACGGATATTTACATGCATTTTAGTTGCATATACGGCAAGTTCATTTGCTAGAGCAATATTAACATCCCGATACACGCATTCTGCTACTTTTGCGAACTCTGCGGTTTCAGATGATTCCACTTCAATAATATCAGCTTGAATGGCTTGCTTATAAAATGCAGAAGCGCGTGTTAAGCTTTTTTCATTCACGCCACCAACAATTTTAGGATATTTTTTCAAATCACTTAAAATTTTATTTGAATAGACGCGCTCAGGACTATACGCTAAAAAGAAGTCTGTGCCTGCTTTTAAGCCAGATACAGCTTCTAATTTGACGCCAAATCGATTTCTCGTATCTCCAGTTGGCAAAGTCGTTTCAAAAATAACCGTCGTGCCTTTCGTCAATCCAGCAGCAATTTCCTCTACTGCTGCATCCATATACGTGTAATCCACATCATTGTCTTCATAAACGAGTACAGGGACAACGACGATCACAATATCAGCTTTTGATACAGCCTCCTTCGTATCGAGGGTTGCGCTTAACACTTGACGTTTATGACCTAATTCGACCAGCTCTTTTAACCCAGGTTCATTCTTAACGTGAGATTCTCCTGCATTGACAGATTGAATCACAGCAGGATTGACATCTGCGCCAATCACTCGAAAACCGTTGCTTGCATAAATTGCTGCCATCGTTAAGCCAATCTTTCCTAACCCAACGACAGCTACTGTTTGTTGCTTCGGATATTCTTCCATAACTTCGCCCCTTCTCTATCAGTTTCAGCTTCATTACATACTGTATGTTCAAGAGAATGAGATGTTATGGACAGCTTGATCAAGAGATTCGTGGAAATTCATGTATTAGACTTGAAAGAGTTGTGCATATCGTGCGTACAAACGGTATTCCATTTGATCCCAGCTATACGTTTTTTCAAGAACATATCTACCTTTTTGACCAGCCAGTAAGAGTTTTGAGCGATCTTGATACAGATCAATTAGCTTCTCTACGTATGCGTCAACAGAACCACTTTTTTCTATGATAAATCCACATTCATACGTATTAATAAAATCTTCCATATCTTTACTGCTAGGAACAATTGGTGGAATGGCACGTTCTAAATAGCTAAAGAATTTATTTGGCATTGAATACATACGGTTTAATGCATTCGATGTGTTCAGCTCAATCCAGCCAACGTCAATTGTGGCACAAGCCATCACGATCTGTTCGTAGGGCAACCAGCCAGTTGAACGGATGTTCTTACGAATGGTGGCTGGAATAGACTCTGTTTCGATTCGATCGCCAATGATGAGAGCTTGCAAAGGAATTGTTTGATTGGCACGTTTCACAATCTCAATAAGTTTGTCAGCATCTCCCTTGTTTTTCGTCAGCTTGCCGATGTAACCGAGAACGAGCGGAGAAGAACGGTGCTTTTCTTCCTGTTTAAAAGGCATTAGAAACGGCGAATTATAAAGAATGTCAATTGGCTTTGTATAGCCCAACTTTTGATAGTAGTTTCTAATAGAAGGAGAGACTGTAAAAATCGTGTCTACTTCCAGAAACAGCTCTTTTAAAAGTGTGCTCATTTGTTGAAACACTCTTTGACTATAAGGTTCTAAAGGGTCAGGAACAAGTTCATGACTGTCATAAACTAGCTTCACTTCTTTCCCTTTCGATTTAAGCGCTCGCTTGACCATCACGCCATCATAGCAAGAAGCAAACTCATGCGCCTGATAAAGATCAGCTTCAACGGAGACAGCAAGATCCACGCAAGGTGAGGGCATTGACTCTAGTTTCCCTGATTTTAAAAGTGCGATTTGTCGAGCGAGTTGTCGCTTTTGTTTTGGTGGATCATAAGCCAAGAAATGAACGCCTTCATATTCAAATGCTTGTTCTAAAAATTGTTCCGTTAGCAAGCGACCGCTTGTATCGAACAAACGACCTTTTTTCTTCGGCACGATTAACGTTACCTTATACCCTCGTCGCACCAGGCTCTTAGCTTCCTTTTGAAAAATTCGTGCGTCTAAAAAAGGATGCTCGGCCACTAAAAAACAAATATGTTTCATTTCATCCCTCTTCCTGCTTAGGTTACGTATCTATTTCCCATTGTCGCCGTGCCATTCTTCTCTTTTTATTCATACATTTACTAGTATCGAATGAAACAATTACGAGATTGGTGCACCTAAAGGAGGAAACAATGAAATTCGTTACAATTATTGGCGCAAGGCCGCAATTTATTAAAGCTTGTATGGTATCGCGACGTTTAAGTCAAGACACTTCGATAAAAGAAGTTCTTGTTCATACTGGTCAACATTATAATGCCAACATGTCTGATGTGTTTTTCAAGCAATTAAACATCCCAAAGCCTGATTATCATCTCGGCATTGGCTCCGGCTCTCACGGTGAACAAACTGGAAAGATGTTAATGGAAATTGAACAAGTCCTTTTAAAAGAAAAGCCTGATGCTGTCTTGGTATATGGTGATACGAATTCAACCATAGCCGGTAGTCTCGCAGCATCGAAGCTTCATATTCCTATCATCCACGTCGAATCTGGATTACGCTCGTTTAACCGCAACATGCCAGAAGAGATTAATCGGATTGTCACCGATCATCTATCAAGCTTGCTGTTTTGCCCTTCTCAATCATCCGTTAAGCAACTAGCGATCGAGGGAATGACGAAAGGGGTTCACGCAACTGGGGACATCATGTATGATGCGGTTCTTTACTATCAAGACAAAGCCAAAAGCCACTCAAGAATTCTCGACCAACTAAAACTGAAACCGAAAGATTATTACGTAGCCACGATTCACCGTGCTGAAAATACAGATTCACCGGTTCGATTACAGGCGATTATGAAAGGGTTCGCTCATTTAGATAAGACCGTCATTCTTCCCCTTCATCCACGTACAAAAAAGCAACTTGAAAACAAGCCAGGATTAAAAGAGTTTGAAGGAAAATCTCTTTTGTTTATTGATCCTCTGGATTATTTTGATATGCTGGCACTCATGAGCCAAGCGCAAACCATTTTAACGGACTCAGGCGGTGTTCAAAAAGAAGCCTACATGCTAGGAATACCGTGCATAACACTCCGTGATGAAACAGAATGGATTGAAACCGTTGATGCCAAATGGAACCAGCTCGTCGATGCAAATGATTCTGCTGCAATTATAAAAGCTGTCCAAACAGCGTATAAACCTTCCGACTATCCAGCTTTATTTGGGGATGGGCATTCTGCAGAACACATTTATCAAATTATAAAAAAGCACTTCTTATTTTAGCTGAAAAGCGATTATGACTCTGCCATAATCGCTTTTTTATGCCCTTAATTAAAAACTTGCGAGCGCCATTATAGCTCTCACAAGTGGTCGTTTTTATTTTTCGATATAGAAAGGCTTTTGTTGATCGTCTAACAGCGCTTCGTACATCTGAATCATCCGTTGCTCCATCTTCTCCCAATTATAGAGTTGTTCCATTGCTTTACGTGCATTTATACTCATTTGCTTTAAGACATCTCGGTTCTGATGCAAATAGAGAATCGCCTCTGCGTAATCATCTCCTGTAGCTTTTTGTTTATTTAAAACAATCCCACACTGGTGCGTCTGAATGAATTGTTCCATATCATGACATTTATTGACGATAACAGGAATGCCGTTGTTTAAATAACTAAAGAATTTATTCGGTAGCGCATACGATCGATTTAAAGAATTACTTAAATCATCAAAATCAATCCAGCCAATATCGACTTCGGCCATTTCATCCGCAATGTTTTCAAACGGCACCCAACCTGTTAACGAAATATTGTCTTTTAACGTGTCTGGAATGTCTAGACTGTGGCCGTGCAACACGCCTCCAATGATTTTAAATGTAAAGTCGTTAATATGTGACTTCGATCGCTCTGTCATCTGATAGATTTTATCGCTACTTCCTTTTTTGTTATCAGCAACATGCCCTTCATAGCCAACCGTTAATTCAGTATCCTTTGGTACTCTTGCTTTAAATTTTTTGTTTAATGGAGGTGAATTATAGAGAATTTCAATTGGTAGTAACGGTTGTTTTGTAATATAGTAGGCTTTAATTGATGGGGAGACCGTAATTAATTGATCAATCTCCTTTAACATATCATCTAGCAATTTACCCATTGCGATAAATTTCGGCTTCTTATCAAACGGATCAGGAATGAGGTCATGGCTATCAAAGATTAATTGAATCGGTTTTCCTTCTTTTTCTCGTTGTCGCTTAATCCCTATGCCAGCAAATAACGAGGCCACTTCATGAGCGTGGTACACATCTGCATTTTCAGCCAATCCTAATTTTACAAGTGGATGATTAAAAGTTAATGATTTTGCGTCAATATGCTCCTGCATATGCTCAACAGTCGGTTTAAACGATTCAAAATCATATGTCACCATTTTAATGCCTTCATACATAAAAGAAGGTTCCAGCAATTCATTATCAAATGGCTCTTTATTTACTTTAAATAATTTTCCTTTTATTCTTGGCACAATCATTACAACATCGTAGCCATGTTTTTGTAATGATTTTGCTTCCTTTTGAAAGATGCGCGTGTCTAGAAAGGAATGGGTATGGACGAGCATACACACTTTTGTCATTGTCCTTCCCCCTTCAAAGGACGTGCAGGGACGCCAGCCACAACAACATCATCCCCTGTATCTTTCGTCACAACTGCTCCTGCGCCAACGATGGTCCCTTTCCCTACACAAACACCTGGAAGCAGCGTGGCATTGTTACCAATCTTTGCGCCCTTTTTAATATACGGCCCTTTCATTTCATACGCTTGCGCGCCCATATATTTATCATTTGACATCGACACACATGGCCCAATAAACACATGATCTTCTATCGTCGTGTCTCCAGTCACATAAGCAGACGTTTGAATGGTACAGCTTTCGCCAATTGTTGTATTTAATTCAACTATGGCAGAACGCCCAATGACCGTTCCTTTTCCGACTTTGACAGATTCTCGAATGCTGGCATGATCGCCAACAAAAACATGTGCACCAAGTTCCGTTCCAGCATAAATGGAGACAAGAGAGCCTAGCGTTGTGCCTTTTCCAATAATCAATTTACGTTTTGTTCCAAGTGATTTTCTCATCCGCTTGTTGCCACCAACTTGAATACCTAACACACAGTTGGCGCCAATAACCACACCATCACCAAGTTCTGTTCCTGCTAAAATAACCGTGTTGTCCCCAATGACAACATCTTTCCCTACAACAACATCTTCTTCCACGACAACATTGCGTCCAATTTTTTTGGTCATACGTTCAGCCCTTTCTTATGAGAGAATAAATTCTATTTGTTTCAGTATGTCTTCACTCCGCTTTTCCGTTGTATGATAGCGATGAACAAAAGAGAAACCCTTTTCCATAATCCTATACCGCTCTTTTTTCTGGTTGAGATAATAGGTTGCGGCTTCAGCAAGATTTTCCTCATGAACAAAGACAAAATGAGTCCCTGGTATAAACCCGAGCGCCTCTAATTCAGGAAAACTTGGAGCAAGCAATAGACTACGGCAAGCGAGTGCTTCATAATATTTCTTTACTGGATACAGATATGCGGATGGACAAGTAAAAAAGACATGCGCTTTATTAATTTCCATCGCATATCGTGTCCCTACCAACTGTTTCGTTTCTTCATACTGAAACGAATAGCCAGGATGAGATTGGTAATGGAACCCTGGATGATTTTCAAAGGTTTTAAGAATCAATTGCCGGAATGGGTAAACGTGATTAACTGCACCGAGCAATAGAAAATCATAGTCTTTTGGTAACCCGTAATCTCGAAAGATTGTCGGCTCAACAAAATGAGGTAGCCACCGCATACGTTTTGTAAACGCTGGATAGGTTTCTAAACAAGCATCTCGCGTCACACTGAAAAGATACGTAGTCGGATTGCGCCTTAAAAATTGACGCCGTCTTTCTGTAAAGCGGTGCACATCGTTTACAAATAGAGCCGACGGAATCGAGACAGCACTTAATCCATTAACGTTTGGTTCAAAGCGATCCCCAATATCGTTTACAATTAGAATAAAATCTGGCGTGTGTTTAAGTTTCTTGAGAATAGCTTGGATATGCCCAGAGCTTCGCCAAGTGGTCACGGTGACGCTCTTAGCAAGCGCCTTTTCTAAATGAGCATAGTTTCGGTCCGTAAAGAAATTCGTATCTTTTGAAATGATTAACAAATGAGATAGTCGCTTCAAGATACATGCCCCCTTTCCATACGGCTCATCTCTTTGCCTCTTCCATCCTATGAAAACATTGATTAGACGGCTTCAACGATTGTCCCCGCTAACGTAGACTTGGGTTTTCTCTTTGAGATTTCGTTCAAACGTAATATGTCTATATGCATAAAAAAAAGAGCGCTAGAATGCGCTCTTTTAAAAGAGAATCTCTTGTTTATGAAAAGAAGAAACTTAGTCCAAACACGACAAGAAAACCGACACCACCGATAATGGTTTCCATTACCGTCCATGATTTCAACGTATCTTTCTCAGACATTTCAAGGAAACGGCTAACTAGCCAGAAACCAGAATCGTTTACGTGAGATAGAACAGTTGCACCACAAGCGATGGCAATAGCAATTAATGCTAAGGAAGGCTGTGATAAGTCGACCATGTCGATGATTGGTGAAACGAGTCCAGCTGCAGTGATCATCGCAACCGTTGCCGAACCTTGCGCCACCCTTACAAAAGTTGCAATTAAGAAGGCTAGTAACACAAGTGGGAAACCAGATGAAGCCATTAATTCACCCATTGCATCGCCAACACCACTCTGAATCAGAACTTCTTTAAAGACGCCACCTGCTCCAGTAATTAGGATGACAATCCCTGCTGGTTCAAGGGCTTTTGTTGTCATCGTTTGAATTTGTTCCTTCGTTGCTCCACGGCGTTTTCCTAAGAAATACATCGCTAGTAACGTCGCCACGATTAAGGCGATAAATGGATGACCTACGAATGTAAGAATTTGATGCGTTGTTGTACCTTCTTCTAAAATCACGTCACCTGCAGTATTTAACAAAATCATGACGAGTGGTAATAAAATAATAAAGCAAATTAAGCCGAAGCTCGGTAATTCTTTTGTTGATTTTTCTTCTTGCTTTGTTGCTTCTACGATGTGTGCCGGTACACCGACATGGACACGCTTCCCAATCCAGCGACCAAATAATGGACCTGCGATAATCATCGCCGGGAGTCCTGCAATAACGCCGAACAACATCATCCAGCCTAAATCTACGCCAAGTACAGATGCGACCGCAATCGGTCCTGGTGTGGGCGGGATAAAGCTATGTGCCACCGCAAGACCTGCTAGTAAAGGAATTGCATAATAAAGAAGTGACTTGCCTGTTCGCATTGCTAAACTATAAACAATTGGAAGTAAAATAACGAGCGCCACATCTAAAAATACAGGAATCGCGACGATAAATCCTGTTAAAGCTAACGCCCACTGAGCTCGATTTTCCCCAAATCGATCGACCAAGGTAAAGGCTAAACGTTCTGCTCCGCCAGACGTTCGCAACATTTCACCAAACATCGCACCAAGCCCGACGACGATGGCGATAAAGCCAAGGGTTCCACCCATCCCTTCTTCCATTGTTTCAATTAACGATGTGGGATCCATCCCAGTAAAGATTCCAATAAAAATACTCGCTATCAATAGCGCGAGGAACGCTTGCATTTTTGAATGCATAATCAAATAAAGTAGAACACCAATCCCGATAATTGTGACGAGGATTAACCCTAATGAAGACATGTTTGCTCCCTCTCTTTCTTTCTATCCATTACCATTCCGCGATACTGTAATCATTGTGTCTCCAGATAGGATTTTTCCAATCATGGCCAATCTTTGCCATCTTTCTTACATGGTCTTCATTGATTTCAATACCAAGCCCCGGCTTATCAGGAATTTCGACGTAACCGTCTTTATATGTAAAGACACTCGCATCCGTAAGATAGTCTAGTAAGTCAGATCCTTCATTATAATGAATTCCTAAACTTTGTTCTTGAATAAAGGCGTTATGACAGGTTGCATCTACTTGTAAGCAAGATGCGAGTGCAATCGGTCCTAATGGACAATGTGGCGCTGCTGCCACATCAAATGCTTCTGCCATGGAGAGAATCTTCTTGTTTTCTGTAATGCCTCCTGCATGAGACAAATCTGGCTGAATAATATCAACATAGCCATCTTTTAAAAGGTTTTTAAAATCCCATTTTGAATACATCCGCTCTCCTGTGGCAATTGGAATAACAGTATGATTCGCAATCTCTCGCAATGCTTCGTTGTTTTCAGGTAGGACCGGCTCTTCAATGAACATCGGTCGAAATACCTCTAGCTCCTTAGCAAGAATTTTCGCCATTGGTTTATGTACTCTGCCGTGAAAATCAATGCCAATCCCAATATAAGGACCGACTGCCTCACGGATGGCGGCAACATTTTCAAGAACTCGGTCAATCTTTTCATAAGAGTCGATGTACTGGAGTTCATCTGTGCCATTCATTTTAATTGCCTTAAACCCTTTATCGACCACCGCTTTTGCTGCAGCACCTACATCGCTAGGACGATCTCCGCCAATCCACGAATAGACTTTAATTGATTCTCTCGCTTTTCCACCTAATAACTGATGGACAGGCACACCTAAGTGCTTCCCTTTTATATCCCATAAGGCTTGGTCTATTCCTGAGATCGCACTCATTAAAATCGGACCACCGCGGTAGAAACCACCTCGATACATGACATTCCAATGATCTTCTATTTGTAAAGGATCTTTTCCAATTAAAAACTGCATGAGCTCATCAACAGCTGTTTTTACGGTTGCGGCTTTCCCTTCAATGACCGGTTCCCCCCAACCAATCATGCCTTCATCTGTTTCAATTTTTAAGAAAAGCCATCTAGGTGGCACTTGAAAAAGTTCGTAGCTTGTAATTTTCATTCATTCTCATCCTTTCAAATCGTTCGTGCAATCTCAACAAATCGCTTTGCTCTCCTTGTTAACGCTTGTAAAGAATCTGCTGTAACAGCTTCTTTCGTATTTACTAGGGAACTGCCAATTCCACATGCCGAACTGCCAATTTTCAAGAAAGATGCAACATTCTGTTCGTTTACACCACCAGTTGGTACAAGTGGAATATGTGGCAAAGGTCCTTGAATATCTTTTATATAGTCCGGTCCCATCCTCGCTGGAAATACTTTCACGAAGTCTGCACCGTTTTCATAGGCTGTAAGAATTTCGGTTGGTGTAAAGGCACCTGGAATACTCACTTTTCCGTAGCGCTTCGTCATGTTAATCGTTTCGATGTTAACAGTTGGAGAGAGAATAAAATCTGCTCCTGCTTGAATGGCAGCTCGAGCCGATTCAGGATCCAATACCGTTCCAGCACCAATAAAAAGTTCATCGCCAAATTCTTTTTTTAAGTGTGTAATGCCGTCGAGAGCTTGATTGGAATTGAGTGTTACTTCAACCAGCTGAATCCCACCTTCTTTCAGTGCTTGTCCAATTTGAACAAGATTACCAGCCTCTGCCCCTCTTATAATGGCAATAATTTTCTCCGATTGTATTGCCTGATACGTTCTCATCCGATCCTCTCCTCATCTCGCAACATCGTCAGCAGAATCCGCTTCCATAAACGTTGTTAATTGGTTTCTCGTTGGTAAGCCTTCAATATCTCCGTTTACTTGCGTCACAATCGCTCCAATCGCACAGCCTTGCTTGACCGATTCTTCAATCGACTTTTTTTCTAAAAGTCCGGCTAGCAATCCGGCTGCAAATCCATCTCCTGCTCCGACCGGGTCCACTACACGCGGAACCGAAAATGCAGGGACGTAACCGCTTTCTATTTTCGTTTGAAAATACGCTCCGTCTTCCCCTAACTTCACTACAACTGTATCTGCCCCAAGCTCCATACACGCTTCAGCAATCTGCTTTTCATTTGTCGTACCGAATAAATAGTCTCCTTCTTGGCGTCCTGGCAGCGCAATAGTTGATGCAGCCATGCAGTCCTTCATAAGTTGTTTTCCTATTTCACCATGTAACAGTTTTTTTCTTATGTTCGGGTCAAATACAACCGGTACGCTAGCGGCGATTGCTTTTCTCATTAGTGCATGTACAGCATCCGCACAGGTTTCACTTAAAGCCGGGGTAATACCAGTTAAATAAACGTATTGAAATCGACTGACATCAACGGGTTCCACATCGTTTACTGATAAAAAACTAGCGGCAGATTGATGACGATAATACTGTACAGACGTTAATGCCTCTGTCGTTTTTTCTTTAAAAAATAGCCCAGTTGAGTGGCGATCGTCTATGGTTACAGACTCAGTCCCAATCCCTTCACCTCGAACGGCGTGAATAATTTTCCGACCAAATTCATCATCACCAACTCGGCTAATCCAGCTTGATTTGTATCCTAACTTAGCTAGGCCTATTAACGTATTTGTTTCTGCACCTGCAACTTTGGCCTGAAAATCAGTTTCATAGCGTAGTTGGCCAGATGAACGAGGTGAAAAGAGAACCATCGTTTCACCCATGCTTAAGACATCCATGTTACCCTCCTCTATAGCCAAGCTTACTTGAAATCATATTGGCTGTGTTCTTAACGTGTTGCACTATATTCGCTTCATGCTTTAACATTCTCGCCTTTGGTCCAGCAACACTTATGGCAGCTTCTATTTCTCCTGTACTGTTAAAAATAGGAGCAGCTAAGCAATAAAGCCCTTCTTCATTTTCTTCATCATCGATGGCATAGCCTTGTTTTTGATAATCTATAAGCTTTGTTTTTAATTCTTCTTTATCGGTTATCGTGTGATCTGTAATCGGTTCCAATTCAGTCTGGTGTATATACGTCTCTCGTTTTTCATGAGGCATATAGGCTAAATAAGCCTTACCAAGTCCGGTACAATAAAGAGGTTTTTTCCCTCCTAAAAAGGCGGATGTGCGAATGGAACGGTTGCTGTCAATTTTTGCGATGTAAATGAGTTCATGATCGACCAATGTAGCCATAAATACGGTTTCTTCCACTCTAAGCATAAGCGCTTTCAAATCTTCTACACCTAAATTTGAAAGATTAAATGATTCCATCGCTGCTTGTCCAACTGGAATTAATTTCGCTCCTAAAATAAAATGATTGCTTTCGTTTAATGACAAGTAATTTTCATCTAGCAACGTTTTTATAAGTCCTGATGCACTACTTTGTGGGAGTTTCAAGTAAGTACAAATTTGTTTATTACTTAGACCTTCCTTATGTATGCTTAACAATTCAAATATACGTAAGACGCGAACAGCCGATTTTACGGACATGGCACCCTCCATCACATATGAGATTGTCGATCATATATGTGTAATATTTGATTGCAGTTTAACACGCTTTCATTTACGTGACAATTATAAATGTTATAGAAGATACGAACATTTTAAAGACAACACCAATTACGGCGCTGTCTTTTGCCCTTCTATACTTTTTTTCAGTGGCGTGATGAACAACCCTACTCCACCTATTAGCGCAAACAGCAGAAAGCTGATTGGATAAGACGTCCATTCAATCGTTTTCCCTGCAAAGAAAGAGCCAACCGATTGGCCTATACCTAAAGCAAGAAAGGATATACTGACGCCTAGTGCAGGAAGCTTATCAAATAACTTCGTTGCCCATACGATAAATAAGCCGGTTAAAAAAATATATCCACTTCCAAACAGACTGGCTGATAAGTAGATTGTTAGTCTTGATGATACGAGTAGGATCGCAATTGAACTAAGCAACGCGAGTAAAACGAAGCGATATGACCACTTCATCCCGATCTGTTGGATGAAACCGCCGGCGACCCCACCTAAAATACCTGCTATACCCATCATGACCCAAAAAAGCACACTTTCATTTGCTGAAACACCATGTTCCACCGTTAAAAAACTTCTTGAAAAAGTCCAATAGATTGATGAGCTAATCCCAACAATGATTGAAGCGAGTAGGAGACCTTTTGCTTGATTCAGAATAGAGAGCCAGTTGATTGATCGATCCTTTGGTTCTTCCTTGTTTTCCTCTCTCGGAATAGACACTAGATTCCATACAAGAACAGCTAGAGCAATGATGGCAAACAAACCATATGATAACCGCCAATGTTCTGTAAAAAGTAGTACAATCGGGCCAGTTATAATCATTCCAAAACTAGTTCCACTGTTTATCCACGTATTTCCGCGATCCAATTGATTTTTTGCCAGCATTTGCCGTGCAATTTGACTTAGAGCTGGTGAAGCCAACCCACTTCCAAGACCTGCCACGAATACACTACTAGCTAAAAAGATCGCTGATTGGGCTAAAGAGATTCCGAGCAAGCCAGTGACTGCCGTTAGTCCAGCTAATGCATTCACTTTTCGTTGTCCAAACCACATAATGCCAGCTGAAGAGACAAGCAAAGCAAGAGAGTAGGCAACATAGCCTAACGAGCCAATTAGGCCACTATCACTTTCACTTAACTGCAAATCTACTGCAATATCGGGCAAAAATAAACCAAAGCTTAGTCGTGCGAATGCATACGTGACTGCAATCATCGCCAGTCCAGGTAATACGAACTTCCACATTTACACCACATCCTTTTATATAGAACGATCATTATATTTTTGAACAAAAAAATGCATTGCTTCAACTGCTAAACAATGCTTTCACCGATAATTGTGTTTCTTCTACAACATCATCAAGATCAAATACCTCTGCCATTGCCGTTGCACCTTCAAGAATAAGCACCAGTCGCAGTGCTTCTCGTTTTGCAAAACCTTGCTCGTTAAAAAGCGTCACCAATCGCTGCTTATGTTGTGTTGCAAAAGTGGCAATCTCTTCATTTTCCGACACACCTGCAGAAAATTCTTCTTTTGCACGTAAGAACATACACCCATTTGCTCCATTTTTTTTAATCCAGCTTAAGTGAGTTTCCAAAATTGCCAGCGCATCAACATTTTCATCTAAAAACGATTGCTTTAACAATTGCATATAGCGAATTTCTCGTCGTTGTAAAATCGCCAAAATCAGTTGTTCTTTTGAAGCAAAATGGTTGTACAACGTCATTAGAGAAACATCTGCTTCTTTAATCAGTTGTTTAATTCCTACTGCATGAAAGCCATTAGTCTCAAACAAACGTTCAGAACGTTCGAGAAGCAGCTCCCTTTTTTTACTCATTTCATCACCCTTCGTTTTTGATAGAACGATCACTCTATTCACTATACATCACTTGCTTCTTTTTCGCAATTATAAAATGTTTTGATTGAACCGAACAATATTTTTTTGTACCATTGTGCTAATAAGATGGACCATATAAGCGAGGTTAGAATGATAAACTTAGACGCTGCTTTTTTCTCAAACAGTCTTGACTACACAGGTATTGGAATTGCGATTACAGACCCCAGTATAAAAGACAACCCGATTATTTTTATTAACCAAGGGTTTACTGACATTACTCAGTATGAACTAGAAGAAGTGATGGGACAAAATTGTCGTTTTCTACAAGGCAAGGACACCGATATGGAGGAGGTAGAACGAATTTCCACATCCTTACGGCAAAAAGGCAGCTTTAAGTCGGAAATTCTTAACTACAAAAAAGACGGAACTCCTTTTTGGAATGAACTATCCATCGATCCAGCAAAGAACGGAAGAGATGATAAGATCTATTTTGTTGGTGTGCAAAAAGACATTACAAAACGAAAAATGATTGAACTAGCCTACATGGAAACGATTAAAGAATATGAATTGTTGACTCTCCCAGTGATACCGCTCATGAACGACGTTGCAGTCATGTCCATTGTAGGTACATTCACAAAAGAAAGAATGAAAAATCAAACGGCACACATTAAGAAAACATTAGCAGATAATGGTATTTCTACCCTTGCCGCTGATGTTTCGAGTTTACATACGTTTACTGAATTTACGCTTGAAAACCTCTTACTATTAAAAGAAGAACTTGAATCTGTAGGTACTACATTGGTTCTTACAGGACTCTCAAACCGAGCAATCGCAGCGCCACTGAATGAGCAAATCATTCATTCCAGTAACCTTTCGATACGCTCAACAACTCAGGCGTTAGTAGAATCCTCTTTTTAAGCGAGCAATGGTCAATCATCGACCATTGCTCTTTTTTTAACGCTGAGTAACCGACCCATTTTTTTGTCTGCCACCACTTTCCCATCTTCAAACACAACTTGTCCATTCACCATTGTTTTTGTCACACGGCACCCAATTCGACGACCACTATAAGGAGTGTAGGGATTTTTATAATACAGCGCTTCTTGATCTAATGTATATGTCTCGTTTTCGTCCAAAAAAAACAAATCGGCATCTTTGCCAATGGCAATCTCGCCTTTTGCATAAAGCCCCATTCGTTTTGCTGGTGTGCTTGAAATAAGCTTAGCAAACGTAACCGCTGACATCCCTCTTTTATTCACTGCTTCATCGTACATAACATCAATCATATTTTGGCAACCTGTAATTCCGCCCCATGCCGTAAAAAAATTCCCTGCCTTTAAATCGATTGTACAAGGAGAGTGGTCGGATGTAAGCCAATCAATTTCACCACGCATTAAACATGCCCATAACTTTTCGACTTCTTCTTGAGGGCGCAACGGCGGTTGGCATTTAGCAAGCGTTCCTAAATGCGCTAATTGTTCTGAGGAAAATACAAAGTAATGTGGGCATGATTCAACCGTCACATCAATTCCTTCCCGTTTTGCTCGTTGAATCGAGTCAATCGCTGCGGCCGAAGAAATATGTACAAAATGGATCGCACATCCTGTTTCTCTAGCAGCCGCAATCGCTTTATCTACAGCAAGCACTTCTGCTTTTATAGGACGTGATTCGACATAGGCTTGTGCGTCTGCGCTTCCTGCGTCACGTTTTTCTTGCTCAAGAGTGTCCGTAAGATCCGCATCCTCTGCATGGATACAAAGAAGCTTGCCTTTTCGAGCTAATATACGCATACCTGCTTGTAAGGTTTGCTCATCTACATTAGAGAAATCTTCTGGATGATCAGAACCACAAGTAGATAAAAAACATTTAAATGCAACAACATCGCTGTCTGCCAACTCTTCTAACTCCGTTAAATTAGAAGACGTTAGCCCACCGTAAAAGCTATAATTGACGCTATTTTTCAATTTTGCTAAGTCGAGTTTCAACTGCAAATGCGCACGATTCGTTGTGGCTGGGAGAGCGTTAAGCGGCATTTCAATGTACGATGTCACGCCACCAGCTGCTAGTGCCTGACTTCCTGTTTCAAACCCTTCCCAATCCGTTCGACCAGGTTCTGAGAAGTGAACATGTGTATCAATGCCACCTGGAAAAACAAGTTGACCGTGGGCATCAATCGTTTCTTTTGCTTTAGCTACTTTTCCTATTGTGACAATGATTCCGTCTTTTATGCCAATGTCTGTTTCAACAACTTGACCAGGCAATACAATGCGACCGCCACTAATTCGAGTATCCATTCTCTCGTCTCCTCCCTATTACCCCGTCCAGCCTGTCACTTGCGCATAAATAAGAAAGATCACCCCAATAAACATATAAATGATAAACAATGGTGTAAAAAATTTAATCCATTTTGTCCAGCTAATCCCTGCAATAACAAGGGCGGCCATAAAATAACCTGAAGTTGGGTACAAAATATGAGCAAAGCCATCACCAAATTGGAAGGCTAGAATAGCTGTTTGACGCGTCACACCTAACATGTCAGCCAGTGGAGCCATAATAGGCATTGTCACTAACGCTTGACCACTCCCTGAAGGAATGAAAAAATTGATGAACAATTGAACCGTCATCATTCCAATAGCGCTTAACGTACTTGGTAATTGCCCGACAAGATTCCCTAAGCCATAAACAATCGTATCCATAATTTGTCCCTCTTCAAGAACAACTGCTACGGAGCGTGCAATGCCAATAATGATCGCTCCCATTAACACCTCTCGAAACCCTTCCGTAAATGCTTCGCACACTCTTGTTAGTGAAAGCCCCGCAATCATCCCGACTAAAATGCCCATAAAAATAAATAGTCCAGACATTTCGAGCATAAACCATCCTAATTGTGTGACGCCGTAAACAAGGACACCGAAAAAAATAGGTAATGTTGCAATTGCAAGCAACTGTCTCTTAGTCGCTTGCTTGGCTGGTTGCTTAAGCGCATCTTTGTATTTTACACGCTTTAATTCATCTTCATCTCTCGTATAGCTTTTAAAGGGATCCTGCTTCACTTTTTTTGCATAGCGCATGATATACAAACTGCCAACTAGAATGATGACTACTAGAACAACGACCCGTAAGCCAAAACCAGAATACGTTTCTAATCCTGAGATTTGTTGTGATATTCCAACAGTACCTGGATTCATTACGCCTGCAGTAAAACCAAGCGCTGTCGAGATAAGCGCAATGCCTGCTGCAGTCATCGAGTCATAGCCAAGTGAAATAAATAACGGAATTAAAACAGGAATATAAACTAAAGAAAGTTCTGGTGTCCCAATCGTTGTCGCAACTACTGCAAAAAGAGTGAGCAAAACCGGAATGACCGCAATACTTTTATGTTCAAATTTTCTGGCTAATCGATCAACACCAATTTCAATGATCTCCATTCGTCTTAATACCATGAACATGCCGCCAATAATAAAGGTAAAAAAGATAATTTCACTTGCGCTAGCCATCCCGACAGGAATAGCTAGCATAAAATCCATAAATGAAACAGGTGGCGCATCAATCGTGGTAAACGAATTGGGATCGATCGATTCACGTCCATTTGGACCAGGAACCCGCTCAAATGAACCAGCCGGTATAACGTATGTAAGTACAGCTGCAAGTCCACTAATAACAAACAAGAGTACATAAATATGTGGCATCCGTTCTTTCTTTTGCGATGGTGGACTTGGTGTACTAGATTTCTGATTTTGCAGTTGTTCCATGTATGAATCCCTCACTTTTTCGCCTCAGTTATTTTCACTATCTTACTAACGCGATAAAGGAAGGTCATTGGTTACAATGTATAAATTAAAACTAGCAAACTATTCATTTTGTACAATGAAACAAAGAGCGATCATTAAATCTGTGGCTCAAAACTTTCATAGCGAATGCGATTGTCATCAACATCACAGGCTTTTAAAGACGTGTACATATCATCTATAAATTGTTTGGAACCACCAATGATAATTTCTGGATCATTAAGCGGGGAAATAATTCCTGCTATCGCCTCTTGATTTAATTCCCCTACTTTCGTATACGTATCATTTTTTAACGGGTTCTTATAGAAAATATACTGTTGAACTTGAGAATGGGTTTGTCCTACATCTTCAACCTCTTCTTTAAAGACATGCGTTTCACTATTCGCTGTGCCATAAACAAAATGAACGTCACGCTCAGGCTGTTCTGTTGTGACCTTTTTTAACATCGAAATCATTGGCGTAACACCTGAACCTGCACTTATAAACACAAGCGGATTTTCACTCTCGTGATCATAACGGACCGTTCCTGCAGGTGCACTTACGTGAAGATTATCGCCTACATTGACATGATCATGCATGTACTGAGACACAATCCCGCTAGGACCATCTGCTGGCTGCTCACGTTTCACACTAATTCGATACGCTTGCTGATTATTGCCATTAGAAAGACTGTATTGACGAATGTGATCATAGCCATTTACGTGAACCTTCACACTAACGTATTGACCGGGTAGAAAAGAACGATTTTCAGCCTGCAAGTAAAACGACGTTATGTCCCTTGTTTCACGTACTTTTCTTGTGATTTTTAAAGGAAGAAAACCTGACCACTTTGCTTCCTTTTCAAGTGCTGATTCAATTTTGATAAATTGTTGCGAAAGTACGTCATACACTTCTTCCCAGGCACCTATCACTTCTTTACTTGCCCCTTCACCGAGAACGTCCTTCATCGCAATGATCAAAAAATGACCAACAATCGGATAGTGTTCAGCTTTTACTCCAACACTGCGATGTTTGTGCGCAATCTTATTCACAGCTGGTGCGATCGTTTCAATTTGCTCAATATGGCTAGCAGCTGCATGTAAAGCTTTTGCTAGCGCTTCTTGCTGCGTAAAACGCATTTGGTTAGCATGGTTAAAGACGTTCCATAGTTCAGGGTGATTCGAAAATAAAAGTTCGTAAAATCTCGTTGTAATGGTAAGACCATGCTCTTCTAAAACAGGCACAGTCGCCTTAATTGTATGTATCGTTGTTTGACTTAACATGAGTAGCCTCCCTTTCCACTTATTATAGAAGAAACTCCGGATTCTTCCATCGGACTAAAATCCGTCTTTACATTGTTTGTAAAGTATGCTGAATTCGCAAGGCTAGGCGTAAATGAAGGGTTGTATCTGGATCTTTTAAATTTTTTCCAAGTAATTCTTCAATTTTCTCCAGTCGATAAATAATCGTGTTGCGATGAACATAAAGTCGTTTTGCGGTTTCAGAAATTTGACAATGCGTTTCAAGGTAAACGGCTAATGTTTGGATGAGCCCCATTTCGTTTACGCTCGGCTCTGTTAATTTTTTTAAATTATAATCGCAGAATTCATTTAAATCTTCTCTCGGAATCATACGTAATAACTTTACTAGATCCTTCGCCTGATAGGTCTGAACGAATTGTCGACTTCCTGAAAGCCGTCCGGAATGAAGGGCGTTTGTTGCCTCTTGGTGCGCTTCTCGAACATCCCAAAACTGCCGACAAAGATGACTAACTCCAAAGGAGATCGATCGTTTAAAATGGAGAAATACGTGCTCTTGAATCATTTCGAGCGCAAAATCTACTGCTTGAAGGGAATCGCCAATCGTATCATCTTTTTCCCCTTCCAATAGTACAAAACAAATGTCTCCTTTTATAAACAAATGGGATTGAAAAGGAAAAATTGATAACTCTTCTTCAACAAAGTCAAATACTTTTTCAATTTCAATATGATTCTCTTTAAACCCTAAACTAGTCTCCTCTTGATCCAGCCTACCCGCTACACATTTATACGGTCGATCGTTATAAAGGCCAAATTCTTGTGCCCGATTAATTGTCTCATCTTTCGTCGCATACTGCCCATTTATGTAATGGAGAAAAAATTCATTTTTTGCTCGGCGCGTATACTGCTTTAAAGCATTTTCTTTCATTAATTCAAACGCAATCACGTTGGTCGCTTGTTCAATCAGTAAATAGGCTTGTCGATCATGAGACGGTAGCGAATTAAGAATAACGAGAATACTCTTTTTTGCTTTATCTGTGTACACAGGAAATGCTGTTACTGTTTTTGGTTGATTCATTAGCAACGTAAAGCTCGTATATGGACTTCCTTCCGGAAAAAAAGCATAGCCCATCCGATACAAATATTCCATACCATTTCCAACGGGGTTCGCTGAATTTGAAGCCGATATTACTTGACAGCGCTCATTCATAAGTAAAATCGGAGCCCCGACTAATTGAGCCACATTCTCTACTAGATGTAGCAACCCTTTGCCACTCACAATATGCTCTGAAAATGCTCGGTGAGCGTCAAGAGCGGTCGTTAATTCGTGGGTTCTTTGATCAAGAATTGTGCTTAATACTTGATTAGCGACGTAACTTAACCCCAATTGCTCAGGCAAAGCAATGATTGGAAAATCGACTTGCTTAGCATACGCTAAGACACTTTTAGGAATTTGTCCAAGAAAGCGTTCTTGTTTAATACCTAGACCTGCACAGCCTATCCGCTTCATTTCTTTAATCAAATCAAGTAGTAACTCTGGTTTGCCGACATAATGATAAGCGGTTGTAACGAGTAAATCATCTTGGGTTAAGTAATGAATAATATCCGGTGCATCCATCATTTTCACATTGCCAATTCGACGATCGACCCCTTTTTCACCGGCAATCAATCGTGCTTCTCTTAAATCTGATAACTGTAAAAATGCTGCAATATCCATCTAATCCCTCCAATTTAGACAATGTGCACAACAATTATATTAAAAAACAATAAATCATCTAATGAAATCTGAATAGTTTAACCGTACACTTAAACTTACAGTTGTTCAATCAAAACATTTTGACAAAAGTGAGGGTATGACGATGAAAACGCAACAATCCTTAGCACCCATAACGTCCGTTATTGAAGAATTAGCGCGCATAGGTAAAACAAAAGATGGTGGTGTCACGCGACTTTTATATACGCCTGTTTGGTTTCAAGCCCAACAAACCATCCATCAACTGTTTAAACAACATGGGTTTGCTCCATTTTATGATGATATCGGAAACGTATACGGACGTGTAGAGGGCACAAACCAAGAAGAGCCCGTTGTTTTAACAGGTTCACACATCGATACGGTTGTCAACGGCGGAAAATACGATGGTGCGTATGGCGTACTTGCTAGTTTACTCGCTGTCTCTGAGCTTGTTCATACACACGGTCAGCCGAAGCGTACAATTGATGTCGTATCATTTTGCGAAGAAGAAGGCAGTCGCTTTCCTTTAAATTTTTGGGGATCTGGTAACCTCACTGGCATACATCAAGATAAGAACGATCGTGAAACAAAAGATTCAAACGGCAAATCTTTTTACGATGAAATGAATGAATATGGGTTTGGTCTCGGTCATTATCAAAATCCTCTCCGTCACGATTTAGGACACTTTGTGGAATTACATATTGAGCAAGGTTCAATTTTAGAAGATGCAGGAGAGTCTCTTGGTATTGTGAAAGGAATTGTAGGCCAAAAACGATTTATTTTTACCGTAACAGGTGAAAGCAATCATGCTGGAACAACGCCAATGAATAAACGGCGTGATGCGATGGATACAGCTACGACACTTGTTCAAAAATTAATTCAAGCTGGCCATTCGATGGATGATTCATTTGTCGCCACAGTCGGCCAATTTAACGTTCTACCAAACACACCAAATGTCATTCCTGGTCAAATTACCTTCACGTTAGATATCCGTCACCCTCACTCAGAGACATTAGATGTTTATCATGAACGGATCTACTCGTTTGTTAATGAACTCGGCTCATCTGACATCGCTGTGTCCGTTCAACAATATTCCGATGTCTCGCCTGTTTCAATGTCAGAAGACTTGACCACTCTTGCTTATGACTATGCACAACAGTCCAACTTAAAAAGCCGCTATATGTATAGTGGTGCAGGACACGATGCGCAAATTCTAGGTTCTGCGATTCCTACGTGTTTATTGTTTGTCCCAAGTGTGAAAGGGATTAGTCACTCTCCCCATGAATATACGAAACAAGAAGATTTGCAAGTAGGTTTAGACGCTTTAAAACATGTTCTTTACCAACTTGCTTATGAATAAGGAGGATTGCATCGTGAGCGATTTAACGAAACGCACTATTATGACTCCCGGTCCTGTCGAAGCAGAGCCACGTGTCCTCCGCGCAATGAGCGCTCCTATTTTAGGACAGTTCGATCCTGCATTTACAGAGATGATGAATGAAACAATGGCGATGCTAAGAGATTTATTTCAAACAAAGAATCAATGGGCATTTCCCATTGATGGTACATCTCGATCAGGGTTAGAGGCTGTGCTAACGAGTTTAATTGAACCAGGAGATCGGGTGTTTATTCCGATTTACGGTAGATTTGGGCATTTATTAGTTGAGATTTGCGAAAGGCTTGATGCAGACGTTCATTCGATTGAATGCGAATGGGGAACGGTTTTTTCTGAAGACGAAATAATTGATGAAATGAACGCTGTGAACCCTAAAATTGTTGCATGTGTGCACGGTGAAACGTCTACTGGCTGTATGATGCCGTTACAAAACATCGGAAAAACGTGTCGTGAGAAGGATATTTTATTTGTAGTAGATGCTGTAGCTACAATTGGCGGCGTCGATGTTAAAGTGGATGACTGGTACATTGATGCGGCGATTGGCGGAACGCAAAAATGCCTATCAATCCCAGCTGGAATGGCTCCCATTACGTATAATGACAGAGTTGAAGCCGTCATTAATCGACGTAAAAAAGTTGAGCGCGGCATCGCAACGGAACACGATCCATCCGAACCTTTTTCTGGTTCCGTAATTCGAAGCAATTATTTTGATTTAAGTCAACTCCAAGATTACTGGAGTCCAAGGCGCCTCAATCATCATACTGAAGCAACATCAATGATTTATGGCTTGCACGAAGGACTTCGTATTTTACTAAAAGAAGGGCTAGACGAGCGCTTTAACCGCCACAAGTATCATGAAAAGGCACTAAAAGCAGGCATCAAAGCAATGGGACTCGATCTCTACGTTGAACACGAGCATAAACTACCGGTTGTTACGTGCATTTCAATCCCTCCTGGCGTCAACGCTGATGAAATTAGAGCATTCATGTTAACCCATTTTGGTGTTGAGATTGCGAGTTCATTCGGTCCTTTACATGGAAAAATTTGGCGCATTGGCTCAATGGGCTATAGCTGTCGGAAAGAGAATGTCTTATTTGTACTTGCTGCTTTAGAAGCAGCCCTGCTTTTTAAAGGAACAACGATTGAAACAGGTAAAGCCATTCAAGCAGCGCTTGCATACTACGAATCAAATGCGGTTCCCTTGACTATATAACTGTGAAAAGAGCGCTAAATCAGTATACAAATCACTGTTTAGCGCTCCTTTTATTAGGATGATATACGGTCTTCTACAATTTCGTTAAACATTTCCCCTTCTCCATTTTCATTAATGGAAATAATCTTCAAGCGTCCCTCGTCTTTAACGAGCACGGATTTGTATTGAGGACCTTCTTCATCCGTGTAATAGAGAATAACACGGCTTCCACCTTTATCGTTTGTGAGTTCAATCCTTGACACATCATCGCTAATCTCTTCTAATACAAGTGGAACTTCTGTCCAGTCCTCATTAATGCCGTCAATGGATTCTTCAGTCACTTGATTATTCTCATCGTTTTGGTCCTCATTCCCATTGTCCGCATTACAAGCAGATACTAAAACAGTCATCAAAACAACAACACTTATTTGTTTCCATTTTTTCATTCTCGCTTCTTTCCTTTCTCATGATGTACACAGTTTTATACCCATCTATTTTAGCAAGAAACCATTTGTTCGAGAAGCTTAACGCGCAACCTATGATTAAAACGCGAAACAATGTATAAAAAAAGGCGACGACCCTCTGTACAAGGGTCTTTCGCCTTTTCATCCGATTTAAAACTTATTATTTATTAGCTTGTAGTTGCTTTTTAAATTCTTTAAACCCTAGCGCAACTCTTTCATCGTTTTTCGTTAGCTTACTTACAACAAAAATCATGATTGTCGCTACAATAAAACCTGGAAGAAGTTCATATACACGTTCGTTCATACCAAACACTTGATAAAGACTCGTGTTGGCCCAAACAATAACAACGATTGCTCCAGATAACATCCCAGCAAGTGCGCCCCATCTTGTCATGCCTTTCCAATACAAGCTGATTAGCATAACTGGACCAAATGCCGCTCCAAAACCTGCCCAAGCATAACTAACTAGCTCAAGAATCGAACTATCTGGATTCCATGACAGCGCTAATGCAATAAGCGCAACAACTAGTACTGCTGCTCGACCTAGGAAGACTAATTCTCGATCTCCTGGCTTACGCTTAAGGAATGTCTTATATAAGTCTTCTGTTAGTGAACTAGATGTGACAAGCAGTTGAGAAGAGATTGTACTCATAACAGCCGCCAAAATCGCACTAAAAATAATTCCAATAACAAACGGGTGGAACAACATTTCACCTAATACAACAAACACGGTTTCATGTTGACTGTCATTATCTGGATTTAAGAAGACTCCTTCATTACTCAAATACGCTCGACCAACAAGACCTGTAAACATCGCACCAATAATCGAGATAATCATCCATGCCATTCCAATTCTTCTAGCTGGCTTCGCTTCTTTCGCGGTACGTAGCGCCATAAACCGAACAATAATGTGCGGTTGACCAAAATACCCTAGACCCCATGCTAATGAACCAATAATGGTAATAACCGTAACCCCACGAAAAATATCTAATAACTGTGGATCAATGCTTCGAATTTGATCAAATGATGAAGACACTCCGCCCACTTCTGCTAAAGCAAAAATTGGGACGATGAGTAAAGCAAGCATCATAACGCCACCTTGGACGACGTCTGTCCAGCTTACTGCTAAAAAACCACCAAATAACGTATAAAGAATGGTGACGCCAGCAACAATTAACAAACTCGTATGATAGTCAATACCTAATAACGAATCAAAAACCCGTCCACCGGACACCATCCCTGAAGACACGTAAATCGTAAAGAAGAAAATAATAATAATCCCAGATAAAATACGTAAAAGTTTAGTCGAATCAATAAAACGATTTTCTAAAAACGATGGAATTGTAATTGAATCATTCGCTGTTTCTGTATACGTTCTTAACCGCGGTGCTAAGAAAACCCAATTTAAATACGCACCAATAATAAGTCCGAGCGCTAACCAACCAGCACCAAGTCCTGTTAAATACATAGAGCCCGGTAAAGCAAGCATGAGCCATCCACTCATGTCAGAAGCTCCAGCACTTAACGCCGCAACAGTTGGTGAAAGTCCTCTCCCACCAAGAGTGTAGTCAGAGTGACTAGCCGTTTTCTTATAACCATACCAGCCAATCATGACCATAATTAATAAATAAATAATAATGGCTGCAATAATTTGCGTTGACATATAAATCAACATCCTTTCTGTACAAAAAAACTACCTAAATACGGCAAGTTTTTTACGATTTCTTTGTTATCGAGCAAATCAATCTGAGATTCTACAAAATTTAATTCAAGCGGGTGTGTCCGTACGGTTGTTTTTAGCACTGCATTATCATAGCATTTCTTCTGAATAAAAATCGACCGCAACTATTAAACTTTAAATTGTATAACAATTACTCACTCACCTTTACACCTCCTCAGCTCTTTCATTCTAGTAAAAGATCCCTTTTCCTCTTATTTTCAGCTGATTTGAATCTCTACCGACAAAAATTAAACACCTCGTTTATGTAAAAAATATTTTTATTATGATAATATGACAGTAACATTTTTAATTCATAGGAGGTAAATGATGCAAAAACAATCGCTTGTATTAGGAGAAAGATTACGATCTATTCGGAAAATGAGAGGCTATACGCAAAACGAGTTAGCAGCTGGCATTTGCACACAAGGTGTCATTAGTAATATTGAAGGAAAAAACGGCAAGGAAAACCCATCATCTAGTATCTTGTTTCAGTTAAGTGAACGTCTTGGTGTAAGTATGAGTTACCTCTATGGTCAAGACGATAATGGCGAATTAATAACAAATAAAGATATTCGCGATACCGAGGTTAGCGAAATTATCAAAAATTTAAAACAAAGAAGAGATTACTCGGCTTTAAAATACATAATTGAAAGTGAAAAAAATAAAAACCTTCACTTAACGAACGCCGAGAAACAATTTTTACTATGGCATGAAGCGATTTGTACGTATTATGACACGTCAAACTCTACTCTAACAAAAGAAATCTTCCAAAAAGCTTTAAAGCTTGACGTAGAGAACAATGATAAAAACAATCTCCAGTTAATAGAGATTAACTTAAGTCTCGGTATTATTGAGTATGAAGAAAACAATTATAATGAAAGTAAAGAAATACTTCTAAAATGTATAGAAGCAATTATGAATAACAAAACTATTAAAGCTCCAGAAATATTAGCGAAAATATATTACAACCTCTCTAATGTTTGTAGTTCAATGAAAGAGTTTGATCAATCTCTTCAATATAGTTTTGACGCTATCGAAACTTGTGTTCAAAATAATATTTTGTCTGTAATTGGTGATAGTCTGTATCAAATAGGTTATTGTTATCACTTAAAAGGTAAAGAAAACCTTTCTATCAATTATATGGAACAAGCTTTAGTTATATTTACTATACAAAAGAACGATCTTATGGTTAAAAATATTCAAAAAAGCATTAATTCGGTAGATACATAAATCATGTATTTAGAAATTATTAAACCACCCTCACTTCATGACATTAACCTGGATTAATAAAAAAAAAGACAGCTTACTCACAAGCTGTCTTTTAAACAGTAAACCTTTCTCGGCCTTCCTCGTCTTCCAGATTGCTCTTCTCCGACTTGCTGAATCACGTTTCCTTTTTCCAGCTCGAATAAAATTCGCCGCGCGTGTCGCTCGGTTCCTTCCAACCAAATCGCCACGTCTTGTGCAGAGAAGTGGGCTTGTTTTTGTTGAGCTACTTTTGCGTAAATGCGTGCAATTGTGCCTGGTCCAACTGCTACACGTGCCGACTTGTCTCCTAAAAAAACTTGACGATAGTGAAATGGTTCTTCATGTCGCTTCGCTTCAGAAACATTGTTTTCCTCATCGACAAGCACAATCATTTGTTCTCTTGCTTGCTTACTAAAATCGAGCGCACTTTGAACATGTTTGGACGCTGCCAGAGCCGTCCTACCGTAACCAATTCCTAAATAAATGGTTAGATTTGTGCTCGTTTTCACGTCATCAATGACTTCATAAGGCCAGCTCTGCGCTTCAATTTCTCCTCTTGTTGTAAAGATTTCAAAATAGCCGTTCCCTATTTCGATAAATGATCCCTGAAGCGATTCAGCGTAATCTAACAGTCTTTTTCTAATAACTAGTTCTTGGTGCTTTCGCTTATAGGAATAAACCATCTCTTTTTGTTCTGTTTGCGAAAACGAAATAAGCGCTCCAACGACACCAATTTGAGCTTTTTTATAATAAAGAGAATTCATCCGATCTTGTATTCGCCCTAAAATATTTCGTGTTACTGGCTCCGCTGGCTTCACACGGTAACAAGGGATGCCAAGTTGTATAAGTGCTTGGTAAACCCCTCTTAAACAAGTCAATGCAAAAGCTGTTTTTCCTGATTGAAATGCTTGTTTGTGAAACACAATCAATTTTTCTTCTTCAACGTAATCAGGATAATCAAACAAATGTATGGTTAAATGAGCTAGTGAAAATTCATTAATAAGCCAGTTGGTATATTGAGGTGAAATTGTATCCAAACTTATCTCTAGTTTTTTTTGATCTGTGTGGTAAAATGCCTCCAAAAATGTTCCTAATAAACTGGAGCCCTCAAGAGGAACAAACCAAGAGTGATCTTTTGAGACAATGTTCATTTCCGTACAGAGTGAGTACGGAGCTTGACCGGAGAAAAGCCATTGATCAACATGTTGGGTAGTTTGTTTAATTTTGGCAGGAGCTTGTTCTACTTTTTCATAGATGATCGGAATCGCTTTAAATGAAGGATACTCTTCGACCACTTTGGTTAGTGTACCAACTGAATCTTCCGGCCCAACGACTCCTAAATTAATCGTCATTCTTTCCCTCTTTTCATATGTGAATGAATTTCCTTTATACGTGAGTCAATTTGATGCAAAAAAAGAGCTAGCGTCATATTTTCTAACACTTGAAGCTCTTTTTATAAATAATCTAGTTATGAACAACGATATGTGCAAATGCGCTTACGGCAACATAAAGCGCGCCTTCTTCAAAATCAAACTGTTTATGATGATGGCCTGCTGCTAACTGGCTACCAAAAATCATATAGCTAGCTTTACCACCATGATTTTGAACGTGACGCATCATGTAGGTTACATCTTCAGACCCATTTAGCGCCATCGATTCTTTTACAGTTTGAACATAGCGACTTGAGCTTGTGACAACTGGAATTTTTTCAATATAATAAGCGTCTGTCTCTGCAGCAAGTCCTTCGCCAACAATTTGATAGTCTAAAGTCACATCGTACATGTGCGCAGCGCCCTCTAGCCGTCGAATCGCCTCGGTTTTCATGTAGGCATTTTCATTTGTAGACTCGCCCCGGGTTTCTAATTGTAAAACTGCATCTCCCGGAACAATGTTGCGACCGCTCCCCGCTTCAAAACGGCCAACATTTATGCGCGTCTCGCCATCACTATGAGGAGAAATGCCGTGCAAATTTAATACAGCTGTGGAAGCAGCAAGCATGGCATTTTTGCCTTTATGTGGTTCCATTCCAGCATGAGCTGTTTTTCCCGTAAATGTTGCATCGATTTTTGTTGTCGCCAAAATCGATGTCGCACCAGAGATGAGTGTTCCTACTGGCTGGGATCGAATGCCTAAGTGACCACTAAGAAAATAATCGACGCCGTCGAGCCAGCCTTTTTCTACGATCGCTTTCGCTCCTCGGCTCCCTTCTTCAGCTGGCTGAAAGATTAGCGTGTATGTACCTGATAAGTGCTCTTTCCATGTAGCTAAAAAATGTGCATTCGCCAGACCAATTGCTGTGTGACCATCGTGACCACATGCATGCATCATTCCATTATGTAGGGAATGAAATCCCGCTTTCGCAGGTAGATGGTCTTCCGTTGTGTCTTCTTCTATCGGCAGTGCATCAATATCAAACCTCATGGCTGTATGGCTACCAGGTCTTCCCGTCTCGAGAACGGCTACAACTCCAGTAAAGCCACCTTTCATTTTCTCCATTAACGTTTGCGGAACACCATGTTCGAGCGCTCGTTGCTCGTGTTTTCGTAATTCATCTGCATGAGGCACACCAAATCGTGCTCCATCATCCATTACCGAACGACCAGTGTGGAGGGTAAAATTAAGAGGTTCGAGTTGTTGGATGATGTAATGCGTTGTTTCATATTCACAAAATCCCACCTCAGCGATTTGATGCAGCTCGCGACGCCACGCTTGAATGGTCTCTTCTTGTTCCAATATCCAGTCATCAATTCGAGTCTCCATGTATTAATTCCCCTCTCTATTTACTTGCTGTAATGCCGTCACAGCAGTTGTTGCCATGATATTAACGCCGTAAACAAGTGCTTCTTCATCAATGTCAAATGTTGAGTCATGTAGTGGACTTTGAACAGGTCGTTCTTTTATGGCGGTTCCTAACCAAAAGTAAGCACCAGGATAGTGTTGTAGAAATCGGCCAAAATCTTCACCAGCTAAACTAGGGTTCACATCAGGCGCCCCGTGCTCACCAAATAATGTGCGCGCTTGCTGTTTTACATGCTCTGCCCATTTTTCAGTGTTCAGCGTTGCAACATATCCTTTTTGATAATGAACTGTGGCACTTGCACCCATTGCTCCTGCTACTTGATTTGCCAGTTGGATTAAGCGTTTTTCAACCTGCTCCCGTACGTCTAACGAAAACGTTCGTACTGTTCCTTCAAGGGTAACTTCACTTGCGACAACATTGTAGCGGTCTCCTCCTGAAATTTTTCCAACTGTAATGACTGCGGAGTCAAGTGGATCAACATTACGGCTCACAATGGTTTGTAAACTCGACATCAGTTGATTTGCTACTACAATCGCATCAACTGCTTGGTGAGGCATACTAGCATGGCCTGCTTTTCCATTAATAACGATGGAGAAACGATCGGAATTCCCCATCATTGCCCCTGCTCGAACGCCTATTTGTCCGACTGGTAAGTCTGGCCACACATGTTGACCGAAGACCACATCAGGCTCGTTTTCTAAGAAAGTTGGATCTTCCATCATTGCCTGTGCACCACCAATTGGTGCATCTTCTTCAGCAGGCTGAAATAAAAGCAAAACGGTCCCAGCAATCTCATCTCTTCTTTTCTGAAGCGTAACTCCAGCTCCGAGCAGCATCGCTGTATGTGCATCATGACCGCACGCATGCATGATCCGTTCTTTCGTTGAACGATAAGGGACGTCATTTTTTTCCTCAATCGGCAGTGCATCCATATCTGCCCGTAAAGCGACAATTTTACCCGGCTGCTCCCCCTTAATCATGCCAATGACACCATAGCTTTTCTGCATCACTTCATACGCAATCCCTGCTTCTTCTAACGTGTCGCAAACAAACTGCTGGGTTTGTCGTTCTTCATGACTTAATTCAGGGTTTCGATGAAGTTGTCGTCTCCATTTGACCACTTGATCATGATTGCTTGTTGCTTCTTTAAAAAACATGTTACCCTCTCCCTTTTGTTCCATTAACCTTTGTAATCTGTTACGCCAGGTCCAATTGGCAACTCAAATCCAGTCCAGATTAAAAATAAAACAATCCATAATGCTAAAATTACGAGCGTATAGGGGAGCATTATAGAGAACAATGTGCCAAATCCAGCTCGTGAATCGTATTTTTTCATAAACGCTAAAACCATCGGAACATATGGATTCATTGGTGTAATTACACTTGTTGATGAGTCACCAATCCGGTACGCTAACTGCACGAGTGCAGGATGATAATCAAGTAACATAAATAACGGTATAAATACTGGAGCCATTAATGCCCACTGGGCAGACCCACTAAAGATAAACAAGTTTAATAATGTCGTTAAAAAGATAAAAGCGACAATGACACCCATTCCTGTCATGTTCACACTTTCTAAAAACTCTGCGCCGCTCACTGCAATCCATACGCCGATATTACTCCAGTCAAAGTACGCAATAAATTGCGCCGCCGCAAAGATTAACACAATATAGCCCGCCATACTTTTAATTGCTTCGGCCATCATCTCCGGGACATCCCGAGTTGATTTAATGACACCAGCAGCGATACCGTACGCAATTGATATCGTTAAAAATAAAAATAATAAAATTGGTACAATATTACTAATAAACGGAGAAGGAACGATACTTCCACCTTCACCTCGCAATATTCCACTTTCAGGAACAATAAAAAATGAAATAATCACTAAATACACAAAGCCAGCAGCTAAAGAAACCAGTAATGCTTTGCTTTCTTTAGGTCCGACCGTATCCAGTTCTTGCTCCACATATTCTTTTGCGCCGTATTTAGCGTTAAATTTCCCTAAACGCGGCTCAATGACTCGTTCCGTAATAACTGTACAAATGATAATAAGCATAATAGAAGAGACAATCATAAAGTAATAGTTGTCGGTCATATGGACAATCATACCAGGTTCCATCGTTTGTACGACTTCAGTCGAAATACCTGAAAGCAGAACATCCGTCCCGGCAGGAATGAAGTTTGCTGTAAAACCTGCCCCTACACCTGCAAATCCAGCAGCCATTCCGGCAAGCGGGTGACGACCAAGCGCATAGAAAATCATCGCTCCAAGTGGCGGAATCAGAACGTAAGCTGCGTCTGATGCGATATTACCGACGATACCAGTCGTCACAACTGCAATCGTCACTAGCTTTGTTGGCGCTCTCAAAATGGTACTTTTAATAAAGGTTTCAACTAGTCCAACCTGCTGAGCTAAGCCAATCCCAAGCATCATCGTTAAAACAAGCCCAAGTGGCGTAAAGCCAATAAAATTGGAAATCATTGAATCAAGTATGTACATAAATCCTTCAGCTGAAACCAAGCTTCGAACAGCTGTCTCTTCACCAGTGCCTGGATGTGTAAACGAAACACCGAAACTTGCAATAATACTTGAGAATACAATTACAGCAATCGCTAAATATAAGAATAACATAAACGGATGCGGTAATTTGTTTCCGACACGTTCCACAGTATCGAGGATGCGTGTACCCATTTTCTTGTTTTGTCTTAAATCATTCATTCTTCCCACCACCATTTTCGGACATGTCTCTTAATATTCCTTAAAATATAAGAATGAAAAGAATATAGCATGTTTTAGCAAGCTTGTCTTTAAAAATATGAGAAAATCTATCAAACAAATGCAAAAAGACAAGCGATTCACACAAAATCGCTCGTCTCCACATCCACCTATGAAAATTGCATTTCTTTAAAAATGTGATGCAGCGCTAGTCTAGCTGCACCAAGAGAAGGTCCTTTTTCTTTCCAATACGATTTCTCTAAACAGATCGAAATAGTCGTTGTTTTTTCTAATTCGTCTAGCACATGTAACATATATGCAAAAAAAGACTGTTGTTCAGCTACCCAACCATTCACCAACACTTTTTCCGGCTTCAGCAATAATGCATAATTACTTAAGAGGATTACAATGTCTTCCGCCATTCGCTTTGCTTCCGTAAAAAAAGGTTCTTTCTTTTGCTGAAATGCTAGAAGAAAGAAACGATCAATTATGGCATAATGATCCGATACTTCATGAAAAGTCTCTGGATGTCGATCTTTTATCCCTTTTGCGAGGTTATAAATCGAATACACATTTAATGGATGAAAAACTGTCTGCTCCTGATCAAACGTTCTTGCTGTAATCGAATTGCCTGTATGCCCAGTATCATAAATTTCATTTCTTAAAATGACACCTGTCCCAACCCCTCGACTAAGCAACGTGTACACTAAACTATGACTGCCTATCGCATTACCACTGCACTGCTCAGCAAAAGCTGCAGCATTTACGTCATTAACGAGGTGAATCGGCACTTGAAAAGCTTCTTCTACAACTGCATGTAGAGGATAGTTTCGGACATTTAAATTATAGGAAAAAACAATCTTCTTTCGATCTTCATCAAGAATTCCAGGTAACGAGATCCCAATTCCTTTTACTTCTTCTTGATGAATGTTTTGCTTGGTCAAAAAGGTTTTCAATAAATTCGGTAACTCTGATAAATTCACGTCTGTTAATTCGTCCATTTTTTCGGTAACGAGTAACTCCCCACGTAAATTAAGCAACGTTAATTCTGTGGCAAAACTAAGGTCGACACCTATGACAAACCCACCACGTGCATTAATTTCTAAAAGTGTGGCTTTTCTTCCTACTCCTTCGCCGATTGATCCTGTTTCGATAACTACACCATCGTGTAAACTTTCTTCAACTAAAGAAGAAACAGTCGTTGGGCTCAGGCCTGTTTTTTGAACCAAATCCGTTCTAGATATTGGCGCGTAGTGATTAATAAGATTTAATAGCTTGGATTTATTAAACTGCTTTAACAATTTTTGATTGCCTTGTCTTGCTTGCATCTGGAATCCACTCCAATCCCTACCTGCTTAACTGTATTCGAGCGCAAAAGCCTCCATACTCGATTCACCAGTAGAACAGATAAGTAAAACCGTCTGTTCAGCAGGAATCACATCACAATCATATGGATCACGTAGTACGAGCACGATACAGTCTTTATCATTTAACCGACGTACTAACGCTTGTTGCTCTGTGAACAAATGGGCGTTAATGGTACCGATGATCACAACATCTTTATCGTCGACTTGTTGCCTTAATTCCGTTATTTCTTCTTGCGTTGGTTTTAATGATATCGAAAAGGTGTCTACTTGTAAATTGACAAGTTTAGAGGCGAGCGGAACTTCCTTTCCATCTGTCGAATCTGCTGGTGTTAAAGCTTCAAGCTTCGGCAAAATAAGGGCATACGACTTTGTTTGATCGAGAGGAAGCAATTGTTTGGGGTCACGCTCCACATGCAAACATTGCTTTGCGAGCTGTAAAGCATGTTGTGCCCACTGTCTCTCTGGTATAACCGTAGCATTTGACCGATAAAGGGTCACGGCTTTTTTTAATTGAACCAATCGTTCAATTGATTCGTCAATTCGACTTTCTGAAATTCTTCCAGTTTCAACTGCTGCAACAAGCCCATCAAAAACTTCTTGCTGCAGCTCAGGAGAATGGCAGATTAATAGTTGATCAACGCCAGCCTCTACCGCGAGTACACCGATTTCTTTCGCTGGAAAATGGTCTTTAATGGCACGCATCTCCATATCATCAGTGCAAATCACTCCATTGAAGCCTAATTTTCCACGGAGTATCTCGGTCATCCAGTAATGCGACATTGTAGCTGGTAGTCCGTTAGATTGTGCAACTTGGTCGTAAATGACGTGATTCACCATAATTGCATCAACCCCTTCGCGAATCGCACGCTCGAAGGGAGGAATGAGTTTCTCAAAAATTTCGCTTTCACTTAAACTACATGTGACCGAACCTAAATGTGAGTCTGCTTCTGTTTCTCCATGCCCTGGAAAATGTTTTGCTGTTGCCGCAACTCCAGCATCATGCAATCCTTGTATGTACTTGGCCCCATAATCGCTGACTAGCGTAGGATCCTCACCGTAACTTCTAACGCCGATGACCGAATTTTTCCGATTGGTGTTTACGTCTAATATAGGAGCCCAATCGACCGCTACCCCATATGTTGCCATCATACTACCGAGCAACTTCCCATTGTCATACGCTAATTGTGGATTATGTTTTAAACCGAGCGCTCGGTTTCCTGGAACGGAAGGGAAAAAGCGATCAAGCGTTGATAGTGTCCCCCCCTCTTCATCTAGCGCCATTAGAAAAGGACTTTCGTAACCTTTCTTTTCGTTAAACTCTTGCACATCTTGAAACAATGAAAGGAGCTGTTCTTTGCTTTCAATATTGTAAGGGTAGATGCTCATTCCGCCAAACGGCAACGCAGCAAAGCGCTGATGAAACTGATGATCTACAACATTGCTAGGTGCCCCCATCGAAAAAAGCATGCCTACTTTTTCATGAATCGTTAGCTGTTTTTCTACTCTCATTCCCATCGATTTATCCCTCTTTTCTTTATCACCTTACGATTTAATTGCGCCTGAAACTAGACCAGATATAATTTGTTTCTGGAAGAAAATAAAGATGATAAACACTGGTAACAACGACACAACAGAAGCCGCCATTAAATGACCCCAGTTCGTATTATTTAAAAAGCTAAACTCCGCCAAGCCTAATGGAATCGTCCTCATTTCAGGTGAAGTGGTTAAAATAAGTGGCGATAAAAAATCGTTCCACGAATTTAAAAATGTCATAATGACAAGAACCGCAACGATTGGTCTAGCTAACGGAAAAATTATTTGCCAGACGATACGAAACTCTGATGCTCCATCAACTTTTGCTGCGTAAATTAATTCATCTGGTAAGCCCGAAATATATTGCCTCATTAAGAAAATACCAAACGGCGTAACAAGGGTAGGAACAATAAGCGCTTGATACGTATCGATCCAACCAATGTTTTGCATAAGTTGAAACACGGGTATCATAGTTACTTGGAAAGGAATCATAAAACTCGTCAAGACGAGAATAAAGATCATATTTTTTCCTGGGAACGTCATTTTTGCAAATGTATAGCCCACCATCGTACAGAAAAAAACATTTCCTACTACAATCGATGTTGAAACAAATAAACTGTTTCCTAAATACCGTGCGAAATTCCCGTTTGAAAGGACCGTGACGTAATTATCAAATGATGGATTCCTCGGAATAATGTCTGCTAACGTTCGCAGGACGACCCCGTCGGTTTTGATTGAAATACTCACCATATATAAGAATGGTATGAGCATGACACTTAACGGTATGAGTAAAAGAAAGAATAAACCGATTTCTCGAGGCTTATAATCCAACCATTTTCTTTTCGGCTTCTTATTTGGTCCTAACGGCGTCGCGCTATCGTTCATTAAGAGCGGCGCTTTCGGCTGGTGAGATGGTTGATTCATCAGTCTCCAACCCCCTTATTAATGCCCATAACTTTTAACATCAACAGTGAGATACCCATGATAATCACAAACAGGACATATGCCGTTGCAGATGCAGGACCAAACTGAAATTGTTTAAATGCTTCCTCGTATAAATAGAACACGATGGTTGTAGTCGCATTTAACGGTCCCCCGCTTGTTAGCGTGTATACTTCTGGAAAAACTTGAAACGTATTAATTGTGTTAATGACAATGACAACAATGGCAATTTGGCGAATATGCGGCATTGTTACATGCCAAAATTGTTTAAACCGCGACGCGCCATCGACCGTAGCAGCTTCATATAAATCTTTTGGAATTGATTGCAATCCAGCTAGAAAAATCAGCATATAAAACCCACACGACATCCAAACCGACAGACCCATTAATGAAGCAAGAGCCGTTCTCGTATCCATTAGCCAGTTCATAGTCGGCAAATTAAAGAGGTTTAAGATCATATTTAAAAAACCTGACGGCGAATACATAAAATTAAACATCATTGATACGACAATAATGGACGTTACGGTTGGCAAGAAAAACCCGACTCGAAAGAAATTTTTAAACGGGATTCTTTGGTTAACGGCTAACGCTAAAATTAAAGCAATTGATACCGTGAACGGGATTGTACCAACAACATAAATAAATGTGTTGAGTAGCGCCCGTCCAAATACAGGGTCCTGAAACAAACTTGTATAGTTTTCTAATCCAACAAACTCCATTTCTCCACGTAAAATTTGCACATCATGAAAGCTATAAATAAACGATTGAATTAACGGATATACGCTAAATACGGCAAACAATAAAAACCACGGGAGCAAAAAGATATAAGCCATCTTACTTTGCTTCATTGCTGTCCAAGTTGACACCGTCACACCTCCACATTAAAAAGGATATCCCCCGCTTTCACGAGGGATTTTTACTTGTCGAAAACATTTTAAAGCTTGCAGATTTTCGCTTATTTCTATTCTTATTCTTATTAAAGCTCGTTTTCAATTTTTTCGTGAGCATCATTTAAAGACTCTGTTGGATCGACTCCATTTAACAACGTACGTTCGACCGCTTCAACGACATGGCGACTTATGCTTTGCCACTCAGTAATGGCAGGAGACGATTTAGCACTCTCTAGCTGACCAGCAAAAACAGATAACTGCGGATTTTCATCAAAAAATTCGTGCTCTTCTACTCCAGGAACAGCCGCAAACATCGAACCAACACGCTGCATATGGTCGATCGCTTGTTCTTCAGAAGCAACATGCTCCATTAACATAAAGGCCTCCTCTTTATTTTCTGACCCTTCTGGAATAACTAAAATTTCGCCACCTGCAAAACTCGATGCTGTCGCTTGTGCCCCATCTGGAATTGGTGCAACGTCAAAGTTTAAATCTGGCGCATCACGTGGAATAGAGAAGACACCCCATGCTCCTGAGAAGGACATGCCGATATTTCCTGCACGAAATTCACTATCAATGACTTCACTTTGTGATACAAGGGAGTATTCGCTCATTTCCTTGTAAAATTCAAGCGCTTCAATCATTTCTGGTGAGTTAATGGTACTTGCCGAGTTATCTTCATTTAATACGTCCGCTCCGTTACTCCAAGCTGTCGCCATGAAATAATGCCATGTTGCTTCCGGCTCACCTGCATGGATGCCAAAACCAGACGCATCTGTATTTTCTTCAATTTGTTTTGCGTACTCGAGCATCTCTTCCCAATTTTGCGGTGGACTATTTGGATCAAGCCCTGCTTCTTCAAAAATATCTGTATTAATATACATTGCTCTAGAAGACATCAACCATGGCATGCCGTAAACATCGTCTTCATACGTAACCGTATCCCAATTCACATGATTATCATAAATTGGTTGAACTTGTTCAGAAACATTCGCAAGAACGCCCTCTTCGACAAAGTTGGCAAACCAGGTATCCCCTAATTCAATGACATCAGGAACAGAGTTTCCAGCAAAAGCCGTTGTAATTTGTTCAAGTCCATTATCCCAAGTCAACTGGCGTAAATTCACGTTAATATTCGGGTTTTCTTCAATAAAGAAATCAATAACTGGGTTAATAGTATTTTCAGAATTCGGATCATCTTCACCGGTAAAAAACCAAAAATCAAGTGTTACTTCATCATCTCCTCCAGAAGAACTTCCTTCTTCGCTTCCTCCATTACAAGCTGCAAGCATCATGCTTAATCCGCCAAAAATTGCTGCATACTTAAGATATTTTTTCAAAAGTATGACCCCCTTAATTAATTTTTCCAGTGGACGTATTAATTGTATGTAGGAAGACTAGGTCGTTTGTCCAATAGGAAGATGACGTAATTGTAGATGATCTCTTTTTAATTGTCAATAAAATTTTTATTTTCTAATATCAATCGCTTACATAATGTGTTTTTGTTTTAACTTGTTTGGGAATTTGCTATACTAGTGTTAACCGTTAAGCACTATTCCCTATGTTTATCGGTTTACACTTTGATTTCTTAGCGTTTCGCTAGTCTCACTTACTAAGAAGTTTTTATCAATTACATTTAGGGCTCTCTCCCTATTCTTTATAGTGTTCGCACTTTTACAGACAACAAACTTCTTCACCCCCCGCCAGTGGTCCGACAAAAACTTTCTCATTCTAACAAGATAATCCTTTTCAAGTTGTGCAAAATTTATTATAATGATTACATAATAATTATTATCATCTGAGATTCGATTTCAGGTGATTACAATTATTCTATTAATCTTTTAAAAAGGAGAATGATTATGACTGAAAATAACATCATTTCTGAAGCGAATCATTCAGGAGGAAAATGTCCGTTTTTTCACGGGAGTCCGACGAACACAACCGTTTCCGGAACGCCAGAACGTGAATGGTGGCCTAATCAACTAAACTTATCAATTCTTCGTCAACATGACAAAAAATCAAATCCAATGAATGAAGACTTTGATTATACTGAAGCATTCAAGAACTTAGATTATGAAGGATTGAAAAAAGATTTACATGCGCTTATGACAGACAGCCAAGACTGGTGGCCCGCTGACTTCGGTCATTACGGTCCTATGTTTATTCGTATGGCTTGGCATTCTGCTGGTACATATCGTACTGGTGATGGTCGTGGTGGTGGTGCAGCTGGTGCCCAACGTTTTGCCCCATTAAATAGCTGGGCTGACAATGCAAACATTGATAAAGCTCGACGCTTGCTATGGCCAATTAAACAAAAGTACGGAAATAAAATTTCTTGGGCAGATTTATTCTTGCTAACTGGAAACGTCGCTATTGAATCTATGGGCGGGAAAACATTTGGATTCGGTGGGGGTCGTCCGGACGTGTGGCACCCTGAAGAAGATATTTATTGGGGGAACGAAACAGAAATGCTTGGCGATAACCGTTACTCAGGTGACCGTGAGCTCGAAAACCCTCTTGCTGCTGTGCAAATGGGCTTGATTTACGTAAACCCTGAAGGACCTAACGGAAACCCTGACCCTGTTCAAAGTGGCCGCGACATTCGTGAAACATTTGGACGGATGGGAATGAATGATGAAGAAACTGTTGCACTCGTTGCCGGTGGTCACACATTCGGTAAAGCCCATGGCGCTGGCGAAGCTGACAAGCATGTAGGCGCAGAACCTGAAGCAGCTCCGATTGAAGCACAAGGTCTCGGTTGGTTAAGTACGCATGGTAGCGGAAAAGGCCGCGACACCATTACAAGTGGTATTGAAGGTGCTTGGACACAAAATCCTACTCAATGGGATAACGGCTTCTTTGATCTTCTTTTTGGCTATGAATGGGAATTAACAAAAAGTCCTGCCGGTGCTCACCAGTGGACACCAGTGAATGTCGAAGAAAAAGATTTAGCTCCTGACGCAGAGGACAACTCGATTCGCGTAAAAACGATCATGACAACAGCTGACATGGCACTTCGCATGGACCCGGCTTACGAAAAAATTTCGCGACATTTCCATGAAAATCCTGAAGAATTTGCAGATGCTTTTGCACGTGCTTGGTTTAAATTGTTACACCGTGACATGGGTCCACGTGATCGTTATTTAGGACCAGAAGTTCCAAGTGAGGTATTATTATGGCAAGATCCGATTCCAGCAGGGAATTACGATCTGTCTGAACAAGAAATCGCTACATTAAAAGAGGAGATTCTAAATACAAATCTTCATGTATCGGATCTTGTGACAACAGCGTGGGCTTCTGCAAGCACGTTCCGAGGTTCAGATAACCGCGGCGGAGCAAATGGTGCACGTATTCGTCTTGCCCCGCAAAAAGACTGGGCAATTTTCCAAAATGGTTCAATTACAAACACCCTTACAACCCTTGAAAAATTACATGAAACAACAGAGATTAACGTGAGTCTTGCCGACTTAATCGTTCTTGGCGGAAATGCAGCTATTGAAAAAGCCGCAAACGATGCAGGCTTTGATGTAACGGTTCCATTTACTCCGGGACGTGGCGATGCAACACAAGACCAAACTGATATTGAGAACTTTGACGTTTTAGAACCGTCATCTGATGGATTCCGTAATTTCCAAAAACAAAAATTTACCGTTTCAGAAGAAGAATTGCTTGTTGATAAAGCACACCTTCTTAACTTAACTGCGCCGGAAATGACGGTTCTCGTTGGAGGTATGCGCGTACTAGGCACAAACCACGATGGTAGCAACCACGGTGTCTTCACGAATCAAGTTGGTACATTAACAAACGATTTCTTCACTAACTTGCTTGACATTGGTATTGAGTGGAAAGCTGTTGATGGCGATGTGTATGAAGGCCGTGATCGTAGTACTGGCAAAGTTGTTCGCTCTGCGACGCGTGTTGATTTAGTTTTCGGTTCTAATTCCATCCTTCGAGCGATTTCAGAAGTATACGCTCAAGACGATAATAAAGGAAAATTTGTCAACGACTTTATCTCAGCATGGACGAAAGTCATGAACAACGATCGTTTTGATGTAAAACGAAAAGAACCGGCATTAACAAAATAAATCCATTCTTCAAGGCAGAAACGGAAAGATATGAATACCATAAAAGACGGTTCATCCTATTTAGGGTGAACCGTCTATTTGCTTTTTATCCGTTAGTCACGTTTCACTTCAAATAAAATCCACGGGGATGGAATTTCAAACGTAACATCCTCTGGCTTTAAACTTTTTTGCGTTTCAGACAAATCAATCCAAAGCTTCCCCTCCGAAAACTTCTCATTAAACAACTGAACTTGGTTTCGTACAACTTCCCACAGTCCTTCTTGTGTCCAAAGGTCATCCCATGGATATACCATATGTAAATAATTTGTCCCTTTTTGATCGTATTTAAAAATGACGAATCGATCTTCAGTAGGATGTTGAAACAAACACCAATCATTTACATTCGCTTCTAAAAAGAGAGAATGTGTTGCTGGAAATGAATAGTAGCATTCATATGGAAACACCCGATGCTCGTCTACAAATTCTTTTATAAGTAAATCTTGTTTTGCTTCAATGTCGACGATCTCTTTCCACGTAATGGCTTCATTGAAGCTAGTATCTGCAGCCGTGACTTTTGTTGCATTAAATAATGTTGTTACTTTCTTCATGTGTAATCGTGCTAATATTTTTTGAGCAGAAAGGTTGTCGCGCTCCGTGTTTGCGCCAATCCATTGAACATTTGAATCATCTTTCGCTCTTTCGATTACGAAAGCTAGTAAACTTGTTGAATAGCCTTTTCCTTGAAATCGACGATCGCTGCGTAAGCGACCTAACATAGCATAGTAATTAGAGAAGACCGTATAACCAGCCATACTAACTAGTTGATCCTCAATGAACAACCCATACAGCACGTGGTTTCCTTTTGTTAAAGATGGAAAGATTCTTTCGATATAATCATCGTTTATCCCAGTTTCCATTAAGGCAAAAAATACTTGGTCTTCTTCAAACAATTGACGAATCATGATGTCACCCCTTCTATCTATAATGAGCATAGCGTATTTTTTTACGTTCGCCAAATCGAATAAATAAAAAAGCGATGACCCTAGTATTTGAAGGTCAATCGCCGTGAATCCTTTTATTACGAGTGTGCTGCTTTCTTCCCAACGCCAATACCTAAATAGCCAAAAAGAATCGTTAAAATTGGTGATAAAAATAAGAAAAAGGCATACGGAATGTAGTCAATAACTGCTACACCTAATGTAGAAGCGAAAAAAGCGCCACTTACTCCCCACGGAATTAGAGGATTAACAAGTGTTCCTGCATCTTCAAGTGTTCTGGAGAGATTTTTTTTCTCTATGTTTAGCCTTTCGTAATGCTTCTCAAATGCTTTACCAGGTAATAAAATAGACAGGTATTGTTCGCCTGTTAATGCGTTAACGCTGATGGAAGATGCAGCAGTGGCGCCAATGACGTTTCCTCTGCTGTTGAGAAATGAGCGAAAAAACGTTAGTAGTCGATCAATTAAACCTACCCGCTGAATCAAACTTCCGAGCAATAATGCAATGATAACGAGTGAAATGGACCACATCATCGACTGTAGGCCACCAGCATTAACGATTGCGTCAATTGATTCATTTCCGGTTTCTGTTGAAAAACCATTTTGAATAACAGTAAACCATTCGCTAATTGTCCAGCTACCTTGAATCAATCCAGCTGTTAGAAGTCCTGTACCGATTCCAATCGCTAGAGCTGGAATTGTAGGAAAACGCATAAAAGCAAGCACTACGACCACAAGTGGTGATAGCAGGGTCAACATGCTAATGGAGAATGACGCATCTAATGTTGCCAGCATTGCCTGAACCCCTTCCGGCTCGCTTGCCGAATATGTCCGGCCAATAAACAAAAATAAAACCGCCGTAATGAGAAAGCTAGGAATAGTCGTCCACATTAAATGTTTAATATGTGTAAACAAATCCACGCCTATCGCACCAGAAGCGAGATTCGTCGTATCGGATAAAGGCGACATTTTATCGCCAAAGCATGCACCGCAAATGATCGCACCAGCAGCCATAGCCGGATTAACCCCTAAAGCTAACCCAATCCCCATCATTGCTACACCGACAGACCCAATGGTTGTAAAAGAGCTTCCTGTAAAACTAGATACGATCATACAGATAAGCAAGGCACTAATCGCAAACCATTCGGGAGAGATAATCGTTAGACCATAAAACAAAATGGTCGGAACTGTTCCACTCATCATCCATACGGCAATAACAATCCCAACTAATGATAGGATTAAAATGGCTTTTGTACCATCCGTAAGACCTTTTACCATTGCTTTTTCGAGTTCCTGCCATTTGATATTTAAAAAGATCCCGATTATACTAACTAACACAATACAAAATAATAACGGAATATGCGGCTCAGCTTGTAAGAGAGTCATGCTAGTAACGATTAGCGCCATCATAACAATAAGTAAAAGCATCGCCGATCCTAACGATATCTTTTTTTCTTCCATCATCGATTCTTCCCTTCTCTTTCCCCCAAATACTTTATCACTTTCACGCTTTTATGCTTTTGTGCAATAAAGTTATTAAGGCTTAATCGTAACGAACCTCTCCTTATTCGTCAATAAAATTTTTTTATTTATCCATTCTTATTTCACACATTTCCGCAAAAGAACGAAAATCCCTTCTATTTACTTCTAATTTCGTCATTTATAAACCGATTAAAAACAAGGTTCTAAGGGTATCACAGTAGATAGCAAACGTCTGGAGGGACAACTATGGCAAAAAAACCTACTATTGCAATTAGTGGTGCGAGTGGCTATATTGGTAAAAACTTAATGAATCAATTGAAAGACAAAGCTCATATTATCGCATTATCACGTTCCATTGAAAACAAAGTAAATTCTGACAACATAACCTGGCGACAAGCCGATTTATTTTCATTAAGTGATTCAGAAAACGCATTAAAGGATGTGGACTATGCCGTGTACCTCGTCCATTCCATGCTGCCATCTGCAAAATTAACACAAGCGAAATTTGAGGATATGGACTTTATTTTAGCTGATAACTTTGCTCAAGCCGCTCAAAAAAATCAAGTGAAACAAATTATCTATTTAAGTGGGATTCTTCCTGAAAATGAAAAAGAATTATCTCGTCACTTAGAAAGCCGCCGAGAAGTTGAAATGGTGCTAAATTCTTATCATGTACCGGTTACAACCGTTCGTGCGGGGCTCATTGTAGGACCAAGTGGATCTTCCTTCCCGATTGTAAAGAAACTCGTAAAACGATTGCCTATGATGATCTTACCAAAATGGACACGACAAAAAACCCACCCGGTTGCTTTACCTGACGTGCTACATGCTCTTGATGGCTCAATCGGAAATAAAGATGTTACTGATAAATCAATTGATGTTGCGGGTCCTGAAGTGATGACCTATCGTGATATTATGCTTGAAACAGCAGATGTTATGGGAAAAAAGCGAAAAATGATTAATGTCCCATTTATGTCTGTAAAACTATCCCGATTATGGGTTTCGGTTACAACAGGAACCCCTAAAGAAATGGTCTATCCATTAATTGAAAGCTTAATTCACCCAATGGTAGCCGAAGCATCACGGATGCACCCTGACCTCAGCTATGGACAAACAACATTCCGCGAAGCCGCTCAAGCAGCTCTTGAAGAAGAAGCAGAGGAAAGCAACGATCAACCGAAATCACGTCCTGCAAAACCGCAAAAAGTTGCCGATGTTCGCTCCATTCAACGTGTGCCGCTACCGAAAGACCAGAGTGCTGATTGGCTCGGTCGCTATTATTTACAATGGTTAGAGAGCATTGGAAAACCGTTTCTACACGCAAAAGAAAATGACCACCAATCGTCAATTTATCTTTTCAATAAAAAGATGCTAGAGTTTTCTTATGCAAAAGAACGCAGTCATGAACAACGTGCGCTTTATTATATTACAGGTGGTGCATTTGCGAAGGTTAATGCGGAACCAGGAAGAGGCCGAATCGAGTTTAGAAAAATTCCTCATAAAGATGAGTGCATCATTGCCATTCATGAGTATCAACCATCTCTGCCTTGGATTCTTTACACATTTACTCAAGCGAACATGCATATTTGGGTTATGTTCTTATTTAAAAAACATTTACAACGAATGATTCGCAAAGATACGCTCCCTTCATTAAAGTTTGAGCAATTTTATTTAAATGAATAAAAAACGTTGGTATACTTAATGTAAACGAGTTTCGGAGGTGTCGTTATGCCAACAGAACAAGAAATGAAAGAAACGAAAGAACGAGTAATGGGAGAACTTGAAAACGTAATGGACCCAGAACTAGGAATTGACATCGTGAATTTAGGTCTGATTTATGACATTCATCTAGATGATGACTTAAATGCAGAAGTTGAAATGACATTAACAGCTATGGGATGTCCGCTCGCAGGAACCATCGTTTCCGACGTTAAAAACTCTCTAACGGATCTTCAAGAGTTAGGAGAAATTGGCGAAGTAGATGTTAATATTGTCTGGAGCCCAGCGTGGTCAAAAGATAAAATGTCTCGTTATGCCAAAATCGCACTCGGTGTAACCGATTAATCCATCCCCTTTCAATATTTGATTGAGCAAGGGATATAGCGCATCAGCCGGTTTTGCACACAGATCTTCGCTATTTGTTGCAGAAATTACCGTCTGAGGCGCTTTTTTTGTTGTTATCTATCTTTTATCAAGAGAACCTTTGTACATGAAATAGGAAATTGGCTCATGATTCCATTTTCCTGCAAGAATTTCTTGTAAATCATGCATAAGTTTTTTATAAGAGACAGACTCCCCCTTCCGTTTCGTGTACGGCTCTGAAATAAAAAAGGGTTGTGTGAAATAAGCTTCAAGCCTTTCTCCAACTTGAAAATAAAATGTCTCCTCTTCAGGAAGTTTATCATAACCTTTTTGACTGTAGAGTGTACGTAGTTCTTGATAACGCCTTAAATATCTTTTCATATCTTTTTGAAAGCGCAGAGTATTAGATGCCTCAAATCCATCATCCGAGTAAGAAGATAATGGATCGAGTGCAGGATATTTCTTTTGTGCAACTAGCTTGCTATCAAACCCCCATAACGTGTCTAATGGTCCAAAAGGCAACTCTTCATCAACTGCTTCCCCTTTTAAATCAACTAAAAGAATGGTTATACTTTTTAATTTATCGAGATCTTGTTGTTGAAGATAGCGAAGATCTCCTTGAATTACGTGAGCGCGGTCCATCACAATTAGTACATCTTCATTGTTTAATTGCTCCTTTATCAGCAGTATCGCGTTTTCTTTCGATGACGCTATGAACTCCGATTCCTTTTTCACTTCTGCAACACCGGGAATTATTTGATTCGGGTGTATCAACATTGTTTTGAACCCTTTACGTTTTAAGCGATAAAAAAGTTCGGCTATTAAGACTAGCTGACCCATATCTTTACGAGCTACAAGTCCAGTTACACTTCCTTTTCTTAGTGGCGCTAAGCAATCAATTACTTTTATACCTGTTTCAATTACACTTAGTTTATTGTTATAGATAATCAGCTCGTCAATTGAACACCCCGCCAACATTGATAGTCGTACGAGTGTTTGAACTTCAGCTTTCGCAAGAGGAATTTTTCCTGTACAAAGATTTGATACTGTTGCTGATCTTATACCAATCTGCTTTGCGGCAACCGTTAAATTTGGTACTTTTTCTCTTAACAACGAAACATTCAAACGTATATTCATCATTGTTCATCAACCCCTTACTAATTGGTCTTTCTTTAAAGAAGCATGAACCCCTTTTGTTCCATTTACAACTTGCGTTAAACTTAGGTCCACCGCTAGTGAAGCCCATAATGTTGCTTCTACTTTTGTAAATGAAAAGATTTTTTGCATCCAATTGATCATGTCCTCAAGCGCAAGCCACATGGCCTCTTCAACATTTTCATGGAATGCGAGGGTAATATAATGGTCTTGTGTGATCGCTCTAGGTCTTTCTATAGACATGTCTTTTAAAAGATGAAACTCTAAATGGACTTTTTCCATCGGACATTCTAATGCCGGGCCACTAATTTCACCATTTCCTTGAGCGGCGTGGCCATCACCGACAGAAAAAAGGCCTCCCGCTACTTCTACTGGCAAATATAATGTACTTCCTTTTTGCAAGTCTTTACAATCAATATTGCCACCAGTATTTCTAGGCGGGAACGTACTATGAAATCCTTTGTCTTTAGGAGCTAAACCCATAATACCCATAAACGGTTTCATCAGAATACTATAGTCGAAGTTCTTGAACTGACTCGTCGCTCTCATTGTTTTATGATTTAAAGAGTAATCATACAAAACCTCTTGTTCGTCTTCAATGTTTAACCGCTTGTTCCAATCGCTCTTGAACCCTCCTGCAGATGCCCATCCCCAACTACCAGGCACTATATCTAAAATATTAACAGCGATTACATCACCAGGCATCGCTCCTTTAATCTCTACTGGACCAGTAAGCGCATGACCGAAAAAAGGAGCTTGATTCTCAGGAATAATATCTGTCCAACGTTGCCTGCGTTCCCCAATTGCTGTCCTAGACTCTTTCCCCCAACCTGAATCTAATGTTTTAAAAATAACCTGCTCACCTGAATGAATTGAAAGAACTGGCTTTAAATCCCGATTAAACGCGTTATGTAAAGATAAACGACTCGGAGCCAAATGATGGCTATTCATATTAAAACCTCCTTTTATTACTTTATAGCGTAATTAAATTTACTTTAAAAGTCAATAATTTTCAGAAAAATAAAAAAGACCGAGTTTTTCACTCGGCCTTAACGGTCATTAATTTCTCTAATTGTCCGCCTAAAAATGTGGCAATTTCTAACATCCCAAATTGATTGGCTTTGGCTTCTGCTTCTGAATTGTAGTTCGTGTTTGTATTTATATCATACGTATATAGGACGCCGTTCTTATCTTTAATACACTCAATTCCGGCAATGCCAATTCCATTGTTTTGAAGGACTCGCTGATAGCGTTCAATTACTGGCTCAGAAAATGTAGGATCAATCATAAATTTTGATGTAGGCTCTTCTCCTACTGGACAATATAGGTTTTCAATCGAGCAAGCATCTGCTGGACAAAGTTCAAATCCATCCGAAGTATTGACGCGAACCGCATAAATAAATCGACCACCAACAAATTCACAGCGCGTAATAAACGGCTCTTCTGATTCAATATATTGTTGTAGCAATGTGATGCCATCTACAGGTTCTTCAAAAGCATCGCTATCTAAGTATGCACGTAACGCTTCTCGAGATTGAAACAACTGCACGCCTAGTCCTTTCCCAGCGCGGTTGTGCTTCGTAATAAACGCTTCACCTTCGAATGCTTCACTCGCTTGATAAAGCTGCTCCTTCCCCACAGCGGCAATGGTTTTTGGGGTTTTCACACCTTCTTTTTCTAGTTCAGCGTATTGAACAACTTTACTTAGTTCCAATCGTAATGCTCGGGAATCGTTGATGACGGTGCGTCCATATCGTTCAAGCCATGCAAGCACGGCACTCGTTAATTCTGGTGCAAATCGATGACCACGAGTATGAGAAGATGCGCTCATACGATTGTAAAAAATACCCTCTGGCGGCGGTTCATTTAAATGGATGGCACCAGTCGATAAGTTCCAGTTTTCATAAGGCAATTGCAGTTGAGTCAAGCGTTCGAACAGTGGCGCACTCCATTCTTCATTTTCATGGATGACATAAATTTTCATAGATGGTTGTCCCCTTGCTATTAAGGTTGTTATTGTATACATTTATGATAGCAATTTCTCAAAAGAGTAACAATAAGAAGGTGTTGTAATTCAATGGATAAACAAGAAATTCGAGAACTTACGTGGGCGACAATGACAGAAGAAAAGGTGGCTCGTTTCCCGTTTCCGATAAAAGGGCGCATACCAAACTTTAAAGGTGCCGAGGCGGCTGCGGCGATTGTAAGAAAAACCGATCTTTATCAACAAGCCAAAATAATAAAAGTGAACCCAGATTCTCCTCAGTTACCACTGCGAGCAGCAATTTTAGCAGATGGGAAAACACTATTTGTGCCAACTCCTCGATTAAAAGATGGCTTTATCCAGGTTAAACCAGAGTGGGTTCCCTCAAATGAGTACCGGAAAGCAGCCAGCTTAACCCACATAAAATCGTATGGGAAAATTATTTCTTTAAAAGACCTTCCGCAAATCGATTTAATGGTTATGGGCTCTGTAACCGTAGATCGTGATGGACGTCGCTTAGGCAAAGGTGCCGGTTATGCCGATCGTGAGTACGCCATTTTAAAAGAGCTTGGTCAAGAAGATATTCCTGTTCTTACTACGATACATTCCTGCCAACTCCGCGAAGAAGAGCTGCCCATGAACCCTTATGACGTCACAATGGACTATATTGCCACTGAAAAAGAACTGATTCAAACGAACAGTACTCATTTAAAACCGAGCGGCATATTTTGGGATCAAGTCTCTCCTGAGGAGCTAGAAGACATGCCCATTTTACAAGAATTAAAAACGCTAACCGCTAGTCGGCGTTAACGCCGGCTAGTTAAGTCTTCATACCATCTTTCTAACACATGATTACTAGGTGCATTTAGGTAAACATCTTGATCTTCAACCTGAACATATAAATAGTCTGATTCATCGCCTTTCGTAAATAAAAGAACAGTCTCATTATCACTAGTTCGTCTGTGATAGCCTTTTGAAACCGTCGGTGTTCCAATACCGTTTATCCGTACCATGGAAGGTCGTTCCTTAATGATTTGTACATCTACAACTTCCTCTATTGGCCATTCTGATCCGTAGGCACCGGTAATTTCAAAAGTATCTTCTTTAACGTGAAGGTCGTGAGCTTGCATGCCCCTCACTGTGAAACTTACAAAAATAACCATTAAAACGAATCCAATTCCTCCATTCAAAAAATAGGAACGTTTTCTTTTTTCTTTGACTTCGTAACGCGAGAGATAAGTCGTTCCTCCAAATAAAACAATGATAAACACAAGCCATTGAAGGATCATCGCATATTGAATCGCTAGTAAAACAGGGATGAGAAAAACGAGAAGCACACTTCCTAGTCCAACCATTAATTTCGCATGTTTTTGTGGCCAGCCATTTTCAAGTAGCTGTCTTTGTTCATCTTGTTTTCGCATACCAAAATTTGAAACAAAATCATAATAGTCATACTTTAACATCAACAGACTTGCAACAATCATACATACACTTATAAATCCGATGATGACTCCATAGATAATAAGCATTATTCCCTCCTCTCTTCCTATTCTACGTCGATCGAAGCGGAGCGTTTCAAAAGAAAAGCTGATCGACTATGTCGACCAGCTAATCAAGCTTATTCAGTAAACGCAACATTATGATACACTTGCTGCACATCTTCTAAATCATCAAGAGCATCAATAAGTTTCTCAAGTTGTGTTTCGCTTTCTTCATCTAAATGGACTTCTGTTTGAGGCAACATCGAGGTCTCGACTAAATTAAACGATTGAATTCCTGCTTGCTTTAAGGCTTCTTGAACAGGTTGAAGTTGATCCGGATCAGCGTAAATGACAACCAATTCATCTTCTTCAAGGATATCTCTTGCATCGAGATCGGCTTCCATTAACAATTCCAACGTGTCATCCGCAGATTTTCCTTCAAATGCAATCACAGCTGTATGATCAAACATATAGGACACTGATCCACTCACACCCATGTTTCCACCGTTTTTCCCAAAAGCCGCTCTCACATCCGATGCCGTTCGATTTACATTATTCGTTAATGCGTCAACAATAAGCATTGAACCATTCGGCCCAAAACCTTCATAGCGCAAGTGATCGTAGTTTTCGTCCGCCCCACCTTTTGCTTTTTCTAATGCTCTTTCAATAATTGCTTTTGGAACATTGTATGTTTTCGCTCGCTCCAGGACAACTTTCAATGCTTGGTTCGCTTCAGGATCTGGTTCTCCTTGCTTCGCAACCACATAAATTTCGCGACCAAACTTCGCATAAATTTTACTCGTATTCGCATCTTTTGACGCTTTTTTTTCTTTAATATTGTTCCATTTACGCCCCATAACCCGTCACTCTCTTTCTGCTTAGTTTTCACTAATTATTATAACGTAAAAAAGAAAAGCTGCGTAGATTGCTTTCTTAATCTCTCTTAAACATCTATAATGTAGCTTGAAACAATTTACGTACGATCGGAGGCTCATTGCGATGAACGAACAGAATGATCCAACCAACCATATTATTAAAAGCTATCAACAAGACGAACAAATGATGATTCTTGTCTTCTCCCAGTGGTGTATGAACAACGACTTAGACCCTGTTCAATTATATCAAGAGGCGTATCCCCAACAAGGAAACAATAGTGAGTTAGCTCAAGCACTAGCCTTAACAGTACCGAAAGCGGATTCCAGTCCCATTGCCACGGAAACGGTCATTAACCTGCTTAGTTTATTTGGGAACGAAGATTTGGCTTTTATTGTCCAGCAGCACAGACCTTCAGGAAGCTAACACTTGCTTCCTGTTGTTAATTCCATCCCTACCGGACAATGATCACTTCCATAGATGTGAGCGTAAATGCTCGCGTCTTTTAGCCTTGATTCAAGATTTTGATCCACTAGAAAATAGTCGATCCGCCAGCCGATATTCCGTTCACGAACCTTCGCCATATACGACCACCATGTAAAAGACTCATCGTCAGTTGGATAGAAGTAACGAAATGAATCAATAAAGCCAGATGTCATAAGACGCTCGAACTTGCCACGCTCTTGATCCGTAAAACCAGCATTTCCAATATTAGCGCGGTCGTTTTTAACATCAATTCCTTCTCGAGCGACGTTTAAATCTCCACATAAGATAACTGGTTTTGATTCTTGTAACGATTGAATGTACATGCGCACTTCCTGTTCCCACTCCATTCGATACCCAAGTCGACTTAAATCCCGCTTTGCATTCGGTGTATACATCGTCATTAAATAAAATTGCTCGTATTCAAGGGTGATGACCCGGCCTTCCAAATCTGGAAAGTCCTCGCCTAAACCATAATGGACGTTAAGCGGGGAATGCTTTGTAAAAATAGCTGTCCCTGAATACCCTTTTCTTTCTGCATAATTCCAATATTGCTCATAGCCAGGTAAGTCTAGCATCAACTGTCCTTCCTGCATTTTGATCTCTTGTAGACAAAAGAAATCGGCGTCTACTTCTTGAAAAAAATCTAAAAATCCCTTTTTCACACAAGCACGTATGCCATTCACATTCCACGATATAAACTTCATCTCTACTACTCTCCCATTCTATGTAAAAAAAGACTGCTTATAAGCAGTCGATTAAGTCGATAACGCAATTTCCAAGTCTTCTGCTAAATCTTCTACATCTTCCAAGCCAATAGACAAACGTATAAGCGAATCTTTAATTCCAAGTGCTTCACGTCTTTCTTTAGGTATCGAAGCATGGGTCATTTTTGCCGGAATCGAAATTAAACTCTCTACTGCACCTAAACTTTCTGCGAGCGTAAAGTAATGGGTGCGCTCTACTGTCTGTAGCGCGAGTTCATCACTGATCGTCGTAAAAGATACGATACCGCCAAACCCTCTTGATTGAAGCGCGTGTGTCGCATGACCCGGGTGGTGAAGTAAACCAGGATAATACACATCCTTCACATTCGGGTGACTTTGCAGAAATTTCACGAGCTGTCTCGTGTTTGTTTCGATTTCTTCCATTCGTACTGCCAGTGTTTTAATTCCTCTCATTAATAAATAGGAATCATGCGGACCTAAAATGGCTCCTGTTGCGTTTTGGATATACGCTAGTTGAGCAGCCAATTGATCATCTTTTACAATGACCGCTCCTGCTATAACATCACTATGACCACCTAAATATTTCGTTGCACTATGAATCACAACATCTGCACCGTACCGCAACGGATTTTGAAAGTATGGTGTGGCAAATGTATTATCAATGATAAACAGTAGCTGATGTTCATTTGCTACTTGACCTATTCTACTAAGGTCTGTCACTTTAAGCAAAGGATTTGTTGGCGTTTCAACGAAAAGAGCCTTCGTTTCTGGTAAGATTGCTTCTTCAACTGCTAAAATGTCACTTGTATCCACAAACGAAATGGATATCTTCTCTTTTTCTAAAAATCTAGTAAAAAAACGATACGTTCCTCCATACACATCATCCGTAATAATGATGTGATCCCCAGGAGAAAGTAGCTTCATAACAGCAGTGATCGCAGCCATACCTGACGCAAACGCAAAACCGTATTCGCCTTCCTCAATATCAGCAAGTAGTTTTTCTACAGCCTCTCGGGTTGGGTTTCCTGTACGACCATATTCATATTTAAATAACCCGATTTGGTCTTGCTTAAATGTGCTTGAGAGTTGAATGGGTTGATTTACCGCGCCTGTTGCATGATCAATTCCTTTTCCACCATGAATCAGCTTCGTTTTTTGTCTCAATTCTCATCCTCCTCATAAATCCCCTTACTTAAGTAGCGATCAGATCCGTCTGCAAAAATCATCACAATATTTGTTGGTCGATTTGACCGATGTGCTTCATTCAAGCCAGCTTTTAACACTGCACCAGATGAGCTTCCTACTAAGATGCCCTCTTGCTTCGCTAACGCACGTACGCATGAAAAAGCTTCTGTATCTGTTATCGTATGAATGCGATCAAACAAAGAAGGAATAACGTATGATGGAATAAACTCCATTCCAATTCCTTCTGTTCGATGTGGACCTATCGTTCCACCATCAAGAATTGAACCTTCAGGTTGAACAACAACCGTTTGAATCGCTTGATTTTGTTCTTTTAAAAAAGCTGCTGTGCCTTGAAACGTTCCACAAGACCCTGTTCCTGCTATGAAAACATCAATTTGACCATCCATTTGTTTATAAATCTCTGGTCCAAGGGTTTTATAATAAGTTAAAGGGTTTTCTGGGTTTTGAAATTGCAACGGACAATAAGCATCTTCCAATGAAGCAGCTAATTCCTTTGCTTTTTCAATCGCACCTTTCATGCCTTTTTCAGTTGCAGTATTTACTACTGTTGCGCCTAAACCGCGAATGAGCTGTTGTTTCTCAATACTAAAGCTTTCTGGTACAACAGCAATGACTTTAATGTTTGTTCCGATTGCGGCAAGCGCGAGGGCGATTCCTGTATTCCCTGCTGTAGGCTCGATTATGGTTCCTGAAGAAGTGATGCGCTTGTTTTTTAACGCTTCTTTTAGCAGTTGTTGACCTAAACGATCTTTGATACTGCCACCTGGGTTATAGCTTTCAAGTTTTGCAAATAACCGTACACCTTCAGGAACTGGAAAGGAACGAATTTCAACGATTGGTGTCTTGCCAATGAGTTCGTGAACATGAACATGGACATCCATCTTCTCACCTCATTCATTCTTAATACAGTATCGTATGTATTTTCTTAGGGGATGTGCCTAGTTTTGAAAAACAAATATGGTAAATGAAATTATAAAAGAACAAAAAAAACATTTGCCGACTAGACAAATGTTTACAACGAAACGAGTTGAGGATAAATTTCTGACAGCAAACGATAGGAATGGAGACGGTCGCGTAATTCTGGCGCATGTGTTAATACCATGAATTCATCTACTTCTAACGTCTTAGCGAGATGATCAAGCCGCTTCTTCACGTATTGTTTATCGCCAACAATCGTGCTTGTGTCACCTTCTTCAATTTTTCGACGGGTGTCTGCATCCATTTGATTTAATACATACTCTGCTTCGCTCTTAGTTGGAATCCAACCCATTGGTTGATTCATGGACTGAAGCACTTGCCACACTCGAACAGAACGATGGAGACGTTCCGCTTCTTCTTGTGTGTCTGCACATAGTACAGAGACACAAGCAAAGGCTTGTCCATTATTAGACTGGCTTCGATAAGCATGTAACACGGTCTCACTATCGTCTTCTTTCATAAAGTGACCGTAGACATAGTGAAGCCCATGCTTGCTAGCGAGAGCAGCACTTTTTTCTGATGTTCCTAGCATAAAGACTTGAGGTTTTTCAAATGGAATTGGCGCTGCATTAAGAGAAGAAAAACGATGTGATTCCGGAAAATCACGACGAATAAAATGCATTAATTCTTCAACTTTTGCATCCATTTGATTAATTTGCTCAATAAAGTTCGTTGACAATGCTTCTGAAGCTTCTGCTGAACCACCTGGGGATCGACCTAATCCTAAGTCCATTCTTCCTGGGAATAAATTTGCCAGCATATTAAATGTTTCAGCCACTTTATACGGTTTATAATGAGGAAGCAAAATCGCCCCTGCCCCTAAACGAATTGAATGGGTTTTTGCTCCTATATAAGCAAGCAAAATTTCTGGCGAAGGCGATAAAAGCGCATCTAAATCATGATGTTCCGCAACCCAATAGCGGTGATAGCCCAGATTTTCAGCAGCCACTGCTAAGTCAGCCGTTTCTTTTAACGCAATCTCATTTGTTGACTCAGACGATCGCGGTACTTGATCGAGGATACTAAGTTTCATCCAACTGGACCTTCTTTCTAACAGATCTTAGTATATACCCTATCGAAATTAGTCGAATTTAGCAACTAATATCCCCTTACAATCACCGAATCATACAGAACGCCGATCTTCTTTTCCTTCTTTTTTCCACTTATTAAATAATTGAATCGCTTCTTTGTTCTTTTTTTGCAAATTCATTGTGAAAGGAGACGAGAAAAACGCTGGTAAAATGCTCTCTGTTGACTTTTTTGCTGTTTTTTTCACGGTATCACCCACTTAAACAAGTTTGTATAGTCTAGAATATTCTTCTTTACATGAGTTGGTGAGCCTTGTTCTCATCCTCTTCATTAAAAGAAAGCAAATCATAAATCGCCACAAGAGAAGCAAATAACAGCGCATCATACTCGATAATTCGTTCTTCTGATGAAAGCTTTATAACATGATGCTCGCCTTGTAAAATAACTGGAATAAAAATTAAGCGATCCTTCTCACCATAATAAACGTCCTGTCTTTCAAGCGTTGCACTTACGACTGTCTTGTTTGAAAAATGAAAAAGAAGATGGTCTTTTTCCGCCTTCGTCATGAAGGGGAACAAGTTCGCTTCAATATCGGTTTTCTCTGCAAATTTCAAAAGAATTTCTCGCACACCTGTAATATATGCATCATGCCCACCATAATAGACGTTAATTGTGTCACTTTTTAAAAGTCGGAAAAAAGCTTTAAGACGTTTTTCCTGGAGCTGCAATACTTCCTGATTGGTTTCAATAAGCTGTCCAGTATCAATTGTAAAAAGGTTTGAGCCAAATCGTTGTACGTAAGCACTTAAAAATACAAATGCGTCAATAATAACAAATAAACACGCAACGATTAGATAGTAGTGCCAGTTTTCAAAGAGGCTTGTTGGATAAAGTGTCCATGAAAGTGCAGCCCCTGCTGTAAATAAGGCATACCAAATTTTTCTGATAAAAGGAAGTTTTCTCTTTGTCGCATCTTCCCATTTCCAAGAAGCAAATACATAAAATGCTAGTCCACTTACGCTCAGCCACACAAGAATTTGGTAAAGTAACAGCATGCGAACAGCCCCCTTTTCCTTTTCCTGTATGAATATGTCGCATAAGCGAAAAAAAGAGATGGTTTTTATTGGGAAATAAAAAAACACTAGCGTAAAAGGCTAGTGTTTAAAAGGGTGTACGCTTTATTGCCATGCGTCCATGATCTGTTTGTAAGAATCAATTTGCTTGTCTTCATCGTAAACTGTCGTTTGTATCATCACTTCATTGACACGCAATGTAGAAGCAAATTCTTTTAACTGTTGCGCAACGGTTTTTCCATCGCCAATAAAAGAACCACTTAATTGTTCCATCACTAGTTGCTCCTCATGAGGGGACCAGATTGTATCCATATTCTCCACAGCTGGCTGGAGTTTTCCAGGTCGATTTCGAATCATGGAAAGAAATTGTTGGTAGAGTGATGTGGCGAGCTGATGGGCTTCCCCTTCACTTTCAGCAGCAATTCCATTTACCGCAATCATACTGTACGGTTCGCTTAAAACCGAGGACGGTTTAAAGGTGTCATAATAAAGATTTAACGCTGGGACAATTTGTTTTGGTGAGAAATGACCAGCAAAAGCAAACGGTAAACCTAATTCCCCTGCCATTTGCGCGCTATAGCCACTCGAGCCTAACAACCAGACTGGTACATCTTCTCCTTCACCAGGAATCGCTCGTACGTGTGGATTTGCCGATAATGGGGTAAAGTAATGACGCAACTCTTCCACTAAACTCGGAAAATCATGAGCAGATTGTCCATTTCGTCTTAACGCTTGTGCAGTTAATTGATCAGTTCCAGGCGCTCTTCCTAATCCTAAATCAATTCGATTTGGGTGCAAGGCAGCCAGTGTACCAAACTGTTCGGCTATAATTAACGGAGCGTGATTAGGAAGCATAATTCCTCCTGAACCTACTCGGATGGTCTTTGTTGCTTGTGCGATTTGTCCAATAAGAACCGCTGTGGCTGAGCTCGCAACACCGTGCATATTGTGATGCTCCGCTACCCAGAAGCGATGATAGCCATAGGATTCAGCAGCTTGTGCACTTCGAATTGTATGCTGTAGCGCTTCTCTTACGGTTTTCCCTTCTCGTACAGGTGCTAAATTCAATGCTGATACGTTTACTTGTTGTGTCATGTGTGATTCCACCTTTCGTGCTACATATAGTTTATCCACTAAAAAGGATCGTTTCAAATTAAACGATTTGACTGTTACTAAATGATTTACTAAAATGAATGATAATCAGTCATTTATAATGAAAGAGGTTGAAAACAAATGAGTCAGAAGCGAAAAGATGACTTAGAACTACGATTTGTTACAAAGGAGCACTCGCAAGATTCTTTGGATTTACTTAATTATGTTTTCCAAGTAACAAACCAAGATGTTTCTCAAATCGGCGAATCGCAAATGGCACGATGGAAAAAACCAATTTTTGAACAAAGTTCCATCCTTGGATGGTTTTCTAAAAACAAATTAATTTCGCAAATGGTCGTGTACCCCTTTTCCGTTAATATACATGGGCGTGCCTACAAAATGGGTGGCGTTACAGGAGTAGGAACCTATCCAGAATACGCCGGTCTTGGCCTTATGAATGATCTAATGAAACAAAGTTTAACGGTGATGAAAGAAAGAGGCCAGACGATTTCTTATCTTTTCCCTTACTCCATTCCCTACTATCGAAAAAAAGGCTGGGAAATTATTTCAGATGTCATCACCTATACCGTTCGTGATACTCAAATCCCGAAACCTTATGACGTACCTGGCAGAATTGAACGGGTCGCGTTTGATGATAAAGACATTCGCAGTGCATACGACTGTTTTTCAAAAAAAGAAAACGGCGCTATGATTCGAAATGAACTTGCCTGGGATGAGCATTTTAAATGGGAACGCGATGACCTTATCGCCTGCGTATATTACGACGAACAAGAAGAGCCAACTGGCTATATGTACTATAAAGTGGAGAATGAGACGTTTTATGTAAAAGAAATGATTTTCAATAACGAGGAAGCGCGTCGAGGATTATGGAACTTCATTGGCGCACACTTTTCAATGGTTTATTATGTAAAAGGAAAGATTTTCGAAAACGAACCACTCTCTTTCTTTCTCGAAGATGGTGAAATTGAAGAAAAGATCTCACCTTACTATATGGCACGAATTGTCGACGTAGAAGAATTTCTCCGTGCATTTCCTTTTAATCCTCAAACAACTCATCCGCTTACGCTGCATATTTACGATCCGATGCTAGAGTGGAATCAAGATATTTTTACGATTACGTTTGAAAATGGTCAAAAAGTGGAACGCAATAAGAACAACACTCATGTTGACGCAACGATGGATATTCAAACGCTTGTTACGCTTTTATTAAACTACAAGCGTGCAAAAGATTTAAAAGAAATTGGCCGGATTGACGCAAACGAAGACACCATTCGTTATTTAGAGCAGTTAATTCCAGATAATCAGCCTTGGTTCTCTGACTATTTCTGATCAATTGTTGACAATCACTTTGTCGAATGGTACAGTATAGTTACTGATCAACTTTGACCTTAAAAGTCACGATTTGTTGAAAAAGCAAACTTGATCAGCTATACTGTAATGAAATACAACAGCTATACAAATGATGTTTAGCTGTTTTTTAATTCTTTATTGGTCAAGTATAGTCAAAGTCAAAATTAAAATAAATTTATTGGGGGTACTTACGATGAAATGTCAACACTGTCAAACAAATGATGCAGCAGTATCGTTAAACGTTGTTGTCAATCAGCATAAAAAACACGTGATGTTATGTGAATCTTGTTTTCAAGAGCTCAGACAAACAAACGGTAAAGCTGCCCCATCACAATCATTATTCGGATCCTTTATGGGTGGCCAGCAAGATGATCAGCCACACTATACACAAACAAAAGAACAGGATCATGATGAAGATCGCTTTTTAAATCAATTTGGTCATAACCTATCTCACGATGCGCAGAACGGCGATATTGACCCTGTTATCGGAAGAGACCAAGAAGTAGAACGAGTCATTCAGGTGCTTAGTCGTCGTACCAAAAACAACCCTGTTCTTATTGGTGAAGCTGGTGTCGGGAAAACAGCGATCGCGGAAGGCTTAGCTTTACGCATTGCACAAGGAAACGCACCATCAAAACTGTTAGGAAAACAGATCTACTCTCTTGATTTCGCTTCACTCGTAGCAGGTACTAGCTACCGAGGACAGTTTGAAGAGCGGATGCAGCAACTAATTGATGAAGTGTCGCAACGTGAAGACGTTCTTCTCTTTATTGATGAACTGCATATGCTTGTTGGCGCAGGTGCATCTGGTGAAGGCAACATGGATGCAAGCAATATCCTTAAGCCTGCTTTAGCTAGAGGCAACATGCAGTTAATCGGTGCAACCACACTAAGTGAATACCGTAAAATTGAAAAAGATGCAGCGCTCGAACGTCGTTTCCAACCGGTCACAGTAAAAGAACCGACAGAAGAACAAGCGTATGAAATCTTAAAAGGCTTAAAAGCCGTATACGAAGGGTACCATGGTGTGCACTATACAGACGATGTGTTACGTGCAACGGTTACTCTTTCGAACCGCTATATCCAAGATCGATTTCTTCCTGATAAAGCGATTGACCTTCTTGATGAAGTTGGTTCACGCTTATCGTTAACCATTGAACATGAAGATAAAACATCAATTGAAAAACGATTACAAGATATTCAGTCTCGTAAACATTCAGCTACTAAAAACGAACAATATGAAGAAGCAGCGAAATTGCGAGATGAAGAAAACACATTACGTGAAAAATTAAAAGAAACGGAATCAAGCTTCTCACCTATTCGGGTCACAATTGAAGACATTCAGGCACTCATTGAAAAACAAACCGGCATTCCCGTCCAAAAGCTGCAAAAAGACGAACAGCAAAAAATGCGTGATTTAAATAGTCGTCTCGCAAGCAAAGTAATTGGACAAGAAGATGCGGTTTCCAAAACAGCCAAAGCGGTTAAACGTAGTCGAGCTGGGTTGAAGCAAGGTAATCGCCCAATTAGTTTCCTCTTTGTTGGTCCTACTGGCGTTGGGAAAACGGAATTAACGAAGCAGCTTGCTGAAGAAGTGTATGGCAATAAAGAAAACATGATTCGTCTAGATATGAGTGAATTTATGGAGAAACACGCTGTTTCGAAATTAATTGGTTCACCACCAGGATATGTTGGACATGAGGAAGGCGGTCAATTAACTGAGCAAGTGCGTCGCAATCCTTACAGCATCATTCTAATGGACGAAATTGAAAAAGCTCATCCAGACGTGCAGCATATGTTCCTTCAAATTATGGAGGATGGTCGCTTAACCGATAGTCAAGGTCGCGTCGTTTCCTTCAAAGATACGATGGTTATTATGACTTCAAACGCTGGTGTTGGCACAACCTCTCGTTCTCTTGGATTTAGCGCAGAACAAAGCAAGACGATTGGCATACTTGAAAGCTTAAATGACTATTTTAAGCCTGAGTTTTTAAACCGATTCGATGCGTTAATTGAATTTAATCAGCTGACAGAAGACAACTTAATTGAGATTGTTGATGTGATGCTTGATGATCTACGCGGACGTCTGACTGACTTAAATATGACCATTCAAGTCAGTGAAGAAGCGAAACGTGAATTAGCGAAAAAAGGCTATCACCCTACCTTTGGCGCTCGTCCACTTCGCCGTGTGATTCAAGACACGATTGAAGATGATATTACAGAACTTCTAATCGACCATGACGCGATTGCTCATATTGATGTGACAATGGAAGATGGTCAGCTTCACGTACAACCTGTACTCGCTTAAACACTCACGCTATTCACAACGAAAAACGCGTCATACGGATCTCTTCCGTTGGCGCGTTTTTATTTGCTATAATGCGACCTAATTACTAATCTTTTCTTCACTAACCCCTGTTCAATTCAAAAGGATTTTGATACTTTTAAGAAGAATGACAAATTTGAAGTTAGGAAGTGATTTGTTGGACACATCTGTAAGCTATGCGTCTCAACTAGACGAGAATGATCCGATAGCATCCCTCCGTTCCGCTTTTTATTTACATAAAGATGTTATCTATTTAGACGGGAATTCACTTGGCTTGTTAAGTAAACCAGCTGAACAAGCCGTTTTGCAAATGGTAGAAGATTGGAAGATACATGGCATTGACGGCTGGACAGACGGCACGTATCCATGGTTTACATTGTCAGAGACATTAAGCGAGAAGATGGCGCCATTAGTTGGTGCGTCAGCTGATGAAGTCATTGTTACAGGTTCAACAACGACAAATTTGCACCAATTGCTTGCTACTTTCTATCAACCTTCATCAAAACGTTTTGCGATACTTAGTGAAGAATTAAGCTTCCCAACGGACCTATATGCTATTCAGTCTCACTTGGACCTTCACGCTATTTCTCATGAAAATGGCTTGCGCCTTATTGAAAGTAAAAATGGCCATCGCTTAGATGAAGAGGATATTTTAGCTGCGTTAACAGATGACGTTGCTGTCGTCATTTTATCGAGTGTTCTTTACCGAAGTGGCCAGTTACTAAATATCGAAAAACTAACAAAAGCTGCTCATGAAAAAGGCATTCTCGTTGGCTTTGACCTATGTCACTCGATCGGGTCTGTCCCGCATCAACTTCACGATTGGAATGTGGATTTTGCTTTCTGGTGCACTTACAAACATTTAAATGGCGGCCCTGGAAGTGTCGGCGGGTTATTTGTTCATAGTAAGCATCACGAGCGATTACCTGGTTTAAGAGGTTGGTTTGGCTCAGATAAACAAAAGCAATTCGACATGAGTTCCACATTTTCAAAAAGTTCACATGCTGGTGCGTATCAATTAGGGACGCCTCACTTGTTGTCAATGGCTCCGTTAATTGGATCATTAGACTTATTCGCAGATGTCGGAATGGATGCTGTACGAAAAAAATCATTACAGCTAACAACTTATTTGCGTGACCTTATTGAACATTTACCAGAGACTCAAGCATTTAAGGTTTGTACACCTTACGAAGATGAACAGCGCGGCGGCCACCTTTTATTAGAACATCCGGAAGCAGCACGTATTTGCAAAGCGCTTAAGGATCATGGCGTGATTCCCGATTTTCGAAGTCCAAACGGCATTCGCATTGCACCTGTTGCCTTATACAATTCATTTACTGACGTGCACCAATGCGTACAAGTTTTGGCAGATTGTATGAAAAATAAAACCTATCTTCAATATGAAAACAAACGAGGAGTGATTGCGTAATGAGCTGGATTGACATCACTATGCCGTTGCATAACAGCATTGCCCATTGGCCTGGAGATACCCCCTTCTCCTATAAGTTATCAGCTCCGATGTCTGAGACAGGCTCCGTTAATATCGGTGAACTAACAACAAGTACTCACACAGGCACACACGCTGATGCTCCGTTTCATTATCGAGAAGACGGCGCAAAAATTGATGAGTTGCCCTTGGATCGATTTATTGGACAAGCAACCGTGATTTCAGCAATCGGTACTGAAACGATTAATCGATCCTTACTCGAAAACTATCAACTAACTGGGGTTGAACGTTTGTTAATTAAAACAAAAAACAAGACAAATCATTCAACATTTCCGGACGTTTACCCCTATGTAACAGAAGATGGTGCGCGCTACTTACATGAGGTCGGTGTTAAGTTGTTAGCCGTGGACGTGCCAAGCGTCGATCCAATGACGAGCAAAGAATTAAATGGTCACCATAGCCTTGATCGAGCCGGTATTTTCATCATTGAAAACGTTTTGCTTGATCATGTTCAACCTGGTTTATATGAATTTATTGCCTTACCCCTTCGAGTTAAGGGTGGAGACGGCAGTCCCGTTCGCGCAGTCATCAAACCATTGGAGGTTTACTCATAATGTCAAAACAAGATGAATCGGTTTATACAAATTTTAAAGATAAAATGACGTATAGCGACTACTTACAACTGGAACCTCTTTTAACTAGTCAAAAGCGATTATCTGACCACCACGATGAAATGTTATTTATTATTATTCACCAAGTCAGTGAGCTTTGGATGAAATTAATGCTTCACGAGATTCGTGGTGCGATTGTTTCTTTGCAACATGATCAGTTTCAACCTGCTTTTAAGCAGCTCGCTCGCGTATCGAAAACCCAAGCTCAGATTATACAAGCTTGGGATGTGCTAGCGACGTTAACACCTAGTGAATATGTAGAATTCCGTGATTCATTAGGTCAAGCGTCTGGTTTTCAATCATACCAGCATCGGCAACTAGAATTTCTTTTAGGAAAAAAATCAGCACATATTTTAAAAATTTATGAGAAAGACCCTTCACTATTAGCTGAAATCGAAGCCGACTATCATAAACCGACCTTATATGATGAGGCCATTCACGCGCTTGCACGTGCTGGATTGTTTACAGATGAAAGCGTTTTACAACGAGATGTAACAAAAAGCCATCGCTCGACTACAACTGTAAGAGAAGCGTGGCAGACGGTTTATCAAGATTCCAACCGTTATTGGAACCTTTACCAACTAGCAGAAAAACTTGTTGATTTAGAAGACTGGCACCAGCAATGGCGGTTTCGTCACCTTAAAACCGTTGAACGAATTATTGGAATGAAATCCGGAACTGGTGGCTCAGCTGGGGTTCACTACTTAAAATCTGTATTAGATGATTATTTTTTCCCAGAGCTGTGGGAGCTTCGGACAACCATTTAACAAAAAGCGATTTTCATCCTCAAACGTTAACAGGCACAGGTGTCGCTCTAGCTCACCTGTGCCTACTTATTATGTTGCTTGAATAAATCGAAATGGAAAGTGCTTTGCTTGACCTGTATTGTCAATGCCAACTCGCTTCGTTGCGATCACTGTCGAAGTCGATTGTCCATCATCTGCAATATAAAGAGGACCAGTCAGCAAACTTTGACCATATGCGGCCATCGGGATTCCCATCGCTTTTGTCAATTTACCTGGTCCATTCGAAAACTGTTTATCTCCTGCAAATTTCCCGCGCAATTCTTCCATCGCCTCAACCCCATATATCGGTTCAACACCGCGGATTAAAACCGCTTCTGGTTGATCAATACCTTCCGAAACAATATTAAGCAAGCAATGGGTATGCATCGTATACGTGTACACGTGACCCGCCTCACCATATAAGATTTCAGTCCGTTTCGTCCGCTTTCTCCCGTAGCTATGACAAGCCCGATCCAACACGCCTAAATATGCCTCGGTTTCCGTAATACGGGCAACCAGTTTATTCCCGTTCAACGTATGAACTAACAACTTACCAACAAGTGCTTTTGCTAGTGCCAACGTCGGTTGTTCATAAAACGATTGGTCCATTCTTTTACTTTCCATGGTTCACCTCTTTCCTTCTAACTCAAGCGAATATCCGATGTTGGAAAGACCGGAAACAAATGTCCTAATGAATAAGCGATCACTATTAATCCTACTAATAGAAACACAAATTGTCCATCAAGTCGTCGACAACGCATTGTATAAAAATACGTTCTTTTCTGTCCATGCTCTTGAAACTGTTTCACCTCCATTGCAATCGCTAAACGTTGTGCGCGCCGAATCGCTTGTGTTAAAAGAGGAATGACATAAAATGAAAACGCCCGATAAAGTCGGTTTCCTTTTTGATTTCTACCCTGCCCTCGAATACGATATGCATAACGTAACGTTTGATAGTCTTCTACCATAATTGGCAGCATTCGTACAGCTGCTAAAAAAGCATACGCATAAGCTGGAGGCATATGTAACTGTTGCATTAATGAATAAAATAAATGAACAGGCTTTGTCGTTAAAAGAAACAATAAGCCAAGAGTCGCAAATAATGTTGCCCGTAAGCCAAGATGGATACCTGTATAAAAACTTTCTTCTGTAATATGAACAAGTCCCCATTGGAACCACGTTGTCTCCCCTTGACCGAAAAAAATCATTGTCGTGGACGCTGAGACAAATAAGAATAAAAATGAGGCGATGTACAGACTAACATATCCTTTAGGGTGGCCCGAACAGAACACCGTCAGAATAAGAAAACTTGCAAGCATGAACAAAAGAACATTTGGATTATGAATAAATACAATGAGCCCAAAGATGGCGAGTAAGCATAAAAGTTTGACAGTAGGATTCATTTTCATTAGAAATGTTCCATTAACCGAGTAAGCCACGTTCTTGCCTCCTCTCCCTGCAAACGAGCTGACCTTTTTCAATGACCCACTGTTGCGTAGCAAAATGCTCGACTAACGTTTCATCATGGGTAACCATAAGAATGGTTCCTCCCGCTTGGCGAAAGCGTTCCATTTCATTAAGGACAGCAAAGGTTTGGCTAGCATCTTGTCCAAATGTCGGTTCATCTAACAAAAGAAACGCTTTTTGATTTACAAAAGCTGTCGCTACACTTAGCCGTCTTTTTTGCCCAACCGACAATCGATAAGGATGCATTTGACGGTGTTCTGCGAGACCGAATTGGTAAAGTATGGATGCCACTGCCTCTTCTTGCGCATCGGTTGTTGCCGAATAAACAAGCTCTTGCTCAACCGAAGTTGTGACAAATTGATATTCAGGGTTTTGAAAGACAAAATTCATTCGATCCGTCACGTCTTCTTTGTTTGCAACAGCGTGACCGTTTATGTCATATTGCCCAATATGTGTCAGTAAATTCATTAAACCGTAGAGAAATGATGACTTCCCTGCACCATTCACACCTGTTATACAAATCCAATCTTTTTGATAAACCTTCGCTTGTTTAATGGCAACCAAGCTTTTCTTTTTCCGAAGTAGCGTCCAGTTTGTCAGGGTCAGCATCGTTTTTTCTTTGTTCGGTAAGGACGTCAATAAGGGATTCTGTTGAGTATACTCACGCCAAGCACTCGGATACCAAATTCCTGTTGCCTTAATTTCGTTTTGATAGTGCTGAAAAAAAGATGATGGCTTCGTATCTGCTATAAGTTGTCCATTTTGATTTAGTAATAAGATTCTATCCATGTGAGGCAAGGCTTCCGTCAGTCGATGTTCAACAGCGATGACCGTTTTACCTTTTGTTTGCTTAGCAATTTCTTCCCAAAGCTTCTCTGCTCCATGTGGATCTAATAAAGCAGAAGGTTCGTCTAAAATCATGCATTCTTCATTTTGAATCATAGCAGATGCAAGGGCTAACCGCTGCTTCATCCCCATTGAGAGCGTTTGAATAGCTGTATGTGGTTGTTGATCTGGTAAACCAACTTTGCGCAATATGCGTTTGATAATAGGACGCATCTCTGATGTTGGCACAGACTGATTTTCCAGCATAAATCCAAGCTCCTCATCCATATAAGGCATACAAAACTGCGAATCAGGATCTTGAAAGACGTAACTACATGATGGAAGTTTTAGATTGTCCACCTCAATATTTAATCCGTTTAAAGAATCACTCAAACCTGCAATTACTTGCATTAGCGTGGATTTCCCTGCTCCGCTTGGACCTAGAATTAACACGTTCTCCCCCGATTTTACTGCCAACGATACACGCTCTAAAATTGTACGACTTGTACTGCTGCTTTGAACTGTTAAGTTACGAAACTGAATGCTGTATGATTGACTCATGAATATGGTTTTCCGTTATGTTCGTTTGGTTGAATGTCACTCAGCACACCTGTTTTTTGCAAAGCTTGCACAAGTTTCGCTGCCAATACGCCTGTAATTAAGATCGCTCCCACTGTCCGAAAAACAATTCGTAGCGTTAAGACCCACGCAGAAAGCTGGCCGATATTTGCATATAGAAAATCTAAACCGAGAGAAGCAAAGCTTGCAAAAACTCCACCTAACATCGCGGTCCAAATTGTAAATACTTTATATCTAAATAAAGCGAACGCGCACTCCATTCCAATCCCTTGAGCAATCCCGTAAATAAGTAAAATACCTCCGTAGGGAGATCCTGCAATGAATTCTCCTGATGCCGCTGCCGTTTCCGCAATAAGTGCAATGAACGGTTTTCGAATAATCAATGCGGCAAGCGTTCCTGCAATAAACCACATTCCATAAATAAGTTGTTCAAGCTGTAATCCAAAGACGCCAACTAAATCACTAATAGGACTCCATAAGCGATACACTACAGCAAATACGGTTGCAATCATGACCGTAACTAAAATATCCACCAACGTTAATTTTTTTCTTTTCACCATTTTCTCTCCATCCCACCACCAAGAAAACCAAAAAAACGCTCCATCTAAACGATGGAACGACGTATGTAAATAAACCGGTTGTGTATTACACATCCCTACAACTTACATATCGCACTTCCCTTCGCTAGCATTATCTAGATCAGGTAAAGGGTTAAGGACAAGTCCTCTCTCAGCTTTTTGCACCCCTAGTGGCTATTAAATTTTATCGTACAAATTAATTAGATCATACTCTCTATTGATTCGCAAGTGATTGTTTTAAATTTTCTAATTCTAATAAATCATGCAGTGAATGGATCTCAAAAGTCGGCTTACTGTCGGTATTGTTCAGCAATTGGTCTCGGTTTAACCAAACAGATGGTATGTTGCTTGCGTTCGCACCCAATATATCCGTATGTAGATTATCTCCGACCATTAACGTTTCATTAGGAGCAATCTCCAAACGAGCAAGGGCTTCTTCAAACATACGTACCTTTGGTTTCCCTTGCCCAAAAGCACCAGAAATTAAAATGTGATCAAAGTAAGGAACAAGCTCTGGCGTCAGTTCTAATTTTGTGTTTTGTAAATCTGGTGAGCCATTCGTGATTAAAACAAGCTGTACGTTATCTTTTAATGCATTTAAAGTTGAAAAAGTGTCCTCATAAACAACTGGGTGTTTTCGTCTTTCAATCGGAAAAAGATGTGCAAGTTCCAACGCAAAAGCCTCATCCTGAACACCAAGCTTTTGTAATCCCCCGTACCACGCTTCTCTTTGGTAGTGTGGAGCAACTTCTCGTAATGCGGCGAAGTCTTCTCCATCGTCACGAAATTCTCCCCATAACCCTTCAAAAGGATTAATGCCAATATTCACTGTAAATGGGTAAGTGTCGTAACCTTGATATAACGTTCTTGCTTCATGGCGTACAAACGATTCTAACTGATTTGGGTCAACGTTTTTTTCAATAGATGCATGAAGACACGTCTGCCGAAATGCAAGCGCGATGCTTTTTTTATCCCAAAGTAACGTATCATCTAAATCAAAGAAAACTGCTTTTATCATTCATTCCTCCGTTAATAACGATTAATCTTGCTCAATCTTAACAATCCAGCCAAGACGATCTTCTTCTTCTCCCACATAAAGCTTCGTTAAATAATCGTAAAGTCGTTGTGCTAATGGGCCTGTCTTATTTTCATTTATAACAATGGTTTCTTCATTCCATTCCAATTGTCCAACTGGTGAAATGACCGCAGCGGTCCCTGTTCCAAACGCCTCTTCCAAGATGCCGTCTCGCGATGCTTGATAAATCTCTTCAATCGACAGCTGTTTTTCTTGAACCGGAATTTCCCATTCTTTGAGTACTTGAATCACGCTATCCCGTGTAACCCCTGGTAAAATACTGTCATTTAATTTCGGCGTAACAACTTCACCGTTCACTTTAAAGAATACATTCATACTTCCTACTTCTTCAATATACTTCTTTTCACTTGCATCAAGCCATAGAACTTGTGCCTTTTCTTTCGCTGTCGCTCGAGCTTGTGCTTTGTAAGCCGAACAATAGTTACCAGCCGTTTTCGCCGTACCAGTTCCGCCTGGCGCTGCACGTGTATAACGTTCTTCAACTAGTATACTAACAGGTGCCATACCTTCTTTGTAATAGGCACCAACTGGCGATAAAATAATCATTAATTTGTATGACTGTGACGGCGCAACACTTAAATTAGTTTCTGTTGAAATAATAAAAGGGCGAATATAGAGAGAAGTGCCGTCTTTTTTTGGAATCCATTTTTTATCAATCGTTAACAGTTCTTTTAAGTACGTTAACACTTGATCCTCATCAATCGCCGGGATGTTTAATCGCTCGCTCGAACGATTTAATCGCTTAATGTTCATATCTGGTCGAAACAAATGAATCGCATCATCTTTTTTTGAGCGATACGCTTTTAACCCTTCAAATACCGTTTGACCATAATGAAAAACCATTGCAGCAGGATCTAATGTTAAAGGTTGATAAGGAATAATTCGTGGACTGTACCAGCCTTTATCTTCGGAGTAATCCATGATAAACATGTGATCGGTGAAGACCGTTCCAAATACAAGTGAATCGTCATTAGGTTTCTGCTTTTCGTGTGTACATTTCATAATTTCTAGCGTATGTTCTGTCATAAAAAGCTTCCTTTCTAACTCCTAATAAAATGTGTACGTTTTGTCCATACTAAAAAATATACTCTTTTATCATTTACGAAAAATAGCGATCAATTGACTTATAACCGAACGAAAAATGAATTCTTCCGGCCTATAATTGTTCGCCATCCATGAATCTCTTGAAATGATAAAATTTATTCTTATTACTATAACATGAATTTATATTTTCAAACAGTTTAAAAATTAGGTATATGACTGAACTTAATCGATGAGAGAAAGGAAAAGAGATGAGACGATACGAAGAACTAAGAAAAGGTGAAACTGGCGCTTGGTTAAGCATCGGCACGTATCTTTTTTTAGCTAGTTTAAAATTAGTCATTGGCTATATTTTTCTATCACAAGCGTTAATTGCAGACGGCTACAACAACGCAGCAGACATTATCGTTTCTGTAGCGGTGCTCGTAGGGTTACGAATTTCTCAAAAACCACCTGATGATGATCACCCTTACGGTCACTTTAGAGCGGAGCATATCGCAGCGTTATTAGCGTCGTTCATTATGGCGGTAATTGGGATACAAGTTTTAATTAATGCAGGCACCAGCTTATTTAATCGTGAAACTGTTGAAGCTCCTAGTTTAATTACTGCATGGGTTGCTGGCTTTAGCGCAGTTGTGATGTTGCTCGTCTATCGTTACAACCGCAAACTAGCCAAAAAAATTAATAGCCAAGCTTTAATGGCCGCTTCACAAGATAATAAAAATGATGCCCTTGTGAGTGTCGGTGTAGTCATAGGGATCATCGGTTCTCATTTTCACTTAGGATGGATTGATTCCCTAACCGCTTTTATTATCGGTCTAATCATTTGTTATACAGCGTGGTCTATTTTCAAAGATGCGAGTCATTCGTTAACCGATGGGTTTAATGATGAGGCATTAAGTCCGTTCAAATCCACGGTTTTAGCAATCGAGGGCATTGAAGATGTTCTTGCATTAAAAGCAAGGCAAGTCGGTTCTACCGTTTACGCGGATGTGACCATTGCCGTGCAACCTTCGATGACAGTCAAACAAAGCCACGACATTGCCGACTTCATTGAACAAGCACTCTATGATGAACATGATATTCCGCATACAACCGTTCACATCGAACCAGCTAAACAAGACGCAAAAAAAAGCTGAGACAATCGGACTACCGATTGTTCCAGCTTTTTCGTTTTAATCTAATACGGTAACTTGAACTTGTTGACGTCCAAACGAATACGCTTCATCCTTTGTTTGCACAAATAAATCGATTTTATGCCCTTTAATTGCGCCACCTGTATCGCCTGCAATTGCTTCTCCATAGCCTTCAACATACACTCGACTACCTAACGGAATGACATTTGGATCTACTGCCACTACTTTTTGATTGGGGTTTGCTCGTAAATCAATCCCGGTTCTAGTGACACCTGAACAACCGTTACAATACGCTGTATACGCCGTTGCTTCCATTGTCATCGTTTGACCAGAAGGTTCAGTTGTTGTTGAAGCTACTTCTTCCTCTGTTGTTGCTTCTTCTGTAACACTTTCTTCAGTCGTTTGTTGCTGTTCCTGTTGCTGCTCCTCTGCATCATTCGTAGCTTCTTCCGCCTTTTCCGTAGCCTTTGGTTCTTCTACTTTTGGTGCGGCATGAGCAACAACCTCTTCTTCTGTACTCGGTTCACTTTTTGGCTGTTGTTCCTGTGGTTTCACATCTGTCACAACGTGTGCCACTTTATTATGATTGTAGTATAGATGTGCGTGGGTTTCTGGGCCAGCTATCCCATCGACGAGAAGTTGATTGGCTTGTTGGAAAGCCGTTACTGCTTGCTTCGTCGTTTGACCATAGTGCCCGTCAACAGAATCTTGATAATATTTTAGTTCATACAATCGTTCTTGTAGCGCTTTTACAAGAGGACCTTCAGTACCTTCTTTTAACACTTCTAACGCACCTAATGTTTGCTTACCCGGAATACCATCAACACTTAAGCCGTGATCTTTTTGATAAGCAGCCACCGCATCAACGGTATCTTCATCAAAAACTGACGTTCGCTTCTCTTCTTCTAAAAAGCCTTGGTCCACTAATTGTTCTTGGAGCCACTCTACTCTTTCACTCTCTTCATTCACTTCAATACTAGTAGCTGCTTGCGCATATGTATGAGTTGGTAAGAAAAATAAGACTCCTAAAAGCAACGTTGCAACAAAACCAATCATATATTTCATATTTACCCTCTCCTTAATAACGTTATTTGCGTCAGTCCCACAAAATCTTTTATTTTGGTGGCAACCATTCTTTACGAACATCATATAAACAAAAGCGCCTCCTTCTCGTAATCTGTTTCATACCTACTCGTTGTTGTCCTAGGATAATACTAATTACAATCTATTTAATCTTTTTGTAATCAAACCGTAACATTCAGACAGGAATAATAGGCACATAACCTCAACACATTCATACGATGGAGAAAATGGGAAGGTGGTTTATATGGAAAAATATACGGATATGCTCGCCACATTTGGAATTGGAAGTGCACACCCAGGAGGATTCAAAAAGTCTACAGAGATCATTATGGATATGGAACTTGATGAACATTCCATTGTTTTAGATTGTGGCTGCGGTACTGGACAAACCGCCGCTTATATTAAACAATTATATGATTGTCAGGTGACGGCGTTAGAACCACATCCCCTTATGTATAAAAAAGCCCAACAGCGTTTTGAGTCGCAATTTCTTTCTGTTGATCTGCGAAAAGCTTTCATTGAAGCTATTCCTTTAGACGATTCAACCACGGATTATGCATTATCTGAATCGGTTTTAAGCTTTGCTTCCATTCAAGAAGGCTTAAGCGAACTTCATCGGGTTTTAAAACAGAGCGGCAGCATTTATTTGAACGAATTTGTCTGTTTTTCACCCTTATCGATGAATGAACAAGAGACCCTTAAAGCCGAATATGGATTTTCACAGCTTCTTCATGCGAAGGAATGGCAACAAGAACTGGCGAATGCAGGATTTCGTCAAATTGTTGTCATGGAGACGTTTACAGCGGCAACATTACAACAAGACGAAACCGATAAAGGAAATGACATGCAGCCTTCTTCTACTATCGCCCCCTCCTACTACGAAAAGATGCATCAACACCAAACATTGATGGCACACTACAAAGATAAAATTGGGCATATTCTCATCAAAGCTATAAAATAGGCAACTTACAATTCTCAGCTTGCTCGAAATCGCTTTCATATGGTATGTTCATAGCGAATGTTCGAGTATTCTTTTTTATAAAGAAAAAGATGCTTGATGCTTGTAAGCAATAGAGAAAGGACGTACGCAATGACGAAGCAGAATATCGGAATTATTGGTGTTGGGGTTATGGGGAGAAGTTTAGCCCTTAACTTTGAAAGTAAAGGATATAGCGTGTCTTTATATGATGTCTCTGAAGAGCGAGTGAAACAAATTATTGCTCTTGAAGAAAATAAAAACTTAGTGGGTACGTACTCTTTACAGGAACTCATCGATTCACTAGAGACACCAAGAAAAATTATGTTAATGGTTCAAGCTGGAGAAGTAACCGATTCTGTAATCGATTCACTACTTCCTCTTCTTGACGAGAAAGATATACTAATTGACGGTGGCAATACGTACTATACCGATACGATCCGTCGTTCCGCTCACGTAGAGGCGCATGGTGTTCACTTTATCGGTGCAGGTGTATCTGGCGGCGAAGAAGGCGCTCTCAAAGGCCCATCGATTATGCCTGGTGGGCAAAAAGAAGCGTACGAGCTTGTTCGCCCTTTATTTGAAGATATATCAGCAAAAGTAAATGGTGAACCTTGTACCACTTATATTGGACCTGATGGTGCTGGTCACTATGTGAAAATGGTGCATAACGGGATTGAATATGGCGACATGCAGCTTATTTCTGAATCCTATGCATTGTTAAAAGAAATCGTCGGCCTTAACAACGAAGAGCTTCATCATACGTTCAAAGAGTGGAATGATGGAGAACTTGATAGTTATTTAATCGAGATTACCGCAGATATTTTCACGAAACAAGATGAAGAAACTGGACAAGCATTAGTAGACGTCATTCTTGATTCTGCTGGACAAAAAGGAACCGGGAAATGGACAAGCAAAAGTTCGCTTGACTTAGGTGTCCCTCTTTCCATTATTACAGAGTCTGTATTTGCGCGCTTTTTATCGGCGATAAAAGACGAAAGAATCGAAGCAAGTAAAGTGTTAACTGGACCGAAACCAGCTTCTTTGTCTGAAAATAAAGAAGCGCTTATTGAAGAAATTCGCAAAGCCCTCTTTTTCAGCAAAGTATTATCTTATGCACAAGGATTCGCTCAATTAAAAGCGATGTCGGACGAACAAAATTGGTCGATACAATACGGAGAAGTCGCGCGTATTTTCCGTGGTGGCTGTATTATTCGTGCCGCGTTCCTTCATAAAATAACCGATGCTTTTGCACAAAATCCAGACTTAAAAAACTTACTGCTTGATCCTTATTTCGAAAACATCGCTTCATCTTATCAACAATCATTGCGAAAGATTGTGTCACTAGCAGTTGAACACGGCGTGCCTGTTCCTAGTTTCTCAAGTGCCATCTCGTATTACGATAGCTATCGTAGCGAACAGTTACCTGCAAACCTCTTGCAAGCACAGCGTGATTATTTTGGCGCTCATACGTACAAACGTCTGGATAAAGAAGGCATTTTTCATACCAACTGGGTATGATACAAAAAAAGAGTCGTCCTAAAAGGATGACTCTTTTTTCTGTTTGCATCGGGATGCAAAGTTGTTTTTTACATATGTTCAACAGGCCACCAAGAGTGACCATCTATCGCGAGCAGTTTGTCCGCTTCTTTTGGTCCCATTGTTCCCGCTTTGTACGTTAACGGTTTTTGGTCTGTTTCTTTCCATGCGTTTGAAATCGCATCAACCAATGACCAAGATAGACTAACTTCGTCCCAATGCGCGAAATTAGTCGCATCCCCTATAATGCAATCGTATAATAAGCGTTCATATGCTTCAGGCGTATTAATTCGGTCTTCACTGTCATGACGATATTCCAAATGTACAGGTGTAGTGTCCGCAGATCCAATCTTTTTCCCGTTTAACACGATCGTAATGCCCTCGTCCGGTTGAATGTGGATAATAAGAAGGTTAGGACCGGTCGCCTTATGCTCTTTCGCATAAAGGTTTAACGGCATCTCTTTAAACTCTACCACGACTTTCGTTGATTTCACCGCCATACGCTTTCCTGTACGAATATAGAATGGAACACCTGCCCAAACATGATTATCAATCATTAGTTTTGCTGCAACATAGGTTTCTGTATTCGAATTTGAGTCTACATTTTCTTCTTGTATATAGCCAGGAACCTCTGTGCGATTAATCGTGCCTTCATCATATTGAGCACGAACAACAGTATCGTTGACGTTTTGTTGATTGATTAAGCGGAGCGCGCGTAAAACTTTAATTTTTTCACTACGAATTTCATCAGTTGTTAGCTGCAACGGGACGTCCATTGCAAGTAAAGAAACCATTTGTAAAATATGATTTTGTACCATATCCCGTAAAGCGCCTGACTTTTCATAGTAGCCACCTCTCCCTTCAACACCTAGTTTCTCGCTAGAAGTTACTTGGATGTTGGAGATATGACGATTATTCCATAAAGGGGCAAACATCGCATTTGCAAAGCGAATGACTTGAATATTTTGGACCATTTCTTTTCCTAAATAATGATCAATTCGATAAATCTCATCTTCTGCAAAAGCTTCACGAATTTCATTATTTAACACTTTTGCTGTTTGAAGATCTGTACCGAATGGTTTTTCAATAACTAGTCTCGTCCAACCCTTTGTTTCTTTTAAACCATGGCTATGTATAGACTGCGCGATTTGTCCGAAAAATTCCGGTGCCATGGCCATGTAAAACACACGGTTTCCAGATAAATGAAACCGCTTTTCCTTGCTTTCCATTTCTTCTTTTAACTCTTCGTAAGAATGCTTATTTGTAACATCAAATGACAAATAAGAAAAATGAGCAAGAAATGAATCGATCTGTTCTTCACCGTCCATTTGTTGGCCTGCTTCTGTTATCGCTTCACGAACGACGGCTTTTAACTTCTCATCGTCCCAAGTCCTTCTTCCCAATCCAATGACCGCGAAGTTTTCCGTCAAAGAACCTTTTAAATATAAATTGTAAAGTGAAGGAAACAATTTTCGTTTTGCAAGATCTCCAGTTGACCCAAATATTACAAAAACAGCCTCGGACTGCTTTCTATCATTCATGAGTATACCCTCTTTCTCGTTCACAACTCTTCTCAATTTCTAGCCTTATACGAAGGTTAGTCGTCTTTCATAATACCAGTTTATCTTTTAATAATCTACATTTAAAGCCTGTAATTCATAGGGTTTCGCTTGTTTTTCATTGTAACCGCTTTTTGTAATCGTTATCCTATTTTGCTTTATTTTCACTTAATTAAAATACGGTAAATGAAATTAATTTCCGAAAAAAGGCGTTTTTACGCATTCATTCATCCAACCTGATTATCTGGACAATGAATACGTTAAAGTATCCTACAATAAAGGTGGTGGATTAGTTGACTTGTTATCAACAAGACCATAAGAAGAAAGATGAAAAAAGAGATCATTGTTGCTGCCAGTGTACACGTCGCTGTTCATTCTTCCCTTTCCCAACTCCTAGAGACGCGAGCTGTCAATCCCTTGTATCGATCGCAAACACTGTTTTAGGATTACCAGGTGACGCAGCGCTTACCTTCACAACGACGACGACAACAACAACAGTGAGCGGCACGTACCTTGGCTTTAACACAGCAACAGGTTCAATCATTGTGGCAAACGATGCTGGAATCCGTTCGTTTAGACTTTCAGAAATTTGTACAATTGGCGCAGGTGGGCTTTAAATCGTATCAGCCGAGTAGAAAAACCGCTCGGCTTTTTTCTTTTCGCATACATATTCGCTTCACCAGCTGAATACGATGGTTTAAAGGAGTTGATCGAATGTTCGGAAATGGAGAATGGGTGATTTATAAAGCTGGTCGAACAAGTATATTAGGATGGATTAGTGAAGCCAAAGTCATTGCGTCTAACTCTTCAAATGAGCCGATTAAAACCATGTATCAATTCTATACGAAACAACGTGTATTAAATGGAAAACAACCTTTATTAGCTAACGAAAATGACTTGCAAACGAGCAAAGCCAGATTAAAAGAAGCGGACATTCGCGCACTTCAAGAACTAGCGCTGCTCACTAAGGACAAGCAGTGGTTTATGGAGTTGAGTCGACTAGCAGACCACGCTGGTTTTAAGAAAAATGTTTCAAACCCATAACCGAGATTAAACGTTTTTCCCCTTTTATGTAACATGGTTAGCGCTTGTGTAATCACATGCAATCTGTACTGACACTTCTGTCCGTGATGAAAGCATTTCTCGTTCTAAAGAATCGCTGCTTTCGTACCGTTTTACTTATAGCCTTCATTTACGGTTTTTTAACAAACTTTATGACGCTTGTCGATTCTATCCATTGGGTAGTCGGCAAGTTTTTTATTTTTGTGTTTAGAATGTTTATGAAATGGGTATTGAGATTAGAATACATTCTTTTATCTTTAGGAGGCTTACCTTTGTCAAACATTGGACTTTATACGTTTCTAAAATCAAAAACAATGGACCTTACGGAAGAATGGTACAAGTCCTTAGACAAGTCCCAAGAAGGGGTCTATAGTAGTACAAACCCTGACCAAATTGAAAAATTAAAACAACAAAATCATTCATTCCACGTTCTATTTTGCGAATTATTTAATCCTGAAAAAAATGGCCTACAAGACGAAGTTTTTGCTGAATGGATTGAATCAATTGCAAATGATCGTGCTCATATAAGCACACCTTTTAGCAACATCATAAATGAATTTTTTCGAACTCAACATCAATATTTAGATAAAATCTCGACTTATGTTGAGTCCGTTGACGATGATTCAATAACGATTACTGATTTAACAAAATGGAACAAAATGATTGTACAAGGTGTAAATGAAGTCATTTTAGCTTATTCAAAACAGAATAAAAAACAAGCTGACTACACATTGAATGCTCAAAAGCAAATGATTAATGAACTTAGCTCGCCAATTATTCAATTAGCTCCTCACACAGCCTTGTTACCAGTCGTTGGAGAAATTGATACACACCGTGCAAAAATGATGTTTGATCACACGCTTCAACATTGTTCCGAGCAATTTATCGACACATTGTTTATTGATTTATCAGGTGTTCCAATCATTGACACGATGGTTGCCCAACAAATCTTTCAACTAATAAAAGGCCTACGTCTTATTGGTGTTCAAACTTCTTTATCAGGTTTACGCCCAGAAATTGCCCAAACAGCTGTACAGCTAGGTATTTCTTTTTCTGATATCCCCATTCACGCAACCCTTGCACGGGCACTCGAACAAAAACAATTAACGTATTAATCCAAATAAAAAAAGCGGTCTAGATAGAACCGCTTTTTTTATGGGCGAAATGGGATCCGTTCGCTTTTGGAATATTCTTCTGTTTGTTTGAGTGCATCAATCGCCGCATCAACATATTGATTAAAGCTTGCTTCTTTGTCTTTTTCTAATTGTCCATAAATAACTGGTGGAATCCGTTCAAAGTTATCAATTAATAAGTACGTCGTCATCCCGTGTTTCGTCAAGATCCCATTAAGCCAAATGGCATAATCGATAAAAACTTGTTGATCTTTAATCGCATATGCAGCTTCAAGATGACGAAAGTGATGTTCGTTATCTTCTAATGTGTGCTTCCAACCTTTTTCCCCATATCGTTCGTTTAAATTCGGAAAGTCTTCGTAGATCGACTGCGCGATCGCTTTTACAATCGGTGCGTAATAATCTGGTAATGGTTCATTCACTAATAATCACCTCGAATTGTCGAACAGTCGGTACAATTCCAGCCAATTCTTGATCTGGGTATTTTTTCTCCAAATCATGAATCTCTTTAAACTCTTGGCTTCTTACCCAGTTCAGATAGGTTTCTTTTGTTTCAAATTGAAGCTCAACCGTTAATTCACCTGCTCGTTTATGGTGTTGTAAGAGCCGGAATGAGACAAAACCTTCTGCTTGGTCTACCTTTTTTGATCGGTTTTGATAGATTTGAATGACTTCATCTGCTTTTTCATCTGGCGCTTTAAACGTAGAATGGACTACATACATAGCGGACACTCCTTTACTTATTTACTCATTTAATAGCGATGCAGCAGCCACCTCAACAGTTTGATCATCCATCGGTGGATTATGCAAACCGGCACGAACATTGCGATAATACCTTGATAAAGGAGATTGATGAGATAAACTGTGCGCTCCAACGACTTTCATTGCTAAATCAACCATTTTCATAGCCTTCTGAACGACTGCATGTTTTGCCATCATTAGTGGCAACCGCATTGAAGCGCGCTCTTCGTTTGACCCTTCATCCCATTGCTTGGCAATGCCATATAATAATGTATGACTTTGTTGATAAAGCAAGTATGCTTCACCAAGCTTTTGCCGAACAGCTGGAATCGTAGCAATTGGTTTTCCTAAACTATTTGGAGCGTATTCTTTTGCATAACGTGAAGCTTCTTGAATCGCAGCATAGCCAATTCCAAGATAACATGCCGGGATATGTAAAAGCCAAGCTTGAGGGCTTCCTTTTTTTTCTTGAATTTTAAGCAATGCTTGCTCCGATACCGTTACGTTTTTTAAGATTAGATCGTGACTGCCTGTCGAACCCATTGAAACCATGTCCCATGTTCGACCAATCTCAATTCCAGCAGCACCCTTTTCAATGAGAAACATACCAGTCGAAGCATCTTCTTCAATTGTTGCGAGAATTAAATAGTAATCTAGCTCTTCTACTAAGGTATAAAATGTTTTTTCTCCATTTAGTATCCATTGATGATTCTTTTTTTGCGCAGTTGTTTGAAACTGCCCACCTCTTGTTGGACTTCCTGTAGCTTTCTCCGTTGCCGCTGTATTCAGAAGAAAACCTTTCTTTACAACGTCATGAAGTATAGTTTCACGACTATATTCTGACCAATTATTTTCAGTACGCTCTTGATACATCGTTCCCATATGCCAACCGATACTTAAAGCCGTTGGACCATCTTCTCTTGAGATTAGCTCTTGTAAGGAAAGGAGCTCTTGTAAAGAAATCCCCGCTCCGCCATAGGTCTCTCCAACTGCTAATCCAGCATACCCACTTTTTCTTAATACCTCAATATTTTCTACTGGAACCGTTTGTGCACGGTCGTGACGCCGACCAATTTCAGCAAAATTTGTCATTAAACGTTTTAAGATCTGTTCTCTTTCTAAAGGGGTTTCTGTCTGCAATAACTCCACGTTGGTTCACTCCTCTATCGTTCACTTATCCAATATAAGAAGGCGCAAGCATAACCAAATCATGCTCACGCCTCATCCATTCAGTGTTTATTTATCTTCTTTCTTGTCCTTTTTTTCCGCTTTCTTTTCTTTATCTTCTTCAGCAGTCCCTTGTTCAAGAGACTTGTCAAATAAATCTTTTACTTCCTCTTCACCTGTACTTTTGTTTTCTTTCTCACTCATCTTTATGCACCTCTTCTACTTTCGACTTAATTCTACTATTCCCGTTCCTTCCCTCTCTTAATCATGTTTAATTTAAGAAGCAATCGGCTATGTACGTGAAAAAGGAGTGTAGACAAATGAGTTGGAATATGAGCGATTACCCAGCAACTTTTAAAAATTTCGAACCTGCCTTGCGAAAAAAAGCAATCGAAATCGCAAACGCCATGATCGACGATGGCTATAAAGAATCGGATGCGATTCCAATTGCCACTTCACAAGCAAAAGAATGGTTTAATCAAGCATCAAAAGCAGAGATTGAGAAATTTTATCAAGATGGGCACATGAAACCGAGTAAAAACCGCGAAAAACAATCTTCTCCGCGCTTAAATGACGCAACGCAACTCGTAGTCAAACGAGACGATGGTTGGGCTGTAAAAGCTGAAGGGGCTCAACAAGCAAGCAATGTCTATAAAACGAAAAAAGAAGCTGAAAAACGAGCCCAAGAAATTGCGGACAATAAAGGCTCTGGTGTCGTAACGAAACCTTAATTGTCAAGAAAATGTTGGACTTGCTCGATTGGTACTGCAAGTCCTTCTCTTTGCTCGTTTAAAGACCGTGCATAAATCACACCAATGACTTCTCCTGAGCGAGAAAGAACGGGGGAACCACTATGACCAGGATAAACGTCGTTGGTAATGGTTAAGACTTGATAAGGGTTACGTTCGTCGGACACCTCTCCCTCATTTGCTATAAATGAATGCGTATGAGGATGTCCAATGACGATGACTGCTTCATGTAACGTTGCTGATGATTCTGATAAGGGTAATGGAGAAAAGGTTTCAGCATGATCACTAACTATTAATAATGCCAGATCATTTTCAACATCATGTTTTTCCACATCAGCCATAAATACGTCTCCATCAGATGTAATAATTCTAACATTTGTTTGTCCATTGACCACGTGTTCATTTGTAAGAATCGACCCATCTTCATCTACAAAAAAACCTGTTCCATACCCTGAAATCGTTTGTACGGCGACAACACTTTCTCGCCAAGCCTCTACTTCCTCGTCTTCAAATAATTCTTCACTCTCCCGCATAAATTGCAGTGCGTTTAAGTTAAAATGTTCAAATAAAAACGAGCTTGTTTGAAACACAAGTGCACATGCAATGATGATTGAAACTATACGAATGATTCTTTTACGCCATTTCTTCTCTTTTTTAGGTTCCTCTTCTTCAAAATCACTTAATGACGGTTCTTCATCATAGTCATAAAAATCCTTACTCACGTTTTTCAAACGTTTCTTTTAAAATTTGCTTAACCGAACTAGCTGTTTGAATTGAATCCATTCCATTTCCTCCTGCTAATACAGATTGAATGGCTAAATCAGGTGCCATTCCACATACCACAAGCTCTGTACCGATAAGCTTTAGGACATCACGTAATTGAAAAATCCCTGAAACGACAAAGGCGTCGTAATCCGTTAAGCCTGACAAATCAATCACAAGTTTTTCAATGCCTAATTGCACCGTTTCATGCGTCACTGTTTCAAACATTTTATCAAAACGTTCCTTATTCATCTCGCCAATTAATGGGAGCACGGCTAACCCATCCATTAAAGGAACGAGCGGAGTCGAAATGGATTGAATCCGTTGTACCGAACGCTCATATTCTTTTTTTGCTTCAACTTGTTCGGTGATATCTTTTTGAACACCTACAAAATAAAGCTTTTTTTGGTCTTCTAAATAAACTGGGTCAATTGTTAGTTCATTCCAGAAAAGCATCCCATCTTTTGTATAGTTTGCGACTTCAATCGATACAGGCTCTACTTTTTTAATCGCCTCTCGCAACAAGTCGATTTTTTCTCGTTCTGTCTCTTCCCCTTGTAAAAAACGGCAATTTGTACCAAGCACTTCTTTTTTTGTGTAGCCGGTCATTTTTGTAAAGCCTTCGCTAACATAAACAATCGGATTATCTTCTCTATCAGGATCTGTAATTAACACACCCACACGTGTATAATCAAGGACTTTCATAAGTAGTTCTGCTTGTTTAGCAACTTCTTTAAACATATTACTCCTTGCCTCCTACAAAACATCCATTTACTCATTCTATCATTTTACTTAGATTAATTCTCTGTTTACGTATTCGACTTCTACCCTCAAGTCACCTTCATTGATACTAGGGGTGTTTTCCCATTATAATAGAGGTTAGCAAAACGCTGTAACTATAATTTGGAGGCAACGTATGGAACCAATTACGAAAGACATTGTTCAACAGCATATCGATGAATTTGCGAATACAGAAGTCTATCTACACTTAGAGACGACAAACGGAGCTTACGCTTCTCATTTTGATGAATCTTTTTTTTCAGCTAGTGCTTATATAAGAAACGCAAACATCACGTATGAAAATGGAAAAATCGCTGGCGATGGGCCCTTTCGAGTCGGCTTAAAGCTTGAGATTGGCTGGGTCTACGGAGAAGGTTTGACACATTTTGAATTAGATGAAGACGGTCGACTCTTATTAGCTGGTCATGGGCAGGATGGAAAACTTGCCATTGCAATGGAAATTTCCAAAACCCCATTTCGGTAAAATTAGTAAGGAGTGAACACGATGAAAAAACAAAAACATGTGTTAGTAATCTTTCCACATCCAGATGATGAAGCATTTGGCGTTTCTGGCACAATCGCCCATTACGTTCAGAATGATGTTCCAGTAACGTATGCTTGTCTTACTCTTGGAGAAATGGGTCGTAATCTTGGAAACCCGCCTTTTACCACAAGGGAATCCCTTCCTGATATTCGGAAACAAGAGTTACAACAAGCAGCAATTGAAATGGGGATAAGCGATCTACGAATGCTTGGCTATCGCGATAAAACAATTGAATTTGAAGCGCCTGGAAAACTTAAAAACGAGATTGTTGCGCTCATTGAGGAACTCCAACCTTCTCTTGTAATTTCATTTTATCCTGGCTATGCTGTTCACCCAGACCATGATGCAACAGGCGAAGCAGTCGTGGCAGCATTAGAATCGTTATCAGTTGAAAAGCAACCTGTCCTTCACACGATTGCTTTTTCAAACGGACATGAAGCAGAAATTGGTGCTGCTGATGTCGTTAATGACGTCACACCTTATGCTCAAATTAAGCTTGATACATTACGGGCGCACGCGTCTCAACTTGCGTGGACACTGCCAAGTTTAGAGAAAGCTTATCATGAAGGAAACGAAGAAGCTGTTACTCGTTTAACGAATGAACATTTCTGGACGTATCCATTAAAAGCGAGCACTACAAACTAATGCAAAAATCTCTTTTGATTATTGATGGGTTTAATTTATTGAGCCGTTCATATTTTGCAACGAGTTACAATCGTCCAATTGAATCCCTTGAAAAAAATGAAGATGGTGTAGCTGTAAACGGAATGAATGGCTTTCTAAGAAAACTTGAACAACTAAAACGACAATACAACGTGACTCATTGTGTGGTTACGTGGGATATTCCTCGAGAAGACACGTTTAGACGACATCTCTATGAGCCGTACAAACAGACAAGAAATGAGTTACCTGAACCTTTAATTGAGCAGTATGAATTGCTTAAACAACATTTATCTCATGCTAACGTTGCTCAAATTGCGCACCCTCCTTATGAGGCTGATGATCTAATGGGTGCGATTAGCCAGAATTGGGAAACGGTATACCCAGAGTCACCTGCGTATATTTATTCTAATGACAAAGACTTATTTCAATTATTAAGTGCGCAAACGTCGCAAATTCTTTCTGTTAAGAAAAAAGAAATCATCATGGGCGCTACACAATTTATGGAAGCTTATCAAATTAGACCCGATCAATGGGTTGATGTAAAAGCACTACTTGGGGACCCAAGCGATAATATTCCTGGATGTCCAGGTGTTGGTGAGAAAACCGCTTTACCTTTAATTCAGATGTATACTTCCATTGATTCGTTGTACGATCAACTCGATCGGCTAGATCCTCGCTTTAATCGCGTGAAAAAGAAATTAGTAGCAGGAAAAGAATTAACGTACCTCTCCAAAACCCTTTCGGAGATTGAGTGCACAATTGATGGTTTACCCGATGTGTCAACCTTTGAACGTTCTTCAACCCATACAGCGTAACCTTGTTCAGACAAGTAGGTTTTTTCGACCTGCTTGTCTTTTTTGTTTCATACAACAGTCAATAAGGCTCCCTCCATTCATTACCATTGCAAATTGAGTACACTTCTTCTATAATAAATGGCGGATTTCCTAAGGATGAGAAGGAGTGACAATATGACAACCTCAACTCTACCAAAGGCAGATAGACGTGATATACAGATGCTTCGTATGCAACAGCAGGTTCGAGAGATTGCAAAAGAAGAAAAAAAAGAAGTGATTGGCATTGAACAAATCGATGATGAAGAATGGGTTATTGTATCAAAAGCGCGAACAAATGATACCTTTCAAGTGATGATTAATCAGTGCAGCCACCCCTATCAAGGAACGTGGGACTTCGTACTAGAAGCAGAATATCAAGAGAATCACACTCTTTTTATTGACGATATAAAAGGAGAACCTTGTAGAGGGTTTGGTACTATCTGCATGAACTACTTAAAAGAGATTGCCTGGAAAGAGAATTGTGGCATTGAAGGAAACATTGCCAAACGAGACTGGGGACACGTTGAACGTCTCGCTCACTTTTATAAAAAGCATTCCTTTGAGATTAGTCTTGATGTTGAACAGCAAAACGGAAGAATTCAATGGTTCGGTCATTAAAACCTAGCATAATGCTGCTAGGTTTTTGTCGGATTTTTTTGTTTATAAGTAATTTCATCTGGGTACGAAACAGTTATAGACAATCGATTATTGAGTGAATTGGAAAAAGGAGCGTAAAGAATGATTGAACAACTTTCGGATTCTATATTAATTGAAGCGTACGAAAAAGCAAAAGAAAATCGTCTTGAAAAAGATTTTTTAGCAATTTTGAAAGAGGAATTAGTTAGACGTAACATACATACAAATGAATCCCGTATATGACCAAACGTAATGAAGCCACTAAGGTCGAACTGATTCAGTTAATGAATCAATCGACGTATTTTTATATTTACAGCGTCAATGTGATGAACTCCTACGAGAGCTTGTACCATTTATAACCAAAAAGCGATTGACAGGAATCACTACTTCAATCGCTTTATCTCATTTACAACTCTTCTTCCTCTTCATATAGCTTCGTTTCGATTTCCCCAATTCGAGCACTTAAATCCATGACGTAGATAACGAGAATTGAAAAAGCTGCAACCCCTAACCACGATAAGAAATAAATCGTCTCAAGTCCAGAAAGTAATGAAAAAACGGCTCCAAATACGCTTGTTAAACCGACTAAGATAAATACAAACAAGCCTAATGCATAGATTACTGGATTCAAACTATATCACCTCCATGCTTTTACGTTATGCATCAGCATGAACTTCTTCTTGTTTATACGCCTGAGCGTCTTAAAAATAGAGCGGTATCCCGTGTATAGTTGCTATTATTTTGTAAATAGTAACAAACGAGGTGATGTCTAGTGACATGGTTTGAAATTGTTCAACGAAGCGCATCCATTTTCGTTATTGTTTTTTTATTAATCACCTATCGATTGATCTTTAAACAAGATCAGCAAGCAAAACGAAAAAACGAACGATAGTCATGATCGACAATCGTTCGTTTCTCCATTTATACCTGTTCAGCTATTGCTGACTTTTTAATATTCCAATGCGACTCTGTCCACTGCACTTTATTGTTTTTAAGCACAAATAGTTGCGGCGATTTATGAACAGTACGTAAATCTTCTGCAATTTGATTTGACAAAGAACGGGATTCAATTACCTTGACAACTGCCGCTAAAACGTTAGGATGTTCATTTGTGAACGCTTGAAACTCTTCAAAGGCTTCAGCGCTGATTGGACATTGCGTACTATGCTTAAAGACAAGCGCCGTTTGTTCTTCTGCATTTGTTTGAAATTGGTTCCAATCTTCTTGTGTTTCGATTTCGATCATTATGTTCGCCACCTCATTTATTAATTTGTTTATAGTGTATCATAAAGAGTGAAAAAGCCATAAATGAAGTTCATTTAAATCAACTTTCATCAATTGATCATCTTCTGCTTCCGGGTTGACTCCACCATCTGTATTATTGGTGATGAAGTAAAGCTGGTACCCTTCTACAAGCACGTCACGAACTCTTCCATAGTCCTTAGTATATTCGTCATCTACCCGTGTTACACGCTACTAGGAAAAAGCTACCTCCATCTGTTGTACCCGTTGTATAAACGTTTTTGAGCTTGTTAAAACCTCTTGCTTTTTCAATCCTCTTTTTTGTCGTATAATTAAGACGAATCGTAAAGGAGTGATAACAGATGAAAATGGTCACGTTAAACAACAAAATAAACATGCCTCAGCTAGGTTTTGGTGTTTGGAAAGTTAAAAAGGAAGAAGCTCAGCCAGCAGTCGCTAAAGCACTTCAAACAGGCTATACCTCCATTGACACCGCCATGATTTATCAAAATGAAGAAGGTGTTGGACAAGCGATTCAAGAGTCCAATGTGGATCGCAAAGACCTCTTTATCACCACGAAAGTATGGAACGCTGATCAAGGCTACGAGCAGACGTTAGCTGCTTTTGAAACTAGCTTAGAAAAACTTGGTCTTGACTATGTTGATTTATATTTAATCCATTGGCCTACTCCAGATTTTGATCAGTACATTGAAACGTATCAAGCGCTAGAAAAACTTTATAAGGATGGGCGCGTTCGTGCAATCGGCGTATGTAATTTCCACATTGAACATTTAGAACGGTTATTAAATGAGTGTGAGATTCCTCCAGTTCTTAATCAAGTTGAGTGTCACCCGTATCTTGCGCAAAATGAATTAAGAGCCTTTTGTGAAAAACACAATATTTATTTAGAAGCTTGGAGCCCTCTTGATCAAGGCCAAGAACTTTTGCAAGATGAAGTTATTGTAAAGGTTGCAGAAGAACAGCAAAAAACCCCTGCTCAAGTCGTATTGAGATGGCACTTACAGCGAGGAACCATTGTTATTCCTAAGTCAGTAACGCCAAGTCGAATTGAAGAAAACTTTGATGTCTTCAATTTTGAACTAACAGACGAGCAAATGAACGCGATTAATCAATTAGATCGAAATCAGCGTCGCGGCGCAGACCCAAGTGATATGCACACACGTTAGATTAGAAAACGCTCGTATTCGCGCCATGCGGACGAGCGTTTTTTCTTTAAATAAATGCAGATTACAGAAAAGAATTTACGTTTTTGCCGTTTACACCTATACCGTTTGGAGGTAAACTAGAGGGTGGAGCGAAAAACGAACATTTGTTACTACGCTTAGGAGGTTACGCGATGATTACTGTTTCTAACGTTGGTTTACAGTTTGGCGGACGTAAACTATTTGAAGACGTGAATATACAATTCAACCCTGGAAATTGTTATGGATTAATTGGCGCAAATGGTGCCGGAAAATCAACTTTCTTGAAAATTTTATCTGGTGAAATTGACTCCCAGCAAGGGCATGTCGCAATGAAGCCAGGCTCTCGTATGGCTGTATTAAAACAGAACCATTTTGAGTATGAGAACGAGCAAGTGCTTCAAACCGTTATTATGGGGCACTCCCGTCTTTATAAAGTTATGCAAGAAAAAGACGCCATTTATATGAAAGAAGATTTTTCTGATGAAGATGGTATGAAAGCAGCGGAGCTTGAAGGAGAGTTTGCTGAGTTAAATGGTTGGGAAGCTGAATCAGATGCAGCCGTTCTATTAAAAGGATTGGGTATTAGTGAAGACGCTCACGACAAAACCCTCTCTGAACTATCAGAATCAGAAAAAGTAAAAGTATTGCTTGCTCAAGCTTTATTCGGTCAACCTGACGTTCTTCTATTAGATGAGCCGACGAATGGTCTTGACTTAAAAGCGATTCAATGGCTGGAAGACTTTTTAATTAACTTTGAAAATACGGTTATCGTTGTCTCCCATGACCGTCACTTCTTGAACAACGTTTGTACGCACATTGCTGATCTTGATTTTGGTAAAATTCAGCTGTATGTCGGCAACTACGACTTCTGGTATGAGTCTAGCCAATTAGCATTAAAAATGGCACAAGACCAAAACAAGAAGAAAGAAGAAAAAATTAAAGAGCTTGAAAATTTCGTTGCTCGCTTTAGTGCCAACGCTTCGAAATCTAAGCAAGCGACATCCCGTAAGAAGCAACTAGAGAAAATTACTCTTGACGATATTAAGCCTTCATCACGTAAGTATCCGTACATCCATTTTACTCCAGAACGTGAAATCGGAAATGACTTATTGCTAGTAGAAGGTTTAACGAAAACCATTGATGGTGAAAAAGTATTGAACAACGTATCTTTCCGCATGAGTAAAGATGACAAAATTGCGTTAGTTGGGTCGAACGATTTAGCTAAGACGACTTTGTTTAAAATCTTAACAGGCGAAATGGAAGCAGACAGTGGCTCATTTAAGTGGGGAATCACAACGAGTCAATCATACTTCCCTAAAGATAACGCTGAGTTTTTTGAAGGCTGTGATTTAAACTTAGTTGACTGGCTACGACAATTTTCTCCAGAAGACGATAGTGAATCATTCCTACGTGGTTTCTTGGGACGGATGTTATTCTCAGGTGAAGAGGTATTGAAAAATGCCAGCGTTCTGTCTGGTGGCGAAAAAGTTCGTTGCATGCTATCAAAAATGATGCTTAGTGGAGCGAATGTATTGCTTTTAGATGAACCAACAAATCACTTAGACCTTGAGTCTATTACAGCACTTAATAACGGCTTAATTAACTTTAAAGGTTCAATGATTTTCAGTTCTCATGACCAGCAGTTCATCCGCACCATTGCAACTCGCATTATCGAATTAACAGACGACGGCATTATTGATAAAGATTCTTATGAAGCTTATTTAAAAGTTGCTGTTAAATAATATACAGAGTGGTCGCTATGCGATCACTCTGTATTTGTCTTAATTAAACCAACGTTCCGTTACAACTTTTTTTCGAGTGTAAAACTGAATGCCGTCTTTTCCGTTGGTTCCTAGATCCCCGAAGAAAGAAGCTTTATTTCCTGCAAAAGAGAAAAATGCCATCGGTGCTGGTACGTTTACATTGATTCCTACCATGCCTGCATCAATGGAATTTCTAAAATACTGAGCTGCTCGACCACTAGATGTGTAAAGAACGGCCCCATTCGCAAAACGAGATTGATTTGTTAAAGCAATGCCTTCATCTAAATCTTTCACGCGTACTACACTAAGAACGGGTGCAAATAACTCTTCTTGCCAAATTTTCATATCTGGCGTTACGTGATCAAATAACGTCGCTCCTAGAAAATAACCACTGTCTTCTACTTCCGGTTCACGACCGTCGACAATCAGATTGGCTCCTTCTTCTACTCCAGAATCAATAAAGCCAACGACGCGATCTTTATGACTTTGTCGAATAAGTGGTCCAACAAAATGCTCGTCATGAATACCGTTACCAGCTGTTAATTTCTTTGTTTCCCGCGTTAACACTTCCATAAATTCATCTGCACACGATTCTTCAACTGCAACAACAGAACACGCCATGCATCGTTCACCACTTGAAGCAAAAGCCGCTCCAATAACGCCTTGAACCGTTTTTTCCATTTCACAATCCGCCAAAACAACAGCATGGTTTTTAGCACCTGCTAAAGCCTGCACGCGCTTCCCATTCGCTGTACCTGTTTGATACACATGACGGGCAACAGGTTCTGAACCAACAAAAGAGATCGCTTGGACGTTTGGATGTTCAAGTAAACCATTTACGACATCTTTTCCACCATGTACAAGATTTAATACTCCTTTTGGCAAGCCTGTTTCATGCATCAACTCCACCAGTCTCTCCGCTAATAACGGCGTACGTTCTGAAGTTTTTAACACAAACGAATTTCCTGCGGCTATGGCTAATGGGAACATCCATAGCGGAACCATCATTGGAAAATTAAATGGTGTGATCCCTGCTACGACACCTAACGGATAGCGCCAAATTGAACCATCAATTCCTCCCGCAATATTAGGAAGCGCGTCACCCATCATCATCGTCGGCGCAGAAGTCGCTAACTCGACACATTCAATTCCGCGTTGGACTTCCCCACGTGCATCTTTAATCGTTTTGCCGTTCTCTTTTGTAATTAATTGCGCTAACTCTTCCCGGTGTTCTTTTAATTTTTCGAGATAAACAAACATATAGCGAGCTCGTTCTGGAACAGGTACCACTTTCCACTCTTCATATGCGTGCTTTGCAGCAACTACTGCATCATGAACATCTGCATCGGTTGACAATGGAACCATCGCAATGGTTTCGCCAGTTGCTGGATTTGGTACTGTTTCTTGTTCCGTTGTCTTGGATTCAACCCAGCTACCGTTAATCCAGTTTTTTACTGTTTTCACTGATGTTGTCATGCTTTTGACACCCCTTCTGCTTTAAATGAGATCGTTTGCGTTCCTACTCGTTTAAACAAAACTGACATATCTTTGTCACCTAAACCAGATGCTTCTGCATCTTCATACATATCCACAAGCGCTTGGCTAATTGGTAACTGAATCCCATGCTCTTGCGCAAGCTCCATCGCAAAACGAAGATCTTTGTTTAATAGTTTTAAAGCAAAGCCAGGTTCATAATCATCATTTGCCATAAACGATTTGTAGTTTCGTTCATAAATTCGGCTTTGGCCGTAGGAAACATTTAAAACATTGAACAAAAAGTCGAGGTTTAAGCCACTTTTTTCAGCTAACGTTAACGCTTCTGCGACACCTGCTGTATAAAACCCAATTAATAAATTATTTATTAATTTAGCATTCGTACCGCTGTCATACTGCTCGCTAATATGAAATACGTTGCTACCTAACACAGCTAAATGCGGCTGAATACTTTCTAAAAGCTGCTTCGGTCCCCCGACCATAAACGTCAGTGTACGATTTTCCGCACCTACAACGCCTCCACTTACTGGCGCCGCTAGAAATGAAACCTCTTTTTGTACCGCAGCCTCGCCAATTCTTCGTTCTAGTTCAGGAGCCACGGTACTTGTATCAACTAGAACAACGCCTGTTGGCACTTTTTTTATTAAGCCGTTCTCTCCTAAATAGACCTGTTCACATACTTCCGACGAAGGCAAACTAGTAAACACAAGTTCAGCATATTCAATAATTTCGTCGGTTGAAGTCGCAGCTTTCCCACCTGCTTCTTCAAGTTTCTTTAAAGCGCTCTCATTAATATCAAAGCCCATCACTTCGTATTCGGATGCTAGCAAATTAAGCGCCATCGGTTTCCCCATATTTCCAAGTCCAATAAATCCTATTTTCATCGTGACCCTCCTTTAGAGAAGAGCCTGCACTTTTTTAAAAGTACAGGCGTGGTTAGGCAATATCCTATTGATGTTTCGTTAAAATGGTTTTGGCAACAGATTGATCTAGAGCTTCAAAGTCATCGTATGAAATTGTTTCGTACAACTCACTTCGTTTTTGCATGTTTTCAAGACTTGCTTTTTGTGTGCCATTTTCGAGAATATCTTGAAACACACGTTCATACGCTTTAGCAGCAACACGTAATGACGTTACTGGATAAATGACCATGTCGTAGCCCATATCTTCAAATTCAACAGCTTGATAATAAGGGGTTTTGCCAAACTCTGTCATGTTAGCAAGCATAGGGGCATTAATCGCACGCGCAAACGCACGAAGCTCCTCTTCTCCTTGAAGCGCTTCAGGAAAAATGGCGTCTGCACCAGCTTCGACATACGCTTTTGCTCGCTCAATCGCTTCATCTAATCCTTCTACACCTCTCGCATCCGTACGAGCAACGAGAACAAGTGAAGGAGCTGCTTTTTTAAGGGCCGTAATTTTTTGCACCATTTCTCCTGTATTCACGAGCTTCTTCCCATTTAAATGCCCACATTTTTTCGGCAAATCTTGATCCTCTAATTGAACAGCAGCAACGCCTGCCTCAACCATTTCTACAGCTGTGCGCGCCACGTTTAAGACACCGCCAAACCCTGTATCAATGTCCACGAGAAGCGGTAGATTCGTCGCACGAATAATCTCCCTTGCTCGGTCCGCTACTTCTTTTGAGTTTACGATCCCAAGATCTGGTAAACCAAGACTCGCAGTATAGGCAGCGCCGGATAAATAAAGGCTGTTGAATCCAGCTTGCTTCGCCATCAAGCCAGCCATCGCATCATGAGCACCAGGTATTTGTAAAATCCCTTTACTCTGCACATGTTGTAAAAATTGTTCCGCTAATTCTTTTTGAGATTTTGGTTGATCAACGATCCAAGGCATCCGTCATTCTCCTTTCTATTCCTGAGCAAATAAGTCAGTAAATGCAGGAACCGTTACGTTTTCTAACTCTTTATAATCAGAGGTCATCTTCAAAATCGCTTCGTTTTGTTTGCCTGCATAATGGGTTGCTAAGTTATCTTTAAACTTTTGCTGAATCGCTGGAACTGCTTCCTCTCGTCTAAAGCGATGACCAAGTGGATATTCCACTGCAATTTGATCGGTTGAAGAACCATCTTTAAAGAAAACTTGAATCGCATTGGCGATTGAGCGCTTGTTCGGATCTAAATAATCCTTTGAATATTGCTCGTTTTCCGTTACAACCATTAAGTCACGTAAGCAATCAACTTGAGGATTACTTGCCATTTCGTCTTCGTAATCATCGGCGACGATATCACCTTTTAATAAGCCAATAGCGATAATATATTGCAAGCAATGATCGCGATCAGCGGGATTGTAAAGTGGACCCTTCTTATCAATAATTCGGATAGCCGATTCATGTGTTGTCACTTCAATACGATCAATGTCATCGAAGCGATTTTTAATCGTCTCATGCAACGCCACGGCACACTCTGCTGCTGTTTGCGCATGAAATTCAGCTGGATAAGACACTTTAAATAAAATGTTTTCCATCACATACGCGTCAAGTTCTCTTGCTAGTTTTAGCTCTTGTTTTTTAAACAAAACATCTTGGAAGCCCCAGCCTGGCGCACTTAACGCTGTTTTGTATCCCATTTCACCTTTTAATGCCGTCATCGCTAAGAACACACCGCGACTTGTCGCATCACCTGCTGCCCATGATTTTCTAGAACCTGTATTAGGTGCATGTCGGTACGTACGAAGGGCAGAATTATCAATCCATGCATGTGAAACCGCATTAATAATTTCTTCTCTCGTTCCACCTAACATCCCTGCAACAACAGCTGTTGAGGCAACTTTTACAAGAAGTACATGGTCAAGACCGACACGGTTAAAGCTATTTTCTAACGCAAGCACACCTTGAATTTCGTGGGCTTTCACCATCGCTACAAGAACGTCTTTAATCGTCAGTGGCTCTTTTCCCTCTGCAAGATTTGTACGGCTTATGTAGTCTGCCGTTGCTAAAATGCCACCTAAATTATCAGATGGGTGTCCCCACTCAGCAGCGAGCCACGTATCGTTATAATCAAGCCATCTTACCATCGTTCCAATATTAAACGCACCACGAATTGGATCGAGAACATGAGATGTTCCAGGTACTTTTACTCCGTTTGGAACAGTTGTGCCAGGAACGACTGGTCCAAGCATTTTCACACACTCTGGGTAACGTAAAGCTAAGATTCCGCATCCTAATGTATCAACTAATACATGAGCAGCAGTCGTCAGTGCCTCTTCGCTTGTAATCTCTTTCTCTAACACATAATCAGCAATCTCTTCTAATAATTGGTCCGTTTGTCTCGTATCTGTTTTTAACATAAGCGTAACCCTCCAGCGTATTCTTATTTGCTTTTCGTTGTATGTCTTGGTCCTGTATATTTCACTCGCGGACGGAATAATTTATTGTTTTCGTGTTGTTCAATGACGTGGGCGCTAAGACCAACCGTTCTAGACGACAAGAAAATTGGTGTATACAAACCGATTGGTATGCCTAACATCCAATAAACAGGCGCCGCATAGTAATCTAGATTCGGATAAAGCCCTTTTTCTTTTGCAATTAATCCTTCTCCAGCTTCACACATACGTAAAAGTCGATCGTCCCCTGCTGCTTCAGACAATTCAGCCAAAGCCTCTTTCATAATCTGGGCACGTGGGTCCATTTTTTTCATATACACGCGATGACCAAAGCCCATGATTTTTTCTTTTTGCTTCAGCTTGTTCGCAAGTAGTGTTTCAAACTCTTCTGGTGTATTTGCATCAAGCAACATGTACATAACCGCTTCATTAGCGCCACCATGTAAATGTCCTTTTAATGAGGCAACTGCACCTGTCATTGCACCATACATATCCGATAACGTTGATGCGATAACTCGCGCTGTAAACGTTGAATTTGGCATCTCGTGTTCAGAGTAAAGGACGAGAGACTGATCAAAAACACGTTCTTCAAGCTCTGTCGGTTCTTTTCCTGTAATCATGTACAAGAAATTTGCGCTGTACGAAAGCTCTTCTTTCGGTCGCATAATTTCTTTGCCTTCTAAAACACGGTAGCTGTTCGCGACAATTGCCGGTAACTTCGCGAGTAGCTGATACCCTCTTTCACGGTTTACTTCTGGATCTCTGTTTAACAAGTCATGGTCATAGCTTGCGAGAACAGATATCCCTGTACGAAGCGCATCCATTGGGTGTGTCGATGCAGGTAACAATTTAAACACATCGAGAATCACCTCTGGTACGTCATACGATTCACTTAAGCGTTTTGCTAAATCCGTACGCTCGGTTGAAGTAGGCAATGTTCCTTGCAAAAGCAAGTGAACAATGTCTAAATAACCGTGTGATTTAGACAATTCAATTAAATCATAACCATGAATGACAATTTCTCCTTGTTCTGTATCAAGGAAAGATAAATCTGTTTCTGCTGCAATAACGCCATCAAGACCAGGGTAGTAGCTTTGTTCGATTGCCATTTCCTTCCCTCCATTGCTCGTAGTGTAAAACATGCATACTAAAGATAAAGCGCTTACAAATTTCAGCATATTTCAACAAGAAAATATACTTTGAATTCACTTCTTTTTTAGATTACCATAATTTCTGAACCTGCGCCAATATTGATTTATTCTGTCTATTGTTTCTTGTTCGATTTGTTAAAACGAGCTAAACTTAAAGAACCCCGTTGAAAAAGGATGATAACCATGCGACTAGATGATGATGAACTGATTGTAGCATTACATGAGGCCGGCACGATTCGCGGTGCTTCAAGACATCTTTATTTATCACAACCTGCTATCAGTCAGCGCCTCAAACAAATTGAAGAAAAATGGGGTGAAACGCTCTTTATACGAACTCATAAATCCTTGATTCCAACGCCAATTGGCGAAGAAATTATTCTCTATGCACAAACACGTATTCAAAACGAAAAAGAGTTTATAAATCGGATGAGTTTACTAACTGGTCAAGTACGTGGAACGCTTTCATTAGCCGTATCTTCCGTTATCGCACAATACTATCTTCCTACCCTTTTAAAAATGTATATGGCCCTTTACCCACAGGTCAAAATAGATTTACATACTGGCTTAACTACAGCTATGCACGCAAAGCGCCATGATGTTCACGTCAGTATTTTACGTGGGGATCTTGAGGATGAAGAGGCGAAACAAAAATTATTCTCCGAAAATTTATATTACGTTTCAAATCAAGCACATGAAGAAACAAATACATTAATTGAATTTCAAAGTGATCCGACTTTCCACGCTACATTAGAGAAATGGTTTCAGTCAAAACCATTTCCTCTTCCAAAACAGACAATTAAAGTTGATCAGATTGAAACGTGTAAACAATTAATGCTCAATGGAATCGGTGCTTGTATTTTGCCTGAAATCGCCACAAAAGATCTTGAACATACTCGCTGTCGTTTTATAAAATTGCACATCAACGGAGAAGATTTAAAGCGGGATACATGGACCTACCATAGTGAAAAACATATTGAACTCCCGCAAGTTCACGCATTTTTAGATATGCTACATCGCGTAAAGAACGAGTCGTTGTCACTTCAATAAGATAATGAATCGAAATGCGCCTTCCTTTAAAAAACAAAAATACGGAGGAAAAATTCCCCCGTATTTTAATCATGGCAAGGGGTTTAAAAAGCCCCCATTCCCTTTATTCTTCCCAAACCTTCACTTCTTGCATCACATCGCCTTGGTTAATGCGATAAATGCTGTCCAAGCCTTCCACAACTTGTCCAAACACTGTATGGACCCCATCAAGATGCGGCTGCGGCTCATGTACGATGAAGAATTGACTTCCGCCAGTGTCTTTTCCAGCGTGTGCCATTGATAATGTGCCGGCTACATGCTTATGCGTGTTTGTAGCCGTTTCACATTTAATTGTATAACCCGGACCACCTGTTCCGTTTCCGTTTGGATCGCCGCCTTGAGCTACGAAACCTGGAATGACACGGTGAAACGTTAAGCCGTCGTAGAACCCTTTTTTCGCAAGTGTTTCAAAATTTTCTACTGTTCCTGGTGCTTCATCTTCAAAGAAATCGATAACGATTTTTTCGCCATTTTCAAAGGTAATGCTTCCTTTTTTCATATGAATCCGTCCTCTCAACTTTCAAATTGCGCTTTCGCACTTCATCTATTGTACACACAATGTGCTTATTTCTCAAATGGCACGGCTGCTTTAGCTGTGTAAGGTAAATCCAAGCGCACTAAGTCTTCATACGTTTCTCGCTTTACAACGAGCTGCGCTTCTCCAGCTTCCGCAAACACAATCGCAGGACGAGGAATCCGGTTATAGTTGTTGGCCATAGAATAGCCGTATGCACCTGTACAAGAAACGGCTAAAAGGTCATTTGCTTCTACGTCTGGCAACGGTAAATCCCAAATTAACATATCGCCGCTTTCACAACATTTGCCTGCAACCGAAAACGTTTCTTCTGGTTGTTCATTGGCACGGTTGGCGAGCATTCCTTCATACTTTGCATCATAAAGAGCTGGGCGCAGATTATCGCCCATTCCCCCATCAACAGAAAGATAACGACGAACATTCGGAATATCTTTTTGCGATCCAATTGTATAAAGCGTCGTTCCTGCATCACCGACAATCGAACGACCTGGTTCAATCCAAATTTCCGGCATGCTCATTTGTAAGGTGTTTGTATGCTTAATCGTTTCGTCAACAATCTTCTTTACATATTCACTCGGGTGAAGAGGCGTGTCGCCTTCTACATAACGAATGCCAAAGCCTCCACCAAAATTTAAGACTTTAGGTTCGTAGTCAAATGCCTCTTTCCATTCAGATAAGTTTTCAAAAACTTTTTCGATAGCGAGAATAAACCCATCTGTTTCAAAAATTTGCGAGCCGATATGACTATGAACGCCGAGAAGATCGATTTTTTCATCTTTTAGACAAATGTCAATTGCTTTTGTTGCTTGTCCGCTTGCTAAATCAAACCCAAATTTTGAATCTTCTTGTCCCGTTGTAATATACTCATGGGTATGCGCCTCTACATTTGGTGTTAACCGCAATAAAACAGGCACAAATTGCTGACGTTCCGCCGCCAACGTTTGAAGTGTTTGTAATTCAAAGAAATTATCAACAACAATGCACCCGATGTTTTCTTCAAGGGCCATGATTAATTCATCCATACTTTTGTTGTTCCCATGGAAATGAATCTTACTGGCAGGTACACCTGCTTTTAATGCTGTAAACAATTCTCCACCAGAAACAACGTCAATACTTAAACCAGCTTCATTTGCTAATTGATACATCCCAACTGTACTAAAAGCTTTGCTTGCATACGCTACTTGATACGCGACATTTTTTTCTTTAAACGCATCTTGGTAAGCACTCATTCTCTCTTTAATTAGCGCAACATCATACACGAATAGCGGGGTCTGATAAACGTTTGCTAATTCAACGGTATCAACTCCACCGATTTCTAGATGTCCATTCGTATTAATCTCCATTGTGCCATGTAAATACACGCTACTCTCACTCCTTCTATCACAGAAGAAAAGTAGCCTCAGGCAAAGCCATAAAGCTACTCTCCACAATTTCTCCTAGTTTATCAGAGATTAAAACGTTTGACTACTATTCGCTTTTTGGTGCTTGTTTGATCTTATCCACTGGATGAACAATGCTCGGACGCCAGCGAACACTTGGTACAGACGTTCGCACAAGGATTTGATACATCGCTGGTGGATCAAATGGTAAAAACGGCCATAAATACGGCTTTGCGAGCGGCGCTAGTCGGACAAGGGAAAGGAATAGTAAAAACAACGAAGCAACGAAGCCAACTGGGCCAAATAAAGCGACGGCTAAAATGATGAGATAGCGACTCATTCGTAACGCTACTCCAAGTTCATAACTCGGCGTTGCAAACATTCCAACCGCTCCGAGTGCAACATATAAAATGACTTCTGTTGTAAAATACCCTACTTCAATCGCCATTTCACCAATAAGTAATGCGGCAACAAGGCCGAGTGCCGTTGCTAATGGCGACGGTGTATGAATGGCGGCCATTCGCAAGAGTTCAATTCCGGCTTCCGCAAAGATAATTTGCACAGCAATATGAATATTATTATTTTCCTCAACACCGACAAAATCAAGTGCAGGCGGTACAAGCTCTTGATGCGTAGCCAGTAAAAGCCAAAACGGTACGACAAGTAGAGAAAATAAAATCCCAACAAAACGCATCCATCGTAAAAACGTCCCGACGGCAGCAGCTTGTCGATATTCTTCCGCGTGCTGAACGTGATGAAACAACGTTGCTGGTGTAATAATTACTGAAGGTGATGTATCGATAATGATAACAATATGACCTTCCAAAATATGTGTTGCCGCGACGTCAGGCCGCTCCGTGTAGCGTACGAGCGGATACGGGTTTACCCCTTGCTTTACAATATATTCTTCCACTACTTTGTCAGACATTGTTAACCCATCGACATTGATATCTTTTAATTCTTTTTTAATAATGTCTACAAGTTTTGGATCTACAATGCCATCAATGTAACATAAACAAATATCTGTTTTCGAGCGCACACCGACTTGCATAATTTCTTGACGTAATCGTTCATCTCGAATCCTTCTTCGTGTTAAGCCTGTATTAAAGATAATGTTTTCTGTATACCCGTCACGTGAACCGCGGACAACGCGCTCTGTATCAGGTTCCTCTGGTCCTCTACCGGGGTAAGAACGTACGTCGACAATTAAACTATTTGCTTCCCCTTCAACCACAACGCATATTAAGCCAGACAAGACTTGTGTAATAGCGTTATCAATCGAATCCGTTTCTTCCACTTGAATATGTGCTAAGTGATTTTTCACTGATTGAAAAGGATTTTCTGCTCTACGCAAACGACTTTCCGTATCCATTAGCTCGCGTAAAATATCGATGATATAGAGATTATCGACGAGGCCTGTTAAATAATAAATAAACACATCTTTTCCAAAGACATTCAGCTTTCGAACTCCAACATCAAACGACTTTTCAATCCCTAGTCGCTCATGCATGATGTGATCATTTTCTTCTAAACTTTTTTTAAACGTCATCGGTTTCGAAGTCGGGTTCAAGATAGCCACTCCTTTCTAATATGAGCTCAATTGCTTTTTTCGTGATAGGTGCCCCTCTTTTCACATCATCAAATCGTGCCATTTTCCCAATATCGCCAACGCCAACAACAATTGGCAACTTTAAATCGTCTAAAATCGAAACGGTATCGCCGTTTATTCTGCCAATTTCTAAATCAAATAATCCTTCCTTGTCGACGCCATATTGTGATAAATGCCCAAAACGATCGACGCTAACATCTACATGCGTCCATTCTTTTGCATGGGTTTGTGATGCAACAGCTACCGCACCGATTACGTTAATTGTTTGTTGCTTCGCAATATATTGCATCGCTTCTTCACCAAAGCCCATATCACGTATGCCACAGTCATCGAACATCACTAAAATGGGAACTTCGTCTTTTTGTTGATGAATAAGATCGACCAATTCTTGAGGTTCAATCACAGTAGGATTCCCGTATGAAGCGCTAATAACTTGACAGTTTAATTCTTTAGCGATATGTTCAAGTGCTTTTTTGCTTGCTAAGTCTCCATCTGTAACGAAGATAACGGTTTTCATTATGTAACCCCCTTTGGTTTAAACATGATGGCAATAACCAAACTGAGCAAAATAGAGAAAACAATTGTTGTAGAAGCAAGTTCAAAAACGCCATCACTAATATAAAACAACCCATTTTCCCCGTTTTGCATGGCACTATGAACGAGAGAATAACCTAACCCCGTAATTGGAACCGTCGCTCCAGCTCCAGCAAGTGAAATTAATTTCTCATATAAGCCAAATCCATCTAATATAATGCCTATAATGACTAATGTGACTAACATTTGAATGGATGTTAGCTTTACAATGTCCAGCAAAAATTGTCCAAGTAAACAAATGGCTCCACCAACGATAAATGCCCAAAAGTAAATCATCTAATTCCCCCTTCTTTCAAACACGACAGCGTGAGCAATACAGGGAATGGTCTTTTTTTGCAGAACCGTATTTGAACTATGCAACGCGCCTGTAGCGATGATCAATACACGCGATAACTGCTTGGCTAATAGTTGATCAAACACATGACCAAACACAACGCTCGCACAACAGCCTGCACCACTTCCTCCAGCAAACGCTTGTTGACTGGTTCCATAGATCATGACTCCGCAGTCATCATAATCGTCAACTTTCACAACGCCATGTTCACGAAGTAATTTCTTAAAGATTTCACTTCCTGACCGTGCTAAATCACCCGTAAGGATCAAATCGAAATCAGCTGGCGATTGATTTGTTTGTTGTAAATACTCAAGCAATGTATTTGCTGCTGCTGGCGCCATAGCCGCACCAAGTTCGTAAGGATTTTTAATACCAAAATCGACGACTCTACCCATAATTCCTTCTGTCATTTGAATCGTTGATTGATGTCTACCCAAAACCACCGCACCTGAGCCTGTCACTGTTGTTTGAGCCGTATCTGGTTTTTGTTGAGCAAATTCAATCGGAAATCGAAACTGTTTCTCACACACTCCGAGATGACTACTCGATGCACACAAAACCCGCTTTGCTCCTCCGCCATTAATCCACATCCCCGCAACAAGTAAATTTTCAATTGATGTGGCACAAGCTGAATAATTACCTAAGAAAGGAATATTTAACTTGGTCGCAATTTGACTGGATACCGTGCTTTGATTCGTTAAATCACCTGCAACAAAAAGATCTAAGTGATTATTTTTGATATTTTCTTTATGTAAACAAAGTGAAATAGCCTTCTCCATTAATTTTGTTTCCGCCGACTGCCAATCTTTCTCTCCGCACATTAGATTCGGAAATACATGATCAAACGAATGACCTAACGGACCCTTTCCTTCTTTAGGACCTACTGCCGTTCCTCTTGCTTCCACATATACAGGTGTTTTGAATGAAAGAATCCGATTTTTATTCAACATAACGTGCTCCTCTTTATTTCAAGATCATATGAATAAATAGACGAGAAAAACTTACTACATAAGCCGCCGTAATCCCGAAGATTAAAATGGGACCCACAATGCGAAATAGATGAACGCCTATTCCAGAGAAAAAACCTTCTGATCGATGATCGAGTGCCGTAGCAACCATGGCATGGGCAAATCCAGTTATGGGAACAAGTAGCCCGGCTCCAAATAGTTGCGCTCCTTTTTTGTAGATACCAAAGCCTGTTGCAAACGCCGATAAGGTAATTAGAATAACAATCATATAGCTCGTCGCCATTTGTGGATCTAATTGAAAGAAGAACTGCAGTCCATCGTATAAAAATTGTCCGAAAACGCTTATACATCCACCAATAAGAAATGCCAAACAACCATGCTTAAAAAATCGCGTTTTCGCTGCAAACAAACGGACGTTTTCTTTGTAGTTGATCTTTTCTTCTGCTTTTAACATACGTCCTCCTTACAAAGCGATTTGGCAATAGTATGCTGCATTCTTGTCATTTCCATTCGTTTTTTATCAAGCAGAAAACATTTAAAAAAAAAGACAGACTTCGCGCTCCATACAAAAAAACCCAGATTCTATCACCTGGGTTTTGATACATTCATTTTTATGTTTCTGACATAATTTCTTTCATTTGATCGAGAATCTTTTTCTCTAAACGAGACACTTGCACTTGCGAAATCCCAAGCCGTTCTGCCACTTCAGACTGTGTTTGATCTTTGTAATAGCGTAAGTACACAATTAAACGTTCTCGTTCTTCTAAGTCTCGAATCGCTTCTTTTAACGCAATTTTGTCAAACCACTTTACTTGGCTTTGATCAGCAATCTGGTCCATTAACGTAATCGGGTCTCCATCATTTTCATAGACCGTTTCATGAATCGATGTTAAGCTCCGATTTGCGTCTCCCGCAAACACAACTTCTTCTGGGGTAACACCTAAATGGACAGCAATTTCATTTACAGTTGGCGTACGACGGTATTCTTTTGTTAAGTCGTCTTTCGCTTTACGAATTTTGTTGCTTAACTCTTTAATCGAACGACTGACTTTTACTGTGCCGTCATCTCTAAGAAACCGTTGAATCTCGCCAATGATCATCGGCACCGCATAAGTGGAAAACTTCACATCATAGGATAAATCGAACTTGTCCACTGATTTAATTAAACCGATGCACCCAATTTGAAAAAGATCTTCTGCTTCGTAGCCTCGATTCATGAAACGTTGAACCACAGACCATACGAGACGAGTATTCTTGTTAACAATTAAATCGCGAGCTTCTGTATCACCTTGCTGACTTTTCGCGATTAAATCCTTTAATTCTTGATCAGTCAACATCTTTTTTGTACTTTTTTTTAGCTCAGCGCTCATTAGCAAGACCCCTTATCTGCATATGGCCTTTGATTGTGTTAATTGTTTCTTTAAATAAACCGTTGTCCCAAGTAAAGGTTCTGAGACGACTCTCATTTCATGACAAAAGTTTTCCATGATCGTAAAACCCATACCCGAGCGCTCAAGTTCAGGTTTCGACGTATACAATGGCTCTCTTGCCTCATCAATATCCATAATGCCGTTTCCTTCATCACGAATAATAATTTCTATTTCGTTGTCCCGCAGTTCAGCTGAAATATAAACGGTTTCGGTCTCATCATTATCATAGCCATGAATGATCGCATTCGTTACCGCTTCAGAAACAACTGTTTTAATCTCAGTTAACTCTTCCATTGTCGGGTCAAGCTGTGCCAAAAATGCACCGACTGTTACTCTTGCGAAAGCTTCGTTCTCACTTTTTGCACTAAATGAAAGGTCCATTTTATTTTCCATTGCTTAAGCCACCCCTAACTTTTGCAAAGCAAAATCTTCATTTTCCTCGAAGCGAATAATCTTGAACATCCCTGACATTTCAAACAGCCGCTCAACAGCAGGTGAAATCGCGCAAACGACCATTTCTCCTCCAGCTGCCGTGATTTGTTTATACCGTCCTAAGATGACACCTAGGCCAGAGCTATCCATAAAAGAAAGCCCCTCAAGGTTTAGTAAAATATGCTTTGTTTGTGGTAAATGGGCTTCTACTTCTGCGCGCAGCGTTTTCGCTGCATGGTGATCCAGCTCCCCAGTCAATCTTACAAGCAACACATTGTGTTTTTGTTCCAGTTGAATTTGTAATGTCATGAAAACACCTCCATCTAAACTTTACTCCATGCTATCATTCCATTTTATTCGCTTGAAATCCTTGTTGTTGACAAAAGTAGTGTCTGTTAGTCGAAACTTCTAACCGTTCTTTATTTCCCTGCAAAAGTTGACAACGTTCGTTTAAATAATTGCCACCAAGAAGCTGTATCTACAGACTCTGCCGCAATTAAATCAGTTGATACGACGGTATCTCCATCAAGCTGTACGGTTAAACTTCCAACCACATCGCCTTTTTCAATAGGCGCAGCCACATGTTCGTCTAGCGCTACTGTCACTTCAGGTTCTTTCGCTTCTTCTCCTTTTTTCAGCAGGATGGATACCTGATCGTCCGTAATCGCTTCAATCCTTTTTTGCTCGCCTTTGACAACTTTTGCTTCACCTAACGTATCCCCTTTTTTAAATAGTGTTTCGGTTGAATACTGGTTAAACGCATGATCGAGCAAAGAGGTCACTTCTGCATTTCGTTCTTTTGATGTCGGTGCACCCATTACAACGGCGATAACGCGCATCCCGTCTTTTTCAGCAGTTGCTGTTAGCCCATACTTCGCTTCTTGCGTAAAGCCTGTTTTCAATCCATCTACACCAGGATAAAAACGGACAAGTTTATTTGTATTAACGAGCCAAAATTCTTTATCTGTTCCTTTTCGCAAATAATCTTCATAAATACTCGTATAATCGGTAATCTTTTCGTATTTCAGTAATTCTTTCGCAATGATCGCTAAATCATGTGCAGAAGAATAGTGATTATCAACAGGTAAGCCGTTCGTATTTTTAAAAGATGTTTGCTCTAAGTTTAATTCGCTTGCTTTTTCATTCATCATTTTCACAAACGCTTCTTCAGAACCAGCAAGATGCTCCGCCATCGCCACTGCTGCATCGTTACCAGATGCTACCGCAATCCCTTTCAACATATCGTCAACGCTCATTTGTTCTCCTGCTTCTAAAAAGATTTGTGATCCTCCCATAGAAGCTGCGTATTCACTAACCGACACTTGATCTTCATACTTTAGCTTTCCTTCATCAATCGCTTCCATAATAAGCAACATGGTCATAATTTTTGTCATGCTCGCTGGTGGTAAGGATTTATTGCTATTTTTTTCAAAAATAACTTCCCCAGTATCTCGTTCAATCACAATAGCTGATAACGTTTTTTCTCCTAGCGGTGCTTTTTTCTCCTCTGCTGCATGAGCTGGTAACCCGACAGCGGTTGACAACATAAGTAAAACAAGAATGCGTATTAAAAGCTTTTTCATATATGTCCCTCCATTATCCTTTATGTAAAAAACTATCAGCTAGTCTTTCCATTCAAAACCTTTCTATACAATGAAAGGGAAGGGACAACAAAAAAAGACGATTCGCTCGATCGCGAATCGTCTTAAAATCGTTTATTAATACGTTCTGATTTCTTGTTGGTCATGGTACTCATCGAAAATAATTAGACGGCTTGGCTGATTTTCCTTCGCCAACTTCTCGCCTGCTTCAATGGCTTTTGCTTGCTTGTCATATTCTTCATGAGGCGCAATGTCCTCAATTTTTACAAACCACGTAGTCGCATCTTTATTTGGTGTTACTGTATATTCCTTCATCTCTATCTCTCCTTCAAATACTGTGTCTACTTCTATTATTACCCGATTGATGATGAGAAAAAACATCATTTGTTTAAAATGATTGAATGAACTCGAAAAATTGTCAATCAAGCAACTGACTTCATACTATTTTCGAGGATTTTTCTTAATAAAGAATGCCATAATTAAACTAATAAACGCTACAACGGTTGCCACAATAAATGCATTGTTTACGCCTTGAATCATAGATTCACTTTGTCCATTTGAAGCAGAAGACGTCATAACTGATACAAGGATTGCAGTTCCGATTGAACCTGACACTTGTCTCATCGTATTATTCATAGCTGTCCCGTGCGGAATGAGTTCTCTTGGCAAGACATTTAATCCAGCTGTTGTTACAGGCATCAACACAAGAGACAACCCAAACATTCTTACTGCATACACAACTGTTAAGTAGGTTAACGATGTTTCAGCTGTTAAATTGGTATAGAACAATGATGACCCAAAAATGAGCGTTAAGCCAATAATGGCAAGTAGTCTAGCTCCAAATTTATCAAAAATCCGTCCTGTTATTGGCGACATAATCCCCATTAGGACCGCGCCTGGTAAGATTGTTAATCCTGTTTCAAACGCAGAATACCCTTGCATATTTTGCATGAAAATCGGTAGGATCGTTGCCGGACCAACTAACGATACAAATACAAGCATCCCCATCGCTGTTGTTAATGAAAAAACCGGATACGTAAACACTCGAAATTCTAAAATAGGATGATCGAGTTTTAATTGTCTCGTAATAAAAAAGAATAATGAAGCGACCCCAATTACTAACGGTACGTAAACAAGCGGACTTCCCCAACTTGCTTGTCCTGCATTGGAAAATGCAAAGAGTAAACCGCCGAAACCAAACGTCGATAACATAATTGAACTAAGATCAAGCTTCGGATGGCGAAGTGTTGTGACATTCCGCATAATAAAGATTGCCGCAATAATATCAATAATAACAACTGGAAGTAAAATCCAAAATAAAATACTCCAATGATACGATTCAACTAACCAACCAGACAATGTTGGACCGATTGCTGGGGCAAAAGAGATTACAAGCCCAACCATCCCCATCGCCGTTCCTCGCCGTTCTTTTGGGAAAATTAATAAAAATACTGTTTGCATGAGCGGCATCATGATTCCAGCTCCAGAAGCTTGAATCACACGTCCGACTAGCAAGATGCTGAAATTTGGCGATACGGCACAAATCAACGTTCCGATTCCAAACAACGTCATGGCCGTTAGGAAAAGTGACCGTGCCTTAAATTTTTCAATTAAAAAAGCCGTTATTGGAATCATAATTCCATTAACGAGCATAAAGATCGTCGTTACCCATTGTGCTGCATTCTCGTTAATGTCTAAGTCTGCCATTAAATGCGGTAAAGCTGTTGTTAAAAGGGTTTGATTTAAAATGGCCACGAAAGCGCCGATCAACAATACAGCAACTAAAGGTTTTTTATTAAATTGTGGTATTTCTTCTTTTTCCTCACTCATTCCATAACCTTCTTTTTCTCAAACTAATAGATGTCTTACATTATAGCGACCGCTTTCTTTAAATGTCAAAGTCTTTGCTTCGTTCTTGTTAGCAAAAAAACGCCTCGAAGCATTTACTCCGAGACGTTTACAACCATGACTTATACCACTTCTTCGTTTAATTCTTTAACAATTTCATGGGACTTAAGTTTGGCTAAATTTCTTTTTGAAATTTTCGGGTCATGATTCGACAGCTGCCTTGCAAATTCACTTGTTTGGTCAGGTGAACCAACTAAGTGCATCGTTGACCAGTTTTTTTGCTTTGATTCTTTCTCAATTTTTTGAGCAATTTTCTTGAACCATCGCTGTTGGTTCGCATCAAATCGATCGGCATATTGTTCTCGGTGAAGCGCTGCTCCTGCTTCAGCTTGCGGCCTTGCACCAACATATTCTTTCCAATCTTCTGATTCAATGTCCCAACTATATTGCTTCTCTTCAATCACTTCACCGAGACTCGTTTCAACCGTATGAACATCGGTTTTTTTAATCATGACAATACCCGATAACGGAAACTTTTCTTCTAACGCTTCCAATTGATCAACGACTGGATGCTTTTCCCAGCGAAAATCATTTTCGACCGGTACTTGCAACTTCTTTAATTGGACATCTCCTTCAGAAGAACCAATAAACACGATGCTTTTCGGCATATTCGTGGATAATTCCATAATTTGCTGCTCGGCTTGCTTTTTTAATTTTTTAAAGGCATGTAGTTCGGGTTCATTATCACTAACCTCTAAGTATTCTTCAAGCTTTTTAAGCCCATTCTTTAGGCGAATCTTCCATTCTCCTTTTTGTTGATCGACACTTGTTTTCCCAGTCTGTAAATAGATCGTTAAACAACCGTTATCACATTGAATTTGCTTTAAGCGTTTTAAATCCTTTGCTAGTGACAATAGACACCCTCCTTATTATTGCGCTTTAGCCGTTAGTTTCACTTGAATGTTTCCGCGCGTAGCTTTTGAATATGGGCAGAATTCGTGAGCTTTTTCAACTAATTCTTCTGCCTCTTCTTGAGAAACACCATTAATTTCAACTTCTAATTCGGCTCCAATCTGAAAACCATTATCAGATGGATCTTTTACTAAAGAAACGTGAGCTGTTGTTTTAGACTCAATGTCTTTCTTTGCATTTGAAGCCATTAAATTTAAAGCACCATCAAAACAAGAAGCGTAACCTGCTGCAAACAATTGCTCTGGATTGGTTCCTTCTTTCTTAGAACCTGGTTTTACTAGATTTAAGTCAAGAAATTGATCGTCCGATTGAACTGTACCTTCACGACCACCTTGAGCTGTTGCTTTTGATGTATAGACGATATCTGCCATGTTTAACACTCCTCTTTAAAACTTTGTACACTCTCTATATAGACGAAATTACCTTTTCATAAACATCGAAAATAAAAGATTTTTAACATCTTTCTATTCAGCGCGAAAAACTCCTTGTAAAGTTCGTATGCAGATTCAGGTTTTATTTTTATTTTGAGAGGAATACTATTTATAGCTTATGAAAAGGAAGTGTTTGGCATGGATGAAAACAAAGTGAAAGAACAAGTGTTAGCTGTTATGGAAGATCATAAAATTGGTTCTCTTGCAACAGTAAAGGACAAAAAGCCACATTCACGCTATATGACGTTTTACAATAAGGACTTCACGCTTTTTACACCGACAGATAAAGACACATACAAAGCTGAAGAAATTGATGAAAACCCCAACGTACATGTGCTGCTAGGGTATACCGGTGAAGGCTATGATGATGCGTTTATTGAATTTCAAGGAAAAGCGACTATTCGAGATGATCAAGAAACGAAAGATGCATTTTGGCACGATTCCTTAAAACACTATTTTGATAGCGCCAACGACCCATCGTATATTTTATTAGAGTTACAGCCAAAAACCATCCGATTAATGAATAAAGGTGATCACACACCTCACGAGATCTCGTTTGATTGAGTGTATTCACGTCACAAAGAAATAGACCATTGTAATATGAAAAAGACCGATGCACAGGCATCGGTCTTTTTATTTACCCTTGTTCTGGATAAATTTCTTTATAAATTAACTTCGCTTTTTTTGGTTGTTCCGCTTGTAAATGATAGCTTTCTTGCACAAGCTCTTTAATGTCTTCTACTTCTTCCCGGTTAGCAAATAAGGTCACTAATGGCTCGCCAACCTCGACTCTATCGCCGATTTTCTTTTTCAATTTCAACCCAACTGCAAGATCGATCTTATCCTCTTTTGTTGCACGTCCTGCACCTAACTGCATCGCCGCTACGCCAATTTTGTCAGTGGCAATTTCGTATACGTACCCCTCTTCAATCGCAGGGACATCAATTTCGTAAGTTGCCTGTGGAAAAAGTGAAGGATCGTCAATGACTGCAGGGTCCCCGCCTTGACTCTCGACAAACACTTTCATCATTTCAACTGCTTTTCCGTTCGCGATCACTTCTTCTAGCTGTTTACGTGCATCTTCTACACTACTTGCTTTATCTGCTAAATAAACCATATGGCTACCTAATACTAAACATAACTCAAGTACATCCTCTGGTCCTTCCCCTTTTAACACGTCAATGGCTTCTTTTATTTCAATTGCGTTTCCGACACCTACACCAAGTGGTTGATTCATATCGGAGATCACAGCCATCGTTTTCCTTCCAACATTTGCTCCAATATCAACCATTGCTTTTGCTAGAGCGGAAGAGTCTTCTAATGACTTCATAAAAGCACCTGAGCCCGTTTTTACATCAAGTACGATGGCGTCTGAGCCAGAAGCAATTTTTTTACTCATAATGGAACTTGCAATTAACGCCATTGAATTAACCGTCCCTGTTACATCGCGCAGTCCATATAGCTGTTTATCAGCTGGCGTCAAGTTCCCAGTTTGACCTGCAACAGCTAAACCTTTTGTTTGAACCTGTTCTAAGAAATCCTTCGTATCCATATCACAAGAGAAGTTCGGAATCGCTTCCAGTTTATCAATCGTACCACCTGTATGGCCAAGACCTCTTCCAGACATTTTTGCAACAGGTACACCTGCAGCAGCCACGAGTGGCACAAGCGCAATCGTTGTTTTGTCGCCAACCCCACCGGTTGAATGCTTGTCCACTTTAATCCCATCGATTGATGACAGATCAATTTGGTCGCCTGATTCCGCCATTGCAATGGTTAATTCAGCTCGTTCGCTTGAATCCATATCTTTAAAATAAATCGCCATTGCTAACGCTGATACTTGGTAATCAGGAATTCGATCAGCCGTATACTCCGTAATAAACCAGCGAATTTCTTCTTTCGTTAATTGTAATCCGTCTCTTTTCTTCTCGATAATGTCAACCATTCTCATTATAGCGGTTCCCCTTTTCTACTGCTTATTTGCTTGTAATTCTTTTAAAAAGCTTGTTCCGTATTCTGGTGCTTTCACATTAAAGTTGTCTGCAATTGTCGCGCCTAAGTCTGCAAATGTGTCACGATGCCCAAGGTCTACTGCTTTAAGCTCTTTTCCATAAACAAGTAACGGCACAAGTTCTCTCGTATGATCCGTACCTGTGTGGGTTGGGTCATTTCCGTGATCAGCTGTTATAATGAGTAAGTCGTCTGCTTTTAATTTCGGAAGCAATGCTTGTAACTGTTCATCAAAAACATTAATCGCCTTTCCGTACCCTTCAACATCACGACGGTGTCCGTAAAGTGCATCAAAATCAACAAGATTTAAAAAGCATAAACCCGTAAACGATTCATCTACTTGCTTCATCATTTTCTCCATACCGTCATCATTAGACTCTGTTCGAATAGAGGTTGTTACCCCTTCACCATCATAAATGTCGGAAATCTTGCCTAACGCAATCGAATCTAGACCAGCGTCTTCAAGCGCATTCATAACTGTTTTACCGAATGGCTTAAGTGCATAATCGTGACGATTGGCGGTACGCTTCCACCCTGATGCATCGCCGACAAATGGACGAGCGATAATTCGACCTACCATATATTTCGGATCTAACGTTAATTTTCGCGCAATCTCACAAATGCGGTAAAGCTCGTCCACAGGTACAACATCTTCGTGTGCAGCAATTTGTAAAACCGAGTCAGCCGATGTATACACAATTAATTTCCCTGTTTCGACGTGTTCACTGCCAAGCTCATCAAGAATCTCTGTTCCTGATGCCACTTTATTTCCAATGATGCCGCGACCGGTCTTCTCCTCTAATTCATGCAGCAATTCATCTGGGAACCCATCAGGGAACACGCTGAACGGTTCATCAATTCTTAGACCCATAATTTCCCAATGCCCTGTCATCGTATCTTTGCCGACAGACGCTTCTTGCATAATGCCGTAACTTGCCGTAGGATCTTGTACAGCTTCAATGCCTTTTAAAGGCGCTAGTTTTCCTAAGCCTAACTTTTCTAATTGTGGAATGTGAAATGCCTCATACTTATCAGCAATCGAGCCGAGGGTGTTTGTCCCTTTATCTCCAAATGCTTCCGCATCCGGCGCCTCTCCAATCCCAACTGAATCCATTACAATTACAAATACGCGATTAAATGTGTGTGTCAATATGTCGTCCTCCTGTTAGCTAAAGCCTTTTTCAATGTCCATTCCTATTATGCTCTTGGATGATGTTTTAAATAAACATCCTTCATACGCGTTTTGGTTACATGTGTGTAAATTTGCGTTGTAGAAATATCCGAATGCCCCAGCATTTCTTGGACTGAACGCAAATCAGCCCCGTTCTCTAACAAATGTGTCGCAAAAGAATGGCGCAACGTATGCGGGCTAAAGTTTTTTTGGATGTTTGCTTGTTTTGCACGTTGTTTTAAGATCTTCCAAAATCCTTGTCGTGTGAGCGGTTTCCCATAATGGTTTACAAATAAATACGAGTGATGATTTCTTTTTAACAGTATGCCTCTGCCCCGGTCTAAGTACTGTGTTAACGCTTTTGATGCTGCGGTTCCAAGTGGAACAATTCGCTCCTTGTTTCCTTTTCCAATGACACGTAAAAACCCCATCGTTAGATGCACATGATCTAATTGTAAAGACGTTAACTCAGTCACCCTAAGTCCTGAAGCATAGAGAAGCTCAAGCATAGCTGTATTCCGCAACTCCAATGCTTCACTTCCAAACGTTTGTGGTTGTAAAAGGCTTTCTACCTCGTCGGCACTTAAATAGTGAGGAAGTCGCTTTTCTTGCTTTGGTGATTCAATCAACGAAGAAGGGTCACTTTCTGTATAACGTTCCCGGTATAAGAAACCATGTAGCGACCGCACCGATGTAAGCACCCTCGCCATTGTCGCCGGTGACTTTCCGCTATGTTTAAGCTCGTACAAAAACGATTGTATAACGTGATGAGTCACATCTGAAAATGATGCAATGTGTGCGTGTTCTAAGTAACCGACATACTGCTTTAAGTCACGCTGATAAGAATCTAACGTATTCGCGGACAACCCTTTTTCAACTTTTATAAAATGGACAAATTGATGAACATCCTCTTGTAAACGCATCCTCGTACCCCTTCATTCTTATTCACCGTCTAATAAAAACAGTGTTAGACGCTGAAGCACGTTCATGTCTTCATCAGAAACGGCGATTGACGATGCTTTTAATGCATTTCCTTCCGGTACATCATATCGATGCAATTCGCTTAATTCATCCGTCACCCATAGAATACCATAGTAGAAAATGGCTGTGCATGCAACAAATAAGATTACCGCTTTCATTGTATTAAATAGAACTCTCATCCTTTTCCCTCACTTTTCATAGTCTCTGTCTTCTACACTATGCCAAGTTCAAGCAAGTCTATACATGTAAATCAAAACGATTTCGAACACCTAGTCACGTTTACATAAAAATACTACCAAAGACTTTGTTCTTTCGACTCTGGTAGTTTCGTTTAAGAAAATGAATGATAAATCTTTTTCTTTTGGTAGGGAAGCAATTTTCGATTATCTGCCTGTAAGACGTCAAACGGGTGATGGCCAAACCATTCTAGCGACACATGACAGTCACTAAAATCATGTTGCGTGAAGAAGTGGTGATAATCGATGCAGCCTGTAAATAGACTCGTCATGCCTTTTCGAGAATCCGACGGCTGAAACACACGCTCAGGGTGAAACACACTTAATTGGCTGCGGTCCGTCACATTTTTAAGATGGAAATGAGTTATAAACGGATATAGCTCAATAAAGGCTTGATCGATGTCAGCACCACTCTCCCAAGTATGTAGCACGTCAAAATTAATTTTTAATGCAGGGTGGTTAACTTCCGCAAGCAATTGAAGCGTCGAGGGAATCGTGTCACATAACGTCCGGGGATGAATTTCCACGACTACATTCATTCCATTTCGAGAAACCATCACACATACCTCTCGAAGTTTCGTAACAAGCTGCTTTCTCTCGCCCTTCTCTACTTGATCACTTCCTCTATTACCAGCAAACACGCGAATTTGATTCGTTTCCCAACGCTCAGCTAATAAAATTAAGGTTTTTGCAGCTTGATAAATGGTTGACCACTCTTTCTCAAACGGTAAATAATCGCTTAACATCGGCACGATCAATCCGTGTGAACGTAGCCATTGTCCGTTTAACTGTGAATTCGCCATTAAATGCCTAGCATGGGTTCCCCACATCTCTATGCCAGCAAACCCTTGCGCTGCCGTCCATTGTGCAAGCTGTTCAATTGATTGCAGGCTATTTCGAAATGAAATGGTACAAATCGAGACGTTCATCGCTTCCTCCTTTATTCTTATTGATCACATTTTCTCTTTCCTCATTCCATTTCTCAAAATAATGAATAAGCTTCTGTTTGATGTTCATCTCGCGCTCAAACTGACTTTTAAGTTGCGCACAAAGCTGATCATGGTCAGCTTGCCTTTTTGTTTTTGCAAGCTTAATCGCGCGATATTGTACTATTTTATAGCCTTTTTCTAATGCCTCAATTTCGTCACACCAGTTGTCAAACTCCGTCTCACTGAACTGTAGCTTAAACCAGAAAAACGCAAATGCATGCTCATACGCGTATTTACGAATTGCGAGGACAGGTAATTGTTTTAACGCATCTCCGAGCTCACTTAGTAAATAATCCTCGTCAAACCAAAATGAATCCACAATTCGTTGAACCGCTTCTGTTAATGGATTGGTTTCTGCCTTCATGCATGTGCGAAAATACGCATCCACCGTTTCATCTGTTGGCGGACGAATCTGGTCACCATTAAACACATAGCCACCACTGACGTGAGGAGATTGTATCGCGTTTATAATCTCCTCTTTCTGCATGCGTCCTTCCCAACGAAAATCTGGATCAAACATAAACCACTCTGTCGGATTCTCAGTTTTTTCTAACATGACATAGTGCGGAAAAGGGGAATGATGAAATTTATTCTCACGCTCAGGCAACAAAGCGAGATCGAGCATCACCATGACATGCGTATCTTTATTTTTTTCTTCCACTAGTTGAACAAGCTTTTGTATGTTCGCCGATTTGCTTTTTAACGGCTCATACCACTCCTTTAACGTAATGCCGTACAATGTTTCATACCACTCTTTAAAAAACGTATGGTCTACATCATCTGCATGGTAGGCTAGCGCCCCTTTTTCATTTACAAAGAAATCCGCATCCCAAACGCCAAAATAATAAGGTCGGTGATCAACGCCTCGTTTTTTCAAAAGCTCACATACACAACTTACAAAACAATGAACTTTAATCATAGGCAGGTGCCGACTGATGCTTTCCTTCAATAAAGCGGGCTAAGCTTTCAACGTTATAAAATGTATCCCGATCTAGTTGTTCATCAGAGATTGCAATGCCGTACTCCGTTTCCAGTTGAACTAACAGGTGTAAAATCATGACCGAATCAACCGCCAAATCTTCATTTAATCGTGCTTGTTCATGAAACAAATGAAGTGTATGTACATGTAATTCGTTTTTTAAAATTAAGCGAATCGTCTTTACTGCTTCTTTATAGGTCATACTTTACTCGCTCCTAACTGCTTTCTATTTACTTTTCCGTTCAGGCCTTTTACAATCTCATTTACAAGATGAAACTCTTTCGGTAGTTGATGGGGAGCCATATAAGATGTGCACCATGCCCGTAATGGCCCTGCATCAGTCATTGTACTGACCACTTGCACACAAACACGCTCTCCAGACAACGCATCTGTTTTCTTATAGACAACCGCGTCTTTCACCTCATGGTGTTGAAGCAGAACACGTTCAATTTCATAAGGATATACATTTAAACCAGCAACATTGATCACATCGCTTACTCGCTCAACGTAATAGAGGGTACCGCCCTCATCGAAGTAGCCAAGATCATCGGTATGATGCGTTTTCTGAGTGCTCGAAATGGAAATCGGAGCTGGCTCCCCTTTTTTACCTGCAGTCACACGGTGATGAGACAGCGGAAAACCTACTTCATTAGGGTGACTGATATCGGTTCCGACGCTGATACAACCGATTTCTGAACACCCGTATTGTTGCATAACAAATGTACTCGCAGCTTTTATTTCTTCAAGCCATGTCTCTGGTAAACGAGCGCCTGAGGTCATGACACCATTCAAGGAGTGTTTCGCCACTTTTGCAAGTAGATGAAGCAGTGGTGGTGCCGCATACAGAAGGTGATTTGGGTACTTTTTTGTTTGAGCGAGGACATAGTTAGGATTTTGTGTCGTTACCACTACAACCGTTTTTCCTTGGTGCATACCTGCTAATACACCGCTAATTAGTCCGTAGGAATGAGTGACAGGGCAAGCCACAATAATCGTATCCACTTGTACAGATGTAAATGCACGTTTATATGCTTCTAACTCGTCGTCAATCGAAGTCCATGAACGAACGATTTGCTTTGGCGCACCTGTCGTTCCTGAACTAAACTGAACAAGCCCTTTTTCATGGTTCGCTTCAGCTTCATTTAGCGTGATCGGTGCTTCCATCGACTGATAAAACAAATAGTAGCACCCTCCTTCCCTAGCAATCCGTTTTGCCGCTTCAATCGGCGTTGAGGGATGGATCGGTACAATGCTTGCATCTTTTTCTTTTAAATAAGAAACGAGCATGATCCATTTTCCACTATCATTTGGACAAACGGCAATTCGCCATTTCTCTGCCTTCGACCAAATCGGATGCTCGTTTAGCTTGTTTTGATAGTGCTTAAACGCTTTCTCTGAGTACGTTCGCTCGTCAACGTGTAACATAGACTTCCTCCATTTGTAATCCATTTCGTATTAGATGTTGGGTAGCTCCATCGTTTTGCCATTTTTTTCGAAAAAGTGATTCCGCTGTTTGCATCTGGGAGAAAAACTGAAACGAATCAAAACGAACTTTTGACAGAGCGTTTTTTTCTCGATAATTGTTTAAACAACGAGAAACGATTGTCCAAAAGGAATCTTCTTTGAATCCGTACACAGCGTCTAACTGCCATGACAGTTCGGTTAAGTGATAAACAAAAAGTGTATCCACCACAAGTTCTCTTAACGCTTCAACTGACGACATCCAGTAATAATCATTCATTTTTCCAACTTGAAACTGTTTGTGGAGGGATGAAAAGTCAGGTATAGCATCTTTATTCCTTGAAAAAGGTTCATAATATTCCAAACTCTCATGAAAATCTCGCAACATAATTCCTTTAGGCCAGCCATTATCTTGAATAAGAATGACATTTTGTCCATGAGCTTCTAACGCAATGCCATGCTCCACGCATAAATGAATGATGGGTATGACGCTAACGTTTACCAATTGCGTAAGCCAAGCTTTTATGCCGTATGTGTTCAAAGACGTATCAATAAATAAAAGACCATCGTTTTCAATCATAGAAAGTGCATTAAACGGGATAGCCTGCTCGCCATCTTGTATATGACGTGTAACGCTGTCTCGAAATAGTACGTTAAGTTCATCTTTTATTCTCGGATTCTTTGCCGTTTCATACGAAGCCCCTGCGTATTCTTTTAAAATCCGCACATCGCCATGTTTATAAAAAAATGAATCTTGCTCGACAATTGTTTGCAGCCATTGTGAGATTGGTGCTGCAGCCGCAATGCTTTCAGATTGAATGGTTCGCACAGAAGATGTATTCATAACGTGCAGAGGCAACTTCACATGCGCTTTCTGTACATCGCTGTGATTGAGCAATGTGCGTAACGACTGGGTAGCGCCATACTGATCACCGAATGTGCCTAAGAATAAAATATCTTTTGTTTGCAGTTCATCTTCCAGTACCTCCTCTTTCAAATAGGACCATTGCCACGGGTGAATCGGCATTAACCGATATTCATAAAGTTGTCCACCTGCTTGACATAATGCTTCAACAACTTGCTTCCATGTTTGATGACCAAATTCTTTCTGTAGAAAACTATGTTCTTCTTCCGGATAATAAGTTTTAACATCTTCTTTTTTTATCCCTAGCCAAACAAGTTGAAACGTTGCTTTAGCTTCATTGCCATACCTTTGATGATCCTCAAGGGCAAAGCCTGTTCGCGCTTTAAAGCAAGGGTGATACGGGTGTCCTTCGGTTAGTGATGCTTCTAGCTGTTCATACGACAGTTCTCTCCTAGAACGCAACGATACAAGATGTTGTTCGTTCCATTCAGATAATAAAGCAGTTTGCTTTAGTTCGTGCATGAGCACTTTTTTTTGCTGATGTGTTAACGGTGCTTCGCCAATCAAGTCGTCAATCGTCGGAATTGCTTGGCTACCTTTGTCTTTTTTTAACGGCATGCCTTGGAGCCGAACACGATCAAAAGCAGAGCGCTTCCCTAAGCATTGATACGTATGGATTGATCCTTGAACAATAAATTGTTTCCACCCTTCTTCAAGGTCATATTCTTCATAAGGCAACAGTTTTTCAAACAAAATCGCCTCCATACATTGACGAATGATTCGTTGTTCTACTTGATTAGGTAGCTTCGATGGTTTGCTCATAATGAACCTCCATCACGTTCTTTTGTAAGAGTGGGTTCTTTATTTTGACATAAACCGCTTGTTCGAGTGCTTCTGCTAACTCATCCACATCATGAAAACGTGTAAGCAAGTTCGCTTTAAAAGCAAGCGTTTCTTTCGTTAACAAATGTTGCACAAACGTTTTACCTGCCCCTGTGTAATCTTGACTACCTTGTTCAAGTCTTGTTCGGAGGATCTGAAGCAATTGACACTCTTCTATTAATCCGTCCACACCAAACCGATGGATGATTCCGAATACTTGATTCATAAACAAATAGTATGTAAAGCGATTATTGATCTCTTCATCTTCATAAAACAGTCCCTCTGCTTCTTGTAACTCAGGTTCTTGACTCAGCAAGCATTCACGATAAGAAGTCGCCAAATAATATCCTTGGTTGTCGCGATAATAGTAGGTTTTGGGATAGTCGTTCTTCAGATCAAGTAAACTATTTTGCTGGTGCGCTTCTAATGCAATTCCAAGTTCATCATATAAAGAAATTAACGGCATAACCGCATTCTTTAAGTAATGGCAAAACCATTTTTCACTAATTGCCCCCACTGATTTATGCTCAGAATGGGCAAGTGTTTTAATAATTTTCGCTAACTTTGAATCACTCCCGGGGATAGGATCTTGCACAAGAGCTGCGATTGACGTTACCCCTTCCCCACCATCTTTAAAAGGATTACAGCGAATAATGGTCTCAAACCCTGATTCTTGTGTATTCGGAAACGTCACAGTCATGTAGGCAGGGTCCGTAACAAACTGACATGTATCGCTCTGCCACGTACCACCTTTAATGAGCTTAGCCACAAGAATGCCAGCTCGTAGTTCGTGTTGCTTATTGACTCGTAAAGAATTTGTTACTTTAACCGGTATAGAGAATTTGTACATCCAGTTACTCTTTTCATGAAAGACTGTTCGAACCGACGACGTTGCCGTGAAAAATTCGCCTAACGGGCCCCTATCTTGGATAAGACCGTCTTTCATTGCTTGTTTGACATGAGGCTGATCACGTAAATAATAGGCTTGCAATGGATGCATGGGAAATGGAAACCACTTCTCATCTAACTCACTACATACATTTTCATGGACGATGTCCCATACACTCTCTTCATCAATTGATTCTTGCTGAATTAGCGTATGATGAACATAAAAATAATACAGTTGAAACGTTCCCCTTAATTCTGGTGCATACGCGGCGTGCTGCCAGAAAGCCATCCCCTGGCGACTTTTAGGGGTTGGATGAAGCCAGTGACCAAATAGTAAAGACTGCTCAGCTTCAATAAACGATTGTTTTGGATCATGAATATCTTCGTTTGCTGTTAACCGCTGCTCAAGATACGTACACATGGAATGATAGCTCTCAAGCATGCGGACAAGACATTCATCAAAGCACGACTTTCTAGATTTGCTATATGTTGCTTCAAAATGAAGTTCTTGTATAAGCGTAATGAGTACGAAGAGCGCCTCTTGTTCAACCCAACCGGTGTCAGCGTTCCCTTTAAGAACGGTACCGAACGTGTGTCGACCCACAAGAGATTCATACCAAATTTCAATACGTAAACTAGCTTGCTGTTTTGGGAGCTGCATTTCTAGAAAATGCTCTGATTGAAGCAGCGTTGAATGGTGCACTTGATTTATTATAGAAACAGGTAATATGCTCCCTTTCTTTGTTTCACGAATATAGCTATTAAGAAATGCTTGTAAAGACGCATTTTCAGCTATACGTTTAGCGGACTGCTGCATAAAACCTTCCCTTTCTTTTCAAATGATAGTAATTCTCATTTACACGCAAAAATAAATGACCGCTCTCGGTCTATATCATTATTATATTGAAAATGATTCTCATTATCAATACTTTTTTGAAGATCCTTCCAAATACCTATCCAACATGAACGTAAAAAAAGCTCTAATTCAGAGCTTTCTTCGCTACAACTTGCAACAATTTAACGGTTTCGTCTGAGTAATTAATCCAGTTATGCGCTTCTGTTGATTCGAAATGGAAACTGTCTCCTTCATGGAGCTCATACACCGTATCTTTATAAACGAAGGTTAAAGTCCCTTCTAACACAAAGATAAATTCTTGTCCTTCATGTATGAAAGGCGTAATGCTTTCTTTTGTCGGCAACAGCGTTACAATTCTCGGTTCAAAAATCGGTTCTGCCATTCCCCCCACTAACGATTGATAATGAAAAAAGTCTGAAGTGTTTTTAACAATGTTTTGCTTTTTAATAGGTCGATCGTCATATTCATTTTTCGAAAAAAATTGACTAGCACTTATGTTCAATGCATCCGAAATTTTATTCAGCGACTCTAATGTCATTGATGATTTCCCACGTTCAATCTGCGACAAAAAACTAATGGAAAGACTTGTTTTTTCTGCTAATTGTTTTAACGTAAACTTTTTTTGCTTTCGTATTTTTTTAATTTCTAACCCAATCGATTGCCGCATGATCTCACTCCATAAATAAATTTTCAAAAAATATTGTACTTTCTATATCTCCTCTGTATAATAACATCATACTAATGTTAACGCTTGCTTCAGCTCTTTTTTTTGCAGAGTAATTGAAGTGACACTGTAATTTCTGATTATTCAGGAGGTAAAAAAATGAGTTCATCACAAACAGCTTTGGAGACAAACCCAACCAAACCAGTAGTATCCAAAAAAGATGCCCGCAAAGCTCTTATCGCTAGTTTAATCGGTAGTTCAATTGAATGGTTTGATTATTTTTTGTATGGCACTGTTGCTGCAATCGTTTTAAATCAGTTATTCTTTCCGTCATCTGATCCAGCCGTTGGTGTCATGCTAGCCTACGTCACATTCGCTTTACCTTTTTTCATTCGCCCATTAGGTGGAGTTATTTTCAGCCATATTGGTGACAAAATTGGCCGAAAGCAAACCCTTGTTATAACCCTTTCACTTATGGGTGGCGCAACCGTCCTAATTGGTTTGCTTCCAACTTATGAGATGATCGGCGTCTGGGCGCCTATCTTATTAATTACTTTACGCTGTATTCAAGGTCTTGGCATTGGCGGCGAATGGGGAGGCGCCCTTCTCTTAGCTGTAGAGTACTCTCCGAAGAAAAAAAGAGGCTTTTTTGGAAGCGTTCCGCAAATGGGTGTCACCATTGGGATGCTAATGGGCACAATCGCCATCTCCATTATGAGCTTATTACCAGATGAACATTTTATGGCATGGGGTTGGCGTGTACCATTTGTTTTTAGTGCGGTCCTCGTCTTTTTAGGATTATGGATTCGTAAATCACTTGATGAAACACCATCTTTTAAAGAAGCAAAAGAGTCCGGAAATATTGCCAACGTCCCTCTTTTTGATACATTTCGATACCACTGGCGATCCGTGCTCATTGCAGTCGGCGCCAAAGTCGTGGAAACAGGGCCATTCTATATTTTCTCTACTTTTGTAATCGCCTACACAACCACTTATTTAACGTTTGATCGTTTAACCGCTTTAAATGCTGTAACGATCGGAACCCTTGCAGCAACGTTGATGATTCCGTTGATGGGTTCACTTTCCGATAAAATTGGTCGTAAACCTGTCTTTATTTTTGGAGCCATTGGTATGATGGCTTTCGCTTTTCCTTATTTTTATCTTTTATCCCTTGATTCAACGCTCTGGTTAATTGTTGCGACTGTGGTGGCACTTGCCTTATTTTGGGCACCTGTTACAGCGGTTCTTGGCACGATGTTCTCTGAAATTTTCAGTGCAAACGTCCGCTATACTGGTGTCACGGTTGGTTACCAAATTGGTGCAGCGGTTGCAGGTGGAACAGCACCACTTCTGGCTACTTATTTGCTGAACACATTTAATAACTCTTCAATTCCAATTTCTATTTACATCGTTCTAGCAGGCGTCATTTCCATTATTGCCGTTGCAGTGACGAGGGAAACAAAAAACCGAGAACTCGATTAGAAAGGGGCTACACCTATTATGCTCATCCTAACAAAATCAATGATTGAATCGCTTTATACGATGGAAGACTGCCTTGAAGATGTTACTCATGCGTTTTTAGCAAACCGTCACAAGACAACCCCTGTTCGAACCGCACTTGATCATCCAGCAACGAATGGTACAAGTCTTTACATGCCCGCCTATAGTGAAGATTTAGGGTATAGCGCTATTAAAACGGTGAGTGTTTTTCCTGATAACCCTAAGCTAGGCAGACCGGCTTTGCGTGGAACCATTCTTTTAACGGATACAACTACCGGTGAGCACGTCGCTTTAATGGACGCTTCTTATTTAACGATTTTACGGACTGGAGCAAGCAGTGGTGTTGCCACACGTGTTTTAGCGAAAAAAACAGCCACGACGTTAAGCATCATTGGAACTGGCGCACAAGCTGTTGGGCAAATTCAAGCTGTGCTTGCTGTACGCCCGATCACGACCATTTACTTATTTAATCGAACAGAAGAAAAAGCACGCTCTTTTGCAGAACAATTACCAGCACACATTCCGAATTGGAAAGGTGAAATCGTTGTTGTAACGTCTGCTAAAGAAGCCGTTCAAGCAGCAGACATTCTTGTGTGTTCAACGAAATCGACTACACCTGTTTTTGATGGAGACGATCTTTTACCTGGAACACATATTAACGGTATTGGATCTTTTCAAGCGTCGATGCAAGAAGTGGATGTCACAACGTTAAAACGGAGTCAAAAAGTCGTTGTCGATACGCTAGAAGGGGCAAATCATGAAGCAGGTGATCTCCTAATTCCTTCACAAAAAGATGAGTGGTCATTTGATCAGATCTATAGTGAAATTGCGCCAATACTTGCTAGGGAAAAACAAGGTCGCGTAACAGATGAGGAAATTACTTTTTATAAATCGGTTGGTGTTGCCTATCTTGATACAGTTGTTGCGGTTGCAGTCTTCCAAAAAGCTGTTCAAGCTGGCTTAGGAGCAAAGATTGAGCTACATCAATAAACGGATCTTTACTGAAAAAGACGGATTGCCAATTGAGGCGAATCCGTCTTTTTTTACGCTAGTTTATAAAGATTATGTTGAAGATCGATTTGCTGGATTCAGGCGACGTTCAATTGTCCCTAAAACGAGATCAGCGATGATGGCCATAACCGCTGTTGGGATCGCACCTGCAAGAATAATTGCCGTCCCGTCGGTTGCATTCGTACCTCGAACGATAATTGCCCCGAGTCCACCTGCTCCAACGAACGTTCCAACAGCGACAATACCAATGCCTATGACAAGGGCTGTTCGAATTCCTGCCATGATCACACTTATCGCAAGCGGAAATTCCACCTTACTTAACAATTGAAGCTTCGTCATACCTGAAGCATAGGCAGCTTCTATGACACTTTTATCCACGCCTCTTATTCCTACATATGTGTTTTGAATAATCGGTAAGAGTGAATAAAAGAACACCGTTGTGATGACCGTCGTAGTTCCTAGTCCCATGACCACCATCGTAATCGCCATGAAGCCTAGTACCGGAATCGTTTGTATCACGCTCCCTGCTGATAACACCCAACCACTAATTCGGCCATACTTCGCAATTAAAATTCCTACTGGAATGGAAATAATCGCAGCAAACAACACCCCGTAAGCAGCCATAAGAAAGTGCCGATAAAACTCTTCCCAAATATAAAAACCATTTTGAGAAACATACGTAACCATTTGCTCATAAAACCCCATTACGCACCCTCCTCTTCAACTTGCTTGTCTTCAAAGTAATAATTCTCTTCTAGTAAGTCCTGTGCAATCGTGGCAGGACTTACTAATTCTACATCTGCTAAATAATTCATTTGCTGCATATCTTCTGTTGTTACAATACCGCCTAGTTTTGCTAGAATTGTTTCCAATTCTGGATGTTCCTCGATGACTTCATTTCGAATAACTGGCGAAGCATCATAGGGTGGGAAAAAATCATCTTCAAGCACGACTAAATCATAAGCCGCAATTCGACCATCCGATGAATAGGCAAGCACAGCGTCCATATTTCCTGAAGCTGCCGCATCGTAAACAAGTCCTACAGACATGGGATAAATATTTCCAAACTCAAAGTGTGTTTCCGTAAATGCTTGGTAACCGTCACCTTGTCGGTTCACCCATGAATTATCCACACCAAAATTCATATCTGCTGCGAACGGTCTTAAATCTTCGACATGTTCAATGCCTTCTTCTTCCGCAAATTCCGCTGTAATTGAAATCGTATAGCTATTTTCAAATCCGTAAGAATCAGCCCAAGTCTGATTAAATTGTTCATCAAACTCCCGTTGCACAGTGTTCATTGCTTCTTCTGGGTCTGTAATTTCCGGCATATTCAGCGCACCGGCAATATCCGTTCCAGTGTACCGCGTTGCTGTAATATCCACTTCTTCTTGCATCATCGCCTGGTGTTGCACGATAGATGAACCTAGATTGGTAATAAGCTCTGTTTCTAAATCTGTATAATGTTCAATCATTTGTGAGACAATATGACCCCATATTTCTGACTCAACTGTATTAATTGTTCCAATGCGAATGGTATTTTCAGAAGGTCCACTTAACCCTGGTAGCGAACAGCCTGAAAAGACGAGCAATGAGGCAAGGAACAAAGAGATTCTATGTTTCTTCATCTTGCTTACTCCTCTCAAGCAGCTTCTTTTTCTCGATAAGCTTTTGGTGTTAATTTTTTCTCTAGCGCGGATAGTCCCCAGCTTGCAAGCAACGCTAAGATTGTTGCTGGAAGCGTTCCTAAAATAATTAATTCTGGTTGATATAAATTTAAGCCATCAAAAATGAGATCACCTAAACCACCGCCACCAATAAACGCTGCTAATGTTGCCCACCCAATTAAGTAAACTGTCGCAAAGCGAATGCCTGACATAATAACAGGTAGCGCGATTGGTAATTCAATTTTTTGGATGAGCTCGCGGTTATTCATGCCCATCCCTTTACCTGCTTCAACTAGTTTTGAATCGACTTCTTTAACGCCTGTGTACGTATTTCGTAATATAGGAAGAACAGAGTAAATAAACAACGCAACAATTGCTGGTGCCGTCCCTACGCCTAGAAAAGGCATGAGGAATGCTAATATCGCTAGACTCGGAACCGTCTGCAGAATTCCAACAAACGAAATAATACGGTCCGCAAATTTCGGGATACGCGTCAGATATATGCCTGCTGGGACTGCAACAATGACGCCTAATAAAATCGCAAAAAACGATATATAAATGTGTTCACCTGTTTTCTCTAGTAATTCCCAACCATACGAAGACAGCGTTGATGTAATCGCATCGATCATCGTTTCATCTGCCTCCTTTAAAGTACTGACTCTACTGCTTCAATTTCATTAACTTCTAGACCATTTCCTTCACCCCAGATGGTGTCATATACCATATCTGCGAGCGTAGCACGTGTAACGATTCCAACGAGTACCTCGTCTTCCGTAATGACAGGGACATACTTGCTTCCACGGCGAAGCATTCTACGCATCGTATCCCGTAGTAAACTTTCTTTTTTAACCGAATAAACCTCCGTTTCCATCGCTTCATGGATATACGTTTTCTTTTTAAAACTTGCGTCAATCATTTCAATATCTACGAATCCTTTTAAACGGTATGCATCATCAACAACAAGAACCGAATCAACTCGTGCTTCTCGCATCTTTTGAATCGCATCTTTAATTGTCGTTTGTTCCGTTACTGTAACGGGATTAGCATTCATAATCTGCTCAACTTTTGTCACATCAGGTCGACTTTGTAGCAAGCGGTCTTTGCCAATAAAGTCTTCAACGAATTCATTTGCAGGATTTCGTAAAATATCGTCAGGAGTACCGACCTGTACAATTTCTCCTTGGTTCATAATGACAATCTTGTCCGCCAACTTAATCGCTTCATCCATGTCGTGGGTAACAAATACAATCGTTTTGTCCATTTCTTTTTGTAACTTCTTAAATTCTTCTTGTAAGGTGTCTCGTGTAATTGGATCAAGCGCACCGAACGGCTCGTCCATTAAAATTAATGGAGGATCAACGGCAAGAGCTCGTAACACACCAATTCGTTGCTGCTGTCCACCACTTAACTCATGCGGATAACGATGTAAAAAACTTTCTGGCAAATCAACAATTTTAATAAGCTCTTTTGCTCGATCGTCACGGCGTTTTTTATCCCATTTGAGTAAAGAGCCGACGAGCGAAATGTTTTCCCCTACTGTCATATGAGGAATTAATCCTATTTGCTGAATCACATAGCCGATGGAGCGTCGTAATTTAACAGGATCTTGATTTAATACATTTTCCCCATTTACAAAAATTTGTCCTTCTGACGGCTCTTGAAGCCGGTTGACCATTTTCATCGTAGTTGTTTTCCCACAACCACTTGGTCCGATAAAAACAACAAACTCGCCTTTTCCAATGTGTAGATTCATATTTTTCACTGCTGGCTTGCCGTTTTCGCTATACTTTTTTACAACATTTTTAAATTCTAACAAGTCACATACCTCCAAATGTTTCCGCTCTCTTACGCACCTTTAAATTATAGACAAAGCATGATTTAAAAAGAAAATCGCAAAATCATGTATTTTAACGTAAACTTCATGCAATATAAATTGCACAAAGTTTATATATAGTCCTAGCTTAAAATTTCGCCCGTTTTCTCCTTGATACTCTCCTATTTGTCTTTTTGCCTTTTATTAAAACTATGGTAAGGTTAGTTCTGATTTGATTGAAGGAGGTTAGGCTGTGACGAAATCAAAAGAAACGCTTCTTGATGACCTACAGGCGTGCGAAGATCTTATTGCTGATCGGGTTGCCAATAACATGGAGACTTTTGGCGTATCATCTACCGTTGGACGTCTGCTAGGTATAATTTATATGAATCGACAAGCAATGACACTTGATGACCTTGCCGATAAAACAGGTATGAGCAAAACGAGAATGAGCCAGGTCATGCGACAGATGATTTCTTTAAACATTGCTGAAAAAGAGTTTGTAAAAGGAAGTAGAAAAGAACACTACAATGTAGAAAGTGATTATGTACAAACTTTTATTTCTCTTTTTACAACGAGTTGGAAGGAAGTCATTACCCGTAATATGGCACTTGAGCGTCGCTTGCGCGATAAATTAAAAGACATCGAAGAAGATATGGGTCATAACCCCTCAGCCGACATTCTTGAGAAACATCAAATGATGACAAAAGAGCTAGATGACTGGACTGCTTATTATAACTGGATTGATCGACTCGTTGATTGTTTTGAATCAGGCGATATTTTTCAATTAGTTCCCGTCCATCCAAAAGACAAGGAGGAAAAAAAACATGACTTCTAAACGTATTCTTACCGCAGCATTAACAGGGGCAGGTGATACAACCGAAAAAAGTCCTCACGTCCCTATTACACCTAAGGAAATCGCCCATTCAGCGATTGAATCTGCTAAAGCTGGGGCTGCCATTGCGCATATTCATGTACGTGATCCACAAACAGGGAAATTAAGTCATGATGTAGCGCTTTTTCGTGAAACGGTTGAACGGATTCGTGAAGCAGATACGGACGTCATTATTAATCTTACCGCTGGTGGTGGCGGTGATTTTGTTCCAAATTTAGAGGACCCGACACGTGGTGGACCGGGAACAGATATTCAAACACCTGTCCAAAGACACGAGCCTATTGGTGAGCTTCTTCCTGAAATTTGTACATTAGATTGTGGAAGCCTTAATTTCGGAGATCAAGTTTATCTTGGGCCAGAATCGTGGCTGCGTGAACACGCAACGCTCATTAAAGAAAGCGGTGTAAAGCCGGAATTAGAAGTGTTTGATACGGGCCATATTCGACTTGCTAATCAACTTATCGCTGAAGGCTTAATTTCGGAGAACCCAATGTACCAATTTTGTTTAGGTATTCCATGGGGAGCAGACGCAGACCGAGAAACGATCGAGTATATGCGCGGGCGAATTGTGGATGGCGCCACCTGGTCTGCATTTGGAATCGGGCGTTTACAGCTTCCCATTCTAATCGAAGCTGCTAAATTAGGCGGAAACGTACGTGTTGGGTTAGAGGATAATCTTTACCTCGATAAAGGCGTTTTTGGAACAAATGAACAGCTTGTCTATAAGGCTGTAAATTTACTTCAAAAAGAACAGCTTGAACCAGCAACACCAGAGGAAGCGCGTGCACTTTTAGGCTTAAAAAAACCTGTACGCTAAAAGGAGGTTTATTCAAATGGAACAAAAAACGATGGCTGTAGTTGGAACAGGCGTGATCGGCAACGGATGGATCGCTCGTTTTCTTGCGAACGGACACCAGGTCATTGCTTACGACCCTGCCCCTCAAGCGGAAGAAAAAACACGTGCTATGTTAACCGAAATTTGGCCAACCTTAACCCAATACGGACTTCATCCGCAAGCATCAATAAACAATCTCTCATTCGCTGACCAGCTTTCAGACGCAGTCGCATCAGCTGATTTAATCCAAGAAAATGTTCCAGAAAGAGAAGATTTAAAAAAAGACGTGATTGCTTCCATTGATTCTTTTGCAAAACCTGAAGCGATTATCGCCTCGTCTACATCCGGCTATATGCCTTCTGTTTTGCAACAAGCTTGTGCCCATTATCCAGAGCGTGTCATTGTTGCACACCCGTTTAATCCGGTTTACCTCATTCCTTTAGTTGAGATTGCAGGCGGAAAACAAACATCTTCACAAACATTGGAAAAGGCAAATCAGCTTTACGATCAATTAAATATGAAGCCACTTGTGATGTCTGGAGAAATTGATGGACATATTGGGGATCGTTTAATGGAAGCATTATGGAGAGAAGCGTTGCACATTGTGAATGATGGCGTAGCGACAACGGAAGAAGTCGATAAAGCCATTGTTTATGGTCCCGGCTTACGTTGGGCGCTCATGGGCCCTTTCCTTACCTTACATCTTGCTGGTGGAAATGATGGAATGAAGCACATGTTAGAGCAATTTGGACCAGCTTTAAAACTTCCATGGACACGACTGATTGCCCCTGAGTTAACAGACGAATTAAAAAACAAAGTTATCGATGGTACGTCGCTGCAGTGTGGCGACATTAGCATTAATGACATGGAACACCGACGAGACCGCTTCTTAATGAAGCTGATGCAGCTACTTGAAGAAGAAGGCTTTTGGCCATCAGAAAGGGTGCTAGCTTATGAAAGACAGTCATAATCTCTGGAAAGGTCAAGTACTTCCTGAATGGGTTGATTACAACGGCCATATGAATGACGCAGAATACGCTCGTGTATTTAGTTTAGCGCTCGAAGAACTTATGGCCTTTATCGGTCTTGACGAATCAGGTCGAGAGAAGCACCACTACACGATCTTCACTCTTGAGAATCATATTAAGTATTTAGCTGAAGCACATCAAGATGAATCATTACACGCCTCTGCCCTTATTTTAGATCGCGATTCCAAACGAATCCATGTGTGGGTGGAATTGAAAAATCGCGATCATCACGTAATCGCCACAAGTGAACAGATGATTATGGGCATGAGCCAAACCTCTCATTCACCAGCTCCTTTTCCTAAAGAAGTTGAAGAAAAAATTACACATGTCCCTCACGCAAAAAAAAGCGACTGGCCCAAAGCAGCAAATACCGTAATCGGCATTCGAAGAAAATGATTTGTACTTGAATAAGAAATTGCCCTAACCACGTTACCTCAATAAGTGTGTTAGGGCAATTTTTATCTTTTTTTTGGTTAACTTCGTTCGAATTTATGCGTGTCTAGTTTTTTTATTTTAAACCCCATTCTCAATTAACACAAAAAAACCGCCAAAATTGGCGGTTAAACTTGTTTTGCTAATGTTGGATCTGTTTCTTCTTTTGATAAAGACTGACCATGACATCTGTGGCAAACGCCGTGGAACGTGAGTCGATGATCTTTCACTTTAAAGCGAAAATCTCGCTCAACAATCGTTTCAACTTCGCCTAACAAATCTTCTTGAATTTCATCAACTGCCCCACACTCAATACAAACAAGGTGATGGTGCGAGTGGTTGACACCTTCTTGGCGCAAATCAAACCGCGAAACGCCGTCTCCAAAATTAATTTTATCAACAACTTTTAGTTCAGTTAATAACTCTAACGTACGATAAACGGTTGCTAGACCAATTTCTGGTGCTTTTTCTTTAACAAGTAAGTATACATCTTCAGCACTCAAGTGATCTTCTTCATGCTCTAATAAAACCATGACAGTCGCTTCCCGCTGGGGCGTTAGTTTATAGCTTTGAGCATGTAATTGCTTTTTAATTCGCTCTAATCGATTTTCCATAACAGCCTCCTCCGTCCAAGCGATCTAGTTTCTTTATTATAAAATGGGAGAAAACCGATGTCAATTAATAATTATTATAAATTGAAAATGAATATTAATTACTATTTTAGACTCATTCTAAAATAGTGACAACGTCCATTTTAAAAGGGCTGGCGCAACATACGCTTCAAAAAAAGCAGCGATAAACGTTAATGCAAGTAGACAAACGATTATCAACGTGTACCTTAGAAAATGAGGAAAAATAGGCTCATGCTGTCCTTTGAGAAATGTATGTTTAAATAATCGTATGCAGAAACGAACGCTTAAGCAACCTACCGCAATAAAAACAGGAATTAATATAATATTTTGTGGGAATACGCTCACAAAAGCAATAACAAATCCTTGCGCGCCCATTTGATTTACTAGAAAGCCTACTGTAAAACCGATCACAACACCTTTCATAAATAACAGCACAAAGATAAGAGGCAACCCAATCATTGAAATGCCTAAAATCCATAATAATCCAATGTATTTGCTGTAATGAATGATGCTCGCAACGAATAATTCGTTTGCAGTTGTATCAATATGTCCATTATTCATTTCATGGAAAAACTGACTTAAATATTGAAAAAGATCATGTCGTTGAGTCAGACTAATACTATTAACGAGAAACGCCCCGAAAATAATTCCCATTAAGAAAAGAATGCTGACAAATAAATAGACAGATTTTCGTTGTTTGATATGGGTAATAATTTGATCTACCGTTTCAATTCGTTTCATAGCCTGTCCCTCCTCTCTTCACTATATGTCGAAGAGGGTAAAGCTATGACTTACAAATCCTTTTCTTTAAGCTTTAAATATTGGATTGCATACAGCGTCTTCGCATCATGAACTCGCTGCTCTTTTATTAGCGCTTCACATTCAGCCAACGTCTTCGTTACAACATGGACAAATTCGCCTTCGTCAAGCTCTTGCTCTCCAACTGTTAAGCCGGTTGCTTCATATACATAGACGATTTCATCTGCAAATCCGGGTGAAGTATAAAACGAAGCAATTTCTTCAAGATGGCTAGCTTCATAGCCTGTTTCCTCTTTCAATTCTCTAAAAGCTGTTTTAATTGGCTCTTCATTTTTTTCGATTTTCCCTGCTGGAATTTCAATGATCGGTTTTTCTAATGCTTTTCGAAATTGCTCTACAAGAATGATTTCATTTTTCTCCGTAACGGCTATAATCGCAACAGCTCCGGGATGTTTCACAAGTTCGCGCTTTGCTTGTTCTCCATCTTCTCGCTCCACTGTATCAACGAGTACATCAATCACTTTCCCTTTATAAATCTCTTCACGTTTAATCGTTTTCTCTGAAAAAACTGTCATGATTTTCACGCTCCTTGCATGTCCTATGTATATGTGGGTTTTGTTCGACCTAAAATGATGACGAGGTGAACGATCTTGAAAAAACACATTCGATCAAATCAATTACTTTTAACTGGTACGAAAGCAGACATTTTGTTTGAACTAAAAAAAGCGGCTATGACCTATACGCTTGTGACGGATTGGATTCTCATGGAGGAGTCGTACGGCTCTAGCACGAAACATTTAAAGCGAATTAAGTAGTTGATCCTGGTATAGCTGCTTCAATTCGTTCCATTAACAGATCATTTGTCACTTCACCAATAATTATATCTTGAATCGTTAAACTTGAATCGAGAATGTATGTCATTGGTAAGCGTGAAGGTTCTACTGCTTGAATAAACGCACCGTCTGTATCAAACAGAACAGGTAGCGTTAAACCAATTTCTTCTATAAACTCAACTGGATCCGACGTGCGATATTCCTTTGTTAACATATTGACTGTCACAACTTCAATCTTATCTTGCTCATCATTTAATTCCATAAGCTCAGGCATTTCTCTTACACATGGTTCACACCACGATGCCCAAACGTTTAAAACAATTACTTCAGAAGAAAAATCGTCGAACGACACGTCTTCCTGGCCATATTGTTCCATCGTCAAATTTGGAATTTGATCATTTTCTTGTAGTGGACCAGATGTGCGATCCATATTTATTAATACGATGATACCTGCCGTTATTGCAAGTAATAAGGCGATAAGTGTCACCATACGTTTCCGATTCACGTGAACACCTCTTTTCGAGTTCATAAAAGTCTGCTAAAATAAGCAAGTATTGCCCAAGCTTACTTTAATTAGAAGGGAATTGTAAAATGACTTTACTAGAAGCCGTTATATTAGGTTTGGTCCAAGGGATTACCGAGTTTCTACCAATCTCTAGTTCCGCCCACCTAATTCTTGTTCAATCCATGTTTGATATGACGTTTGAAGGGCTTAGCTTTGAAATCTTGTTGCATTTAGCATCGGTCCTAGCAGTGATCCTTTACTACCGAAAAGATATCTATGAAATTATCCGTGGCTTTTTTGCTTATTTCACGAATCAAACACCACAAAACCGCTCCATGTTCATGTTCGCTATTTATCTTGTTGTGGCAACAGGTATTACAGGTGTTGCAGGCATTTTGTTTGAAGACTACATAGGCGAAACATTTCGTGCACCCGTCTTTATTGCGTTAGCATTAGCCATTACCGGTCTTTTCCTTATTATTATAGAACGTTTTGTAAAACTAGGAAACCGAACCGAAAAAGAAATGACGATTTGGGACTCCATTTTCGTCGGATTAGGACAGTGTCTTGCTTTAATTCCCGGTTTATCTCGTTCAGGAACAACGTTGATCGTTGGGATGTTTGCGGGTTTATCAAAAGAAACAGCTGTTAGGTATTCTTTTTTATTATCCATACCTGTTATTCTAGGTTCGTCTGTCCTTGCGATTCGCGATTTAACATCTGGCGATCTGCTTGAACAAACAACCGTGACAGCTCTCGGACTATCGTTTCTCGTAACGTTTGTTGCTTCTTGGATTGGGATTGTCTTTTTTATTAATCTCGTACGAAAAAGCAAACTTGTTTATTTTGCAGTATATTGTTTCATTGTTGCGATCCTCGTTTTTATTTTCAGAGATGCCCTAGCAACAACGACCATATAAAAAAAAGCGGCGCTCGCCGCTTTTTTTTACGTTGACTGGATCGCTTTGATAAACGCTTTTCCTCCAGCCTCTACCCCGCCTGTATAGCGATGGACGCTTCCACCTAAGTTTATGATGACTTCTTTACCAAAATCGGCCTTCACTTGATCAATTGAATTAAAATCGATTCCCGCCGATGGAATCGGAAAAGTTGTTTTCATTTCTAGTTTTTGTGTTAACAGCTCTTTTACATGTTGAGCTTCTTCCTCATTAATGCCCATTCGGCCGTAAGGAGATGGAAATAACACAGCGTCTGCTCCTGCCATACGCATTAGTTTGCCGAGGAGCAATCGAGATGAAATCCCGTGTTGCTTCGAGCGAATCATCATACCAGCTAAAGAAGAATGAGCAAAAATCGGTACATCAATCTCTTCATCTTCCCGTAAGCCTTGAAGCACATCAATACCGTAAGCAAAGACATTTAGTAAAATAGCCGGAGCACCTAAACCGATTGCTTCTTTTACTCTTTCTTTTAATTCAAATGTTTTCCCCGTCACGTTCACGACATAAAGTGGGGTACGACCAGTCTTTTCAGCGGCTTCTGCAATGGCAGCTAGCCCAACTGGCACCCGCTGTTCAAGCGGCGTCCAATCATGTTCAAATAATCGCTCATCATCTTGAATAATGTCAATTCCACCATAACAATGGCTAAGCATCTGCTCATGGAAAGAATCAACTGATCGTCCAATCGCCCCTTTTGCTACACTCATTGCTAATGGTCGATCATGGACATCAACTAAATCACGAATTCCGTCGATGCCTAGTCTTGGCCCTGGAAATAGCTTTAGTAAATCATGTGAAAACTGTAAATCAATGAGCTTTACATTCGGCTCATATGATAGCCGTCCATACGTTGTAGTTAAAATGGAAGGAAAATCAGGAACTTCATACGCAACCGGAAACGAGATCGTAACAAAATATCCTGGTCCATATGCAGCGTCTTCTTTTATGGATACAACTTGCCCTTTATAAGCTAAACTTTGTTGCTTCTCAGATTCAGGCATTTCTTGCCAAGGCTTTGCTGTTAAGCCTGTCGCCATTCTTTCAGCTTTTAATTCGATATGTTCTTTTTCTTCCGTTACATAATATATTGCTTCAATATGCGCCAAATCCCTTTTCCTCCTCGTAACAAAGAATTAGCTTTATCATCCAAAAAAATAAACAAACTGTCAAGATTAAACGCTTCCTCATTTTTAGTTAGCTGCGTTCTCCGCCTTCTGTTTTCGCTTTAAATAGCGTTCACGTCTTCTTTTCATTGCTTTTGTAATATAACCACCTTTAAAGTTACGTGGTTCAAAGGAAACAATAAACGCTGCTGGTTCAAAAGAAGAGACAATTTGAATAAATTCTTTTTCTCGATCTCTTCTCGCTGTACAATCAAGTTGACAACGATTCGAGTTCATTCCTTCTACATATGAACTCGACACACTGAAGCCTAATTCACGTAGTCGATCAATAAGAGGTTGATTTTTCTCTGGAATATTCACTTCTATACTTACATAGCCGATTGCTAATTTTTCTTCAATCAAGGCACCTAAGAAAAGACCAATACCAAATCCTAATGCGTATGCTGCCATATTCCAATAATTAGACAAGTCATTAAAAATAATGGCAATCGCAACAACATAAATTGCGCCTTCTAACATCCCCATTGCTGCAGCACGATGCTTTAAGCCTTTGACCATCATAATCGTTCGTAACGTTAAAATTGGTACGTAAATCAATTGTGCAAAAAAGATTATTAAAGCAGTCACTAGCAAAGCCCTTCACCCCATTATTCATATTTTTCGTGCGTGCTGTTTAACCGAATCTTTCCGTAGTTTAACAGGTTCATTCTCATTTCGCTATAAAAAAATAATGAGCAAAAAAAGAAAAAAACAGCGCTGAGATGGAGCGACCATCTCGAACGCTGTTATTTCTTCGTTAACTTAAATAATGGAGATTCGTTTGCAACTACATCCCCATCAGCAAGCTTCTCAAGAGAGAACTGATCGTGATTTGTGACAACAATTGGTGTAATCGTATGGGCCGCTCGTTCTTTGACTAAGTCTAGGTCAAATTCAATGATGACATCCCCTGCTTTTACTTTATCGCCTTCTTGTACATGTGCAGTAAAACCTTCACCATTCATGGCTACCGTTTCAAGTCCAATATGAACAAGTAGTTCTGCTCCATTTTCAGTCTCAATTCCGAAAGCATGCTTTGTTGGAAACACTTGAACGACTTTTCCATCAATAGGTGCGACAACTTTACCTTCTTTCGGTTCAATTGCAAGACCATCGCCAATCATCTTTTGACCAAAGGTTGGATCTGGAACTTCTTCAATGGCAACCGCTGTTCCGTTGATTGGTGCTTGTATCACTTCTGGCTCAACATTGTTTTTTCCAAATAATTTTTTGAACATCTTTCCACTCCCTTTGCATAATGAGTCAAATGCGCTCATAAAATCGTATTTTACGTTGATTTTATCGGTTATGTCAAATCATACTATTCCCTCTTTACACGGTACTAAACAAATGAACGATATTCAATTGCAGGCGTTTGTATTTCTTATGGACAGGGAATAAAATAAAGGTTGTATTGACTATTGACTGCTGGAGGTAGATTTTGATTGTAGATCGTATCCTTTTTCGTTTTTTTATTGTGTGGTACCTATGCGGCGTTATTTTAGTTGGCTTTGACTTACTCCCCCCTTGGCTAGAATGGGCAAACGCTGTGTTTTTACTGGCTGCTGGTGCACTTGGAGGCTTTTATTTATATCGAGAGTATAAATTATTCGGTCTTTTCTTTAGCATTTTTATTATCGTTTCGACCATACTCGTTGAATACTTAGGCGTTCAATATGGGCTTTTCTTTGGGCATTATTTTTATAATCCAGATTTTGGACTATACATAGCAGATATTCCGTTAACAATTGGAACCGCATGGCTTATGGTCATTGCGACAACGCATGCACTTGTAAAGCCGATGGTACAAGCGATCAAACAACCAATTATTCAATTGTTGCTCTATAGTTTCGTTGGTGCCATTGCTGCTGTCGTGATGGATTTAATTCTTGATCCTGTTGCAGCCAATGTCAAACAGTATTGGGTTTGGGATGGAGATGGTTTCTATTATGGGATTCCTTTTTCAAATTTTGTTGGCTGGTTTTTTATCGCTTTAACGCTCCATTTCTTACTTTGGATTGGCGTTCGCTTCCTTCATCGCACAAAGGAATTCCACCCTTATTGGCAAGCCAGAATGATCGTTTTATATGTGTTAATGATCGCGATGTTTAGCATCATTGCCCTTGTAAATGGCATTATTTTCGCACCTCTTCTTACAATAGGGTTAATGAGTATCTTGTTATTCTTATACAATCGTGCGCGGAGGCAAACATGATAAAGGCTAGACGTAAACCATGGCTGCTACGTTTGTTTCGCTTTTATGTCCAGCAATTTCTTTTCAAACGATCGTTTTCGAACGTTTTGATTCAAGTGGATGAACCATTCGAACAAACCCGTCCACTTCTCTTTATTGGTAATCATTCTAGCTGGTGGGATGGCATGGTTGCCTTGCTTTTAACGAAGCATCAACTTAAACAGCCACTTTTTATGATGATGTCGGAAGAAGGATTAAAAAAATACTCCTTCTTTCGTCATTTTGGCGCGTTTTCGATTAATCGTAACAAACCGAAAGAGATGATTCAGTCTCTTCGGTATGCCCAAGAAATTCTAATGAACAACAATAGTGTCTGGGTGTTCCCACAAGGTGAGGAACAAGCATTAGAGAAACGACCGCTCGGCTTTTTAAATGGCATTGGCTGGCTAAGTGATAAAGCTCCACAACACACACACGTCGTCCCGATTACCATGTCCTATGTATTTGCAGACAAGCGAAAGCCGTATCTCCTCATCCATATTGGAAAAGGGCAAGCTATCACTGCGCTGAATGGAGCAATTGAAGAAAAAACTGCTTTTCTCGAGCAATTGCTTACCGCTCAACTTGACGAACAAAAACAGGCGATAATTAAAAAAGATTATACATCCTATACCGTTCTTTCATTGTAAAAGCGTGAAATGAACGAAAAAAGAGGTGGGATTTTGTTCACACTTATTCTTATCATTGGACTGAGTTTGTTGCTCTTGTGGCTCCTCTTCAATTCTCTTTTCATGCCTGTTCTCAAAAAAGACTTCTCCACAGTTAGAACAGGCGACAAACCACTCGTAACCATTCTTGTGCCGTTAAGAAATGAAGAACACAATGTACAACCCTTAATTGAAAGTTTACACAAATTAACATACCCCAAGCTTGAATTTATTTTCTTAAACGACCAATCGACAGATGAAACGCTACCACTGTTAGAAAAACATACGCAGATGCTTTCACATGCACGAATTATTCAAGGTGAAAAACTTCCTATACATTGGGTTGGCAAAGTGTTTGCTTGCCATCAATTAAGCAAGCATGCACAAGGTCGATATTTATTTTTCCTTGATGCGGACATACAGATTAGGCCGGGTACCATCGAAGCCTTACTCCATGTTGCGAAGAAAAAAAACCTTGGCTTACTTTCTGGATTTCCACAATTCCCAGTAAAAGGAACGGCTTGGCTATGTCAACTCCTTGTCCCTATGCAACATTTGATTATTTACTTGCATTTGCCTTTATACCTTGCAAATCGTACGCAAATGCCACTTGCTTCAGCTGCCCACGGCTCGTTTATGTTTTTTTCGAAATCGTGCTACGACCAAATTGGAGGCCACGAAGCCATTCATCGTTCTTTAACAGAAGATATTCAACTAATGCGCAATAGCAAACAAGCCGGTTTCGCGACGCAACTTGTAAACAATACTGCGTTTGCTTCCTGTAAAATGTATGACACAACAAAGGAAGTTTGGCATGGGTTCGCAAAGAATAGCTTTCCGGGCATTGGGCGCTCCTATTTATTATCCGTGCTGCTAATGCTCTTCTACACGGTCATATTTGTTGCGCCGCTCTTTGTTGCTTTATACGGAATCGTTTCGCTCCAGCTTTATTACATAATCCCATACGTGTTAACTGTTCTTATAATGGCATGGATCAATTTTTTGTCAAAACAAAGACTCGTATTAAGCTTTTTTATTCCTTTTTCTGCAGCAAGCTTAATTAGTATCCTTGTTTACTCCATGTTTCTCTCTAGACGTACAGGCTACACGTGGAAAGGAAGAGTCTATAAATGAAATCAGTTGCGATTATCGGTGCTGGCTTAGGAGGACTCGCCGCCTCCATTCTTCTTGCTTCAGCAGGCTACCATGTTGATGTATATGAAAAAAATCACTACGCCGGCGGAAAAATGAAACGGTATACGGTCGGAGGGGCTCGGTTTGATTTCGGTCCGAACACGATTACGATGCCAAACGCATTTAAAGACATTTTACGTTTAAGTGGTGTAAATCCAGATGAGTATATCGAGTTTAGAAAATTAAACACCCACACAATGAATTATTTTTCGGACGGTTCAACATTGCTCGCTTCAAGTGATCGAGCGACCATGCTTGAACAACTTCAATCGTTTAATGTTCGTCCTGAACAGTTTGATCGTTATACACATTCAATTAAGCAACTTTATACCCATGCTGTAAACGAATTTTTCCCACGTACGTTTTCGAGCTTACAAGAATTTGCGTCACTACGATTACTTCGTGCCTTTTCAGCCGTTAAGCCGTTTACAACTATGCACCAGTATCACCGTTCCTTTTTTGAAGACCAACGAATTGTTCAAATGCTGGATCGTTACGCAACATACATTGGCTCTTCTCCTTATTTAGCGCCGGCAACCTTTTCGATGATCGGCTATTTAGAGTTTTTGGATGGGGTATACTACGTGCCCGGAGGAAACCCGACGATTGCGGAGGCTTTTCAAAAACGGGCGGAAGAACTAGGTGTGACGTTTCACTTTAATGAAGAAGTAAGCAAACTACATGTTAATGACAACAAGACCATCACGTCTTTGTCAACAAAGTTTGTTTCCAGAAAAGCTTACGATGCCTACTTGTTAAATGGTGACTTCTTGACGGTATATCCAAAACTCGTTGACAAAAAGCATCGTCCTTCCTTTACAGAAGATACAAAAGTGAAAGAACCAACAAGTTCAGCTTTTGTGATTTTATGCGCGACCAATCAAAAGACAAGCGCTCGTCATTATCACCAAGTTTATTTTAGTAAAGACTACGAGCAAGAATTCCAACAACTGTTTTCACAAAAGACGTATCCATCTGATCCAACCATTTATATTAGCAATTCATCGACCTATGATCGAAGCGCTGTTTCTGACCAAGCTGAAGAAGGAGACAACTTGTTTATTCTTGTGAACGCTCCTTCCTTAACACATGAAAACCGCGATCTTGATCCAGATCAATTAAAAAACTGGGTGTATGATCACTTAGAACAGCGCGGGGTCTTTATTAGAAACTTCATTATCGACGATCTAGTCATTACACCAAACCATCTTGAAGAAACGTTTCATTCGTATTTCGGAGGTCTCTATGGTTATACCTCACATACACTTCTACAAGCCTTTAATCGCCCTTCTACAAAAGGGAAAGACCTCACTAATTTATTTTTTGCTGGAGGGTCTACCCACCCTGGGGGCGGTTCCCCTATGGTCGTTCAAAGCGGAAGAAACGCTGCAAACCTCATAAAAAAAAGCCTAAGATCTACTACATGATCTTAGGCTTTCAGTTCATTAAGAATGAGTTCTTTTTCCGTTTTCGGTACATAGGACTTTTGCGAAAAGACATTATAATTATTTACTCGAACTGCTTTTAAAATCGCACGATACATCATGCCTGCACCATGTACAGGTAACCTTGCATCAATTGGATACAGATGCATATCTTTAAACGCCTCTTGGTACAACGCCTCTGCTCTTGTCGCAATATGCTCCCACATCTGAATAAATGAATCATTTCGTTCACCATTCGCTAATTGATCTTCTGTTACCCCATAAGCCCGCATGATCGACTGCGGTACATAGATCCGATCTCGATTTAAATCTTCACCAATATCTCTTAAAATATTCGTTAGCTGCATCGCTTTCCCGAGTGCGACGCCACTGTTATAAAGCTGCTTATGATTCTTCGGAGCAAGCACAGGTAGCAACATTAAACCAACTGTACTCGCGACATGATAGGAATATTCCTCTACTTCTTCCAACGTTTGATACCTCTTTAAGTACAAATCCATTCGCTGCCCTCTTATCATATGGAAAAAAGGGGTTGGATCCATCTCAAACTTCTCGAACACGTCATGAAGGGCTAGCCATTTCGGGTCTGATAACGGCAGTTCATTTTTTGTAAAGCGAATAAACGCTTCTTCAAATTTCTCTAATTCAAATGAAGGTGACTGTCCCTCATCTACAATATCATCAACGGTTCGACAAAAAGCATAGATTGCCCACACCGCTTGTCTTTTTTTAGCTGGTAACGTGCTAAAAGCTTTCGCAAACGTCTTAGAATGTTGCTTAATAATCGTATGGCATATTTCGTAAGCGTCTTGAGTCTTCATTTCATCCCCTCCATCTTCGGTTCCTTATCCTCGTATCGCAGCTTCCTGTTGTAATTCTTGGACGAATAGCTTAACGCCTTGCATAACAATCGGGATTCCCCCACCAGGATGCGTCGATGCTCCAACAGCATAAATATTTTTTGCTTTAAATGGTTGATATTGTGGTCGAAACACGGCTGATTGCGTGACCGTTGGTGCGAGTCCAAAGCTTCCTCCCTCATATAATCCTTGCGCTTTTGCATCTTTCGGGGTTCGCACATCAAGCCACTCAATATGGGCTTTTAAGTTTGGAAATGCTCGCAATTCAAGCTGTTCAAGTACCGTTTCCACAAGCTTATGACAGTCATCTGTTTCCATTTTAGCCGGGATCGGGATAAGTGCATAAAGCACACCTTTTCCTTCAGGTGCTAACGACGAGTCGATTACTGAAGGGTGAAACGCATATATCGACGGAAGTGTCGACAAATCCCGTGCTTCAAAAACATCTTTCATATGTTGGTCGAATTCATCCGACATAAGAAATTGATGAATCGGGCTTTCTTCATAAATTTTATCTAATCCTGCATATACCAATAAACAACCTGAAGAAGGTACGTACTTTTTCTTGACTTCTTTTTGTTCGACGAGGGCTTCAGCTAATGGGAAATCCAAATTCATCACAAATCGGTCCCCTTCATAAATCGTATTGTCCACTTTGACAGCTGTACCGACGTTCCCTTTATAGAGGATCTCATTTACTTCTGCGTTGTTTATTAATTTCACGCTGCGACTTTCGAGTTCTTCTACAATTTTTTCAACTAAATGTGCATAGCCCCCTTTTAAGTACCAAATCCCATGGGCATGTTCACTATAGGAAACGAGTGAATAAAGTGCTGATGAATTCGTCGGGTTTCCGCCGATATAGAGAGATTGGAGTTTGTACGCATTTTGGAGCCGCTGATGTGAAAAGTAGCTCCGTATCATTTTATCTACAGATTGATACGCCTTTAACTCGTACAATGTTTTCAAGTTCGAAACCGTATAAAAATTCCTTTTTTGATTAAAGCTTTTATCTAAAAACGCCGCTTTCCCCTTAACAAAATTCTGTTCCATCGCCTGCATAAATTTAGGAAACTGATCTTCTTCGCCAGGAAAAACCTTTGAAATTTCTTCACGCTGTTTATCCATATCCCGATATTTCCAAAATGACTCTCCATCCGGGAAACTCATCTTATAAAGAGGATCGATTTGGACAAAATCTAGCGAGCTTACATCCATTCCTGATTCCTCTAATATAGACGTAATCATTTCTGGTAGTAAGACAATAGTCGGTCCTTGATCAATTTTGTATTCGCCATGTCGATGATAAGCTAAACGACCACCAAAATAGTTGTTTTTTTCTAATATAGTGACTTCATCACCCTTATTGCTTAAGTATAATGCCGTTACGAGCCCACCAATCCCACTTCCGACGACAACTGATTTCATTTTATAAGAATTCCTTTCTTGTCCGCTTTAAAAATGCCGTTTGCTGTAATTGTCGCTGAGGCTAAAATGGTTGGCAGCCCACTTCCTGGATGAGTTCCTCCACCAGTTAACCAGCAATTTTTTAGTTCTTCAAATTTATTATGAGGTCTGAAGTACATCATTTGACCAAGGTTATGAGCAAGATTAAAGGTGGCACCTTTATAAACGTTAAACTGATGCTGCCAGTCTGTTGGCGTAACTACGGAATATGATGAAATGTGGTTCCTTAAATCTTTAAACGTTGATTTCCGTTCAATTTGATCAAAAATGAGTTCCGCAAACGTCTCTTTATGTTCTTCCCAATCTAATTGACTAAAATTGTTTGGGACAGGAGCTAGCAAATATAATGGTGATTTCCCTTTAGGTGCGAGCGTGTCATCTGTTACGATCGGATTATGGATGTAAATTGATGGATCTGCAGATAATGTTTTTGATCCAGTAATTTCTTCAACATTTTTTTTGTAGTCTTCAGAAAAAACAACCGTATGATGATGCTCGTTGTACACTTTTTCCACATTTGCGTAAATCATAAACGTTGAACAAGAATATTTTTTATTCTCTAATTTGGGAGTCTTGTATTTCTTTAAATGCTGATCGTCAACTAAGTTGCTCATCGCATGAGCAAAATCTGCATTAATAACGAGCTCGTCCGTTTCTTCTTGCTCCCCATCTTCATACGCTAAACCTTGCGCACGACCATTTTTCACAACAATCTTCTTCACAGCACGATTTAATTCGATTTCGCCACCTAATTCTTGAAAAGCTGTTGCTAAAGCTTTTGTAATTTGGTTCACCCCACCAACAGGATGAAAAATCCCATACTCATGTTCCATAAAGGATAAAATACTAAAAGCTCCTGGGCATTCCCACGGGGACATCCCTAAATATTTTGATTGAAACGTAAACGATAGCTTCAAGCGTTCATCTGTAAAATATTTGCTTAACTCATCATAGAGTGTTTTCCCTAACGATAGACTCGGTAAAGCTTTTAAAGCTCGTAATCTCGTATAATCAAGGAGAGAATCATGCTTATTTTGCAGAAGTGGCATTAAAGCATTCATTTTCTCTCTTGTTTCCGTCATAAATCGTAAGTAGCCTTCTCCGTTTCCTGGAAACAAGCGCTCGATTTCGTTATACGTTTGCTGTTCATTTCGATTTGGCGCAAACGACACATCAGTAAACTGCAATTTATAAAGCGGGTCCACTTCTTTTAGCGTTAAGTAGTCTGATAAGTTACGCCCAACTTCAGAAAAAATGTCTTCCAGTAGATGAGGCATGCTAAAAAATGTTGGACCACGATCAAATACAAAGCCATCTTGATTGAAACTTGAAGTCCGCCCACCAACGTAACCTTGTTTTTCAACTACTTTTACTCGATACCCTTTACCGGCTAATAAAAGCGCTGTTGCCAGTCCGCCCGGTCCAGCACCAATCACAATAATTTTCTTCATTTATTCACCCTAATTCTTAAACAAATTTCTCTTTTTTAATACCCTTATTCAGCGACCTTAAACTATTGGACCCATCCAGCTATGTCCTTTCATGTTCACTCGACCATCTTCTTGAAATTGAACCCCTTCTTCTTTTAGCAGCTCTTTCTGTGAATAAAGATGATTAAAAACAAGATGGTCATTTAAGGAGCCATCTTTTTTTAAGACTCGATGGGCTGGTACATCATCAGGTGCCTGCTGCATCGCCCAGCCAACCACTCTTGCACTACGTGGTGCTTCTAAAATCGCTGCAATTTGTCCATATGATGCCACTTCTCCTTTTGGGATCTGCCGGACTACTTCATAGATATTGTCAAAAATTAAACTCATCGTTCCCGCCTCCTATCTTTATGTATTTGCTAAAATAAGAGTTGACGACCATAAATACTGAGGTGAATTATGAAAAAAAAGATCGTCGTTTTTCTTATCTTTTTAGGGCTAGGAATTCTAGTTTTTCGTTTTCAAGATGATTTCCTATATTTTATCGAAACACTTGGAGATCAATCAATTGTTTTGACGACATCGATTGCAACATTATTCTCTTTATTCCCGATCATTCCTTATCCAATCATTGGAGGCTTAATTGGCGCTGCATACGGACCCTATCTAGGTAGTTTCGTCACTTGGGCGGGCTCATCTATGGCATCCATTCTCTTTTTTGTGTTTATTCGGTACGCCTATCAAGATATTGGCTTGAAGTTGATTCACCGCTTTCAAGTTACTTCAAGAGTTACGATGTTATTTGAAAAAAATGCGTTCATGACTATATTTATTACGAGATTGGTCCCAATAGTCCCTTCTATTCTTGTAAATGCATATTCTGCTTTAAGTCGTGTTTCCACAACACAGTATATTGTGGCATCCTCTTTAGGGAAAATGCCCTCGATGATTTTATTTGCTTCCGTCGGACATACCATTATCCATAACCCTAGCGGTTTAATTCTTGTCGCGTTCTTTTATGCTTTATTTTTAGCGCTTGTTTATATTTCCTATCGTCTTTGGACCAAGCGACAACCTAAATGAGACCAGGGAAACAAATTCCTGGTCATCATTTTTATGAGTCTTCAATTTTTATGTGATAATGTTTAAGCCAGAAGTCCATTTGCACGAAATGAGCAAGTAGTTGCGGTCCAGCCATAAGCTGACCAAAATACGGTTTACCAGTATCAAAACCACCTGTATCCGCAAGGTCCTTTAATTGTTTGCGCTCGATAAAATCAAACAGGGGCGAATCACTTTGCTGCGCAATCGCCTGAATTTCTTTTGTAACGGCATTTGTATAATCAGGATGATGGGTTTTCGGATACGGGCTTTTCTTACGGTACAACACATCATCTGGAAGTAACCCTTCAAGGGCTTTACGCAAAATCCCTTTTTCACGTCCACCATGGACTTTCATTTCCCATGGAACATTCCAAACATACTCAATAAGCCGATGATCAGAAAACGGCACCCGCACTTCAAGGGATGCGCCCATACTCATACGATCTTTTCGGTCAAGCAAGTTTGTCATAAACCAGATCATATTTAAATAGGAGATTTCTCGTCTCCTAGCTTCTTCTTTTGAGTCCAGTGCAAAGGTTGGTACATCCTTAATGGTCTCTGTATAGCGGTCATACACATAATTTTTTAGATCGAGTTTCTTTCTCCATTCAGGCTTTAATAATGCATTGCGCTCATCAATGGATCTCATCCACGGAAAGCCATCAATATTCATCACCTCGGGCTTATGAAACCACGGATACCCTCCAAAGATTTCGTCAGCACATTCGCCTGATAAGCCAACCGTCACGTCTTGTTTGATTTCTTTACAAAACCATAGCAAAGACGAATCGACATCTGCCATTCCCGGAGTATCTCTTACGAGGACCGCTTCTTTTAACAATTCTGCTAGCTGAATGTTTTGGATCACACAGTTTTTGTGGTCGGTCTGACAATGCTTTGAGACCTTTTTAATCCATTCACCATCAGCATTTGGCTGAAAGGCACTCGCTTTAAAATATTTATCGTTTTCTTCATAGTCAACAGAATAAGAAGAAATGCTTCCTTTTCCTTCTTTTTTATAATGATTTGCTGCTAACGCCGTAAGAGCACTCGAATCAATACCACCTGATAAAAACATGCCTACAGGAACATCAGCAAATAATTGTCTTGCTACAATGTCTTCTAAAAGCAGTCGAATATGTTGAGCGGTCTCGTCAACGGAATGCGTATGTGCTTCGCTTTTTAACTGCCAATATCTACGTAACACGAGCTCTTCTTTTTTATACGTTAAAAAATGAGCAGGTTTTAATTCATGAATGTTTTTGAAAATTCCATGCCCTGGCGTTCTTGATGGAGCTAAACCCATTACATCTGCCAACCCAAGCCTGTCAACAACTGGCTCTATATCTCGGTGAGCCAATAAACTTTTCAATTCAGAGCCAAATAGTAAAAACCCGTCACGAACGGTATAAAATAATGGTTTCACACCTACTCGATCTCTTGCCATAAATAATGACTTTGTTTCATGCTCCCAAATCGCAAATGCGAAGATCCCATTAAATTTCTCTACGCATGCCTCTTTCCATTGAATATAAGATTTCAGCAAGACTTCTGTATCGGAATGACCAGAAAAAGTGTGCTCCTTTTTCGCTAACTCTCCCCGAATCTCTTCTGTGTTGTACAATTCACCATTATAGACAATTGTATAGGTCTTTCCATTGACTGTTTTTGTCATTGGCTGAACCCCACCTTCAGGATCAACCACGATTAACCGTGCATGACCAAACGCTACGTGCTGATTAGTCCACGTTTCTAGTGCATCAGGCCCTCTTCGGTTTAGCGTCTGTGCCATTTGTTTAATTTCTTTTTGTTCTTTCCTTAAGTCTCGTCGCCAATCAATCCACCCTGTAATCCCGCACATCTCATTACCAGCTCCTTCTGGAATGTAACGGTCCTGATGCAACCCTACATTTCCTCACTCCTAACCTATGCTATTCAAAGAAAAAGCCAAAAGTGCTTCTTTTTAAAGGAACTGGACGTTTTAAGATTGGTTAAAAAATGAATTAAACAATATGTAGGCGGTGGTGGTTATTTTTTATAGAAAAAGGGCTTTCCAATTCCTTCAATAAAATGTGGAGCTAGTTGATATAGCTTCCCTAAAATCCCCAATACTCGAGGAAGGTTCACTTCACGTTTCTTTGTTTCTAAAGTCTGAATGACTCGCTCCGCTACTTGATCTGCCTGTAGCAAATGAGCACCCATATTGTCACTGTAAGAGCCGGTTTTATCTGCTGCTTGTAAGAAAGGTGTGTCAATTGGGCCTGGGTTAATAACAGATACGCTTACATGATATGGTTTTAATTCTAATCTTAACCCGTTAGAATAACCAAGCAAGGCATGTTTTGTTCCTGCGTACACACTTGCTTTAGCAGTAGCCACTTTTCCCGCTAAAGAGGCAAGCTGAATAATATGTCCTGATTTGTTCTTTTTCATATGCGGCACCACACGATTGGTAAGCTGAATCACACCAATCATATTTAATTGAAACATTGTCTGAACATCATCGTCAGAAAGATCCCACGATGAGGCAAAACGACCGATCCCAGCGTTATTAATCAGTACATCCGGCTGTAAATTTGCATCATACAACTGGCTTACACTCGAATGAATAGAATGGACATCGGTCAGATCCATTGCACATGTATACGTCCCTTTATCTATCTTTTGTAACGTTCCATACCTTCTTGCTAGTTTCACAACTTGAACATCGCGTCCTTTAAGTTGTTCACAAATTTGTTCTCCGACACCGCTTGATGCACCTGTTACCCATATTGTTTTCATTGATCATTCATATCCTTTGCCATAACTTTTCAACTCTTGTAATAGCCCTAGCGTACAATGGTTTATTCTTCCCCTTCAACTTTTTTCTTGCTATGATGACGGAAGAGAATTGAGGGGAGAAGGCAGGTTTGAAAAATAAGCTTTATCAAATTGTTAACCATAAGGCATTTCAAATAACGGTTATTAGTTTAATCGTTATTAACGCCATTTTAGTCGGAGTGGAAACATACGACCACATTTATCAAGATCATCAAACTTTTTTTCATTACGCCGATCGCATTTTGCTATGGATTTTTACAATTGAGATTGTGATGCGGTTTTTTTCAACCTCAGTACGTTCCTTTTTTAAGAGCGGCTGGAACTGGTTCGATACACTCATTATTTTAGCTGGGCATTTATTCACTGGCGGACATTTCGTTACGGTTTTACGTGTGTTGCGCGTGCTGCGTGTCTTAAGAGCGATTTCAGTTATTCCATCTCTAAGACGGTTAGTCGATGCTTTAGTCATGACCATCCCATCCCTTGGCAATATTTTGTTTTTAATGGGGATCTTTTTATACATATTTGCTGTGATTGGAACGATGCTTTTCAGTGATATTGCACCTGAGTATTTCGGGAATTTACAACGGACGATCTTAACCTTATTTCAAATTGTTACGTTAGATTCGTGGTCAAGCGGCATTATGCGCCCGTTAATGGCATACAACCAGTGGATCTGGATTTACTTTGTTTCCTTTGTACTAATAGGAACCTTTATTATTTTCAACTTATTTATTGGTGTAATTGTCAATAATGTTGAAAAAGCAAATGACTCTGAAGAGGAAGAGGACCCGGCAAATAAACAGGTATCTGTATCAGTCAGTGAGTTAAAACGCATTGAACAGCAGCTTGAATCAATCCAAGCTGAGTTAAAAAAACAAAACCATTCTTAAATCGATTTAGCAAAAGCTAGCAAAAAAAACTTTATGAATGAGCACCCCTCATTCATAAAGTTTTTTCTTTTAACGATTAGACAGGCACGCGACTGCCAAAAAATTCGTGGTACAGTTCTTGCACGGCAACATCCGCATCTTTTTGATGAATCCCAAACACCAAGCTCGTTTCAGAAGAGCCTTGGTTAATCATTTCAATGTTAACTCCTTTTCGTGATAACGCAGCCGAGGCTCGTGCAATGACACCGATGGAGTTGTGCATCCCTTCTCCAACTAACATCACCATCGCAAATCCTCTTTCGATGTGGACGTCATCAACAGCCAGCTCTGTTTTGATACGCGCTGAAATTTGTTCTTCCACACCATCTGTTAACTGACTTTCGCGAATGATCACACTTGTATCATCAATACCTGATGGAATGTGTTCATAGGAGATCGATTGATCTTCTAATATTTCAAGCAGTCTGCGACCAAAGCCTACTTCTCTGTTCATCAAATATTTGCGTACATAAATCGTCGCAAATCCTTCATCAGCAGCAATTCCAATAACAGGATCATCAAAAGGTTCGCGTTCAGCCACAATGAGCGTTCCTTCACTTTTGGGGTTGTTTGTATTTTTCACACAAACTGGAATACCGTTTCGAAATGCTGGAATCAGTGCTTCATCATGAAAGACACTAAAGCCTGCATAAGAAAGTTCTCGCATTTCGCGATACGTCATTTTTTTTATTTCAAAAGGATCTTCAACAATTGTTGGATTGGCTGCGTAAACAGAATCAACGTCTGTGAAATTCTCATAAAGATCCGCTTGTACTGCAGCTGCTAAGATCGCACCTGTAATATCCGAACCACCGCGAGGGAATGTTACGAGCGTTCCTGTTTCTGAAAACCCGAAGAAACCAGGAAACACAATGACGCCTTCTTGTTGTCGCAATTCATTTAACCGTTCATAAGCTACCGGCAATACTTGAGCATTACCCGGTTCATCGCTCACAAGTAGACCAGCATCTTTAGGATTTATGTAAGTCGCATTCATGCCAATTGATTGAAAGTATGCTGCGATTAACTTTGCATTATTATCTTCCCCACTCGCTTTTAAAGCGTCCATCAGCTGATGTTCGTTTGCATAATATGCGTTCATACGTACTTTTAAGTCATGATAAATTTCTTCTTTAATATCTTCTTGCAAGCCTAAATCCGAGACCATTTCTGCATAACGGTTTACTACTTTGTTTAACGTTTGTTCTTTAGCTTGCTCATTATTTCCAATGCAATATTGTGCCAATTCAATTAATAAATCCGTTGTTTTTACATCTGCCTTTGTTCTTTTCCCTGGTGCGGATACAACGACAATTTTTCTAGATGAATCTGCCTGAATAATTGCGGCTACTTTGCGAATCTGTTCAGCATTTGCAACAGAGGAGCCACCAAACTTTGCTACTTTCACGTTACGTTCCCCACTCTCCATTTTTTACTTCTCTATTTTAATTATTCATAATATCATAATCCTTTTTTATAAGCCACCGCTCTAGCACCTTTCTACAAAAAAAAGCGTCCGTTTTTCTTCTGTAAATAGAAGTAAACAGTCGCTTTTAACATCAACTATGGTTTATGAACATCTTCTGAATCGGATTTATGTTTTGTTTCCTTTTTCTTACGCTCTTCTTTTTCCTCTTTTTTAATTTCATCTAACGGCAGCTCGTCATAAGGAGACTCTTTTAAATCTCGGTCTTGAATGGCTTTCCAATCTTTTTTTGTCATGTACAAAACCTCCTTACAATCCTATTACCGCTCAGTCACATCATTAAACCCTTTACATAAACCACGCAAACCATAAAGGACCTCTTGATGTTTGAAATTCCATTGCCGTACAACTGGACTCTGGTAGAAATTCAGTCCCACTTTCTACATCTCCGTAAGTCATCTCGCTAATATTATTTGTGAAACCAGCTTCATCAAAACATTCAGGAGCACTATATAAATTTAGCGTATAATCAACAATTACTCGTTCGGAGTCTTCAGCCCCGTATTCTACTTGAATGACAAAACCTACAATGACAATTAATAAACTAACCGCCACCCCAATTAACCATCTATGCTTTCTCAACGTTCTTCCTCCTATTGTGTTCTACCAATAGTCTACACATTCTGAAAAGGTTCGGCAATTAAAATATAAAAATCACTCATGTTAGATAATCTAACAATTTTATTCACACTCATTCCCAAGCTATGATATATTATTACACAACAATCATGCGTAAACTCAATTGTGAGGTGGAGAGGGTTGTCTTATAAAGATAAAAAAGTGATTACCATTGGAATGGTTAGCGAACTAACCGGTTTAACAGAGAGAAAAATTCGCTACTATGAAGAACGAAAGCTCCTTTTTCCAGAACGTTCAAAAGGCGGAACAAGAAAATACTCATTTTTAGATGTTGAGCGACTAGTCGATATCGCCAATAAGATGGAAGATGGTATGCAAACGTTCGAAATCCGTAAAATGGAACAAAAAGCGATCCGAAAACAAGAAGTACGCGAAAAAATGTTGCGTGGTCAATTAAATGCGGCTTTTAACATTCGAAAATAACCGTTTGTTTGCAAGAAAAACAGAAGATAAAGAATAGTTTATATTAATCCCTTTTATATGTTGACACTTTAACTAGTGAGCATATTAAAGGGATTTTTTTGATTGATTGTTTTTCCTATTACTTCCTAACATGAAATGTACACCTTTTGCGACAAACTAGTTAGTAAAAAGGAGCTTATCTTTCTATGCTGAAAAAGCTTTTATGGTTTCATCTAGCGTTTCTTTTATGTTGCACCGCTCTTCCTTTTTCCGCATTTGCGCAGGAACAGTCAGCAGCCATTATCATTGATGATTTTGGCGGTGACGTTAAAGGAGCTGACCATTTTCTTCAAGGTGACATTCCTGTAACAGTTGCCATTATGCCTTTTCTTGAACAAGCTACTTTACAAGATGAAAAAGCACATCAAAACGGTTTAGAAGTCATCATTCACTTACCACTTGAACCTAAGACTGGTAAAAAATCATGGTTAGGTCCAAATGCCATTACATCTGACTTGAGTGATGAGGAAATTAAACGTCGCTTAAATACCGCCATTGAAAACGTCCCTCATGCTAAAGGGTTAAATAATCATATGGGCTCTAAAGGAATGGAAGACGAGCGCATTGTTACGCTTATTGTACAGTTTGCGAAGGAACATCAGCTTTATTTAATTGATAGCGGTACGACAGCCAAGTCACTTATGCCTCAGCTTGCTGCACGTTATCAAGTGCCATGCCTAAAAAGAACATTGTTTATTGATGATTCAACTTCTTCTTATTCATATGTTCGAAATCAATTAGATACATTCGTAAAGACTGCACGCGATCATGAATACCCACTTGCGATTGGTCATGTCGGCGTGAAAGGAAACGATACGTATAAGGCGATCGTGAATGCAGGCGAACAATTTAAAAGAGGAAACGTAAGGCTTGTTTTCCCTTCAGAATGGCTTTATCCACAAATCGACACACACTTAAACCAACTATAAAAAACAAAGGAGATTCGTTATGTTACGTCGCTCAGAAAAATGGGCTATTGCCTTAGCTAGTGTACTTATTATTAGTATGGTGATCATTAAGCCAAGTCCAACTATGCATCGCTCCATGAATCAACAACAGCACCCCCCGTCGGTTGCTCATGAAGCGATTGATCATTTACAAGCAGAAGACATTGCTCTTTCAACAAATTTAATGCTTCACTCTTTTACGGCAAGTTTAGAAAACTGGACTACTGAAGACCAACTTGATCATAAACTAGAAGATGAAGTCAACAACCATCCGTACATTCGAAGTATTGCTGTTCTAAATGAAGCAGGACAGGTTTTAGAAAGTGCTGGCAAAACAATGGATATATCAAGCTTGCCTACGTTTTCTACAACGTACAATGCTCTTCAATACTCACATCCCTATCAAGAAGACAACGATGCCTATGTAATGGTGAAAAAAACGTTGGATCAGAACAAAACGATGGTTGGAGAAATCAATTTAGGGTTTATTCAATCTTATCTATCGGAACATGCCATGATCGCAGATAGTGAAGGAACGTTATTTATGTCAGGCGGCGAGGCTTCGGTAGATTTTAATCAAGAAACCCAGTTACCAGATGGACAACAAGCGATAACAGTGCCCGGCTTAAATTGGAGTATCTATGTGAACTCGAAAACAAAAAGTCAGTCGAACCCGATTGTTTCGCAAGAAGTTATCGTGAAACTGGACCCGAATGTACAACCAACAGAGTGGGCTACTACAAACCATCATACAATCTTGAAAGAAAATGATCCTTACCTTGTTTTAAAAACAACGGGTGATGAAGATGACTACATTCAAACATTGCATCGTGATCCCGATGTCATCTTTGCTGAACATAATTATTCTTTTGTGAACAAGGCCCTTATTAGCCAAGCAAAAGTTGAGCCTAATGATGAATTTTTTAAGCCTTATCAGTGGAATCTCGAACAAATTGACCTTGAAGAAGGATGGAACTATGCAAACGGCGAAGATACGATCATTGCCATCATCGATTCTGGCGTAGACCCAGAGCATCCTGACCTTCAAAATAAACTCGTTGAAGGCTACAATGCGATCGATGACTCATCTAATTTTAATGATGACAATGGTCACGGTACACATGTTGCAGGAATTGCAGCAGCTTTAACAAATAATGTTGAAGGAATAGCTGGGGTATCTTGGCAAAGCAAGATCATGCCAATAAAAGTACTTGATACAAATGGCGAGGGGTCGTCTTTTTCCGTAGCGAGAGGGATTTATTGGGCCGTCGAAAATGGTGCAGATGTTATTAACATGAGTTTAGGGGATTATTATCACTCTGATGTGTTATATGATGCTGTTGAACATGCTTACAATCAAGGGGTAACGCTCATAAGTGCGTCTGGTAATGAAAACACAGATGAACAGATGTATCCAGCTGCTTATCCCCAAGTTGTCACCGTTGCGTCTGTCAATCAAGATAAAAACCGATCCTTTTTTTCCAATTATGGAGAGTACGTCGATGTTACCGCACCTGGAGAACATATTCCAAGCACTTATTTAGAAAATCAATACATTCTGTTGTCAGGAACGTCCATGGCAGCACCTCATGTAGCGGGTTTAGCGGCGCTTATTCATTCGATTAACCCGTCTTTATCAAATGAAGATATCGGAAATCTAATTTTGGGAAATGCCAACCAACTTGGTGATGGTGATTATAATGTGTATTATGGTTACGGAGAGATAGATGTCAATGATACGTTATCTGCAATTGAGTAACAGGATGACAATATAAGACAGCTTACTTTTTACGAAAAGCACAAGTGCAACTTTGTTTCATTAGCGTTGCGCTTGTGCTTCTCTTTTATATAGGTTTACGGACCTCAAGATCTTTTTTGAAACAAAAGCACTTCCGCAGAAGCTTTTTTTACATATTCACATAGGAACCCTTCTTTTTCTCGTTTTAAAAAAGTATCTTTTCCTATTGGCCGCGGTGCTGACCAGGCAACAGATTGAAGATTGCTCCATTTATCATGGGTAATGTATTCCTTTTTGAAAAAATATTCTCGACCTGAGGAATATTGCTCACAAATATATTTAACCGTTTGCTTAGAGTGCATAGCGTAACGCTCTCCTTTTTCTTACTATTGTTACCAAACGGTTCTCCCTGCATTCACCGACACGAATCTTGACGGACATCGTAAGAGCGTTTACGATAATAGAGAGCACATGAAAATCTAACATAAAGAAGTGATACATGTATGCAAACATTACGAAATCGATTGTTAACTGATAATGAAATCTCTCCATTAATCATTTCTGCCGACAAGGTTGCGCATGTTCAAATGAATAACCCGCTTCAACATGCCTTACTTGTTTTAATTAAGTCTGGGTATACAGCGATCCCGGTACTAAATTCATCCTTTCACTTGCAAGGTATGATCAGCAAGTCACTCATTTTAGATTCATTGTTAGGCGAACATGATTTTGAAATTGATCGTCTTTCAACATTGACAGTCGGCGAATGTATGAACAAAGACGTGCCTTGCATCCGTCCTGAAGCTACATTTTCTAAGGCGTTATCGCTTTCCATTAACCACCCTTTTTTATGTGTGGTAGATGATCAAAAAGCCTTCACGGGCATTTTAACACGCCGTTCAATTTTAAAATTAATTAGTAAATATTTACACCAACACTAATCTACATGTTAATCCGTTTGTGCAAGATTTGCGCTCTGCTCGAAAACATCGTTTGCAAAATTTTCGCAGCCAAACTTGCAGAAACCTTCGCACGAAAACGTACTTGATCAATCATAACGGTTCCGTCTTTTCCTTTAACGAATTCATGTTTATGCTCCCAATAAGTAAAAGGAAACGGCGGATTCACCATTTTATCGATGAAGAAATGTGGCGGAACCTCCGTCATAATTTCTGTTGTAAATTGTCCGATTTTGCCTGTATACGGGATTCTAACATGAACGGTATGCCCGTTTTTGTCCACTTTAACTGGCGGAAACTTGTTCACTTTTTCTAAGTTTTTTGGTTCAGAAAAGAACGACCATGTCTCTTCTAATGAATGACGTAATTTCGTCTCATATGTAAAAATATACTCGTCCATTTTTTCCTCCAAGGCTTAAATATAAATTTCCAGCAACAACCCTTCCAACTTCCCTACCCTTTTCAGCAAGTCGATACTCGTTTTTTGTGAATCTACTATTTCTTTTGCCAATTCATCCATTTCTTGATTCACAACCTGAACGAGCTGGTGTTGTTTAAACTGACCGAATTGACTGCTTGTTGTTCTTGTTAGTTGATAACTATCTTTTAAGACATGTGTTAAACATGCTTCCAGAGAGTGGCGAAATAACGATAACGCTTCATATGAGCGATGTTCAACTAGTTTATTTCCTTGTACCCGTAAGTCTTCAACTTTTCCCATCATTGATTGGAGAGCTTGCTGCTTCAACTGCTCTTGAAAGCTTGACTTTTGTGTCGCTGCACGATCCCCTCTCATTGATTGGGTACGTGCTTGAAAATGCAGTGCACTTTTATCTACGTGCTTTAACACGATCATTCCTCCCATTTCCGTCAGCAAACGTTTACATACGTACAACAATATGATATAATAGAATATTCATTCGCATTTCCTCCATCACTGGAGGTGTAAAATGTTTTCTCACATTCGTTTAGCTTCTAAACTCCATTATGAGGAAAATATGAGTAAAATCAATGACTATTTGTTAGAATTTCGACAAAATGATCACGTTTCTCCATCAATTCAACAGCTATCTTATGCGATTGGTCTAACGGAGGAAGAAATATTAGAAAGCATGGAGTATGCGGATGATGCCCAGTATACGATAAAAGCCGTTCACATGTGAACGGCTTATTTTTTATGCTTTAGCTGCTTCTTTTATGATCGCAACGACAACGTCTGCAACCTTTGTAAGAGCATGAACGGCAATTCGTTCATTCGTTGTATGAATGTGTTCATAGCCAACAGATAAGTTAATGGTCGGAATCCCAAATCCAGAAATCACGTTGCCGTCACTTCCCCCACCACTGGCTCTCATAGTCGGCTTTATCCCTAACGAAGTAATGGCTTCACTTGCAATCCGAACCACTTCAGCACTCGCTTCTTCTTTATAGCCTGGATACGAGTAGCTTACATTGACTTCGCACGACGTACCCATATCCTCTGCAGCTTTTTCGAACGCTTTTTTCATTGCCGCAACTTGAGTATCTAACTTATTTTTTTCTAAAGAACGTGCTTCCGCTGTAATTTCAACATAGTCACAAACGATATTTGTTTGTGTGCCTCCTTCAAAGCGACCGATATTCGCAGTTGTCTCGTTATCGATCCTTCCAAGAGGCATTTGTGCCACTGCCTTTGAAGCAACAGAAATCGCTGATATGCCTTTCTCCGGTTCTACACCAGCATGTGCGGTTTTGCCGAAAACTTTTGTCGTAATCTTCGCTTGAGAAGGCGCAGCTGTAATCATGCCTCCGACTTCTCCGTCACTATCAAGGGCATAGCCGTAAGAAGCATGAATAAGGCTTTGATCAAGTGCTTTTGCTCCGACTAAACCAGACTCTTCTCCAACCGTAATAATAAATTGAATGGGCCCGTGCTCGATTTGCTGTTCTTTTAACACGACAATGGCTTCAAGCATCGCCGCAATACCAGCTTTATCATCCGCACCTAAAATTGTTGTTCCATCTGTTCTTATGTAGCCCTCTTCAAGAATCGGTTCGATGTTTTTACCCGGAACGACTGTATCCATATGAGAGGTGAAGTAAATGGTTTTCACTTCTTTATCACTTGTTCCTGGTAATGTACAAATCAAATTATTCGCACCGTGTCCAGTAATCTCTTGCGCCTGATCTTCTTCAACTGTCAATCCTAAGTTCGTGAATTTTTCTTTTAACACTTTCGCAATCTCTGCCTCATGTTTCGTCTCAGAGCTAACTTTTACTAGCTCAATAAACTCATTAACAATACGTTCTGCCACGATTTACCCACTCCATTATTCAATAATCTCTTTTATCATAACGAATGCTACAACTTTTTTCATGTTTCTTGCTCACATAATTCAATTAAAACACCATTTGTAGAACTCGGTTTGAGAAAATTAATTCTTTTTTTATTACTTCCTTGTCTACTATTCGGATATACAAAATCATATCCGATGCTTTCAAAAAAGGCTTGTCCGTAGCTTAAATCTTGACAACTTAACGCCAAGTGGTGGAAGCACGGAGATGGACGCTTTAAAAGAAACCGCTGTAATCCGTGGTTATCTTTCATAGGCACTAAAAGTTCAATCGAAAAAAGAGGCATGAAAAGATGATAAACGATAACTTGCTGATCGTCGACTGTTTCTTGTGTTGGTTTTGTTGCAGAAAATAACGTAGCTAACCGATCAACCTCTGTCTCAGATTGGAGGGCATATGCAATATGGTCTATTTTTAGTTCTAGCATAAAAAACTCCTCTTGTTGCTTTTGTAGCAATCAGGTAAACTAGCATTAGTAAAGCTTAGGTGGAGGGATGACAATGCCACGAAAATTCCAACGTTTAATTGTATATATTATGATTGGAACTCTTGTACTCGGGGGCGTATTTGGTGCAGCCGCTGGTTTAGGCATGTTTTAATTTGGCATACAAACGTGTGAATTTCACGAGACTTATGCGCTCGTGAAATTTGCTTTAATCCTCGGCTCACTTCAACAACCCGTAAGCTTTTCCTAATGCGTTAAAACTCCGCTGATCATTAACAACAATCACTTTACTCCCAATTTCTACGCGATCAAATACATATTCCACAGCTGAATTTTCCATGCGAATACACCCTAACGACGCATGATAGCCAATTGAATGAGGTTGGTTCGTCCCGTGTACACCATAGGTACGTCCACTTGTCCCATTGGCATCAAACCCAATCCACCTACTTCCTAACGGATTTCGTTCATCTCCACCAGGGATATCTTTTTTTCGGTAATAAGGCTGCTTTGCTTTTACAAGAACTTGAAACTCACCTTCAGGCGTTTCTTCCCCTTTTTTCCCGCTTGCAATTGGAAAGACTTCACTAATATGATTGGCTTCAATGAGTGCTAATTCATTCGTTTTAATATTTACAATAATATCTGCTTGCTCAATGAGAAATTGATTAGGAAATAGTGCGGAAAGAAACACGCAGATAGACAGAAAAAAAGACCACTTCACGTTTGTACACTCCTCGTATCGAATACGTTTAGGATTTACGCAATGGTCTTTTTTTATCCGATTTTCGAGCCCACAACTCGTCTTTTGTCTTCAAGTACTGTTCAAATTCAAACACAATTAGCAAAAGAGACGAGCGACTCTCGAACTCTTCTCTTGTTTTCGGCAGCGGCATATTTCTAAATTCCGTTCGCATCTCTTCTAATTGAAGCAAAAAATAAGCAACAGAATTCGTTGGGCTTACCGCACGTGATAATTCATCTAAAAAATTTGCTACTTTCTCTTGCTGCGGAACCGAACCATTAATACGGGTCAAGTGTGGCATAAGCCGCTCAATGATTTCTAGCTGCTTTTCCCTCATAGTAAAATAATGATAATAATGGTTTTCTTCTGCTAATAGATGGTTTTGCATGGCAACAAATGCCGTCTTCTTACTTTCCTTTAACACCCGATCTAATTGCGACAACTCTTTCCCGTCCCAACTACTTTCTCCAGCACGAATATATGTAGATAGCTGATTTAACGTTGTTTTTAACAATGCTTCAACTTTTTTCCGTTGTTCTCGCATTTCTTTATCTTTAGACGGCATGTAAAGATTCATTAATAGTGCTGTACCAATCCCTATTAAAATAAGCTGAAGCTCGTTCCAATAAAAGCCAACAGACACTTCTTCTACAACGTACAAATGCATGACAATGACAGAGCTTGTTACAATACCATCACTTGCTTTCACAAGCAAAACAACTGGGATAAATAACAAGATAAAGAGTGCGGCCGCAAATGGATTATAGCCAATGATCTCGAATAGAATTGAACTCATGACAAGACCAATCATACAAGCAACAAACCGCGCCCACGAAACAAGAAGGGAATTTTTTCGTGTCACAGATATACACAGTATTGTAATAATGGCTGCTGATGAAGCAAAATTCAATTCAAGCAATTGCGCAATTGAAAGTGAAATAAATACACCAATTGCGGTTTTTAATGTTCGATAGCCAATTCTAAATCTCATGATATCCCTTTTTCTTTAAGTAATATGCTTAGTTTAGCACGTCAATCGACTAAAAATCTATTTAGAATCATTTTTCGCTTTAAATGGGCATTTTCCTGTGATCGGCTCAAAATCATCGCCAATAAAAAATTGTTTCCATTCTCTATGTTCGACATCGCCATAATGACTAATATCCGGATGTTTTGGTATTTGATCCCATGCCTCTACCCGTTTCCTAACCGCTTCACGAGAATTATGACCTTTCGGCTCAGTCCCTTCTAAGCCTTGAAAAATCTCCCGAGGTTGAAACCCTATAACCATACTTTGCCCTAAATCTCGTGTAATTCGCTGTTTATATGCAGGTGTATTTGCAAAGGCAAACATCGACTGCCCATTAAAACAAAACGACCATAAATAATGCTCGGGGTTACTAGGCGTATGTTCCGGCCAAATACTTTCGTCTTTGTCATTTAAGTATTGAAGCAAATCCCAAAAATAACGACGGTAATAATCAAGCGTTTGCTCCTGGTCTTCAGGCTCCACAAATACAAAAAGCCCTCGCCTAATGAGTGGACGTTGCGCCATTAATGATTGAAACGTTTGTAATGTATGTGGCAATGAGGACCAGTCTGCATGCGATAAATAAGAGTAGCGTAGTTCCCCTTTCCGTTCTCCTTTCTGACCAAAAAAACACGGAAATGTTGGATTCGTAACAACTTTACTATATTCTTGATAACTTTGATTGACCCAATTTGGTACTTCCGTTGAAAGCATTTCTGCAGTTGTTAATAACCGAGATTTATTCATTTCTCATCCCCCTTTACATTCATTCCCATCATATGAAGCTTGGTGCGAATCTAGTCACGAAATTACAAATAAAGCACGTCTAAATCCCCTTTACTGATCATTTACTAAATAGTAAGGCATGTCTAAGAAATAGGAGGTTTTTTATGCCTGATATCCTTGCAGCATTTATTCTTGGTTTATCTTTAGCTGTTCCAGTTGGTCCTATTTGTTTAGCCATTGTAAAAAAAGGCATTTCAAACGGTTTTTTTCCCGCTCTTTTTGTCGGCATTGGCGCCATTCTAGCGGATGTATGCTTTATGGTCATCATTTATTTTGGTTTAACGCAATTTATTTTTATGACTCCCGTGCAAATTAGTCTTTATCTGTTTGGATCGACTCTACTTATTTATCTTGGCTTCGAGTCCATTAACAAACGAAAGACTGCTCTTACTCGCTCAAGCAGTCTCTCTACTTCAGTCTTTTCTTCCTTTTGGACAGGTTTATCCATCGCGTTATTTAATCCGATTAATTTAATGTTTTGGTTTGGCATTTTCGGCTCAACTTTAGCCGAGCTCACGAATGAACAGTCTAGCTCCTTTCTTATCTATGCCATTTTTCTTTTTCTCGGTATTCTCGTTTGGAATATTAGCTTATCGTTTTTAGCTTCTTTTTTCGGTCAATTTTTGAGCCGCTCTCTCTTACCTATTTTGAATATCATCGCAGGTTTATGTTTGTTAGCATTCGGGTTTCACTTTGTCCTAAAACTTGCTGAAATCCTTTTTTAACACGTTTTCCGTCACGATTTTCTGATATCGCTTTTAATGGCAAATAAACTTGGACGATCGTTCCTGCTCCAGCTTTCGTTTTAATTTCCATTCTTCCACCATGTAATTCCACGATCTTATGACAAATCATTAAACCTAATCCCGTCCCCTTCTCTTTCGAAGAGAAGAAAGGTTGACCTAATAAATATAGACGATTAGGCGGGATTCCTGTTCCTTTATCGATAAATTGCACACAAAGTTGATTGTAATCAGACGTTACCCTTATTTCGATCGACGTAGATGAATGACTCGCATCTACTGCATTTTCAATTAAATTGAGAAATAAAATATCTAATTCTTGTTCATAACCTCGAACATAATACGTATCTGAAACAGAGAGTAGCAAAGGGTTATCTTTCACAAGCTCTTTCATTTCTTTTTTTCTAACCAAAGCTTTTACATAACTGTTCATTTCAATTGTTGTTTTGTTTTCAGCCATCCCTTTTTGCTTAGCAAGAAATACATAATCATCTATGATTTTTTCCATTTGCGTTAATTCACCATTAATAGTGCTTACTTGACTTTCAGGAATGGCGTTTGTCTCCGCATAAAGCTGCATAAAGCCTTTGATTGTTGTTAATGGATTTCTTAATTCATGTGCCATGCTAGCTGATAAACGAGACGCAACTTTCATCGCCTCTTCTCTTCGTTTAGACGTTTGATGAGGTTGCTTTAAAACGGAAACAAATAACCTCTTTCCATCGATATGAACAGGAAGAATAGCACACATTGTGTACAGTAAACTGCCATCCCCGTTAATAAGTTTTATAGGACGATACATAATTTCTTCTTGTTGCGTTCGCATGGCTTCCTTAACGAGCTTTAATTCTCGTTCCTGAATATGATCACGTACTGGTTTTCCTATAAGGCTATGATTCACACTTAAATAACGATTCGTCGCTTTGTTTGCATAATGAATGGTCATGGAATCATGAACAATATAACATTCATTCGACAAATCTAATATATTGATTAACTCATTTCTTGTAATTAATTGCTCCACACGCTGTTCCGCGCGAACAACATCAAATAACATGTAGCCACTATAGGTAACCACTTGTACCTCATATTCAATTTGTTGATATAAAAATGTAACAATCTGTTTTTTATTATTAGGGTTACATAATTCTCTTGGTACAAACGTCCAAATGGAATCTTGAATCGTTAAAAACGCTTTTCCGACTTCGCTCGCTTCAATAATTTTACCCGTTTCGTCGGTTAACCAGCGTAATTTTTTTGATTGATCATTTGACACAAGCTTTAAGCGAATATCTTCTTTCTTCTTTCTCACAGCAAATGTATAGAGCATATAGTCTTGATCCAGCACAGCATGCTCAATGTTTAGTTCAACATTCATACCGTTATCATCAATAACCCACTTTTCCATGGATTGATAGCTTAATATGGTCGCCAACGGAATTTTTTGATTTGGCTTCTTTTCAAGTCCTGTCAATTTATTAAAAGCGCCGTTTCTTATGATAATTTCGTCATCATAAATCACACATTGTGGAACATTAGACTGATTCAGTAACTCAGTAACCATCGCTTTCATATGCACATGCTCGATGTCGCAAAAAACACCGAGACACCCCCCCTTTATAGATAAAACTGACATTTTCCAACAATTGATTCGTTTTTTCTTTTAAAAATCCTCCTAAAGCTACAGAATTCATCAATAAAAAGATTTTGACAGTATAAGAAAAGGGTCGACATAATGCCGCCCTCTTTCGCTATCGATCTTTACGGTTCTCTTTTTTTAGCTGTTTTTTTACATCTTTCTTTAAATCCTCTTTTAATTCCTTGTATACGTCTTCACGGAGTTCTTCCTTTAATTCCTGATAGGCTTGATCTTTAAAATCATCTTTTATTTCTTCTGACACTTCATCTTTCCACTCTTCATAAAAATCTTCTCGAATCTCATCTTTCAACGAAGCCGAGCGGGTCGCCAATACCTGTCTTCTGTAGTATCGATAATCTCGCGTAAGCAAGATCGTTAAACAGACAACCATGCCAATTAAAATGAACGCAATTGGTAACCCACCTGTGATAGCAGCTGTTTGTAACGCACTTAGACCATCATCGCCCCCACTTAATAAGAGCACAGCTGCCACAGCCCCGATGAGAATCCCCCATAACAGTTTTAGTTTAGTTGGTGGATTTTGCATGCCATTTGATGTCATCGAGCCAAGAATAAAGGTTGCAGAATCGGCGGACGTGATAAAAAAGATAAAGATTAACAGCAATGCAACAATACTTGTTAGCAAACTTAACGGGAGCTGTTCAAGCAAAACAAACATAGCCAGTTCTTCATTCGTTTGTGAAACGCTTGTAATGGTTGATATCCCTTGGCTGACTTCATAATAGAGCGACGAGCCCCCAAATGACGAAAACCAAATTAACGCTAATGCTGCTGGAACAAACAGCACACCTGCAATAAATTCGCGAATCGATCGTCCTTTTGAAATACGCGCAACAAATAACCCAATAAACGGTGCCCAAGACATATGCCAGCCCCAAAAGAAAATTGTGTTGCCTGCAATCCAGTTTGATCCTGCATAGGGCTCAAGGGTTAATGACATTTGAACAACGTTTCCGACATAGGAACCGAGAGTCGTAACCATACTTTCAAAAATAAAAATCGTTGGACCAAATGAAATAACGAAAATAAGCAAAATTCCTGCAAGCGCGATATTAATGTTAGTTAATCGCTTAATTCCTTTATCAATTCCGGATAATGCCGAAAAGATAAAACAGATAGTCACAATAATAATAAGTGTAATTTGTGTCCAAACTGTATTTGGAATGGGGGTTATGTAAGATAGCCCGCCGGAAATTTGTAAAGCACTTAAGCCAAATGTCGTCGCAACACCTGCACAGGTAGCGAGAATAGCAAAAATATCAATTGATTTTCCGATCACTCCGTCGGTTTTGTTTCGCAACAATGGATAAAAAGCAGAACTAATGAGCGCGGGTTTGTTTTTACGGTACATAACATACGACATAATAAGACCGACAATTAATGATGCAATCCAGCAATGCAGCCCCCAATGATAGACCGCATAACGGAGCCCTACAGCAGCGGCAGCTTCTGGACTTTGAACCGCTTCGTTCGGTGGTGGATCTAAGTAATTCAACACGGGTTCGGCTACACCGAAAAACACAAACCCAACGCCAATACCCGCAGCAAAAAGCATCCCAACCCACGTAATGAATTTGTATTGCGGTTCATCATCTTCTTTTCCTAAGCGCATTCGTCCAAACGGGCTCACCATTACAATAAGTGCAAATACAATAAAAACGCTTAACACAAGCATGTAGAACCAACCAAAATACTCCGTAACCCATTGAAGTGCATCGTCTGCCACTGCGCCAAGAGATGTCGGTGAAATGACGCCCCATAAAACAAACGCAATCATAAATGCAGCACTAATCATAAGCACACGATTTCCTATTTTTTTCGTTTTCATTCTTTTTTAAATACTGACTTTATAAGCCAGCTCTCCTCTCCTCTATTCTGTTTACATATATACCAGTACCCGTCGCAAGATAGAACGTGCAGCGAAGTAATATCGATATGCATTCCCTTTTCGTAAAATTTCGAAACGTTTTCATATAAGCAGATATAACATGAGACATGAAGGGGTATGTTATACTAGATCTATACAATTGAATTGGGGTGAGAAAGATGAATCAGGTAGAAAAAGCAACATTTGCTGGCGGCTGTTTTTGGTGCATGGTCAAGCCGTTTGATCAATTTGACGGCGTTGAATCGGTCATTTCTGGCTATACAGGCGGCCATACCGAAAACCCCACGTACAAAGAAGTATGTAGTGAAACCACTGGTCATTTTGAGGCGGTTCAAATTACGTTTGACCCTACAGTCATTTCATACGAAACCATTTTATCTTTGTTTTGGCAACAAATTGACCCGACCGACCCTGGTGGACAATTTCATGATCGAGGCGATTCGTATCGAACGGCGATCTTTTATCATAATGAGGAACAAAAAGCAGTAGCTGAAAAAGCAAAAGCTGATCTTCAATCTAGCGGGAAATTTTCTAAACCAATTGCTACACTTATTCTTCCTGCAAAACCTTTTTACCGTGCAGAAGAATACCATCAAGATTATTATCAAAAAAACGCCTTCCATTATCAACTCTACCGTAAAGGATCTGGAAGACAAGATTTTATTGAAACACATTGGAAAGGAGATCAATCATGACGAAAAAATCACCTGAAGAATTAAAGAAAACCTTAACACCCATGCAATACCATGTTACGCAAGAAAATGGGACAGAGCCACCTTTTAAAAACGACTATTATGATCATGAAGAAGATGGCATTTATGTGGACATTGTTTCTGGGAAGCCGTTGTTCTCTTCAAATGATAAGTACGATGCTGGCTGCGGTTGGCCAAGTTTTACTAAACCAATTGAAGATCAAGAAATTCTTGAAAAAGAAGATCGGAGCCATTTTATGGTTCGAACCGAAGTGCGTAGCAAAGAGGCGAACGCGCACCTTGGACATGTATTTCCGGATGGGCCAGGTCCAAATGGTCTACGCTACTGTATTAATTCAGCAGCGCTGCGCTTCGTTCCAAAAGAAGAACTGGAAGATGAAGGATATGGCATCTATAAAAAGTTGTTTGCGTAAAATCATATCGTCAGCGTAAATTATACGTTGACGACTTTTTTTGTATGGTTTCAATAAGACCGATGATCGGTTTGCTCATTCGACAAATTCAATTCTTTTTTTGTGTTTTCGTTAAGTTTCATGTTGTTTTTTGGTATGATAGATATGCGTCATGAAATTAGGGATAAAGGGATGATAAAAAATGAAAACGCGTACAGAAAGAGATACAATCGGAGAAATTCAAGTTCCTGTTGATAAGTACTGGGGCGCACAAACGCAGCGTAGTTTAGAAAACTTTAAAATTGGTACTGAGAAAATTCCATTTGAAGTCGTCCGAGCTTTTGCAGAATTAAAGAAAGCCGCTGCGATTGTTAATGGTAAATTAAAAGGTCTAGACGCTCAAAAAGTCGAGGCAATTACATACGCAGCAGATCAAATTATTGCTGGTGGCTTAGAAGACCATTTCCCGCTCGTCGTATGGCAAACCGGAAGTGGCACGCAATCAAATATGAATATGAATGAAGTAATTGCTTATTTAGCGAATGAATACTTAACTGAAAAAGGGGAGACAAGCGTAACGGTTCATCCAAATGATGATGTGAACCACTCTCAAAGCTCAAATGATACATTTCCGACAGCCATGCATGTAGCAACAGTTATTTTTGCAGAAAATGAACTGATTCCTGCTGTAAAACAATTTAAAGAAACATTAGCTGCAAAAGAACAAGAATTTGCAGACGTTGTTAAAATCGGACGTACCCATTTACAAGACGCTACCCCGTTAACGTTTGGTCAAGAAATTAGTGGATGGAAGCATATGCTTACTACGTGTTCCACAATGATCGAACAGTCTCTTGACCATGTACGTGCATTAACAATTGGCGGCACAGCGGTTGGCACTGGCTTAAATGCCCCGATCGGTTTTAGCGAAGAAGTATCCGCTCAACTAAGCCAACAAATCGGGTTAACCTTTAAAGCATCTGAAAACCATTTTCATGGTTTAACAAGTCATGACGAGCTCGTCTATTTCCACGGCGCTTTAAAAGCTCTTGCAGCAGACGCTTTTAAAATTGCAAACGACATTCGTTTATTGGCTAGTGGTCCACGTTGTGGTATCGGCGAAGTCATTATCCCAGCAAATGAACCAGGTAGCTCGATTATGCCAGGAAAAGTTAACCCTACTCAAAGCGAGGCGTTAACAATGGTTGCCGCACAAGTACTTGGAAATGACGCAACGGTAGGGTTTGCTTCAAGTCAAGGTCATTTTCAGCTAAACGTGTTCAAACCCGTTATTATTTATAATGTTTTACAATCAATGCGTCTACTATCAGACGGTTTAAATAATTTTCATGATAAGTGTCTTATTGGCTTGGAAGCGGATAAAGGGAAAATGGATCAACTTTTAAATGAATCACTTATGCTCGTCACAGCATTAAATCCACATATCGGCTATGAAAACGCAGCGAAAATTGCGAAAAAAGCTCACGCTGAAAATACAACATTAAAGGCAGCGGCAATTAGTAGTGGATTGTTAACAGAAGAACAATTTAATCAATATGTGGTTCCTGCAAATATGATTTCTCCTAAATAAGGTTCAATTTAGCTCCCTCTACCATGATATTAGGGGGAGTTTTTTTGCGTGATTAGTAATCCCATATCGTTTTGTAACGAGTCGCTTCAAATAAATCGTCTAGTGAAACATTGAAAAATTGAGCAATTTTATTTGAAATCATCGCGTTCACTTGTCGTTTTCCTGATTCAATTTGTGATAAATAGCCTGCAGATATACCTACTTGCTTTGAAACTTCCTCTAGGCTAAAGCCTTTTTGAATTCGCAACATTCTTAGTCGACTCTCACTCATTCTTCCTTTCGCCTTCCTTTCGCTGGTTAAATCACTTCATCATACGTGTAACGGACAATATACTTATTCGTTTTCAATCGCTTCACTTCCACAAGTGGACCAATTTCATAGCCATTTTCCCAATTATCTTCTAGTTTTGCTTGAATGCATTTAGCTTGGAATTTTGAGCGAAATACTTCCCGATAGTAAATCCAATGAGGTTTTCTAGATCTCATACTATACTCCTCCATTAGCCATCTACTCATTTTAATTAGATAAGTCAAACTCACAATAGTTTGTGGAAATCGTTTTTATGATTCATAACTGAATGAATTTCATCAGAAGTAGTCGTCATTTTCACGAATGATAAACGCAGTATTGTTTGTAACATTCGTCTTATTAAATGGTGACGACTCCCACGGAACACAGGCTAAGGATAATCAATAACTGTGAAGCGTGCCCAAGGCAAAGAAGACACCGTGAGAGCAAGTGATAACGAAGCGCAAACGGATGTCGCGCTTGTGCCTCTAGTGAAAATGTTCGCCACTCTAAATACGTGTTTGTTTTTTAATTCTAACATTCATTCAGGTAGCGTTAGTTTATCCTTAATTATTCATTTTATCATAGAATCAGCAAAAAAATGGGTACTCCCTGCTATTCATCGAAATATGGTAAACTAATGAGAGAAAAAGAAGCTAGAAAGGAAGTTATCAATGGCTAACATCGAAGGCAGTTTAGCAGAAATGACGATTGAAAGCGAATATTTAAAAGATCGTATTTCATTATCCATTTACTTACCAGCTAACTACACACCGTTAAAATCGTATCATTTAATGATTTGTCAAGATGGACAAGACTTTTTTCGACTTGGACGTATTCATCGACACGTCGATACACTTATTAGCGAGATGGACATTGAAGAAGTAATCGTGGTGGGCGTTCCTTACCCGAGTATTTCAATGAGAAGAACATGGTATCACCCTGATAACGAGACTCATATTGCCTATACCCGATTTCTTGCCTGTGAGTTATTACCTAAAATTGAAGAATCCTATAGTGTCGAACCACTCGCCGCGGCTCGAATTCTTGCAGGAGATTCATTAGCCGCCACAATTTCATTGCTAACTGCACTAGAATATCCTACACTATTTAAAAACCTGGTATTGTTTTCACCTTACGTCAATAAAACCGTACAGGAGAAAGTTAGCCAATTTAGCAAAACGGAAGCGTTATCGATTTATCACATCATTGGAACGAAAGAAGATGTTGTGAAAATGACCGACGGAGACACGGCTGATTTTCTCAAGCCAAACCGCGAGTTAAGTGAACGATTTCGTGCAAAACCGTTTCATTACACATACAGAGAGTTTGAAGGTGATCACACATGGACGCATTGGCAAAAACATCTATCACCTAGTTTGAAAACGTTACTGCCATTATAAAGGAGGCTTTATTATGTTAAATTATGGAATTGTTTTATTCCCATCTAAACCTTTTCAAGACGTCGCCAATGGCTACAGAAGACGTTACGATGCTCATTATGCAAATATTCCACCTCACATCACAGTAAAAGAGCGTTTTTCTTTAACGGATGAAGCGTTACCGACTGTTATTTCAGCTTTAAGAGAGATTGCTACTCAATGCCCTCCTATAGAAATTGATGTCTATAAAGTTGATACATTTTTTCCACAATCCACAACGATTTATTATAAATTAAAAGAAAACGCTCACTTAACTTGGCTTAATGAGAAACTTTACGAAGAACCATTTCCGACGGATCGTGCGCATTCTGTATTTATTCCACACATTACAATTGCACAAAAGCTTCAACAAGCGGAGCACGATGATATTGTCGGTCAGTTAAAGATGAGTAATGTATCTCATCAAGAAACCATTGACCGCATTCAACTCCTCTATCAGCTTGATAATGAATCGTGGACGGTTTACGAAACATTCATTCTTCAAGGAAATCAAGCATGATTGATACCATTACAGTTCAAGTTGCTACGAAACAAAGTGAAATTGACCAGTGTTTCTCTATACGAGAACACGTTTTCATTGACGAACAAGGCGTATCAAAAGACTTGGAACGTGATGTTCACGACGAGACTGCTATCCATCTTTTACTTAAGTCAAGCCATGAGCCAATCGGTGCTGCTCGTATGCGCATACTTGATCAAACAGGAAAAATTGAACGGGTCTGCGTACTCTCACCATTTCGAAACAAAGGCTTTGGTGAACAATTCATGCGTGAAGTCGAAGAAATCGGCAATAAAGAAGGCATCCATGAACTTGTTTTAAATGCCCAAGAACCTGCCCTCAATTTTTATTTACGATTAGGTTATCAAAAAGAGTCCGAGCGTTTTTATGAGGCAGGAATTCCTCACTTTGCGATGAAGAAGACGCTCAAATAAATTGTTATAACCTTACTTCATACTCTTTGCATTCGTGAAGATTAATAATGAAAGACGGTTCAACCTATTGGCTGAACCGTCTTTCATTCTTTTTCAACACTCGTTACGTTTTCATTTTCGCTTGAACAGCATCAATCTTACTTTGAAAACTTGCTTTTTGGTCACGTCGATCATCAATTCGTATATTCGTCGCGACTCGCTCAATCCCGTTCTCAAAAGGGACTTCATGGATTTGTTTGACAACATCTAATAATGTTGAAACATCGCCTTCAATCAACGTGCTCATCGGCGTTAATTGAAACTTGATGTCATGTGTATGTGATAACTCGTCTAAAAGTTCTTGAATGTTGGCCACATAGTGACTGACACTTGGACCATTCGTTCCAATTGGAATAATTGTTACATCTACGATTGCCATTCTTCTTCCCTCTTTTCAATTCTCTGTTGATACAAAACTGGTGAAAACTCTACCTTCGCAAGTTGAATATACGACTCAATTGCGCTTTCAAGATGTTTTTTTTCCGGTGTCTTAGTCGTTACGTTTTCTTGGAGCCAATAAGAAAGCGGCAATATAACCTGATCAATTTTTTTACTTACGACAATGTTACGATTATAAGCATAGAGGAACACAACTAGTAAAGAGAGGTACGATGCACTGGCAAGGCTTGATGTAAACGACAGAACAATCATTGCTACAGCGGTTAAGACCACGGTACTTAGAAAATAGAGAACGACTAAACCTGTTGAACAGCCTCGATTCCGAACAGACGCTCTTGCTACTTTTTTCCGAGTCTCGTGATTTACTCTCCCTACCGTACTAAAGACTTTATGCTCCGCTGCATGATAGCGTTTCAGTTCGCTTGGAAAGAAAAAATGTGTTCCAAATAGCAAATAAAAGAAACTGTAGAACGGCAAACCAGCCCACTCAATTGGTAAAAGTTTTGGTCCAATAATTAAGAGAACCATCCCCACGCAAATGGTTTGAAACCAAAGGGGCGCCGTCCTCCAAACCAATTGACCTGCCAGCAAAAATGTTCTCATATTTCGAGGTTTTGCCCAAGCATGCAGCGTACCTTTTTTGTCATGGTATGCACAAGCTAAAGTTTGATTTGCCATAAAAAATATCCCTTTTTGAAATGACATTCCGCTAATTCTCAACGATATCATCCCATTCATATGTCCGTACCCAATGCAACACATTGGTCGCATCGCCAAACTGAGGTTCCGCGAACGTCGCATCTTCCAACGTCAGTTCTTCATGATTTGTCCATGTGTGTAAAAGAGAAATTTCAATGTCTTCAACGTTCACGTATTCTGGTAACGCTTGTATAATCGTTCCTCTAGTGCCCACACCTTGATGGTCTTGCATCTCTGTTGGAAAAGGAAAAACAACTCCATTTTCAACCAACGTTCCTTGAAACGTTTGCTCTGGCTCAACCGGCAATGTTACCATGCCCGGTTCAATCGTACCAAAATCTCCATCAAAAGAAAGTCCAATATAATCTGTTCCGAAAATTCCTTCTGTCGGCATCTGCGGCCATTCCCACTCAATGCGCACAGTCTGCTCGTCCACTAAAGATGCCGTTAAGTCGATCTCTTGTTGAAGTTCTTCATTACTTACTGATTCATCTTGATCCAAATAAATGAAGCCTCCGACCGCGATGAATATCATTAAAATAGCTGGTAATACGAATACAACCCAGTGCCTTCTCACCTTCATACCCCTTATCTATGCTGATTATATGCGGCGTGATTCGTCGGTCCTTTGCCTGATCCAATTTTCAATCCGTGACGAATTGCCTCTGTTATAAATGCTTTGCCAAGTTTCACTGCTTCTAACGCCGTCTGCCCTTTTGCTAATTCAGCAGCAATAGCCGAAGCAAATGTACAGCCTGTTCCATGGGTATCATTTGATTCAATTCGTTCATGGCTAAGAAGTTCGACTAGCGTTCCATCATAATAAACGTCAATCGCATCGCCTTCAAAATGCCCACCTTTTAACACAACGACTGAGGGACCAAGCTGATGTAATTGTACCGCGATTTCCTTTAAATCTGCAATTGTTTTAGGCGTTTCTCGATTTGTTATTCGTAAAGCCTCGGGAATGTTCGGTGTGAAAATGGTCGTACGAGGTAAAAGTGTTTGCGTGAGTTGCTGCATCCCGGAGTCATTTAAAAGACCCGAACCGCTTGTTGATGCCATGACCGGATCCACGACTACCTGCTTCACTTGATACTTATCGATGACTTCACACACCACACGAATATGCTCGTCACTTACAAGCATCCCTGTTTTTATGACATCTGTCCCGATGTCAGCAAGGACAGCATGGAGCTGTTGCGCTAAAAAACTTGGCGGAATCGGAAAAACATCTTCCACTCCTAATGTATTTTGAGCTGTTAACGCGGTAATTGCCGTTGTTGTATAAACGCCTAGCTCTTGCCCTGTTTTAATATCCGCTTGAATGCCAGCTCCCCCGCCTGAGTCTGAGCCAGCAATGGATAACACTTTTGCCGTTTGCATAATTGCCTCCTACGAAAAACGTTCTGGATGAAAAGCTTCTAGCGGAAACGAAACGTCTCGTTCTAATAAATCTTCCGTTACGACCTTTGCCGTAATTGCGCTTAATAAAATACCATTTCGATAATGACCGCATGCGAAATAAATCTTTGGATGATCGGTTAATCGACCAATATACGGAAAACCATCTTGTGTAGCTGGTCGCAAGCCGGCCCACTCATGAATAGTCGGTTCATCTTGAAGGGCAGGCAGGATTTTTTTATTCCAGCGCTTTAAGCGATCCATACCTTTTGCTGTAACTGACGTTTCAAAACCAGCAATATCTTCTGAAGCTCCATTTACAATTGTACCATTTGCTTTTGGAACGAGATAGCCTTGACTCGTATAGACAATATGATTAAGTAACGATTCATTTGGACGATACGCACATATTTGACCTCGTATTGGATAGATTGGCAGGTTAAGCCCTAACGTTTCTGCTTGCTTTTGTGCCCAAGCTCCTGTTGTAACGACAACTTGATCTGCTTCAAACACTTGACCCCTAGCTTTTACTTGCACATCATCAGACGATGACGACAGAATCTCTACTTCTCCTAAATGTTCACAAATGTCGACGGATGAACGTTTGCACGCCTCAATTAACGCTTTCACAAAATCTGGAGCGTAAATGTGCGCTTCATTTGGGTAGTAAATCGCTCCTTTTATTTCCTCTGATAGATGTGGCTCAAGCGCAAGCACTTCTTCTTGGTTCAAAATTTGCATATCTTTATTATAGTCTTTTTGCCAAGACGATCTTGTATAAAGAGGAAGTAAGTCCGCTTCATGATAGACACAATGAAGGCTTCCTGATTTTGAATATTCAAAATCGACACCCGATGTTTTTCTTACATATGCTTGCCATTCAGGATATAAAGTTAGACTTGCCAAACTAAAATCAAAAAAAACATCTTGGTCTTCCCCAATCTCTGAAAAAGGAGCGAGCATCCCTGCTGCCGCTCCTGAGGCTTGGCCGCCACACGTGTCCTTTTCTAAAATCGTTACTCGAGTGCCTTCACTTGCCAGCCGTAATGCAATTGATAATCCAATAATTCCGCCACCAATGACGATTATTTTTTCCATTTTGAGCCTCTCCTATTTCATGTACTGTGTTGTTGGGCTACTTGCACTCGCATATGGTTTTTTCGGAATTCTCCCTGCTTCATACGACAGTTCGCCTGCCTCAATCGCTAAACGCATCGCTTTTGCCATTTTAACAGGGTCTTTTGCTTTCGCTACAGGGGTATTCATTAAGATTCCATCCACACCCAGTTCCATTGCTTTTGCAACATCGCTTGGCGTACCTAATCCTGCATCAATAATAATTGGTACATTTGCTTCTTCTACAATTAAACCAATATTGTATTCATTTAAGATTCCAAGCCCTGTACCAATCGGCGCAGCTCCTGGCATGACAGCATGAGCGCCTGCTTCCTCTAGCCGTTTACACAAAATGGGGTCGTCAGACGTATAGGGTAAAACGGTAAACCCTTCTGATACAAGGATTTCGGTTGCTCTTAACGTTTCGATCGGATCAGGCAGCAACGTTTTTTCAGAAGCACTAATTTCAATTTTAATCCAATCACTTAGACCAGACGCTTTTGCTAAACGAGCAATACGAATGGCTTCTTCCGCTGTGGAAGCACCAGATGTATTCGGCAAATACTGAAAATTTTCCCCGTTTAAATGTTGTAAAATCGCATCTTCGGCCGGCGCTTCTAAGTTTACGCGGCGCAAAGCAAACGTTAATACTTCAGCACCAGATGCTTTAATCGCTTCATTTTGAACAAAAGGATTTGGGTAGCGACCAGTACCTAAAAAGAAGCGTGACTGTAATGGCTTTCCGTTTATACGTAAAAGGTTTTTTTTCATTTCTCAACCACCTCCAACAAAATGAACAAGCTCAATTGACTTATTCTCAGATAAGGATGTATTGCTCCAATTTTCACGGGCAATGATCTCACCAGCCATCTCGACAACGAGGAGTTGCCCGTTTAATTCTAGTTCCGCAATCAATTGTTCAATGGTTTCACTTTTTACAGTTCTCTGCTCACCATTTATGAAAAGATTCATGCTTTCGCCTCATTTATCGCCTTTGTCATAGTTTCTGCCGCTGCTTGCACATCTTCCGCTGCTACCACTTCCGTAATGACACAAACGGCATCTGCTCCTGCTTCAATGACTTCGCGGACATTATGAGTTTTAATGCCACCGATTGCTACAAAAGGAATCGAGACATGCGCTTTAATTTCTTTTATATACGAAGTGGTAACTGGATCAACTACGTCTTCTTTACTATTTGTTGGAAAAATGGGGCCGACACCAATATAGTCTGCTCCACCCTTTTCTGCTTCAAGGGCTTCGTCTAATTTGTGCGTAGATACACCAATAATTTTGTCTTTACCGACAAGTTTACGGACTTCAGCCAACGGCATGTCATCTTGACCTACGTGAACCCCATCTGCATCGACTGCCATCGCAATATCAATGTAGTCATTCACTATAAACGGCACGTTATAGGTTTTACAAAGATCATTTAAACGCTTTGCTTTCTCAAACACTTCTTTTCGACTGCTCGTTTTATCTCTTAGCTGTATAAAGTCTGCTCCACCTTTAATCGCCTCTTCCATTACTTGAAGAAGCTCTTTGCCTTCATGAAACGCTTCTCCTGTTATGACATAAAGTTGAAAATCTTTCATTTTGTCTACACTCCTTTACGCAAAAAAACCGTAACCAAAGGGGTTACGGTTTACACGCTCAATTATATGATACGTATGCCGACTTCCCTCCGCTGGTATAAACCAGATCAGGTTAAAGAGTAAAAGAAATTCGTTCTTTTTCTCAGCCCAACTTCATCGGGCACCCCTAGTCTTTTGCTATTTTCTTTTAGTATGACATAAGTGCTTTTGTTTTTAAAGTGGTAAGAAACGAGATCCCGCTATACCAGGTTTAGTCATTTCTTTTGGATCAAGAATTTCGTTTAATTCTTCTTCAGATAAAATGCCACGCTCCAAACAAATTTCTCGCACAGGTCGCTCCGTTTCTAACGCTTCTTTGGCAATGCGAGTGGCCACTTCATAGCCAACGTGAGGATTAATCGCCGTAACAATTCCAACACTATTTTCAACAAGCTCTCGACAGCGGTCGATATTAGCCGTAATACCAGCAATCGCATATTCACGGAATACGCGATTGCCATTTTCAAGAACGGTTAAAGATTGTAATAAATTAAAGACAAGCACAGGTTCCATTACATTTAACTCAAGCTGTCCCGCTTCAGATGCAAGGCTAATCGTATGATCATTTCCAATTACTTGGAAAGAAAGCTGATTGATCACTTCACACATGACTGGATTTACTTTTCCCGGCATAATCGAAGATCCAGGTTGACGAGCAGGTAAATTTATTTCATTTAACCCTGTACGAGGCCCAGAACTCATTAAACGTAAATCATTGGCTATTTTGGATAAATTAATGGCTAATATTTTTAATGAACTTGAAAGTTCAGTATAAGCGTCGGTATTTTGCGTTGCATCTACAAGATCTTCTGCTGTTTTAAAAGGAAGATTTGTAACCGTCGCAAGATGTGTTGCTACTTTTTCAATATACTCCGGTTTAGCGTTTAAGCCTGTCCCAACAGCTGTAGCACCCATATTCACTTCATGTAAATGATTGGCAGAGCGGCTAATTCGTTTTAAATCACGGACTAACACTTTCCGATAAGAACCAAATTCTTGTCCAAGTCGAATCGGCACTGCATCTTGTAGATGCGTACGTCCCATCTTGAGGACATCGTCAAACTCTTCCGCTTTTCCTTCCATTTCCGCAATCAATTTTCGTAACTCATCGGTTAACCCCTGCGTCATATGAAGTGCAGCGATATGAATGGCAGTTGGAAAGGCATCGTTTGTTGATTGAGCCATGTTCACATGGGTGTTTGGGCTAACTTTTAAATAGTCGCCTTTTTCTCCACCTAAAATTTCAATGGCACGATTGGCAATGACTTCATTCGCGTTCATATTAAAGGATGTGCCTGCACCACCTTGAATCGAATCAACAATGAAATGTTCATTTAATTCGCCGTTAATGACATCATCACTTGCTTTCACAATCGCATCAGCAATATGGGGACGTAAAACACCAACGTCTCGATTTGCCATGGCTGCAGCTTTTTTCACAAAACCAAATGCTCGAATCAGTTCTGGATGAGGCGGGTAGCCTGTGATCGGAAAGTTATCCTTCGCTCGTAACGATTGAATGCCGTAATATGCATCCTTTGGTACTTGTTTTTCCCCTAGTAAATCTCGTTCTATACGGTAATCCATCATTTGATGTTGACCTCAACTTTCAATACGTAATCGCTTTTATTTCTATTTATTCTCTACTGCTTGAATCGCTAACCAAACGGCACCATAAATGCCTGCGTCATTTCCTAAGTGGGCAAGCTTAATCTCTGCTTGCTCCGCAACTCTTGGTAACGCATATTGTGTGAATACATCTCTTAAAGGTATTAGGAGATCTTCACCAGCCTTTGAAACACCGCCACCAATAACAATCTTAGATGGATTTAATGTATTGGCTAGGTTTGCAATCGCATAACCTAAGTGATCAACGGCTTCTGTAATCACTTCTTTCGCTACAGTATCTCCTTGTTTAGCAGCTTCAAAAAGGTCTTTTGTTGTTAAGCTTTCAGAAGGAAGAGAGTGTAGGCTAGATTCGCGTCCATCCTTTAACTTTTCGTTCATTAAGCGAACCATTCCTGTTGCTGACGACACTGTTTCCAAGCAACCATGTTTGCCACAATTGCACAATGAACCGCCTTCTTTTACAGAAGTGATGTGGCCGATTTCACCACCCATACCGCCAACACCATGAAGAATTTGGCCTCTTGTAATAATGCCTCCACCAACACCTGTTCCTAGAGTAACAAACAATTCCTCATTTGTGCCATCACCAGCACCTTTCCATTTTTCCCCTAGAGCGGCCAAGTTGGCATCGTTATCAATTCTAACCACAACACCAAGCGCTTTTTCTAATTCATCTTTTAATGGATAGTCTCTCCAGCCGATGTTAACGGCATGATAAATAAATCCGGTTTCCATTTCGATAAAGCCTGGCGCACCGACTCCCGCTCCCATTAACGTATCGCGTTTATCTTTATTCTTTTTTATACTTTCAGCAATATCGTTTACAATGTTCGCGCCGTTATGACGGATATCAGTAGGAATTTCCCACTTCGCTAACATGTCGCCTTGTTTTGTAATGAATGCAAGCTTGACTGAGGTTCCGCCTATATCAATACCTGTATAAACCTCGTTCCCCACTATAATCCCCCATTTCGATGTTTTGTCTCCTCTTGACGTAAAAGTAGCATCGCCGCTTGATACGTATCACTTGTAATCATACCAAACTGATACAAATCTTTAATTTCTTTACGCATTAACTGCAAATCCAACTCTCGATCTCTTGTATAAATAAACGATCCATACTGCTTTAATAGTTGTCTAATGTCGACCATCGTTTCCATTTGTGCACCTCATCCATTATTATAACAGCTTTATTACCGTAACTAAAAGAAATGAGGCAAGCGGAATAAATGCAGCAACGTAAGCGTTTTTAATCCATAACAACATAGAATTATACAGCAAAATGCCTACAAAAACCGCAACCGTAAAGAAAAAAGTCATACTGATAGTGAAAAAAGTTCCGTAACCAAGACTTCCCCATTGTAAACCCATGAAAAAAAACAATAGTGCTAATATCCAGGCAATTGGCTTATAAAAAAGTTGATACCCAAATGCTGGATGATACGAGCGCAACATCGCGATGATAAACACAAAAGAACAAATGACAATTAACGTATTAAAAAGGTGAAAGCCAAACCAGGACAAACTTACAAGTGCAACAAACATCCCGATGTACGTAAATAGTAAGAAATAAAAACTTAGCACACAAAGCACAATAATTGGAGGAAGCCCGCGCATAAATGTGGATAACCCTCCTAGCGTTAAACCAGTCGCAATAACAAAGAACACAATAATAAACCACGCCAACATATGATCAACCCCCTATGTCGATTTTTCCTTAATACAGTCTATGTTTTCATTTGAGATTTAAGGACAGGTTTGCGATGATAGAGAAGATTGATTTAAATAAGAGGTGAATGAATTGGCAAGAGATGTAAACGAAGTATTAGAACACGCCATTAGAGGTGGCTTGGAGACAAAGCCTGCAGAAAGACGAATTTTTTTAACGACAATCGCAGAAAGACTCCATTTAGCGTTAACGATAAATCAAGTTCGCTCAACCGTCATCTATCAGGAAGTCGAACAAACAATGAAAGCAAAACCGAACATTCAAATGTTCGTAAATGGACAGTTAACGTACTCTGATTACAATGAATACGTGAAGCTTGCTACCGTCCACAACATCCCATATACGGTCGTAACAGGCACTACAGAAACCCCATTTGGACTTGTAATCGCAAATAAAGACATGCCTGTTGAAACGTCTCAACCGTATATTGAAGATGATATACACAAACAAGATATCGAAGGATATTAAAAAGGTAGACCTGCTACCTATCCGGATCTTGCGGATGGTTGATAGCAGGTCTACGATTTTTTAATGGCATTGGAATACGTAAAAACACATCTCTTAACGCTTTCACATTAAACGGAATGAATGGCCACATATAAGGGACATGAAGCCCACGTAAACGAACCAAAAAGATGAGCCACAGTGTTGCGCTTATCATAAAGCCAGCTGGACCAAAAATGGCCGTTGCAATTAAAAAGAGAATGCGCATAAATCGATTGGCTAATGACAATTCATAGCTTGGTGTTGCAAACGTACCGACCGCAGCAATGGCTAAGTATAAAATAACTTCAGGCGAGAACATTCCTACTTCTATCGCAATATCACCGATTAATAAAGCTGCTACGAGCCCAAGCGCTTCCGCTACAGCATTTGGCGTATGAATGGATGCCATCCTCAACATTTCAATCCCGGCTTCTGCAATTAGAAACTGAACAAATAACGGTATACTCCCATCTTCTTGTGTTCCAATAAAGGAGTACGCTTCTGGCAATAACTCTTGATTAGTCGCTAGCATATACCAAATCGGCAATAAAAAAAGTGAAACAAACACAGCAGAAAACCGGACAATTCGCAACAACGCGCCGATAATCGGCTTTTGTCGATATTCTTCAGCATGCTGAAGCAAATTCCAAAACGTAATCGGCGTAATCATCGCGCTCGGTGAACCATCTACAAGAAGAATCACATGCCCTTCATAAAGATGGGTGGCACAAACGTCTGGACGTTCACTATAGCGCACTAAAGGATATGGGTTCCCACCTTCTTTAAAAACAAATTCTTCAATCGTTTTGTCTGCCATTGGTAATCCGTCTGTATCAATCGCCTTCATACTTTCACGAATTTGTTCAACGTATTCTGGGTCAGCAATATCGGCAATATATAAGAGCGCCGTATCCGTTTTCGAACGACGACCTATTTGTAAATATTCAACCCGAAACGTTCGATCTCTTATTCTACGACGAATTAAAGCAGCACTCATCACAAGTGTTTCAACAAGACCATCTCGTGAACCGCGGACGACTTTTTCCGTATCTGGTTCTTCAGGACCTCGGACTGGATATTCCCTCGTATCAATGATAATACAATATTCAAGACCTTCTACAAGAAGGACAGAGGGACCAGAAAGAACTTGATCAATCGCAACATCTAAATCTTTTTCCTGTTCCACTTCCGCATATGGAATTCGACTTTTAATAAGCGCATCATACGCATCATCCAATTCTTCAGCACGTGTATGCGATAATTCTCGCTGAATTTGTGTCAGCGCCACATCTTTACCGAACCCGTCCACTAAAAACAACGCCATTTTACGGTCGGCGTGAACCATCTCTAAACAAATTAAATCAAAATTTTGGTCAATTGCGAGTTCATCTTTTAAATATGCAAGCTTGTCTTCATAGGATGATTGGCTTGTTATTTGATTCTCGTCCTTGCTCATCTCAATCCCCCTATTCTATTGTCATAGGGTGCTCGCTAACGTTTAAATCTATGTAACGTCTTTTATAGATAAACAAAAAAACATGGCGGCAACCTGTACAAGTACCACCATGCTTTCCTTAATCGATTTCAGACAAGATCTGTTCTTCTATCTCATAATACTGATCCATATTTTCAATTTGTAACGCTTCTCCGTAGTCAATTGCTTCTGAAATGGTGTCTTGCGCTCGCTCATACTCTTCATTTTCAAGATAAATAAGCGTTAGGTTAAACCAAGCTTCAGGAAATTCTTCTTGTTCTTCTAAGGCTAACTCTAAGTTCATTTGCGCCTCTTCAAGATTATCATCTCGCACATCAACGTAGGCTTGCATAAATAAGAGCTGTGGCTGGCGATCATTCTCTTGAAGACCAGCAGAAATATATGCCTGCGCTTCCTCATAGTTCTCTTCTTCAAACAAACGTTGGGCTTCTAAGACAGCAAGCTCTGGTGAAGTCGATGTACTTTGTTGTCCGAAATAAAGGAGCGCGAGGGCAGCAATTCCATAAACAATAAAAGCGGTAATAGAATATAGGAATGGAGTTGGCTTTTTTTCTTTTGGCATTCTTACAAATGCTGCAATAAGGAAACCGCCAAGTAACCCACCAATATGTGCGCCGTTATCAATTCCAGGCACAATAAATCCTAACACTAAATTAAACCCTAATAAAAAAAGAATGTTTTTTCCTAATGTCCGAAAGAACAGCGTCGGATGCTTCATCCCGAAATAAAGCAGCGCTCCAAAACAACCAAATAATGCCCCTGATGCACCTGCTGACACATAGTCATTAAAGGCAAAACTAACAATTGATCCGAAAATCCCTGCAAGGAAGTAAATAATTACAAAGCGAAACGTGCCAAATAATTGTTCAACAGCTGTTCCAAGAAAAAATAAGGCAATGGCATTAAAAAACAAGTGAAGAAGGCCGATATGCAAGAACATTGATGTCACGAGCCGCCACCATTCACCTTCCATGATTAACGGATTATATTTTGCCCCGTACTCTATTAACACTTGAATGTTCGTACTGCCTCCGTTGGTTTCTAAGAGGAAAAACATGACCACAAACGATATAAGGAGCGCATAGATGAAACGTGGCTTGCCATAAAATAACGTGTTTTCTTCTTTCTTCCGACGATTCCCATTTTCCTGTTTTACCTTTTTCCGAATTTGATCTATTTCTGCTTCCATTTCTTCATCCGATGATAAGACAGCTATTGTTGGAATCTGGTCGTTAGGCAACGCTTCGTCAATCGTTGACTGATACTGCGTTATATTTGTATGTAAAGCAAGATTTCGGATCGTTCCTTTATTCTTTTTTACTTGAAAAGGCACAAGGGCATCTTCCCAAGAATCGATAGGAGGTTGGCTCATAACATAAATGTTTTCGCCTTGCATTTTCCATACACCTAATTGTTTAAAAATAGAATCAAACTGTTGTTGTGCATGGGAAATATCACGCTTTAAGCGATTGGACCAGTCAACTTCTGTTAACACTAGCCGAATAACCCGCCTTGGTTTAACCGCATCGTCTTCAACCCATGCTTGGGTATCATGCAAAGCCAGTAAGCGAAATCCTTTTGTTAGCACATAATGTTCAATGAACTTCCAGTATAAGTAACGATGTTCCGTTTGGTTCATGCCCATCCCCCTTTCTGACTGTCATTATAGCAAGTTTTTATGAATTAAGATGGAATTTTGCTTACAAAAGAAAGCCCTGAAAAAATCAGAGCTTTTCTGTCGTGTGCGGGAATGAAAACAAAGATCCCATTAGCTTCTGCCGCACGTAAGGCATTCGAAGGGCAAATCGAATAAGAACTCTTCTTAATCCTGGTTGTCTCATCATGAGATTGAGCAATTTATAACGGTATTTATAAATGCTAAACCCTACAATAAGAACGGAAAGAATGGAACATGCTTGTTTCATGTAGACACCTCCACAATTAGGATGTGACACCAGTCTACATTTCATCCTATAAAAACGAAGCAGCGCCTAGCATTAGTTTCCAATATACTTGCTGTAAAGAGTTTTCGCTCGCGTCATATCATCTGTTCCTTGAATTAACACTCGTCCATCAGGAAAGACAACAATCGTCTCTAATTCACTTACCATTGCTCGAATTAAAAACGGTGTTTCTTTCACTTGAGCCACCTGTTGTAGCTTTTTGCTCATTTGTTTTAAATCAAAAGGTGCCGAAGCCGTAATTTGAATAGACTGACGACCACATAACGTTGTCTCTGATTTAGAACGTTCATTTAGTGCTGGGAATTCTTCTTTTATACAGGTTGGACAATCAGCACGCTTACCTGCAAACTTTATCTTTTGCTGCGTATTTGACCAAATGTCAAAGGATTCTAATGTTTTTCGCTGTTTATCTTTCGCACCTACAAGATACTTCATTGCCTCAATTACTTGTAAAGAAGCAACAATATCAATAATTGGGGCTAGCACGCCAACAGTATCACACGTGTCACCTGTAGCGCTTCCGCTCTCGATAAAGCAGCGAAGGCACGGGGTTTCTCCGGGAATAAAGAACGCACCCATCCCTCTCGTCTGTACGGCGCCCCCATAGCTAAACGGTATTCCCGCTTTAAAACATGCATCATTTAACAAAAAGCGCGTTTCAAAGTTATCCGTTCCATCTAAAACAACGTCAACCTCTTCCATTAATCGATCAATATTATCGACAGACACGTTCTCAACAATTGCTTCTATTTCAATTTCAGAGTTGACTTTTTCTAACGCTTGCTTGGCCGCAACTGCTTTTGGCACAAGTTGCTTTGCATCTTCTTCCGTAAACAGCATCTGCCGCTGTAAATTACTCATCTCCACAAAATCCCGGTCTACTAATCGTAAAGAGCCAACACCTGCACGCGCCAAGTGATTGGCAATCACCGTTCCAAGTGCGCCTAAACCTACAATTAGTACCTTGCTATGTAAAAGTTTCGCTTGACCTTCTTCACCGATTCCATTAAACAGTAACTGTCTTGAATAACGTTCCATGAATCTCGTTCTCCTTTAAAAAAAGATAACGGCACCTATTACTCCCATTAGCGCACCTGCTCCTGTACAGCATAAATTAACAACATCATTTGTGACAACTGAAAACCCTCTGATTTTAACCGTCTTTACACAGTGATGCAATTTTTCTGTGTGGATCCCGCAGGTAGGGCATTTATATAATGCTTGTAACGTTGATCCTAAAATGCTGTCCAATAAATTCGCAACGAAACCAATGAAAATAAAAAAGAATAACCACACGTAACTTACACTTGTTTCGTTCCACCAAATTAAAATTGCCACACCTGCTAATACAAAGCTCCCTGCAAATGCTGCAGCCATTCCAAGCCCTGTCACACCGCCTGATACGCCTTTTTCTACTTTCTTTCGCGTTAGAACATCAATTGGTTTATCTTGACTTAACTTCCCTATCTCTGAGGCCCATGTATCAGCAATTGCCGCTGACAAGCTGCCTACAAAACCTGCTACAAGAATCGTTGCTAATGAGGGAAAAAAGACTAGGAGCAATGAACAAAGTCCGGCATAGCCTCCATTCGCAAACACTTGAAAAGCGTCGCGTTTTCCATGCTTCTCAACGACCTCTTCGTCTACAGCGGCACCTTTTACTTTTCCTAAAAGAATGGAGCTACCAAAAAACACCGCAAAAAGGAGTAAACCAGCAGGACCCACTCCTACTACAGTTGCCCCTCCAATGATAAACGCAGTTACAGCTCCTGCTAACGTTAATTTCTGCAGCACATACAACATGGTGCACGCGATAACCAGGATACCAAACCAAACACTCATCATAGGATTTCCTCACTAATGACGACATTAACTGGGAAGTCATGAGACTCTATTGAAAGAGATTGAACAAGCTGCTCCTTAAAACATAGCGATATAGTCGCTCCCTTAACTTTAGGTAAATAGCGGTCGTAAAAGCCTCCACCCATTCCTAAACGATAGCCGTTTGTCGTAAAAGCTACGCCAGGAACTAACAATAAGTCCAGTTCATCAGGCGCAACATATGAACAGGCATCCATTTTAGGCTCGTACAAACCGTATGACCGCCGTTCTAAATCATTAAAGCCTTCTATCGTATAAAACGCCATCGTTCGATCACGCATTGTCGTTCTTGGTAAAGCAACACGTTTACCTATCGTAAGCGCATGCGTAATAATTGACAACGTATCCACCTCTGGAAAATGAGAATAGGTCAAGCCAATTCGATCTGCCTCTTGCCACGCTCGCGTGTTAAACAAACGATTTGCAAGATTTGCCGATCGTTCTAAATACTCAGTTTTCTCCATTTGCTTAAGACGTTCCGAAATACGTTGACGTTCGTCTTTTTTTGACACACAATCCCCTCACTCTAAAAAATGCAATAAAAAGAAGCAGCGGTAAATCCGACTGCTTACTTTGTTTCACGATGAAGTGTATGGCGCTTTAAACGCGGATTATATTTCTTAAGTTCAATACGCTCTGGGTTTGTGCGCTTGTTTTTAGTCGTAATATAACTACGGTCACCGTTTTCTGTACAAGCTAAAGTAACTTGAACACGCATATGCTATCCCTCCAAACTCGTCTTACATACTTACATAGAATAGCAAAAGCCACCACGAAAATCAAGACTTATTTAAACACTTTGCTGCAGAAGGTGGTTCGATCGTTTTAAATGCCCCATATTGTCACTACTCATTTGAACAATGGATGCTCCAATTGTTTCGTTTGCAGGCAGTGAGCATGCACAAACAATCACACTCTCTGTTTTTGTTGCCGAAAATGGAGAGAAAAATAACTTACCTAGTGGATCGTTCCATATTTGATTCATAGCCCCTACGCCATAATGAATGAATTGCGCCTTGCTCATTTGTATAGAAAATAAAGAATATTTTTCATCTGAATAATGAATTAGTGCGCGTTCAGCTGGAGAATAAAATGATAAACCATCTTGAGTACACGTAACCTGTTGAGAAAGCAGCTTAAAGTCTCTTGACTGATGACTTTCATTTTTAATTGTAATAGATCGCTTAACTCCTAGTTCACTTTGTAAAGACTCATCACGAATCGTAATTTTAAGGTTTAATCCTCTATGATAGGCTTGGCTCACAATCACTTCGTTTGTTCTTGAGAAGGCAGCATTAACGATCCATCCTTCATCCCCTACCCACGTTGTCTTACCGTCATACCATAACCCAATTTTAGATAAGTGCTGAGAATGAAGTGTAGTCCGCAATCGTAAATGAATATCTACAGTGAAAATGGGCTTTGTCCCAATTGAATAGAAAATGTTTGATATATGTTTGCTCGTTTGCATACAACCGCCCCTTCAGTCAGTAAATTAAATAGCCAAATCTGTTTTATGTCATCTTTCTTTGTCTATTAAGCATACTGTGTTCAGCTCCTTTCCACAATGAGTGCAAATTGTATGTTTTTGTAAACCGCTTTTCATCAGTATTAGCAAGTGTTCTCACCTCCTCAATTAGTAGAAAGATCTGTATGAAAGAGATTATGACTAAAGGTGTCAAAAAATGACGCATGAATGGGTAATTTTTATTTATCTTAATGAAACCGTCTTAAAATCATGTATAATGGAGGGTGCGAGAACAATCCGTAGGAGGGAACAAATATTATGGAATGGATGTTAGCGCTCTTGCTTGGAACAGCCATTGTGCTACTTATTGTTTCTTTTGTTAAAGAAGACAAAGGTTCAAAGATAGAAGATCAAATTGAGCATTTATCAATTTCCTTTATGCAAGAGCTCCATCAAGTAAAAAATCAAGTACGAAACATGGAGTTGGACGCAGAAATTGCAGCTAAAGATGCGACTCAACAAAATCGCTCGAATTCACACCAACAGTTACTAAGGGAAATATTAGATTTGCATAAGCGTGGCTATTCAACAGAAGGAATTGCTATCGAAACAGCTTTAGAGCCTCATGAAGTAGATCGACTCTTAGCCCCTTACCTTGATTCATTATCAGAAGAAAGGACGAAAGTAGCTAATGACGCGTAAAACAATTCGTAGTTTTGCTGGAGGGTTGCTTGTAGCTTCTGGCGTATTAGGTGCCACATATTTCATTGGAAGCGATACAGAAGTCTCATCTAGTACGGATTTTACCGAAGAAGAGATGGTCAATCATTTACAGGAAAATGGATATGCCGTTGAAACGCAAGAGACGTGGGATGAATTAGAAGCACAGCTCGCTACAGCTCAACAAACAGAAGACGAATCGTCTAATGAAGAGCAAAGTGAAAACGATGAGCAAATCGCCTATCGTACCATTCTTCATGTCGTTCCTGGTATGACGAGCATTGACGTTGGTGAAATGCTTGAAGATGCAGGGATCGTGGACAGTGCATATGACTTCTATGAAGAAGTGGATAACCGCGGATTATCAAACGATTTACGTCCTCAAGTTACAGGGGAATTAACAAGTGAAATGAGCTTGTCTGAAGTCGTAGATGAATTCTTTTAACATGTGTTTAGAATTGATTATTCGACACTTACAGAGATAATCCTTCTTATTCATACAAATTCCTACATTTAAACGTAGAAAAGCTGTGCGCCAAGTTATTTGGTGCACAGCTTTTATTTTATCTTCTATTGTTCTTCAAACAAATCCACTTCTTCAACGACAGAATCGACTTCTTCTGGGCCATTTCGGTCGTCTTGGAGGTCAAAATAGGCATCAACTAAATCAGCACTAATTTGTTGTGATATTCTGCTTGAATTAGTTTGAGCGATTGTTGTATCAGGCGTCATTACCGCGAATGCAATTTCTGGATCATCATAAGGGGCGTAACCAACAAAACTTAAATTGTTTGTATCTGCTACCTTTTGTCCCTCTTCATAAATGGATGTTTGCGCGGTACCTGTTTTTGCGGCTACAGGCACGCTAAAATTAATGTTATTATTAGCCGTTCCGTCATTACGACTTACTACACCTCTAAGCGTTTCTTGAACATAAGAAATATCTCCTTGACTCATATCTAACGTATTTAACACTTCTGGTTTATTCGCACGTACAATTGTACTCTCGCCTTCCCCATTTGGATTCGGCTCCATAATTTCTGTTACTAATCGCGGACGCATTCGAACCCCATCGTTAGCGATTGTACTAATGTATTGAGCCAGTTGTAGCGTTGTATACGTATCATACTGACCAATCATAAAGTCAAGTAAGTTACCTGGGTCTCTAGCTTCATTTGAGACAATTCCTGTTGATTCTCTAGGTAAGTCTATACCAGTCTCAACACCTAAACCAAATTGATTGAAATAATATTTGACATCATCTAAAACATCTGTAGCTTTAGATGGTCCAAAGATATTGGCTCTATCTCCCGGCTGGCTATCATAATCATAATCAGCCATTCTCATCGCAATATAGAACATGTATACGTTAGAAGAACGAGCCATTGCCTCACGGGTGTCTACCGGTCCCATTGTGCTTATCGACCCTTTATCGGCGGTTCCAGCAAATCGAAGCGTACGGTCATTTATAACTGATCCTCGACTTATTACCCCTTCATGAAGGCCAGTTAACACAGAAGCACCCTTAATAACCGACCCTACTTCATATCCACTTTGAAATGCTGGCAGAGGATTAATACTCCCCTCTTCTCCAGGTCGCTTCTCATAACCACTCATCCCTAAAATATCGCCTGTTTTTGGATCCATCACCACAACATAGGAAGACGCATTTTCTCTGAAGATCCCTGTATTACTCATTACTCGTGATTCGACAATGTCATCAAGCTTTTGCTGAAACTCCATGTCAATACTTAATACTAAGTCATTGCCACGGCTTCCTTCTGTTTCTTCAATAACTTGTTCCAACGGTCCATTTCCTTCACGGGTTTGTGTGCGCACGACCTCTGCTTTTTGACCACGTAAAACATCTTCATACTGATTTTCTAAGAAGCTTGTTCCAACTAAGTCAGAGCGCATGTATCCCTTTGATAAATAGCTATCTACTTCCTCAGAAGGGATTGGTCCAACATTCCCAAAAACGCTATCTAACGTTTCTCCATAAACATATTCACGCACCGAGTCTCTTTGAATGTTAATATTCGGTAAGCGGTCAAGGTGTTCAGCTAGTTTTGGTGCTTCTTCATCTGATAAACCTTGCTTTATACGTTGTGGAGACCCGCTTGATCCTCTTAACATATGAGAGAAGACTGCAATAACTTGCTCTTCTTCTTCAGAATAGCCAGCGATCATATCATCGCTAATCGCATCAATCATCCGTTGATATTCACTTGTTTCATCATCTTCATCATAATCAATATCTGCTATTAACTCTCTACGCTCTTCCGGCTCTAAAGAAGTGTAGTAATATTCTCTTTTGTCTCGATCACGTAAATTTTCTGTGTCCACTTCAATAAACTGCGTTAAATCTTCTGCTAATTCAATCATGTCACCGGCGCTTTGGTTGCCTGGGTTTGTGTATGTAACAGAAAGCTCTAAGCTGTTTTCAACAAGCGGGTAACCGTAGCGGTCAGTAAAAATTCCGCGTGGTGCATCGATTAATGCGGTTTGGTTCGATACATGCGTCAACTCTTCCTCATACTCTTCCCCATTCACAATTTGGACAAGCCCTAGTCGCAATATTAAGGCAGAAAACAACAAGAAAACAGCAAGGAATAAAATGTTTAACCGCAATGACACATGGTGTTTCTTTTTATTTTTCGTTTCTCCCATTTGACAACCTCCCTGATCTATTACAGGTAAAAAGACACCCGAACTCCGGATGCCTTCAATTTAAGTAGTCATACCCGCTTGTGCCGTTGCAAATGAATGCTTTACGAACCTACTTTGGTAGGTGGGTGTTCGCAGTTAGAGTTTCGCTGTCCAGTACAAGCTAGCTTAGCGTTGCTCTACTCATGTAAAACTCCCTTTTAACATTCAAGGTTCAAAGCATAAAAAGCTTACGGACACGGCAGGTAATACAATCCTTATTATAGAGTAGAAAGCGAACCCTGTCAAAGAATGTAGAGATTTTACACAGTTTTATCAGGACTGTTTTCCCCTTCCGATTGACTTACATTCGGCATTGGTTCTGGAGGCCTTGTGGGTTGGTTAATGTGTTTAATAAAAAAGTAAATCCACATATGCCCAGACCCTACTACAAGAAGAATGTAAGGAATCGATTGTTCCTCGGGGAAAATCGAGATTACTGCGATAAATAACAGGATTGAGGCAATTCTACCTATGTTCAAAAACCATTCTCGAACAATGATGTACTCGACTCTTAAGTCCGCTGCACGGTGCGCTTTTCCAATCACATCATACGTTAACGATACGTACGGAATAAGTAATAGTGGGTAAGCGATTGAAATAATAATGCCATACACAATTAATTTTGGAAACGTTAAGTTAAATAGCAACAAGAAAATAGCTCCGTAAAGCATTAGACCGCCAATAAGAATTGCTTTCTTTCGATAAGCCACTCTGAGCAATCGTGCTGTTAAGTAGTAAAAAATAAATTGGGTTCCTGACGTCACTAAGCCGTACGTACCTAACGCAAGTTCATTATTGGTGACAATGTAGACCCAAACAACAATAACAAACACAAAGGTACCTTCTCTTAAGCCCTGAGTCACATGTGCCCACGTAATTTTCCGCCAATCCTTATTTTCTTTTCTTTCTTTTAACACTTGTTTGATTTCAAATTTCCCTTTTGCATGACGTTTCCCTAGCCATATCGTTAAAATAACCGCAAGTAAAAAAAGCGTTAAGGAAATCCCGAAGATTAAAAAGTAGCCTTGAAAGCCATTAAGCTTAGTAATCATAATCCCTGCTGTTAAAGGCCCTGTCATTCCAGCGAATGATGTTAACAAGCCTAAAAAGCCATTAAAAAAATCTCTTGTATCCGGTTCTGTCACTTCAAATGTTAATACATTAAACGCCAGCCAATAAAAACCTGTTCCTAGGCCAAGTAAAGAACCTAACAGTAATAAATATTGAGCCGCATTTTCCCCTACCACTAATACGGAAATGTAAAACAACGACATCAAACTAACACCGATACGCAGTACATAAACACGGTCAATGTGTTTTGATAACTTGCCAGCAATTAAAAACGCTAGCGGTTGAAAAATGACCGACATTAAATTATACAAAGCAAGATCGATAAATTGACCAGATTGTTTCCACAAAAAAACATTTACAAACGTATTGGATAAAGCCACGCTCAATGCATAAAGTCCACCAATGGATAATAATAATTTTAGATCTTTTGAAGCAACAACGTGTCCAAATATACTGTCCATCCACTTTTTTGGCATGACCTCACCACCTTAACAGTAGTTTGTCTGTTTCATTTTTGCCTATGCATGGATTTCGGCAATAAAAAAGAAAGGTAAATGATGACATTCACCTTTCTTCTTTTCGCAATCAATTAAAGCTTTTCGCGATTTGCATTCGTATACTCATCTAACGCTTCTCCATGAGAAGACTCGTTTTTAAATTGGCTTAATCGACCCGTTCTTTTTTCGCCATGATTTTTGTTCTCTTTAAATTGGTTATTTTTCTTTTTATCTTGATTACTCATCTTCATTCCCTCCCATCTTAGAAGGTAGTATGTCACTTTCTAACTCGTTCATATACAAAAAAACCACAAGGATGATCCTTGTGGTTTTGTTTGCGTCAATTATTTTGCTGCTTCGTAACGCTTTGCAACTTCATCCCAGTTTACTACGTTCCAGAACGCTGCAATGTAGTCAGGACGACGATTTTGGTAATTTAAGTAGTAAGCGTGCTCCCAAACGTCTAATCCAAGAACAGGTGTCTTTCCTTCTGTAAGTGGAGAATCTTGGTTTGGTGTGCTCATAATTTCAAGCTTGCCATTGTTTACAACGAGCCAAGCCCAACCTGAACCAAAACGACCTTTTGCTGCATCCGCAAATTTCGTTTTAAATTCATCCAAGCTGCCAAAAGTAGAATCGATATCGTTTGCTAATGAACCAGTTGGAGCACCGCCGCCATTCGGGCTTAGTAACTGCCAGAATAATGCGTGGTTAGCATGTCCACCGCCATTATTACGAACGGCTGTACGAATGTTCTCTGGTACAGAATCTAAGTTCGCAACGAGATCTTCAATCTCTTTGTTCGCAAGATCTTCATGACCTTCTAACGCGGCATTTAAGTTCGTTACGTACGTGTTGTGGTGTTTCCCGTGGTGAATGTTCATTGTTTGCTCATCAATGTGTGGTTCCAATGCATTTGCTGCATAAGGTAATTCTGGTAATTTGTAAGCCATAACTTAAAAACTCCTCCCAAAACTAAACTGATTTTGTTTCTCAATTAGATTACCATTTAACCATGTAAACGGCAACGAATATGCTCATATTCGCTTTCTATTTATACTATTCCCGCACTACATGCAATTAAACATAAAAAAACCTTGGTACAAGACGTCTTGTACCAAGGTTCGCTGACGGAGGAAGAGGGATTCGAACCCCCGCGGGCTTTGACACCCCTGTCGGTTTTCAAGACCGATCCCTTCAGCCGAACTTGGGTATTCCCCCGAGTGGTGGACCCTGTAGGACTCGAACCTACGACCAATCGGTTATGAGCCGAGTGCTCTAACCAACTGAGCTAAGGGTCCACAGATAAAAATGGGGCGACCGATGGGAATCGAACCCACGAATGCCGGAACCACAATCCGGTGCGTTAACCACTTCGCCACGATCGCCAAGGTTAGATAAATATGTAATGGTAGCGGCGGAGGGGATCGAACCCCCGACCTCACGGGTATGAACCGTACGCTCTAGCCAGCTGAGCTACACCGCCAAATGGCTCCACAGGCAGGATTCGAACCTGCGACCGATCGGTTAACAGCCGATAGCTCTACCACTGAGCTACTGTGGAATAATATCCCTGCCCTTTGTTAAGGACAAGAGTTATATTATCATGTATCTTTACATTGTGCAATACTTTTTTAAAAAAAGATCGGGCTTAGCCCGATCTTTCTTACTGCTCATCAATAACCGCTTCTGCAATGTTTACAGAATGATCACCGATTCGCTCAAGGTTTGAGATAATATCTACGAAGATAATCCCTGCTGCACCTGAGCATTCTCCGTCGTTCATACGTTTAATATGTTGTTTCCGGAGCTTTCTTTCCATTTTATCAATTAACTCTTCGTGTTTTAACACATCATTTGCTTTATCAATATCATCTTTTTCAAGAGAATCCATTGCTTCTTCCAATGTTGAATACGTTAAATTAAACATTTCATTTAAATCCTTTAACGCAATATCAGACAAGGCTACTTTGTTTGCTTTTTGATAATCTTTTAGTTCAACGATGTTTTCCATATGATCGCCAATACGCTCTATATCACGAACAGCATTCAATAACGTTGAATGTAGGTTCGAATCCGATGCAGAAAGAGAACGGGATGATACTTTTACAAGGTAGTCGGTAATCTCTTTGTCCAGATTATTAATTGCAAGTTCGTATTGAAGTGCAAGATCTGCATCTTTCTTCTCACCTGTCTCCATATACTTAATTGCTTGTTTTAACCCTTTTTTCGAGTAGTCGGCCATGTGAATCACTTCTTGCTTGGCTTGTCCAAGCGCAATAGCCGGTGAGCTTCCTATGAAAACAGGATCTAAATGTTTTGGTTTGTAATCCAAATCAAGCTCTTGACCTGGAACAAGTTTTGTTACAACGTAAGCCAGCACACCAATTAATGGGAATTGAATAATGACATTCGCTACATTGTAAACACCGTGCGCAGCGGCGATTTCAAGAGTATTACTTAAATTAAATTGGTTCCCTAAAAAGTCTACAAACGATACAAAGAACGGGAAGACAGACATAATCAATATGGCGCCAAACAAGTTAAATACAACATGCGTTAACGCTGCTCGTCGTGCCGCAACCGTTGCACCAATTGCTACTAAAACGGCTGTTAAGGTCGTACCAATATTATCACCAATTAAGACCGGTAAAGCAGCTGATAAATCCATTGCTCCTTGTTCATACAATTGCTGAACTAACCCTATGGCAGCTGTAGAACTTTGCAAGGCAACAGCTAGAATGACACCGACCACAACACCTAATAATGGATTATCACTCATTCGCGCTGTAAAGTCGACGAACGGTTCCCATCCAGCTAATGGACGTAGACTTTGCCCCATTAAGCTAAGACCATAAAATAGTCCACCAAAACCAAAGATTACTTGCCCAATCGCGTTTACGCGTTTCTTCTTAAAGAAGAAAAGTAAAAAGGCTCCGACTGCCATAATAGGCAAAGCGTACTCACGAATCGGCAAACCAATGATAAATGCGGTTGTTGTTGTACCAATATTTGCACCCATAATAACACCAATTGCTTGTCTTAACGTCATAAACCCTGCGTTTACAAGACCAATTGTTAATACGGTTGTTGCCGTGCTACTTTGCAGTAAAATCGTTACAACAATACCTGAAAGTAGACCCATAAAAGGATTGGTTGTGTATTTATCTAATAACCCTCTTAATCCGTCTCCTGCTGTTTTCTGCAACCCGTCTCCCATATACTTTACGGAAAACAGGAAGATTCCGATCCCCCCTAGGAACGTAAACAGCAATACTTGAAACTCGCTCACTCATCTCATCCCTTCATAAAAAAACTCATGTAGGTTTTCATTTCGACAAACCTCAACAATGATGTTCCGAATCTATTATTAAACGATCACAAAGAATTTGTAAACAAGCTTTTAAATATCTTTACACTTTTTTTACAAAGCAACCCGAACAAATCTTTAAACTCCCATTACTTTTCCACAAAAAGTAAAATTAATCCCCATTTCATTGAATTTCAACATTGTTGTTCCATGCTACCACTCAAAAATGCTCACGTTGTCTTAGATCGAATCATGTTTGAAACATAAAAAAGTCAGCTTGCTCAAAGCAAGCTGATTCTAGTTTTCTTCTTCTGGTTGAGTTTGTTGTTTTTGTTCTGCACGTCTGACTAAAATTCTTGTACCATCTACAGATACAACGTCCACTTCTGTCTCCGCTTCAATCCAAACACTTCCACTTGTTGCACTATACGGTTCACCATCAATTTCCACTGTACCAGTTGGTCGAAATGCGGTTAATGCTTTGCCTTTTTTTCCAACTAGTTCTTTATACCCTTCATTAATTGAATTGTAGCCAGCTTCTGAAGAAAGGGATTCTTTCAACGTCATTTTTGACCACATATTTCTGTGCGGAAATACTTTCAAGAAAAGGAGCGATGCAAATGCACCAATTACAGTACCCATACCAACAAGAATGCTGTATACCATGTCTGGAGCCGGTACAGCTAATCCAATAATCATAAACAGTACACCAATCGCTGCAATGGTACCATCTGATGTCACATTTCCATCAAAAATAATGAGCGCGAGTCCAATTAAATAGAAGATGATGACCCACGTGCTTGCATCTCCATTTAAGTGGTGCAAGAAATATACACTTATTAATCCGAGTCCGAGTAAGCCAAAAAGACCTCTAGCTCGAACGAGGAGTTCTCCTATTAAAAACAATGTCCCAATTGTTACAACAAGAAATCCAACAGTTGCTGAATCTAACCAGTCAATCAAGATAGTGACCTCCATTCTTATGATTTAACGATTCTTCCCTTTTTACGTGTCTTCCCTAAAAAAAGTTTCAAAAAACAAAAATAGGGGGTTATCCCCCTATTATGAACTAAAAAAGCTGCGAATGGAATTGAAAAAACTTTTTCCTGCCTCTATCATTCTGTCGAAAAATGAGCGTGCTTCGTCACTTTCTAGAAAGCCACTAAGGTTTTCACGAACTTTATCAATTTGGCTTGAAACGGCGTCCCAGTCAATATTCAATTCTTTCATTTTCATGAACAACGCAGATAGATCATTCACTTGTGTTTCAGTGAGCGTCACATTAATTTCTTCTGCTAGTTGAATAATAATGGTTTTCATTTCCTCTTCAGATTCAATTGATGTTGACGCAATTTCTTCTTTAATTAAGGTTATAAGTTCCGCCGCTTCTTCTTCTCCGATTGAATCTCCAAGCTCTGCCGTACGGATCATTTCTTCATTTGCAACGTTTTTTTGCTCTTCAGGGATTACTTGGTCAGTCGCAGATTCATACGCTTTAATTAGCCCGGTTAAAGCCGCTGTACCTGACACATCAAACGGAGCCGTCACATGTACTTCAGCATCTTTAATCCCTGCTGTAATTAAAGAATTTGCATACATCTCATTCGTAACCCATGTAATATGATCAGAGGTTACATGAATGCCTGTATCTGTTTCGCCTAACGTAATTTTTGAAGAGGATAAAGCACGACTTCCGATTGTTTGCGCGCTAATATAGTCACCTAAATATTTATGTTCTTCTTCATTCGTCACATACAGAGTTGGAACATTTTCATCCACATTCATCCGACTTAAGATCTCGTTGGCCTGCTGTTCCGATAAATCTTGACCTAATGTCACAACCACATCTCCAGGAGCAGCATCTGCGTTTGCTACATTTACACTAAAATGAGTAATTAAAATGAATGTCATGAAAATACCAAATAGTTTTAAAGCTCGATTCAATTAGGGTTCCACCTTTCATGCTTTCCTATATCAAACGTTACCTTTTTACCAGCATTCAGAAAAGCTACGAAAGTCCTAGTTTACTGTTTAATACTGTGTATGTTTTGTTTCAACTATGTATAAATGAAGGAAACTTAACGAGTTAGAAGGAGCAGGAATATTTGCACAAACCTTGAATACATATGAATAGCTGAAGAAACATGAGACGATGTTTCTATGAAGGAGTGTGACGACTGTTGAAGCGCCTTGTTTATCTTGCGATCGCGATTATCGTTATTTTAGGTATCCAAAACGATTTAACAGGCTCAACATTGTCAAACTTAGTCCAACAGGATGACAACACACCAGAAGCACAAACAAATCAAACAGAAGAGGACCCACCTCCTATCCCCTCTCAAGAAGTCATAATTGAAAGTGGACAAACCGTTCTGTCGATTGTCGAGCGACTGCATAACGGACAAGTTGATCAATCCATCCAAGAAATATTAGCCGATTTTTCGGTGTTAAATGATGGAATTAATCCAAATGAGATTCAAATTGGGCAGACCTATCGTTTTCCACTTTATACGAAACAATAAGTGAATTTCCTTGCCAGATTGCACAAGTGATTGATAAAATAAGCATGTGTCTTCACTAAAGTGGAGAAAAAGACGGGCACGATGCCCCGCAAAGGAGCGATATGGTCTATGACCGAAAGAGTTCATCGAAAAAATACTCGTCCCGTTAAAGTGGGAAATTTAACGATTGGCGGTAATGATGAAGTAATCATCCAAAGTATGACAACAACAAAGACTCATGATGTTGATGCTACCGTTGCGGAAATTGAAAGACTTGAGGAAGCAGGCTGCCAAGTTGTTCGGGTTGCTTGTCCAGATATGCGCGCTGCAGAAGCCATAGCCGAAATCAAAAAAAGAATTAATATTCCTTTAGTAGTAGACATCCACTTCAATTATAAATTCGCATTAAAAGCTATAGAAGGTGGAGCGGATAAAATCCGTATCAACCCAGGAAACATCGGAAAACGCGAAAATGTTGAAGCGGTTGTTAAAGCTGCCAAAGAAAAAGGCATTCCGATTCGGATCGGTGTGAACGCCGGTTCGCTTGAGCGCCATCTTTTAGAAAAATATGGTTATCCAACGGCTGACGCCATGGTTGAAAGCGCCCTTCACCATATTAAAATCCTTGAAGACCTCGATTTCCATGACATCATTGTTTCAATGAAAGCATCTGATGTGCATTTAGCAGTTGAAGCGTATGATAAAGCAAGTCAAGCTTTTGATTATCCTCTTCATTTAGGAATTACAGAGTCTGGTACTCTTTTTGCTGGAACAGTAAAAAGTGCTGCCGGTATCGGCATTTTACTCAATATGGGGATTGGAAACACATTACGTATTTCTCTTTCTGCAGATCCTGTTGAAGAAGTAAAAGTAGCACGAGAGTTGCTTAAATCCTTTGGTCTAGCTGCTAACGCTGCTACACTTATTTCTTGTCCTACATGTGGTCGAATCGAAATTGACCTCATTAGTATTGCAAATGAAGTGGAAGAGTATATCGCCAGCGTAAAAGCGCCGATTAAAGTTGCCGTCCTCGGATGCGCAGTAAACGGACCTGGTGAAGCTCGAGAAGCAGACATCGGGATTGCCGGTGCACGCGGAGAAGGCCTTCTCTTCATGAAAGGTGAAATTGTCCGTAAAGTACCAGAAGAAACGATGGTCGATGAACTTAAAAAAGAAATCGATAAAATGGCAGAAGCGCATTACGCAAAACAACGAGAAGAACAACTTAATTAAAGCAAAACCGACTCTCTCGGGAGTCGGTTTTTCCTATTTATAAAAACGGAGTAATAATCAATGTGGATAATACAGAAATGGCGCCAATTACGATCGCCCATATCCCCAATGATTTCCGTCCTTTTACAATCGCGATAATGCCTGATATAATCCCAATTGGGCCTAATAGAAGCGGTACTAAAAATAATGAAGTGATGGCGAAAACGATGCCCATCGTTCCAATTCCTTTTCCAGCGCTACTGTCACCATAATCTTCGCCTTCATTTAAATCATCTGGCGTAAATTCATTGGCGTATTCTTCATGATAATCTTGTTTTTCTTTGGCATCATAAACATACTCGGAACCTTTTTCACCGTCGTGTCCATCAACATGCGTGTTTAAAAATGTTAATGAAGGATCATCTTTATCAACCAATGTTAATGGTTGTTTATGCTTTTTCTTTTGCTGATCACTCATCATAAATCCCCCTTTCTTAGGTGTAGTATTTCTCTTTCTGACGCAAACATTCTTATGAAATCATACGAGGTGCAAACAATGAAAAGACGATTAGGTTTTGATATTGACGGAACCATTACAGATCCTGCAACGTTTATTCCCTATATTAACCAAGATTTTAATACAAGCTTTACACTAGATGACATTTCTGAGTACGACCTATCTAATTTATTAAATATAGAAGAAGCCGATTTTTGGAAGTGGATGTTAAAAAATGAACCGACGATATACAGCAATGCGCCACTTATTAAGAAGGTCGATCAAATTCTAAGTAAATGGAACGTAGATCACGACCTTATTTTTATTACAGCTCGCAAAAAGCAATACGAAGCCATTACACTCGATTGGTTAAAGAAGAACGACATTCCTTTTCAACATGTTGAACTCATTGGTCACCATAATAAGATTGAAGCTGTTAAAGAACAAAACGTCGAAATCTTTTTTGAAGATAAACATGACAATGCGGTCATGATTGCCGAAGAATGCAGGATTCCCGTTATTTTGTTTGATACGCCATACAATCGTTTACCGGTACCTGAACAAGTCATTCGCGTGACAAATTGGACAGAAGCTGAGGCCTGGGTTGAGTCGTGGATAAAAAATAAAACTCTCTAGTGCGATGACTAGAGAGTTTTTATTAATGCTTAGGTTCAAACGTGTGACAGCATGTTTCTTCACTCTTTTTCACTTCACCTAACTCATCTGTTCCTAATTCTTCACTTGTTTCCATGTCATAGGAAGACTCCAATTTATCCGTTTGGACCAAAATCTTATCTGCACCACACTGGTTTTCTTCTTTCCAATGGAGACAGCTTGAAACGTTACACATTACAACTGGTGACATCTAATCCCCCCTTGTGTTTATAGGTTCTCCCAAGCGTTTGATCTCATAACGCGTAAAAGATGGGAATTATGCGCGCAAAAAAAAGCAGAGATGCCGCGTAGCCATCTCTACTTTTATGTTTACTGTTGACAAGCTTGACACATGCCATAAATTTCAAATTTATGACCAGTGACTTGAAAGTTAGGAAACCGATTGAATAACTCCTCGTCCATTGGACAATTATGAAAGTGCTCTGTTTTCCCACAATCTAAGCAAATTAAATGGTGATGGTGTTCTGATGTTCGACAACTAAATCGAAATCGTTTTTCACCCTCGAGCTCCGTTGTTTCTAATAAATCCAAATCAGCGAACAACGATAAATTACGGTAAATCGTATCAAAACTTAATGAAGGGTATTGGTCATGCATATTTTCCAATACATCTTTAGCGGTCATGTAGCGAGAATCATTTGCGAACAAACGCAGCATGTCTTCTCGTTTATCTGTATACTTGTACCCTTTTTCTTTTAAGCGATTAAGTGCATGTGAAACATCCATTCAATCAACCCTCTTCTTTGACTTCTTGCTTTTTAGTGTAACGAATTTTATTCGGATTGGCTAGTAGGTTGCGTTCTTTTTTTCAACGGAAAGCGCCCTTGCTTTGCACGATTTCGACCAAATAAGATGGAAAATAATAAGATCAATACTGCTAGAAGTACAATCACTCCACCTGGCGCTAAATTCAGCTGAAATGCAAGCATTAGGCCGCCAATTACTGCAACTTCTCCAAAAATAACTGCGTAAAAGAACAATTGCTTAAACCCTTTCGCGAATCGCATTGCGCTCGCAACAGGTAAAGTCATTAAAGCAGAGACGAGTAAAATTCCCACTACTCGCATTGAAGCCGCGATAACAAGCGCAACCATAACCATAAAAATTAAATGAACGAGACGTCGATTAATCCCTGATACACGCGCTTGCTCTTCATCAAATGATAGAAAGAATAATTCTTTATAAAAAATGATCAAAATAAATAGTACAACAACAGTAATAACTGTAATTGTAATAAAGTCACTGCGGTTAACAGCAATTACAGACCCAAATAAATAATTTAATAAATCTGTGTTAAATCCATTAGCCATCGAAATAAATACAACGCCTAATCCTATACCAGCCGACATGATAATTGGAATGGCAATCTCTTTATAATGCACATACACTTGTCGTAATTTCTCCATAAAGAGTGACCCACTTACTGAAAAGACCATCCCCATATAAAGCGGGTTAACCCCTTGCATAAACGGAATATAGCTTCCGAGCAAGAGACTAAAAGCAATACCAGATAAGGTGATGTGCGATAAAGCATCTGCAATTAAAGACATTCTTCTCACAACTAAAAAGACTCCTAATAAAGGAGCAAGTAACCCAATCATTACACCAGTCAATAACGCATATTGCAGAAAATCATAAGTTAAAAAAGCATTAAGCATGGTGGACTCCTTCATGACTGTGGGTTAACAAATGAACATCATGTCCATAAAAATCCAGCTTGTCTTTTTTCGCAGCAAATTCTTCGGTTTTTCCGTGAAAATGGATTGTCCGGTTTAAGCAAGCTACTTTGTTTACATGATCCGTCATCGCCCCGATATCATGAGAAATTAATAGAAGGGTTTTTCCTAAATCACGATTTAATTCGTGCAGCAAGCCATAAAACGATGCAACGCTTTTCGCATCAATTCCCACCGTCGGTTCATCAAGAATCAGCAAATCTGGGTCGCTCACGAGCGCTCGCGCAATAAAGACACGTTGCTGTTGACCACCAGAAAGTTCTCCGATATTTTCATACAAGTACTCCGTCATATCTACTTGCTCGACAGCACGGAACACCATTTCTTTATGCTTTTTCTTCATGAAACGAAAAAGCCCTACTTTTCCAAACAAGCCCATTGATACAACTTCGTAAACAGTGGCAGGAAAACCACTGCTAAAGCTATTTGCTTTTTGTGACACATAGCCAATACGGTCCCATTGATGAAAATGCTCTATCGAGTCATCAAATACTTTGACCGTACCTTCTGTTGGTCGCAGTAAACCAAGCATCATTTTTATTAATGTTGACTTCCCAGATCCATTCGGACCAACCAATCCAAGGAAATCACCTTTTTTTATTGTTAATGAAACGTCACTGAGTACCGGACGTCGCCCGTAAGCAAATGTTATATTCTCTAAGGAAACATAGTTTTCGCGAATCATTTCCATCCCCCTATTCAGAATGATTCCGATTTATCTTCAACCTATTATACTCTTTTTTTCTCATTTGTCCAGCCATGTTTCTGCATTTTTAACAAAACAAAAACGGCACGTTGGCCGTTTTTTAAAAGAGGTCATGGGTTTTTGCTTGTTTTTGAATTGTCACTGCGTATTCGCTTTTAGCATGTCCATTTTCTGCTATATAGGCTTGCATCCCGCCCATTCCTCGATGATATGCAGTTAAAGCTTGATCCCAATTGTCATATTGGTCATGCAAAAACGACAAGTACTGTACCGATAAATGAATGGCGTAATAGGGATTAAATAAATAGTCTTTTTCATAATCTAAACTCGCCATATCTGCAATCCACGGTGCGGTATTCGTCATAAATTGTGCCATACCATAAGCATGCCCATACTTTGTTTCTGGTCCGATCGCATTCTCATCAAACGTATGACCACTTTCAACTTTTAGAAGTTCGTAAACAAGAAACGGATCTACATCTTCTTGCTCAGCGATAAGTCCAAGATACATGCCCCAACGCTCTTCGAAGTGCCCTTCACTCTCTTCATGAAGAAAGCCACCAAGCTGTTCAGCATCTTCCCATGCATGTTTGTTATCTTCATATGAAGGAAGAGAGTCCAACGACCCATCATGAAACATGGTAATCTCTTCTTTAATATGCTCATAATCTTCTTCTAATGGATCATAGGAATTACCATAAGCACGTTCCTCCAGTTGTCCATTTGTAAGATGATTTGTATATAAAAATAGGCCAATAACAGGTCCTAATAAACATAATAAAATAAGCTTTTTTCGGTTTCGTTCCATACAAACGTCCTCCTCCTTTAGCTCCAAAGTAGAATAGACGATATCGATACGAACGTCAAGCGCTAAGATCTTCCAACAAACAAAAAGCCTATAATAAGGCTACATCCAAAAAGTCTTGTTAGACAAGCAAAGGAAACGTAATCACAACTTTTGTCCCCACATCACGTTCACTTGAGACATAAAAATGACCACCATGGTCTTCAACGATTTTTTTACATAGTGGAATGCCGACACCCGTTCCTTTTTCTTTCGTCGTAAAAAAAGGTTTCCCGAGTTGTTCAACAACTTCTTTAGGCATGCCTTTGCCATTATCAATTAATTCAATATGTACAAACTCCCCTACTTCCTTGCTTGATACTTTTAAATACTTGTAGGAAGCGCGCTCATCAAATGCTTCAATCGCGTTTCTAAGTAAATTGAGCATCACTTGTTTAAACATCGATTCGTTCACATAGCATAGCGCAAAGGACTTATCAAAATTTACCTGTAGCTCCACACTGTGCAACAGACACTCCGCTTTCATTAATTCCACTAATGACTGGATGAGGTTAGAGGGGGATTGCCATTTTCGGTTTGATTTTTTTCGAGAAACGGATAAAAAGTCTTCAATGATAATGTTCATTCGATTAAGCTCAGAGATGATGGTGTTGTAATATTTTTGAAAATCACACGTTAAATGCGATAGCTGTAAAAAGCCTTTGATAACTGAAAGCGGGTTACGCAATTCATGGGCAACACTAGCAGCAATATGAGACACCGCTTGCATTTGGTGTTGAAACGTCAATAATTCCTCATATTTCGTTTGCAAAGATAAATCTTCTAACATAATAAAATAACAGACACGCTCATTTTCCACTTCTGGAATAAAAGTAATATTAAGTACACTTCCCTCATTCTCATAAATATTTTTCGTGATTTGCACATATTTAGAGCTGAGTTCAAGTTGATTAAGAAAAAACTCTGCAATATCATGACTGATCGCTAACTCTTTGAGTGAAGAATGTTGAAGTTCTTCTTTTTTAATGTCTGTTAAAAAACTAAACATTTCATTCCAAGATAAAACTTTCAACGTTTGATCTACTTTTAAATATGGTAAATTTAACTCTTCAATAAGCGTGAACATCGTTTGATTACGATAGTCTTGCTTTCCAATTATCTCTTTGTGCAACATATCAGTACTCCTATTAGGGCCATTTTTGTAAAGCTGGTTTTGGTTCATAGATCTTCTGGCCCCCCTTATCATTAATCAGAATAACAAATAATAAAACACTTTTCCGAATCTCCTATATTTTACTCTTATTCGTGAAAAGAGACGTTAACTCCTTTTTTTGTTCTGTTTTTTCTTTCACAACATACAGTAAAAGAGACTTTCTATTTTAAGGAGCGGTGCCATCATGAACTTCATCATGCAACAGCTCGTGAACCAAAAAATTAATTCAATTAGTAAAGAAGAATTTATGCAACTTGCCGAGAAACAAGGTTACCCATTATCAAGTGAACAGGCAGATAGCGTCCTTCGCATTTTACGGCAACAAACCATTAATGTTGGAAATAAAAAACAAGTCGAATCCATTATTTATCAATTAACAAAAGAAACAGATTCCTATGTTTCTTCAACCGTTTCCCAGCTGTTCCAGAAATACAACCATATGCTTTAAATGGTTTCTTGCCATTATTTTACCATTAGATAATAAAAAGAGCACCTCGTTTTTTCAAACTAGAGGTGCTCTTTTTATTATTTTTCGATAAGATCGCTCCGCTCTCTTCTTAATAACGCAATTTCGTGCTCATAAGGTGGCTTACGGTCTTTTTTGTCAACCCCGATAAACGGCGTTTCTAAAATTTTTGGGACATCTTTAAACTGATTATGATGAACAATATAATCAAGTGCCTTTAAACCAATATATCCATGTCCAATGTTTTCATGTCGGTCTTTTTGCGCGTGTCGTTCATTTTTTGAATCATTAACGTGAACAACTTTTATTCGATCAGTACCAATAATTTTGTCAAAAGACTCTAATACGCCGTCAAAGTCTTCCACAAGATTGTAGCCAGCATCATGCGTATGACATGTATCAAAACAAACAGATAATCGTTCGTTATGCGTGACGCCCGCAATGATCTCAGCCAGTTCTTCAAATGTCCGTCCACATTCAGAACCTTTACCGGCCATTGTTTCAAGCGCAATTTGCACATCTCTTTTTTCTGTTAAGACTTCGTTTAATCCTTCGATAATCTTCTTAATTCCAGCTTCCGGACCAGCACCTACGTGCGCTCCAGGGTGCAAGACAATTTGTTTCGCACCAAGAGCTTCTGTCCGTTCAATCTCTGAACGTAAGAAATCCACACCTAGTTTAAACGTTTCGGGCTTCTGCGTGTTTGCAATATTTATAATGTAAGGTGCATGAACGACAATGTCACGAATACCATGCTCTTCCATGTGCTGTTTTCCAGCTTCAATATTCAACTCTTCAATTGCTTTACGTCGCGTGTTTTGCGGTGCACCTGTGTAAATCATAAACGTGTTCGCACCATAAGCAGCCGCTTCTTCACTCGATTGAAGCAACATCTTTTTTCCACTCATCGATACATGTGATCCTAATAACAAAGACATTATCTGAACTCTCCTTTACTTGCTTTTACGGGAACGTGCTTTATTATCTCTTCGATGTTTCTTTTCCTGCGCGACACGCGCTTTTCGTTTGTATGCAGGTTTAACTTTTTTCGCTTTGGCTTTTGCTTTTCCACCAGTTCTTTCTTGTGGCTGCGATTTCGAGGCTGAATTTGACTGTCTTTTTTCATTAGTAGCTGGTTTTTTTTGTGAAAAGCCACCACTACCGATAGGCCCTTTAACTTGCTGCCATTCTCCATCTTTGAACTCCACAAACGTGAATGGAATTCCTTTGCTTGCAAGTTTGCCACATGCATACTCGTCCGTTTTTTCAAATAGAGACATCGCAAGACCATCTGCGCCTGCACGAGCGGTACGACCTACTCGATGAACATAAAAATCTAAATCTGCAGGAAATTCGTAGTTAATGACATGAGTAACACCTTTAATATCCATGCCTCTAGCTGCAAGATCAGAAGCAACTAAATACTGCACACTGGCATCATCTACTTTTTTCATCACTTTTCTACGCTCGCGTGAAGCAAGTCCACCATGAAGTCGTTCGATGTTTAATCCTTCTTTTGCTAGTTCATCTGCTACAATATCCGCTTGCTCTTTTGTGTTTACAAATACTATCGCTAAATAAGGATTAATGTTACGTACCAATTCTTTTAACACGGTTAGCTTTTCTTTGTGACGAACAGGGACCAGCTGGTGTTTGACCGCCTTAGCAGCCAAAGCTTCAGGCTGTACATGAACGTGGCGTGGCTGCGTCATATATTTCTTTAAGAACGGTTGAAGCTTTTCTGGAATCGTCGCTGAAAATACAAGCATCTGTAGCTGGTCCGCCATTTTCCCTGCGACTTTATCGACATCTTCAATGAAGCCCATATCAAGCATTTGATCTGCCTCATCAACCACAAGCGTTGTAGCCGTATACGCAAGTAGCGCATTTTGCTGAATTAAATCATTAATTCTACCTGGTGTCCCAACAACAATATGTGGTTGTTTCGTTTTTAAGCGGTCCAGCTGTTTTTGACGGTCCGTACCACCAACATAAAGTTGAGCAGAGACTCCACCTTCAAACGGTTTAATGAGCTTCGCTACCTCATTATATAATTGTGTTGCAAGTTCTCTAGTTGGAGCCGTTATAATGGCTTGAACCTGCTCTTGTTCCCTTTTTAACTTCTCAACAATTGGCAATAAGAAAGCGAACGTTTTTCCAGTTCCTGTTTGCGATTGTCCAATAACGTCTTTACCGTTTAAGATAGCCGGTATAAGGCGTTCTTGTATTTCTGTTGGTTTAGCTATATTGGCATCAACAAGCGCTTGCTGCAATTTATCCGTAATTCCTAGTCTTAAAAAATTTTCTGCATTCATTATTCATTTCCTCTTTTCCAGTTCCTTCATGCAATAGTTCATTTTATCATAATTCACGAGCAAGTCCAAGGTCAAAATACGCACAATACGCCCGTTTTTCGCATAGTCTATATTATTAGATCATTGTAGGAGGACATTGTCATGCAGCCATATTATGGACCACCTGCCAGCTCGATCCCTATGCAACCATTATCAAGTGGTTCAAGTCGATTATTAGGAACAGCAACTCATTTTATGCAGCCGACAGCATCAATGGCATCCGCCCCCATCCAACATGCTGTATCAGGCGCTTCCCGTGGCGGCGGAATCTTAGCTCGTCTACTCGGAGGTGGTCGGATTACCAGTCAAGCATTAGGAAGTGCATCTGGAGGGTTAAACTTTGCTACCATTTTAGAAAATACACAACGGGTTATGGGCATTACCCAGCAAGTCGCCCCTATGATTCAACAATACGGACCATTTGTTAAAAATGTTCCCACTCTTTGGCGAATGATGCGATCGATGAGACAGCCATCATCCGGTCAACAGATGCAGACAAGTGCAGAATCGACTACTGCTCGTTCAGACCAAGCTTCTAATCAGCAAGCGGACGGTATTCAAAATGAAACACCCGTGCTTGATCGTCCATCAAATCAATCAATTGCGAACACAACTTCGGCTACTAAACAAAAGCAACCACCTTCCGGGGAATCGCTTCCAAAACTTTATATATAAATCAAATTTTAGTTGTTGACAAGCTTCCTATAACGATAGTATAATTTGATATTTGCCTTCAAATGTGCTATACTGACATGTATAAATCGATTGGAGGAATGTCCATGTTTAAAGTCGGAGACAACGTTGTTTACCCTTATCATGGGGCCGGAAAGATCCAAGAAATTGAAGAGAAGAGTGTTTTAGGAGAAACACAGTCATATTATATTTTGCATTTTCCACTCGTTGATGTAACACTTATGCTTCAAGAATCGCGGATTGATGAATCCGGACTTAGAAAGGTCATCTCCTCCTCTGAAGTCACTCAAGTAGCAGATGCATTAAAATCAGGCCCTGAAATTCCCCTGTCTTCAAGTCAGTTTTCTCGAGACACAGAAAACTTACTTAAAACAGGAAGTATCATCGATGCAGCTCACCTTGTATCTTCGCTTTCAAAAAAGCAAACCGAGCGTTCGAATGGTCTCCATATCCAAGATCGCCACCATTTACAGAAAGCTAGACAAATGGTAGCAAGCGAACTTGCAGTTGTGCAAAAATATTCCGAAGAGCAAGCATATGAATTTATCGACACAAATTTGCTAGAAGAAGCAAATTAATAACGCGTCTTGATTGTCACCTGCGCGTATCTCCTTTACAATAGAAGATGAATCAAAACACGGCTTTCTTTTTTTATGGAAGCCTGTTTTTAATAGGAGGCCATGGACTTTTATGGACGTATTAAAAATTTCACCTAGAGGCTATTGTTATGGCGTTGTAGACGCGATGGTTATGGCACGTCAAGCTGCGCAAAATTTGGACTTGCCGAGACCTCTTTATATACTTGGGCAAATTGTCCACAATCAACACGTTACGGATGCATTTGAAGAAGATGGCATTATTTCTTTAGATGGACCGAACCGGTTAGAAATTCTTAAGGAAGTGACCCACGGTACCGTAATTTTTACCGCACACGGTGTATCTCCAGAAGTTCGTCGACTTGCTAAAGAAAAAGGGCTAACGTGCATTGATGCTACGTGCCCAGATGTAACAAGAACACATGATTTAATTCGCGAAAAAGCAGATGAAGGTCATCAGTTCATTTATGTTGGTAAACAAGGCCACCCTGAACCAGAAGGCGCAGTAGGCGTTGCACCAGATGCCGTTCACCTTGTTGAAACAATGGATGATCTTGAAGCGTTAACGTTGGATGATCGTGATATTATTATCACAAACCAAACAACAATGAGTCAGTGGGACGTTTCCGACATTATGAAACGTGCTATGGAGCTGTATCCTAAAGCTGAAGTACACAATGAAATTTGTTTAGCGACTCAAGTTCGTCAAGAAGCAGTTGCAGAACAAGCGTCACAATGTGATGTTGTCATTGTTGTTGGTGACCCGAAAAGCAATAACTCCAACCGTTTAGCACAAGTTTCACAACAGATTGCAGGTACACCCGCATACCGTATTGGTGATTTATCACAGCTAAACTTGGATTGGATTAAGGATGCAAAAAAAGTTGGTGTCACTTCAGGTGCTTCAACGCCAACACCGATCACGAAAGAAGTCATCACATTTATTGAAAACTATGAACCTGAAAATGAAACAACGTGGGATACGACGAAAAAAGTACCGATTGAAAAAATCCTCCCAAAAGTACGCGTAAAGAAATAAACGATAAAAAGCGCTAATGTAGATAACCTGCATTAGCGCTTTCTTCTGTTACGATGTCACATGAATTGAAAAGGATCTGTACTATTTTTTGAAGCGGAAATCTTCAGCTCTTTCCCCTCAAATCGTTTTTGTAGTTCTTCGGCGACACCTTTTTTCATAATGGCTTCAATATGATGACCTGCATCAATAATTGTCATTCCATCCATTTTCGCATCTTGCGCAACATGATAATAAAGATCACCAGTCACAAGTACATCCGCACCTTTACGCAATGCTTGATTAACATACTTATTCCCATCTCCGCCTAATACGGCTACTCTGTTAATTTTCTTATCTAAATTTCCGACAACACGGACATTCTCAACACTGAGTGCTTTTTTCACTACATCCACGTACTCACGTAACGTTTGAGCTTGAGGAATTTTGCCCACTCTACCTAACCCGAGCGTTACGGAAGGTTCTTCAAGTGGATAAAGATCATACGCTGGTTCTTCATACGGATGAGCTGAAACGAATGCTTCAATCACGGACGTCGTTAAGTGTTTCGGGACAATCGTTTCAATCCGTTCTTCCTCTACCACTTCTTGTTTATTGTTCTCACCTAAATAAGGATTGGCACGCTCAGTTGGACGAAACGTCCCTTCACCAATTGAAGAAAACGAACAATGGCTGTATTCTCCAATAAAACCTGCTCCCACTTCTCCTAACGATTCTCGAATTGCATCGCCATGGGTTTTTGGAACAAAAGCCACAAACTTGAACATATCTTCTTTATAAGTTGGTACGAGCACCTCTGGCGATTGGATGTGTAGCGCATTCGCTAATAAATCGTTCACACCTCCAGATGCAACATCAAGATTTGTATGTGCGGCATAGATCGTTATTTCATGTTGAATTGCTTTTTGAACAATTCGCCCCATTGCTGTATCCAAATTTATTTGTTTCAAAGGTCTAAATAGTAATGGATGGTGGGCAATAATTAAGTCAACTTTTTGCTCAATTGCCTCGTTCATCGTTTCTTCAAGTACATCAAGGGCAATCATCACATGTTGAACTGGCTTATTTAACGTACCTACCATCAATCCATTTCGATCGCCTTCAACAGCGTACGCTTTCGGTGAAAACCGTTCAAATTCCTTTATGACGTCTTTCCCTGTAAGTGTCACACAAATACCTCCTCAACCATGTCAATCTTACGTTTTAACGCTTCTTTTTTATTTGAAAGCTCTATCGTTTCCGTTCCCTGCTTTAATTGTTTTAACACACGTTCCCAACTATTTTTTTCTTGAATCCACTTCTTTTTAAAAACCTTTGTTTGATTTTGAATTAACAAAGGACCCATCATCAACTCTACCTCTGTATACGTTACAAGAGAGTCACTTTTTTCAGCGACTACAATCTCATAAATTTTATCATCTTCTTCAATAATTTCTTCAGCGACAATGTTAAATTGATGGGACATCAGCCATTCACGTACGGCTTGAGAAGCTACATTCGGCTGCAAAACCAACCGTTTACTACCTGTAAGTTTTTCTAATCCGAGATCTAATATAGAAGCAATAAGCGGTCCTCCCATACCTGCGACCGTGATTACGTCGACCTGTTCGTTATCGTTTATAACTTCTAAGCCGCTTCCTTTTCTTACTTCGATCTGATTTTCTAAACGCGACAGCTCTACTTGTTTACGTGCAGACTGATACGGACCTTCATTTATTTCTCCAGCAATGGCATGAAGACCAGCATCTCTCAAGCATAAATAACATGGTAAGTAAGCATGGTCTGAGCCAATATCCGCCAAAGATTGGTAGCCTTCCGCATAGTACGCCACACGTTCAAGTCTGCGAGACAATTGATTCGTATTCAAAGCGATTGTTTCTCCTTCCAAAAGAAAAAAGCAAGGGTTATCCCCCCGCTCTCCTATTCCGATAATGATAATAAGTAATCGGCGACTGCATCAATTTCTTCCGGTTGTAGTGAAGAGCCAAATGCAGGCATGTTTCCTTGACCGTTCGTCACAATGTCAACGATTTCATCGTGAGATAATTCTCCCTCTAAATCGTTAATCGCTGGTGCACTTGCGGTACCACCTAAATCATTTGCATGGCAACTTATACATGAACTCTCAACGATACCTTGTCCATATTCAACCGGATCCCCGATGTCTACTGGTTCTTCCTCTTCTTCATCCATACTAGCACGTTGATCTACGCCAATTGCAGACATCGCAACCATAAGTACGATCCCAAGTAGTGCGATAATAGCGAACGGGATTAACGGACGACCTTTCATATAGGTGCTCTCCTTTCTCGTTAGAACGAACCCTTAATTTATGTATAAAAAGCACGAATCTACTATAGTTTACTCCAAATTCACCATTATGAAAAGGCTTCATCTTACTTTTCCCAAAAATAGCGAAAAAAATTCAAGTTAATTTATAAGAAAATTCTCAACAACGATTTGCAATCCGTTTTAAGAAGAAGTAAAATAGAAATAAGGAAGGCACACGAACCCAGTTAAGCTGAATCCGTGTGCACACCAATTGTTAATCTAAGAAATCCTTTAATCGTTTACTTCTACTTGGATGGCGTAATTTGCGTAAGGCTTTCGCTTCAATTTGTCTGATCCGCTCACGCGTTACACCAAACACTTTACCAACTTCTTCGAGCGTGCGCGTACGACCATCATCAAGGCCAAAGCGAAGGCGAAGTACATTTTCTTCACGATCCGTGAGGGTATCCAACACGTCTTCTAGTTGTTCTTTTAATAGTTCATACGCAGCTGCATCTGACGGCGCTAAAGCTTCTTGGTCTTCAATGAAGTCACCTAAGTGAGAATCATCTTCTTCACCAATTGGCGTTTCTAATGAAACAGGCTCTTGAGCAATCTTAAGGATTTCTCGAACTTTTTCTGGCGTTAATTCCATTTCTTTTCCAACTTCTTCTGGCGTCGGTTCTCTACCAAAGTCTTGAAGAAGCTGACGTTGTACACGAATTAATTTGTTAATGGTTTCAACCATATGCACTGGAATACGAATGGTTCTCGCTTGGTCCGCAATGGCACGAGTAATTGCTTGACGAATCCACCACGTTGCATACGTACTAAATTTAAAGCCTTTGTCATAATCAAACTTTTCAACCGCTTTAATCAGACCCATGTTGCCTTCTTGAATAAGATCAAGAAACAGCATGCCTCTTCCTACATAACGCTTCGCAATGGAAACAACAAGACGCAAGTTCGCTTCTGCTAAACGCTTCTTCGCTTCTTCATCACCTTGCTCGATTCGTTTTGCTAAATTGATTTCCTCTTCAGCAGAAAGAAGCGGCACACGACCAATTTCTTTAAGGTACATACGAACTGGATCGTTTATTTTAATACCAGGAGGGACGCTAAGATCATTTAAATCGAATTCATCTTCATTTTTTTCGACTTGTTGCATGGATGGTACTTCATCGTCCGTTTCATTTAAGAGTTCCACACCTTGCTCTCCAAGGTATTCATAAAATTCATCCATTTGGTCAGCATCTTGTTCAAACGAAGCCATTTTCTCTGTAATTTCGGCATACGTTAATGTACCACGCTTTTTACCAACCTCTACTAATTGTTCTTTTACTTGATCGATGGATAGATCACCTTCAGTTACTGGACGTAACGGTTTATCAGCCACTCGATCCCCTCCTTCCAAAATTAACGACGAATTACTTTCCTAGCAATTCCCTTTTTTCGCGTATGAGTTCCATTTGCTTTTGCGCGGCAAGAATTGGATCTTGCTCTAAACGCGCCGCTTGTTGCTTTTCTTTAATTTGTAATAGTTTCGGATATTGTTCAATCTTCTTAATGTAATCGTGTAGTTCATCATCTGTACAGTCGATTTTTATATCTTGCATAAGCAGGTAAGCAGCTAACTTCGCAAGATTTTGATCTTCAAGACTCTCTATAAAATTACTTATTCCCTTTTCTGGATGTTGCGAAACAAAGGATAACAAATATGCATAAAGAGCTCCATGTTCGTCTATATTGAAACCACTCTCTAGACGCTCCGTAACTCTCCAAATCATCTCTTCATCTTGTAACATATGGGCAAGGAGCATCCGTTCTGCCTTAATATGCGCAGCCATAGGCCTAGATGTTTGGAAATGATGATGTGGTTTAATCGTTTCTTTCCGATGTTCGGCAGGTTGATCTTGTTTTGAACGCCCCTGTTTTTTTTCCTTCCGCTCCATTTCTTGTTGCAAAACGTGCAAAGACAGGTTAAATTCGTTTGATAACTGCCTTAAATAGTGCTCTTGCTCAATCGATTGCTCTAAGCCTGCGATTTCCTCAAGCATGTCTTCAATATACTTAAGACGTTCTCCTTCATTTTCTAAGTTTTTTGTTTGCTTGGCATCATGCATCTTAAAAGCCATAACAGACAAAAGTTCTTCTTCTAAATGAAGTTTGAACGCATCTGAACCAAATTCTTTCACAAAGTCATCTGGATCATACCCATCTGGTAACAAACAAACTTGAATCCGGCAGCCCACTTTTTCTAAATAAGGAATTGTTTTTCGGATTGCCTCTCGACCCGCTTTATCACCATCAAAACAGACAACAATCTCTTCTGCGTTTCGGCGAAGAAGCTTCGCATGATCGGGGCTTAAAGCCGTTCCGAGGGTTGCAACCGCATTTTCAATTCCTGACTTCCATGCCGCCATCACATCGAATGCACCTTCAAAAAGGTAAGCACGGTCTTTCTTTCGAATGATTGGTCGCGCTTCATACATGTGAAATAACGTTTTTGCTTTTTGATAAATAGGTGTCTCTGGACTATTTAAATATTTTGGTTGACCTTCACCAATAATTCTTCCACCAAAACCAACAATGTCTCCATTATTATCTGAAATTGGAAAAATTAAACGATTGCGGAATAAATCGTAAAATCCGCTTGTTTTACGCTTCGCAACTAATCCAGCTTCTTCCATGATCTCTAAGTCGAAATCATTTTGTTCAAGGACCTTTGAAATGGTTTCCCATTCGTCTAGTGCATAGCCAATTTTAAAATGATCAATTTGAGCTTGAGAAAACCAACGTTCCTCTGCATATACACGACCTGGAGATCCCTCTTCCGTAAACATAAAAATACTATGATACGTAGAAGCAGCTAGCTGATGAGCTTTCTTCATTGCTTCTATTTTAGATGTATCTACTTGCGAAACATCCTCTGAAAGCTGCGTGATTTGAGGTAAAGAAATCTTATTTTTATCAGCTAGATGGGTGACCGTTTTTGTAAACGACCAGCCTTCTAATTCTTGCAGGAACGTAAACACATTCCCGCCAGCTCCACAACCAAAACAATGGTAAACCTGTTTTTCTTCTGAGACAGAAAAAGACGGCGTTTTTTCATCATGAAAAGGACATAACCCGCCGTATTGGCGCCCATTCTTCTTAAGTTGAACATACTCACCGATGACATCAACGATATCGCTCGCATTCCTTATTTCTGATAGTTTCTCATCAGGAATTTTCACGGACATAACGCCATCACCTATTCTTTTTCATTCCTATCGTTGTCACGTTTTAATGCGTATTCAAGCGACTGTGCAAATTGCTCACGATCTTCTGTCGTAAATTTCCGAGGACCTTTTGTCTTCTTTCCAGCTCTTCTAGCTTTTTGAGAAGCATAGCGAGACTGTAACATGCTCGACATTTCCTCTTCTTTATATACATGACCGCGTGGAGAAAGCACAATCGTCCCTTTTATAATCAATAATGAAGCTAAGGCATGATCTTGAGATATGCATATGTCGCCTCGTCTTACCGTTTGGAGTAAATAAAGATCCGCTGCTTCTTTATCTACATCTACTTGTACGGTTTTGACTTGTTGGGGCAAGACCATATTATGTGCATACGAAAAAACAAAGACCAATTCTTTTTGATATTGATCACAAAGGGTAATAATTTCTTCTTTAACAGGACAAGAATCTGCATCAACATATACCGTTGAACTCATACGTAACCATTCAACATTTATGGCTTGATCTCCTTCTTATTTGACGAAAAAAACAAGAACCTGTCGAAAACCCTAATTTATTTCGTCTTCTTTACTATCATTACCAAAAAAACAAGAAAAAGTCTTGACTTTTTAAATTTATTTGATCTCTAGCCTTTTTATACATCAAATCAGCAAATTTAGAGTCCCAATTGGCAATTATACTTTAAAACAAGCTTTTTGAACAGTAAACAGTTTCCAATTAATGCTTTTGGAACATATTGGAGATTAAATTCGCTGTTTCTTCTACCGCTTTATTTGACACATCAATCACTGGACAGTTTACCCGCTCCATCACTTCTTGCGCATAATCCAATTCTTGTTTAATGCGGTTTATATTTGCGTAGTTCGCTTCAGACTTCAATCCTAATGCTTTCAAACGCTCAGTTCGTATGCTATTTAGCTTTTCTGGGCTAATACGTAAGCCAATACATTTTTTAGATGAGATTTTGAATAGTTCTTCCGGCGGTTCCACTTCCGGCACAAGGGGGACGTTCGCCACTTTTAATCGTTTGTGAGCTAAATATTGAGAAAGAGGCGTCTTTGACGTTCTTGATACGCCAATCAAGACAACATCTGCCAAAATAATTCCTCTAGGGTCTCGGCCATCATCATATTTAACAGCAAATTCGATCGCTTCAACTTTTCTGAAATAATCTTCGTCCAATCGATAAATTAGACCTGGTTCATACCTTGGTTGTTCATTCGTTAATTGATTAATCTTCCCTAATACAGGACCAATAATATCAACGGTTTCAACATTTGCTTCTTTTGCTGTTTGCAGTAAATAATCTTTAATCTCTGGAACAACAAGCGTAAATGCAATTAACGCCTTCGCTTTTTTCGCGATTTGTACGACTTCTTGAATCGTTCCTTTATCCTCTACATAAGGAATGCGGCGAATTTCTACATTCGATCCATTAAATTGACTAACTGCCGCTTTCACAACTAGTTCAGCAGTTTCACCAACTGAATCTGACACAATGTAAACAATTAAGCGTTCCGTTTGACTCATGAAGAACAGCCCTCCTTATGTTCCTTCATTCTTAGCTAAATCTACTAACAAAGAAGTCATATTTGTTTTTGTGATTCGCCCAATGACTTCAAATCCAGAGCCGACATCAACTTTTTTCACAATCGGAATTCCATCAATTTGCCTTGAAATGAGTTTATGAGCGACTTCAATTATTGAGTCCTCTTTTTCACAGACTGTAATATTCGGCATTCGCGTCATAATAATACTAACTGGAATGGTTTCAATTGCTTGTCCACCCATGCTTGCTCGGAGCAAATCTTTTCGAGAGACAACCCCTACTAACGTTGTGTGCTTATCAACGATAAACAATGTCCCGCAGTCTTCAAGGAACATCGTACAAATCGCTTCATAAACAGAAGTTGATTGTTCTACAATAACGGGTCTTGATTGATAATGATGGACTTTAATTTTTTGGATTTCATCTGAAAGAACAGGAGAATCCGTTTTCCCTGTATAAAAATAACCAACTCGTGGTCTAGCATCAAGAAAGCCAGACATCGTTAGAATAGCTAAATCAGGGCGGAGTGTTGCCCTTGTTAAAGACAAACGCTCCGCAATGTGCTCTCCTGTAATCGGTCCATTTTCTTTGACAATATCAATGATTTGTTGCTGTCTATTTGAAAGTTCGATTGGGACTCACCTCTCTAACCTGAACACTAGTTACGAAGAAAAGACAATTTGCTGAAAATCAGCATATGAATGAATCGAACGAGCTAACCTTTTTAATAATGCTAGACGATTCGATCGAATTGCTGGATCGTCTACCATAACCATTGTGTGTTCAAAGAATGCATGAATCGGCTCTTGGCAAGCCGCTAAAAGGTGATAAGCTGCAAACGCGTCATGTCGTGTCCACGCTTGTGCTAAACTCATTTCCACTTCAACGATTGCCGCCAACAACTTTGCTTCAACATCATTTTCAAACAGCGCTTCATCAATGATTGTATCTGTTTCCGCCTTTTGAGCAAGGTTTGTTACTCGACTCAATGCTTCGACAGCTTTTTTAAACTCAGGTTGATTAAGCTGTTGTCCAATCGCTTCTGCTTTTGCAAACATTGAATATACATCGACGAGAGGTGCAGCTAACACTGCATCTACAACATCATACCGGTAGCCAGCCTCATTCATTAAATGTTTAAAGCGGCTTAAAAAGAATTGTACTGCTTCTTCTTTTGTAGATTCGACATTAGCCGTCATAAATCCTTTTTGACTCAATGTATTTACCCAATAATCAATGATCGTATCTATTGAAGTGGCTGATTTTCGATCAAGTAAAATTTGAACGACCCCGTTCGCTTGCCTTCTTAACGCATATGGATCTTGGGAACCTGTAGGAATAAGAACAATCGCAAAGCACGATAACACAGTGTCAATTTTATCTGCTAAAGACAAAATGCCACCGATTGTTGAACTTGGCAACGTATCGTGCGAAAAACGCGGTAAATATTGCTCACGAATCGCAAGCGCTACACGATTGTCTTCGTTTGCTTTTTCCGCATAATCTTGACCCATTCGACCTTGTAACTCTGGAAATTCCCCTACCATGTTCGTAACAAGATCAAATTTAGAAATGGTTGCTGCTCGCTTCACAAACTCTATTTGTTCTACTGGTACTTGTTCTTTTTCTGCTAGCCAAATAGCCAGTTCTTGTGTCCGACTAACTTTTTCCGCAATCGTACCAATTGACTCATGAAACACAACATTTTTCAGCTTTTGGTTCCACTGATCAATTGATAGCTTTTGATCTTCTTCGTAGAAAAATGCAGCATCTGCTAGACGACCACGTAACACTTTTTCATTCCCTTTAGAAACATTTTCAAGATGTTCTTCATTTCCGTTCCGCACTGTGACGAAATGAGGTAATAATTCACCTGTTTTTGATTCGACCGGAAAATAGCGCTGATGTTCGCGCATGGTTGTAATCAACACTTCTTTCGGTAACGTTAAATACGTTTCTTCAAATCCACCACTTAGGGCAGTCGGGTATTCAATTAAATTATTGACTTCTTCCAAAAGATCTTCATTTACTGGAATAACCCACTCATTCGTCGCTTCCAATTCCGCTAACTGTGAGCGAATGGCGCTTTTTCTTTTTTCAGCATCTACCACGACATAGTGCTCAAGCATTTGATTTTCATAGTTGTTAGGAGATGAAATGTCAATACTAGATTCACCTAGAAAACGGTGTCCTCTTGTTGTACGACCTGACGTCACGTCTGTTAGTGCAATTGGAACAACCGCTTCTCCAAACAACGCTACAATCCATCGTATTGGACGAGCATATCGTAAATCGTACGTATGCCATTTCATTCTTTTCGGGAAGTTAAGACTTGTTATTAACGACTCCATTTGTGGGAGAATGTCAACGGTATGCTTTCCTTCTGAAAAAGATGTTGCATATACATATTCAACACCGTTATACGCTTCGATCGTTAACGCATCTGGCTCAATTTTTTGCGACTTAGCGAAGCCAAGTGCTGCCTTTGTCCAGTTCCCTTCTTCATCTTGCGCAATTTTTTTTGCAGGGCCTTTTGCTTTTACGACAGAATCCTCTTGCTTATCAGCCAAACCGTGAACCAAAATGGCTAATCGTCGAGGGGTTGAGAAACGTTCCGTTCGCTCGTAAGTAAGTTTTTGATCAGCTAACCAATGCTGCACCTTCTCTTCAAGTTGAACAATGGCTTCTGTCACGAACCTTGCTGGCAATTCTTCTAATCCTATTTCCAGGAGAAATGGTGTTGTCGCCATTAGTTTGCCTCCTTTTTCTTCAACATTGGAAATCCAAGTTTTTCACGTTCTTCGTAATACTGTTTTGCAGCTTTTCTCGCTAGCGTACGCACGCGTCCAATATAACCCGTTCGTTCCGTTACAGAAATCGCACCACGAGCATCTAATAAATTAAACACGTGGGAACACTTCAAAATATAATCATACGAAGGAAACACTAAGTTACGGTCTAAAGCTCTCGTTGCTTCTTTCTCATACGTATTGAACAAGTTAAATAACATCTCACTATCTGACACTTCAAACGTGTATGTGGAGTGTTCGAATTCTGGTTGTAAGAAAATATCACCATATGTGAAGCCTTCTACCCATTCAAGATCAAACACGTTTTCTTTTTCCTGAATATACGTAGCTAAACGTTCGATTCCATACGTGATTTCTGCAGACACGGGAGAAGCTTCCATTCCGCCAACTTGCTGGAAGTACGTAAATTGTGTAATTTCCATTCCGTCTAGCCAAACTTCCCATCCAAGTCCAGCACATCCTAGTGTCGGATTTTCCCAATTATCTTCTACAAAACGAATATCATGTTCAAGCGGGTTAATTCCAAGCGCTTTTAGACTTTCGAGATATAATTCTTGAATGTTATTCGGCGATGGTTTCATAATGACTTGGAACTGATGGTGTTGATATAGACGGTTCGGGTTTTCTCCATAGCGTCCATCAGCTGGTCGTCTCGATGGCTCTACATAAGCAACGTTCCATGGCTCAGGTCCAATGGTTCTTAATAACGTATGCGGACTCATCGTTCCAGCACCTTTTTCCGTGTCGTAAGCGTTCATAATAATACAATTTTGCTTCGCCCAATATGATTGCAATGTTAAGATCATATTTTGAATATTCATACTATACCTCCTATTTTTCAAAAAACAAAAAACCCTCAATCCACATGCCATTACGGCATAGGGACGAGAGTTACCCGCGGTTCCACCCTACTTATTAAACACAATCGTGTTTAATCACTTTATACGGTCTTATGCTAAAGAGTGCCTTGCACGTTCTTGGTTCTTCAGCTCACACCATTCTGAAGTCGCTAGAAACCAATAACTGAACATACTTTTTCTCTTATCACTGCATTTTAGTCATGTTCCATTATTTTACCTTTATTCCTTCGCATCGTCAACCTTAAAATGATCGGGATCTACTTTCTTTAATTGATCAATAAACCGCTGCGACTTTAATGTGACGCCGACATATTCTTGGTAGTAGGAAGAAATGATTTGAGCTAAACGCGCTTTTGTTTCTCGCTTAATTGAAATCGCCCCTACTTTATTTAAGTCCACATAATAAAGGGTTCGAATCAATTTTACCATTGACAACGTAAGGGGAAACGCACGTTCATCACGAGGAGCGCAAACTCCACATAAGAAACCAGCAAATGTTAAAGAAAATACGACTGGGTCTCTTTCAACTGATCGACAACTTGCACAGCCGTCTATATTTGGCTTTGCACCTGCTATTGAGAGCATTTTTAAATCAATAATTCTCGCAATGATTTCTGGATCTTGCCCTTTGTCAACCTGTTCGATTGAGAGATAGAGCCAATCAAATAAAAATAAATAAGGTTTGCGTTCTTCCGTTAATTTATCGATTAACTCTGTTATATAAGCAGCATAGGAAGCTTTAAATAGATCAAAATGCACATGCTTAAACGATTTTATAATCTCACCTTGACTAATGGTCGGTAACCCATTGCCTTTAAAATAGACAAATGAACCATGAACAAATGGTTGCATAACGGCAGCATAACGACTATTTGGCTTTTTCGCCCCTTTAGCCATAAGTGTTATTTTGCCATGATCTTTCGTAAGTACAGTTGCAATTTTGTTCGATTCACCATAATCAATTGTTTTTAAAATAATTCCTTCTTCTTTTATTAGCATATTAAATCCTTACAGCAAGTCTCTGCTATTAAGAAAGAGTAGGGTCCACCTGGTCATCTGAGGGTACTACTTCTCCCTCGTCCATGTCATTATCTCTCTCCAATTCCTTGTGGAGTAAATAAGTTTCAATGTTTCCCGTCTGTGAAAAAACTTTCCAAGATAGAACAAGCACTGTTTTACAACTCCTCTCAATCGTTCTTATGAAGTATGATGACCTAAACTTACTATACTCATCCGATGGAAATATTGTTAATTAGCAGAGCTTGACTTTTTATTTTTTTACGATTCTCATCTGTCATTATCATATCTTTTTGTATAACAAAAAACAATGGTCCAACACCCAGTTTGAACCATTGTTTCCATTTAATATTCTAATATTCGTCTTCGTTAAATCCGTAATCTCGAAGCTGCGAGGGACGATTGCGCCAGTCTTTTTGAACTTTAACCCATAGCTCTAAAAAGACGCCTGAGCCGAGTAACGCCTCGATATCCACCCTTGCTTTTTGGCCAATATCTTTCAACATTGAGCCATGTTTGCCAATAATGATCCCTTTTTGTGAAGACCGCTCCACAATAATGGTTGCGCCAACGTAAACTTTCCCATTGTCTCTTCTCTTCATTTGTTCAATGACGACCGCCAGGGAATGCGGGATTTCTTCCTTCGTTACGTGTAATGCTTTTTCCCGAATAAGCTCCGCAACAATAAAGCGTTCTGGATGATCGGTTACTTGATCGCTCGGGTAATATTGCGGCCCCTCTTCAAGATGACCCATAATTTGATTCATCATTGTCCCTACATTGTCACCTTCTAATGCAGAAACCGGCACAACTTCTTCAAAGTCATAACGATCACGATAGGCATCAATAATTTCGAGAAGAGCGTCTTTCGTTACTTTATCAATTTTATTAACGATCAAAAAGACAGGTGTTTTTGTATCTTTTAAGCGATCAATAATATATTGTTCTCCAGGTCCAAACTTAGCATCAGCATCAATAACATATAAGATTAAATCTACTTCTCGTAATGTGTTTGTGGCAACTTTCATCATAAAATCGCCAAGGCGATGTTTCGGCTTGTGAATGCCTGGTGTATCGATAAAGACGACTTGTGCGTCATTTGTTGTAAGAACACCTTGAACTTTATTTCTTGTTGTTTGAGGCTTGTCCGACATAATGGCAATTTTTTGTCCAATGACTCTGTTTAACAACGTCGATTTCCCAACGTTCGGTCTGCCGATAATAGAGACAAAACCTGATTTAAATGTTTCTTTTTGATTCATTCATATCCTCCGCTTTAAAAAAACCTGGTAATAATGCTTCAATTGTTGTTTCTTGCCAATCCCCATTAAGATTACTTAAATATACAGGCATTGTTGGTTCACATAATTCAGCCAATACTTGTCTACATGCACCGCACGGCGATACAGGATTCGGTGTATCTGCCGCAACTGCTAATGCTTGAAATGGAGCATGACCTGGCTCATATGCTTTAAATAGCGCCGTTCTTTCTGCACAATTCGCTAAACTATAGGCTGCATTTTCAATATTTGCGCCTTTTACGACTGTGCCATCGGCTAATAATAAGGCTGCTCCTACTTTAAATGAGGAGTAAGGAACATATGCTTGTTCTCTTGCTTCAACTGCTTGTTCAATAAGTGCTGCTTTTTCCATTTAAACTCCTCCTTAACGAAACATTGATAGTAAATAGGGTACAAAGATAATTAACCCTATTATAACCGCTATCACACAAAAGATAAAAACACTTGCTGCACCAATATCTTTCGCTCGTTTTGCAAAAGGATGGTACTCTTCTGTCACTAGATCTACCGTTCGTTCAATCGCCGTATTTAACGTTTCCGCAGTTAATACGCCTCCCATGACCAGTAATAATACCACCCACTCCATGGCAGTCACGGAAAAAAACCAAGCAAGTCCGCAAATGACTATTGTGCTTATTAAGTGAATCTGCATGTTTTGTTCATTTTTTATTACATACCCAAGACCCGAAATTGCAAAGTTGAATGAACGAATTAAACGTTTGACCCCTCTACGGTTTCGATCTTCCAATGCCATAGGATTCTAAAATCTCCTCTTGTTTAGTAAACATTTCCCTTTCTTCATCTGACGATTGATGATCATAGCCGAGCAGATGCAAAAAGCCATGTACAACTAAAAATGCGAGCTCACGTTCAAATGAATGGTTATATTCTTCGGCTTGGCGCTGAATATGGGAGATCGAAACGATAATATCTCCTAACAAATTCGGCATACCTTCCATTTGTTCATACTCTTGTTCGCCATCGTTTAACGCAAATGACAATACATCTGTCGAACGGTCAATGCCACGATGTTCCATATTCAATTCATGAATCGCCGCTTCCGTTACGAACGTAACGGAGAGTTCTGAATCTGCTTGGACATGTTCGGTGTCCCCGGCAGCCAAAAGAATTTCGTGAACAAGCTTTGTTTGCTCTTCTGTTAATGTTTCTGTTTCATCGACTATGTCAATCTCAATCATCACTTTACTCCTTTTTAGTCATCATCAGGATATTCAATACGCTGATGAAATGTGCCATTTAATGTCTCGCACATGGATAATTTAATCTGATTTAACTCTTTTAACGTTAAATCTGACTCGTCAAATTGCCCATCCTCTAACTTATCTTTAATAATCTTATCAACTAATTGCTCCACTTTATCCGGTGTCGGCTTTTGCATTGAACGAACTGCCGCTTCGACACTATCTGCAATGGAAATAATCGACGTCACCTTCGTTTGCGGTTTTGGCCCTGGGTATCGGAACTGTATTTCCGGAATATGCTGCTTATCATCGTCTTGCTTTGCTTTGTAATAGAAAAACTTCAACAAGCTTGTACCATGATGTTGCTCAGCAATATCAACAATTTCTCGTGGCATTTTATGTTGTTTTAACAAATTTGCACCATCATAAGGGTGAGAGATAATAATGGTTTTGCTTAACTGAGGTGAAATTTTATCATGAGGGTTATCGCCTTTTAATTGATTTTCAATAAAAAATCGCGGTCTTCGCGTTTTTCCAAGATCATGATAATAGGCGCCAACCCTTGCAAGCAATCCGTTTTCACCTAATGTTTCGCACGCTGCTTCTGCTAGATTTCCTACAATTACGCTATGGTGATAGGTTCCTGGTGCTTCTGTTAAAATTTTTCGCAATAACGGATGATTTGGATTAGACAATTCAATTAAACGAGCCGTTGACAATACGCCAAAACCCGTTTCAATAAACGGTAATAACCCAATTGTTAAAACAGATGCAACAAATGCAGCTAAAAATGCAGCTAAAAAGTAAAAGCCTAATTCAACCCAGTTTAAGTAAATACTTTTCATCAAAAGCAAAGCGACAACAGTCAAACTGTTTGCACATAAAACAAAAAAACCGGCTTTTAAGATGCGCGTTGCTTTATTTGATTGATTTAAGAAATAAATCCCTGTCAGCGATCCCACTAAAATATAGAAGCCGTAAACGAAAGCAAATGTACTTGATGAATCATGATTATAGAAGACACTACCTATGATCGCAAATAAAAAGCTGGTCACAATCGCTATTTTTGGATGAAGCAAAAGCGTTAACAGCATCGCTCCTGCTGCGGCTGGAACGGCATAGCCAATTCCCGGAACCGATATAACGGTTTCAAGATAACTATACAGTTTCATTAGCACCAAAATAACGGTAAACACAATTGAAAACATTAGTAAATGCGAATTGTTTGTTGCAACAGACGTATTTGAATCATTTAAGAAAAACGTCAACATACCGACTAAAAGCACAACAAACAAAGCAAGTCCAATGTACGGGAAAATAATTGTGGCTTCGTCAAGTAAACCGACTAAACGAAGTTGTTCATACATTTCATATGTAACTAAGTCGCCTTCTTTAACAATTAGCTCCCCTTCACGTATTAAAACAGGATCAACTGAATCAGCCGCTTCTTGCCTTAACCGTTGCGTGGCTTCCGAATCATACGTCACATTAAATACAATCGCTAAATCAACCACGTCAATAATGGAATCACGAACTTCTTGCGAGAGGCTTGTGACTTCTAGAATTTGCTCTTCAGCTTCTTGCTTCGCTTCTTGTAAATCGCCAACTTTTATCGGCTGGCTCATTATTTCATGCACGGTGTTAACCGCTGCTTCGTGGGCAGACTGAAACTGAAAATCAGACGCCGTGATTAAAACTTCCAGCGCTTCATCTGGTAAATCTGCGTTTGTGGAAGCCGACAAATCGGCACGTATGTCGTCAATTTGATCAGAGACTGATGCAGCTTCATCCTCTTCATCCGAAGCTTCCTGTTCACGTACGAGACGAATTATCGTAAAAATATCATTCACTTGCTGAACGCGATCTTCTTCATAATGTTGATTATGACGCATCTGGCTTTCAACAGAACTTACAGCCTCTGTTCGCCTTTGTTCTGTTGCCACTCGGTTCTCAACAGTCATCGGGGCTCGAATATCTTGTTCAGCAGGCTCAGACAAGTTTACTTCTAACTGCTCAGGTATGATGTTGTCCAACATTAAGCCGTACATAATAAAGCCAAGTATTGTAAAAATGACTGTACGTATATACGGCTGTTGTTTTATTTTTTGCCACCACTTTCTCGGGGCCGATACTTTAGGCTTATCCTCTTCCACATATAGTCACCTCACTAGGCTCTACACACTCACTTTTCGTCAGCTTGCTCTTCCTTTTCATACGCATAAAGAATGCGCTGAACAAGCACATGACGAACGACATCAGAAGCTTGAAGGTATACAAATCCAATACCCTTTACTGATTTCAATTTGCGAAGCGCCACTTGTAATCCGGATCTTTTTCCTTTAGGTAAATCAATTTGTGTAATATCTCCATTAATAACCATTTTTGAACCGAATCCTAGTCTAGTAATAAACATTTTAATTTGCTCTTCCGTTGTGTTTTGCGCTTCATCGAGAATAACAAATGAATCATCGAGTGTTCTACCACGCATATAAGCTAAAGGAGCAACTTCGATCGTTCCTCTTTCCATTAGTCTAGTCGTATGTTCGACTCCTAAAACATCGTGGAGGGCATCATAAATCGGTCGTAAATACGGGTCAACTTTTTCTTTAAGGTCTCCTGGTAAAAACCCTAAACTTTCTCCTGCTTCTACAGCCGGTCGAGTTAAAACAATCCGGTTCACTTTGCCATCCTTTAATGCTGAAACCGCCGAAACAACGGCTAAATACGTTTTTCCTGTTCCCGCAGGACCTACACCAAACACCATATCATGTTTTTTTATCATGGAAACATAATGTCGCTGGCCTAATGTCTTTGCACGGATGGCTTTTCCTTTTACAGTCGTAGCAATATTCTCGTCATACAAGTCATTTAATTCATCTAGCTTTCCTTCTTTTTCAAGTTGGATCGCATAAAACACATCTTGTTCTGACAACTTCGTATACTGTTCTACAATTGTAATAAGCGTTTCAATAATTGCCGCTGCTCGTTCAATTTGTTTTTTCTCACCTGTAATGAGAATATCTTCACCCCGAGTAACAAGCTCAATGGATAATTCTTCTTCAATTCTTTTTAAATGTAAATCATTCGGTCCATATAGTGCTTGTGCTAATTGGGCATCTTTTAAGTTTAGTTGAATCAATGATGTTTCTGACAATCGCCTCAGTCTCCTTGAATAATTGGTTTTTCTTGAGTGATCTCTTCTAGAACTTGGTAATGAATCGTTAATGAAACTTTATCACTTTCAACTGTTTCATGCAAAACTTGTTCGCCAATAATTTGTGCATCATCAGGCAAGTCCTGTTTTAAATCAAATTTGGCTTGGTTTTTCAAGACTTCAATCGCTTCTGCTTTTTCATAAGTTCTTTCAAATAGTAGCGTTTCGCGCTGTTCATCAACCGTAATTTGAAGTGGCAGTCGATACCCAAAAATAGAATAATCACTTTCTCTTCTAAACGTTTGATGTGCATCATACTTTGGTGCCGTAAAATTCCAAAATGGAATCGAAACATCTCCTACCGTTAAATGGTATTTGTTTTTTTGATCTCCTGTTAATGAGCGATACGTTTGCGTTAAAGGCATACTTACAGTTGAAGTATACCATATTTCACCTTTTACTGATGCCTTTGCAGGAATTGTTTGTTCATTCCCTTCAACACCAATAAAACCTGAAACAAGCAAGTCCCCTTTTTCCACTACATCATTCGTATGTTTTAGTGCTGTACCATCTTCTACAAACATGGATCGAATAACAGCTTTTTTTGAGGCAACAAGATGTCTCGGACTTAAAATTTCTGGCTCTAATTGGCGCACTTGTTCCACGACTTCAAACTCATAGTTCGTCCCTTTTCGACGCACACCAATCCAAGTTGCTTCATCCACTCGATCTGTCACGTACGCTTGAATAACGTTCGGCTTTGGTAGCTGAAAAATGAACTCCCCTCGTTTCACTCCTAATTCTTCAATGGCTTCTTCCAGCTTTTGTTCTACTTGAGGGGAAGCCCCTTCAATGGAGTACCCCCAAACGATGTTTGAAAGAAGTATAAACCCAACTATAAAGGCGACAATACCAGTGACAAATCCTGCACGCACACGCATTTTTTTAACCAAAAAAGGCAGCCCTTCTCGTTCTTTAAAACATAAAGTAAGATCGGTTTTTCTGAGAAATTTCCGCATGCGATGAACATGTTTTAACTGCATTTTAAATTGAACACTACCCACTTCCGATACTGTCACATCCCAAATATGAATCCCCTGTTTAATACAACGATTTAGCATTTGTTCGGGATAAGGTCCTGATAATTCTGCTGTTACAACACCACCTATAAGATTGACAAACCCATTACGCATTCCTTTTCACTCCTTTTTACTCCTCTTTCTGAATGAACGTCACTTTATCAATTCGTCCTTCTAACAGTAGCTCTTCAGGTAAAATCGTTTTCAAAACAAATTGATCCCCTGTCACAAGCAGTTGACCTTCTTTTAAAAGCAACCGTAATTCGGTCGTTGAAAATTGCAAAACACCACGGTGGTTTTCGATATATATATGTAGCTGTCCGATCATCGTAATTCGAGGTAAGTCCATCATGACGTCAGCCGGAAGCTGCATTTGTTCAGTTACCCATTTTTTTATACGGTTCGTTAAACGATTCATAAAGCAGCCCTCCTCCTATAAATTGTATGAGCATAACCCTTGCCTTAGCACAAAAAATGAAGCGAATCGCCTGTTAAAACGTGCTTCTTCTAAATAAAAAAAGCGTAGCACCATCGAAGGTACTACGCTTAACATACTTATATAAATTGTCTTTTACTTAACGAGACATGCGCCCTCTCGGACCACGGTTCCTACTTTTAGGAGGACCGAGCACCTCAGACCAGACAACAGCTTCCATCATTTTCTTTCTAGAGACGTTTTTGAAATCCATATTCAAATCGCCATTTGATTGTGACTGATTGGTTTCTGTTGCAATGGCAACGACTGGAGCAGCTTGGTCTTTAAGCTCTTTCACCTTACGACGCGCTTCACGATGCCGTTCATACAATTCATGCTGCGAACGGGATGAGCTAGACTCATCCGTTTGGCTTTGTGTTTCACGAACAGGCTCATACGCTTGCTCAGGAGGTGCAGATTCATTAGGGAAATAATCCTCCCACCGAACTTCTTTTTGTCGTCGCTCAACTGGTTGTTGCCTTTGAGGTTGCGATTGGGGTTGCTGTCTCTGCTGAGGGTGTTGGCCCTGCTGACGCTCGTTCCCTTGACGCTCCTCTTGTTGCTGACTTGATTGCCCTAATTTCGATAAGGAACTAACCAATATACCAACAATAATAATTAAGATAAGAGGATTCGCCAAAATAAATTGAATAAACTCTGACATCCAGTATCCCCTCCTTTTAAATGGTCAAGCCAAAAATCATATGCTAAGAGGTTCTCTTAATTATTCTTGTTTCTTGGATCGTTTTCCGGGAACATATCGCTGTCACCTTTAGAAGATTTACTGATAGAGTCTCTCATATCCGTGTCAGCCATAACATTTTGGTAGTTCATGTAGTCCATGACACCCATATGTCCATTTCGTAAAGCTTCAGAAAGCGCCATTGGAACTTCTGCTTCTGCTTCCACAACTTTCGCGCGCATTTCTTCAACACGAGCTCTCATTTCTTGCTCTTGCGCTACTGCCATTGCACGACGTTCTTCCGCTTTTGCTTGAGCGATTTTCTTATCTGCTTCAGCTTGGTCGGTTTGTAGTTCTGCACCGATGTTTTTGCCGATATCAATGTCTGCGATATCAATCGATAAGATTTCAAAAGCAGTACCTGAATCTAAACCTTTTGTTAAAACAGTTTGTGAAATCATATCTGGATTTTCAAGAACTTTTTTGTGATCTTGTTGAGAACCGATTGTAGAAACAATCCCTTCACCGACACGAGCAATAATTGTATCTTCACCAGCACCACCGACTAACCGGTCAATGTTTGCACGAACAGTAATTCTTGCTTTTGCTTTCACTTCAATCCCGTCCATCGCTACACCAGCAATAAACGGCGTTTCAATTACCTTAGGGTTTACACTCATTTGAACGGCTTCAAGCACGTCACGACCAGCAAGGTCGATCGCTGCCGCTCTTTCAAATGAAAGTTCAATATTCGCTCGCTGTGCTGCGATTAACGCATTTACAACTCGGTCAACATTACCACCTGCTAAGTAATGTCCTTCTAATCTTGAAGAATCAAGATCAATTCCTGCTTTTACCGCTTTAATGAGCGGGTTTACAACGCGAGCAGGAACGACTCGTCTTAACCTCATCCCTACTAGCTCAAAAATACCAATTTTAACCCCTGCTGCAATTGCTGAAATCCATAGTGCTACTGGCACAAATGTGAATAAAATTGCCAATAGGATAATGGCAGCCGCAACAATAATGAGTGTGATAATCATTCCGTCATCCATTTGTTATTTCCTCCCTTTTCCTTTAATCATTTTGCTCAATTTCTCTAACAACAATTCTTGCGCCTGATGTATAGACAACCTTGAGCTTACTCCCTCGTCCAATATAGCTTCCTTCAGACACAACGTCAAGGCGCTCATCGTTAATTAGCGCAATTCCTGCTGGCCGCAAATCACTTAACGCTTTTCCGGTTGAACCTACAAGGTCGTGATTCGTTTCCTTAGACAAATACCCTTCTTCCGTTTTCGTCTGTGCTTGAAGGACGAGTTTTTTCCAAGGTCCTCGATCACCAAAGAACACAAATAAAATGATGGCCGCAGCAATCGAAATGAAGAGCGCAATTGCTATAGAAATAACCATAACAGTTGTTGAGAATGAAGCCATAAACAAACCACCAATGACCAAACCGATACCGAGTATTCCAAATATACCAAAGCCTGGCGCAAGCATTTCAACACCAATAAGTACCGCTCCAATAATAACTAGAATCAGTGATTCCCAGCCTGCAAAACCTGCTACCATATGACCAAAAAAGAATAAGAGTAGCGATGAAACCCCCATAATACCAGGTATACCAAACCCTGGCGAAAACAACTCCATAATTAATCCAAGGCTACCAATTGTTAATAGAATTGGAATAACGACCGGGTTTGTCACGAAGCGAGCAATTTGTTCAGCGAAACTAACTTCTGAATAAACCAATTCGACATCATCTGAGTCGTAGCCAAGAAAGTCTACAACACCTTCTAGATTTTGTTCAATCGCGTCTGCATATCCGACCTCTAGCGCCTGGTCAGCATTTAAAGTCAAATATCCAGAGGGGAACCCTTCAACATCAAAATCAGCATTTGACATCGCTTCAGCATAAGCAGGATCGCGCCCACCATCTGGTCCATTCTCTTCAGCTGCGGTTTTCATTCTACTGACCCATAAGGATTGTGCTTTTTCATTCGCTGCATTTCCAGATCCATCGATCACTCCGGCTGAACCAATTTGGCCATTTGGAACCATCACAATCTGATCTGCGTTTAGCGCAATATAAGCACCAGCCGAAATCGCCTCACTATTGATATAAGCGGTTACGGGAATATCTGTACTGTTGATGATATTCGCAATGTGACCAGCTGCATCAACTGCGCCACCCGGTGTATCAATATCGAGGATAATATGATCTGCATTTTCTTCCTCAGCTTCTTCAAATGAACGCTCTAAAAATGCTTCAAGTCCTCTTTCAACAGTTTGTTCAACTGGAATGACGTATAGTTTTGTATCACTAGCGGTATCAGCTTCGACAATCATTTGTAACGGCATCAGCAAAAAAGCAAGCAAATACGCAACAAATGCGACCTTTAACCACTTGTTCACGTTAGAATCATCCCTCCATCCCCTTCTACACGCTTCTACGATCTAAGAGCGTAAAAAGTTTCATCTTTATTAAATTTTATCACGTGTATTTTCCAAATCCAAATTAAACGCTAAAAAACCTCTGTTTTTTTAAAAAACAGAGGTTTATCAAACAAAAGTTAAGTTAACCGCTTTGCTACAAGACGATTGACAGAACCACCGTCAGCTTTCCCTTTTACTTTTGGCATAATGGCACTCATCACTTTGCCCATATCGGCTTTGGAAGAAGCACCTACCTCAGTAATCGTTTCGCTCACAATCGTTTCCAATTCTTCATCTGATAATTGTTTAGGCATATATCGTTGGAGCAAAGCAAGTTCTTCTTCTTGCTTCAACGCTAAATCTTCACGATTCGCTTGTTTAAATTCATGGAGGGATTCTTTACGCTGCTTCACTTCTCGATTAAGCACAGTCATGCTTTCATCGTCAGTAAGCTCACGTCCGAGCTTAATTTGCTCATTTTGCAACGAGGACTTCACCATGCGAATGACGGAAAGTGTTTCTTTTTCCTTATTTTTCATCGCTGTCTTCATGTCCAGGTTTAACCTCTCAAGAAGAGTCAAGTGAAATCATCCTCTCCTAATAAAAACTAGAACTTACGTTTTCTAGCTGCTTCTGATTTCTTTTTACGCTTCACACTTGGCTTTTCGAAGTGTTTACGTTTCTTAACCTCAGCTAACGTTCCTTCTTTAGAGAGCGATCTCTTAAAGCGACGAAGTGCAGCATCAATCGATTCGTTTTTGCGAACACGAGTTTCTGCCATTCTATTTCCCTCCCTCCGAAAACAACCAAACTCAATACGTGCTTATGACACGTCTCCTATAAGTATAATACAGTCGGTGTTTTCGGTCAACTAAAAAGTCACAATATCCATTGCTGCCTATAGAAAATAGACATGCTCCTAACCTTGAACCCATATAGTGTTAAAGACAAGGTGGTGACAAGCTTGGTAAAGGAATTCCTCTCATTATTAATCGTGTTTATCGCTTTATTTTTGTTTGGCATCTACATCTTACGTTCTGGACTTTTACAAGTAGGAACAACAAAGATAAAGACCATACTATTAAAAACTACTGATTCACCTTTTAAAGGGCTTATTGTCGGCATTCTCATCACAATGCTCTTTCAAAGTAGTTCTGTTGTGACCGTTTTACTAGTTGGCCTTGTTGCCGCAAGCCTAATGAAATTTACACATTCCATTGGCGTCATCCTCGGAGCAAATATCGGTTCGTGCTTCACGTTAGAATTAATCGCGTTTAATGTAACCGACTTTGCGCTTCCCCTTATTGCAATAGGGTTTATTTGCTTACTTTTCACTCGATCTTCTCTTTACATAATTGGGTGCGTCACATTTGGGATCGGTTGTATTTTTTTATCGATGAATGGATTAGAGACACTTGCGGAACCATTGCGAACGCTTCCTGTAACAGAGTACTTTTTTCAGTGGACGAATGATCATTATTTAGCGGGCATTTCTGTCGGTGCTATTGTGACGACAATTATTCAATCAAGCACAGCCACGATTGGCATTGCAATGAGTTTTATTGAAGGATTAAGCTTAACGAGTGAATCAGGTGTTGCAATTATGCTAGGTGCAAATATTGGCACATGCTTCACTGCCTACATCGCAAGCATCGGCGCTGGTAAAACAGCTAGGCTTGTTGCTCATGCACATATATGGTTAAATCTGCTCGGGGCTGTGCTTTTTTATCCTTTTATAGAATTTCTCGCCCACTTCTCTTCTTTATTAAGCGAGAGTCCTAGTGTACAACTAGCCCATGCAAGTACGATTTATAATGTTGTTTGTTCGCTTCTCGTTCTTCCTTTTGCTGGATCGTTTGCACGTTTTGTTCAATTTTTTGCACGATTAGAAAAAGACCGTTAAACTAAAAGAGTACGCACTAGATCTATAAGGAGGAAATGCAAAATGAGTACACAAGAATTAGGAAACTCAGGGATAAAGGTATTCCCTATTGGTTTAGGTGCAAATGCAGTTGGTGGCCATAATTTATATCCGGATCTTGACGAAGAAAAAGGAAAAGATCTTGTACGCCAAGGAATTAAAAATGGGGTTAATTTCATTGATACCGCATTCATTTACGGCGAAGGGCGCTCAGAAGAGCTTATCGGTGAAGTACTCCAAGAATTTAAGCGTGAAGATGTTGTGATTGCTACAAAAGCAGCTCACAAAAAAAGCGGAGACGACTACGTATTTGATAATTCTCCAGCGTTTCTTAACGAGTCGGTAAATTCAGCACTAAAACGCTTAAACACGTCTTATATTGATTTGTTTTACATTCACTTTCCGGATGATAACACTTCAAAACGTGATGCTGTAGCAGCATTGCAAGAATTAAAGCAAGCAGGAAAAATTCGCTCAATTGGTGTTTCTAACTTTTCGATTGAACAACTGAAAGATGCAAATGCTGATGGCTATGTTGATGTATTTCAAGGTGAATACAATTTATTGAATCGTGAAGCAGAAAAAGATTTGTTCCCTTATATGAGAGACCACAATATATCTTTCATTCCATATTTCCCCCTTGTATCAGGTTTATTAGCCGGCAAGTATACGGTTGATACGGTATTTCCAGAAGGTGATTTACGAAACCATCAAGGCCATTTCCAAGGAACCAAATTTAAACAAAACATTGAAAAAGTAAACCAGCTAAAACCAATCGCTAAAAAACATAATGTTGACACCGCACACGTCGTGCTTGCATGGTATTTGGCAAGACCGGAAATTGACATCATTATACCGGGAGCAAAACGAGCTGAACAGTTGTTGGATAATGCTAAAAGTGTCGAAGTATCATTATCCGAAGACGAAAAGAAGTTTATTGACACGTTATTTTAAAACAAAAAAAGCTGGGGATCCCCAGCTTTTTTAATAGCTTGCTTGTCCTTCCAAGCCTTTAACAATCTCAACGCCTGAACTTGCACCAATACGCGTAGCCCCTGCTTCAACCATCGCTTCTAAATCTTTAAGATTTCTTACGCCTCCAGAAGCTTTGACACCGACTTGATCGCCAACGGTTTGACGCATAAGCTTCACGTCTTCAATTGTTGCACCACCAGTTGAAAAACCAGTTGATGTTTTAACAAAATCTGCTCCAGCTTTTACAGAACGCTCACATGCCACCGTTTTTTCTTCATCTGTCAGTAGACACGTCTCGATAATCACTTTTACGAGTGCTTTTCCTTTTGCCGCTGCAACAACAGCTTCAATATCTTTTTGGACAACTTCATAGTCCCCATCTTTTAAAGCGCCGATGTTTATGACCATGTCAATTTCTTCAGCACCATGTTTAATCGCCATTTCTGTTTCAAATTTCTTAGTTTCGGTCGCTGACTGCCCTAGTGGAAATCCAATTACTGTACAAACTTTTACATTCTCTTCTGCTTGTAACGCTTTCGCAGCTTCCTGCACCCAATATGGATTGATGCAAACAGACGCAAATTGATATTCCTTTGCTTCTTGACAAAGTTGATAAATTTGCTCCCGTTTTACATCTGCTTTCAATAAAGTATGGTCAATGTAGCGTGCTATATCTTTAGCCATGTTCATTCATCCTTTCTCGTTCATTATCATAACATGAAATGCGCATATCTTTCATTCAGAAAAAAGAGGACGCTAATGATTAATAGCTCCCCTCCTTTTCAAATGTTCGTTAGTTCGCTTGCGATATCAGTTGCTCTTCTTCCGTTACTACACGTACAAACTGACCTTTGTTGTAAGGATAACCAGCTTCTGTCATTTTCACCCGAACAATTTCACCGACCATTTTTTCATCAACTGGAACTTTTACTTTTAAGTAATTGTCCGTATAACCTATGAACAAACCACTCTCTGGATTGTCTTTATCACGCTCTTCTGGAATGACTTCGAGCACTTCGTTTTCAAATGACGAAGCATACTCTTTTGCCAACTGATTTGAAAGCTCAATTAAGCGATGAACACGGTCATTTTTTACGCCTTCTTCAACTTGATCGGTCATACGAGCAGCTGGCGTGCCGGTTCTCATTGAATAAGGGAATACATGAAGTTCGCTAAACTTATGCTCAGCGATAAAATTATAGGTTTCTTGGAATTCTTCTTCTGTTTCACCAGGAAACCCTACAATGACGTCAGAAGTAATCGCTAGTCGTGGCAAAACCGCTTTTAATTTCGTAATACGTTCTGCAAATGCCGCCATTGTATATTTACGACGCATACGTTTTAATACCGTGTCAGAACCTGATTGAAGCGGAACATGCATATGACGTACAATTTTATTGGACTTGCCAATCACCGCAATCACTTCATCTGTTAACTGACTTGCTTCAATCGACGAAATTCGAATGCGTTTAAGACCTTTTACGGTTTCTAAATCTTCCAACAGACGTGCAAGACTATAATCTTTTAAATCTTCGCCATATCCACCTGTGTGAATACCCGTTAAAACAATTTCCTTATATCCAGCATCAACAAGCTGCTGCGCTTGACGTACCACTTCTTCCGGGTCACGAGATCGCATTAAGCCTCTTGCCCAAGGAATAATACAAAATGTGCAGAAATTGTTACAGCCTTCTTGAATTTTCAAGGAAGCTCGCGTGCGATCAGTAAATGAAGGGACATCTAACTCTTCATACACTCTCGTTTTCATGATATTGCCAACTCCGTTAATTGGCTGCCGTTCTTTTTTAAATTGCTCGATGTAGCCAAGCATTTTAGGGCGATCTTGTGTACCGACAACAACATCCACACCCGGAATGGCCATAATTTCCGCTGGCGATGTTTGTGCATAACATCCCGTTACACAAATAACCGCGTCAGGGTTTTTTCGAATAGCTCGACGAATGACTTGTCGGCTTTTTTTATCACCTGTATTTGTAACCGTACATGTATTAATGACATAGACATCTGCGGTTTCTTCATACTCTACTTTTTCGTATCCATCTTGTTTAAACAGCTGCCAAATAGCTTCTGTTTCATAATGATTTACTTTACAACCTAATGTATGAAAGGCAACGGTTGACATTTGTTTCACCTCATATTTCTACTTGATAAGAAAGTGCAGCTAAAACATACAAGCTTGCTGTTTCAGTTCTCAAAATTCTCGGACCTAAGCTACACGTTCGTGCTTGAGCATTTGTTAATTTCGTGACTTCAGAGCGAGATAACCCGCCCTCTGGGCCAACGATAATTAATAAACGTGAACCTGGTTTTAACGTTTCAAACATTTGCTTTAGCTGACTTTTTTCGCCTTGCTTTGCTTCTTCTTCATCACAAACGAGACAAGCATCGTACAGATTGACACGGCTGACGAGCGCTTGTCCATCTAATGGCGCTTCAATTTGCGGAATGGAAGAGCGATGCGATTGCTCAGCGGCTTCTTTTGCAATTTTTTCAAAGCGAGTGAGCTTTTTTTGCATTTTTTTCTCATCCCATTTTACAATAGACCGTTCCGCAAGAAAAGGGATGATTGTGTACACACCTAATTCCGTTGCTTTTTGAATAATGTATTCAAATTTATCACCTTTTGGCAAGCCTTGCGCGAGAGTCACTTGAACAGGCATATCCGTTCGGTTTTCTTCATCGTAAAGAATTTCTCCATCTACGCTCGCTTCTGAAACTGCCGTCAGCTTAACGACCACTGAGCGACTGCGGGTGTTCACACATACGATGTGATCGCCTACAGACATACGCATGACTTTTCTAATATGCTGGGCATCTTCACCAATTACTGTTACAGCCGTATCGCTCATTTGCTCATCTGCTATAAAATAGCGCTGCATACGTCACCTCATTCACTAGGCTTTTTCGCTATGATGGCAACCCAACCTTCTTGACGTTGAATGGAGTCAATCATAAAGCCAGCTTGTTCAATCGATTCTTTTACTAGTTGTTCTTTGCGCTCAATAATGCCAGACGTAATAAACGTTCCGCCAGGTTTCACAACATGAAATGCGTCTTCTGTAAATGTCACAATGACTTCCGCTAAAATATTTGCAACAACGAGATCAGCCGTATGTTCCTGAATCCCTGTCAATAAATCATTTTGCGATATTTCTATCGAATGTTCAGCGTTATTCAGCTTAAAGTTCTCTCGAGCACTTGTTACAGCAACATCATCTAAGTCATACGCATGGATCGTGCGTGCACCAAGCTTCCATGCTGCAAGAGCTAAAACGCCAGAACCAGTGCCGACATCAATAACTGCATCGCCTATTTTTACGATCTTTTCAATCGCTTGTAAAGAGAGAATGGTTGTTGGATGCGTACCCGTTCCAAAAGCCATCCCAGGATCAAGTTCGATAATCATTTCATGTTCTTTCTTTTCATAGTCTTCCCAAGTCGGCACAATGACAATCTGATCGGTGACGTTTACCGGGTGATAATACTTTTTCCACGCGTTTGCCCAGTCATCATCGTTGACTTCTACATAACCAGTTGTTCCATTACCAATATTAATGTCGAACGTGACGAGGCCTTGAATTTTATCTTCTACTTCAGCAATCGTCTTATGGAATTGATCATTCATTGGAAAATAGGCTTTGACCATTACACCCTCTTCCGGATAATCATCCGGATTCAATTCATAGACTTCACCGAACTTAACGCTCCATTCCGTTACTAAATCTTTTGGATCTTCAATTGCAACGCCTGCTGCACCTGCTTCATGAAGAATATTTGATACTGGTTCGACTGCTTCTTGTGTTGTATGTACGAAGAATTCTGCCCATTTCATTATTTTGTCCACCTTTTCCTATGCACTCGTAAAAGAAGTGAAGAAAAGGAATTGCTCCTTCACTTCACTACTCATCTCATTAATCACCTTTAAAAGCTCGACGCAACTTATCAAAAAAGCCATCATTTTGCTCTTCTGGTCGCCCACCACTCATGCCAGCGAATTCTCTCATTAATTCTTTTTCATTTTCGTTTAGGTTTTTCGGTGTAACAACGCGTACTTGAACGTGTTGGTCTCCTTGACCACGGCCATGAACATTTGGCACACCTTTTCCTTTTAACCTAAAGTTTGTTCCAGTTTGTGTTCCAGCTGGGATTTTTAATTTAATCTTGCCCGTTAACGTTGGTACTTCAATCTCATCCCCTAATGCAACTTGAGGGAATGTTAGAGGGACTTCACAATATACATCCTCTCCATCTCGTTCAAAGAACTCGTGCTCTCTCACTTGGAAAACCACATAAAGGTCGCCTGCTGGACCACCGTTCGTGCCTGCTTCTCCTTGACCAGATACACGAAGTTGTTGACCATTATCAATCCCTGCAGGTACTTTTACATTTATTGTTTTCTTCTTACGAACTTTTCCTTTACCGTGACACGTATTACATTTATCTTTAATAATTTTTCCTGAACCTTCACAATGGTTACATACGCGACGGTTCACAACACGGCCAAATGGCGTGTTTTGTTCAACATTTAATTGACCTGAACCTTTACAGTGTGAACATGTTTCTGGTTTCGTTCCCGGCTTTGCTCCGGACCCATCACAAGTTTCACAATTTTCGTCTCTCGGAATCTCAATTTCCGTTTCTTTTCCGAAGACAGCCTCTTTAAAGTCCAACGTCATCGTATATTGGAGATCGTTCCCTTGTCTTGGTGCGTTTGGATTTCTTCTCCCGCCACCTTGACCACCAAAGAACATGTCAAAAATATCGCTAAAGCCACCAAAATCACCAGCACTTGCTCCACCAAAGCCTTGGTTTGGATCAGTGTGACCAAATTGATCATAATGTGCTTTCTTTTGTGGGTCGCTTAACGTATCATACGCTTCTTTCACTTCTTTAAATTTTGACTCGGCACCCTCTTCTTTATTTACATCAGGGTGGTATTTGCGAGCTAATTTTCGATATGCTTTTTTCACTTCGTCTTCAGAAGCATTCTCACTAACACCTAATACTTCATAAAAATCTCGTTTACTCACGGTTTTCCTCCCGACTACAAAGCAACCATGCTGCTTTTACCTATTCTCACATAACGTTCATCTTATCATCTGTCAATCCGATTGCGCAACTTGGATAGAGACGTTCTTAAAAAAAAGTCAAAGCCCTTGAAACTGACTTTGACTTTTCCATAAAGCTTATTTCTTTTCATCGTCGTTTACTTCTTCATAATCCGCATCGACAACATTCTCATCTTGCTGACTACCTTCGCCTTCAGCACCTTGTTGTGCTTGCGCAGCTTGAGCCGCTTGCTCATACATTTTCGTCGTTAACGCTGTAACGATTTCTTGTAGCTCATCTTTAGCAGTCTTGATTTCTTCCTCGTTATCTGTTTCAAGCGCTGCTTTTAACTTGTCTTTCGCAGCTTCTGCTTTATCTTTTTCTTCTTGTTCAACGTTATCACCAAGGTCAGTTAGTGTTTTTTCAGTTGTGAACACAAGCTGGTCAGCTTCGTTGCGAAGTTCGACTTGCTCACGACGCTTTTTGTCTGCTTCTGCATTTTCTTCCGCGTCTTGAACCATTTTTTCGATTTCTTCGTCAGAAAGACCAGAAGAAGATGTAATCGTGATGGATTGTTCTTTGTTTGTGCCTAAGTCTTTTGCTTTAACATTTACGATACCATTTGCATCAATATCAAAGGTTACTTCAATTTGCGGAACCCCACGTGGTGCTGGTGGAATATCGTTCAATTGGAAACGGCCAAGCGTTTTGTTATCTGCTGCCATTTCACGCTCACCTTGTAAAACATGGATATCAACAGAAGGCTGATTATCTGCAGCTGTTGAGAACGTCTGAGATTTAGATGTTGGGATCGTTGTATTACGCTCAATTAACTTTGTGAACACAGCGCCCATTGTTTCAATACCAAGTGATAGAGGTGTCACATCTAGTAATACAACATCTTTCACATCACCAGTTAAAACACCCGCTTGAATTGCAGCACCTAGCGCTACTACTTCGTCTGGGTTTACGCCTTTATGAGAATCTTTGCCTGTTAAACGCTTGATCGCTTCTTGTACAGCTGGGATACGTGTAGAACCACCTACAAGAACTACTTTATCGATTTCAGACGCAGAAAGACCTGAGTCAGAAAGCGCACGGCGAGTTGGCGCTAGTGTACGCTCAACTAAATCAGTCGTTAACTCATCAAATTTCGCACGAGTTAAGTTCATTTCTAAGTGCTTCGGTCCTGTAGAATCTGCTGTAATAAATGGTAAAGAGATTTGCGTTTGCATAACTCCAGAAAGATCTTTTTTCGCTTTTTCAGCTGCATCTTTTAAACGCTGCATCGCCATTTTATCTTGAGATAAATCAATGCCGTTTTCCTTTTTAAACTCTGCTACTAGGTGATCCATGATTACATCATCAAAGTCATCTCCACCTAATTTGTTATCGCCAGAAGTCGCTTTAACTTCAAAGAAGCCATCGCCAAGCTCAAGAATCGACACGTCAAACGTACCGCCACCAAGGTCATAAACAAGGATGGTTTGATCTTCTTCTTTTTCTAAACCATAAGCAAGTGCTGCTGCTGTAGGTTCGTTTACAATACGGTCTACTTCAAGTCCCGCGATTTTACCAGCATCTTTTGTTGCTTGACGTTGAGAGTCATTAAAGTATGCAGGAACGGTAATAACAGCTTTCGTTACCGTTTCACCTAAGTACGCTTCTGCATCAGATTTAAGTTTTTGAAGGATAATCGCAGAAATTTCTTGAGGAGAATAGCTTTTTCCCTCTACTTCTACTTTATAGTCTGTACCGATGTGACGCTTAATCGAAATAACAGTGTTTGGGTTTGTAATGGCTTGACGTTTTGCTACTTCACCTACTAAGCGCTCTCCATCTTTAAATGCAACAACTGACGGAGTTGTACGGTTGCCTTCCGGATTAGGAATAACCGTTGCTTCTCCACCTTCCATTACTGCTACACATGAATTCGTTGTACCTAAATCAATTCCAATAATTTTACTCATTTTTTCTTCCTCCTAAGCCTATGAATTCACTTTAACCATTGAATGGCGAATAACTCGATCTTTTAACTGGTACCCTTTTTGCAGTTCATCAACAATTTGATTGCTTTCAAAGCCATCTTCTTCAACCTGCATAACAGCTTGATGGTAATGAGGATCAAACATTTCTCCCTTTGTCGGGATAACCGTCACACCCTCATTTTGAAGCGCATCTTCAATTTGACGATACACCATTTCCATTCCTTGAAGAAGCTGCTTCGCTTCCTCACTTTCTGGATTTACGGCTAGTGCACGCTCAAAGTTATCAAGAGCAGGTAGTAACGTTTCAATCAATGTTTGTGATTTATATTTAAGCTGAGCTTCTCGCTCTTCTTTCGTTCTTCTTCTGAAGTTATCATAGTCAGCTCTTGTTCGCGCTAAACGATCATTTGCTTCTTTTAATTCTGCTTCAAGAGGATGAACGACTTCAGCTTCTTCTTGAACCGTTTCGTCAACATCCGTCTGTTCTTCTGAACGATTGTCCACTACTTCTTCTTCAGTGCCATGCTCGTGCTGTTCTGCATCATTTTTCTTTTCCTCTGGCATTTTGTTCACCTCCTGCTATAATCAATCCATTTCACATTTTTGTTATACCTTCGTCAGGATAGCAAAAAATCTTTACAAGACGCAAACAATTTTGCTCTTGATTTTTATGTATGTAAAGCAGCAGTCAAATAAACCGCCACCCACATCAATTCTTTAGTGGTCCGTTAGTAGCTTTGACATATTTTTCGATAACGAATCAACGACTTTTATCATTCGCCGATATTCCATCCGAGTTGGACCAATGACACCTAGCGTACCAACATGCTGACCATTAATTGCAAATGAGGCTGTAACAATGCTGCACTCATCAAAAGCCGCTAGTTGATTCTCATTACCAATGGAGACATTTAATCCATTAAAATGCTGGGTCTTCAACCAATCATAAAGAACAGATTCTTCTTCAAGGGTTCGGTAAACCATTCGCATTTTTTCCATGTCTTGAAATTCAGGTTGTTCCATTAAATTTGATCGTCCTGAGAAAAATAACTTCTCAGCAATATCAGGCGATAACGTCGGCTGAAGCATCGCTAATACGTGCTTGTAATTTTTAATATGCGCTTTAAACAAGTGATTCAACTCAAATTGAATCTTTTGCTGTAGCTGAGAAAACGGCACCCCTCTTAAACGTTCGTTTAATAGATTAACCGTTCGTTCTAAATCTTCTGCTGTCACGTGTTCATCAAGCTGCACAATATGATTCTCAATATGCCCTGTTTCACTAATAAGAATGACAATCGCTTTCATGCCTTCCAGTGGAACGATCTGAATCTTTTGCAGTCGCTCATTGAGTAACTCCGGCCCGAGAACAATCGACACATAGCTTGTCATTTCTGACAGAATCCGAGCCGATTCTTGAAATACTTCTTCAATCGCTTGCAGTTTAGCAGAAGCAAGCGTCGATAACCTCGACCGTTCCGCAACGGTTAACCGATGTGGAGACAATAAATGGTCAACATAATAGCGATACCCTTTTTGGGAAGGAACACGACCAGCAGAGCTATGAGGCTTATCAAGAAAACCAAGCTCTTCCAAATCAGCCATCTCGTTCCGAATCGTCGCTGAGCTAAATTGAACATCAGCACGCTTAGAGATGCTTCTTGAACCAACTGGCTCAGCGGAACGAACATAATCGTCAACGATTGCGTGTAAAATCAAGAGTTGTCTTTCAGTCAACATTCCAAGCACCCCCTGTTAGCACTCGCTATCGTTGAGTGCTAATGCTATAGTTACACTATCAAAAGGCATCCTTTTTGTCAATTAAAAAAACAGGTTCTAATTTCTAATAGGAATAAGCTGATTCATCTAAAGCCGCCACAAACAATTCAAATGCTTCGTTAGCGAGCAACAACCCTTCTTTCGTTAACAAAAGGGATTCGTCGCTATTATGAAGCAAGCCTTTGCGAACTCCGGTAGCTATCTCTTCTTTAAATAACTCGTCAAGCTTATACCCATACGTATCATAAAACGATTGTTTCTGAACACCTTCTCGTTTCCTCAATCCTAAAAACACGGCTTCTTCAAGACACTCCGCTTTTGAAACATCGTGCTTTTTATACGTCGCTTCCCCTCGCTCCATAATCGCATCAATGTATTTTTGGATTGGGTTGATATTTTGATAACGACAGCGGTCTTCATAGCCAGAGGCCCCTGCTCCAAATCCCGCATAATAACGGTTATCCCAATAGACTAGGTTGTGTTTACTCTCATAACCGGGCTTCCCAAAATTACTCAACTCATATTGCCTGAGGCCGTACGCCTTTGTTCGTTCGGTTAAGATGTCATACATGGCTACATCATCTTCTTCAGGAGGCAAGGTCAGGGTGCCTTTCTTTTTGCGATTATAGAAGACAGTCTGCTTTTCAACTTTTAACATATACGCAGAAATATGTTCGACACCTAAGCGGAGCGCTTCATCTAAAGATTGTTCAAAATCAGCTACTGATTGATTTGGAAGACCTAGCATTAAATCAACCGATAGATTCGTAAACCCTGCATCTCTCGCCTTTTTAATCGCATCGTGTACGCCTTCAGGTGAATGGGTCCGACCAATCTCTGTTAATATCGGCTGAGAAAACGTCTGCACCCCTAAGCTTAAGCGCGTGACACCGTACTTCTTCATGACCTTCAACCGGTCCGTAGTTCCACTGTCAGGATTCACTTCAACCGACCATTCTTTCAGCTCAGATAGGTTCAACAAGCGGTGTATCGATTGAAACAAACGTTCCAACTGAATCGCCGTAAGCGAAGTCGGTGTGCCTCCACCAATGTAAATGGTTTCAATTGGAATTTGATTACGCGCTTGTTGCGATCTTTCTATCTCTTTAATCAGTGCATCAATATACGCTTCCACTGGCTGATTTTCTAAAAAGACCTTATTAAAATCGCAGTAATGGCAAATATGTTCACAAAATGGGATGTGTATATAAATGGATTGCCCCATTGCTTCTTCCTCCTTACAAAGAAAAAAAGCCAACTTAAACGTAGCCGGCTTTTTTCATTCTTAATCTTCGTCCATTCGCAGTACAGCCATAAACGCTTCTTGGGGAACTTCCACATTCCCAACTGCTTTCATTCGTTTCTTACCTTCTTTTTGTTTTTCCAGAAGCTTACGTTTACGTGAAATATCTCCACCATAACATTTGGAAAGAACGTTTTTACGCATCGCTTTAATGGTTGAGCGCGCAATGACTTTTGTACCAATACTTGCCTGTACAGGCACTTCAAACTGCTGCCTTGGAATAAGTTGCTTAAGCTTCTCAACAATAATTTTGCCACGCTCATAGGCAGAATCTCTATGCACAATGACAGACAATGCATCGACTTTTTCGCCATTTAGCAAAATATCCATTTTTACAAGCTTAGACTCCCGATAGCCTACAAGCTCATAATCAAAGGATGCATACCCTTTTGTATTAGATTTCAGTTGGTCAAAGAAATCATACACAATTTCTGATAGCGGGATTTCATAGACAATCTGAACTCGGACCTCATCCAAGTACTGCATGTCCATAAACACGCCGCGCTTCCCTTGACACAACTCCATAACGGCACCAACAAAATCATTCGGGACCATAATGGTTGCTTTTACATAAGGTTCTTCAACATGATCTACTTTTTGTGCATCAGGCATATTGGATGGATTATCAATGTTAACCACTTCTTGGTCCGTCATGGTGACTGTGTAAATAACGGATGGTGCTGTTGTAATTAACGCGATACCAAATTCTCGTTCGATTCGCTCTTGGATAATTTCCATGTGGAGCAAACCTAAAAATCCACAACGAAATCCGAACCCTAATGCTTGAGACGTTTCTGCTTCATATTGAAGGGAAGAGTCATTTAACTCGAGTCGTTCTAACGCTTCACGAAGATCATTGTATTCTCCAGTATCGATTGGGTATAAACCACAATAAACCATTGGATTCATCCGACGATAACCTGGAAGTGCCTTTTCTGCAGGTGTAACAGCACTCGTAATTGTATCCCCTACACGGGAGTCGCCCACGTTTTTAATAGCAGCTGTTAAGAATCCTACATCTCCAACAGTAAGTTCATCGCACTTCACTGTTTTTGGTGTAAAGACACCAACCTCGTTCACTTCAAATTCTTTCCCTGTTTGCATCATCCGAATTTTTTGTCCCGGTTTAACCGTTCCCTCTACAATTCTGATATATGCAATGACACCACGATATGGATCATACAGCGAGTCAAAAATTAACGCTTTTAACGGCGCATCTGGATCTCCGGCTGGCGCAGGTACTTTTTCCACGACTTGCTCCAAAATTTCTTCAATACCGATTCCATTCTTAGCTGATGCAAGAACAGCGTCAGAAGCATCTAATCCAATAACATCTTCTACTTCTTTTTTCACACGGTCTGGCTCTGCACTCGGTAAGTCGATTTTATTAATGACTGGAAGAATCTCTAAATCATTATCCAATGCTAAATAAACATTTGCTAACGTCTGCGCTTCAATCCCTTGCGCACTATCGACAATTAACAGGGCGCCTTCACAAGCTGCCAAGCTTCGCGAGACTTCATATGTAAAATCGACATGACCTGGCGTATCAATCAAATGAAAAATGTATTCTTCTCCATCTTTTGCTGTATATTTTAACTGCACTGCATTTAATTTAATCGTTATGCCACGTTCTCTTTCAAGATCCATTGCATCTAGCGTTTGAGCTTTCATTTCTCTATCAGTTAATGCGCCGGTGCGTTCTAAAATCCGGTCAGCCAACGTTGATTTACCGTGGTCAATATGAGCGATAATCGAGAAATTACGTATTCTAGATTGGCGCTCTAGTTTTTGATCCTTCTTCATTCGTCTGCCTTCACCCCTAAAAAAACCTACATTTACACTATCCCTTATTATAGCAAGGTTAAGGCACACCAGCAATAAAAGCTTTTCATTCCCTCTCTTCTTTGTTTACATTGTCTTGTACAAGAGAGACCACTTTTTCAAGCCCAGAGCGTGTCGCGCCCTCCGTTTGATCGGCTAATGTCGATCCTAAATCAGAAAATAAGTTTGAAAGACCCTTCTCTTCGCGATTTGTCGTAATTGGCTGACGCTCCTCTTCACCTGCTTCTGGTGTAACGCTCACTGCTTGCGTGTGTTCAGCTCGTTCATCTTCATTCGTTGTTTCTATAGTTAACGGTTTTGGCTCACTCAAACCTGCGTATTCACTCATTATTTGCACACCCATCATTAAGCCAAACAGCACGCTAAATAACAATAAGAAAAATCGACGCTTTGCCGTCTTCATTTTCCTCATCCTTTCTACCAAGCTTGGACAGCTTGTCCTTTTTTACACTATATGTATCAAAGTAAAAAAAAGACCAACCATTTTCTATGAGACAAACAGTATCGAAAAAGCGCCCTTAAAGGACGCCTTTACCGGCTAGTTCGGGTGCACTTATTTTCTTACAAAACGTTGTGCTTTATTTTGTATAAGCACCAACGTTTTCTTGATTTACTCTACCATGCAAAGCGGCGTTTAAACCTCCAGCAATGACATGAGCCATATCTTCAATAAACACATCAATTTCTTTAGGGGTTACCATTAAATTATGACCTAACGGGGCAAGAACTTCTTGAATTAAGCTTCGTTTTTCTTCCATTTCCAAGCCTCCGACCATGCCTAAAATTGCTTTTCTACCGGCTTCGTCAGGTAGATCTTTTTCCGTCAATTCCTGCCTTTCGCCAAACGTCATTCCAGCTGGCGCTAATCGTTTTGATGGTTTGTCGCCTTCTCTCATTTCTTTCCCCATATGCTTCAAGACAAAATCTATCGCATCGGAAGTGATCGTGACCGCGTCAACAACAGTTGGAATTCCAATGGCAATAACAGGGATGCCTAACGTTTCTTCATTCATCGCTTTCCGATTATTTCCCACACCACTACCTGGATGAATACCCGTATCAGCAATTTGAATCGTCGTGTTCACACGTTCGATTGAACGAGAGGCTAACGCATCGATAACAATGAGAAAATCCGGCTTCGTTTTCTCAACTACACCAAAAACAACGTCACTTGTTTCAATTCCGGTTACTCCCATCACCCCAGGTGTAATGGCACTAACAGAACGATAGCCATCTTGAATTTCCTCGGGCGCTAGTTTAAACAAGTGCTTCGTGACTAAAATTTCTTCTACCGTTAATGGACCTAGAGCATCCGGAGTAACATTCCAATTCCCTAAACCAACGATTAAACAAGTCGCATCTTCGTTAATGTTCGAACGCTTTAAGAAAGCAGAAAATTCCTTTGCAAAGACGCGCTCAAGATCTGCTTGTAAATCTGTATCTTTTTGTCTAATTCCTTGGGCTTCGAAGGTTAAGTAATTTCCTGCTTTTTTCCCTAATCGTTCAGCCCCTTCTTTACCAATTTTCACTTTCGTCACTTTTACATTTGAAACCGTTTCTTCTACAACAAGCACATCGTCAACTTTAGTTGGCTCTTTTACATGTTGTTGCTCTTGTTCTTCTACGACCATTTCATGTGCTTCAAGCGCCAAATCCGTTCGAATCACAAATGGTTCCATATTTAATTTACCCATAACGTTATCTCTTCTCCTTCGTCAATGTGATACGCTTAATATGACCGAGTCGAAAAGAAAACATTCAGAAGATAGACGACTTCAACACTTTGTATTGCAATCATTGAGTATGTTTGATAAAATGCAGAGTGTTGTACTGCTGAAACAGTGATCTAGAGAGGCCTTCGCATAGGCCATTTTATGACGGAGGTGAAATAAATGCCAAATATTAAATCTGCTATTAAACGTGTTAAAACAAACGATAAACGCCGCGCACAAAACGCAGCGCAAAAATCTGCTTTACGTTCTGCAGTAAAGAACTTTGATACTGCTGCTTCTAACGGCAATGCAGAAGAAGCAAAAACTGCTTTTGCTGATGCGACGAAGAAGATTGATAAAGCTGCAACTAAAGGACTTATCCATAAAAATGCTGCAGCACGTCAAAAGTCTCGTCTTGCAAAAAGATTAAACGGACTTTCTGCATAAGACTAGCCGTTTAGACGACAAAAACGATTCACCTCGTGTGAATCGTTTTTTTTTTATGTTCGCGTACTTAATTTCAGTAATAACAATTCTACCGAGCGCTCTTTTTCCCCTTTTCCTGTCTTAATGGCATAATCAGTATCTGCACATGCGATAAGCGCTTTTCGAAGATCGCTTTTTGAGTGTCGCTTTGTTTGTTGCATTGTAAGTTTTATTACATACGGATGTAGATTAAGCTGCCCAGCAATTTCTTTTTGGTTGTAGCCCTTTTCTTGTCGAATTTTTACATAAAGCAGGTTGCGAAATTGCCTCGTTAATAAAGCAAGCATGGCCAAAGGTTCTTCTTTTTGTCGTAATAACTTGTGATACGTTTTTAGCGCTTGATCCGTTTTCCCGATTGCTACACTTTCGACAACAGAAAAAATACTCTCATCCACTGTCTCCGCAACAAGCGTTTCCACGTCCTGCTCTACAATATGCTTTTTATCTGCCGTAAATAACATACACTTTTCAAGCTCTTTTTCAATCAACATTAAATTAGAACCAACACGGGCAAACAACAGTTGCGCAGCAGCCTTATCAATTGTAAAACCTTGTTCGCCAACAGCATTAACCATCCACTGTTTTACTTGTTCTTCATTTAAAGGATTTGATTCAAGCGCTGCCGTTTGTTTTTTTAATTGCTTCGTTAGCTTTTTACGCTCGTCCACTTTTTCATATGGTGCAATGATGATAAAAACGGTTGAATCGGATGGCGATTGGATATACTGTTCAAGCGCAGAAAGATCGTGCTCTACTTTCGCTTTTACTTTTTGAGTGGAGACAAAATAAAAATCTTGAATAACGACTAGTTTTCGATTAGAAAAAAAAGGGATCGTTGCAGCTTCCTCAACGATCTCTTGGATCGGCGTGTCTGCGACTTGAAATCGGCTATCATTCATTGAATCGTCTGCTTCGGTAAATAATAAGGACCGTACTTTATTCACAAAGGCATCTATTAAATACGTTTCAGATCCGTATACAAAATATACATGCTGCAACGAGTCTAGCTTTAATTTTTGAATGGTTCCTAAAATGCTCATATGTATAACTCCTCACTCATGCTCATTTTAATAGTGTATTCATTTTTACATAAATGAGCAAGAGGGGAAATCTCTCCCCCCTCAATCTATAATGAACGCTTTTAACGAAGACCCTAGGACTTCCCGTTAAAAGCGGGCCATCACTGTATACAACAACATATGCACGCAATGAAAATTCGGTGCTCTATTCAAGAGGGATTCTTTTTATGTCCGATAGGAAGAATGGTATTGCCCAACTACAGTCAATTTTTGAGATAACACGCTTTGCCAATTCATGTCACGGCGTTGATCAAATCTTTTCATTTTCAAAAAAATCACGTATACTTACGGAAGAGGAGGTGCATAAAATGAATCACTTTGAAAAAGATGTCCAAGATAAAGCAAATGATATTGTCCCATCGATTGTTGGCTTTGTTGCCTCTTTTGGGTTTTTTGCATTAATATTTATCATCGCGAATATTGTGGATGTGGCTACATTCTAGAAACAAAAAAACAGCTTTCATTTTTATCGACTAAAAAGAAACCGTTTCCGTCAAAGATGGTCGTTTGCACCTCATGTTACATACGTAAACACCTGTCCATCTTTTATTGAAAAATGTTTCAGTCAAAATGTGAGCTGTTTTTTTATTTTGCGTGCGTTGGCAAAACGTCAATCCCTTTCTCGTTAATAACGATTTCAACTGTACCGTGAAGATTCGTTTGATAAACATGAACACCTGAAGCATGTAGACGGTCTAATACATCAGGGTGAGGATGACCGAAGCGATTGTTCACTCCTGCTGATATAAAAGCAAGTTGGGGTGATAATTGTTCAAGAAACTGTGCTTGCGTCGAGGTTTGACTTCCGTGATGCCCCACTTTTAATAAATCCACACTCAATTGCGGATAACGCTGTTTTAAATCGTCCTCCCCTTCTTTTTCTAAATCACCAGTTAATAATAAAGACGTATCATAAAATGAACTATAAAGAACAATTGATTTATCATTTCCACTCCACGACTTATCCACCGTTGGATGGAGAACATAAAATTGATTGGAAATGGTGTCCCCTGCCTGCACAAACGTTAATTTCGCATCATCAATAATCTCCACTAAGTGATAGTCAATCTCTTTTTCAAGTTCGCCGTATGGAAGATACACTCGTTTTACTTGCAGTTCATTTAATACCGCCTCCGCTCCACCAACATGATCGTAATCTCCGTGAGTTAATATGAGTCCGTCGATTTTTTTAATTCCTTTCGCCTTCATGTATGGCACAACAATATCTTTTCCCGTATCAAATGTTTTCTTCTTTTGCTGCCAGTCTTCCGTTGCAAACGATACGACTCCCCCTGTATCAATAATATAAACTTCCTTTCGAAAAGGGGTTTCAATAATCATACTGTCCCCTTGACCAACATCAAGCATGGTAATAACCGCTTGTTCATTCCATTTTGGCAATTGCGATGGAAGAAGTAAGCATACAGAAAACAAACCTAATGACACATACAACCAACGTGAGTTCTTTTCCCAAAGTAAACCACTTAAAATGAGCAAACTATATAAACATAGAACAATAAACACATGGGGTCGCCCAATAATGAATACATACACGTGGTCCGCTACCACCACAATCCCTTTATGAACCCATTCCATTAAAATGGCTGGAAAAAATGCAAATAGTTGTACAGCATCAATAGAAAAACCATTTATGAAGACGAGTAAAAAGCTATACGGAAGCAAAAACAAGGAGACAAACGGAATATAAATTAAATTGATTATGAGACTAAATGGAGACCATTCATAAAAATGAAACGCAATTAAAGGCAACCCTATCAGCTGCGCAATCGTTGTCACATAAAACAAACGCCCCATATAGGAGTGAACGCGGCTCATAATTGTTTTTTGAACTAAAAGAAGCGTAAATGAGACAAGAAAAGATAATTGAAAGCCAAGTTGAAAGAGAGCATACGGTTGGAAAAATAAGTAGAGAAGAAAAATGACCGAAAATCCGTAAAATGGATGGATGGGAATACGTAGGAAGAGAAGAAAAAAGTAAATCATCGTCATAACAGCCGCTCGAACAACTGGGGGAGAAGCACCAGTCAAGAAAATAAAAAATGGGAGAAGAACGAAGATGCTCAGAATGACGAGCTCTCTTGGCACGCCGATTCGAATCATTATATAAAAATAGGTCCCTGTCACAATACCCACATGCAATCCAGAAATAGCGAGTAGATGAATCACTCCTAATTTTGAATAAGCATCACTTACAACAGGATCCATATAATAGCGCTCCCCTAATGTTAAAGCAATAACGATGCCACTAATAGATGGAGGAAGACGTTCTTGCAAAAGCGACATTAGATGATGACGGTATCGATTTAACTGATGAATAAAAGATACACTTGTATTTGTTACGCACTCTATAGATTGTAGTTGTTTGACGTCAAATAAAAAGTGAATTCGTTGATAATATAAAAATTGTTGATAATCAAATGCATAGTGATTCCTTGCTTCCATTGGCTTTTTCAAATCGCCTTTCGCCTTACAAACATCGCCGGCTCTAGCTGTCCAATTAATTAACGTCTCTTCAGTTTGGCTGTAAGCCGTTAACAGTAGCTTTTCATGATCTGCCGTTCGAATCGTTGTTTTCAGTTGATCTCCATCAACGTAAACACCATCAAGTAACTGGAAGGTAAGCTCAGCGGAACCAGGCGTCAATGTTGATATATTTTTTTGGTGAATGGATGAGGTTGATAAGAAATACAGAATAAATGGAATGAGAAGGTACCATACGGTTGTCCTTTCTCCTTTATAAAATTGAAAAGAAGAAAGAACAAAACCACTGATTAAAAAACCAAAAGCGAGGATTAAACTGCTTTGTACGACAAACAAGATTGCAGACATTACAGCTAGAAAAGAAATGAACGCTTTATTCACTTGTTTTAGAGAAATAAAGAGATTGTGTTTTATTGGCTAATTCCTCTAGTCGCTCATCTGAAACACCTAGCTGTTCAACTTCTTGCAATAGCTCTGTTGTTAATGCTAATTTATCGTGGAAAAACTCATCAAGTACGGATGGATCCAATTCAACTTCTATACAATCTATCCCGGCTTCAGCAAATAGCTGCTCGGCATATGGTTGATTTTTATAGTCTTTAGCATAGTGGACTTTGGAAATGCCAGCTTGAATTAACGACTTCGCACAATGAACACATGGAAAATGTGTTATATAAATCTCCGCACCCTTCGTAGGGACACCAAATTTAGCACATTGCAAGAGCGCATTTACCTCAGCGTGAACGGTACGTATACAATGACCGTCTACAACATAGCATCCGTGATCGAGACAATGATCTGAACCTGATACAGACCCGTTATAGCCTCCTGCAATAATTCGTTTTTCTCGTACAATTGTCGCGCCTACCTTCAATCTCGGACACGTACTCCGCAAAGAAAGCAATTGACTTTGTGACATAAAATATAAATCCCATGAGATTCGTTCCATGTTCGTACTCCTTTTTTCATGCATAGTAAGAGTTTAAAGTGATTTAAAGTTTCCGTCAATCCATGCTCACTTAACAACAATGGCGTCTTTCAATGATTCATAAGATTTCTCGCCAATTCCACTTACATTTTTAATATCTTCAACGGCCTGAAATAACCCTTGTTCCTCTCTGTACTGTACGATTGTAGCTGCTTTCGATGGACCAATTCCTGGCAATGCTTGAAGTTCCTCCGCAGAGGCAGTATTGAGATTGACCTTCCCTTTTTGATCCTCCCCTCCGTTTTCTCCACCACCAATCGCTAGCTGGACAGGTTCTTCTCCGATTTCTGGAACGTAGATCACTTGTTCATCAATTAATTTTTGCGCTAAGTTCACTTGATTAACTTCAGCTGTTTCGGTAAATCCTCCAGCTCGGTCAATCGCATCATCTACTCGGTCCCCTTCTATAAATGAATAGACCCCAGGTTGTTCAATCGCGCCTTTCACATCGACGATAATTGGTAAGGCTGTGTGAGGATCTGCTTCTTCTTCAACCGCCTCACTTGTTAAAAATGGAGCTTCAGAAAACGCACGATCGTCCAGCTCTTCCTTATTAAGACCTTGCAAAAACAAAAATAGAAGAATAACTACACTTAGTCCCAATGCCCCTATTGCGGTATAGCCGTTTTTGAAAAATTGTATGATACGGTTTTTCACACTCTACCTCCTCATCAATCTTGGAATGATAGCCAAGCAGTCTTGCATAACATGAGTAAAGCTACGTCTTAAGGGAGGTTTTTACATGAAAGTCGGATTTATTGGAGTAGGTAGTATGGGTAGTATGCTAATTGATACATTATTAGAAGCGAAATCGATAGAAGAAAAAGACATTGTTATTATTAATCGAACGGTTTTAAAAGCAAAAGCCGTTCAAGAAAAATACCCTGGTGTTATGATCGCTTCTTCCATTGAGGAATTAGCGGAAGCGTGTAAATGGATTTTTATTTGCGTCAAACCTAAAGATATACCAGTACTTACACCGACAATTACACCATTTCTAACAAAAGAACATGTCATGATTTCCATTACTAGTCCGGTTTCAATTGAACATTTAGAGGAACTGTTTCCATGTAAAGTGGGGAGAATTATACCTAGCATATTAAATCGCGCACAGTCCGGCTCTACCCTTGTAAGCTTTAGTAATCGTTGCGCTCAAGAAGATGAACAAGAAATCCTTGCGTTCATTTCAACCATTTCTCGCCCCTTGTTTATTGACGAAAATGTAACGCGAGTCTCATCTGATATCGTAAGTTGCGGACCAGCATTTTTTGCGTTTATGGCACAGCGCTTTATTGAAGGAGCTGTCTCTGAAACACCATTAGGAGAAAAAGAAGCAACTGAATTAACAACTTCAATGTTGATCGGTTTAGGAAAACTTCTAGAGGAAGGGTATTACACATTACCAACGTTACAAGAACGTGTATGTGTGCCTGGAGGTATCACAGGGATTGGGATTGCACATTTGGATCAATTAGTAGGGGATGGATTTGGATCGTTGTTTCGATTAACCGAAGAAAAATTTTCATCTGAAAAGCAAAAGCTCGTACAAGAGTTCCAGTTAAAATAAGTTAGGACCTCCTAACTTATTTTAACTTATTCGCTCTTTCTTACAATGTTCCTGCTTCTTTTTTTGCGGAAAAGAACATTCTCTCTGTTTTAGCATGTAGAGGCTCATCACAAAAGTCACTAGTAACTTGAATGGTTTTAAACCCAGCCTCTTTCAGCCACTTTGTGTATGTTTGTTCATCAAAAGTTCTTTCTTGATGAAGCTCTTCCACCCGTTCATACAGACCATTCTCTTGCTCAATAAAAAACGTTAGTTCGTGCTCAACACTATTTGGTGCTTCGCCTGCAAAGGAATGCCAAATATATGCAACCCCGTCGCTTACATCCGCATAGGTCGCTTGATCGAATTGAGTCATCTTAAAAGGAGAATGGACATCAAACAACAATAATCCTCCATTATTTAATGCATCGTAGCAACGCAAAAACACGTGTTTAAAAGCCGCTTCTTCTTTTAAATAATTTAACGAATCACAAAAAATCGTAATTACATCATAACGCCCTAGTCCTGAAAACCGACTCATATCTTCATGAAAAACATGAGCAGGATAGCCTGCACTTTGTAATTTTTGATGCGCGATCGTTAACATATCTTCAGACAAATCGAGACCAGCCACGGTATAGCCAGCCCGATTCATGCGCAGCATTAATTCTCCTGTACCACAACCAATGTCTAAAATGGTCGTCGCTCGGATGTTTCTATCTTCTAAAGCTTTCTCCATATACGTTAGCCAGCGATCATAATCAACGTGTTCCATAAGATCATCGTAAATATTGGCAAACTGTAAATAAGGTTTCATCTCATTTAACTCCGATCACTTTACCTTGTGTGTAAAACCATCTTGTTGAACGATCAGCTTTTGCTTTAATAACTTCCCTAAAGCCCGCTTAAAGGCTGCTTTACTCATACCTAGTGCACGCTCAATATCTTCAGGTGTCGATTTGTCTGTTAACGGCATCGCGTGATTTTGACGCGCCCCCAAATAAGTTAACACTTTTTTAGCATCGATATCTTGCTGATCTGTCCGTTTTAACCGCTGAGATACATTCACGCGACCATCTTCACGTACAAATTGAACCCTTGCTGTAATGGTTTGCCCGAGCCTCGGTACCCCATCTGCTTCATCTTGATGCAAAAAGGCAATCGGACCATCTTTGATTCGTATTGCAGCCCCTTCATCTAAAAAGTGATAGATGATACCTGTCACGTCACGATTAAGCCAATCTTGATCTGCTTTAATCGCTGCATCCGTAATGGGTCCACCCTTTACGAGCCGACCCATGAGTCGCCCTTTTTTATCCCACGTTAACGAACAACATAAGTGATCCCCTTTTTGCGGCCACTCCATGCGATCTTGAGGCAGTTCATCCATCGATATAAATAAATCACGAGAAATCCCGTTGTATACAAACACCCCATGAGTCGGACGAACTTGCACAACTTCAAGCCAGCCAATTTCATCGTTTTTAATGATAGGCTGTTTCATTGTAGCACTTAAGCGGTTTTGATGATCGTGATAAAGAAACACATCTACGCGATCATCAATCGAAACCGGCTCTGTTAGATCGTTTTTGTGAAGCAACACATCTTCATGACCATCCGTGAGAAAAAAGCCAAAAGAAGCTTCTCTTATCACGGTAAGAGTAGCTAGTTCTCCTGGTTTCATCATTGGCTAATAACCTCTTGCAGAGGGACGGTAGGCGCGTCTCCCCATAGCTTTTCTAAATTGTAATAAACGCGCTCTTCTTTGTGAAAAATATGAACGACGACGTCGCCAATATCGAGCAACACCCAGCGTGCTTTATCATATCCTTCAAGTCTTTTAATATCTTGTCCTTGTTCTTGAAAAACTTTTTTAAGCTCATGAGCAATGGATTGGACTTGTTTTTCAGAATTACCATGACAAATAACAAAGTAATCAGCAATTGGCGAAATCCCTTTCATATCCAAGGCGGTAATATTATGACCTCGCTTATCGTCAATCGTATGAACGGCTAATTTTAAAAATGGATTCAATCTCTTGTTCCCCTTTCAACGTATAATAATTGTATGCTTCGATTGTGTACGGATGAATCGGTAACTCTTTTGATAGTAGGTACTTCATCGTATTATTTAAACTAAACAAACAGGCTCGATCTAAATGAATGTCTGCTAGTTCCCTTGCTTTTTCAACACCTGGAAATGAACGATTTGGTTCAATATAGTCTGCTACAAACAACACTTGCTCTAACCTAGACATGTTAGCGCGACCCGTTGTATGGGAGCGAACGGCTTGCAAAATGTCGCTATCTTCAATGTGTAGCTCGTTTTTGCTATACAGCGCTCCATAAGGAGCATGGAGCAACTCTCGACCGAATGCTGCCCAATGCGTCTCGTTTTTAGCAGCTAAATGATTCGCCATCTCATCTGTGTCGTGGTACTTGCAAATATCATGAACGATCGCTGCTAATTCCGCTTTCTCCTCATCTACATGATACTGCTTTGCCAATCGAACCGCAGTCTCGGTCACCCCGATTGTATGCTGATATCGCTTTTCAGTGAGGTGGTGGCGAACAATTTCCCACGCCCCTTTAGCTGTGATGGCCATATAAAGAACGCTCCTTTATGAGTTCCCGCACTGATTCTGGTACAAAATAACGAATCGGTTTGCCTTCCTGTACTCGTTTGCGGATGAGCGATGATGAAATCTCTACTTCTAAAAACGGTATATGTTCGACGTCTTTATGAGCAGAAATGTGCGAACCTGGGCGATCGAACGCCGCAAATGTCACCACCTTTTTCAGCTGATCAATTTTGTACCATTTCTCTAATTGCTCGACCATATCTGCGCCAATGAGAAAGTAGAAATGGTCTTCTGGAAATTGATTTGTCAACTGTTCTACTGTATCAAACGTGTAAGACTTGCCTTTTCGTTCAATTTCGAGATCCAGTACTTTAAACGTTGGCTGCAAAGCCACTGCGGCTTGTGTTAATGCTAGACGATCCGCACCTGATGTTAACTCGTTACGCACTTTATGCGGAGGATCTGACACTGGAATAAACCAAACTTCATCAAGTTGTAATGCAAGCTGGGCTTCTTGGGCAATGAGTAAATGTCCGTGATGCGGTGGATCAAATGTGCCACCGAACAAGCCGATTCGTCGCATTGTCTTCCTCCTGACTAATTCGGCAATTGTAAGGTAGGGTTGTTTACCGATTTTTTATAAAGAATAATTGTGCTTCCGATTAATTGCACCACATCTGCACCTGTTCCTTTAACGATTTCAGTTGCAACTGAATCGTTGTCTTCCAAGTTGTTTTGTAAAATGGAAACTTTTATTAGTTCTCTTACCTCAAGGGCCTCGTTGATTTGTGTAATCATATTCTCATTCACACCAGCTTTGCCAACTTGAAAGATTGGCTGAATGACGTGTGACTTCCCTCGTAAAAAACGCTTTTGTTTATTTGTTAACATGTTGTTCCTCCGTTATCCCTTTGCTTCGATTAGTAATGTTTTTTCCATAATGGCTCGATTTGGCTTTTCTCCTGTCCATAGCTCGATTGCTAACGCAGCTTGGTTAACGAGCATCCCGACACCATTCAACGTTTTATTGCCCTTCAGCCTCGCTTCTTTTAACAACACCGTTTCTAATGGGTTATAAATGAGGTCACAGACTAAAGTCTCACGGTGTAAGAAAGTCAGCTGAAGCGGCAATTCTTGTTTTGCTAAAGACATCCCGACAGATGTTGTATTAATTACGATATCGAATTGTTCCAACATCTTCTCCGCATCAGCTTTCGTTATTACATTGACGTCAAAAGGGGACATCGCAGCTAACGTTTCTGCTTTCTGATGGGTACGGTTGGTCAGTGAAAGGAGCGCACCGCCTTTTGCAAGAACATGCACAATTGCTCGCGCAGCCCCACCTGCTCCAATCACCAGTATTTTCTTTTGCTTAACAGAAGTCGTCTTTAATTTATCAAGTAACGATTCTTTAAAGCCCTCTGCATCTGTATTATACCCAATTACACGGTCGCCGACTTTCTTGATGGTATTGACGGCTCCAATCGCTTCGGCGTCTTCATCAATTTCATCTAAAAACGCCATGACCGCAACCTTATGAGGAATCGTTACGTTAAGACCAGAAATTTCATCAGCTCGAATACGATCAATGATTTCTTTCACTTGATCCTCGGCTGTTTCCAATGACTGATAACTTGCTTGTATATCCATCTGTTCATATGCAGCTTGATGAATACTTGCGCTTTTGCTATGACCAAGTGGTTTCCCTATTAAAGCAAACTTCTTCACTTCACAACCCTCCTAAACGTTTTTACGACAAAATGGATGTGCGCTTTGAAATCGCTACTTCTTGTGGGGCATGTGCATTAACGGTAACGCCTGCCCCTTTTACTGTTATCCAGCCTAGACCAGAAAAAACAATATCCGTTTCTTCTTCATGTAATTTAAACGTTTGGCTCTTTAAATTAAATACCGCTTCATCATCTTCACTAGTAGGCGGCTGTAATAAATCGCCAACATGTGTATCGTATAGCTGGTCCGCCTTTTCCAACTTTGTGCGGTGGATCGATAATTGATTTGACACATAAACGACAAATGATGTGCGCTCACCCTTAATAAAATCTAATCGCGCCAAAGCCCCAATAAATAAGGTTTGTCCTGGATTTAACTGAAACACCATCGGTTTAATTTCTTTAGTCGGCGTAATTTGTTTTAAACTTTTTGAACTTAAATAATGAGACAACTGGTGTCGGTTAATAATCCCAGGCGTATCGTATAAAGCTTTTTGTTCATCAAATGGAATTTGAATCATATTGAGTGTTGTACCCGGGAAGTGAGAGGTTGTAATAAATGGATCACTTTCATGCCCATGTCGCTTTAATAGTTGATTAATGAAAGAGGACTTTCCGACATTTGCACTTCCTACAACATAAACATCTTTGCCGTTTCTTACTTCATCGATAACAGAAATCGTTTCATCAATGCCTTCCCCTGTCACTGTACTAATAATCATGGTTTCCACAGGTTTTAAGCTTTGATCACTTGCTTCTTTTTTCAACCAGTGATGCAATTTTTTTCGATTCATTGACTTAGGCATTAAATCAATTTTATTGGCGACAAGAAGAAGTTTATTTTTGCCTATTAAGCGGTTTATACTTGAGAGCCAACTACCATATAAATCAACAACATCGACAATTTTCACAATCAACGCATCTTTGTTACTAAGGGTATGAAGCAAGTCTAAAAACTCTTGATCGGAAATACCGCTTGGCTGTATTTCATTGTAGTGAGTGAGTCGAAAGCATCTTTTGCATACAACCTGTTCCCTTGATAATGCAGAAGCAGGCGCGTAGCCAGCCTTTTTCGGTTCGGTTGTTTGGATTTTCACACCACACCCAGAACAAAAAAATTCTTCTTCGTAATTACTCATTGCTTTTGTTATCCTCCCACTCAATAAGCCCTCTTTTTTTCATATTTCTTAGGACATAGCGTTCCATTTTTCGATTTGCTTTTGTCATCCAATCGTCTGTCTGTGTGACAGGTACTACTAGAATTGTATGAATACCAGCACGATTTCCACCAAGAACATCTGTGAAAATTTGATCGCCTATCACAACAGTTTCTTCCGTTTTCACTTCCATTCGCTCACAAGCCTGTCTAAAAGCTTTTCGTCTAGGCTTTTTCGCACTATGAATAAACACACGTTTTTCAGGATCACAAAACGCCCGAACTCTTCTCTCATTATTATTAGAGACAATGGTCACCTTCAACCCGAATTCATCTAACCGTTTAAACCACTCTTGTACTTCAGGTGTCGCTTCAGCGCGGTTCCATTCTACTAACGTATTATCTAAGTCTGTAATGACGGCTTTTATTCCTTTATCTTTTAAAAGTGAGAAATCTATTTCATAAATACTTTTCACGTATTGATCTGGCGTTAGGCGATTAAGCACACGCACACCTCTTTTCTCTTTCAATCAAAAAACTATTAGTCAAACATCAACTATACCTGCTACACACGTTTATTTCAAATAAAACATTGCTTCTAACGTGGAATGGAGAAAAATCGATAAAATCTTTCGACAAAAATATACAATTACTCAACCTGTGGATAACGTTATACACGTTATAAACATTAGTACATTAAGATTATTCAAACATTGCCCACAATTAACCCACAAGTTATTCACGTCCGATTGTGGATAAAACGAACGGTTGTTCTGCACGATTGATCATGGTAGGATACAAGAAATCAAACAAATTTATGGTCGTATGTATGTATGCACAGGAGGTGAACCTGCTTGGGAGCAGGGACTGAAAATGGAAAACTTGTCAGACGAATTGCTGATTGAAACCTATCGAAAAGCATTGGAACTGAAATTAAATCAAGATTTTATTGACTTGATTTATAAAGAGTTGTACAAGCGTTCATTGCACGATCGAGTCAAGTTAACATCTTAACTGTCTGTCATTTCTACCTACGACCTACTTCACATACAAAACCAAAATAAAGAGGAAGCATCTACCTTGCCTCCTCTCCTTCTAACCGTTCTTTTTTAGGGATTAATTTAATGTATTGTCGCGGTGCAAACAACTCATCATCTTGCTGTAATGATTGAATTCCTTCACGATCTGTAACTGTCTTCGAGTATAGATCATTTGTATCGCAAACATACCAACTTGCGCTGAACATACAGAGGAATATTGCCGATGACACATATACTTTCGTCCGTGTGCGAATAATAAAACGCCTCCTTTTTTATAAAGGTGGCGTTTTTATTAAGATCTTATACATTTTTTCTTGTTTTTGTTGAGTTTCATCCTATTTAAATGGAATGGTTGATCACAAAAAAGTCAAGGATAAAAATGTGCAAGTTTAAATTTTTTACGCTATAATGGCTGAGATTCATGTAATTTTGCTCATTACTTAAAGGAGGTTAAACATGTCAAGCCTACATCTTGCTATCCTGCTGCCATTTATTGCAGCAATTGTCATCCCATTGATTTATCCACTTACCAAACGTCTACATACCGGTTGGATTACGATGCTTATTCCAGCAGCTTTGTTTGCGTACTTTGTGTCAAGACTTCAAGACACGGCTAACGGTGGGTCAGTCTTAGAGGAAATGGCTTGGGTTCCATCTTTAGACATTAACTTCGATGCATATCTTGATGGGCTGGGCCTGCTGTTTGCCTTGTTAATAACAGGTATTGGTGTTTTGGTTGTCCTTTATTCCATTTTCTACCTTGATAAAACAAAAGAACAGCTTGCTAATTTTTACGTGTATCTTCTCATGTTTATGGGGGCCATGCTTGGTATTGTCTTATCGGACAATCTAATGGTGCTTTATATTTTTTGGGAAATTACGAGTCTTTCTTCAGCGTTACTAATTAGTTATTGGTTTACAAACAAAGGTTCGATTTTTGGTGCTAGAAAGTCTATGCTGATTACCGTATTTGGTGGCTTTGCGATGATGGCCGGCTTTATTCTTCTTTATATGGAGACAGGTACATTTAGTATTCAAGCATTAATTGATCAACGCGATATTATTATGGCAAGTCCATACTTCATCCCCGCTATGATCTTAGTCTTACTAGGTGCATTCACAAAATCAGCACAATTCCCATTTCACTTTTGGTTACCAGATGCAATGGAAGCCCCTACTCCTGTTAGTGCATATCTCCACTCTGCCACAATGGTTAAAGCAGGAATTTACTTAGTTGCACGGATGACACCTATATTTGCAGGTGCACCTGAGTGGTTTTGGATAATTGTCATAACTGGACTGGTGACGTTAACCTGGGGTTCGATCTCCGCGGTTCGACAAAAAGATTTAAAAGGCATTCTTGCGTTTTCAACGATTAGCCAATTAGGACTTCTCATGATTTTATTAGGACTTGGGTCCGCATCTTTTACAGGAGATACAATTGATGAAAACCTCGTGTACTCTGCTGCAATTTTCACCGCAGTTCTTCACTTATTTAATCACGCAACCTTTAAAGGTAGCTTGTTTATGGCTGTTGGGATCATTGACCATGAATCAGGTACGAGAAACATCGAGAAACTTGGTGGTCTAATGACTATCATGCCTGTAACGTTTACGATCTCGCTAGTGGGGCTAGCCTCAATGGCAGGAATTCCACCGTTTAATGGCTTTATTAGTAAAGAGATGTTTTTCACTGAGCTTCTACAAATAACGTCGATGAATTTTTCTGGTGTTGAAACGTGGGGATTTGTCATCTTAGTAGTTGCTTGGATTGCAAGTATCTTTACATTTTTATACTGCGCCATTTTATTCTTTAAAACGTTCTTTGGTAAATTTGAGAAAGCAAACTTTTCAAAAGACGTACACGAAGCACCTCTTGGCATGCTTATTAGCCCTGTTCTATTAGGTGGCCTTGTGATCGTTCTAGGATTATTTCCAAATTTATTAATTCCTACAGTGATTGAGCCAGCCGTTGCCAGCATTTTGCCACATTTGCCAGCTGATCAGCTAGCTTTAGACTTAAGTCTATGGCATGGAGTGAATACTGAATTGCTTATGTCACTCGGAGTTATTGGGTTTGGTGCAACGCTTTATATGACCTACCCGAAATGGAAGAAACTTTCGGTTATGCAACAGGATCGTGATCCGTTTAACAGCGTTTATGACAAAACACTTTCCGGTCTTTCAACTGGATCCGAATGGATAACGAATGTGCAAATGACAGGACGGCTAAAAGATTATTTCACTTACATGCTCCTGTTTATTGTCTCCATTCTCACTTATAGCTTTGTTCGGTCAGATAGTTTCACCTTATCCTTTACACCAACTGAAGAAGCCCCTGTATTCGTATACGGAATTATCTTCTTACTTGTTATCAGTACGCTTTCTCTTTTCTTTATAAAAGAACGAGTGAAACTAATTATTACCGTTGGTGTTGTTGGTTTTTTAATGGCCCTACTCTTTGCGGTATTTAGTGCACAAGATTTGGCTATGACACAGCTACTCATCGAAACCGTGACCGTTGTTTTATTGCTTCTAGCATTCAGACATTTACCAGAAGTCACGCAAGAAACTGGCTCAAGGGTTCGAAAATCATTACATGTGGTGCTTTCAGTTGGGGTTGGCTTACTCGTTTTCTTAATTGGTACAGCATCTTTTGCATTACGAAACGATGCGAATTTCACACCAATAGCTGAATACTTTATCGAGAATTCTTACGATAAAGCAGGCGGAGAAAACATGGTTAACGTTATCCTCGTTGACTTCCGTGGACTTGATACCATTTTAGAAGTACTCGTCCTTGCCATCGTAGCCCTAGCGATTCTTATGATGGTGAAATTACGATTTAAAGGAGGCGAAGACGTGTGAAGTATTCAAAATCCCATGACGTCATGCAACGGATTTTAATTACCATTACCATTTATTTTCTCGTTGCGTTTTCCTTCTATTTGTTTTTTGCTGGACATAACAACCCTGGTGGCGGTTTTATTGGGGGACTAATGACAGCAAGTGCGTTTATTTTAATTTATGTCATTTTTGACAGACGGGTAGCAAACCGAATCATCCGCTTTTCATACCCTGGAATTTTGGCAACAGGCTTGTTCGTTTCCCTTTTTGTTGGTTTAATTGGTCCGGTGTTTGGCGATGCAATGTTCACTCAATACTTTGATTACTTTGACCTCCCCTTCTTTGGGGAAGTTGAGTTAACAACCGCGGTCCCGTTTGATTTTGGCATCTACCTCGTCGTTGTAGGTATGGCAATGGCGGCAACAGTAACAATTGCGGAGGATGAATAACTATGGAACTTTTAATGTTTATTGCCATCGGCGTTCTTTTTGCAGTTGGAACCTACTTTATCCTTTGCAGAAGTTTACTAAAGGTTATTATCGGCATCATGCTTATTTCACATGGCGCTCATATGCTCCTCTTAACAATGGCTGGTTTAAGACAAGGTGTACCACCACTTGTCGATATTTCAGGTAGTGAGGCAACAGATCCTTTGCCACAGGCCATGATTCTGACGGCGATTGTTATTAGTTTTGGTATTACAGCATTTCTTGTTGTTCTTGCCTATCGAACCTATAAAGTCAACAAAACGGAAGATCTTGATAAGTTGAGGGGTTCTGAAGATGAATAATATTGTGATGCTGCCGATTATTGTCCCTTTTATAATGGGAACGTTGTTAATTTTATTAGCGAAGAAACACCTTCTTCAACGAGTGATTAGCTCGATTACAGCTATTTCGCTCGTTGGGATATCTTTGTACATTGCTTGGCTTGTTTATACAGATGGTCCCCTTTCCATTGGATTAGGTGGCTGGGAGGCTCCATTTGGAATCGCCATTGTTGCGGACAATTTAGCAGCCTTCATGGTCGTATTAACAAGTATTGTAGGCGCAACCTGCTTATTCTTTGCCTTTACAACGATTGATAAGAGAAGAGAACGCTATTTCTTTTATCCGTTATTCTTTTTCTTACTAACTGGTGTAAATGGCGCGTTCTTAACTGGAGACTTATTTAACCTATTTGTCTTCTTTGAAGTCATGCTACTCGCTTCTTATGCTTTAATGGTAACAGGGAGCACGAAGTTTCAACTTAGAGAAACGTTTAAATATGCCGTTATTAACGCATTTTCATCTATGCTGTTTCTTGTCGCAATTGCTTATGTTTATGGCGTACTGGGAACGGTAAACTTCGCACACATGGCAGAGCGTGTAGCGGAAGTGGAACAAACTGGCGCACTTCAAGTGATCGCCGTTCTTCTTTTCTTAGTTTTTGCTACAAAAGGAGCCCTATTCCCGCTTTACTTCTGGTTGCCACATTCTTATGTCGGCCCTCCAACAGCCGTTACAGCTTTATTTGGTGGACTGCTTACAAAAGTAGGCGTGTACTGTATTATCCGGATGTATACACTTGTCTTTACATTCGATGTTGGCTTCACCCACCAAACGATTATGTTAGTCCTTGGTGGTTTAACGATGTTGCTCGGCGTATTAGGCGCCGTCGCACAATTTGATTACAAACGAATTTTATCGTTTCATATCATTAGTCAGATTGGCTATATGATTATGGGAATTGGCTTAAATACGGCCCTCGCACTCGCAGGAGCTGTTTACTTCCTGGCCCATAACATGATTGTTAAAACCGGCCTAATCTTAATGTCAGGAGCGACTCAAAAGGTTACAGGAACAACGGATCTTAAGAAGATGGGTGGCTTATTGAAAACACACCCTACCCTTGCGTGGTCGTTTTTAATACTTGGTTTATCCATCGCTGGAATTCCTCCGCTTAGTGGCTTTTTCGGTAAATTCCCGTTAATTGTAGCTGCTGCAGAAGAATCAAGTTATTTCTTAGTCTTTCTTTCACTATTTGTTGGGATGCTGACGCTGTTTTCCATGATTAAGATTTTCATGAATGTCTACTGGGGTGCACCACAGCATACGAAAGAACAAGCGAATACATCGATCGCACCAACATTATTAGCCATTTCACCACTTGTTCTTTTAACGATTATTCTAGGTATTTTTGCAGAACCATTTTTTGCATATACAGAAATAATTGCGAATGAACTTCTTGATCCAGCAGTATATATCGAATCGGTTCTGAAGGAGTAGATACAGTATGGCTTTTCAATTACTAATTAACGTCGTTCTTGCCATTGTTTGGATGCTGTTTCAGAATAGCTTCACCATCGTCGATTTTGTCGTAGGGTATACGATTGGTTTTTTCGTTGTTCTTGTACTGATTCGGTTTAAAGGATACGAATTTTACTTTGCTCGCGTATGGTCACTTATTAAATTAATGTTGATCTTCATGAAAGAGCTAGCCATCGCAAATGTGAGTGTAATGAAAACGGCATTAAGTCCGAAAATGGACGTTGCACCGGGAATCGTCGCGGTCCCTACTCGACTGGAAACAGAAACAGAAAAAACGATGTTCGCTGTCATGATGACATTGACACCAGGAACACTATCGATTGAATTCTCACTAGATTCCAATGTTATTTTTGTTCATGCACTAGATGCGCGTAATAGAGACGAAATCATCCATTCCGTTCAGAATACATTTGAACGTGGAATACTGGAGGTGACACGGAGATAATGTTTGAAACAATCCTCTCCTGGCTCTTATTAATAAAATGTGGAGCAGCTTTATTGTGCATCATCCGTGTTTTTATTGGGCCAACACATTCAGATCGAATCGCCGCTCTTGATACACTAGGTTTAATGTTAATTGGCTTTGTTGGGATTTTAATGATTCTTCAAGATACAATGGCTTATACAGAAGTTGTGCTTGTCGTTGCAATCCTTGCATTTATTGGCTCTGTTGCGCTTGCCAAGTTTCTAGAAAGGGGGAATTTATTTGACCGCGACTGAATGGATCATCATCATTTTGTTATCTGTAGGAACGTTTTTTAGTCTCTCTGCGGGTATAGGTCTCATTCGCTTTCCGGATGTCTATTCTCGCCTTCATGCAACTGGAAAAAATGCAACAGCTAGCGTTATTTTAATCATGACGTCAACATTTGTTTATTTTCTGTATGAACATAATCTGTTTATCGGCAAATTACTCCTCACGATTTTATTCGTCTTTTTAACGACTCCTGTTGCGGCACTACTGATTTCTAGATCCGCTTACCGAATAGGAATCCCCATGTCGAAAAAGTCGGTGAGAGACGAAATGAAGCCCTATTATGATAATGAGAAAGCATCACCTGCAAAAAATGAATAGTACAGCGTAGAGTAACGGACATAAATTATGATTTATGTCCGTTTTTTTATAAACATCGGCTCAGTTCGATAAAAAAAGCTTCATGAATGAAGGAAACTCACTCATAAAGCTTAACGAACATTTGTTTTTACGAGAGGTTGGCTACTTTTTGCTTGCAAAGTACCAATCTTTTCGCCTACTTTTACATTTTTATCATGCAACGCTAGTGAAAATACATCTTTCTCAAACAATAAAATAACCGTAGAACCAAACGAAAAATAACCGACTTCTTCACCCTTCTCCCATAAACTCCCTGCTTTTGTTCGAACAATCGAGTTAATGTTCATTGCGCCTACTTCAATCATCGCACATTGAATGGTACCTTGATACAAGTCGTTGACAATTCGATAATTGTGCGAAAGAGGTTTTCTTCCATACTTCAATCCAGGCTCATTCACCGGGTAGGAGCGGCTTCCTAACGTTTTAGATGCAGACAGGCGACAATTCAAAGGACTGTGAATTCGATGATAGTCACTTGGGCTTAGGTAGAGAATGACATACGTACCGCCCTCAAATTTCTCCGCTTGATCTTTAGACTGCAGCATATCTTCTAAGCGATAGTGTTGCCCCTTCACAATAAATGTGGCATCTTGTTTAATTTCTCCTGTCTCTTCACATCTTCCATCAACTGGTGAAACAACACTCTTTTCTTCTTGATTAATAGGTCGATTTTTCATTTCAATTTGTCTCGTAAAAAACGAATGTAAACTTCCATGCTCTTTATATGGCAACAATGCTTCTTCATGATTAATCTTATAAGTTTTAATAAACATTGGAATAAACGGCTTACTAAGCTTTGATTTCGTAAATTGTTTTAACAGTTTTGAGCTCCATTGACGATTCGTTAGTTCTATACTCATTTGAAAAAATTTCCTTTTCATCTCATCACCTTTAATGCTTTTTGCATCATTGCCCGCTTTTTTATGGTATACTTTGGTATTATAGCACGTAAATAAACTCGAAAAGAGGTGAAATGTACGTGTTCTTATTAAATCAATTAGTCTCGACTCGAAAAAAAATTAAAGGTCAAATTGCGAATGGATTAACGCTTATTAATTTAGGCCTTGGGATAACCGCAATTATGTTTATTTTACAAGGAAGTATTTGGTACGGATTTTTATTTATCGCTCTTGCAGCTTTATTTGATCGCTTTGATGGAATGGTAGCTAGGCGATTAAAAATTGAGTCAGAACTCGGAAAGCAACTTGATTCCTTAAGTGACCTCGTATCATTTGGTGTGGCCCCTGCTCTACTAGTCCAACAAGCCACATTAATGCCGTTAAGTTTTGTAGGCGGACTTGCCGTTGTTCTCTTTATTTTATGTGGTGCTTTAAGACTTGCACGCTTTAACATTACAGATTCTCCTAATGAATTTATTGGATTACCAATTACAGGCGCAGGGTGTATCTTGGCCTTTTCAACACTTTTTAATGATCAATTACCCGAAACATTTTTTGTTATTTTTATGATTTGTTTATCTGGTTTAATGATTAGCAACATTAGGGTAAAGAAAGTGTAACGCCTCATTTCAACATGAATCGTCAAAAATTGATTCATAAGTCTATTTTTATTGCTTAACTGGCTAAAATTACTGCTTTTAGCTTGACAGTAGCAGGATTCATGAGTAAATTAAGGGCAGGCAGTAACGTCTGCCCGCTTTAAAAGCGGATTTTAAGTATACATATTATTCTCGTGTAAAAGAATAATACGTTATTCTATGTAAAGAAAAGGAGTTTTTACAGATGAACAAAACAGATCTGATTAATGCAGTTTCCGAGCAAGCAGAAATCTCTAAAAAGGACGCGTCAAAAGCAGTTGACGCTGTATTTGAAGGTATTACTGATTCTCTAGTAAACGGAGGGAAAGTTCAACTTGTTGGATTTGGTAGCTTCGAAGTTAGAGAGCGTTCAGCAAGAAAAGGACGCAACCCGCAAACAGGAGAAGAAATCGAAATTCCAGCAACTAAAAACCCTGCGTTCAAGCCTGGTAAGCAATTAAAAGACGCAGTCAACTCATAAGATTTGCACAAACTGTATAAAATAAATTCCACTAGGGGTGCATGAATGCTGAGAAAAGGGAAACCTTTAACTCTTCAACCTGATCTAGGTAAAACTAGCGTAGGGAAGTGGAAAGCAATGACTATTGCTCAAAAAACGGCCGCCTCTTTCTGTGCGGTCGTTTTTTTGTTGAAAGGATGATTATATAATGGAATCAATTCGTCGTGCACTCACAATAGCTGGTACAGACCCAACAGGTGGAGCGGGAATCCAAGCTGATATTAAAACGTTTCAAGAACTAGAGGTTTATGGCATGTCCGTCTTAACATCCATCGTGGCACAAAACACAACGGGTGTCAGAGGCATTCATCACCTTCCAATTGAAATGATTGAATTGCAGTTAGATGCAGTGCTGGACGACATTTATCCTCATGCCATTAAAACAGGCATGATTGCACAAAAAGACATGATGGCTCTTTTAAGTCATAAACTCGATAAACTTACGAACGTTCCATACATTTGTGATCCAGTCATGATGGCTAAGAATGGCGATGCCCTACTTGAAAAAGATGTACGATCGTTTTTGCGAGATACACTCGTTCCTCTAGCCACTATCGCTACACCAAATATTGCGGAAGCAGAAGACTTAATTGAAATGAAAATCGAATCCGTTGATGATATGAAAAAAGCAGCTAAACGAATTGTTCATGAACTTGGCGCGACGTACACAGTTGTCAAAGGTGGCAGCCTCCAAGGAGATGCTATAGACGTATTCTATAGTGCAGATGATGGCTATCATACTCTTGACGCACCACGAACGGATACAAACCATACACACGGTACAGGATGTACGTTTTCTGCCGCGATTAGCGCAGAATTAGCAAAAGGTGTTCCTGTTTTTGCTGCTGTGCAAAAAGCAAAGCACTATACATCGGCTGCCATCGCACATTCATTAAATATCGGACATGGGTATGGGCCAACAAATCACTGGGCACATCGCCTTCACTCCAATTCAACCCCCCTTTAAAACACCTTTAATAAGTAGAAAAAAGCCTACCACTTGTTTCGGTAAGCCTTTTTCTACCATTATGCGATTCTTACAATTCTTAGTGCTGCACCTTGACCATCTACTAATACAGCAGCGCCTAATAATCCAAATAATTCTAGCTCAATTATATCACCAGCCGCCAAATCTGCTACAACATTTCCTGGAATATTTGTAACAGCTACACCTGGAGATACTTCCGAAGAAGCAAGTGGTGTACCGTTAACAGTAAGTCGTAACCCTAGCAACAGTCCAGCTGTCAGATTCACATTATAAGAAATACTATACGTTCCCGCAGTGTCAATTGTAAATCCATCTCCTGTTGCCGTTATTCCAGCCGCTAACTGATTATCAGGAACTGGAACCGTCGTACCGCCAAGAACAACTGCAATTGTTGATCCGCCATTCGTACCAAATGCATACGTAGACGTTAGCGCTTCTCCTGTAGGGCTTGCTGGACCGGTTGGACCCGTCGGACCTGCTGGGCCAGTTACACCAAGACTAGGAAGGACTAATTCAAAATCAGCTGACTCACCTGGTGTTCCTGTTGGAGCGTCTACTAAGACGCGATAAACAGAACCTTCAAATGATACCAATTCACCTGCAGTTAATGCTGGAGCGGTAGCAGGATCAAAAAGCGTAACACCATCAAGTCCAACACCTGTTACCCCTGTTGGACCAATTGGACCGGTTGGGCCCGTGATTCCGTCTAATCCTGTTGGACCTGCTGGGCCAGTTGGACCGGTTGCTCCATCTAATCCTGTTGGACCAATTGGACCGGTTGGGCCCGTGATTCCGTCTAATCCTGTTGGACCTGCTGGGCCAGTTGGACCGGTTGCTCCGTCTAATCCTGTTGGACCTGTTGGGCCAGTTGGACCGGTTGCTCCGTCTAATCCTGTTGGACCTGCTGGGCCGGTCGGACCGGTTGCTCCATCTAATCCTGTTGGACCTGCTGGGCCAGTTGGACCGGTTGCTCCGTCTAATCCTGTTGGACCTGCTGGGCCGGTTGGACCAGTTGCTCCGTCTAATCCTGTTGGACCTGCTGGGCCAGTTGGACCTGTAATTCCTGTAATTCCTGTCGCTCCTCCATCACCAATGATGAGTTCATATTCAGGTGATGTTCCTGGAACACCTGCAGGTGCGTTGACTAGCACTCGATAGACGCTTCCGTTAAATGAGGTAAACTGACCTGCTACTAAACTAGGTCGTACCAGTTCATTAAATGGAATAATATCATCTAGTCCAATACCTGTAGCACCAGGCGATCCTGTTGGACCTGGCGGGCCGGTTGGGCCGGTAATAGCCGTAATCCCTGTTCCTCCACCTGGGGGACCTGTTGGACCCGTCGGACCTGCTGGACCGGTTGGACCTGCGTCAGGTAGAAAACTTCCTCCATTACGAGGAGTTCTTGAAAAACGTTGAATGTTATCGCAATTAAAATAATCCATTTTATAGCTCCTCCTATTTTATTGCTGTATATGAACAGCTTATAAATCGTATGCTCGATGCACATACTTTGATTGTGTGGACGACATGCATAGAGCTGAAAGGAGTAACCCAATTTTCGTGGTGCATGATTTTTTTTAAGCAAATAACCCTACATGAATCCAACTTCCTTTCACAACGGCTAATTTTACAATCGGCAACGATCTTAAAAATGTTCGTAGTAATATAAAAATTGGTGAGCGAAAATGCGAAGGAGTGAGAATGAGTCTAGTTTCTGTACTTGTAGAAAAATTGTCCGCTAATCTAAATGAATGATCGTCTTTTTTGAAGCCCTTACCAGTGATGACCTTCATTTCTAAGCATGTCGACCACTACAAAACCAACCTGCCATTCACAAAATAATACGTCTTTTCATTTTTTTGTATAGAATCTCTATTAAAATTAGACATACAAGCAATTGATCTTTATAATCTGCTTATGCCCATTTAATACATATTTAGGTAAGGAGACATTTCATTGGAGAATAAACCTGTCGGTAAACTGACAAATGTTTTTTATTGGACACTGGGAATTTTAATCATCTTTGTTGCAATTGGTATTATTTTTCCTTCTCAGCTCGAATCTGTAACCGCAACAGTCCGAAATTTTATCGCTGATGTTTTTGGTTGGTACTATTTGATTGTCGTTACGATCTTTTTATTAGTTTGTTTGTTTTTTGTTGTAAGTCCTTTTGGAAAACTGCGCTTAGGAAAAGAAGATGATCGGCCTGAGTACGGCTATTTAACTTGGTTCGCCTTTTTGTTTAGTGCTGGTCTCGGAGTTGGACTATTGTTTTTCGGTGCAGCGGAACCAATTGCCCATTATGCAATTGAAGCACCTACAGCAGATGAAAACACAGGTCAAGCGGCATTAGAATCGCTAAAATATGTCTTCTTGCATTGGGGATTTCATGGTTGGGCAATTTATGCGATTGTAGCAATCTGCCTCGCTTATTTTAACTTTCGAAAAGATATGCCAGGCTTAATAAGTGCCACTCTTTCTCCGCTCATTAACCCTAAAGGATTTTGGGGACAGATGATTGATGTTATTGCCATCGTTGCGACTTTATCAGGAATTGCAACAACATTAGGCTTTGGTGCTGCACAAATGAACGGCGGGATTTCGTTTTTAACAGAGTTCCCAAACAGTTTTGGTTTGCAGCTCGTCATAATTATCGTTATCACTGTATTGTTTTTAATTTCTGCGAGTACCGGTTTAGATAAGGGAATTCGAATATTAAGTAGCATGAATATGGTTTTAGTTATGCTTATGTTATTATTCTTTATGATTTTCGGTGCTTCCCTTTACTCACTCAATTTGTTTACAAATACGCTCGGGCAGTACATACAATCGTTACCTGAGTTAAGTTTTAATATTGCGCCAAATAGCTCTGAGCATCGTGAATGGATTAACGCCTGGACACTTTTCTATTGGGCATGGTGGATGGCTTGGTCTCCATATGTCGGCACGTTTATTGCTCGTGTATCACGAGGGCGAACGTTAAGAGAGTTTGTGATTGGTGTTTTACTCGTTCCTCCTATCGTAGGCTTTGTCTGGTTCTCATTTTTAGGGGGCACAGCAATCTCGATTGAATCACAAGGATTAGCTGCGATTTCATCCTTAGCAGAGGAAGAAGCCCTTTTCGGTGTTTTAGAAACGATGCCGTTTAGTACCATTTCTTCTTATATAACGATTTTCTTAATTGCTGTCTTTTTTATTACTTCTGCCGATTCGGCAACTCATGTTTTAGGAAGCCAGTCTACTAACGGCTCCCTCAATCCGCCAACGAAAATTAAGATTCTGTGGGGCATTCTGATGTCAACAACGGCAGCAGTATTGCTATACAGTGGCGGTTTACAAGGATTACAAAATACAATGATTGTCGTTGCATTTCCTTTTTCGATTATTATGTTGCTAATGGTCATTTCCCTATTTAAGGCGTTGAGACATGAACATTTGAAAAAGGAAGTCAATCAGAGACGCTTACTACGAGAAATTGCTGAACTACGCCAGTTCAAAAGTAAGCAAGAACGTGCGGAAAAAAAGCGGTTAAAAGAAGAACGGAAACAGAAGAAAAATGAAGAACGCCCAAAGAAATTAAATGAGAAAAAAGCGAGAAAGAAAACATACAAAACAAATAAACCACCAAAAGAAGATTAAAAAAAGCTTGTTGTCTAAATAGACAACAAGCTTTTTATCTATATTGCTCCATATACTTCCCTAAATGAATGATCATAGCCCCCATTCGTTCCTTTTCAGGAAAGACAACTCTTATAACGCCGGACTCGTTCAGTGCTTCTGCGGTTACTTTGCCAACTGCCGTTGCGATAACATCCGTTTCAAAACAGCTCTTTAAATCCTCTTCACGCCCATGTTTCTTCGCATATTCAAACAGCGCTTTCACTTGTAAAGCAGAAGTAAAACAAATTGCATGATAGACTTTCTTAACCATTAGCTCATTTAAAAGATGATCCACTACGCTACCGTCAGGCGCATAATGGTGATACGGCAACCAGGTTGTAAGTATTGCCCCTTTTCTTTCAAAAAATGCTTCCATTTCTGGTGAAGCAATTCCATACAGTTGAACAACCACTTTTTGGTCGTTGAAATCGATAAAATCTAGTTTATGTAGTAAGCCCTTTGTTGTACCATCCTCTGACGCAACCTCATAAGGAATTTGTTCTTTCTTCAAAGCGGCGATGGCTTTATACCCTCTTACAGCTATGCGTGCTTGTCTCAACTTATCTATAAAAGCTTCTTTAACACCTAACTGCTCAGCATGAGTTAAAAAGGTTTGCAGTCCAATTCCAGTAGTGAAGACAAACCAATCATGATGAGTGTGCAAACTGCTAAGTATCATCTCCTTGATAATCGCTTCATCCTCCGTTACTGTTCCTTGCATCGATCGAACCTCGCTCGTCCCCCCTTGTTTTCTTATTAATTCCTGCATTTCCTCTACTTTACGAGAAGCTGTTAAAGCGATATGACAATGAGATAATAACTCCATTGACATTCCCCCCACCCATTTATTTGTCTAAAAATCATCGCATCATTGTTTCATTGTTCCAAAAAAAGATTCACTCATCCAACCTACCAAATTTAAACGCAGGAAGCAATTGTGACTCTTCCTTATTAGCAGATGCTTCACTTGAGTCGTGTATTTTTTATGTACAGACACAAACATGCCTAAGGCTGCATAGGTATATGGAGGAGGTGAACATATGTCGGGAATTTTAGCCGCCATTTCTTTTTTTATGAAAGAAGTCGTCGTTTTTGTATCTTATGTTAAAAACAATGCTTTTCCTCAACCTTTGAACAAAGATGATGAAAAAAAATACTTACAACTTGCTGCTCAAGGAGATCAAGACGCAAGAAACCTTCTAATCGAGCATAATTTACGACTCGTCGCTCATATCGTCAAGAAATTTGAAAATACACGGGAAGATTCAGAAGACCTTATTTCCATTGGGACGATTGGCTTAATTAAAGCAATTGAAAGCTACTCTGATGGTAAAGGCACAAAATTAGCTACGTACGCGGCGCGATGTATAGAAAACGAGATTCTCATGCACTTAAGAGCTCTTAAGAAAGTGAAAAAAGATGTATCCCTTCACGATCCAATTGGTACCGATAAGGAAGGAAATGAAATTAGTCTTATCGATATTTTACAAGAAGATGCTGACGATATCGTCGACATTTTACAAGCTGAGATGGAAAAAAAGCAGATCTATGAGTACATTCATGTTCTTGATGAGCGTGAAAAGGAAGTGGTCATTGGCCGGTTCGGCTTAAATATGGAAGAAGAGCGGACCCAGCGAGAAATAGCAAAAGAACTAAACATTTCACGAAGTTATGTATCACGGATTGAGAAACGCGCATTAATGAAGCTGTTTCATGAATTTTATAAGCACAGTCGTGGCAAAGGGAATTAAATTTCCTTTGTCTTTTTTGAATTTATTCAGTGAAGCGAGTTGCCAGCTAATAACTAAAACCGAATTACTCGATTTACCCTTTTAAAATGAGTATACTAAGAGATGTACAAGTATTGAAAGGAGTTTCTAGAAATGAAGTTTATCGACAATGCCAATATTACCGATCCACGAATTAATTTAGCCATTGAGGAATGGGCCTTAAAAAACCTCGATGCCAATGAAACGTACCTACTGTTTTATATTAATGAACCCTCGATTATTATCGGGAAAAATCAAAATACATTTGAAGAAATCAATCTCGATTATGTGAACGACAACAATCTTCACGTCGTTCGTCGTCTCTCTGGCGGTGGTGCCGTTTATCATGATTTAGGAAATTTGAATTTTAGCTTTATAACAAAAGATGACGGTGATTCCTTTCATAATTTCAAAAAGTTCACAGAGCCTGTTGTACAAGCGTTAAAACAACTTGGTGTTGATGCTGAGCTAAGTGGACGTAATGATCTTCAAGTTGGGGAAAGAAAAATTTCCGGCAATGCTCAATTTACTACAAAAGGGAGAATGTTTTCCCACGGAACCTTAATGCTTCAATCTGAAATTGAAAATGTAGTCTCTGCTCTTCGCGTTAAGGATGAAAAAATAAAATCAAAAGGCATTAAATCCATTCGTAGCCGTGTCGCAAACATAGCTGAATTTCTTGAACATCCTGTTACAATGGACGAGTTCAAAAAGCTGCTAATTCAACATATTTTTGACACAGAAGACGAAGTACCTGAGCATAAGCTAACAGAAGCTGAGTGGAAAGAAATTGATGCTTTATCAGCGGAGCGCTATCGTAATTGGGATTGGAACTATGGAAAGTCTCCTTCTTTCGATATACAGCGATCTAAGCGATTCCCAATCGGCACGATTGATTTACGCTTGAACGTAAAAAAAGGCGTCATTAGCGACTGTAAAATCTTTGGTGATTTCTTTGGGGTTGCGGATGTTAGTAATTTAGAAGCGAAATTGATCGGAAAACGTTATGATGCTACTGAACTAAGTAACGTTCTTGATGCTGACGATTTAAAAGCGTATTTTGGATCAATTAGTAAAGAAGAATTCCTCTCATTAATCTACTAAAAAAATGGCGACCATGATCATCATGGTCGCCCAATTGGGGAGAGAGACAAGAAAGAACAATTAGAAAGCAAGGGTTATATCCTTTCCTTACTTCATACTATAAGGCATGTTCCTTTTCGTTTCAGTAAGATTGTAATATGATCTAACAGTATTTTTAATGGAGGCGTTTATACGTGAATTTAGAGGAAATTAAACAAAAGCTGCACACGCCAAATAGCAGAAAAGTAGCTCGAGATGCGGCGGTTTTACTGCCTCTTGTGTCAATAAATAGCGAGATTCATGTTCTATTTCAAGTTCGTGCCCTTACGTTAAACGCTCAACCTGGTGAAACTTGTTTTCCAGGTGGGAGAATTGACCAGAGTGACGAAAATCCGCAAGCGGCGGCTCTCAGAGAATTCTATGAAGAATTTGGCATACCTGAAAAAGATGTGAACGTCCTTGCTCCTATGAGTAAGATTGAGTCGCCAAGGCGCGGGCTTATTCATCCTTTTATTGCGTACGTACACTCGATTGATCACATCCAGCCAAATAAAGATGAAGTTGAGGACTGGTTTACGATTCCTGTTTCCTATTTGCTTTCCCACGAACCTGAAGTGGGCTATGTCGATGTGACCATCTCGCCTGGCGCAAATTTTCCAATCGATCGAATTGCAAATCCACGTGCTTATCGCGAAAAACAATACAGCACTGCCGAATATTTTTATCGCTATGAGAACCATATGGTTTGGGGTCTAACCGCACGCATTTTGCAGGAGTTTATTAGTCACATGAAACGATAAAAACGACCTTCCTCCAAGTTGGTAAGGCCGTTTTTTTATTACTCATTATTTAATCGTTGCAACTTCACATTGGCTAACCAAGATAAGCCATAACAACAGCTTGAAGAAAGCAAGCATACGCCTAAAATAATCGCAAGAGGAACCGATGTTTCTACACGATGTGGCTCGGGAAGCCATAAACCAATGGTTAAAAAGAAACCAATTCCTAAAAAGACGAGACAAAAGGCATGATAGTCTTTTTGCGCATATTGAAGTTTATCTTTTTGATCCACACCGTTTCCCCCTTTTTGTTTATCATACCAGATAAGCAAAAGAAACGATCGTCAAAATCATTCCCTCCATTGGCAAGAACTGTTAACTTAACGCATCGATCATAAACAGAACTTGTTTAGCAGAGTTCACAGCTGATTTCTCCAAGAAGGTATCGTATGACATTTTTGCATCTTGCCCAGCCACATCGGATAACGCACGAATAATCACAAAAGGCGTTTGATATTGATGGCACACTTGAGCAATGGCAGCCGCTTCCATTTCTGCACAAAAGGCTGTAGGAAATAGCGCTTTAACTGCATTCACTCTTTCTTCGTCATCCATAAAAGAATCGCCTGTTACAACTAATCCCTCTTCCGAATGAAACCCAACTTTTTCAGCTGCTTTTTTAGCCACCGCGATTAGCGCTGGGTCTGGTAAATAAGCGGGCACCATACCTGGAACTTGACCATGTTCATAACCAAAAACAGTTGCATCAACATCATGATGGCGCACTTCTGTTGAAATCACTAAGTCTCCTACAGACATTGAAGCGTTCAATCCGCCAGCAACACCTGTATTAATGACATAATCAGGCTGATAACGATCGTTTAATAGAGACGTCGCTAGAGCCGCATTCACTTTACCAATGCCACATTTTGTTAAAATGACGTTTGTCCCATTTATGATGCCGTCTGTAAATTCACAGTTCGCGACAACGGTTACGGTAGCTTGCATCATTTGTTTACGTAAATGCTCAACCTCTTCTTCCATTGCACCAATAATTCCGATTTTCATTCTGTTCATCCTTTCTACAACAAATAGCTTCCTCAACTAGTATACACATTGCATCAGCGTGTTTCATTAAAAATGTATGCACATAACAAAAAAACCTAGCGACGTCAGTAACGATGCGCCACTAGGCTTTCACAATTATTAGGTTGGATTGTTTTCAAATTGCTCAACCGATTCAATTTGCCACCCTTGTTCTGGTTCTTCTACCCACTGCAATCGAACTTGGTGATAGAGCCCTGTACCCTTATCGAGTAGCGTGACGACAGCACTTGATGTCGAACCACCGTTTCCAATCCAAATTGTGTCGCTGGTACTGCTAGTCAAGCCGGTTGCATTGAAAGCAGCTTGTTCCATTTCATTCCAGTTTTGACCACCGAAGTTATTTGGTGTTGGATTTGTTTGTTCAGTTGGTAATACATCTCCAACATTTTCGGCTTGTTCACTTTCATCTTCTTCAGTTGCCTCATCATCTTCTGTAGCGTCATCTTCCTCTGTGCCCTCTTCTTCATTGGCACTATCTGCTGTTTCATTTTCATCTTCTTCTGGTTTTGCTTCTTCGTCGTTGCTTTCATCGCTTGTGTCTGAGTCTGGCTCTACACTTTCACTGCTCTCTTCAGTAGCAGTCTCAGGTTGATTAATCATATTAAACACTAGTGTGCCTCCAAAAAAGAGGATAAGGACGACAACAATGGTAATCGCAACATTCAGTATGCGGTTTTTGCGTTTATCTTTTCGGTTTTCATAACGTTGTCCCATGGCTCTACATTCCTCCTAACTCTAACTCCATTATAGCTCGTTCTTATTAAACCGCAACATGAATCATACATCAAGTGAAAAAAGTCTCCTTCTAGACACAAAAAGGAGACTTTTTTACTATTAGCGAATTTCTAGAATTTCAACTTCCATTTCGCCCGCTGGTGTATTAACCGTGACTTTGTCCTTCACCGTTTTACCAATTAAACTTTGTGCCATAGGTGAGTCGTTCGAGATCTTTCCTTCAATTGGATCTGATTCAGCAGAGCCTACAATCGTATACTCTTCTTCATCGCCATCTGGTAATTCAATCAGGCGAACAGTCTTTCCTAATGAAACGACATTACTATCTGTTTTTTCATTTTCAATCATAACAGCATTACGAATCATTTTTTCTAGTTGTGCAATGCGGCCTTCAACAAATGCTTGATCTTCTTTGGCTGAATCGTACTCAGAGTTCTCGGATAAATCTCCAAAACTACGTGCCACTTTTATACGCTCTACCACTTCTTTTCGGCGTGTTGTAATTAAATGTTGTAGCTCATCTTCTAGTTTCTTTTTTCCCTCTTCTGTCATATAATGCTTTTTCTCTTCTGCCATTGTTTGTTCACTCCTCATAGTTAATAAAAGATAACGTTATTGAATCGGGTCTTGTTTCTGTTGTATGACGGTTCTAATTTTTGTCGCCATTAAATCAATCGCGACTTTGTTTTCCCCACCTTCAGGAATAATGACATCCGCATAACGCTTTGTTGGTTCAATGAACTGCAAATGCATAGGTCGTACAACAGTTGTGTACTGATCAATGACTGATTCAATGGTACGACCTCTCTCTTTTGTATCGCGCAAAAGTCGTCTCATGATTCGAATGTCTGCATCTGTGTCTACGAATACTTTTATATCCATCATGCTACGCAGACGTTCATCTTCAAGAATTAAAATTCCTTCTAAGATAATAACGTCCTTCGGCTCAATTTTTACTACTTCTTGAGCACGGGTATGCTGAGCATAATCGTAGGTAGGTTTATAAATTGGCGAACGATCCACAAGCTGCATTAAGTGGGCATAAAGCAACTCATTGTCAAACGCAAGTGGGTGATCATAGTTGGTTTGGAGACGTTCTTCAAACTTTAAATGATCTTGATTTTTGTAATAAGCGTCTTGTTCGATCAACACAATGGATGATTGATTAAATTGACTAAAAATTTCTTTGGCAACGGTCGTTTTCCCAGACCCTGTTCCACCAGCTACGCCAATAATGACGGGCCTATTTTGATTGAGTGTCATGTTCTTCCCTCTTTATTCTCGTACTACATGCAATGCCATCCCCGACTGGTACAATGGACGTATGAAAATTTGGATGATGGCTAAGCCATTCATTGTATCGTTTTATTTTTTCTACTAGCTTTTGAACTCGCTTTGGTTCCTTCGTGACATCTGCTTGCGCAACGAGACCTCTAAATAAAATATTGTCACTAATCATTACCCCATTTTCACTCAAAAAAGGCTCATATTGCTCAAAAAACAATTGATATTTCCCTTTTGCCGCATCGATAAACATGCTATCAAACAAACCATGCTTAGAAACAAGGTCCACTGCGTGCTCTGCATCGACTAAATAAGGAATAATTCGCTCTGTTAAATTAGCTCGTTCAATAAACCTTTTTGCCTGTTCATAGCGATACTCATCACGCTCCAGCGTCACAATCGTCGTAGAGGGAAGCGCTTCCGCTAATCGAATAGCAGAATATCCAATCGCGGTGCCGATTTCAAGTATTTGCTTCGGCTGCTTAACACGTAAGATAGCAAGCATTGTATTTAAAGACAGTCCATCCATAATCGGTACGTGCTCACGTATCGCTAGTTGTTCCATTTCTAGTAATAGTGAATGTTTTGGAGGGGCTAATGATTCTACATATGCGCTAATTTCTTCATTTATCATTTAATTTCATAACATCCTTTTATGAAAAAAGCATGGGAGCAAGATACTCCCTATGCTCACTTTATTCAGTATCTTCAACTGCTTCTTGCCATTCATGACGATACGTATCTCTCGCTTCCAAGTGATCATCATAGTCTTCATTATAAATAATCTCGCCATTATAACGAGCATAGAAATAAAGATAATCTGTACTATTTGGATCCGCTGAAGCAACAAGTGATTCTTCACGAACCGTAGAAATTGGACCTGGCGGCAAACCTGTATGCTGATACGTGTTATAAGGTGAATCTACCTCTAAATCATCATAAGTGGTCATATAAATATGTTCCCCTTGCGCGTAGGCAACCGTAGGATCTACTTGTAGCATCATACCTTCATTTAAGCGATTATGCAAGACTCCAGCAATTGTAAAACGATCTTCTCTTTCTCGAGCTTCACGTTCGACAATGGAACCCATCGTTAAGAGTTCATGAAATGTATAGTCACTCCCATTCACGATCCCTTGTCGTTGATCATACACAACCTGCATTTGATCAAGCATCGTTCGAACAACTTTTTCAATACTGGGCTGTTCTTCTTCAAACTGATAGCTTGCTGGAAAAAGATAGCCTTCTAATGGATGATGAATATCTTCATCCAGTATTTCGTCTGTTAGCATCTCGTACTCATCGATTAACGATTGGACAAACGCTTCATCATCAATAAAGGCAAAAATATCATCTTGGCTTTCTCCGGTAAATTCACTTAACCGTTCCGTAAGTGTGTTTAACGTTAACCCTTCCGGAATCACAATGGTAGAAGCAGCCTCCGCGACAACGTGACCGTCTTTTAATTCCTCAATAATTTCATCTGTATCCATCGCTGTATGTAGCGAATATGTTCCAGCTTGAAACCCTGATTCGTTTTTGTATCTTGTATAGTAGCGGAAGAACGTTGCGTTGCGGATAACCCCTTCATCCTCAAGAATCTCTGCAATTTGTGAAGTCGATGTATTCACTGGTATGTTCACATCAATTTCACGACCTTCATCTTCTGAGTCAACAGGCTTAAGCGCATTCGCAACATACGTATATCCGCCTATTATAACGGCAATCAGAACGACAAAAAAAGCCGATAAGCTAATTAAGACAATTTTCCGAACTGTCTTTGCTTGCGATGCACGTTCTTGATATTCGTCATTTGCGTTATGGTTCTTATCTTTTGCCATTAATTGCCTCCTCACCTGTCCCATTATACAATAAGTGCTTTATTTGTTGTATAAAAAAATGGGCAATGTTCAGCATAACATACATAGTAACCCGTGCAGATCATTGCACGGGTTATCAGCCATTTACTCTTCTTCTTCTTCTTCAGTAAATGTATTTAGCATTTCTTCGATCATTTCCCATTCTTCATCTGTTTCAACTGGGAAAAAAGCAATATCATTTTCTTCGTCTTCACGATCTTCGTAGCGGAAAGCAAAGACTTCAATTTCATCCTCATCTTCCTCTTCTTCTCCGACAGGTACTAATACCATATATGATTTATTTGTTTCATCTACACTAAAACGAAAGAGTTCGTCAAATAAATGCTCTGTACCTTCTTCGTCTGGAATAACAAAACGCTCTTTTTCTTCTTGTGCCATTCTAAATCCCTACCTTTTTAATTTAAATGCGAGCGACGATCCAAATAGCCTTGCAAGATTAAACTTGCAGCCATTTGATCAATCACTTTTTTTCGCTTCTTACGGCTTACGTCAGCATCAACTAAAACACGCTCTGCCGCCATTGTTGTTAAACGTTCATCCCAAAGATCAATCTTTATTGAGACATGTTGTGATAGTTGTTCAACAAACTGTTCGCTTCGTTCTCCACTAGCGCCAATTGTGCCGTCCATATTTTTAGGATAGCCAACAACAACTGTTTCCACCGCATGATCTTCTATTAAAGAAGTAATTTGCTTAAAATCGTCTACTTCGTTCGTCTCGCTTCTTCGTATCGTTTTTAAACCTTGGGCTGTCCAACCAAAGGCATCGCTAATCGCTACGCCTATCGTTTTTGTGCCAACATCGAGTCCAAGTATTTTCATTTGATCGCTTTTCCTTGCTCCTTAAGATAAGACTTTACTAATGTCTCGATTAGCTCATCTCGTTCAAGTTTACGAATTAACGTACGCGCATCTTTGTGTCGCGGAATATATGCTGGATCACCAGATAAGAGGTACCCGACAATTTGGTTAATTGGATTATAGCCTTTTTCCTCTAGTGCATCATAAACAGATAAGAGCACCTCTCGCACATCTTTATCAAAGGAGTCGTCATTAAAGTTAAACTGCATTGTATTATCCATTGAACTCAATTGCTCTCACCCCTTTTAATTATTCATAGAAGGTTTTATTAAAAACGTTAACGCCTTTATTGTACAACAGATTGGTTCAATTAGGAAATTAAATTCACATGTTCCGTTACATATGCAAGAGCTTCGTTCAATTTTGCTGGATCTTTCCCTCCTGCTTGGGCCATATCAGGGCGACCGCCACCACCGCCACCGGTGCGACTCGCCACTTCCTTAATAAGCTTTCCAGCGTGTAATCCCTCGTTCATCGCTAATTTTGTTACGCCTGCTACAAAAGATAGTTTATCTCCTGTTTTTGCACCTAAAACAATCACTGCTTTTTGGTCTTCTTTTTTCAAAGAGTCAACCATCGCGCGAAGAGATTCCATATCTTTTGCTTGTACAGCTTCTGCTAGAACTTGAATACCATTTACATCTACAGCCTTATCCATCAGTTGACCAGCTTCTTTTTGCGCTAGTTTAGCTGTTAATGATTCATTTTCTCGATTTGCTTCACGAAGTTCTTGCTGAAGTGTTTCAATTCGTGCAGGCACATCTCGCAGTTGCTTTACTTTTAAATGTTCTTGTGATTGAGATAGAAGCGCAAGTTGATTGTTAATAAACTCATACGCGCCTTTTGACGTTACCGCTTCAATTCGGCGAACGCCGGCACCAATACCAGATTCACTCATAATCTTAAACAGTCCGATTTCGGCTGAATTACTAACATGGATACCACCACATAGCTCAAGACTGTAATCACCAATCTGAACAACACGGACTTCATCACCATATTTTTCACCAAAGAGGGCCATTGCACCCATTTCTTTCGCTTGCGCCAATGATTTTAACGAGATCTCGACAGGAAGTGCTTGCCAAATTTTTTCATTCACAAGCTGCTCAATTTGAACGAGTTCGTTCGGTGTTACTTGTCCAAAGTGTGAGAAATCAAAGCGAAGCCGTTCACGATTTACAAGTGAGCCTGCTTGATTAACATGTTCTCCTAAAACATCTTTTAACGCTTGGTGAAGAAGGTGCGTTGCTGTATGATTTTTTACGATGTCTAGACGTTCACGCACTTCAATTCTTGCTTGAACTTGATCGCCTACTTGTAACGTCCCTGATTCAATTTCAACCGTATGCAGGTGTTGACCATTAGGAGCTTTTTTCACATCTTGAACACGCCCTTGACCGTTTTCGGTATAAATCACCCCTTGATCGGCAACTTGTCCACCACTTTCAGCGTAGAACGGTGTTTCCGCAAGAATAATGGAAACCGTATCCCCTTCTTTAGCCTGATCAACAGAATCTTTTTCTTTTACAATGACGCTAATGGTTGCACTTGTTTCTGTATGCTCATAGCCAACAAACATACTTGGCGTTTTTAAATCACCGAATATGTCTTCTTGCACACCCATAGAAGCTGTTTCTTGTCTAGCTGCGCGAGCACGATTTCGTTGAGCTTCCATCTCTTTTTCAAATTCTTCCCGGTGGATCGTTAAGCCTTCTTCTTCTACATATTCTTCCGTCAAATCAACCGGAAAGCCATATGTATCATAAAGACGAAACACATCTGAACCAGCGATTACTTGCTCATTGTTTGCTTTTGCTTTTTTCATGATGTCGTTTAAAATCGTTAAGCCTTCATGTAGCGTCTCATGAAAACGTTCTTCTTCTGTGCGAATCACTCGCTGAATAAAGTCTTTTTTCTGGGTAACCTCTGGGTAAAAGTCTTCCATTATCTGACCGACAACAGGAACGAGATTAAACATAAATGGCTTTTCAATCCCAATCGTTTTCGCAAATCGCACTGCTCGTCTTAATAAACGACGTAAGACATATCCTCTTCCTTCATTTGAAGGAAGCGCCCCATCTCCAATGGCAAATGCAACTGTGCGGATATGGTCAACAACGACTTTGAAGGCTGTATCTGCCGCTTCATTTCCCGTATTGTACGTTGCATTAGCAAGTTTTTCCGTTTCTTTTATGATTGGTAAAAAGAGATCTGTATCAAAATTTGTTTTTGCATCTTGAATAACGGATACCATCCGCTCTAAGCCCATTCCTGTATCAATATTTTTCTTTGGAAGGGGCGTATAGGTGTCGTCTGCGTTGTGATTAAATTGAGAGAAAACCAAGTTCCAAATTTCTAAATAACGTTCATTCTCGCCACCTGGATACAATTCAGGGTCCTTAGGATCATTGCCATAATCAGGACCACGATCATAGAAGATTTCAGAGTTTGGACCACTCGGCCCTTCTCCGATGTCCCAGAAATTCCCTTCTAAACGAATAATGCGTTCTTCCGGTACGCCCACTTTTTCAATCCATAAATCGTACGCTTCATGATCCTCTGGATGGACCGTAACAGATAGCTTTTCTTCATCAAAGCCAATCCATTTTTCGCTTGTTAGAAACTCCCAGCTCCATACAATCGCATCTTCTTTAAAATATTCGCCAATTGAAAAGTTCCCAAGCATTTCAAAAAATGTGTGGTGACGAGCCGTTTTCCCAACGATTTCAATATCATTTGTCCGAATCGATTTTTGCGCAATGACAATCCGAGGATTATCCGGGATCACACGACCATCAAAGTATTTTTTTAACGTTGCCACGCCACTGTTAATCCATAATAAACTTGGATCTTCAAACGGGACTAGAGATGCACTTGGCTCAACAGAATGGCCTTTCTCTTTAAAGAAATCAATAAACATTTGTCGAACTTCAGCCGATGTTAAGTGCTTCATTAGACTCATCCTCCTTATGTATAGAAAACAAATAAAAAAACCCCTTCCCAATAAAGGGACGAGATTGTCTTTTTCACGCGGTACCACCCTTAATTATAACAAACGTAACTGTTATCACTTAAGCCCCTTAACGCAGGATACGGCGATTAGCTCGCTACTCCAGAATAGCATTCCGCATCTCTTCGTTAATGCTTTTCTCAGCCTAGAAAGCATCTCTCTAAAAACGGGCTTATGCGTACTCGTTCTTTCATTGTATTTCATCATGTACATATACGTTTCTTTATTCACGAAAATTATAGCGCGCAAGCCTTTAAAAGTCAATTCATCTCCACTTCACCTTTAAGGTAATTTCGGATATGAAGGATGGTTACTTTCGCAATCGCTGTAATGGGTACAGCGACTAAAAGTCCTATGACGCCCCCTACTTCAACCCCGACTAATAGAGCTAAAATAATCAAGATCGGATGCAAGTGAACCGTTTTGCCAACAATTAAAGGTGATAACACATTGCCTTCGATTTGTTGAATCACGAAGATACTAATTACGGTAAACAAAGCTAGTTGAGGCGAATCAAGTAAGGCTGAACCTACAGCCGGCACCGCGCCAATGAATGCGCCAAAATATGGGATTAAATCGGTCGCACCAATAAACAATCCTAACAGTAGCGCATAAGGAACACCTAAAATCCAAAGTGCAATGGTCGCTAGTCCACCAACACAAACCGCGACGAGCAACTGCCCTCGCAAATATGAGCCAAATGTTTTATCGACATCTTTAAGGTAAAGCCGCACCTTTTCGCGGCTTTTTTTGGGTGTGATGTAAAAACCGACACGCTGCAAAAGCGCAAAATCTTTTAATAAGTAAAAAACAAGAAACGGTACAACAACCCATAAAATGCTCATTTGAATGACTTTAACAATTACACTTTCTACTTGATCCAAACTTGACTCAACAAACTGTTCCATCTTTGAAGACCAGTCCGTAACATGATCTTGCAACGGATCTGGTAACCGTTCTGTTTGTTCTTGAAATTCAAATACCATCCCTTTTATAGAGGCCAAATGTTCTGGCAACACTTGAACAGCTTCTTGAACTTGTCGTGACATAATCGGGATGCCGATAAATAATAAGGTAGTCATCATAACAAGAAAGACTAAAAACAATAATACCGTAGCCAACGTTCGATTAACGCCCAAGTGAACAGCTTTCTCAACTACAGGGTGTAATAAATAAGCGAGCAATATCGCAACAAGTATGGGCCAAATCAACGGTTGAATGATTTGAAATAGCGGAGCCAGATGACTGAGCGCATACAAAAGCAATAAAACAAACACTAATATGACGAGCCATTTTGACCACTTCACTAAATCCGTTATGTACATCTCTCGCTTCATCTTTTATCACACCCCTTTGAATAGCGTGTGCAAATAACCCGAAATTAACCAAAAAAAACATGGATGTCGTTCATCCATGTTAACGTTGCGCATGTTGGCGTTTTCCACAGCCTTCGAAGGTGAAGATATTAATGAAACATCTTCTTTACTTTTTTCTTTGTTTTTTTCCAAGTTTTCGCATTCATTATTTTTTTATCGGCTTCCATAATCGGTTCAAAGAAATTGTAGACTTTCTTTTTGGTTTTTTTGTCATTCATTGTTGAGTACCAAGCAGCTCCAAGACCAATCACCATTAATGGTGCAATGGATTTACGCATGATCGATTCACCTCGATTCTTTATAAATCTATTCGTCTTTCTTCTTCTTCAAACAAATCATCAAGTGAGCTTAATGATCCATCTTCCTCTACTTGGTGAAGCATTAATGTTCCTTTAACGAGACTCATTTCAATGAAGCAATTCCAGCAATAATACTGGTTGGTTCCAATTTTTCCTATGTCTTTTAAATTACAATTTGGACAATGCAAGATAGGTGCCTCCTCTACAGAGACAAGATCGCCCTTTCCTTACAAAGAAGAAGGTCGTGGCCCTTCACCACTTTGCGTCCTTCTTTAATGTCGGATAACCAGCCATCTGTCACTTCGTACCCTACGATGGTGCCCACTTCCATAGAAAAATATACATCTTCTGCCAAACCAAGCATTTCGCCTTCAGTAGATAACACAGGTTTACCTCTAAATTTTTTTCGACTTGTCCAAATTGGATCATAGTGTTTGTGTTCTTCTAGAAGCTTCTCTACTTTTGAAATGTCTTGTACCATGATCGCCTGCTCACCGATATGCTGAATCGACTCAAATGGCAGAAATCCATGATGATGTAAAAGTGCGTGGTTTTTTTTCACCATAAACCCAACCATTCGACCGTTCTTCATGTATCCATCACTAATTTGACCGATTTCATAACCAGTCTCTACGGACACAAGCGGGAGTCCAATCATTGCCTGCATCGTTCGCAAAAGCTGCACCACCTCTCCGAACAGTTATAATGTATGTATATCCCACTATCCTATCCGCGGAGATGGTTACCAGCTAGTGCATGCGTTCCTGCAGACGTTCTTTTAACTTCGATTGTCGACCATCATTATGCTTATGAATCGCGTGTTCAAATGTTTTTAAATCCCCACATAAAAGTAAAAACTGCTTTGCTCTTGTAATGCCTGTATAAAGTAAATTTCTTCTTAACATGCGTTGATAATTTCCTACAACCGGCATGACAACGATTGGAAATTCACTGCCTTGCGCTTTGTGAATTGATGAACAATACGCATGTGTTAACTGGCCAAAATCTTTTTTCTCGTAAGTCACTTCTAAACCGTCAAAAGACACAACAAGCTGATCCTTTTTCTCTGTCGTCTCTTTTGCATAAAGGATTGCGACAATCTCTCCTCTGTCCCCATTAAACACATTTTCTTCCGTGTTATTAACGAGCTGAAGCACCATATCTCCTTTTCGAAAAATAACGTCTCCAAATGGAATTTCACGACGTTCTTCTTTTGCAGGATTAAATAACGTCTGAAGCATCGTATTTAGTTCAATAATTCCAGCACCACCACGGTAGATCGGTGCTAAAACCTGTATTTCTCGAGAGCTATATCCTTTGTTTAATGCATTTTCGCAAATTTGCCAAACAGCTTGCTTTACTTGGTTCGTATGACAAGAAAAAAATCGCAAGTCAGGCTTTTTGGCTGTAAGATCGTTAGGAAGATGGCCATCTTTCATGGAATGAGCTAGCTCAATGATGGAGGATCCTTCCGCTTGTCGATAAATTTCATTCAGTTGAACAATCGGGATGACGTTTGCATCCAGTAAGTCTTTTAACACTTGACCAGGTCCTACAGATGGCAATTGGTTTTCATCTCCAACGAGAATAACTTGCATGCCTTTAGGAATCGCTTTAAACAGCTGATTCGCCACCCACGCGTCCACCATTGACATTTCATCGACTATCAAAAGTTCGCCTTCTAATTGATCGTGGTCGCCTTTTTCAAAACCCGTGGCATTTCCTTTCCAACCAAGCAAACTGTGAATCGTACCAGCAGGTAACTCAGTCGCTTCTGCCATACGCTTAGCGGCGCGACCAGTTGGAGCAGCCAACTTAAGCGGAGCCGTACGCGCATCTTTGTCTGCACCTGTTTGTTGATCGAGATTCACTCCATGCAAGCGGGCATAGGCTCCCACAATTCCTTTTATAACAGTCGTTTTCCCTGTACCCGGACCACCTGTTAACAGCATAATAGGTGAATGTAAAGCGGTCTCAATCGCTTCTTTTTGCAAAACAGAATACGTTACGTTGTGATCTTCTTCCAGCTGTCCTAACGTTTTTTCCATATCAGCTTGTGTGAACTCTGATTTCAGTTCATACGATTTGATCCTCATTATATTTTGCGCAATACCACGCTCTGCATAAAAAAGTGACTTCATATAAACTCGATCTTGTTCTGTAATAACAAAGCCTTCTTCATCCATTTGAATGAGACCCTCGTGAACAGCTTCAGGGCTAACAGGGTCATTTGGAGTTGTTAACAGCTTACTTACTTCTTCAACAAATGGGGCATGATATAAATATAGATGCCCGTCTTGAACACTTAGTTCATTTATAAGATAGAGGATACCCGCTCGTATTCTTTCCGGGTGGTCGCCTTTTAAACCAATGGCTGCTCCTAATTGGTCTGCGCGTCTGAAACCTACACCTTCTACATCTTTAATGAGTAAATATGGATTGGTTCGAATAATATCTAAAGCTTGAAGCTTGTAGGCACGGTAAACATTCATGGATAACTCTGTTCCAAATCCATATTGCGACAATTGGATAATGACTTGTTCTGCACCTTGATGTTCAAGTAAGCGTTGATGCAGAATTTCAGCGTTGTCTTTTTTCAGCTTAGGCACTTGCTCTAAAACGTTACGATCGTTAATAATTAATGAGATTGCCCGCTCCCCTAGTTGATTTACAATTGACTCTGCCGTCTTAACACCAATCCCAGGAAAACGATCACTTGATAAAAATTTAATAATACCATTTTTCGTTTTCGGCATTTCTCTTTTAAATGTTTCCACTTTATATTGTGTGCCAAATCGAGGGTGTTCAGTAACTTGACCGAAGAATGAATACGTTTCTTCTAACTCCAGCTCTGGTAAATGTCCGACAATGGTTGTTTTTTTCGCTTCAATTTGTTCATTTGTCTTCTCAATTTTCACCGTTGCTACGGTATAGTCGTTTTCTTCATTTCGAAACAAGACATGAGTGACTTGTCCTTTCATGTATCTTTCGGTTTCTTCAACATCCATAAACGCACACTCACCCTCTGTTTAATGCATCTTCAATGACTCGTTTTGCATTTCCCGCTAATAAGTGATCTTCTTGATTGTTAAGCGCTAAATCAAAACATTTTAGTGCTTCATCAATCGCTTCATTTGAAACATAAATCACACCTAAATTATAATACGCATCGGCATGTGTAGCATCTTGCTTAATCACGTCAATAAATAATTGTTGTGCCGCCTCTAGTTGCTCTTGTTGGGCCAAACAAAGTCCGTATTGAAAAGCAATCTCAACGTCTTCTTTGTTTAATTCATGGGCATAGCTTAAGTTCGCCTGTGCGTGGGCAAATGATTGAAGCTGATAGTGGCTCATGCCTAGCATATAGAATAGATCTGCATCATGTAACCCCTTTTGTTGAGCCGTTAAAAACCATTCAATTGCTTTTTGAAATTGATCTTCTTGATATGCAAGAACACCTAACCCGTAGTATGGGGCACTTGAATCTGGATCAAGTTCGATTGCACGCTCATTAAATAAAATCGCGCGGTCACGATCTCCCAAAATACTAAGCAAGTTCGCCATATTGATATAGCCTTCTGGCTCTGATGGGTTGCTTTCAATGTAATCAGAGAATACTTTCGCTGCGTCCTCATAATTCGATTCTTTCATTAAGCTAATACCTGTTTTTAAATCCATATTATAACCTCCTAGAAAAAAGGAAAACGCCTTTAGACGTTTTCCCGTATGACTTCATCAATTGTACCCCCACCAAGGCAACGGTCTTGATCATATAAAACGACCGCTTGTCCAGGTGTAACCGCTCGTTGTTTTTCATGAAATTGAATTTCTGCTCGGCCATTTTCTTTTGGCGTAACAGTAACCAACTGATCGTCTTGTCGATAGCGGAATTTTGCTTTACACGTAAACGCAGAATCAAACGGTTGATTAAGTATCCAGTTCATTCCTTCAGCTTTCAAACCTGAAGAATAAAGCCCTTCATGATGAAACCCTTGTCCAACAATAAGCACGTTTCGCTCTAAATCTTTATCAACAACAAACCAAGGCTCTCCTGCACCACCAATGCCAAGACCTTGTCTTTGACCTAGTGTATAATACATTAGCCCATCATGATTTCCTTTCACTTCTCCGTCAACGGTTTCCATTTTTCCCGGTTGAGCTGGAATAAAGGTTTGAAGAAATTCTTTAAAGTCACGTTCCCCGATAAAACAAATGCCCGTACTGTCTTTTTTCTTAGCCGTAGCAAGTCCAGCTTCTTCCGCTTTCTTCCGCACTTCCGCTTTCTGCATATGACCAAGTGGAAACATTACTTTTGACAACTGCTTTTGACTTAACGCATTTAAAAAATACGTTTGGTCTTTGTTTGTATCTACACCTTTTATCAGTTGATATTCATCATCTTTATAAAGGATTTGCGCGTAATGTCCCGTTGCAACATAGTCTGCTCCTAATGAAACAGCATGGTTTAAAAATGCTTTAAACTTAATTTCCTTGTTGCACATTACATCAGGATTTGGCGTTCGACCCGACTTATACTCATCTAAAAAGTACGTGAACACTTTGTCCCAGTATTCTTTTTCAAAATTAACCGAGTAATAAGGGATACCGAGTTGTTCTGCAACACGCTCCACATCCTCATAATCTTCTGTTGCCGAGCAAAAGCCCGAGTCATTCGTATCATCCCAATTTTTCATAAAGATTCCGATGACATCATAGCCCTGCTCTTTTAATACAAGTGCCGTTACAGAAGAATCAACGCCACCTGACATGCCAACGACAACGCGGGTCTCTTCTGGTTTTTTCATACATTTCCCTCACTATCTATTCTATTCAATAAATTGCTCACGTTTTTGCTCTGCTAGAACAATCCGAGCGATTTCTTTAAAAGCTTCAGTAGTCTCTGATTCTACGTTGGTGAAACCAAAGCTAAATCGAATGGCCTCTGACACTCTCGGACTCTCAACACCATACATGGCTTCAATAACATGTGATGGGACGAGGGTTCCAGCTGTGCAAGCTGATCCACCTGAGGCCACAATTCCAATTAAGTCCAGTTTCATTAAAAGCGTCTCTGTCTTTACACCTTTAAAACTAACGTTAAGAATATGTGGTAGACCGTCATCTGATCCATTTATAACATACTCTACACCATGCACATCCATGATTTCTATAAAAGTGTCTCGGAAATATTTGTATTTCTTCCGATTTTCCGACCGCTGCTCATTTGCCAGTTCCATTGCTTTGGCAAACCCGACAATTCCTGCGACATTCTCCGTACCAGCACGGCGTTTTCTTTCTTGTTCTCCTCCATAGGTTAAAGGAGCAATCGTCACATTTTTAGATACAAATAAACAACCTACTCCTTTTGGTCCATTTACTTTATGGCTAGCTAACGAAAACAGGTCCACACCTAGGTTCGCGCAATCAATGGTTTCTAACCCTGCAGCTTGGACGGCGTCCGTGTGAAAAGCAGCTTGATGGTTTTGCAGAAGAGCTCCAATTTCTTTAATTGGTTGCAACGTGCCTACCTCATTATTTCCATACATAATGGAAACCAAGATCGTTTCATCCGTTAACGCTGATCGTACCGCTTCCGTCGAAACTTTACCGGCTTGGTCTACATCAAGATAGGTAACAGAAAACCCTTCTGCTTCTAATTGTTTAACGGTATGCAAAACGGCATGGTGCTCTATTTTCGAAGTAATAAGATGCGTGCCCTTAAAACGATTTGCGCGAGCATAGCCCATTAGTGCGAGGTTATTTGCTTCTGTGCCTCCACTCGTAAAAATAAATTCATCTGCAGACGCATGAAATTGCATAGCTAAGCGCTCTCTAGCACTTCTAAGCGCGGCTTTTGCCCTACGTCCATACCGATGAGTGCTAGAAGGGTTTCCATACACTTCTGTAAAATAAGGAATCATCGCATCAAGCACGTGGGGATGAACTGATGATGTCGCTGCATGGTCAAAATAATGTTCGTTCATTTCCTTCACCTTTTCTTAAATGTAGAACATGTAATAGTCCTGTTCGCCTTCTTCTTTAAAATTCGCTAAATCCGCTAATGTCGTTGTATCCAAAACACCCTTTACAGCGTCTCTAATTTTTATCCAAAGATCACGCTTTGCAGGTTCTTCATCATCTAACACTTCTACTGGACTAATTGGTCCCTCTAAAACACGAATTATATCGCCAGCTGTGATTTCTTCTGGCTGCTTGGCTAATTTATACCCACCATAAGCACCGCGGACACTTTTAACAAGCGTCGCATTCCGAAGTGGCGCAATGAGTTGCTCTAAATAATGTTCAGAAAGATTATATTCCTGCGCAATGGACTTTAACGAAGTCGGACCTTCGCCTTCTTTTTTTGCGAGTGCCATCATAATTGTTAGTCCATAACGCCCTTTTGTCGATATTTTCATAATGAATAGCTCCTTTAATTCGTATCCTATCTCGTTCCTATTTTTTAACCGTTCATATCTACGTCTTCCTTCGTTATTATAGCATGATTTCCTATTTGATTAATAGGACAAGTCCTTTCCTATTTGCTCTGGAAATCACACATACGCTACACTATGAAAAGACAAACATCATTCAGGAGGTTATGTATGAAAAAAAAACCACTAGCTTTTCGAATGAGGCCAACATCCATTGATGAAGTAATCGGTCAAGAGCGTTTACTTGGTCAAGGAAAGCTACTTAGACGGATGGTTGAAGCGGATCAATTGTCTTCCATGGTCTTATATGGTCCTCCCGGAACTGGAAAAACGTCCATTGCTAGCGCAATTGCTGGATCGAGTGGACAACATTATCGCATTCTTAACGCTACAGTTCATAATAAGAAAGATATGGAAACCGTTGTTGCTGAAGCAAAAATGTACGGTTCACTTATCTTAATTCTTGACGAAGTTCATCGCCTCGATAAAGCCAAACAAGACTTCTTACTCCCTCATTTAGAAAGTGGACTGATTCTTTTAATTGGTGCAACGACGGCAAACCCGTATCACTCCATTAATCCTGCCATTCGTAGTCGCTGTCATATTTTTGAATTGGAGCAACTTGCACCAGCTGAAATTGAACAAGCCCTTTACCGTGCGTTAGAAGATAAAGAAAATGGGTTAGGTGAAGAAGAGATCGAGATTGATTCAAAAGCGATTGCACACTTGTCACTTGCATGTGGAGGAGATGTTCGTTCAGGCTTAAACGCCCTCGAACTTGCGGTTCTATCTACCGCTAAAGACGAAAAAGGAATTCGTCATATAAAACTTGAAACTGCAGAACAGAGCATCCAGAAAAAAAGTATTCAACATGATAAAGATGGAGACGGGCATTACGATGTTTTATCGGCGTTTCAAAAATCAATCCGAGGCAGCGACGTTCACGCTAGTCTTCACTACCTTGCACGTTTACTTGAAGCTGGGGACTTAATAAGCATCAACCGGAGACTTCTAGTCATTGCTTATGAAGATATCGGACTTGCCAACCCGCAAGCAGGCTCCAGAACGCTAACTGCTATTGAGGCTGCGGAACGCATCGGCTTACCTGAAGCAAGAATCCCGCTGGCAAATGCAGTAGTCGAACTCGCCCTTTCACCTAAAAGCAACAGTGCGTATAAAGGAATCGACGCGGCTCTGGCTGCTATTCGTGAAGGAGGCAATGCCACCATTCCATTACATCTAAAAGACGCTCATTATCAAGGTGCCAAAAACCTTGGTCGCGGTACAGAATATAAGTATCCGCATGATTATGAAGGTGGATGGGTGAAGCAACAATATTTACCTGATGCTTTTAAAGCTCATTCTTATTATGAACCAAATCGTGACAACAAATTTGAAAATGCCCTTGCTTCTCTTTACGATAAGCGTAAATAACCGTCTGTTGAATCTGCTAGAATCTTTTTCTCTCTTGTTTATTACTAGCCTAGTATAAAAAAAGCCCTGCATGGCTAAAGTAATAGCAAAGACATTAGGCAGGAGTTGAAAAGATGAAAGTGAGACAAGATGCATGGTCGCATGAAGATGACGTTTTATTAGCCGATACCGTGCTTAATCATATAAAAGAAGGCAGCACTCAATTAAAAGCATTCGATGAAGTAGGAGATGCTCTAAATCGAACATCAGCAGCATGCGGCTTTCGGTGGAATGCAGTCGTACGCCAAAAACATTTACGTACAATTGAAGAAGCAAAACGTGAGCGGAAAATGCGCAAACGAATGGTATCGACTCAATTTTTTCCAAGCTATCAAAAGCCTGTTCAATCTAAAGTTGAACCTGTTTTTTCATACGTTGACGAAGATGAAGAAGCTGAACCATCGATTGAAGCGATTATTTCCCAATTAAAAAAATTTGACTCCAACGCTTCTTCTGCATTAAAAGAAGAAAATGCGGCGTTACGTCAACAACTTCAGCTTGCAAAAGCTCAAATAGCAGAGATGGAAAAGCAACTTTCCCGTAATAAACAGGAACATAGTATGATTGAAGAAGACTATCAATCCCTCATTTCCATTATGAATCGCGCACGAAGAATGGCGATTTTAGAAGAAGATGCTGAAGAACACCCTATGTTTCGAATGGAATCAAACGGAAACCTTGAAAAAATTGATTAACACAAAAAACGGATTCGGAAACCTCCGAGATCCGTTTTTTTGTTCACCTACTATTATTTCCAGTCAAGTCCACACTTCTGTATAAAAATCACGATGCACTGCTTTTATCATTTGATTAGACCTGTCTAAAAGGGGTCATCTTTTATCCAAAAATGGGAACGTTCAATTGAATTTTTCGGACTGTCACTTTTCACGCTGGAGGCGCCATCAGCGATAACAAATATGACATGGGAGAAAAATAAGATTTACATACACCTTAATTCCATGCAATATATTTCCTAGTAGAACTAAGCCAGCTTTAACGTTACGCAAATAGGCTTAGTCTTGGCGATTGATTTCAATCCCATCCAGCAGTTTTGTAATCACATGTCCAGCCATAATTAAACCAGACACAGATGGAACAAACGCATTCGAAGATGGTGGAAGCTTTGCTTTACGAATTTTCCCTTGTTCCGCACTTTCTGGAACGATTTCTTGACGAATATCCTCACGAATTTGAATCGGTTTTTCATCAGAAAAGACAACCGTAACACCTTTATGAATTCCATCTTTTCTTAATCGAGTCCGAATCACTTTTGCAATTGGATCGTAGCTTGTTTTAGAGATATCTTCAATACGAAGACGGGTTGGATCTAGTTTATTTGCAACACCCATACTGGAGATTAACGGAATACTTCTATTTCGACACTCTTTAATTAAGTGGATTTTATATGAAATTGTATCGCTTGCGTCAATCACAAAATCTAATTTATGAGAAAAGAAATCTTCATATGTCTCTTCTGTATAAAACATTTTAAGCGCAACCACTTCGCATTCTGGATTAATGTCTTTTATTCTCTCCGCCATTAAATCGACTTTAGGCTGGCCAACGGTTGATAGCAACGCGTGGATTTGCCTATTTACATTTGTAATATCAACGTCATCTTTATCAACAAGGACGATTTTACCGACTCCCGAGCGGGCAAGTGCTTCTGCTGAGAATGAGCCTACCCCACCAACACCGAGTACTGCAACTGTACTTCCTTTTAATCGATCTAATCCGTCATGACCAATGGCCAGTTCATTTCTTGAAAACTGGTGTAACACGTTCATCAAACTCCTTTATCCATTGCATTTTGCTGATGTGATCATATCATACTCTCTTCTAAAAGCACACTACAAAAAGCATTTCCTTTTCAGAAAATGCTTCGTGTCATCCCGATCTTGCCGTAGGAAGTCGATGCTTTGAACCTGCCAGGCAGGTGGGTGCTTTGTACCATTTATTTTAAGTCCTCAGCTACCGAGGCATGTAAGCAAAACAGCAACAGCAAGCTCCCTTTTTTAAAGTGTTGGCTCAAAGAATAAAGCCCTTACGAACAGATCAGGATATGTGATTACCGTTATCATATCAGGTTTTTCATTAATAAGCAATTATTTTTCGAAAAATTGCGACTAAAGGCATATACTTGTTGTTTGTCTTTTAAATACCCAACATTTTTTACACGCAAACCTTGCATATTAATCGAGTTTTCACGAAAAATATGGTACATTCTCTTTAAAAGGAGGCAACGATGATGAGCGCCATTGTAATACAGCGATGCATTGAAGTAACGCAGGAAATTGCTATACTAGAAAAAAGAGTCGTTGAAAGTTCCTTCGAATTAGCTTTGTATAGCGATCGCATTGAAACAAGTACGGATCACTTTCCACTTGATAGTGTCTTTGATATCTCGTTTCGATTTCCGAGCGATACGCCACATTCATTAGGATTTTTATACTTACACACTAGTAAAGGCGTAACGACGTACAAAATTAAAACGTCTCCAGAGACTTTTATTAAAGAATTCAAAAAACTCGTTCCTGAAACGAAATACCATTTATAATTTGCTTTCCACTGTTGTAAGTTCTTGGTCTATTTCTGTCAGCAGTGGGAATGTAAAGAATGGCGTTACTGATGAAAGCGGAGTCACAATAAACACTTTTCCCCCTTCTATGTCTTTTTCCTTCCACACTTTTGTTTTCTCTAAATAAGGTTCCACTTCACCAAGCTGTTCATTTTTACAAAACCATACTTCTTGCGCTGTTAATTTTTCCGATATACCTTCCTCGATTTTCGTTAAACGATACGTAAAACGAGGCAATACGTCTCGCTGTTGTTCATGAAAAATAAAATCTTCTACGACGCTGTTTGCTGTTGTTTCTTTTCCGGCACCGGGGCCAGCAAAAATAAGTCGCTCCATATCTTTCCCTTCAAGAGTAACAGCATTTAAAACGCCACGAATTGGTGCTAAAGAATGTTCTTGATCAATTAAAACAGGCTTGACGAACCCTTTTAGGGACGTTGAATCTACTTCTAATTTCGCAATTAATTTAAAGGATAAGCGTAGCGCTTTTGCGGCTTGAATGTGCCATTGATCAATATGACTAATGCCAACACGTTCAATCTCATTTGGCGAAATCCATTGATCATAACATTGTCTTGCCAATAAACAGAGCTTATAAACAGCATCCCACCCTTCAACATCAGAAGTAGGATCCTCTTCTGCATAACCTAATGATTGAGCTTGTTCCAACGCATCTTCATAGGTTCTTCCTTCGCCCATTTTTGTGAGAATATAATTACTTGTCCCGTTGAGGATACCTGCAATCGACTGGATATTCGTTGTAAGTAACACACTTTTGAAAACATTCACGATAGGGATCGCCCCACATACTGCCGCATCCCAACCGTAGTAAGCACCGTGATCATAAGCAAGTTGCTCAAGCTCTTCTCCATGTAGCGCTACAAGCTTTTTGTTAGCCGAAATAACAGAGGTGCCTTGCTTTAATAATGATTCCGTAAATGCTTTCGGAAGATCTGTTCCGTTTATTGCTTCAAATACAAGATCGTATCGCTCCTGTTCAAAAAAAGACTCCCATGATGATGTAAGAAGGTTTCGGTGAACGTCCTCATGTTTCTTCACATCTTTGACTAAAATACGAATGATTTCGAATTTTTCTCCGATAATGGTTTCAATCTGTTCTCTTGAACGAATTAACCGTTCATAAACACCACTTCCAACCGTTCCGTATCCAATTAGGCCAATTTTCATCTCTGTCACCCTCTCGTCTATTGAAAGAAGCCCCTATTCTTGGATAAGAAAAGGGGCTTTTTGCCTTTGCTTATCTCTCAGAACCATCGTTCTGCTGAATGTAGCACCTTGACCTTAAATAGGTTGGTTGCCGGGCTTCATCGGGTCAGTCCCTCCGCCACTCTCGATAAGATAGTATGTTTTTTTCATTTGATCGTATCCGTAATTATAGAGGGATGCGTTTCTTCTGTCAACCACGCTTCCCGAGAACAGACAGGTTTAAATCAATTAACTGTTCCACACTGACTGCACCTGGTGCATGTGTCATTAAATCACTAGCACTTGCCGTTTTCGGAAAGGCAATGACTTCTCGTAAATTTGTTTTTTGTGCTAGTAACATGACAATCCTGTCTAAGCCTAGCGCAATTCCACCATGTGGAGGTGTACCATATTCAAATGCTTCAAGCAAAAAGCCAAACTCTTCATTCGCTTGTTCTTTTGTAAATCCAAGCGTCTGGAACATTTTTTCTTGTAGCTCACGCTCATAAATCCGTTGAGAGCCGCCACCAAGCTCATAGCCGTTCAAGACGAGGTCATAAGCTTCTGCTCGCACATCATCAGGATTCGATTCAAGTAGATGTTCATCTTCTTTTTTCGGACGTGTGAATGGGTGGTGTAGGGCTACATAACGTCTTGCCTGCTCATCGTACTCAACGAGTGGAAAGTCAACAACCCAAAGGAAATTGAATTTACTTGTATCAATTAGATCGAAATCTTTTCCGAATTTTAAACGTAGTGCACCTAATGAATCAAAGACAATTTGTTTCTTATCTGCACCAAAGAACAACAAGTCACCTGGTTTTGCTTGCATGCTTTCAAGCAACGCTTCTGTTTGTTCAGGATTGAAGAATTTTGCAATTGGTCCTTTTAACCCTTCTTCTTCAACCTTTAGCCACGCTAAACCTTTTGCACCATATGGCTTAACAAAATCGGTAAGTGCATCAATCTCTTTACGAGAAAGTTTATTTGCACCTCCACTAAGGTTGATTCCTTTTACAATCCCGTTTGAATCAATTGCCTGTCTAAATACTTTAAACTCCGTATCTGCTAAAACCGTTGTCAAATCAACAAGTTCCATTCCAAAACGGGTGTCAGGTTTATCAGAGCCATAGCGATTCATCGCATCTTCATATGTCATCCGCTCAAAGGACCCTTCAAATTCAAGACCGTGGGTTTCAAGCATCAACTTCTTCATTAGAGTTTCCGTCATACCAAGAATATCTTCTGTTTCAAGAAAACTTGCTTCAATATCAATTTGTGTAAACTCAGGCTGGCGGTCTGCTCGTAAATCTTCATCTCTAAAACATCGCACAATCTGAAAATATTTTTCAAAACCAGATACCATCAGCAATTGTTTAAAAATTTGCGGTGATTGCGGAAGGGCATAAAATTCACCATGATGCACACGGCTTGGCACTAAGTAGTCCCTTGCTCCTTCAGGTGTACTTTTTGTTAACATCGGTGTTTCAATTTCTAAAAATCCATCTTCATCAAGAAAGTCACGAACGGTTTTCGTTACTTTATGTCTTAATTTAAATGCTTCTTGCATGTCAGGACGACGCAAGTCTAAGTAACGATATTTCAAGCGAACATCTTCAGAAGCATCCGTATTTGCTTCAATTTGAAACGGAAGTGGTTTTGAAGCATTTAACAGCTCGAATGAATGAACATGAATTTCAATTTCGCCTGTTGTAATTTTCTTATTAACGGCTTTTTCATCACGTTCAACAACAATTCCTTTAACAGAAATCATATATTCATTTCGTACACGGTCCGCTATTTTTAACGCTTCTTCGTTTATGTCTGGACTACATACAACTTGAATAACACCTGAACGGTCCCGGACATCTAAGAAAATGACTTGTCCTAAATCTCTTCTTCGTTGAACCCAGCCAACTAAACTTACCTCTTCCCCTGTCTGATGCTTGGAAAGATCTCCACAATGATGCGTTCGTTTACTCACAATCCTGCTCCTCCTTTAATACTCTCTCTTAATTCGACTGCAACAGAATGAAGGGAGACGGTTTTTTGTTCGCCTGAATCCATATGGCGAATAACCGCCTGTTCATTCGCCAGCTCATCTTCACCAATAATAATTGTGCATGTTGCGCCGTTTCGATCTGCCGTTTTAAATTGAGCTTTCATTTTCTTCCCCATATAATCTTTGTCAACACGATACCCATCTTTACGCAATTCATGCAGAAGCACAGCTGCTCGTTGGTTCGCTTCTTCTCCTAAAGCAACAATATAGGCGTCCAGCTGTGGCCGTTCAGGTAACGCAACACCTTCCGCTTTCATCGCTAAAATAAAACGCTCAATACTGAAGGCAAAGCCAATCCCAGGCGTTTCCGGCCCACCAAATTCTTGGACAAGACCGTTGTAGCGTCCACCTCCACATAACGTTGTGATGGCTCCAAAACCTGGTGCTGTACTCATCAATTCAAACGCCGTATGGTTATAATAATCCAAGCCTCTTACTAACGTCGCATCGACTTCATAAGAAATGCCTAGTTGATCTAACGTTTGTTTCAGATTTTCAAAATATGTCCTAGATTCTTCGTTTAGAAAATCTAAAATGGCAGGAGCTGTCTCCATTAACGGGTGTTCGCGATCTTTTTTGCAATCAAGAATACGTAATGGGTTTTTATCCAGCCGCGTTTGGCAATCAGAGCAGAATTCATTTATTGATGGTGCAAAATGATCAATCAATGCTTGACGGTGACGATCACGACTTTCCTTGTCCCCTAATGAATTAATAACAAGCTTCAAGTTGACTAAGCCAAGTCGATTGCAAATATCAATTAATAGTGCGAGTACTTCTGCATCTAAATGGGGATTCGCACTTCCTAATGCTTCTACCCCGAACTGAACAAATTGCCGCATTCTACCTGCCTGCGGACGTTCATAACGAAACATCGGTCCAGTATAAAATAATTTCGTTAGCGCATTCGCTTCTCCATAAAGCTTATGTTCAACGTAAGAACGCACAACGGATGCGGTCCCCTCAGGTCGTAAAGTTAGACTTCGATCGCCTCGATCTTTAAACGTATACATCTCTTTTTGGACGATATCCGTTGTATCTCCTACACCTCTTGTAAAGACTTCTGTATGTTCAAAAATTGGCGTTCGAATCTCTTCGAAGTGATAGGATTGACATACGTCTTTCGCAACTTTTTCAATATGTTGCCAAACAACTGCATCTTCAGGTAATATGTCTTGCGTTCCTCTTGGTAAACGAATGGACATCAGCTTTCTCTCCTTTTTAAAACAAAAAAACTCTCGCCTCAGATGAATAATCATCTGGGACGAGAGTTGAACCCGTGGTGCCACCCAAATTTGAGACTGCGTCTCCTCTTTGATCTGTTAACGCCAGCTACGTTTCTCCCTACTTTTGTGTTCAGAAGAAAATCCTCAAAGGTGTTCATTCGCTTCGGTAGATGAGGCTACTCCCAGCCAATGGCAGCCTTCTCTTTGCATCTATACTCCTCAACTACTATTCCTCGTCAATGGTTCATTTTGCCGTTTTTAATTAGTTGCTTCTTACTATACGAAATGATTGCACACACGTCAATAGTTAATTTCGCGAGAGCGCTTTCTTAATAAAAATAATATCATTAGGCGCTGTGCCGCATTCTAACCTTGAAAAAATGGTATTCGCATCATTTAATTGGATTCGATCAATTGAGTCCTGTAGCGCTTTTTGGTGCTCTTGTTTCCCATGGACACGCATTGGCAATCGCTCCTATAATCGACTTCTCTATAGGATAGCCAACCTTAACGATTTATAAACCTTTATTTAGCAAAAAGCTTGTTTTTGGGGGAACTTTTATTAGCTCACTTACTCGCTTTGTAAATATGTTCAATAACATCAGTTACTTTTTGCGCTTCTTTCGCTTTCACAAGCGGGTCTTCTTTACCTAAACAAGCTTGAACAAAGTTTTGCGCTTGAGCAAACCCTTCATCGCTTTCCCCTGCTACCCAATCTGCATGAGTGGTTGTCATCATTCCAGCAGATGCTTTATTAACCGATAAAGGAAACACATTTATTCCACCAGCCGTTCCTGAAATGCTTATGGCTTCTTTATCACTTGGAATATTTGCTGCCCAAGAAGTTTCAAAAAGCATCGTTGCCCCATTTTTAAACGTTATATACGCAGTAGCGTGATCCTCGACATTAATTGTTGTAGCATCATAAATGCCCCACTCATTTACTTGATCTTCATGACGACTAATCATTTCGTACGTTTGCCCCGTGACACGTTCAATTTCTGGAAAATCGACGAGCCAAAGTGCCAAATCTAGAAGATGGCAGCCATAATCCATTAAACATCCGCCACCTTGGAGTTCTTTGTTCGTAAACACACCCCAACCAGGAACTTTTCTACGTCGCATGCCTTCTACACGAATGACAAGGGGATCACCAATCTCACCAGCCTGAATCAGCTTTTTAGCAGCAAGGGCTTCTTTTTTAAATCGATAATGGTAGCCAATTTGCAAAATTTTGTTCGCTTTTTTAGCTGCACGCTCCATTTCTTCCGCCTCTGAGCTTGTAATCGCCATTGGTTTCTCACAAAAAACATGCTTTCCTGCATCAAGCGCGCGAACGACCGATTCATGGTGAAATTTATTGGGTGTACAAATAATGACTGCATCTACATTTTCATGTAGCTCGTGCTCAGTATTCGCGATAAACGGAATTGAAAACGTAGCTGCCACTTCAGTTGCTCGTACTTGGTTGACATCAAAAACACCATAAATTTCAACGTCTGTCAGTTTCTGTAGAGCTGGAATATGTCGATTAGTCGCTATTCCACCTACCCCTATAATTCCAACTTTCATATGCTTACTCCGACTGCCCTGGAACAGGCTCTAACGATTGAGCATTTCCGTAAGTTGGGTAGGAACGCTTTGTAGGAGCTGCCCACTTCACTGCATTTTTTATAACTGTTTGCACATTTTTGTTTTCGTAAGTTGGGAACGTCTCATGTCCTGGTCGGAAATAAAAGATCTTACCGTTGCCTCGACTAAACGTACACCCGCTACGGAATACCTCCCCGCCCTGGAACCAGCTCATAAAGACCACTTCATCAGGATTTGGAATATCAAAATGTTCTCCATACATTTCTTCTTTTTCTAATTCAAAATATTCATCAATACCATCAGCTATCGGATGACTTGGACTAACAACCCATAGTCTTTCTTTTTCGTCCGCTTCACGCCATTTTAAATCGCAGCTCGTTCCCATCAACGTTTTAAAGATTTTGGAAAAGTGACCTGAGTGAAGGACAATTAAACCCATCCCTTCTAACACACGTTTTTGTACGCGAGCCACTACCTCATCACTTACTTCATCATGCGCAATATGTCCCCACCAAAGCAGCACATCTGTTTCGTCAAGTACTTCTTGCGTTAACCCGTGTTCATTTTCATCTAAAGTAGCTGTTTTTACAGAATGATCATCCGATAAGAATGATGCAATCGCTCCATGAATGCCATCAGGATAGAGGTTTGCTACTTTTTCGTTTTGTTTTTCATGGCGAAATTCATTCCAAATCGTTACGTTTGTCATCGTCGTCTCTCCTCTTTTTTATGTAGACTCTCTTATTTGCAAAGGTGCTTGTAAGTAAACAGTAGACGCTTGCATTTCAGCTGGATTTGCAAGGACACTCATCATCATTTCCATCGTCGTTTTCCCCATTTCAAATGTAGGTTGATGAATGGTTGTTAATTGCGGCTCCAGTAAAGTGGCTGCAGGTTGGTTATCAAAACCGACGATTGCTAAGTCGCTAGGAATACCAATGTTGAGACGTTTTGCTTCGGCGATCATGCCAGCGGCAATTTCGTCACTACCCGTAATTACTGCATCAGGTCGTTTATCTAGACGAAGGATATCTTGCAAGATTCGTTTTCCATCTTCAACAGAGTGACCTGAAAAACGCCAATCTGAGTGAACCAATTTTCCAGCCTTCTTCATCGTCTCAACATACCCCATATATCGATCCTCGGCTAACGGAGAGTGAATTCCTTCTGGCATCCGACTGACATCATAGACATTGCAGTAAGCAATGGACGAGTAGCCTTTTTCAAGCAAATGTTCTGTGATCGTCACCATGGCCTCTTTTTGGTTAATCGTTACGTTAGGTGCTCCTGTAAGGTATCTGGGGTACTCATTACATAATACAATCGGTCCGAACTGCAAGTAGGGCTGAATGGTCTCCCATTCGTTTACAATTGATGCAAGAATGACACCATCTACTTGTTTTGTACGGAGCAATTCTAAAAAGTGAAGTTCTTGATCTGCTCTTCCTCTCGTATTACATAAAATCATTCGATAAGAATGAGCAGCGGCTACTTCATCCATGGCATCAACAATGGCACTAAAAAAAGGGTTAACGATCCTTGATACAAGGACTGCAATCGTCTTTGTTTCTGTTCCACGCAAACGCTGTGCTGATGAATTAGGGCTATACCCTAGTTCTGTAATTGCCGCTTGTACAGCTTTTCGTTTCTTCTCATCAACATATGGATGATCATTTAAGACACGAGAAACAGTCGACCTTGATACCCCCGCTTTTAATGCCACATCTTTAATTGTTGGCATCATTCGATCTCCTTTTTATGAAATCGATCTCATAAATCTATTTTACCGAAATTCATTTGAAAGTCAACCTATAATTAAAACGGTTTCATTTCCTTGTAATTTCTTACGATTGAGAATCGGAGCTCTATATCAACATCATTAACGCCAAAAAAGACATAAAGGGTAGTCTTTATGTCTTCTCTCCTACTAACATGAATCGAAATAAAGCGAGGCGCAAGCGTACTACTCGTTTCCCTCATTGCACATGCCTACTCATTCATGAAAGTGACTTACTTATGATGGATTTTCAATGATTAACGTGACAGGCCCGTCGTTTAATAGTTGAACATTCATATGTTCCCCGAATTGACCGGTTGCAACGTGCAGCCCAGCGTCTCGTAGCTGTTCATTAAACTGATTGTAGATCGTTTCTGCTTGATCAGGTTTCGCCGCTGCCATAAAGTTCGGCCTACGTCCTTTTTTAGTTTCGCCATAAAGCGTAAATTGAGAAACGGATAAAATCGCTCCGCCCACGTCTTTAACAGAGAGGTTCATTTTCCCTTCCTCATCACTGAAAATACGCAAGTTGGCAATTTTATCAACACAGTAAGAAATATCTTTTTCTTGATCTTCATGCGTCACACCTACAAGCAAAAGAAGACCATGATCAATTGAACCGACCATGTCTTCATTCACAGTAACGGAGGCATGCTTGACTCTTTGTAGCACAATACGCATGTCTCTCACCTCAATCTAATGCGTGACTCTTCGTACAGAGTAAATATCTTTTAATTGTTTAATACGCTCGACAATTTTCTGCAAATGTTGTTTGTTTGTGATGGAGATACTCATTTCAACTGTTGCAATCTTATGCTTATGATCCGATCGACCAGAAACTGAGTTAATTTGCGTTCTTGTTTCGGTCATCGTGTGCAGCACTTCATTTAAAAAGCCATTGCGATCAAATGCTGTAATTTCAATATCGACATTGTACGACTTAGAGGAATGGCGATCCCCTTCCCATTCAACTTCTAACAATCGTGAGCTAGAACTCTCGTCATTAACGACGTTTGGACAGTCGGTGCGATGAATCGAAACCCCTCGGCCTTTTGTAATATAGCCAACAATATCATCGCCAGGAACAGGCGTACAGCAACGAGCTAAACGAATGAGCAAGTTATCGACACCTTTTACAAGCACGCCAATTGAATTTGATTTTTTCTTCATCGTAAACGATTGAATGTCATTTAAAGCATCGTCTAACGATTGATTGTCTTGTTCTTGCTCTTTCGCTTTGCGCTGTTTTTCCGTCATGCGGTTAACGATTTGTTTCGGGCTAATCCCACCGTAGCCAACCGCTGCGTACATGTCTTCGTCACCTGCAAAACTAAATTTCGTTGTCGCTTCTGTTAAATTTTCATGAGTAAGAATAACCTTTGGATCAAAATCCAATGCTTTAATTTCTTTCTCGATTAATTCTTTCCCTTTAGCAACATTTTCTTCACGTTTTTCTTTTTTAAACCATTGCTTAATTTTATTTTTTGCATGGGAAGATTTCGTTAATTTTAGCCAATCTTGACTTGGTCCATAAGAGTGCTTTGATGTCATCACTTCAACAATGTCGCCTGTTTTCAATTCATGATCAAGCGGAACCATTTTGCTATTTACCTTTGCACCAATACAACGATTTCCGATTTCACTATGAATTCGATATGCAAAATCAAGCGGGACCGACCCTCGAGGTAGCTCCACTACATCGCCTTTTGGTGTGAATACAAAGACCATGTCTGAAAACAAATCCATTTTCATTGATTCCATAAATTCTTGTGCATCATTTGTATCTGTCTGAGATTCAATGACATCTCTTAGCCAGCTAAGCTTGTCCTCAAACGAATATCGCTTACTTGATAACGTTTTGCCTTCTTTGTAAGCCCAATGAGCCGCTACACCATATTCAGCGACACGATGCATGTCGTCCGTACGAATTTGCACCTCAAGAGGATCTCCATTTGGCCCTACTACTGTCGTATGCAAAGATTGGTACATGTTTGCTTTTGGCATGGCAATATAATCTTTGAAACGACCAGGCATTGGACGCCAGCACGTATGAATAATACCTAGAACGGCATAGCAATCTTTAATATTTTTTACAATAATACGAACTGCTAATAAATCATAGATCTCATTAAATTGCTTTTTTTGGATGACCATTTTTCGGTAAATGCTATAAATATGTTTTGGTCGACCAGACAATTCTGCGCTCACGTTCACATCTTCAAGCTGATCATTAATTGTTTCAATTACATCAGACAAGTAGTTTTCGCGCTCAGCCCGCTTACGTTTCATTAAATTTACAATGCGATAGTACTGTTGTGGATCTAAGTAGCGCAATGCCGTATCTTCTAGTTCCCATTTAATTGTAGAAATCCCTAGACGATGCGCTAAAGGTGCAAAAATCTCAAGCGTTTCGTTAGAGGTCACTCGCTGCTTATGAGGCGGCATAAATTTAAGTGTCCGCATATTGTGAAGGCGGTCAGCCAATTTTATTAGAAGTACACGAATGTCTTTCGCCATCGCCATTAACATTTTCCGATGATTTTCGGCTTGCTGTTCTTCTTTTGATTTATACTTAAATTTCTTTAGCTTTGTCACACCGTCTACGAGCATCGCTACTTCTTTATTAAAGTGTTCTTGTAACTCTTCCACAGTTGCGTCTGTATCTTCAACAACATCATGAAGAAATGCTGCTGCAATGGTGTTTGGGTCAAGCTCTAATCCGACAATAATATCCGCAACTTGGACAGGATGAAGAATATAGGGCTCACCAGATTTACGATACTGTCCACTGTGGGCTTGCTCAGCGAACGTATATGCTTTCGTCAAAAAATCAATATCATCTGGTTGCAAATAGGCGCTTGCTTTTTCTAGCACCTGATCGATCGTCATGGAATCACCTTACTCATTCGACAAGTTTTCTTTCTATTATCCTTTACTCCAACACTCTTGTAAAGAGGCGTTCACTTTTCGCTTTCGAAAAAAACGGCTGTATCGTGAACAGCCGCTTCCAATCTTCATTATTCGTACGTTGTTAATGAGAAAATATCGTACGTTTCTAACTTTTTTCTTCCATCAATGTAAGCGAGTTCTATAAGAAAAGCAAGGCCAACAACTTCTCCACCAAGTTGCTCCACTAGTTTTGTCGTTGCTTCAATGGTTCCACCAGTTGCGAGCAGATCGTCTGTGATCACAACACGTTGACCTGGTTGGATACTATCTTTGTGAATGGTCAAGCAATCTTTTCCATATTCTAAGCCGTAATCACATTCAATTACTTCTCGAGGAAGCTTTCCTTTTTTTCGAACTGGTACAAAACCAAGCTCTAGCTCTGTAGCAACCGGACAGCCAACTACAAACCCTCTCGCTTCTGGTCCAACAATAACATCTGCTTGTTGTTTTTTCGCATATTCTGTAAGCTCCATAATTGCTTTTTTATAAGCAGGGCCATTCTGCATTAAAGTCGTAATATCTTTAAAGCGAATCCCTTCTTGCGGCCAATCCTCAACAATTGTAATATGCTTTTTATAATCCATGTACCATCGTCTCCTTCTTTTCTGAAGCATCGCTTCCAATTCGTTTTGTAAATAATTCTCTTAGCTGTCCATAGGAAGCATATACAAGTTCGTTTTCTAACCAAGCTTGTTCTTGTTTTGCTTGATAAGCTTCTGATTCATCTAATGCTTTCTTTTCCGGGCTTTTCACAATCGTTATACGCTCGTTATCAATCTCAATAAACCCTAATTCAGCAAACACTTGATTCATGAATGACGTAGTGTCAGATGACCAACCTTTATGTGCCTCTAATTTCTTTAAATCATTAATTGGAAAATGTTCGCGTTTTTTTAGAAACGCATAATACCACTTAAATTGATCTCGATTAGGATTTGTCTTAAAAAATGACTCCTCTTCCTCAGAAAAGACGACATAAATTCTGTTGGGCTTCTCGTTCTCCGAAAACATTCCATAAAGATCTTCGCGATGAGAAGGGACGTCCAGTATAACAATGAATTTTCCTGCAAAAGAAGGTAAAGGATCATGGACATGATGCGCAATGATATTGAGGTCTTTACAGCGTTTAACCGTCTTTTCTTGAAAAGCGACGACAATGGTTTCATCTGCTGGCAGTTCATTTAATCTAGATGCCAACCGATTTAACTGTAAACTCCGCCAATCAAACAATTGCCAGTCTTTAATCGCAACATCATCAACAATTAGCTGCGGCTTCACTCTTCCGTTCCATTCGTTAATCGAAAGTGTCCCAACAGCTGAGACATTTGCTTGCGGAGTAATTTGTTCGTACAAATCCCCTTTTCGAAATGCAATGCCGTCCAACGTCGTTTCTTCCCCTGCAAATTGAAATTTCAAGTGACTGGAATCACTACCGATTCGCTTAATATCTGCAAGTTTCACTTCGTCTATTAACACTTTTGGCTTTGTATTTTCAACTCCAAAAGGAGCGAGTGTTTCAATTTCTTTTAGCACCTTTACCGATACGTCATCAATGGCAACTGCTAAATCAATGGTGGTAACTGGCTTAAACGCTTCAGGCGCCAATCCTGTTTTAGCTTGCTCAATTAAACGTTCTTGTAAAAGCGAAATATTGTCTGCTTCTAGCGTCATACCAGCCGCCATTGGATGCCCGCCAAAGTGCGGCAGAATGTCTCGACTTTTTGAAAGTTCCGCAAACATATCAAACCCTTCAATACTGCGTGCTGATCCTTTAGCTAGACCTGTTTCAGGATCGATAGTCATCACAATCGTTGGCCGATAAAATTTTTCAACGAGTCTTGATGCAACGATTCCAATGACGCCAGCGTTCCAGCCTTCTTTGGCAACGATGAGTGCTTCAGGAATTTGCTCGAGCTGTTGAACCGACTCAATCGCTTCTTTGGACATATCGGTTACAATCTTTTGTCGCTCTTTATTTAAACCGTCAATTTCTAACGCCAGCGCCTTTGCTTCGTCCTCGTCTTTTGCTAATAACAGTTCAACTGCAGGGACTGCAGAATCAAGCCGACCAGCAGCATTCAGTCTAGGTCCAACCGCAAAACCAATGTGGTCTGCCTCTACTTCAGCAGCTGTCATTCCGCACACATCTTTTAATGCTTGGATGCCTTTTTTGTCCGATGTTTGAAACGCACGAAGTCCCTTTTTCGCCAGTAAACGATTCTCCCCAACGAGTGGGACAAGGTCAGCAATGGTGCCAATCACGGCATAATCCAGGAGCTCGTGAGGAACTCGATCTAGTAACGCATGCGCAACTTTAAAGGCAACGCCAACCCCAGCTAATTCTTTGAAAGGATAGTCACAGCCTGGTTGCTTCGGATTGATCGTTGCGTAGCTGTTCGGCAAAACAGGCGGTGGTTCATGGTGATCTGTAATAATAAAATCTAGCCCAATGTTTTTTGCATAATCCGCTTGCTCCACAGCGGAGATTCCTGTATCCACTGTAATGACAAGAGTAAATCCTTGCTCCTTCGCCCACTCAAGCGCTGGATTATTCGGACCATAGCCTTCCGTGAACCGATTTGGAATATAGTAGTCGCAATCCGCTCCTTGTAGTTTTAATGCGGTCAGAAGGACAGAAGTAGAACTCACACCATCCGCATCATAATCTCCAAAGACTAAAATACGTTCGTTTGCTTCTATCGCAACTTTTATTCGTGAAACAGCTGCTTCCATCCCTTTCATTAAAAATGGGTCGATAAACGCAGGCTCTTCTGTCATTAAAAATTCGCTTGCCGTAGTAGAATCGGTAAAGCCTCTATTAACCAAAAGCCTTGCGGCGACTTGGGAAAGGTTTAATTCATTTGCTAATTCATTTACGATCGTTGTATCTTGCTCTAAAATGCGCCACCTTGCATGTGGTTGCAACATATGTAAAACACCCCTCGACCATCCTATTATACAGGACGATGCGAGGGGTAGCAATGATAGGAATTTAGTCTTTTTTATGTTCTTTTTTCATGCGGTTAGGTTGCGTATTGACTTCTTCACTTTCATCTACTTGAGCGTTTTTCTGCTCTTTCAGCTTTTTCATTTCAAGCTTAAGCTGGTGCATTCTAATACCTGAAAGCGCAAATGCAACAATGGCTCCAAGTAAAACCGAGAATAAAATAATTAGAATAAGTGGCCAGTCTGTTTGCACGAATAACAAGTTTACCGGAACACTTTCAACATTTAACACGGAAAAAACCGCAATTAGGATTGCTGCAATGACACCAACTATAAAAAACGTTTGGCCTTTCATTCCATTCACCGACCTATTCTTTTATACGTAGTCTTCTTCAACTTTTTTCGGTTTATTCTTTAAGCGCACCAATCGTTTCCATTCCCACACAAGCCACATTTGCGCACACAAGAACATTGATGAATACGTTCCTGCTGCGAGACCAATGACGAGTGCAAGCGAGAATGAGCGAATTGCTTCTCCGCCGAAGATGAATAAAGCAAGTGCTGCAAACATCACGGTAAGAACCGTGTTAATCGATCGCGTGATTACTTGAAGCAAGCTTTTATTTACTACTTGCGCCAAATGCTGAAAACTTTCGATTTCCTTTTCTTTCTTGACATTTTCCCGCATCCGGTCAAATGTCACAATCGTATCATTGATTGAATAACCGACCACCGTTAAGATAGCGGCAATAAACGGAACGTTAATCTCTACTTGCAACAAGCTGAAAAGCGCAATTACGATAAACGCATCATGCAATAACCCAATAATCGCCGATACGCCATATAAGAAATGAAAGCGAAGTGCAATGTAAATAACAATCCCAACGGAAGCAATGAGGACTGAAATGACTGCATTTCTCGCTAATTCTTCCCCAACTAAAGGCGATACCGTACTAATATTTGGGGTATTGCCGTACTCTTCATTAAAATAGTTTTGAATTGTCGCGATCTCTTGCTGATTGAATTCATCTACAAATCGCGCACTTGCATTTTGATTTTGATCCCCGCCTAGCGTCACGCTTGGCACGTAATCATTATTAAGATCAATCGCTTCAAAATCAGCAAGGATTTGCTCTTCCGTTAAGCTCTCTTCTGTCTGAATTTCTACATTTGAACCACTTTCAAAATCAACACCTAAGTTAAACCCCATTGTAAATAAGAGAATGACGCCAATAATAATCGTTATCCCAGATGCAACAAAAAACTTATTCCGATGTTTCGTTAAGTCAACATTCCAATTTTCAGGACTAAACCTCATCAATCTCACCTCGCTTAACTCCAAACCAACCTGGGCGTTTATTTAAAAACTTACTGTTCACCCATAAACCTAGCAATAAGCGAGACCCCCATACTGCCGTTAAGAAACTCACGAGAATACTAATAATAAGCATGACGGCAAATCCTTGAACAGAACTTGTCCCGAAATAAAACATGACGCCAGCAGCAATAAGAGTCGTGATATTCGCATCAAAGATTGTTGCAAATGACCGTCTCCCCCCTACGCGAAACGCCGACATAATTGATTTACCTGATTTAATTTCTTCTCGCACCCGTTCGTACGTAATAATATTGGCATCAACAGCCATACCAATTCCTAAAATTAACGCCGCAATCCCTGGCAACGTTAAAACAGCATTTAACGCGTTAAACACAATTAATACTAAAAATGTATACACGCTCAATGTAATAATCGCAATGACACCTGGAAAACGATAATACAGCATCATGTAGGCAAAAATAAGCGCCACTCCGATTAAACCAGCGTTGATTGTTTGGTTCATTGATTGCTCACCTAAAGAAGCACCAACCGATGTTGAATAAATTTCATTTAACTCTACAGGTAAAGCGCCAGCATTTAAAATTTCTGCTAAAAAGCGCGTTTCTTCTGTTGTAAACTGCCCTTCAATCTGCACATTTCTTGTTTGCAGCGTTTGGTTGACAGAGGCAGCAGACAAGAATTTAGGATCAGCTTTCATCGCTTCTTCTTCGTAGCTATCGCCTTCTTCAAAGTCAAGCCACATAACAAGCAAGTTCTCACCTTGAGGTTGTTGTGCAAGTTCTCGTGTAATATCGCCAAATTGATCTGCGTCTTCTAACGTTAACGTGACGATTGGCTGATTCGTATCTGCGTTAAGCGTTGCATTTGCGCCATTTTGCGTTAAGTCACTACCGTCTAAAAGAATATTGTCTTCTACATCACGAATCGTTAATTCGCCACCAGTTGACAAAATATCACGGGCAGATTCTTGATCATCAACACCTGCAAGCTGAACACGAATTCGGTTATCCCCTTCAATCTGAATCGTCGGTTCGGACACACCAATTGTATTTACACGTTCATTAATGGCTGTTGTTGTTGACAAAAGGGCCTCTTCATCAATAACGTCCCCTTCATGCATCGCCTCAACTTCATACAGGACTTCAAAACCTCCCTGTAAATCAAGGCCTAAATTCACATCTTGAAGTACAGGTCGCGCAAAATAACTAATCCCTGCTGCTAACACAGCAACAATTGCAAAAAAAAGCGCGATCCGGCCTTTTTTAATTTTCATTAGGTAGTTCCTCCATTCTAGCTGCCTGTCCCTTTTGTATCTGTTGCTGCTTCAAATTCTTTAAACCAATCAATGGGTTCTTTATATGTATTTACCGTGAGCCAAGTCATATAATCTTGAGGTTTAATTGACAATAACGCATCAACAAAGGCGTAAAAAGGCATAAACGTTTTGCGCTTTTTTTGCTTATCAATAACATACATCCACAAATCTTCTTTCGTAACACGGTTATAGCCAAGCTCATGAAACTCATCTTTTTTTATAGACAAAATAGGTGCGATATCCTCTCGCCACACGTCAAATTGCTGTTTTTCCCCCATGCTTTACCCTCATTTCTTAGAAAAAACTGTCGTCATACATATACTAACAAAATTCAAGAATTCCTGCTATTACTATTCATTTCCCAAGTTGGGTTTTATCCTCTTCTATAAGCTTGTCATGTCCTGTCCTTCTCTGCATAGAAATAACAGTAGGAGACGTATAAAAAAGGCAGGAACGCTATGACTAAACAATCATTTCTAAAAGGAACCATTATTTTAATTGTGGCTGGATTTTTCACAAAATTGCTTGGTTTTGTAAATCGAATCGTCATGGCACGGATTCTTGGTCCTGAAGGGGTTGGCCTTTATATGATGGCGATCCCAACCATGTTGCTTCTGTTAACATTAACACAAATGGGCCTACCTGTTGCGATTGCAAAACTAGTAGCCGAAGCAGAAGCACGAAATGAATCTTACCGAATAAAAAAGATTCTCGCTGTTTCGCTCGCAATGACCGCAGTTCTCTCGGTTATCTTCACGGTCTCTCTAGTGCTACTAGCACCTATAATCGCCACAACATTACTAACAGATACACGAGCCATTTATGCACTTTATGCGGTTATCCCAATCGTACCGATTATTGCGGTTTCTTCCGTTTTACGCGGCTATTTTCAAGGGTTGCAAAACATGAAACCAACTGCCTACGGTCAAGTAATCGAGCAAATTGTTCGCATCACCTTAGTTGCCGTTTTAAGCCTTGCTTTCTTACCTCTAGGCATTGAATATGCAGCTGCCGGTGCAATGCTGTCTGCGATTTGTGGTGAATTGGCTTCCTTACTTTATTTAGTTTTTTTGTTTAAATCAAAAAAATCATTCCGCTTTCGTAAAAACTTTTTTTCAACGATTAAAGGAGAAAAGAAGACCTTTTCAGATTTACTTACCATTGCGTTACCAACAACAGGTAGTCGCTTAATTGGCACAACCGCTTTGTTCTTTGAACCGATAGTTGTTGCACAAAGTCTTGCTCTTGCTGGCACGGCTACGGTAATTGCCACCCAGCAATACGGTCTCTTGGTTGGCTATGTTGTGCCTTTACTAACGTTACCAACCTTTATTACGTACTCTTTATCCGTCTCCTTGCTTCCAAATCTAAGTGAAGCAGTGGCTCAGCAAAAACACACACTCGTTCACCATAGGCTTGAACAAGCGATTCGCATTAGCCTCTTATCAGGGGGAATCTGTGTTGTTGTTCTTTATGTGTTTGCGAGCGAATTAATGACGATTATGTACCATGCACCAGAAGCAGCTGCTATGCTTAAAATTATGGCACCTTTTGCGCTATTTTTGTATTTACAAGGCCCGTTACAAGCCGCATTACAAGCGTTGAATTATGCCCGAGTTTCTATGATGAATAGTTTAATTGGGGCGATTATCAAAACGGGGGCGATTTTTGCTCTCGCTTCCAATCCTAGCTTCGGTATTATTGGAGCGGCGCTTGCGATTGTGGTTGGTTTTGTACTTGTCACAATGCTTCATTTTGCCTCAATTGCCAAAACAACTGGTTTCTTTTTTCATATACGTCCTATATTTAAACTCTTTTTGCTCATCGTTCTTACGTGTTTGTCAGCTCAATTTTTTAATGATTCCCTCTTCCACTCATTATCGTACACCATTCGCACCGGTTTAAACATTTCTTTATCCGCTTGTGTGTACATTGCTGGCATGTTCGCTTTGCGTTTGTTCACAAAAGAAGAGCTACGCTTATTCATGCGAAAAAAATAAAGAGGTTGCTCAACAGCAACCTCTTCTTATTTACGAACTTGCATTTTACCAGAAAAATAATCCAGCTAATGCAATCCCGGCAATAGCACCAAGAGCGATTGGATATCCAATTCCATATCCCCAGCCATAGCCAAATCCGTAGCCAAATCCTCTATTTCCTAAAGGTTGAATAAAAACGTTGTTTTGATCGACTTTCGTAATTCTGCCGTAGTGACGTTTGCCGCAGCGCTCAGTAATATACACACATTTACCCATGTGATCTTGACACATTCTGTAGTTGTCGTTCAACGGTAACCCTCCTCCCATAGTTATACACCATATCCTATGTAAATAAAGAGGAGCCCGTCTCGTCACTTACCCTCATCCAAACACCCAATCTTTAATAAGGGTCAATAAAGAAACGATCTTTTGCTTTAATCGAGCAGTAAGAGATTTGTTTAATATCTTTAAAGCCAAATGAACGCATACGCTGTCGCAACCATAACTCTGTCTTTTCAAGTTGAATTAAACCTTTATCGTAAATTTCACCGTCTACGATCAGGGGGATCGCAACTCTTTGTTTAAACTCCTCGCACTTTTCATGTTTAGAAAGAGCGTCCGGATAAAGGATTCGTCGATTTATCTGCTCGACCACTGTCAATTGTTGAATGATCTCTTTACGACGAGATACACACCTTTTAAAAAAACGACTAACTTTCGTAATCACCCTACACACATAAGCAGTCACACCAATCCCTCCCGTCTTTTTGCTACTATGCCCTGCTAAGAAAGTTTTATCCTTGAGAGCATGTTCTCCTTGTACAAACATATATTTAAAATAAGATCAACAAATTAAGGAAGGTGATGAAATGGCTCATCGTTTTTTTCCAGCCGTTTTTATTGGCTTAAGCTTCACATTGGGGATTGCGTTAGTAGCAGCGGCCATTATTGCAACGCTTCTTTCCATGACCACGCTTACCGAGCAATCCATTGGCTGGGTCATGATTGCGATTGCATTTTTGGCGCTTTTCATTGGAGGCTTTGTTGCTGGAGGTAAAGCAAAAACAAAAGGCTGGCTAGCAGGTTGTTTATGCGCTGCGATGTTTTGCTTACTCGCTTCCGCTATTAGTTATTTAGGCTATAACGAAGCGTTAACACTTAAGCAAGTAATCCTTTTTGCTTCTTATGGAGGTATTGCAGCATTAGGTGGCGTAATCGGAGTAAACTTATCGAGCGAGACATAAAAAAGCAAGGAGGGTTACATCGCCTCCTTGCTTTTCCTATTAATCTGATTGAACAACTTCACGAATCGCAGAACGATCGTAAGTTAGTTTACGGTTGTCATTTACTAAAAGTACGACAACAGTTTCATCAATTGAGTCAATTACCCCGTGCAAACCACCGATTGTGATGATTTTATCTCCACGTTGTAAAGCGGCATGCATTTCACGAATTTTCTTCTGTTGCTTTTGCTGTGGACGAATAAGCAAGAAGTAAAATAATACGATAATCCCGATAAACGGTAGCATCGTTAGCAATAAACTAGCGCCTTCATTCATTTAGAACTCCTCCTTCCTTGATAAAGAAAACGATTCATTAAAAGTTCTTAGCGTTTTCTTTATTAAATCCATAGCTCTCAAAAAATTCATCACGAAAATCTTGAAGGCGATCTTCCATAATAGCTTGTCTCACTTTTTTCATAAGCTGTAGCAAGAAATAAAGATTGTGATACGTGGTGAGTCGGAAACCAAATGTCTCTTCACATTTTATCAAGTGCCTAATATATGCGCGACTATAGGTGCGACAAACATGGCAATCACAATTCTCATCAAGCGGTCGAAAATCTCGAGCAAACTTTGCGTTACGGACGACTAATCTTCCTTCACTTGTCATACAAGTACCATTTCGTGCAATACGGGTAGGCAAGACACAATCAAACATGTCAATTCCTCTTATAACCCCGTCAATTAGTGAATCAGGTGATCCAACCCCCATTAAATACCGTGGTTTATCTTCAGGCATTAGGGGTGTTGTAAATTCCAGCACACGATTCATGACGTCTTTCGGCTCTCCGACAGACAATCCACCTACAGCATAACCGGGGAAATCCAGTGATGTCAAATCTTTCGCGCTCTGTTTACGAAGTTCTTCATATTCGCCACCTTGAATGATCCCAAACAATCCTTGAAGCGAAGATTTTCCAGAATTATGATGTTCCGTTAAACAACGTTCCGCCCAGCGACTTGTCCGTTCTACCGACTGCCTCATATAGCTATAATCCGCTGGATACGGCGGACATTCATCAAACGCCATCATAATATCTGAACCGAGAGCATGTTGAATTTGCATCGCTTTCTCAGGTGACAAAAAGAGCTTTTCACCACTTAAATGGTTGCGAAAATGAACCCCTTCTTCTTCAATTTTACGCAAATCACTTAAACTAAATACCTGAAATCCACCAGAATCCGTTAAAATTGGCTTATCCCAGTTCATAAACTGGTGCAAACCACCAGCTTCTTGGATAATATCTTCTCCAGGTCGTAGCCATAAATGATACGTGTTGCTCAAAATAATCTGCGCATCCATTGCTTTAAGATCTTCAGGACTCATGGTTTTTACTGTAGCCATCGTTCCTACAGGCATGAACATTGGCGTTTCAAATGTTCCATGCGGTGTATGCACCCTTCCTAACCTAGCTCCGGTTTGCTTACATGTTTTAATGTGTTCATACGTAATCGGCACTGTCAATTTCTAGATTCTCCTTTATTTATGAGGGCGAACAAACATTGCGTCCCCAAAGCTAAAAAACCGATAATGGTTCTTTACAGCGTGCGAGTATGCATGTAGTAAGAACTCTCTGCCTGTCATTGCGCTAACAAGCATGACGAGCGTCGACTTCGGCAAGTGAAAATTCGTCAGCAGTCCATCAATCCCTTTAAACGTGTAGCCGGGATAAATAAAAATCGACGTCCAACCAGTTTCAGCAATGAATTCACCATTCTTTTCCACAATCGTTTCGAGCGTCCGCGCTGACGTTGTTCCTACAGCTATAATGTTGTTCCCATTTGTTTTTGTTTGTTGCAAAATCGTCGCCGCTTCTTCCGACAGCTCATAATATTCCGCATGCATCTTATGATCCAATACATCATCTGCACTTACTGGGCGAAATGTTCCTAATCCAACATGCAAGGTTAAATAAACAATCGAAACCCCTTTAGCTTTGATTGCATCAAGTAACTCCGTTGTAAAGTGAAGCCCTGCAGTCGGTGCAGCAGCTGACCCGAGTTGCTTTGCGTAGACCGTTTGATAACGATCGCGATCTTCCAATCTTTCCTTTATATACGGTGGGAGAGGCATCGATCCTAATTGATCCAGCAGTTCATAGAACACTCCCTCATATGAGAATTCAACAATTCTACCACCGTCTGCTTTTTCTTCAATACACGTTGCTTTTAACTGTCCGTCCCCAAAAGTAACGACGGTGCCCACTTTCACTCTTTTCGCAGGTTTTACAAGCGTTTCCCAGCAATCACCAACCGTTTGCTTTAATAGCAGAAACTCAATTACGGCTCCGGTTTCTTGTTTTTCCCCGATTAATCGAGCAGGTAATACCTTTGTATCATTCAGCACCAAACAATCACCAGCAGAAAACTCATTTACGATATCCGCAAAAGTTTGATCGAACAGACGATCATGATCACGATCAAGCACGAGAAGCCTTGATTGACTTCGTGATTCTAGTGGTGTCTGCGCAATAAGCTCTTCAGGTAAATAAAAATCAAATTCGTTTACGTTCAACCCAATCACCTTTTTATTTGTACTCTAACTTTAGTCAAAACTTCTACTAGCATACCGTTGTATGCGTAAAACTGCAACCTTCTTATCTTCGAATCAATGAAAGAATAAGAGAAAGCACAATACTTATTATGATGCATGTCACAATCGGGAAGTAAATGGTCATATTTCCGTTTTTAAAAAGGAAGTCCCCTGGCAATCGTCCAAGCGGTATAAAGCGTCCTGCGACTTCCCAGATTAGCCCAATAACTAAGATAATGCCGCCAACGATCATAAGCGTTCTACCCATCACTCGGCTCCAATCCAAAGTGTGTATAGCTACTTGGTGTCGCAATTCGTCCCCGAGGGGTCCGCTGAATAAATCCAATTTGCAACAAATATGGCTCGTACACTTCTTCGAGCGTGTCAGCTTCTTCACCAATGGAAGCGGCAATCGTTTCGATCCCTACAGGACCACCATTAAAGCGATGGATAATCCCTTTTATTAATTTTTCATCAATATGATCGAGTCCGAGCGGATCAACCTGCAAACGCTCTAGTGCGTGTTGCGCAATATCTAAAGAAATGTTGTCTAATCCTTCTACTTGAGCAAAATCTCTTACTCGCTTTAATAGTCGATTGGCAATTCGAGGCGTGCCTCTTGATCTTCTTGCAATTTCAACTTCAGCCTCTTGCGTTAATTCAACATCAAATACAGTGGCAGACCGATTAATAATCTTTGCTAAATCGTCAGGCTTATAATAGTCCAACCTCGAAAGAACACCAAAGCGATCCCGCAAAGGTGCGGAAATCATTCCTGCTTTTGTTGTTGCTCCCACTAATGTAAATGGCGGTAAATCGAGACGTACCGATCTCGCAGTTGGCCCTTTTCCTATAACAATATCAATACAAAAGTCTTCCATTGCAGGATACAAGATCTCTTCAATTACACGATTTAAGCGATGAATTTCATCGATAAATAACACGTCCCCTGGTTCCAAAGACGTAAGAATAGCCGCTAAGTCACCAGCTCTTTCAATAGCTGGTCCTGCCGTCGTTTTGATTTGTCCACCCATTTCATGAGCAATAATGGCAGCAAGCGTTGTTTTTCCAAGCCCAGGCGGTCCATATAAAAGAACATGGTCTAGCGCTTCTTGCCTTAACTTTGCTGCTTTCATAAAGATAGATAGATTGTCTTTCACTTCATCTTGACCAATATACTCTTCTAAAAGAGCTGGCCGAAGCTGTTGCTCTGTTTGTTCTTCTAACTCTGTTGTTTCCGCCGAAACGACTCGCTCATCCATACCCGTTCCCCCAATCTATGTACGAAGCATTAATGCAAGCGCGCGTTTAATGTATTCATCTGTCTCGAGGTCTTCTTCCACAAGCTTTTTCTTCACTTTATTTAGCTCTTTATCCACATAACCAAGTGCTTTTAACGCTTCCAAGGCATCAGCCAGATTGTCGGATTCCTGTTTGACTGCTTTGACATCAGCTTCGAACAACGATGTAGACGTAAAATCATCTAACTTTCCTTTTAAGTCTAGAATAATTTGGCGTGCAGTCTTCTTCCCAATTCCAGGAAAACGCGTTAACAGCGCCTCGTCCTCTCGTTCAATTGCCTCAACAATTTGATCGGTTTGACCAGCTGCTAAAACCGCTAACGCCCCTTTTGGCCCAATTCCAGATACACTTAACAATTTTTCAAATAGACTACGCTCTTTTTTATCTTTGAACCCATACAATCGTTCAAAATCTTCACGAACATAATGATGTGTGACAACTTTAATTGTCTGGTCTTTTTCAACTGAAAAACGGTATGGATTTGCACACAGTAATTGATAGCCAATTCCATTTGTTTCTACGACTAAATGTGAAGGTTCAATTTCTACCAACACACCTTTAACATAATCAATCATTTATTCTCCTCCAAAAAAACCGAACATTTATTTCTATAGTAGCACACTCATTTTAAGACATAAAGACGGATATCCCGCAACATTCATTGAACGCCATGTCAATCTTGAACTAAACGTGAGGGAGTGGAAAAAAGCTTATCGTTAAGTCGATAAGCTTTATTACTAAATCTTTATTCCTAATAACGAGTCTGGCTACGAACCAATAACAGCTTGCAGTGCTTCTACAGACGACACTTTCAATCCAGTCGTTAAAGCGGCTCTTTCTGACTCCGTTAATTCATACGTACCCATTTGATTATAGGTTTGCACAATTTCTTTCGCTTCCGGTTGACCTGTATATAAGATTAGCTCATTCTCTTCTGAAATACCTAAGTACCCATTTTGCTTAACTTCAGGAGACAAATCTACAATTTCTTGCTTAAAATGAACAAATCCTTTTTTCTGATCAACCATTTGCCAATCACCATATTCATACCAAAAGTCACTCATTGAATCAACGGTTTCTTTCTTTATTTCTTCACGGCTAACACCATCAGCAAAAACCGTCTCGAGTAAAAGTTCAACCTCGTTCTCGATTTGTTCTGATGCCACATTCGGTGGCTGTTGCACAGGTTTACTCTCATTCCAAATAATAAATGTACTATAAAACAAAATGACTGAAAAAGCTCCTAGCGTAAAGGGAATCCAGTGCTTGGTAATGATGTGTTTATACATATGTGTTGTGCTCCTATCTTTTCCTGATGCCATCCATTCTTACCATTCTTCTTTATTTCTATTCGAAGAAAACGACACAAGGTTTTCATATTTCTACCAGAAACTAAGAAAAGAACCATGTAAAATGGAACTATAGAAACGAGGAGTGATAGGATGAAAAAAATCAGTTTGCACTTATTGACTTTATTATTCATTGTTGTACTTGCCGCATGTGGAAGTGACAACACAGCAGAACCTGAAAATGAAAGCGCAACAACAGACGAAACATTGACGATCCAAGCGTTAAACTGGCAGTTTGACCAAGAGGAATATGTTGTACCTTCAGGAGAAACGACCATTGAATTAGTAAACGCAAGTGGGAATCACGGAATTATTATTCAGGAGGCAGATAGTGGAGAAGATGTCGTTTTAAATCGAGCTGGCACAACAGTCGCTTCCCTAGAGCCTGGTGAATATCAAATTATTTGTTCCATTCCATGCGGAAGCGGTCATACAGAAATGGTCGCTTCATTAGTTGTAACCTAAAAAAAGAAGGCAGCTGCCTTCTTCTTTTTTTAACGGCTTTTCTCAAATGGACGTTTTGCCGCGTGACCTAAATCTTTCATCATTGCCGCAAACGTACTTTCCACTTCCTTAAAAGCGGAACCTGTACGTAATTGATCATCCATTTTAGACATAGATTCATGCATGTCATGATCGGCAGTAATGGTTACATGTTTCCCTTTTCCCATCACCTTTTGAACATGACGATTCATTTTACTTTCAACGTCATGAGGTTTCCCATCCGCTTGGTACCCAATAACAACATCGTTATCTTTTACCATAACACGTGGCTCTTTCACACCATCAATTTTTTCAAGCTCAGTCGTCAACATCCCAACGTGCTTTCCATCATAATCTTTATGATAATGAGCTTTTGTTGATTTCGTTTGCATGGATGATTGCTTTGAAGAATGTTTGAATTGCATTCCTCTTCCACTCATCGTGTCGTTCGTACGATTAAGCATACCGTTTTCGTCTACCATCCCAGGTCGTCCGTTCCCAGTCATGCCACGTCCGTGAGACATTTTGCGGTTTTGATTGTAATGCGCTTTCGGATTATTCATGCGATCGTTCTTTTGCGAGAATCGATTGTTTTGATAATATTCTTTACCACCAACACCATTTCCATAATAAGGATAGTTGGCTGTATAATCATCGCCATTGTTATCATAACCCATTTGCGCTTCGCTTCCACGGTACATATTCCCATGTGTCTGAGATTGATCTGCACCATTACAAGCTGTTAATCCAGTGGCAACAATGGTTGCACATAAAAAAGAAGTTACGGTTTTTCTCATATTTAAAATCCCCCTTCTAGTGATAGTGTCCACTAAAAGAGGGATTCTAATCTGTTAGTTGTTGGATGGTAAATTAGCTTTCTTGATCGTCTGTTTCATCATAATTATTGAGTTGTTCTTTTGGCTCATAAGGTGCATATGAAGAAGGCGATGCATGCATCGTTTCCCACTGTGGCGCTTGATTGTGCGGGACTGCTTGTCGGTATCCATTATGATTTTCGTATTGAGGTTGAGGCTGGTACTGTTGCTCCATTTGCGGATAAAACCAACTTGTATTCGCTGTATTCCATTGTCCATCTTTCTTTACAAATGTTGGTTGTTCTTGTTCATTATTCATTCCTTGCATTGGTGCGTGATGATTTCCGTTCATTCCGCCCATTCCTTGCATCGGCGCATGATGATTTCCATTCATTCCGCCCATTCCTTGCATCGGCGCATGATGATTTCCATTCATTCCGCCCATTCCTTGCATCGGCGCATGCTGGTTCCCGTTCATTCCGCCCATTCCTTGCATCGGCGCATGATGATTTCCATTCATTCCACCCATTCCTTGCATCGGGGCGTGATGATTTCCATTCATTCCACCCATTCCTTGCATTGGCGCATGCTGGTTCCCGTTCATTCCACCCATTCCTTGCATCGGCGCATGATGATTTCCATTCATTCCACCCATTCCTTGCATCGGCGCATGATGATTTCCATTCATTCCACCCATCCCTTGCATCGGTGCGTGATGATTTCCGTTCATTCCGCCCATTTCTTGCATCGGTGCGTGATGGTTTCCATTCATTTCGCCCATTCCTTGCATCGGCGCGTAGTGGTTTCCGTTCATGCTCTCTGTTTGGGGAGCATAAGTATTTTGCATTGAATCCTGGGAAGGGTTCCATTGATTCATCATGTGCTCAACGTTATTTTGAGGCTGTGTGCTCTGATTTTGTATCGGCATGTGCTGATTGGATGGACTTCCACAAGAAGAACATGGAGGCTTTGGCGGAAGTGGTTTCGGTTCTGATTGGTATTTTTTCTCCGTTTTTGGTGGCGCCTCTAGTGTTTTTGGTACATCAAACGTTTGGATTTCACTCGCGTTTGTTTTAGGATTTTTTAAAGGTTGAATTTTTTCTTTTTTGCTTGTTACAGGTTTTTCCTCTTTTTTCACTGTCTTTTCTTTACGGACAGCAACCGTTGGCGAAGGGATTTTCACTTTCATTCCAGGCATCAACATCTCGGGATTTGTGATCGTATGGTTTGCTTGCTTAATTTGCTTAGCTGATAAATCATATTTATCCGCTAATTTCCCTACAGTTTCTCCCTTTTGTACAATATGAATTCTCATCGGGTCATTCCCCCTGTTATAGGCATTCGTACACTATATGCGTACAATCTCCATAATGTTCTCTTAAAAAAATCATATGAACATGAAGGATCGCATATGCCGAAGAGGTTGTAATTTTTTATTTCACTGAAATTAACATTCGATCTAGCGCAATCATTGCATACTTGGAAATGTCAGGTGGTACACTAATTTGGAATTGATACGTTCCATTTTTTAAAGAATCAAGTGACCAGCAAAGGTGCTCTATATCAATTCGATTCATCGTTAAACAAGGACACATATAAGGATTTAATGACTTGATTGTCTTATCAGTATGCTTCATTGCCAAACGATTTACTAAATTCATTTCCGTTCCTACTGCCCATTTACTTCCTGATTCAGCTTTTTCAATGATCTGAATAATGTGATGGGTACTCCCTGCTTCATCAGCCGCTTGAACGACCTCATGGCTACACTCTGGATGAACGATTATATTGGTTTGTGGATCTTTGTTTCGTAATTCTTGTATGTGGTTAACGGTAAATTTTTCATGAACGGAACAATGACCTTTCCAAAGAATGACTTGCACATTCTCTCTATTCGCTTCATCTGTAAACTCCAGTTCATTTTTTATTGGACACCAAACGGCCATCTCCGAAAGCGGAATTCCTAAGTCATATGCAGTATTTCGCCCTAAGTGTTGATCTGGCAAAAATAAAATCCGTTGCTTTTTAGTCAATGCCCATTGAACCATTTCTTTAGCATTTGAAGAAGTTAAACAAGCGCCCTCGTTTTCACCACAAAATGCTTTAATTTCTGCCGTAGAATTTACGTAGGTAAGAGGCACGATTGAATCTCCATACATATCCGTTAGTGTGTTCCAAGCCCTCTTCGTTTGTGAGAGCGTTGCCATATCCGCCATTGAACAGCCTGCTGCTAAATCTGGTAGTAACACTCGTTGCGTGGAATTTGTTAAAATGTCTGCCGTTTCTGCCATAAAATGGACCCCACAAAACACAATAAATTCTGCATTACTTTCGCCACATTTTTTTGCAAGCTGCAGTGAATCTCCTGTAAAATCAGCAAATTGAATCACATCTTCTCTCTGATAATGATGCCCTGGAATGAACAAACGTTCTCCGAAAAATGCTTTCGCAGCTTTGATTCTGTTTATTTTTTCTTCCATCGATAGAGCGCGATACTCATCGGGAAGAGAGACGGTTTTTGTTATCGCCACGTCTTTCATCCTTTCTCAAGTGAGTCACTTTTCCAATGACATACGTTTTTGTGTGATGACATTCATTTAAGTAACAAGCTTAAATCCAATGCTTTTACAGAATGTGTCAAAAACCCTAAAGAAATATAATGAACACCTGTACCAGCAAATGTATGGATATTGTTCAAATCAATATTCCCTGAAGCTTCCGTTATCGTTGTTTCAGGCACGAACTGCTGATAAAGTCTGACTTGATCAGCCGTAGCGTGGTCAAACATGATCACATCTACTCCAGACGCAACGGCCTCTTCTACTTCAGATTGATTTGTTGTTTCAACTTCAATTTTTACCATTGGTCCTAGAATGCTTTTAACCCGCTGAACAGCTTCTTTAATCGATCCGCATGCAGCAATATGATTTTCTTTTAACATCACCCCGTCATCAAGTCCAAAACGATGGTTGTACCCCCCACCAGCTCGGCACGCAGCTTTATCAAACATTCTCAACCCTGGCAACGTTTTTCTAGTATCACAAATACGAATGCTTGAATCGTTTAAACATTCGTTTGCCCGATAAACAATTGAAGCAATTCCACACATTCGTTGTATGATATTTAATAACACGCGTTCCCCTTGAAGTATGGTTCTTGCATCACCTGTAAATTCTGCGATGACATCGCCCTTTTTAACGATTTCTCCCTCTTTCTTTTTACAACTCGTTTCAATCGACTCGTTTAACTGGTTATAAAAAAGATGAATCACTTCACTTCCAGAAAAAACACCATGATCTTTTGCAATCATCTGAGCTGTTACAATCGGTATAGAATTATCAAATATGGATTCTGCCGTTTTATCACCATAGCCAATATCTTCAACTAAAAAATCCCGAATTGATTGTTGTAGTTTAATAGAATTCACGTTAACCTCCCCGTTTGCAAACCGACATGATTCCACGTTGGAATGTAATAGCTTGATTTCTCCATTTTACTGATTCATTTGGAAAATCTTTTCTCCGATGTGTACCTCTTGACTCTTCTCTTTCTATCGCTGCATATGTGATGATACTTGCTAGTTCAAACATCGCTTTATCCTCTAGTGGAACACTTTGTAAAGTAGGGAACTGGCGATAAGACTCTAACCACGTCTTCATTTCAACTAAACTTTTTGCTGTTCGTTCAATGCCTACATGACTCATCATTCTTTGCTGTAGTTCTTGACGGGAAGGCAGCGCATGGGCTTGACTAGGTTGTTGTTCCAAGTCATATCCATGTTCCTTCTGTTCAACGTTAGACAAAATATCTGTTGCACACTTTTTCGCGAAATAAACAGCTTCAAGTAACGAATTACTCGCTAATCGATTCGATCCGTGAATGCCTGTGCAAGCAACCTCACCGATTGCGTATAATCGCTCAACAGCTGTTTTTCCATGTTTATCTACTTCAACCCCTCCACAAACAAAATGAGCTCCCGGCATTACAGGAAGAGGATCTTTCATTGGATCAAAGCCTTCCTCTTTACACGCTCGATTGATAAACGGAAATCGTTCGCTAAACGTTTTTAGTTTGCGTACGTCTAAGTAAATTTGTTCACCATTTCGTAACGCCTTATGAAGAACAGCTGCCACTACATCTCTTCCTTCTAAGTCCATCTTTGGATAATGACGCAAGACTCTCTCACCTTGACTATTAATTAACTGTCCTCCCTCGCCTCGAACAGCTTCGCTTATTAATACAGCTCGTGCGCTTTTTAAGATAGTCGGATGGAATTGGATGTATTCCATATCTTTTAAAACAGCACCTGCGCAATAGGCTAAATACATTCCTTCTCCGGTTGCGGTAGGTGCATTTGAATGAAATGCGTACAGCTGCCCAATTCCACCAGTCGCTAAAACAACCGCATCTGCTGCCCATACTCCATAAGGAGTTTGCACCCCTGTTACTTCTTTGTCCTTTACGCTCAACGCTATTACATTCATACGTTCATAAACGTTGACACGATTTTTGACTTGATTCCAGAGAGCCGTCACGATCGCGTCACCTGTTTGATCATTATTTGCAAAAAGAATTCGGTGATGTTGATGAGCGCCTTCTTGACCAAGTGTATATTCACCGTTTATTTTCTCAAATGCAACACCTGCATTTTCTAGTTCATGAATAAGATCTACCGCTTCTTTTGTCACCATTTCTACAAGAACCTCATCGTTAACGCCTTTCCCTGCTTGCATCGTATCGTCAAAATGGTTTCTTGGATAATCGTTAGAGGCCACAGCAGCGGCTATCCCCCCTTGAGCACGAGCAGAATTGCTATCTCTATAATCCGACTTTGTGAAAATAATCACATTACACTCGTCAGCAAGATGATGGGCTGCCATTAAACCAGCTATACCCGAACCTATAATAATGACTGTTTTCAAACCTTCCCTCCTTACAATGTAATTTACACTTGTCTTGTCACCTATATTTACATAGAATAAAAGAAAACACAACTACATTTTTAAGGAGCAGGTATGCGGTATTTTGATTACAGTTCTACTTCACCTATGTCAGAAGAAGCACTTCAAACCTATACAACGTGTGCAAAAGAGTACTATGCAAACCCTCTTAGCGTACATAGACTAGGGGTTCAAGCTGATTGGCATTTAAACGATTACCGACATCGTATAGCGTCACAACTGGGTGTAAAAGATGATGAAATTTTTTTTACTGGATCTGGCTCAGAAGCAAACTTTCTAGCGATCGTTTCACTAGCAAATGCTCTTTCTCATAAAGGCACTCACTTATTAACGATTAAAACAGAGCATCCATCCATTTTGTCCACTTATCAATATTTGAAATCGCAAGGGTTTGAAGTTGATTATGTTGATGTTGACCAACAAGGCTGCGTTTGCCTAACGTCTTTGTTGTCTCAAATTAGAAAAGACACGATAATTTGTTCCATCGGCATGGCTTCCAGTGAAATTGGCACTTTGCAAAACATCGACATTCTTAGTGAGATTTTACATCGACATGGTATACTATTTCATAGCGACTGTGTACAAGCACTAGGAAAAATCCCAATCGATTTAACACAAGTTGACGCAGCTAGTTTTTCTGCCCACAAACTTTATGCACCAAAAGGATTAGGGATTATGTATGTTTCTGGGGAGCATCATTTTAAACCCTTCTTATCTCATGTTCGTCATGAATATGGCATGCGTCCTGGCACCGTTGATACCCCTGCCGTTGCTGCTTTTACCGTTGCTTTAGAGCATGCGATGATCGTCCAAGGGAAACTGATGAATCGACATCAACGCTTTCAGACTCAGCTTCTATCTGAACTGACTGACCGTGTTACTCTTGTAGGATGTGGTGTTCAAGAGCGCTTACCGTTTCACTTAGGATTGTTTATCAATGGCTGGAGTGGTCAGCAATTTATGCTAGAGTGTGATCGAATTGGCGCGTGCATTGCAGTCGGTTCTGCTTGTCGAGCTGGACAATCTGGACCGCCCGAATCTTTACGCGCACTAGGGTATTCAAAAGACTTCGCCGAACAATATGTAAGGGTTACTTTTGGTGAGCCCACAACAGAAGAAGACATTTCTTTTTTAATCAATACATTTAAGACTCTCTTAATAAGGTGATAGCATTGAAAAATCAATCAAAAAAACTAATTTCAACAGAAAGACGTTCCGCTATTCTAGATTGGTTAATCGAAGAAGGAAAACCGATAACTGGTAGTGATTTAGCGAGGCGTTCAGGTGTTAGTCGACAAGTTATTGTACAAGACATGTCGATTTTGAAAGCAAAAGGAGAGCCAATTTTTTCTACAGCTCAAGGGTATTTATACTTGCAACAAAAACAAGAAAAACGAATTCAACGATTAGTCCCTGTTCAACATTCTCCTAGCGATACGAAAGAAGAGCTGAATATCTTTGTTGATTGCGGATTAACCGTTGTAGATGTAACGATTGAACACGCGATTTACGGAGAAATTACCGGTACGCTACGGTTATCGAGTCGACAAGACGTTTCTGATTTTTGCGAGCGCTTAGAAACACACAAAGCGAATTTATTATCACAACTGACGAACGGGGTTCATTTACATCTTGTCGAAGCAAAAACGGAGGCACAGATTGAGATTGCCTTAAAACAACTTGAAGAAAAAGGGTTTTTACTTAAAGAAGATTAAGCAGGCGCAAAAAAAGTCTTTCGTTAAAAAACGAAAGACTTTTTGCTATCAACCTTTTCCAGCCTGAACGAGCTGATCGCTATACGCACAATAGCTTCCAAGTACATCAACTTTACAACCTAGCGCACTTAATTCAGCAATAGCTCCAGGTAAGAGAACATCATCCATTAATTGTTCTACATCAATAATAAAGAAATAGTTTCCTAAACCGGTTTTTGTAGGCCTCGATTCAATTTTAGAAAGGTTTAACTTTCGCCAAGCGAATGCGGACAATACTTGATGAAGTGCGCCGGTAAAATCTGACGGCAACGTAATCATTAAAGTTGTTACTTCACCAGTCTGCGCACTTGGAGGTACGATTGGTGTCGCATCGGCATGTGCAGATACAACAAGAAAGCGGGTTTGATTTTCACGGTAATCATGAATATCTTCAGCAGCAATTTTTAATCCGTAAAGATTCGCCGCTTCCCGGTTTGCAATGACACATACATCCTCATCCTGATTTTTGGCGAGAGCTGCGGCTGCTTGGGCAGTTGAATCCGCATGCTCAATTGTCACATCAGGAAAGTGTTGTTGAATAAAACGATGACACTGTGCCAAAGCTTGCGGGTGTGAAATGATCTTCTTAGGCGCTAGTGACGCAAAGTCTTTTCTTGAAGCTGTTAACAAATGATGCGCGATACCAATTGATACAGACGCAACAATAGGCATTGGTTTTTGATGAATTAAATAATCTAAAGTGACATTTACTGTTCCTTCAATGGCATTTTCAATTGGGACAACTGCATAATCTGTTCCTTTGTTAAAAGCGAGATCAATTGTTTTCGGTATCGTTTTTAACGGAATTCTTTCATCTTGCGGAAACATAAATTTTGCCGCCATTTCAGTAAATGTTCCTCTCGGTCCTAAGAAACCAATTTTCTTCATCAAATATCCACTCCTTTTCTCTCTATGAGCCAGAACCAACCATTTCTACGCGTTCGACTGCTTCAAGCGATTTCATTTTTGCGAATAATTCATGCAGCCCCATTGTGATAGGGGCTGTGTCGACTGATAAGGTAATACTAGCTCGACCTTGAAGCGGAATCGTTTGATTTATGGTTAAAATATTTGCACCTGTACTCGCCACAATTTGCAACAAATCCGATAGCGTACCAGATCGATCTTCAAGGTTAATCATTAGCGTAATAATTCTCTCTTTGTTCACGGAATGGAATGGGAAAATACCATCCTTATATTTGTAAAATGCACTCCTACTAAGGCCTACAAGTTGAACGGCTTCGTTGATTTTTGCTGCTTTTCCAGTAGAAAGCAAGGCTTTCGCTTCTAACGTACGCTGCATCGCATCCGTTAACATGTCTTCTCTAACAAGAAAAAACTGGTTCTCACTCACCTTTGGTATCCCCCTATTCACATTCACTGTCTACGTCTATTCAATAAATTCAAATTCAAATTTCATAATTCGGACCATATCTCCGTCTTTTGCTCCTTTTTCTCGTAAAGAAGCATCGACGCCCATTCTTCTCAACTTACGAGCAAAGCGACGGACGGACTCATCTCGAGCGAAGTCTGTCATTTTAAATACTCGTTCTAGCTCGGCACCAGCAACTTCAAACACACCATCATCTGCACGTGTAATAATAAACGGTTCAATAGGTGTTTCGTGGCGATAAACCACTCTCGCCTCTTCATCTGTTTCTTTATCGTGTAGCGGAAACTCCGGCGCATGTTCAAGTTCATCAGCTATCGTTAAAAGAAGTTCTCGGACCCCTTCTCTCGTAATTGCCGACATAGAATGAACTTTAACATCATCACCCATCTCCTGCTTAAATCGTTCTAGGTTTTCAGCTGCACCAGGCATGTCCATTTTATTGGCAACAACAATTTGTGGTCGCTCTGTTAAGCGATAATTGTACTGCTCAAGTTCTGTTGTGATTTTCTTGTAATCATCAATGGGATCTCTCCCCTCTAGGGCTGACATATCAATTAAATGAACAATAACGCGCGTTCGTTCAATATGTCTCAAGAACTGATGACCGAGGCCTACACCTTCATGTGCCCCTTCAATTAATCCTGGTAAATCAGCCATAACAAAACTACGATTGTCCGCTGTATCAACAACACCTAAGTTAGGCGTGATCGTTGTAAAATGATAGTCTGCAATTTTAGGCTTTGCCGCTGAAACAATTGAAAGTAATGTTGATTTTCCTACAGAAGGAAATCCTACGAGACCAACATCTGCAAGCACTTTAAGTTCAAGAATAATATCTCGTTCAATTCCAGGTTCACCATTTTCAGCGTGATCTGGAGCCGGATTAACAGGTGTGGCAAAACGAATATTTCCACGACCGCCACGGCCTCCTTTTGCGACAATAGCCGTTTGACCATGTTCAGTTAAATCCGCAATTAGCGCACCTGTTGCCTCATCTGTCACAGTGGTACCGGGTGGCACAGAAACAATTAAATCCTTTGCATTTTTCCCGTGCATACTTTTAGACATCCCGTGTTCACCACGTTTTGCTTTAAAATGTCGGTTATATCGAAAATCCATTAGTGTCCGTAGGCCTTCATCCACTTTTAAGACCACATTAGCGCCACGGCCGCCATCGCCACCTGCAGGCCCACCATCTGGCACATATTTTTCACGACGATAAGCGGCCATGCCGTTTCCACCGTCGCCACCTTTTGCATATACTTTCACTTTATCTATAAACATATTCTTTTCCACCTCTAAAACGCTCTGGACAGCTACACATTAATAAGTACTGTCACGCCGAACGTATCACTATTTACAGTTTCTATTTTAAACCAATCGTTTAACGGTTCTAAACTCCTATATAACACTTCTTCATTATTAAAATCATGGTCAGAGCTGATTTCAATTAAACAAGAAGAATCAAAAAAAGTGAAGACAATGTGCAGTTGACTTGTGTCATTTTCCAGTAACGTCTCATATGATAAAAAGAACTGCGAAAATGCGTGCGCTAGCTGTTCATCATATTTAGCTAACGAAAAAAGAACACCATCAACTTCAATATCCAAAACGTGGTTCATTTGCGAATATTTTTTCTCTAAGATTGTTACTGCGGTTTTCGGTAGGTCGAGACTACACAACCGACTCTCATTAGCAGTTTGAAAAACAGCGTCAGCGATAATCGTATCCACACGGTCATAATGCCCTAATGCAACATTTCCTTTAATGAGCTGCATGACATTCAACCAATCATGACGGATTGAACTTAGAACTTTGATTATCTCTTTATCGCTTTTCATCGTCAACTCCCCTTTGGATGGACTCAAAATCGGAATCCAGCACATCTTTCCTATTATAGCACAAACAAATTAAGACAAACAGAGACGAAATCATCGGGGAAATTTAAAAATAATTGAAAGATTTCATTAAAAAAATATTTACAAATTTGTGAACATCGTTTATGATTTACTTTATATTAACGAAAAGGAGATGAACAAGATGATGATCACATTAAAACGTCCAACAACAATTCAATATGACTCGTTTTGTTCACGCGATTTACGTTAATTACTATTCTCATTAAATCGGATACGTATGTGAGCAGGTAAACGATGGGCAAAAAATTGCCTTTTCAATGAACCTGTATTTTTTATGCCTATTTAATGGAAAATTCTAGAAAAGGAGTGTCGGAAATGACAATTATGCACTACCCACAGCAAACGTATTTATTAATGATGATCGATGAGGTGCCAGGCTTTACCTAAAGCAGCACCTCCTTTGAAAGGAGGTAAATAAACGTATGACTTTTTCCATTTTGTTCTTTTCCATTCAAATTAAAAAACGAACGTATTCAAAGAAAGAGCTTGAAACCATCGTCTATAACAATAAGGCGATCGAGCGTCTCGAAGAAATTCGTTCCTCTTATTATATGCATTAATTGTTTTCATAAGGTCGTTCCATTTTATAACGATATCATTTCTTTCGACCTTTCATTTATCGACCGAAAAAAGTGACGTGAGAAGCTCACGTCACTTTACGGTTTCAGCTATTTTCTTGGCAACTTCATTTCCTTGTCTGACACAATCAGGAACACCTACACCATCAAATGCCGCACCCGCCAAATACAAACCTTGCATCGTTTCTGCAACATACTGTCGCAACTTTGCAACACGTTCAACGTGACCAAGCTTATATTGCGGCATTGCTTCATTCCAACGAGTAATGTTGACAATCTCTGGATCAGCCTTCACATTCATAATTGTTTTTAAATCAGCAATAACCGTTCGTAGTATGGTTTCGTCATTCTCTTGAACAATCTCTGGTTGGTCAGGCTTTCCGACATATGCTCTCATTAAAGTTTTTCCTTGCTTTCCTGTATGAGGCCACTTAACATCCGTCCATGTACAAGCTGTAATAGACTCTTCCCCATCTCTGGCAACAACAAAGCCTGTTCCTTCATAAGGGTTATCAATTGCTTCCTCAGGAAATGTTAGTGCAACCGTTGCACAACTTGTCGCGTTTAAACCTTCAAGGTGTTGACGTAAATTTGTATCGCGTATAAAAGAGGTCGCTTTTTTGGGAGGAACCGTAACCAAAACAGCTGCATACGGACCTTTTTGCTCACCATCCGCTAGTTGAATCATATGGCTACCATTTTCTAGTTTAACGAGTTCTTCAACTTCTTTTTGAAAATGAACGCTGTCTTCGCGTAATTCTTTTACAGCCGCTTCAAACACCGATTGAAGACCTGTTTTAACGGTTAAAAACATTCCCTGTTTCTTTGTATCCGTATTTGGCTGTTGTTTCTGCGCTAACGCGCGCAACAAACTACCCTCTTCTTCTTCCATTTTAAGAAAATGTGGAAATGTCGCCTTCATGCTAAGTTGATAGATGTTCCCACCGTATATTCCGCCTAATAGAGGCTCGATCAGGGAACGTACCATTTCTTTTCCTAATCGAAATTCGAAAAAATCCCCTAGTGAAATGTCTCCATTTGTTCTTGGCGCTTGCGGTTTTTCATATTCTTTCAGAACTTCTTCCTTTCCCTCAGGTGAAAGCAGATCCGTTTTCATAAACTCTTCAATATCTGTTGGTATACCTAAAACGGTTCTTTTCGGATTAGGATATAACGTACCATTTTTTAAAATGAACGCTTGTCCGACTTCATTGCGAATCAATTCGTCTTGTAAACCAACTCGTTCAATGAGCTCCGTCATCGCCGTTTTTCGTTCCAAATAAGAATCAGCGCCACCTTCCATAATAAATCCATCTTTAATCGAGGTTACGACTTTTCCACCAGCCGCCTGCTTTTGTTCAAAGATGTCATACGTAAGAGAAGTATGGTCTTCCAACCATAGCGCTGCGGATAAACCTGTTGCGCCAGCTCCGATGATGGCTACATCACGACTCATATTGATCCGCCGTAACAAATTGTTTTTCAATCGCATCTGCCATTGCGTCTAAAAACTGTGGATGATCATTTGGCATTGGTGGTCTAAGATACGTAGCACCGAGTTCATCTGTGACAACTTTACATTCATAATCATTATCATAGAGTACTTCTAAATGCTCAGCTACAAACCCTACAGGACAATACATAAATGCTTTGTATCCATGCTCAGCATGCAAATGGCGCGTCAAGTCTTGCACATCTGGACCTAACCATGGATCAGGCGTATTCCCTTCACTCTGCCAACCGATTTCGTAATGAGGAATGTTTGCAGCTTCTGCTAGCAGTGTTGCCGTTTCTTCAAGCTGCTGTGGATACGGGTCTCCTGCTGCAATGATTTTTTCCGGTAAACTATGTGCAGAGAAAATGACACAGAGATCCTCTTTTGATTGAACCTTCTTCATTTCTTCTTGAATTTTTTCCGTCCAATAGGCTAAAAATTTAGGTTCTGTGTACCAGCTTTCAACCGATTTAATCGTCAGTCCGCCTAACGTTTCTGCTTCCTTTTGTGCCCGGCCATTATAGGACTTCACGCTAAATGTAGAAAAATGAGGAGCGAGTACAATAGAAACCGCTTCTTCAATTCCATCTTGATGCATTTGCTGCACAGCATCCTCAATAAATGGTGCGATATGCTTTAATCCTAAATAAGGAATAAATTCAAATTGATCATAGCGCTTGTTAAGTGTGTCCGCTAAGCCATTTGCTTGTTGCTCCGTAATATGCGCAAGTGGACTAATCCCACCAATTGCTTCATAGCGATCGGTTAAATCTTGTAACGCTTCCTCAGAAGGCGGGCGCCCGTGGCGTATATGCGTATAATAAGGCTCAATCTCCTCTTTTTTACGAGGCGTACCGTAAGCCATCACAAGTAAGCCAATTTTCTTCTTCATTCTTACTACCCCTTTTGCTTGAATTCTGCTGAGTATTCATGAATAAATGCAGTCAACCGTCGTAACGTATCTGGAGAAACTTCCGGAAATACACCTTGACCTAAATTAAAAATAAAATGATTGCTTTTTAAGCCTTGATCTAATATTGCTTTTGTTTCTTGTTCAATGACATGCCAAGGCGCAAGTAAAATAGACGGGTCTAAATTTCCTTGAACCGTTTTGTTTATCCCTAGCTCTCTTGCTTCATCAATCGTTGTTCGCCAGTCTAAACCAATAACATCAGCAGGCATATCTTTCCACGTTTTCATTAAATGCGGCGTCCCTACACCGTGTAAAATAAGTGGAATGCCATCCATTTTCACTTCCGTCAAAATTCGATCCATGACTGGTTTAATAAACCGATTATAATCACTCACACTTAAAGCGCCGACCCAAGAATCAAATAACTGAATGGCTTGTGAACCAGCTGCTACTTGGGCTTTCACATAGGCGATCGTCATAGAACCAAGTTTGTCCATTAAAAGATGCCATGCTTTTGGATCAGAATGCATGAACGCTTTTGTTTTATGATAGTTTTTGGAAGGTCCCCCTTCAATCATATAGCTCGCCAAGGTAAAAGGAGCACCTGCAAAACTTATCAAAGGAACGCTCAGTTGTGTTCGCAAAATTTTAATGGTTTCTAGTACGTGAGCGACATCTTTATCAGGGTTTAATTCCCCTAGCTGCTCCACGTCTTTTTCTGATGTAATAGGGTTATAAATCACCGGACCTACGCCAGACTTAATCTCTACATCTACCCCGATAAAAGGTAGCGGTGTCATAATGTCTTTATAAAGAATGGCTGCATCATTGTTATATTGATCAACAGGTAGCTTTGTCACATAAGCACAAAGTTCTGGATCATGTGTAATCTCAAACAAACCATGCGTTTCTTTAATTTTTCTGTATTCAGGCTGCGAACGTCCTGCTTGTCTCATATACCAAACAGGTACATGATCGTGGGCTTCCCCTCTACATGCTTTCAAAAATGTGTCATTAAACGCCATACTCAATGTAATCCACCTCTCTAAAACGAACAAATCTCACAATGTCTATCTTACTTGAAAAAAAACAGAAAATCATCGTTTCTGCTTACTTCGTTCAATCTTTTATCTCCTTAACTATAATAACCTTCTAAAGACTTGTATACACACTCAAATCAATTGTCATGATTTTGATGGATTTTGTCAAAATAAGATGTATAATTTTGAGATTTTAATGGCATTTGATTAATTGACATCGTGGATTCGAATGATTTAGACGGTTTCGTCATGTTAGCTATAATATGTAGTATGCCCATATTGGTAAACTTTAATAATACGATAAAAAAAGAGACTCGTTCCAAAAAGGCGATATCAACAACCTTTGGAACAGTCCCCTTTTATTGACTTAAGGATAAAGAAAATTCGAAGCTTGGTTTTTGAATAGCCGATTCCGACCCTTCTACCTCTGTAATCGGGTCGTACGCAACAACTTGATAGCTTGGAATATTAAACGGGTTGTAGCGCCCCTCGGTGTAAATTGGTTCCTTTAAATTGGAGGCTACTTTGCTTCGTTCATCACCATGGATTTCATAGACGTGATATTCCATTCGATCATCTTGAAAATCATCCCATGATAATTGAACGCTTAAGAGTCCATCCCCTCCAAGCGAATAGCTAGCTTCAAAGCCATTAATCTCTTCCATAGCTATGGGTGGCTCTAAATCTTTTACCCCTTCTGGCTTGGCAAAAGCCGTTGCCTGGCTTGAAGCTGGTAATTCATTCACCATCGCTTGAAATAAACGGGTCGGATGTTGACTTCCACCAGTAAAATACTGCTCGTCCGTTGTTGTATCATACCCCATCCAAACCGAACCAACCACTTCAGGCGTATAGCCAACAAACCACGCATCCTGAACAGCGCCTTCTACATTCGGATAGCCTTGAGTACCAGTTTTACCAGCTATAGGCGAAGTCATTTGCGCACCTGTTGCTCCTGTACCTTCGTTCATTACTTGTTCCAGCATCCGCGTCATCGACCAAGCCGTTTGTTCGGAAATCACTTCCGTCTCCACTTGATTTGCCCCGCCAACACGTTTTCCGTTTCGATCGTATAGATCCTTAATCACATGAGGCTCAATTAACTGCCCTTCATGTGCAAATGGGCGATACGAACGAGTCATTTCATAAGGAGAAACCCCTTCATATAACCCACCAAGAGCAAGCGACAGCTGTCGATCTGGCACTTGTAAGCCAAATTTCCGCAGTTGATTTACAGAATCGCTAACGCCCATTTCATTTAATAACCAAACAGCAGGGGCATTTGCAGACTCTACAAGGGAATCATACAATGTTAATTCCCCCTTGTATTCTCCTGTAACATTCCTCGATGTGTAGCCATTTTCCGTTTCGTCTTCATAAAGAAGCAGTTCATCTTTTAACATTGAATACGGATGATACACACCACTTTCTAAAGCAGGTGCATAAACAGCTAATGGCTTAAATGTAGAGGCTGGAGACCGATTAACATGCAGACGGTTTAATCCCTTCCGCACATAATCTTTTCCTCCTTGAGCCGCTAAAACGCCACCCGTATTGACATCCATAAACATCATCGCGCCTTGTGCATCTGAACTTCCTTCTGGATAGTATTGTTCATCATGTAAGGCGTCGTACGTTTGATGCTGGAACTCAAGATTAATCGGACTAACAATTCGATAGCCACCTGTTAGTAGCTCATTATTGCTAATATTGTAGCGTTCACTCGCCTCGTCCATCACCATATCAATATACGTAAATAGCGCTTCATCTAGCTCATGGTCTTGACGATCCGTTTCAATCGGCACTTCCTGATATGTCTCCGCCTCTTCACTTGATAGATATGATTGCTGCGCCATTACTGTTAACACTAAATCACGACGTTCTTTGTTACGGTCCGGCTCATTAAAAAGAGAAAACGTACTTGGCGCGTTGACGACTGCTACTAAAGAAGCACCTTCATTTACGGTTAATTCAGAAGCTGGTTTATTAAAATAAAGATTCGATGCTGCCTCGATCCCGTATGCACCATGCCCAAAATAAATTTGATTTAAGTACATTTCTAGAATTTCTTCTTTACTATATTGACGTTCCAAATTCATTGCAATTAAAACTTCATTCGTTTTTCTTAACCAAGCCTTCTCATTTGACAGAAATAAATTTTTTGCCAGCTGCTGAGTGATCGTACTTCCACCCTCGACTTTTGCGCCTGCCAAAATATCTCGGTATAACGCTCGTCCAATTGCTCTAAAATCAATTCCTTGATGCTCGTAAAACCGTGAATCTTCCATCGCAACAAACCCGTGCTGAACATGCTCAGGTATCTGGTCAATCGTAACGAATTCACGATTTTCCATATATAAATTTGTAATCACATCTCCATTTGTATCAACAAGAACACTGGAGCGATTCATCATTAACTTTTCTTCATCTAGCTGAAAAGAGCCTGCTAGCATAAAGCCAACAAAAATTATAAATGATAGTGCCATCATTCCAATAACAGCACTGACAACAATACTCCATTTTTTTAACACATGCTCGACCCCCCTATAGGTCTTCTGAACAAAAAAACAGACTCACTACAAGTCTATCTTACTTATCATACAAAAAAAAGACAGGATTCGCAGGGATTTCCGCTTAATTTACAAGGTATTTAGGCGTTCTTTGACAATTCTCACGTAATGTTCAAAAAAGCCATACAATCGCATTCGCTTTCATTTGTTTAAACATGTTACACTTAGAAAGGTCATAGACTAGTACATAACATTTTATCTTTGTTTTAAGGGGCTGATTTAAATGGAAGTTACGTTAAGCATTGCTTTCTTCGCAGGCTTAGTTTCTTTCTTTTCACCTTGTATCTTTCCATTAATGCCTGCTTACTTGTCACAATTAACAGGCACGACTGTTACAAACGGAGCAATTGCTGCGCCGAGAAGAGTAATTTTATCAAGAAGTTTTGGCTTTATTGCTGGCTTTACCCTTGTGTTTATGCTCTTTGGCTTAGCTAGTACGATGCTTGGACAACTCTTTATTAGCAACCAATTATTATTAGAACGTCTAGGTGGAATCGTCATTATTTTGTTCGGACTACAGATGACGGGATTGATATCTATACGCGCATTGTTCACAGACAAACGTATGGAACCTTCACAAAATTCTGCGGCGAGTTTCTCTAAATCTCTTTTATTTGGTTTTTTATTTGCAGCTGGCTGGACTCCATGTATTGGCCTTGTTTTGGCAGCCATTTTAACGTTGGCTAGTACCTCGGCAACCATTTGGAACGGCGTTTTTTTACTACTCGTTTATTCAATCGGGTTAGGGATTCCCTTTTTACTCATTGGGCTACTATGGGCGCGTTCGCTACATAAAATCAAACGAATCAATCGCTATTTACCGATTATCCAGAAAACAAGCGGCGTTGTCATGATTATTCTCGGTATTCTACTATTTACTGGGTTTTTCTCAACTTTAGCCGCAATGATGGCGCAATACACGCCAAACTGGATGCAATAAAAAAGAGCGTGCACATTTTATGTACACGCCCCAGCTTATCGACTTTACGTCGTTAAGCTTTTTTTATCCAAGCGTTAGGGCCTTTTTATATTCCGTTAACCATCGAAGTCGGCAAATCTGAATCGTATTTTCCTCAAGTTTTGTAAGCAAATAATAATTTGCCGTTCCTCCAAAAAAAGCGCCAACAACAGGAAAAAGCTGTAGTGTTTTAGGTAAATCGATTGTATCTCGGTATTGAAGTTGAAACTTCTCCCAGTCCGTTTGTTGAATATCTTCACCTTGAACATAGGCTTCTATTTGCGCCAACACCTTTAATCGTTCTTCCCGATCTCCATAATTGAATTGGAATAACAATAAAATAAACATGCGATCATGAATTGTCTTAGTTGAAAATCCATAAGCATGGGCACTATCGAATAGCGCTTTTAGCTTTAACGACAACAAGAGCGGAAAGTCCATTGCTCCAGCAATAAAACCACCCGCTCCTGTGCCAATTCCTTCAGCCAAAGCCATTCTTCGATAAAAACGAAAAACGTCAGAGGCTTTTTTGTCTGCTTCTTCTAATGTATAAGAATCTACTTTCTTTTTTAGCAATTGATTGTTTTTATTAATGCCATAAATGATCGCTTCCGCCGTTATTTTTACGCATTGTGTCGCGATTTGATGGTAGACTTTTGGCATTTTCGTATTCCATGTACTTTGCCAGTGACTCACTTTTTTCTTCAAAAATGAGTCAGGTTTAAGTTGCTTTCGCTTCCAGATAATCAGTTCTTCCTCGACACTGTTTACATTCATCACAAAAGCCCCCTTCGCTACATTGTATTAGCGGACTCTGCGATACTTTCCTTTTTTTCGATGGACAAGGGTTTGACTCCCATAGACGCCTAGCAGTGCACTCGCCATTAGCACGATCACTCCATAAAAAATATCGCTTGTCACTAGGGCGATTCCACCATAGATGATCGAAAGCAAGAATAACAGGCGCATGGTTAGATACGTAAGTGCCTGCCTCTTTTCTTCAGGCTTTAAAGGGTATAAATCGAGCCAAATACTTGCCGAATGATGGAAGGATAATGTCGATAGCTGCATCATTGTAATATGCGTAAAAAGCAATGCCATTGCCAGCTTCATCCAGCCGAGTGGCAAGAAATAAATAAATAGACCGCCTACAACAGCCAGACGTACATACGTTCCTAAATAATCATTCGCCCGAATAAATGTACGAGCATAAAGATAATGATAAACGGCATTCTTTTTTCCACCTAAAGCTCCCACAGCCCACTGTAAATACGCACGCTCTCGAACTTTATTGCGTAATTGTGGCACATCCGCAAAGGCATTGGCAATACGGTAAAAGAACATGACCATATGGTTTTCAACTTCAATTAATCGATCCCATTTTAAACTGTGCTTTTTCGCAAATCCTTTCCAATAACTTGCATACAGAACAATCATAAGGATTAACACAGCGAACGTTAACCAAATTGGCGCTTGAGAGAACAGTAAATAAGCGGCTACTCCGTTCACAAGCAAACGCAGAAGCACGTTTGAATATCGTTCTCCTTTAGCGACTAGCCTCTGCTCTTCCCACACGCATAGCAAATTCCACACTTTAATCAAAAGCAGGAAAATGAGCGTCAACCAAAAGACGATGCCTGTGCCAATTCGCTCTGTAAACATTGGTCCAACAGCCATAAATAAAAGCAAAATATAGCTAGACTGCCATAAAGCGGAGTACTTAATCGCTTGTTTAAAATATGGCGCCAATTTTGATTCATAAGGAAGTAAGAAAACGATGTCTGCTGGCTTAACAAAGGTTCGAATTGAACCAGCTGTTAGTCGCCATGTAAACAATACCGTTAGTAGTGTTACTAGAGGAAAATCTGCTGGCATCTGTTCGACAAACTGCTGGTAATAGACCGTCAGAAAAATAAAAAGAAAATAGACGGAAATGACGAATCCGCTGTTAAGAATTAATTTTAAATACCCTCTCGCTTCTGACCAATATTGATGACGCCTTGATTCCCATAATTGATTGGCCTGTCTCATTCTTGGTCGTCCTTTGTCATTTCGATGTAAATGTCATCTAACGTTGCATCATTCTTTCCAATCGCGTTTCGCATCTCATCAAGGGTTCCAGTCAACACGACTTGACCTTGATGTAAAATAACAAAACGATCACAGTACCGTTCTGCAGTGGCAAGAATATGTGTTGACATTAAAATACCAGCACCTTGCTTCTTCATTTCAGAAATCCAATTTAAAAATGACTGTATGCCTACAGGATCGAGTCCAACGATCGGTTCGTCTACAACATATAATTCAGGCTCTGCCAAAAACGCACTCATAATCATAACCTTTTGCCTCATACCTTTGGAGAAATGATTCGGATACCATTTCTTCATTTTCATCATATTAAATTCTTTAAGCAACGTATCGGCACGTTTTTCAAATTCCTTTTTTTCAATTCCGTAAGCAACGCTCGTTAATTCAAGATGTTCCCATAACGTGAGCTCGTCATAAAGCAACGGTGTCTCAGGTATGTATGCAAACGATTTTCGATATTGATCAGCATCATCAGAAAACTTCAGATTATTAATTTTCACTTCACCAGACTGCGGGTCCATTAAACCAAGTACATGTTTAATCGTCGTACTTTTCCCTGCCCCATTCAATCCAATGAGTCCTACAATTTCTTGTTTTTTCACGCCAAACGAAACATTATGTAAAACAGGTTTCTTCGGTGTATAGCCACCTGTTAGCTCTTTAATTTCTAACATATCAGGCATCGTGTCATCACTCCCTCTTGTAGTTTAGCAAAAAAAAAACAGAAAAGCACTTCCTGGAGCTCTTTATCAATTCACCAAAGACATCAGAAATTCCTGTTCTCATCTTGATTGCTTCTTCTAGAAATAATGAGTACACTTTTAGTAGAAGACGAATTAGAGGAGGTTCTTTTATGACAGATTGTATTTTCTGTGCGATAAAAGATGGAAAAATGCCCGCAACAAAACTTTATGAGGATGAACACATTTTAGCGTTTTACAACATTCAACAAGTGACAAAAGGTCACACATTGATTATTCCTAAACACCATCATGAAGCGGTTTACGACTTGCCTTCCGAAACTGCCGCTCACTTGTTCTCCGTTGTTCCTAAGCTTGCCACAGCGTTAAAAGAAGCGTTCTCATGTCAGGGGATTAATGTTTTAAATAATAACGGCCAAGCTGCTGGGCAAAGTGTCTTTCACTACCATTTACACCTTCTTCCCCGCTACGGTGAGGAAGACATCTATAGCGATCTTTGGAAAAAAGATGCAAGTCCAGAAAATCTTAAAGGCTTAGAATCCTTTACAAAGCGCTTTACAGAGCTTCTTAACGACTAATTTTGACAACAGTCGCCTTTAGGCGACTTTTTTTGCCATTTATTATTCTCAAATAAAAATAATTTCATATTTTACCGCCCAAAAAGTCAAAATTATGATATCATTTCTAAAAACACACGTTAAAGGGATAAAGGGAGTCATGTGAAATGAAAAAAATCCATAATTTTAGTGCTGGGCCTGCCGCTTTGCCTCAAGAAGTACTAAAAAAAGCACAAGCAGATTTACTCAATTTTGATGGTTCTAATGTATCTATTATGGAAATGAGTCATCGATCAAAAGCGTATGAAAAGGTTCACTTTAGTGCAGTTTCAAGACTGAAGTCGTTAATGAATTTAGGTGAGGATACACATGTTTTGTTTTTTCAAGGGGGAGCAAATCTTCAATTTTCAATGATCCCGATGAATTTTCTAAATAATCAATCCAGTTACGTTTTAACAGGGGTCTGGTCAGAAAAAGCAGCGAAAGAAGCGCAACGCTTCGGGACTATAGACATACAATCTCAAGCTAAAGAAACGAGCTATTCAACCATTCCTTCACCAGATGAACTATCGTACAATGAGGAAAATTCCTATTTACATATAACATCAAACAATACGATATACGGGACGCAGTGGAAAACGTTTCCATATCAAAAACTTCCGCTTGTTTGTGATATGTCAAGCGACATTCTTTCTCGTTCCATTGACTATCGTGCATTTGATTTAATCTATGCCGGAGCGCAGAAAAACCTTGGGCCAGCAGGTGTAACCATTGCCATTGTTAAAGATTCTTTCTTGAAGCGAGCTCATGGAGACCTTTCGCCTATGTTGTCTTATCAAACTTTTGCCGATAGTCAATCGATGTATAACACACCTCCTGTCTTCTCGATTTATATGCTCAACCTCGTACTTGAATGGATTGAAAACGAAGGTGGATTATCTGTTATTGAAGCACGCAATCAAGCGAAAGCTTCCATCCTTTACGATGCCATTGACCACAGCGACGAATTTTATAGCGGACATGCTCAACCGGAGGCGCGCTCAAACATGAATGTCACGTTTAATCTTGCCAATTCGGAGTTAGAAAAAATCTTTTTACAAGAAGCTGAACAAGCCGGGTTTATCGGTCTGGCTGGCCATCGTTTAGTTGGCGGCATTCGTGCATCCACCTATAATGCAGTACCGCTAGAATCATGCAACGCGCTTGCAGCATTTATGGATTCCTTCAGAAAACAACATATGTAACACCTATTTATACTCTTACACTATTAATCAATGGAGGAATGGATATGAACCCTCATGCTAAACATTCAATGTATTATAGCTACAAGCTTGCAGTATTGAGTAAAGCAATGTGGAAATCAGTTGAAAAAGACTGGCAAAATTGGATTAAACCATTTCATTTAAATTTAAATGAACATCATATCTTATGGATCGCCGATCAGTTTGACGGTGCTTCCATATCAGATATTGCCTCCTACGGTGCGATGCATGTATCAACCGCTTTTAACTTTTCCAAAAAGTTAGAAAAACGGGGCCTCCTCTCGTTTTCTAAAAAACAAGAGGATAAACGCAATACCTATGTTTGTTTAACAAAAGAAGGCCAAGTGTTGTTATATGAAACGATGCGTGCCTTTAATGAACAAACGTTTAATGTCTATCAAGGCTCTTTACCAATTAAAGAGATTTACGGTCGATTCCCAGAATTTTCAGAGCTGGTGTCCATCGTACGCCATTTGTATGATGATGACTTTATTCGTCAATTTCATGAAGAGTCAGGCTACAACAAACAGTTAGAATCGACCAAATGAAAACGAACCCTTATCAATCTAAAAAACCTTTATGAAAGAGGTACCTCTTTCATAAAGGTTTTTATCATTTTCCGTCTTTATTGGCGTACGAGCGAGACATCAATTTCGCCAGCTGTTAAGTTAAGTTCATTAAACCGTAAGCCGAATGGCTCTAACTCTTCAATTTCTCGTAAATCAATGATGACGTGCTCTTCTTCCGGGTAAAGATAAATCCAGTTTGGTAAATCAGCTAATTGATTAAACATCCGTAATGCGTTTTCCGGGGAAACGGAAAGGAATCCGGCTGAAAGACTATTCGCTTCAAGCAAAAGGCTGCCATCCTCTTGCACACTTGGATCAAATCGCATCGATAGATCAATTGTTGAGAGTACAGCATCAACTTCCCCCTCTAAATATACACCGTCTTCAGCAAGATAAAAATCAAATGGCACATCATCATCCGCAAGCATGTCGTTCAGCAACACATTCGCTTGTTCAATATCCATTTGAAAACTGACAATTTCATTGCTTGCGCTGTCTATGCCTGCTCGTTCTGGTGATTGTCTGTCTACATCTCCAAATAGCCTCACCGCACCAAAAATAAGCAATCCAATTAAGGCTAGGAGTAGACCAAGTACAAGAAAGAACCCTATTTTATAAAAACGTCTATTTTTTGTTAAACGACTCATGGAAATCCACCCACTTCTATGTATAAATTTACTCCTCTTTCTATACCCAGTTTCCTATCTTTTCAACTGTTTCTACTTTTATTTTCTCAAAAAAATTTTCCAGATACAAATTGAAAAAGCTTACCGACATAGTCGGCAAGCTAAGGTCCGATGAATCGGACCATTTCTTCACTTGTGATTGGCTGCACCTCTAGTGATTAGCAGATCCAAGAAGCCCCGATAATCACCAATAAAATGAATAAAACCACAATTAATGCAAACCCACTATTGTATCCTCCGCCTGCGTAACTCATGTAACGTTTCCTCCTTTGAAGATTTCACATTTTTTTATAGAAAGCACATCAAGTGTGGCATCCTTCTTATTTCAGGACCTCGAAGTCATACTCACAACTCGCTCAACCCCTACACCCTAAGGCTTCAGAGCTTTCTTTGTGCTTTGTTACCATATCCTATGCAAAAACCAATTATGGGTACTGGGCGGATGACCTAATTTCCTTAGAAATCATGCAATTGTTGTGTGTTTTTTTTTATGATATAGTAAGTTTTGTGCAAGAAAAAACTGGGTAATATAACTGGTTGACCTTGTGTATAAGATATGCTAATGACAATAGATCTCTTCAAGGAGTGTTAAAATGAAAAAATATTTACTCGCTGGGTTTGGAGCTATCGCGCTGACTACACTAGCAGCGTGCAATAACGATGATGGAAATGGAACGACCATTGCATCAATCGAAGGCGGAGAAAACATTACGCAAGAAGAGTTATTTGATGATCTGAAAATGAACCAGCAAGCTTCAGGCGCTTTACAAAACGCGTTCTTCTCAAACTTAACGGAGCAATTATTAGCGATGGCGGGAGAAGACATGGAGTTTTCAGAAGAACAAATTGACACAATGATTGCGACCCTGCAAGATGAATTTGGCGTCAACTCTGAAGAAGAGCTTGTAGAATTAGTAACAACAAACCTTGGTCTTGAGGATCGCGATGATATGGTTGATAATTTAATCATTCCAGAACTCACGCTTATTGAACTTCAATCACAAGATCTTGACTACAACGAAGAAGATCTAGTTGCTTATTTTGAAGACAATCGCGAAACCTACGAGCAAGTAGAAGCACGCCATATCATTGTAGAAGAAGAAGACCTTGCAAATGAGATTATTGATGAATTAAATGATGGCACTGACTTCGCCGAACTAGCTGAAGAACATGGTACAGATGGAACAGCTGCTACAGGTGGTGACCTTGGATTCTTTACACGCGCAGATATGGATGAAGCATTCGCAGAAGCCGCATTTGAATTAGAGGTTGGCGAAACAACGAGTGAGCCTGTTGAATCTGGTTTTGGCTACCATATCATTGAAAAAACGGATGAAGCAATGGAATATGAAGAGCTACCAGAAGCTGCGAACATGGCTGTAGAGCGTGCCTATATCGAAGAAAATGGACGAGACTTCTTAACGGTTATTGTTGATCTTCTTGATGAATATGACATTACGATAGAAGATGAATTCTTCCAAGACTTTATTGAGCAAATTCGAGCTCAAGCCAATCAACCTGCACCAGAAGAACAGCCTGTTGAAGAAGATGGACAAGAGACTGACGAAGAAACAGATGAACCTGCAGATTCAGAAGAAGAAACAACCGACGAAGAAAGCAACGAATAACAAAGAAAAAGACAGCTAACATAACGTTAGCTGTCTTTTTACTTTTAAAAATGAAAATCCAGTCCCTTTGCTCGAAAACGCTCCGTAAATCCTACTAACGTCTTTATTATTGAATGGATTAGTGGATTGGTACGATTTTCTTGTTAAATGGCGACGACTCCAGCGGGAACAGCACGTGTCCGAAGACAATGTAGCGAGATTTTACGCGTAATGGCTGAGGCCGTGCCCGCGGCAAAGAAGACACCGTGAGGGCAAGTGATAACGTAGCGCAAACGGATGTCGCGCTTGTGCCTGTGGTGAAAGCGTTCGCCATTCTACATAATCATTTGTCATTATCAAATCAACGAATACGGTTTACACATTACCCCTATTGTGACGTCTACACGTCATTTTGTTTAAAAAGGACTAAAAAACCCTTCAGAACGTTCCTCGCGCCTCTCTGAAGGGTCTGCCATCACCTTTATTTAGCTATCTTTTTGTTCTTTTAATTTCTTTGCTTCTTGAATGCGTTCCATGTATACATTCCCCTCTTGCTCAATCCACTCTTCATCCATCACTTTATCTTCTCTCATCGTCTTAACCCATTGATAGCCACTAAATACAATCCCAAGCATAAGCAGATACGTCCACCATGGGCTTGCTACAATCAGTTCACCCACAGAGGTTTGTGTTAAAAGAAAGGCAAGGACTAGTACAGCTACGGCTCCAAGTGCAAGATATTGGCTTGTCTCTTTTGATTTCATTAGATAAATTCACCCTTTCTACTTTCTACTAAGCGTTCTTTTTCTAATGATATGCACAGCCAAATCGATGTAGAACATGTTTATAAATCTAACGGCTTTTTATGGAAGCTTGGTTTATAGAAACTTCGATTTTCTAAAGGCATTACCCGTTCAGAAAATTCGCCTGGCTCTACTCGTTCAAGTGCTCGATCCATCATATTAATCTTTGCATCAACATTATCAATCATGTGGAGCACTTCGGCTTCACGAATATAAGGAGGTTTAGGGCTGCCCCATTCGCCTTTTCCATGATGACTAAGCATTAAATGCTGAAGAATAATCAGTTCTTCTCCTTCAATATTTAGCTCATGTGCAGCTTCGTGAATTTCCATTGCGCCAATTGAAATGTGTCCTAGTAGTTTCCCTTCAAGCGTATACGTTGTATCAATGGCACCGGAAAGCTCCTTCACTTTCCCGATATCATGAAGAATCACGCCCGCATAAAGGAGATCTGTATCTAAATTCGTGTATTGTGCAGCAATGTTTTTGGCTAGTCGAAGCATAGATACAACATGAAAAGCTAACCCGCCCATGAATTCGTGATGGTTTTTCGTTGCAGCTGGGGATTCAACAAATGCCGCTTGATGTTTTTTTACAATAAAGCGCGTAATACGTTGGATGTTTGGATTTTGGATGTCAAAAATAAACTGATTCACTTCATCAAGCATATCTTCAGCAGATAATGGCGCTGATCGCACAAAATCGTTAATCTCAACACCATCCATCGGGCTTGTTGGTCGTATGCTCGCAATTTTCAGCTGTGTGCGTCCTCTATAATCAATCACATCACCTTGTATGTGAACAATCGTTTTATTGACAAATGTCCCTTCATCTTCTGGTGAAACGCCCCATAATTTCGCTTCAATTTCCCCTGTATGATCACCTAAAATTAATGTTAAGAAAGGTTTTGAATTACTTGCTATTTGTTTTGTTGCAGTCTTTATTAACAAGTAACGATTTACCGCTTCTCCCACTTGGTGATATTTAATTCCTTTTTCCACAACCGTCACCTCAATCTACTGTTTTATCTATTTTCAGTATAGCACAGACAGCTTCCAACGTATTAGCGCTTATTTCCTATCAATAAAAAAAGCTTAATCCTCTCAACAGGATTAAGCGAAGTGAGGCTCAAAACCATCACTTATGACGACGGTGGGCGTTTCTTGTCTTTTTTCTTTGGCTTCGCATCTAAAGCTTCTGCTTGATGCGGTTTTGGTAAACCAATCGTAAACCGAACACCTTTATCAATGTTTTCTACTTTCGCAAAACCGTGATGCAATTCAGCAATTTGTTTGACAATCGCTAGTCCGAGACCGAATTTACCTTTGTTTCCTTTATAAAATGGACTGAACAATTTACTTAAATCTGCATCGATGGGGTCGCCTTCATTTTCTACAATTACATAGGAGTAACGTTCGTCTTCCTCCGCTTTAATTGTTAATTCACGCTGCGCATACCTTAGTCCATTTTCAACTAAGTTTTCTAGAAGAACCTCACACTGTTCAATATCGGCTTTCATGACTTTTTCGGCACCCTGTACAAGTATGGTCACATCATCTCGTTGATAGCGAAACCGTTCTTCAATTTGATAAGCTAACTTTCCAAAAGGAAACGCTTCTACTTTTAACTGTTCCTTTTGCATTTGATCGAGTTTTGTATAATAAAGCATATCAATCACGCGGCGTTCCATTCGATTGGCTTCTTCTGTTATGACATCCATTGTTTTCCCGAGATTTTCTTTTGGTAAAATGCCGTCTTTCACAGACTGGGCATAGCTTTTTATGACCATAATCGGCGTTTTTAATTCATGAGAAGCGTGTTGAATAAACGTTTTTTGAGCACGATCGTAACTATTTAAATTCTGTCTCATTCGTTCAAATTGATACGATAGCCGCTCAAAATCTTCGTCACCTTCCCACTTGAGTGGTTCTTGCCAGTTGCGATTTGCAATTTGCTCTAAATGATTCTCTAATATCGCCAGTGGTTGACGTAGATAGTGCTTTAACCAAATGGCTGGCAATAAACTTAACGCACTTGTCAACAAGAGCAAATAAAGCAATCGTTCCCATAAATTTTGAACCATTTCATCTCGATATGTATCCCACATATACGTAATCAAGTACAAGTCCGACCCTTCTGCTGGACTGGCCAAATCGTTAATCGTATAAAATAAGGTCTGTCCACCAAATGTTGTTTCATATCTACCTGTCTGATTATCTTGTTCGATGGCATTGTAGCGCATCTCTTCATGTACAGGTGGGTCGGGCACGACATCAATTGGCGTATTATAAATGGCGTATGTCGAACCAGTAATTTCAATTAAAAAAGAAACGGTGGCTCGTTGTTCTTGTCTAGATTGGTAAAATCCAGGTTGTTGACTCAAAAACGTTTCCCAATTAGCATCTTCTTGCATTAACTGGTCGCGAACGCTATTATCAATAATTTGATAGGTTTCTTCTGTTAATGCGCCTCGAATAGAAATAGGATACACGATAATGATTGAAAGCGCCACGAGCACAATTAACGAAACGAATGCAAGCCAAATTCGTCTCGTTAAATTTATTTTTATCATGAGGATAGAATCCGATAGCCGTAGCCATATAGCGTTTCTAGATGGATGCGCGGCATTTTCTTACGTACACGGCGGACCACGTCATCAACTGCTCTCTCTGAGCCAAAATAGTTGTCTCCCCACACATGTTCAATAATTTTCTCTCGTGAAAAGGCTTTTCCAATTTCTGCGGATAATAACAACATTAAATCCATTTCCTTTGTCGTTAAATCGACTGCTTCATTATTTTCTTCAGTGTCAATAATAGTCCGACCAATCGGATCAATAGTATACGCATTTAATTCTACTTTTTGTACATCAGATGTGTTTGAGCCGTATACACGATTTAAGATTTTTTTCACGCGAATAATTAATTCTTGTGGCAAGAACGGCTTTGACAAATAGTCATCACTACCCATTTCCAACCCTAGTACACGATCGAGATCTTGATCTCGTGCAGAAATAAAAATAACTGGCGTATCTTCTTCATTTTTTATCGCTTTTAATACTTGATAGCCATCCGTTCCAGGCAACATAATATCTAATACCCAAAGGTGTGGCTTGTCCGATACCGCTTCAACAGCTGCATCTCCATTATCAAAAACGGTCACATTCCAACCTTCTTTTTGCATATATGCTTTCAAAACTTCTGATAAATTTTCTTCATCTTCAACTAAGTAGATATCATACATTTCCATTATTAACATCCTCTCTTCCGGTTCACGGTTCACTTGTAGTTACATTTTACATAATTTCGAGGGGAAACGCCATTTATGTCCTTAAATTACGTAATCTCACGCATTTTTTCGTTGATTTTTCCACGATTATGTAATAAAAGGCTAACTCAATAGAGTAGCCTAAAGTAACGCAACGGCTGCAAGTGCAGTTAAGGGTAACACCCAGCGTCTCCATCCATAAGGTCGAAAACCTCCATATCCGTATGGTGGGTATCCGTATGGTTGGTACCCGTAACCATAGCGGTGTGCTTCATTTTCATTCATTGATTGAAATCCTTCTAATTGCGTAATTTGCATCGGATATTCATTTTGGTCAACTGGATAAAGAACATGAAGATTTTCCTGGTCCACATATTCAATAACTGATTCAAACTCTTCACCGTTCGCTAAGGATACTTTGACAGGATAATTCGTATAGCGCTGACAAAGCGACATCATGTTTTCATTACTCATGTTGTATTCCCCCTTTTGCTTTAGTCTATTCATCTCATAAAAATAGGTGAATACACATGTTATTCATGATAAACTAAATGAAAACGCTAACAGGAGGACATGATGACTTACTTTTTAACGGCTTTTAATAAAGATAGCTCCGTTGTGTTAAATGAGCGAATTGAAGCAGACACAGAAGAACACGCCATTTCTGAAGCGAAGACAAAACTGCAAGAGGTCCATGCAGAAGGGTTAACGCACCGTTTAACGTTGAACGGCAAAATGATCTTATTTGCTCGATGAAGCAGTCATATGAATATGGACACAGCCAAAAACCCAGCTGGAATCATACCGGCTGGGTTTCGCTTTATTCTTTCATTTGTATGTTTAATTGTTTTCGAAATACTTCGTGAACCATATATGCTAAACCATCTTGTTCGGTCGTTCTTGTCACCCAATTCGCTTTTTCTTGGACTGTTTGCGGGGCATCGCCCATTGCTACACCGAGACCTGCCATTGCCACCATTTCTGCATCTTCATGCCCGGCTCCAACCACAACAATTTGATCAAGCGACAATTGATCTTTGTTGACTAGCCATTGTAGCGCTCTTTCTTTTTCAGCCCCTGCGCCAACGACAAAACATTCGCCTTTATTCGTATACGTAACAGTCAAATCAGGGATTTCTTCCTTTAATGTCTCACAAATATAGGCTAAATCTTTTTCTTCTTCACATTTTAAACCTACGTTTAGCGGCCCTTTCCCTTCTTTAAGCACATGTTCATAGAGCGAATCTACGTAGGTAAGTGGATAAAGGATTTGTTCTCCTGGCGAATTGAACGACATTCTCGCTAACAACGTTTGTTTATGTTGCGGACGAATGGAAGCACAGTAGTCTCCGTACTGTAGTTTCACTTCACAATCAAAACGCTCCAGTACATGACATAGATCAAGCGTCGATTCCAAACTCAATGGTCGATTGTACCATTCATTTTGATTCGTATCTGATATAAGAGCGCCGCCATGCGCAATCATCATGCTATCTACCTTTAAATTGCGAGCGATTTTCTTTGCATATGAAAAAGACTGGTTTGTCACTAAGACGACTGATACTTGCTTCTTTGCTAAATAGGACATTGCTGACTTTGTCTTTTTGCTTGCTTTCATATCCCCTTCTAGAAACATTTTATCAATGTTCATAACTAACAAATTATAGGTTTTCAAGCGTGTTCCTCCTCCGAGAAATTCATGTTGTAAAACAAGACCCATCTTGTTTAAGACTTATGCGAATATAGCCGAAGTAGAACTTGAAACCATAGAAAAAACCACCACATTCAATGAAAGTGGTGGTTTGATACTTACTGTTCTTGAGAAGGATCGCCGTAAATCTTCTCTAATGGTTCCGTGATGATTTTGTTTAACTCTGTAATAATCACGCTAAGCTGTTGCTCTGCTTCCATTAGTTTTGAAATAAGCTCATGCTGTTGAACAAGTTCAAATTGCTGTTGCGCTTGTTGCGCTTCTTCTTCAGAAATTTGAATGCCTTGCATTTGCTTTTGTTGAAGATCTAGTTGAAGCTTACGAAAGTTTTCAAGCATTTTTTTTGCAATCTCATCCGCTTCAATTTGTTCATGTAGCTCATGAAGGGACTTGAACTCTTCACTTTGCTCAAGTGCATCCTTTAATTCATGTGCTTTATCATATGTCATACTCATGTTTATCACTCCCTACCAACCGACTATAACACGTCAGTCTATAGAATTCACGTCATATGATGGATCCTAATAAAAAAAGTGGACAATGACCGCTTGGATTAAACCGACAATACCTCCAATTAATCCTCCTAGCAACGTAATTAAACGTAGCTCCTTTCGCGTGATCGTCATGATGAGATCTTCTAAAGTAGCCATTGAAAACGAAGCAACTTGCTGCTCAATCACTTCATTTAAACGTAAGCTTGCCAAAATTGACGCTAAATGTACTTGAATATAGCCTGTAGTTACTTTTACTACTTGCGGTGCCCAATTTTCTACAATACGTTCCATGTAAGGCGTGGTCCATGTATGCAGTGGTGCATCATACCAATTTAGAAGTGGAATTTTATCTTCAATTCCATCTGTAGCTTTATCAATTACATCATCAATATAAGTCTCTGCATTGAATGAAGACAACGGCTTCTCTAACAGCTGGTTCCATTCTCGAGCGAGTAGCCCATGCAGCATATCTTTCGTTTTTTCATCGTTAAGAAACTTAATAATCTCTGGATAAAGCATATCAACAACTTTTTCACTTGATAAAAACATTGATAGCATTCCGCCGAGCTTTCCTTTTGAAGACAAAAAGTTCGAAGCCATAGCGACCATCTTTTCTTGACCATCTGCACTTTCTACATAGGATTTTGCTTTTTCAATCATTTTTTCTGACAGTTTCGGCAGATAAGTTAGTACGGTTGTCTGCACTTCTAACGGAACAAACTGCTTTGCTGAAACATCTTGATTGTTTTCGATATATCGTTTTATTCGTTCTTTTATCCACGATTTCGATTTTACAACAAACGCTTCTTTCCCATCTTCCACCGTTAAGATTGACTTTAATAAGGATTCAACTGTTTGTTCACTCATTAACCATTTCTTTAGGCGTTCACTTACCCAAGTTGTTAATTCGTTCGAGAAAACGTCACTACTAATTTTTTTTCCGAGTCCTTCAGCTGTAAGCAAATGATTTGAGACGATGTTCCCCATTTGCTTTGCGAGTTCTTGTTGCCTTCTTGGTAATAAACCAGGTGTAAATGGCAGTTGCCACTTTCCTAAATGATAAGCGCGATGAGGTCGAAACAACATCCGAATAGCTAACGCATTTGTCGCCGCTCCAACGATCGCACCAACAACTGCGAGAACGAAAACTAATAAAACCCATTGCACATTAAACGCTTACTGCTTATCTGCAGCAAACTGCCTCCCTTGTATCTAAATTCATCTTGTTCATTACAAGTATAGCTTATTTTTCTCCACACAGAAAACGAACATTATGATAGACTGATTCATGTAACCCTTTTCATTATGATAAAGGAGTGATTCTGATGCTTGTTCACTTTCAGTATAAGCCACTACAGCATAAACAACGAAATCAAAGTTGGCTCTTTTCATTTTATTTTCAAGGACAGTTTACATCAGGTACGTATTACTATGATGGGACAATTGAATGGGACAGCCCACCAAAACAAATGGACAAGGAAGAAGAATTGAAACATGCTGTTCATGATTTGATGCTTTATCATGTTTATGAGGATGAACATCAGCCGCAAGAATAAAAGATGAGCAATTTGCCATTCTAAATAGTAGGAGGGATGGCAAATGGATGAACGTAAGGACATTGACAGCCGTAAGGAATATGAACTCGATATTGATCGCTATGTGAATGAAGGATTAAATGGAGGTCGCGTTGACCCGGATTCTGGCGGCAAAATTGAAGAAGACATTCCCCTTTCAAAAGAAAAACAATGAGAAAGGAGCTCAATTTTGAGCTTCTTTTTTGTTATACTACAAACAAGTTCTACATATAGAAAGGTTTGTTCTTTCATGAATGCAATTATAAAAGAAACATTTTCGCATGCTTTATGGCAACCAACAGATGAGTTAGCACACCGTTTAGCCTTTCAATCCCAACAAGAAATGATTTATATGCATCGTCTGAAATTAACTGAACGGGAAAAAACGTTGTTGTCTTTGTTGCTATCAGAGCCGGATGATATCCCAAAACCACTAACCAAACATGAACAAGAATGGTATACCTACATTTATCGAGATGGGCCACAGCCCCAATTGGATCGCTCCCTTACCGGGCTTCATTTTTATGTAGAACAACCGATCGTAGAAATTGAAGCATTTAGAGAAGCCGTTCTTTCTTTCTTTCCATCTCAGACTCTGTTGCTATGGGAAAGTGAACGAACCGGGGTTCTGTTATTTCCTTCCGATTACCACGATTATGATTTAGACGCGATTATTGAACTAATTGAATCTGATTTTTATACAACCATCCGCACGTTTCTAGGCGTTCCTTTAAGAGCGAGTCATATGCGCTCTTCTCTATCGTTTGAAAGAGACTTGTTTACGAAGCGGATTGAACTTAAAAAGGGACCACATACATTCGATGTCGCTACCTCAAGTCTGATTGAGATTAAGAATCATATTGATCCTGATCGTTTTCAGCAACTGCGTTTTCACTTTTTCTCAAATGAACTACTGCAAGATCGCGAATTAATTCATACGGTGACGACTTTTCTTAAACAGAATCTTAATACGTCACAAACCGCAAAGGAACTCCACCTTCATCGCAATAGCCTTCAATACCGACTAGATAAATTTAGCGCACAAACAGGTTTAGATTTAAGATTATTTACACACGCTACACTAACCTTTCTTCTTTTAAAACAGCCACACTAATGTACAGATTGCACAAAGACTCACATTTAATCTTTGTGCAACCTGTACATAGCTTTCTTTTTATGTAAGGGGTTACAATAAAAGCAGTTAATGATTATAAGGGGGAAGAAAAATGGCTTCTATTCAATTAAACAATGTATACAAAGTATATGATGGGGATGTTACAGCGGTTTCCGATTTTAATCTTGATATTCAGGATAAAGAGTTTATCGTATTTGTTGGACCTTCTGGTTGTGGAAAATCAACAACACTACGAATGATTGCAGGTCTTGAAGAGATTTCTAAAGGAGACTTAGTTATCGGTGACAAACGGATGAACGACGTCGCGCCTAAAGATCGAGACATTGCCATGGTTTTCCAAAACTATGCTCTTTATCCGCATATGAATGTTTATGACAATATGGCGTTTGGTTTAAAACTAAGAAAGTTTAAAAAGGAAGAAATAAAAAAACGTGTAGATAATGCTGCGAAAATTTTAGGATTAGAAGAGATGCTTGATCGTAAACCGAAAGCGATGTCAGGCGGTCAGCGTCAGCGTGTTGCACTCGGTCGTGCAATTGTACGTGACCCTCAAGTTTTCTTGATGGATGAACCTCTTTCAAACTTAGATGCGAAACTTCGTGTACAGATGCGTGCAGAAATAACAAAACTTCATAAACGTCTACAAACGACAACGATTTATGTCACACATGACCAAACAGAAGCTATGACAATGGCAACAAGAATTGTCATTATGAAAGATGGTTTAATTCAACAAATTGGTACACCGAAAGATGTGTACGATAACCCAGAGAATGTTTTTGTTGGTGGCTTTATTGGTTCTCCATCAATGAACTTCTTATCTGGTAAGTTAGATGGCAATGAATTCGTTATTAATAATCAGCGCATTCAAGTGCCAGAAGGAAAACTTTCCATTCTGCGTGAACAAGGCTTTGCCAATAAAGAGCTTATTTTAGGCATCCGTCCTGAAGATATCCATGATGAGCCTGTCTTTATTTCTTCATCTGAAGGTTCTAAAATTGATGCATTAATTGATGTTGCCGAGTTAACTGGTGCAGAAACGGTTCTCTACTCTTCAATTGAAGGCCAAGAATTTGTTGCGCGCGTCGACTCTCGTACAACAGCACAAAGTGGCGACACCATTGAACTTGCCCTTAACATGAATAAAGCTCATTTCTTCAATCCAGAAGATGAACAGCGCATCCGCTAATAAAAAAGAGACGAGTCACTCGTCTCTTTTTCTAATTCCATTTTATTTAATTATTTTTGGTAACCGCCACTCATTTGTTGTTCAGCCATTTGAACTAAACGTTTAGTGATTTCCCCACCAACTGAACCGTTTGCACGAGCCGTTGTATCAGGACCAAGGTTAACACCAAATTCTGAAGCAATCTCGTACTTCATTTGATCAAGTGCTTGTTGTACACCTGGTACAACTAGGTTGTTTGAACTTCTGTTATCTGCCATTATTGTTTCACCTCCCTGTGTAACTATAGAATGTCTCCTTGTCTCTTTTTCTATGTATGCTTTTATAAAAAATTTTTTTAGGAAAAGTTATCCAACACGCTACCTCTAAACGACAAAGAGCCTTCCCAAAATGGATCCTCTCCACTTCGGTAGGCTCTTTCCTATCCTCTTCACATGCACATTAAACTGGATAAACTGGGTGTTTTCGATCCGTAAAGACGACATCTTTTGTTTCATAAAGCGCAAATCGTTTTGTTAGCTCATTGCGCAAGTCATTTCCGTTCACAACCCCATCTATTACGAGTTCAGATGCCAAGCGATACACATCAATGTTCTGTTTATATTCATCTCTTTTTTCAGCTATAAACGCATTACGTTCCTCTGGCTCTAGCTCAGCAATTTTATTTGCATAAACGGCATTTACCGCAGCTTCTGGACCCATCACTGCAATTTGCGCTTGTGGTAGCGCTAAACAACAATCCGGATCAAATGCAGGCCCTGCCATTGCATAAAGACCAGCACCGTACGCTTTACGCACGACAACAGAAATCTTTGGTACGGTTGCTTCCGCCATCGCCGAAATCATTTTTGCGCCATGGCGAATAATTCCAGCACGTTCCACTTTTGTTCCAATCATAAAGCCCGGAATATCTGCGAGGAATAATAGCGGAATATGATAGGCATCACATAAGGTGATAAATCGAGCAGCTTTATCAGCCGAATCATGGAACAAGACGCCACCTTTTGCCTTAGGTTGATTGGCAATAATACCAATTGTTCTTCCATTTAATCGCGCAAAACCTGTAATCAATTCTGGCGCAAACAATTTTTTTATTTCAAAAAAACTATTGTCGTCAATGAGTCGATCCAACAAGTCATACATATTAAACGGTGTGTTTTGATTTTCAGGAATAATATCTTCAATGGTTTTCGGTAAATCCTTTGGCAATACCGGCTCAGTCATTGCTACTTTTTCTTTATAACTCCGTGGTACGTACGAGATGTACTCTCTTGCATGGTCGATTGCTTCAAGCTCATCTTTTGCGAGAATGTCACCACAACCCGAAACACTGCAGTGCATGGAAGCCCCACCCATCTCTTCTAGGCTAACATTTTCTCCTATAACCATTTGAGCCATTCGTGGAGAGCCCAAATACATAGAAGCGTTTCCTTCCACCATAATAACGAGATCGCAAAATGCGGGAATATACGCACCACCAGCTGCTGAAGGACCGAATAAAATACATACTTGAGGAATTTTCCCTGACAGCTTAACTTGGTTATGAAAAATTCTCCCAGCTCCTCTTCGACCTGGAAACATTTCGACTTGATCCGTTATACGAGCCCCTGCTGAGTCAACTAAATATAGCATCGGAACGGCTAATTTCTCCGCAGTTTCTTGTATACGAATAATTTTTTCTACCGTTCTTGCTCCCCAAGAACCAGCCTTTACTGTTGAATCGTTCGCCATGACACACACTGTTTTCCCATTTATCTTGCCTGTTCCGCAAACGACACCATCTGCCGGTAACCCTTCCGCCTCTGAATTGGCAAATAACCCATCCTCGGTTTCAAGCCCATCATCTAGTAACAAAGATAAACGCTGTCGTACGAATCGTTTTCCTTTTGCTTCATTTTGGTCATGGTATTTCTCTTGACCACCTTGATAGATGGTATCGATTTTTTCCTTAAATCGCTGTTCAATCGTCATCGTTTCACCTCTAGCGCCCTTGGTAGTCGGGTTTTCTTTTTTCTTTAAAAGCCTTCAAACCTTCCATTCGATCATCTGTGCGTATTGTTTTCTGATAGGCGTCGTTTTCGATTTTTAACCCTTCCTCAATCGAAAGGTGTGTTCCTGAATCAATCGCATGTTTAGCTGCCTGAATCGCAATTGGGCCATTATTGGCAATTTGAGCTGCCAGTTCATTTGCTTTATTTTCAACCTCTTCAAATGGTACTGCATATTCACATAAGCCAATGGCTTGCGCTTCTTTCCCAGTAATTCGTTGCGCTGTGAAAATTAACTCTTTCGCTTTTCCTACACCGACAATGCTCGGTAATCGCTGTGTGCCTCCTGCACCAGGAATAATAGCAAGTGATGTTTCGGTTAGCCCATAAAGCGCGTCTTCAGAAAAGACTCGCAAGTCACTTGCTAACGCAAGTTCAAGACCTCCACCTAGTGCTAATCCGTTAGCTGCGCATATAACAGGTTGAGGAAGCTTAGATACTTCATGGATCGTCTCGCCTATTAAACGAACCGCTTCCTTCACCTCTTCTTCATTCATCGTTATTCGCTCTTTTAAGTCTGCCCCTGCGCAAAAAGCTTTTTCCCCAGCAGAAGTCAAAATAATGACTCTTACATCTTTGTCATTTTGAAGTTTCTCCATATGAGCCTTAAGTTCTTTTAATAGTTGTGTCGACAAAGCATTCGCAGCCTGTGGTCGATTCAGCGTTAGCGTTACAACTTGTGTACCTTCTTTTGAAATCAGTTCACTAGTCAAGTTCAATTAAATGATCCCCTTCGTTTACAAATTCTCCTTCAGGCTTAACGATCGCTTTTACGGTTCCTTCAACTTCAGCTTCAATCGGAATTTCCATCTTCATGGATTCTAAAATCGCAACCTCTTGTCCTTTTTCAATTTTATCGCCTACTGCTACCACTATTTTCCACACATTCCCTGCCATTGATGCTTGAATATAACTCATGATAGAACCTCCTGAATTCGTTTTGTTAACTCGTCGTGATGCTGCTCCATAAAAGCAGTAGTTGCTTCTCCAGCTTGAAAAACTTGGTGACCTACGATCGCTTTAATAGTCGGGATATTCGTTTTAATTCCTGTGAGCGAATACGAATGAATTGCCTCGCCTAGACGACGAATGGCTTCTTCTCGATCACGGCCAACCACAATCAATTTCGCAATCATTGGGTCATAAAAATGACTAACAACACTACCAGCTTCTATTGGGCACTCATGGCGAATATGTTCCGCAGTCGGCAATGACAATTCTTGGATAGTCCCAGGTGATGGAAAAAAGCGAATAGGGTCTTCCGCATAGATTCTTGCTTCGATTGCGTGGCCCGAAAAATGGATATCTTCTTGCTTCCAAGGCAATGTTTCTCCAGATGCGATTCGAATTTGCCACTCAACGAGATCAATGTTGAAGATTTCTTCCGTTACCGGGTGCTCCACTTGAAGTCGCGTATTCATTTCTAAAAAATAGAACATTCCGTCTTCATCAACTAAGCACTCAATCGTACCTGCATTTTTATATTGAATCGCTTTTCCTGCTAGAATTGCCATTTCGGTCATCGCTTCTCTAACGGTTTCAGTTAAAAAAGGTGATGGTGCTTCTTCAATAATTTTTTGATGGCGTCGCTGTATCGAGCATTCCCTTTCTCCAAAGACAAGAATATTTCCCGCCTCGTCTGCTAGCAATTGCAGCTCAATATGCCTTGGGTTGACAATATATTTCTCCACATAGAGTGAACCATCTCCAAAAAACATTGAAGCCTGCTTCTTATTTTTTTCAAATGCCTTCTCACAATCTTGATCATTTCGGCAAATCGTTATGCCGATCCCTCCACCTCCGGAAGCCGCCTTCAACATAACTGGATAACCAATTTTGTTTGCCTCTTTAAGTGTATCTTCAATATTTTCGACCGCATCCGTACCTGGAATAACAGGGACTCCAGCAGCAATCATTGTTTTTCGTGCTTGTAATTTATCACCCATTAAAGAAATCGCTTTAGCGTCCGGTCCGATAAAAATAAAGCCATGATCTCGACAATTCGTTGCAAAGGAAGCTTGCTCGGATAATAATCCATAGCCAGGGTGAATCGCGTCCACTTTTGCTTCTGTTGCAATAGTTAAAATACGGTTTTGATTTAAATAACTTTCCTGAACGTTTGATTTACCAACGTAATAGGCTTCGTCCGCTAATTTTGTGTGCTGTGCCTGTTCGTCGGCTTCTGAATAAATTGCAACTGTGCGAATGCCCATCTTTTTACACGTTCGGATAATACGAGATGCAATTTCACCTCGGTTAGCGATTAAAATAGATGTAATCAAACCGCTCTCCCCTCCTTTATTTGCCTAGGCCTAAGTGTCTAGCAATGACGAGGCGTTGGATTTCTGACGTGCCTTCTCCAATTTCAAGTAATTTAGCATCTCGCAACATCCGCTCGACTTCATACTCGCGCATATAGCCATAACCACCATGAATTTGTATCGCTTCATTACATGTGCGTGTAGCCATTTCTGAAGCAAAAAGTTTTGCATAAGCCGCTTCTTTCCCAAACGGCTTACCACTATCTTTTAGCTTTGCCGCTGTATGCACCATATTCCTTGCAAGTTCAATTTCCATCGCCATATCAGCGAGCTTAAATTGAATGGCTTGAAACGAACTAATTGACTTCCCGAACTGCTTTCGTTCTTTAGAATAGGCTAACGCGCGGTCAAATGCTGCTTGTGCAATGCCTACTGCAAGAGCGGCTATCGAAATTCGTCCCCCATCAAGCGTATAAAGAAATTGACTAAAGCCCTTTTCCGGGTCTCCTAATAAGTTCTCTTTTGGCACTCGAACATCCTCTAAAACAAGCTCGCACGTATTCGAAGCGCGCACACCCATCTTGTCGTAATTGGATGAAATTTTAAATCCTGGTGAATCCGTTGGCACAATAAACGCAGAGATCATTTTTTTCCCATTTTCTTTTTGACCGACTACGGCTGTGACAATCACCGTTCGCGAATATTCCGCATTTGTTATCCAGCACTTTTCTCCATTGATGATGTATTCGTCACCTTCTAAGCGTGCTTTCGTTTGTGTTCCTCCTGCATCCGAACCTGCATTAGGCTCTGTTAAACCAAACGCTCCTAGCGATTGCCCAGATGCTAAAGGTGTAAGATGAGCTTTTTTTTGTTCTTCTGTTCCATAATAATAAATCGGGCTTGCCCCAAGAGAAACAGCTGCGGCGTAGCTTAATCCTGTTCCTCCGCACGCATACCCAATTTCTTCAACTGCTAATGCATACGAAACTGTATCACCGCCTGAACCGCCATACTCTTCCGGGAAAGGAATACCTAAAACACCTAATTCACCTAACTTTTTGAAAATATCATTTGCAAAACGTGATTCTTTATCAAGCTGAATAGCTAATGGAGCAATTTCTTTTCGAGCAAATTGTCTTACCATGTCACGAATCATAAGTTGATCTTTTGTTAATGTCATGTGTGTGATCTCCTCTACGTTCTTAATAGTGAGCGGTCGTTCAGAATCTCGGCAATCAGATGCTTTCAAATGTAAGCGCTATCAAAATCCTAACGCACTCTTTTATGGAAGTCAAATCATTTCTCTTTACTCTATGGCAAAATGATTGACTCATGCCTTTTCTTTTTGTTTCCTTTATTTTGTGATAGTATTTTTTTAGAAGTGAAGAAACCTATTCGTATACACTTACGTAAAGGAAGAAACGGATAATAGGAGGTACGAGCGTGACGATCATTATACTTATTGGCATCGTAGCGATAATTGCACTTGTGTGGATCGTTAGTTACAATTCACTTGTGAAACACCGCAATTGGGTTGAAGAGTCCTGGGCTCAAATTGATGTGCAGTTAAAACGCCGCTATGATTTAATTCCAAACTTAGTGGAAACGGTAAAAGGTTATGCAAAACACGAACAAGAAACACTTACGCAAGTTATTGAAAAACGAAACAAAATAGCAGAGCCTAACGCTAGTCGAAATGAACGGATTGAAGAAGATGCAGAATTAAACGGTCTATTACGTCAACTTTTTGCACTTAGTGAATCTTACCCAGAATTAAAAGCGAACGAAATTTTCTTGCATTTACAAGAAGAGTTAAGTGGCACGGAAAACAAAATTGCCTACGCAAGACAGGCATACAATTCTATGGTCATGCGCTATAACACAAAGATTGAATCCTTTCCGCAGAATATCATCGCGTCGATTCACTCCTTTACAAGAAATGACATGCTTGATATCCCTGATGAGGAAAAAGAGCCTGTTCAAGTTCGTTTTTAAAGGGGGAATAAGCGATTGTTTTACTCTCAAATTGCTCGAAACAAACGGAATACAGTATTTTTAGTCGTTTTATTCATTGTTATCGTACTTGGAATTGGCTCGGCAATTACGTACGTTCGTGCAGGTGATTTTATAAGTGGTGCTGTATTTGCTGCCATCATTGCAACGGTATATTCCATATTTATGATTTCTACAAGCACGAATGTTGTAATGCGAATGAACCACGCTCGTGAAATCACGTCTTCAAAAGATCAAGCTTTTCTGTGGCACACAGTGGAAGGCCTTTCCATAGCAGCTCGTATTCCAATGCCACGTGTGTTCATCATTGATGACCCAAGTCCTAATGCTTTTGCAACTGGGATCTCTCCAAAGTCCGGAGCTGTCGCAGTAACCACGGGATTAATGAACAGGCTTAATCGAGAGGAAGTTGAAGGCGTTTTAGCACATGAAGTTGCCCATGTACGTAACTATGATATTCGACTTTCCACTATCGCAGTAGCACTCGTTTCTGCCATAGCAATATTAAGTGACTTAGGAATGCGCTTTTTCATTTTTTCTGGAGGCCGAAACAACAATAATAAAAATCCGCTTATTATGATTATTGCGCTTGTCCTTATTTTATTGGCACCAATTATTGCGCTCGTCATGCAGCTTGCTATTTCCCGTAATCGCGAATATTTAGCCGACGCTAGTGCAGTGGAGCTTACTCGAAATCCTGAAGCACTTGCAAAAGCTTTAGAAGCGATTACCGACACCGATACACCAGTGGAAGAAGCTTCAACTTCAACAGCATCCCTATACTTTGCTGACCCACTAAAAAAGAAAGCAGCAAACTTATTTTCCACTCACCCGCCAGCTGAAGAGCGTATTAGTCGGCTGAGACAAATGTAAAGATGCTCCCTTGTGATAGCCTGATTGTTCTTAATCTACCTATCCTAGGGAGCATTTTTTTATAAACTTTTTAATTGTGCACGCTCGACATCCACTTCTTCAAGCATACGAATAAGAATATCCATTCCTATTTTGATCTGATCATCTGTAGCATGTGTAAAATTTAAGCGTAACGTATTTGATTTCGGTGCCTCAGCATAAAAAGGTGCTCCAGGCACATACGCCATCCCTTTTTCCACAGCACGGGGGAGCAGCGCTTCAGCGTTTACTTGTTCTTGTAACTCTAGCCATAAGAACATCCCGCCTTTAGGCTCGACAAACTTTATTAATCCTTCCTGCTGTGCTTTTTGCAAATGATGGACCATTACATCTTTTCGTCCCCCGTATACGCTGCTAATCGTCTTAATATGGGCGTCTAGATCAAAATTCTTACACAGCTCATACAGCGCTTGATGAGCTAGAGAATTTGAGTGTAAATCATTCGCTTGTTTTGCTTGCGCCATCATTCGAATAATTTGATACGGGCCTACAATCCATCCTGTTCGGAGAGCCGGAACTGCTGTCTTTGAAAACGTGCTCGTATAAAGCACGTGCGAACCATTGTCTAAGGCCGCAATCGGTGTATACGATTCATTCGTAAATTGAATATCCCCATAAGGGTCGTCTTCAAATACTAGAACATTCTGTTTTTTCACAATCCGTATAAGTTCTTTTCTTCTCTCTAAGCTCCATACTCTCCCTGAAGGGTTTGAGAACGTCGGCACAACATAAAGCATCTTCGGGTGATATTGTTTAATTTTCTCTTTAAGGTCATCCATAATCATTCCATTTTCATCACATTTAACAGGAATGATTTGTGCTTCATAGGATTGAAAAACTTGAAGGGCAGCCAAATAAGTCGGTTCTTCTGTTAATAAGACATCGCCTGGGCTAATCATGATCCGGGCTAATAAATCAATTGCCTGTTGAGATCCCGTTGTAAGCAAAACATTATCGGCATCGTATCCTTGAATGCCTTTGTGACCCATTCGCTCCAAAATCACCTCTCGAAGCGGCCGATAGCCTTCCGTTTCTCCATACTGGAATGCTTTGTTTCCTTTTTCAAAAGCGCTCGTAAACGCATCCTTAATGGCTTCGGTTGGAAATAAACCGTCATCTGGAAGACCACCTGCAAAAGAGATTACGTTTCCTTGATTAACGATCTTTAAGATATCTCGTACCACTGACGACTGTAAATGTCGAACCCTTTTTGCAAATGCGTATTTCATCTCTACTCCCTCGATTCTATATCTATTTTTTATAAAAGAGTGCTTCTATTTTACCCCATTTAACTAAAAAGTCAATCAATTCAAGTGCAACTTCCGGCTCTTTTCTTATTCATCCACTAAAAGTATTGCCCCTATGTTCTACATAAAGGTCTCTCACGAGAAAAATCTCCATCGATACAGAGTATCATGGAGATTTTATTAACCATCGGATTACTCTTTAATGGCTGCATATTGTGATTTTACAAGATTGTAGTAAATTCCTTTTTCTGTCATTAAATGAGTATGCGTTCCTTGCTCCATTACGTTTCCTTGTTCAAGTACAATGATGTTATCAGAATCGCGAATTGTAGACAATCTGTGTGCAATCATAATTGCTGTACGACCAGCTAGTAACGTCTTTAGTCCGTCTTGAATTTTCAACTCTGTTTCCGTATCAATGCTCGCTGTTGCTTCATCAAGTATTAAAATTTTCGGGTCAGCTAGTAACGCACGGGCAAAAGAGAGTAGCTGCCTTTCTCCAACAGATAATACATTTCCTTGTTCTTCTACCTCTGTCTCATAGCCTTTTTCAAGCTTATCAATAAAGGTATGGGCGCCGATCGCTTTTGCAGCATGGATAACTTGTTCATCCGTCGCTCGAGGGTTTCCGAAGCGAATATTTTCCATAATGGTCCCGGCAAAAATAAACGTATCTTGAAGGACATAGCTTACATGGCTTCGTAAGTCGTCTAACTTAATATCTTTTAAGTTGACATCATCAAGAAACACATTTCCTTTCGTCGGATCATAAAAACGACTCATTAAATTAACGATCGTTGATTTTCCTGAACCAGTATGACCAACAAGCGCCACGGTTGTACCAGCTTCAAATGTTAAGTTAATGCCTTTTAACGCCATTCTTTTATCATCATAAGAGAATTCCACATTCTCAAAAACCATTTTTCCTTTTACATCGGTAAGTGGTTTGGCATCTTCCTTGCTTTCAACATTCGGTTTTTCATCTAAGAATTCAAAAATTCTTTCGCTCGATGCCATTCCTACTAGCAATTGGTTGTAGACTTGACCTAACCTTGAAATAGGTTCCCAAAACATGCCGATATAAAAAGCAAATGAAACAAAGACGCCTAATGTTAAGCTACTAAAGTCACTTTGAATTAAAAATGCTCCATACCATATGAGAATCGCGCCACCAATCGCACTTGCCATCTCTACGAAAGGACGGAACATGGCATTTTGCTTTGTCGCTTCCCGCCAGCTTTCATAATTTTGCGTGTTTACATCATCAAAAAAGTCCATATTTTCATGCTCTTGCGCATAGGCTTGGGTTACACGAACACCTTGAATGCTCTCATTCAAATGAGAATTAAGTCTTGATTGCCGTAAGCGAACCGTCTGCCAAGCGCGACGAATTTTTCTACGTAGTTTCGTTGAAATAAAGAACATGATTGGTAAAATGATTAAAATGACAACTGCTAGTTCTGGACTTAAATAAAACAAGATCGCCACAATTCCTAATAACATGACGATATCCATCAAAAGGTTAATGACACCATTTGTAAACAAATCTTGTAGAGAGTTTACGTCATTAATGACGCGTACGAGAATCGAACCAGCTGATCGCTTATCAAAAAATCGATGCGATAAATGCTGAATATGATCAAAGAGCTTTTTTCGTATATCAAAAATGACGTACTGACCTAGTTGATTCATCCAGCGAATTCTAAAATAGTTCGCAACGTAGGACACTACATAAAGCCCTAAGACGATGGCTGCGTAAATGAACATATCTTGCGTTGTTGCAACCCCTTGTTCTAACTGACCGACCGCAAAGACACCAATAAAGATTGGAACTGCCAAGCGAACGGCTGTAGCAAAAAGCATCATTAAGATTGTCTTTGGTAGTAGCGTTTTTGCATAAGGTTTTAAGAAATTAAATAACCGCATCATTTGTTTCCAGTTGAACGGCTTTTCAATAATTTGTTCAACAGGGTAATGAAACCTCGTTTTTTTCTTAACTTCTTCCATTTACAATCACTTCCTTAAGCCTGTTGAAGCACGTATTGTTGATCTTGATTTTGGATATCGTAAATTCTTCGATAAATGCCTTTTTCCTGAAGTAGTTCTTCGTGAGTCCCACGTTCAGTAATTTCACCTTCGTCTAAAACAAAAATTTGATCGCAATGTTTTACAGAAGAAATCCTATGGGCAATAATAAATGTTGTTCTCCCTTGCATGATCTCTCGCATAGCTTTTTGTATTTTCACTTCAGTCTGCATATCTACTGCACTTGTTGAATCATCGAGTATAAGAATACTTGGATTCATAATCATTGCCCGGGCAATAGCGATACGCTGTTTTTGTCCACCAGATAAACCAAGACCTCGCTCGCCTAAAATCGTATCGTACCCTTCAGGTAATTGTTCAATAAACTCATGGGCATCCGCACGCTTAGCTGCTGCGATAATCTCTTCCATCGAAGCTTCTGGATTTCCATAAGCTAAATTATCGCGAATGGACGAAGAAAATAAAAAGGTTTGTTGTAAAACTATTCCTACATTTTGCCTTAATTCTTTTACATCATAGTCTTCGATTGGTTTCCCATCGATAAGTAATTCACCTGCTGTCTTTTCATAAAAGCGCATAAGCAATTGAATAATACTCGATTTTCCAGAGCCCGTTGCGCCAACTAAGCCAATCGTTGAACCTTTAGGAGCAGCAAAGGTTAAGTTCGATAGCGCATTTTTCGCTTTATTTTGGTAACGTAAACTTACGTTGTTAAAGCTCACTTCACCTTGTAACTTCGCATAAGGTAACGATTTCTCTGGACCATTGTGTCGCTCTTCTTCATCTAAAATTTCTAGCAATCTTTCGCCTGATGCCTTTGACTGAGAAAATTGGTTAATGACAAATCCAAGATTCATGATTGGACCGATAATAAACCAAACAAGGCTAAAAAATGCCGTTAATTCTCCTGCTGTTAACTGGTTTTGAACAGCTAAATACCCACCGAAACCTAACAATAATACTGCCGAAATATTGCCGATAAACTCCATTAACGGAAAATATGTACTCCATACATTTGAGATCGCAATGTTTTTTGTACGGTAATCGTCATTAGTATCGCCAAAACGATTTTTTTCCGTCGTTTCTTGAGAAAGTGCTTTCACCGTATGCATGCCACTTACATTCTCTTGAACTTTCGTATTTAAACGAGCGAGAGAACGACGCACTTTACGAAAACCAGGATGGACTCGTTTATCAAATTTATATACAGCGACTGCTAGAAATGGGAGCGTAACCATTGTTACTAAAGTAAGAGGAACGGAATAATAAAACATGACAATCATTGCGAAACCAACGAGTAAGACGAAGTTTACTAATTGTGCAAATCCAAATGAGAGGAAAAATCGAAATGCCTCTACATCAGCTGTAAGTCGAGACATTAAATCACCAGTTTTAGCATTGTCATAGTAACGGAAAGGAAGAAATTGCAGTTTCTTGTAGAGATCTTTTCTTAAACGATAAACGGATCGAACGCCGAATAGATCACCAAAATATTGATTAACATAAGTTGCGATCCCTTTGAAGGTCATAATCGCAATTAACCCGATTGCTAGATAAGGAATAATCTCATACTGACCCCCTGTTATCCCAACATCAATCGCGACTTGTAAAAAAACTGGATAGATGACCGTTATACCTGTAACAAACACCAGTGCAATAAGGGACCAAATAAAATATTTTTTATCTGGTAAATAAAACTTCGCTAGACGTTTAAATGTCTCCATGACACACCACCTCTTTAAACCTAATTCCTTAGACTACCGAAATATAATTTTAGTCACAAAATTTATCTTACTCTGAAAACATAACTTCGTCAATAAATTTGACGGTTTTTTTTGAAAATTTATTCATTCGAATGAATCCCTTACATTTAGCTCATAATGATCGATTTTCCATTATAGTTAAGAGACATAAGACTTTCTAAGTAAACATGTAAACACGCTTAATTGTCTGTTCAAATGATGACAAATGCTCCAATGTCTTCAGTCACAAGCTGTTCCCTTAGCAGTTGTCGCCATTTAATAAGATGACTATGACAAACGAGATTCCTTTATCATCCATAAAAATGACGACCACATAGCATTATGAAGTTCATTCATCCGTTTAAAAAATGTCCGCAGCTTGTTCAACCAACCGAGTAAACGGAAAAAGCACTACAGACCGGTGCTCATGAGTCTAAACACCTGCCTATAGTACAAAAATCTGCTCTTTTATACATACTTGCGATGAACTTTATTTCCATCAAAAATAAATGTCACTGCTTTCCCGTTGACATTTGTCTCTAGGTGAACCGTACGGCCCCATAGTTCGTATAGATAGGGGACCACCTTTTCTAAGTAACTGACATCAAGTTCTGTTCCTTCAAACGCATGCTTAATATAAAGCTCACCATTTTTTAAATAATCTCCGTCTGCGACAACGAGATATGGAAATCCTCCATTCACGCGAGAATGAGTCAATTGATCTCGTACACCTTCCCACGCTTTTTCGGTTATTTTATAATCGCTGCCTTGCTTTTGAAATAAATAAAGGTCTTCCTCTTCAACAAATTCTCTTGTCAAATAGTTTCTAAGAAACGATGTATCGGATTCTATTTCTCGAACTTCAAAGATCTTCTCTCTACCGCTTCCTTTTTTTACCCCTTGTAAACGGACCATCTCTTCGCTCGGGTTATCGTAGCGTCGTTCAATGTCTTCAAATAATTTAATCCCTAAATAATATGGATTAATGGATGTTTGCGACGGCTGCACAACACCTGCATTTAACTTTGCAAATTCAATCACTTCATCACTCGTTAAATCCATCTCTCTTAAAATTTTGGCATGCCAATACGACGCCCATCCTTCATTCATAATTTTCGTTTCTAATTGAGGCCAGAAATAAAGCATCTCTTCTCTCATCATTGTTAGGATGTCTCGTTGCCACGGTTCAAGATGGCGGCTGTTTTCTTCTATGAATAAAAGGATGTCTTTTTCTGGCTGCAAGGGGAATGATCGTTTAATCACATTGTCTACTTGTGGCTCTTTTTCTTCAAGCGCCCATAGATCATCATATTCTGTAACTTTTTGAGCGACTGTTTCAGACGTTTCCTTTTTCCGCGGTTTCACGAGTGTGGGGTCGACATGCTCTTGAATAGCAAGGACCGCATCAAGAAAGCTTTCCACCGCATCTTTCCCGTGTTCATGTTCATATTTTGCAATTCGTTCTGCTGTAGCACTCATGCTCTCAACCATATCTTTTCTCGTGTTTGAGAAACGAATATTGTTTTTAAAAAAATCACAATGAGCTAGAACGTGGGCCACGATCAGTTTGTTTTGAATCAGTGTATTGCTATCTAGCAAAAAAGCGTAACAAGGATCAGAATTAATAACAAGCTCATAAATTTTACTCAATCCAAGATCATATTGTAATTTCATTCGATGGTATTGTTTCCCGTAAGACCAATGATTATAGCGAGTTGGCATCCCGTACGCGCCAAACGTATAGATAATATCTGCAGGACAAATTTCATAGCGCATTTCATAAAAATCTAGTCCAAAGCCGGTGGCAATCTCCGTAATTTCAGCAATCGATCGCTCGAGCTCACTCCAATTAGTTGACACTGTCGTCCCCCCTCTTTTCATTCATTCTATGAAGGGTGGCTTCAGAAAATGAACCAAAAAGACAGGGCGCCATCTTCTCAAAGTTATGAATGACTTAAAGCTGTTCTCTCATTTAATAAGGCATACTCAACGTTGACCGATAAAACCTTTTGGTAAAACAATCGCAAAAAACCTTCATAAATGATGGTTATTCACTCATGAAGGTTTTGATTTATCGTGGTGACGCTGTCTTTCTTTCTTCTCGCTATTCGTTTGTATATTGCTTCATATAAGACATGACCGCCTCTTTTAACTGTCGAAGCGATTCTGCACTATCGGCTGAAGATTCTTCTTTAACACCAAAGTAAAATTTCACTTTTGGCTCCGTTCCAGAAGGTCTTACACAGAACCATGCCTCGCCTTGCAAGAAATACTTTAAGACATTTGATGACGGAAGATCAATCGCTGTTTCCTTTTGATCCATTGAAGAGAAACGCTTTCCGGACTGATAGTCTTCAATACTCTCTATCATTCTTCCGGCGATATCAGTTGGCGGATTGTTTCGCAAAGAAGTCATAATCGAAGCGATTTTTTCTACACCTGCTTTTCCTTTAAGCGTTAACGATTCTAAATCTTCTTTGTAATACCCGTATTTTTCAAATACTTGTTGAAGCGCTTCATAAACCGATAGCCCTTTTTGTTTGTAGTGCAACGCGAGTTCTGCTGCAAATAGACAAGCTTGAACGGCATCTTTATCACGGACAAAATCTCCAACTAAATAGCCGTAGCTTTCTTCATAGCCAAACAAAAATTGGTGCTCACCTGTCCGCTCATACTCACCAATTTTTTCGCCAATAAATTTGAAGCCTGTTAACGTATCTAACGATGTTAATTGATAACGTTCTGCGATAGCTCGTCCAATTTCGGAAGTAACAATCGTTTTCAATACAATTCCGTTCTCCGGCAACGTTCCTTGTTCTTGTTTAACAGAAATCAAGTAATCAAGCATTAGTGCCCCTGTTTGGTTCCCTGTTAACACAACATAATCACCAGAATCATCTTTCACAGCAAGACCCACTCGGTCCGCATCTGGATCAGTTGCCAATAAGATATCTGCGTCTTCTTCCTCACCGTAGCGAATAGCTTCTTTAAATGCGGCATGTTCTTCTGGATTTGGTGATTGTACAGTTGAAAAGTTTGGATCAGGTAATTCTTGCTCTTGTACGACTGTTACTTGACTAAAACCTACGTCCTCTAAAACTTTGCGTACTGGAATGTTTGCTGTTCCGTGTAAAGGTGTGAACACAATCTTTAACTGATCGCCAGCTTCTTTAATAAGATCTTGCTGCAACAAAATGCTTTTGAGTTCTTCATTATACGCATCATCTACTTCTGAGGAGATTACTTCATACAATTGTGTCGCCTTCAACTGGCTCTCATCACCAACTTCAATTGTTAGCTCATCTTCTATCTCGTTCACACAGTCTACAAGTTCATCAGCCAGAGCAGGTGGGAACTGGCCACCATCTGAACCGTAAACTTTAAATCCGTTGTATTCTGGCGGATTGTGAGAAGCGGTAATGACGATTCCCGCCTCAGCTTGCAAATAGCGGACTGCATATGAAAGCTCTGGTGTCGGACGCAAATCATGAAAGACATATGCTTTTATTCCTTGTGCACCAAGGGTTAAAGCAGCTTCATGAGCAAACTTTGCAGATTTGTGTCTCGAATCATATGCAATGACAACACCTCTTGACTTTGCCCCTTCTCCTCGCTTCGCAATAAATTCCGCTAAACCTCTCGTAGCTTTTCGAACCGTATACGTGTTCATTCGATTGGGACCAGGACCAATCATCCCCCTCATGCCACCAGTTCCAAATGCTAATGTCGTGTAAAACGCGTCCTCTAAAGCTTTTTCATCATCTCGAATTTCATTCAGCGCTTCTCTTAAATCGGGTTCTAGGGCTGAAAAGCTCTCCCATTTCGTCGCAATCTCTTTATAATTCATACGTTCTCCTCCAAAATACGTCTTTTCTAAACGTTGTATACTTGAGTCATTTCAACCATTAATTTTTCTCGAAATCGTTCTTCTTGTTCTTCCGTCCAATTTAGTCGATCTCGCATATATCGAAAAATTGGTTCTTTCATTGCGCTTACAAAATCTTTATTAACTACAAGGTAACCTGTTCGCTGAATAAAAAAGTCAACTGGGCTAAGAATGCCTTCTTCTTCTATACAATAAACAAGTTCTGCAAAAAGAGCAGGACTCATACCAAACATTTTTGCTTGTTTTCCATTCATGCGGATTCGCGCATAAATCTGACCGATGTTTGATCCATAGCGATCAATTAATTCATTTGCTTGCTCGACCGTTAACCCGTACTGATTTCCTTCTTCGGCACGCTTCTTTTTGTACAGTTGAAAATCGTCCATTCCCCCAACATACCCGCCTGAAATCGTGACCGTATCCGTTTCACAAACTTTTTTTACGTTTGGCTGCAGTTTTTTACACACTCGATTCACAATTTGCTCAGCAATTGATCGATAAAATGTATGTTGGCTACAAATTACAGATAAAAGTCCTGATGAGGATTCAATGCATTCAGATCGTTTAAACTCATGATATTTTTTCTTATTATCAATTGGAAAAGGACGTTTAACGACCCAGCTTCCTTCCAACTGCTCTTGTGACATATGAACATTTTCAAACGTACGATTCACAGCATCGATGAGAAAAGGGATAATGGATTGTCGATCCTCTTTTTTTACTGAAGTTCCGATGATTACCGTTCCTCGGTACGGAACAAAACTGATTAATTGGTTTCCGTCTGTTTCAACATAGATCGCGTGATGAATCGGTAAAAAGTCTCGTTTGACGCTAATAAAATGATCTTCGACGTAATCAATTGCGAGATGATTCAATGAACGATCTTGCACGCGAAGTCTGTCAACTGATGAACCTGTTGCATTAACCACTTGCTTTGTTATCACTTTATGTACAACATGTTTATTTTGATCAACAATGAGAGCCCCGCTTATTTTATCATTCTCATAGATAAAACTCTCCACTTTCATATAGTTAAGTGCGAGAAGCCCTCTTTTTACAGCTTCTTTTACGAGGTCAATCGTTAATCGCGACTCATCTAAGAGAAATTCTTTATAAAGTAACGCGTGTTTCCCTTGTTTAAAAGAGAGCATTGGCTCCCGTTTGATTAATTCTTTCTTTGTGAGGTGCTTACGCTTTTCTTTGAATGCCATTTCGGTTAGACGATCCAACATTTTTGTTCGAAACGATTTTGTAAAAAGCCCTGTTTTATATGTAGGTAGAATAAGTTCAATTTGTTTCACCAAATGAGGGGCGTTTTCTTTTAAAATCGCTCTCTGTTTAAACATATCGTTGTATGCCTTCATATCTAAATGGTTCATATGTTGGATTTCAGTATGGAAAAGATTTGACCAATTTCTTGATGCGCCTGACGCGAAATCCTCCTGATCAACTAAAAGCGTTTTTAGTCCACGAATAGAGGCATCAAGCGCAATACCCGCTCCTGTAATTCCGCCACCAATAACGAGTAAATCAAACGGCCCTTCCGTCATTTTCATTACATTCTCATGTCTATATTCATTAGAAAAAGTACGAATCATCTGCCCTCTCCATTCGTTGCTGCTCCTATGCTTCACTATACCATTCTTCAAAAAATAAATCAGATGAAAAAGGGAATTTCTTTCTGAATTGAAATTTCAGTTGTTGAAATCAACGTGTTTACGGCGACGATCTTCACACCTTCTTCGTGCGCTTTTTCTAATGCGTGGTTAAAAGCAGGATCAATCACTTTCTCGCTCGAGATGGACGTGATAGCCTCTCTTTGTGCAACAAACAAAATTCCTGTTTGATACGTACCTGTTTGAACAAGCTCCGTTAATTCATGAACATGTTTGGTCCCTCGTGAAGTTGGCGCATCAGGAAAAAGCCCTTTCCCATCTCTTGCCAAAGTTACACTCTTCACTTCAAGCAAAAGCTGTTCTTTGGTCGAATTTTCGAGTAAAAAATCAAAGCGCGAGGAACCAACTTGATATTCTCTTCTTACTAGTTCCCATTCACTAAGTGAATCAATCGCTTTCGTTTGAATAGCCGATTCAACGAGCCTATTGGCAACGGTTGTTTGAAGTGAAACGTATAACCCTTCTTCTGATTCACATAAAACAGCTGTCCACTTTGTTTTTCGGGTGCTTTTATCACTATACGTAACCCAAACCGTCGCATCTTTCACGAGAAGTTCCTTTAACCTCCCAGGGTCGGGCAAATGTGCACGAATCAATTCTTTTGTATCTTGACGTTCTAAGACCAAAATAAACCGATTTGGCCGTTCAATAAATTTCGCTTTTATTAATGGGGGAAAAACGACCAATACACTCTCTCCTTATACACTCTCTCTATGGTTTTACGTCTATTATCATATCAATTTTTGCTTCGGTTGAGAATGTTTTTGCTTCAATTTCACCACTCCATTGTCCAGGGATAACAAACAAGCCTTCTCCCTCATACAAGCCGTTATCGATATGGTGAAAAAGGACATCGACTTCTTGTTCCTGTAAAAAATAATGACCGACCACATTCGCTGTTGTGACCGCTTCCCCATTATAATCTTGAACAAATACTTGTAAATCCGCCGTCTTTTCTGCCTGAACTGTGAGAGGAATTTCTTCTATGAACAATTGCTGAACCCCATCATAGGAACGAATGGAGTAAATGAAATAAACAGCAGAGGCAATGAGAATAAGCAAACTAATTTGTTTCATTACAACAGGTGCAAAAGAGGTATTCAATGTGTATCAACTCCTTTTAGCACCTATTGTTGCCATTGTTCCAAATCATAAACGAAGACGCCCATAAGTTTTTGGGCGCCTTCTACTCATTATTGTTTATACACAACGTGATAAATATCATCCCGGCGATCACGCAATTGATTCACACTGCCTGAACGACGATTTCTTCTAAGAATTTCTAAGTCCACATCTCCGACCACAACGGTTTCCACATTCGGACTACATTCTCCGACAATACCATCTCGCGGAAACTCAAAGTCAGATGGTGTGAAGATACCCGATTGCGCGTACTGAATGTCCATGTTCGCTACGTCAGACAAGTTTCCAACGGTCCCGGAAATCACAGTATACACTTGATTTTCAATCGCTCTTGCTTGAGAGCAATAGCGAACACGTAAATACCCTTGACGATCATCTGTACAGAATGGAGAAAAAATAATGTTCGCCCCTTTATCTGTTGCGATGCGCCCAATTTCAGGGAACTCAACGTCGTAGCAAATTTGAATGGCAATTTTTCCACAGTCTGTATCAAATACCTTTACTTCATCGCCACCAGAAATTCCCCAGAATACGCGCTCATTCGGTGTAACATGAAGCTTATATTGCTTTTCAATTGTTCCATCGCGACGGAAGAGGTAGCTAATGTTATAAATTTTCCCTTCTTCTTCTACATAATGGGAACCGCCAATAATATTGACATTGTATTTCACTGCTAAATTCGTAAATAACTCAATATAGTCTTCAGTAAACTCCGTTAGGCGTCTTATCGCGCGACTAGGACTCTTTTCAGGTAGAAATGATAAGAGTTGTAGCGTAAAGATCTCAGGGAATACTGCAAAGTCTGATTTATAACTTGCGGCGACATCTGTGTAGTACTCACATTGAATCGCAAAGTCATCGAAAGAAGAAATTTTCTTCATTTCATATTGAATTGTCGTGATTCGAACAGGAAAGGATGTCTTAAACCTTCTTTTCGGTGTTGAAGGTTGATAATCAATATTATTCCATTCCATCAGCGTCGCATAGCGCATACTCGCTCGATCATCATCAAGATAGTTGGCATTTACACGTTTTAACGAAAAGCCATTAATTACTTGGAATGTTAATACTGGATCGTAAATGTTGTGCATCATCACTTCGTCCACATATTCTCGTGGTGTAAATCGATCCGCATATTTATAGTAATTAGGAATGCGTCCGCCGATGATAATGCTCTTTAGATTCAATTCACGGCATAGCTCTTTTCGTGCTTCATATAGACGTCTACCAATCTTCATTCGACGAAAATCTGGATGAACCATTACTTCAATACCATAAAGGTTAAATCCGTCTGAATCATGGTTCGTAATATAGCCTTCATCCGTAATTTCATCCCACGTATGTTGATCGTCATACTCATCAAAATTTATAATTAAACTTGAACATGAACCAATAATTTCACCATCATATTCAACACAGAACTGACCCTCAGGGAAAACAGAAATGTGACTCTTTAATTCGTCGTAACGCCACGGTTCCATATTTTTAAAACATTGCTTTGATAACTTAATAATGTCATCAAAATCTTTTTCTTCGATGTTACGGATAATAATTTTCTTCTCAAATCTAGAAACATCAATTTCTTTCATATGGCTCTTCACCCCTTTGAAAAACGTCACTCTTCAATCCATTACGTAGTGTACCTTTTTTTCGGTAAGTTGAATAGTACTTTACCCTATTTTACCATTTCCATTCATTTGCTTAAGACAGCGAATACGTAAGGAACGGATCAAGTATACTCTTATCTCTAGAGGAAGAAAAGAAAACCGTTTTAAATGATCGGGTGAACATCAGATAATCTTTAACGACTTACCGTAAATGAACCTTTTTCTTCACCATTAAAGAAAAGGTTAAACTCATCACTCACATTTAACTGACCGACGCCCTTTGGCGTGCCTGTGAAAAGCAAATCACCTTTTTTCAGCCCGAACTCTTGTTGAACTTCAGCAAAAAGGTCACTTAAACTGAAAATCATGTCTTTTGTATATCCTTTTTGCATAACGTCTCCATTTTTTCGTAATTCAAATGGGATCGTTTTACAGCTCTCCTCACCAACGAAAGAAAAGAAAGGAGTGAGAATTGCAGCATTGGGAAACCCTTTTGCTCTAAGCCAAGGATGGCCTTTTTGCTTAAGTTTTGATTGAACGTCCCTTAACGTCAAATCCAAACCTAAAGCCACTTCCTGAACCACATCTTCTAATTGATCTCCACTTGATACATCCTTGCCAATTTTTAAGACAAGCTCAATTTCATAATGAATACTTCCTTTAGTAGTAGGAAAAGAAAGCGCACTTCCATTAGCTAGCGCAAGGGAACTCCTCGGTTTAGTAAATAGTAAAGGTTCTTCAGGCACTTCATTTCCAAGTTCATGTGCATGTTCCGCATAATTTCGGCCTACACAATAAATATCTCCAATGTCCGCAAATCGTGAAGTCATCTCTTAGTCTTCCTCCTTCATCGCCTGTAAAAATCCCTTTTCTTGAAGGAACTCGTCCATATGCGCACGCTTGCGCACACTCGTATAGCTTGCCATTAGTTCCGTCCACGACGAACTTCGTTTCCCCTTTGTGCGCTCTGTATAGTACTCACTCATAAGTTGATCGTAAGCATCAATCGCATTGTTTTGATTTTGGTTATACGTTTCTTGATGAACAACAGCCTCTTCAGGAAGCCGTGGCTTTTGCGCCACCTCTTGGCCAGGTGCACCGATCGCCAAGCCCATTATTGGAACAACGTATGTAGGGAGCTGAAGAAGAGCACTTACTTCACGAGGTTGATTGCGAATTCCGCCAATCATCACGCCACCTAAGCCGAGTGATTCAGCTGCAAGTAGCATATTCTGTGCAACTAGCGCTACATCAACAGCACTAACTAACAATTGCTCAGCGCCACCTACGTCAAATGAGGTATTATGCTTCTCACTTGCATACTTTTGCCTTGTGTAGTCTGCACAGACAACAAAAAATACTGGACAAGCTTGTACCCAGCGCTGGCCACCTGTTAATTCAGCTAAGCTTTCCTTTGTTTGTTCGTTTTGAATAGTAATAATTGAATAAGCTTGAACATGATTAGAAGTGGACGCCCATCTAGCTGCGTTAGTAATCGCCGTTAGTTGTTCTTGCGATACATGTTGATCTTCATAAGCACGAACGGAACGGTGCGCGCTCATTTGTTTGATGATTTCATTCATTGTTAACACTCCTCTACGATCTTCTCATCCCTAGTCTACTTTAAAATAACGAAAATACAAATAAATCGAATTCACTTTTCAATTCAGCAGGAACATGGGATAATCAAAACGTTCAATTAATCGTACTTGTACGTAGAATGGAGGAATAATGATTAAGAATAGCGGCTCAATTCAACAAAATGAACGAATACTTTCGCTTGATGTCATTCGAGGCTTTGCATTATTAGGTATTTTGATTGCCAATAGCATCGTTTTTCAATTTGGCATGCTAGGTAGTATCACGACTGTCCAAGGCATGTATCAAAACGGTGCACTCGATGAATGGACCCATTTCTTTATTCGTTTGCTCGTAGACGGAAGTTTTATTACGTTATTTTCATTTTTATTTGGTTATGGAACGGCATTACAACGCTCGAGATTCCTTGCAAAACAAGCATCTTTTACACCTGTTTTCTGGCGCCGCACCGGTTTATTACTTATTTTCGGCTTTTTACATATTATCTTTTTATGGCGCGGAGATATTCTTCTGACATACTCCCTTACAGCAATGCTTTTACTAGCTTTTCTTCCATTAAAAAAACGCGGCTTGTTCATTAGTGCCGTAATCTGGTTTACTCTTATGGCTTCAAGCGCCCTTCTTCCAGATATGGGTGCTACACCTGCGCCTGCGTATTACGAAAACGAGCAAGCAATTATTGCAAACGGCACTTATGCCGATCACGTGCAGTTTCGTGGGAGCACGGATATGATTGGTTTAACATCAGGTGGCAGCCCAATCGCCTTTCTTTTTGGAGAAATCTTCTTTCAACTGTCAGCTGTTTTAACCGTAATGCCGATGTTTTTATTTGGTGCTTTCGTGGCGAAAAGTAAATGGCTAGAGACGTTTCATCTTTATCGAAAAAAAGCCTTTCTATTTTTACCAGTCTTTTTACTTGTCGGTCTAACCGCCAAGCTACCAAATGCTCTGGCAAGTGGAGCCAATACACAGTATGAACTCTTATCCGTCTATGTTGGCGCTCCATTTTTAGCCTTGTTCTACGGAACATCAGTGGCTCTTATCGTGTCGTATCGAGCTAAATGGATGACCCCATTTGCTACAGTCGGAAAGATGGCTTTCACAAATTACATCTTGCAGTCCGTGATTTTCACTTTTCTCTTCTACGGCTACGGACTTGGGCTGTACGGACAGTTAGGCATTTTTTACGGCGTGTTGCTTTGTTTTGTTGTGTACGTACTCCAAGTAATCTTCAGTATCGTCTGGCTGAAATTTTTCAGGATCGGACCATTAGAGTATATTTGGCGTAGCGGTACTTATTTAAGAATGCAAACGTTAACGAGAACGAAAAGAGATACGGATTAGTGCGTCCGTATCTCTTTTCTATGCGCCGTTTGCCTCTATATGTTGAGAATAATCTCCAGCTGCATCTGCATCAACAATCACTGTTACATTTGGATGATCTGTTAAAATAGATGCTGGAAAATCGGGATCTCGGTCCCCTTCCAGTAATGTTGAAAAAGCTCGCTTCTTATCTTCTCCCGAGATCAATAGCAAAATCGTTTTTGCCGCCATAATCGTTGCAAGCCCCATTGTGATCGCTTGTTTCGGAACATCATCCTTTGAGTTGAAATACCGCGCATTTGCAGCTCTTGTTTCGTCGGCTAACTCAATAATGTGCGTTGTTTCTTGAAAATCCGTGCCAGGTTCATTGAAACCAATATGTCCGTTGCTCCCTATTCCGAGTAGTTGAACATCTATTCCACCCTCAGCTGCAATGCGCTTCTCGTATTGGTCAGCTTCCTCTCGTAAAGAGAGTGCTAAACCATTTGGTATAAATGTATGCTCATGCTTAATATCAATAGCATGGAAAAGCTGACTTCTCATATATTCATGGTAGCTATTTTTATTATCATGAGAAAGGCCTACATATTCATCCAGATTAAATGTTTTTACCTGCGCAAATGAAAACTGAGCTTCCTTTGCTTTATGAATGAGCTTGCTATAGGTCCCCTTAGGCGTTCCACCAGTCGCGAGTCCCATGTTCATAGATGGCTTAGCCTGTAAGTGTTCCAGTAAAAAAGATGAGGCCATGTCACTTAGCTCCTCATAATTTCTTACATAAATAATATTCATCGAATCCTTCCTTTCTTATAAACATTCATGCCCTTTACAAAAAGTTTGTATAACCTTTCCGTCTTCCCAAATAACAAAGTCGGCATCTTTCCCAACTTCAATCGAACCTTTGCGGTTTAAAACATTGAGCTTTTTGGCAGGGTTATATGTTGCCATTTGGACCGCTTCTGCAAACGTACAGCCTGAAAAACGCATCATGTTCACAATCGCGTCATTCATCGGCAAAATCGAGCCAGCTAAACTACCATCCGCTAACGTCGCTTGCCCATCTTTTACTTCAACATCTTGACCACCTAAATCATACGTCCCCTCTGCTAGCCCTTTTGCTCGCATTGAATCAGTAATTAATAAGCAACTATTGGTTCCTTTTACTTTCCATGCAAACTGCACCATTTGGGGGTGGATGTGGATCCCATCAGCAATTAATTCAACATCTATGCCGTCCATTAACAATGCCGTACCAACTACACCCGGTTCTCGGTGATGCAATGGGCGCATTCCATTAAATAAGTGCGTTGCTTGACTTAACCCTTTTTCAAGTGCCGCTTCAATTTCTGCAAAAGTGGCGTCTGAATGACCAATTGAAGGGGTGATGTTATGTTTGGATAAGTAATCTGTTAGTGCCAACCCATTAGGTCTTTCTGGCGCATACGTTACTTGCTTAATCGTTCCTTTTGAAAGTCGATTCCAACGCTCCATTTGGTTTACCGAAGGATCTAAAATATAAGTAGCTGGCTGCGCCCCCTTACGTACCTCATTGATAAAGGGACCTTCTATATGCAAGCCGAGAATCTCTGATCCGTTATAATTTGAATAATTTGCTACTTGTGTTATTACTTGTTCAATCGATTCTGTAGACTGCGTAATCGTCGTTGCGAGGAAGGATGTTGTCCCTTCTTTTGGTAAGGACGTTTTTAAATGGTGTAAGCCTTTATCTGAATGGTCCATAACATCTACTCCATACCCACCGTGAATATGGATATCGATAAAGCCAGGAATGAGCTGCTGACTCTTCTCGAGCGTGACAACTTTTGTCTTCTCCGTTTGAAGATGCGATGGAATCGTGTGACCTACTTCTGTTATCTTTCCTTGATTGACCGCTACATAAAACGAGTCATCGCTTGTTTGATTTGGAAGACCTGATAGCATTCGAGTTCCTTTTAAAATGAGTTCAGTCATATTTCTCTTCACTCCCTTTGTCTTTTCATTATATTCTCTAGATGTTTAGTTGTCTATACCAATTTAAAGAAGCTAACTTGTGCTATACTGATTGTTAAGATCACGTAGCGCGGAGGAACGATAATGATTGATAAATATTCTCCAATTCCTATTTATTATCAGATAGAAGAATTGATCCAAAAACAAATTAAAACAGGTGTATTAAAACCAGGCGACGCCCTTCCCTCTGAAAGAGAATTCGCTGACAAATATCAAATTAGTCGAATGACCGTTAGGCAAGGAATGAACAATCTTGTTCAAAAAAGACAACTTATTCGTGAAAAGGGTAAAGGTACGTTCGTTGCATCAACACAAAACATCGAACAGTTTTTAACAAAAACGACAAGCTTTAGCGAAGACATGCTTAATCGAAACATGGTACCCGAGTCAAGACTGCTGTCTTTTAAGCGCGAACAAGTAGATGAAAAAACAGCTCAACTGCTTCAAGTTGAAGATGGAACAGACGTTTTCCATGTAAATCGTGTTCGCTTGGCAAACCAGAGTCCCATCGCTTTAGAACAAGCATTTATTGCTGTTGATTTAGCTCCTGATCTTACCGAAAGCGTCTTGCGCTCCTCTTTGTATACGTACTTTGAAGAAGAACTAGGCCATCGTATCGATCATTCCGAGCAAACCATACGATCTGTATTGGCAAACGAAGAAGATGCCACGTTACTTGAGATTCAAACAGGAGATCCGCTCTTAGCGATACGTCGACAAGCGTTTACAACGGAAAGACGTGTATTAGAACTTGTTTATACCCGTTATCGAGGGGACCGCTATCATTTTGCGACAAGAATGTCGCGCTAACATACGGCTTAAAAAATAAAAAGAATCTTTATGAATGATCGTTTCTCATCCATAAAGATTCTTTTTTTATTAGCGTGCTGATCATTGTATTTATGAGCTAATGTAGTCGCCACCATTAATATGAATCGCTTGTCCTGTCATATAAGAAGAATCTTCTGAAGCAAGCAAGACATACGCACCTACAAGCTCACTCGGTTGACCAGGTCTACCCATTAATGTGTTTTGACCAAACTGTGACACCTTCTCTTCATCAAATGAAGCTGGTATTAACGGTGTCCAAATCGGACCAGGCGCAATGCTGTTTACACGAATTTTCTTCTCGGCAAGAGATTGTGCCATTGAGCGTGTGAACGCAGTAATGGCTCCTTTAGTGCTTGTATAGTCAATTAATGAGATGTTACCTCGATAAGCGTTAATGGATGAAGTGTTAATAATCGCACTCCCCTCTTGTAAATAATCAAGAGCTGCCTTTGTGAAGTAAACGTACGAGTAAAAGTTCGTCGCAAATGTACGTTTTAGCTGTTCGTCACTGAGCTCACGAAGATCATTAACTGGGTGTTGCTCAGCAGCATTGTTCACGAGTATATCTAAGCCACCTAATTCTGCTACGCAACGTTCAACAGAAGAAATGCAAAAGGCTTCATCTGTAATATCGCCTGAAATGGTAATGCAATTTACGCCATAAGCTTCAACTTTTTCTTTTGTAAACTCCGCGTCTTCATGTTCATCTAAATAGACAATTGCAATATGAGCTCCTTCTTTTGCATAACCAACTGCAACAGCTCGTCCTATACCAGAGTCACCTCCAGTAATTAACGCAACTTTGCCTTTTAATTTATCGGAACCTTTATACCCATCACTTTCAAAAATCGGCTCAGGATTCATTTCTGATTCAATCCCAGGTTGCTTTTGCTGCATTTGTTTTGGAATACCATTGGAAAGATCTTGATTCTTGTCCATTGTTATCGCCTCCTCTTTATCTCACTTTCTTTTTTTCCTTAAATGGCGATCAGTAAACATCGTTTAAAGAAGAAACCGTAAATTTTTATTATGTATAATGAAAAGCTCTTGGACAGTATTTGGAAAAGCAGGTATACTAAAAGGCAGATTCGAGGTGGAAATTGTGAAGAAAATCCATGTTTCACGTAAATTGCTATCGAAATATAAAACGATTAGACAGGCGCTGTTAGATGCTCATGATGGCGACACAATTGAAATTGAACCCGGTCTCTATCATGAATCCGTTCAACTATCAAAATCCGTTACATTAATTGGTCTATCGGATGAGCCTGAAGATGTTCGCATAGCCGGAAGATTTAAAGTGACAAATCATGCTTCTGTACACATTAAAAATCTATCTTTTTTTAAAACGGATAAAGGGTTATTGATTGAACAAGGACATGCTAATGTCATTCACTGTCAATTCCATGAAATAAAAAAATATGCCATTCAAATAAAAGAGCAAGGCCATTTATCCTTGACGGATACCACGATTCGCCATAATGCAATTGGAATTCACAATCGTGGTCGCGCAAGAATTGAATATTGTGCGCTTTATGAACAACAAGGAAGCCAAGTGTATACAGGATCAAATGGTCGCTTAATTATGAAGCATTCGCATATCTATAATGGCGATACGACGGCTTTTTATTTTGACCAAGACAGTCGATCATACGTTGAAAATTGCCAAATCTATGGGCATCATTCAGAGCAACGGCAAATAAAAGCGCAAGAACAGAGTGAAGCAGTCATTCAAGATTGTCAGATTTATGAAAGTCAATCCGGCGGCATCCTCCTACAAGATCAAGCAAAACTAACGTTGCGCTCTAGTAAGCTCACAGAAAATGCACCTACACAAATTGAAGCGCAAGGCGGCGAACTCTTCTTAAAAAACAGCTTGGTCGAAAACGGACAATCTGGAATTCACCTAAGCCAAGGGAGTAAAGCGGAGATTGAACAATGTACAATAAAAAACCATTCACTTGATCAACTCTCCATTCAAGAAGCATCGGCTTACATTTTTCATTGTAAAATTCATGCTGGCGAACGCGCAGGTATTACCCAATCGGCAAAGAGCTACGTCTATATTGAAGCAACGGATATTTTTGATCACCACATGCCACAAATCGCGCTTAGTGAAGACGCTCGCTTAAGCATGAACCACAGTTCTGTCTTCGAAGGTTCTCACTATGGCGTCTGGTTAACGGAACGGTCCAGTGCTACCATTGCTCATAGTCGTTTTTTTGACAATGACTTAAATCAACTTATCATAGCTGATTTTAGTGAAGCGACCTTAGATGATGTCGATGTTTTTGATGGTCGTCAAAGTGGTCTTTATATTACTGATCATAGCCATGTTCAATTAACAAATAGCTCATTTTATCATCATCATGACTTATATCCGCAAGTCTATGTGTTAAATCAGTCTAGCGTCACGATGAAAGAAACGCGTATTATTGATAGTTATGAAAGTGGTATTCGCTTTGAAAATCAATCAACTGGACTCATTGAGCACTGTCAGATCAATGGTCATTTTGAGGCTCAGATTGACGTACGAGATAGCCAACCAACGATCCGAGAAACATTCATTCAAGATGGGGGTACTTGTGCAATCCGACTCCTCCACGCCGGTGGTTTAATTGAAAATTGCTTTTTTACTGGGCATGAACATAACATTGCGATTGGCGGTACGTGTGAGACTGATATTATCGGTCAAGAAGCTGATGCGCTCCGTCAATATGAAGAAGCGGTAAGCCAAACAAAAGAAATGGAAACAGGACTTTCGCAGCACGATATCCAACAAGCACTTAAGAAAGCACAAGAAGAAGCTGACCGAGAGGCTCGAACTGCAGAAATCGTAGGTTTAGTTGAACAATTAGAAGAAAGACTAGGAAAGAAGTAGTTGGGGCTAGCTACCACTGCTTCTTTTCATTTGTAGAAAGGAATGATGAATGTTGAGAGACTTTATCTATATGGCGATTGGAACCTTCCTCTTCAGCCTATCGATTACACTGTTTGCGATGCCGAACAACCTTGCTGAAGGCGGCATTGTCGGGTTATCGCTCTTGCTATATTTCCAATTTGATTTATCACCAGCTCTCGTCACGTTTGTGTTTAATGCTGTTCTTTTATTAGTTGGATTTAAATTATTACCGAGACATATGGTTTATAAGTCGATTATTAATGTTCCGCTCTTATCATTATTTATTTTTTTCACTGAACGACTTGGACAACCAATTGAAGATACGTTACTCGCTGCGGTTTTCGCAGGTATTATAACGGGAGTTGGTTTTGGCTTTATCTTTCGTGCAGGTTCCTCCACTGGTGGAACGTCCATTATTGCGAGAATGCTTAACCACCGTTTCGGTTGGGAATTAACCGGTACGAACTTTGTTTTAGATGCCGTTATCGTGATCTCCGGCGTGTTTATCATCGGACCCATTTATACGATGTATACCATTATTGCGCTATATATAGGAAAAAAAGTAACGGATTATGTGCTTGAAGGATTCGATGCGAAAAAAGCAGTCAATATCATTTCACCAGAAGCACAAGCTATTTCTGAGAAAGTGTTAAAACAAATGGCATCGAGCGCGACCATTTTTAACGGGTATGGCGGCTATTCAAAAAAAGAACGCGAAGTCATTTACATTGTTGTTCGTTCTTACCGCCTCTTCTATTTAAAAAAGCTTATCCATGAAGTCGACCCTAACGCATTTATCGTTGTTCATAATGTAAAAGATGTGTCAGGTGGTACCTTTTTCGCTGCTACACACGATCATCCACTTGATCCGACAACTATGCCAGATTTTGAAGAAACCCAGCCACAACCTGAACTTGGAAAATAAAACAAACGTACTTGCTAAACGCTCATATCAGCAAGTACGTTTTTATTTACACGGTCAACGTCGCCTAATTTTTACAAGTGTTTGACAATCCATTGATACTGTTGCGTTAAAACGGCTTTAAACTGTTTTGGTTTTGTAGGTATGTGACCCATGCCATTATAGCGAATAAATTCAACGTCAGCTTGTTTAAATTTCAGACCATAATAAAGTTCATGAGCGTTGGCAATTGGAACACGCTGGTCGTTGCTACCATGTTGAATAAGAATTGGGGCAATTGTTTTGTTCGTATTTAGATACGTTATTGGTGAAGCAATTTGATAAGAAGTCAATTTTTCAAACGGAGATCCGCCAAAATATGCCTCTCCAAAAGAGGGAATATCCGTATTAAAGAAATAAGACTCCCAATTACTAATGCCTGCACCAACACATGCAACCTTAAATCGATCACATGCTAAGGCTGCAAACGCTGCAATAAATCCGCCTTGACTCCATCCAATAATGCCAATACGATTAGAATCAACAATGCCCCTCCCCTCTAGAAAAGCGATTCCCGCTAACACATCCTCCAGGTCACCTGTCCCTAAACTACAATAGTTGGCTTTACGAAAAGACTCTCCATATCCTGAACTACCTCGATAATTCGGTTCAAGTACAAGAAATCCTTTTTCTATAAATGCTTCAACAGGCTCAATTCTTTTCTCATAAGGTACTGGAATTGATGCACTTTGCGGTCCACCGTGTATGACAATCAAAAGAGGGTATTTCTTATTTGGATTAAATGATGTCGGTTTCGATAAAACCCCTTCAATTGCCATTCCTACCTCATTGGTCCATGTTACAATCTCTTTTTCACTTCTTTGCTTCTTATAATAATAAGGTTCTTTAGAATCTATAATTTGTTCATTCCAATAGAGAGTGGTTGCGTTATCTTTTCTTTGTAAACAATATGCAAGACTGCTTCCCTCTTGATTAGTCGTTGCCAGTGAGATCACTTCATCTTTAGCTCTGTCATATCTATTTACTTCACCTTCCTCGCAAACAAAACCTAAGCGAAAAGCCGTCCGGTCTTGCCATGTAAACAAAATACCTTGTTCTGTCCAACGAATTGGTGTGACCCACTCATCAATTCCAGTGCTGACTATTTTCCTTTTTTTCGTCTCAAGATTAAAGATTTCCAATGATGTATTTGCAAATCGAGATCGCTCCCCTTGAAAAACGCGATAGCAAATTGATTTTCCATCTGGTGAAAACAACACATGCCCGTATTGAAGATCAGAAAGCGGAAGCGGGATTGGCTCTTGTTGTTCAACTGTCGTTATAAAAATTTGTTGATTCATTGCATCATTCATATGAGGTGTTTTTGCAGCATTACATACAAGGTGGTTACTAACTGGACTCACATCAAAATCAATTATGTGAATAGGTTCTTTAAAAAGTTTTAGAGGTTTTTCCTTTTCAACTAGCGCCACATAATAAAGTTCCTTGTATGTAAATTCTTTATCTACTTTCTCAAAGCCTTCTCCAGAAGTTTTCCTTGCTTCAATGATACTTTCTGCTTTATTTTTTTTAAGAATATATAATCCGTCATCATCAAAACGCCATTTCATATTCTCAATGGAGACATCCTCATCTGTCACTTGAATGGTTTTGTTCGTATCAAAATGATGAACAAATACTTGCTCTGTGTTCTTTCCATTTTTCTGAACAACACTTAAAAAAGCGATTTTAAGCGAATCTTTTGACCACACTGGCTGGCTACTTGTTATCGGCCCAATGGTTAAAGGAAACATTATCGCCCCTTTACTCTTTACAATCCATACCTGACTTACAAATGAATCTCTTTTCCAATCAGTTGATTTTTTCTCATAGGCGAGCATCTGCCCATCTTCACTTACAGACAACTTTTTAAACTCTGGCATCGCAACCATTTCTTCAATAGATAAATACATGATCCGCCTCCTTTGTTTAGTTTAGCATTTATAATCAGAAAATATAAATAATTAGTTGCATGCATGCTTCCTCATTAGCGCCGATGGTGACTCCGACGGGAAAAGCAACAGTCCGAAAATCCAAGAGTGATGTTAATGTATCGTAATTTCACACAGTGATTTGGACTTGACTATCTAAATATCTCTCACCAACCAGTTGAAATTGATTCATCTCTTTTAACAGTCCTTCCACCTCTAACTTCCATACAAAAAAGACAAGTTTCTTCACTTGTCTTCTCGTTTTCACTTGATTTGCCCAGTACCTTTAACGATATATTTGTAGGTCGTAAGGGCTTGTAACCCCATCGGTCCTCTTGCATGCAATTTTTGCGTACTAATGCCAATTTCTGCGCCAAAACCAAATTCGAACCCATCTGTAAATCGCGTAGAAGCATTATGATAAACGACTGCAGCATCGACAGCCTGGAAGAAGTAATCTCTTTCTGAATCCTTTTCCGTGACAATGGCTTCTGAATGTTTTGTTCCATACTCATTAATGTGGTCAATCGCTTCTTCCAAATTCGCGACACATCGAATGGCGAGGGTTAAATTTAAATACTCAGTGCGCCAGTCTTGTTCATCCGCTTGTAACATATGTGGAAAAATCGCTCGGGCTTTTTCGTCACCTTTTAACGTGACGCCTTCTTCTATTAAGGTTTCCGCAATCTTTTGCAAGTGACGGTCCGCAAACGCTTGATCAATTAGCAACGTTTCGCTTGCGTTGCAAACAGAAGGTCGTTGGGTTTTCGCATTGACGATAATCGATGTAGCTAGCTCCAAATCTGCGTGCTTCGATAAATATACATGACAATTTCCTACGCCAGTTTCAATGACGGGTATCGTGGCTTCGTTCACCACTGTTTGGATGAGCGATGCGCCACCTCTTGGAATCAAAACATCAATATCGCCTTTTAATTTCATAAAACGGTTCGCTTCTTCTCGTGATGGGTCGTTAATCAGCTGAATACAAGCCGTATTAATCGTGCTTTCCGTCAACGCTTGTTTTAATACAGTGACAATGGCTTTATTTGAGTTCATTGCACTGGCACTGCCTCGCAGCACAACTGCATTTCCAGTTTTGATAGCAAGGGCGCAAGCATCAACCGTTACATTTGGGCGTGCCTCATAGATCATGCCAAAAACACCAAATGGAACAACTCGTTTTTCCATAATTAATCCGTTTGGACGTTCAATCGTTTCAAGGGTTTGATTAATTGGATCTGGTAATTGAACAAGCTGTCGCATCCCTTCCGCCATGTCTGCAATTCGCTCTTCTGTTAATAACAATCGATCAATTAATGGTTTTGGTGTTCCCTTTTGTTCCGCCTCGTCAATATCTTTTTGATTTTCCGTAAGCAAAAAGCGTTTTTCATCTAGCAGTGCGTCAGCCATTTTGGTTAACGCTTCATTTCGTGCAGTTATCGTCGCAAAGGCAATACTTGGCGCTGCTTTCTTTGCTTTTTTAGCGATTTGTTCGACCTTTTCCATCCTTCTATCCCCTTTACATTGCCACCCAAAAATTACGATGAATGACAGCTTTTTTCGACCGACTTGTTGCTTTTATTACTTCAGCACTATTTTTGCCTTTTAATAAATCAAGCTCTTCGTTTGTAAAATTCACTTTGCCTTTTCCGATAACCTCGTTATTCTCTCTACGCACATCAACAATTTCACCGATGTTAAATGAGCCGTTCACATCAACAATTCCTGCAGGAAGTAAACTGCGGTGCTGCTTTAACAATGCATTTGCCGCGCCATCATCAATAAAAATCGTTCCCCTCGGGCTACTATGATATAAAATGTATTGTTTGGTCATCGACATTGCATTTTTCGCAAAAGAGCCAAGATACGTGCCATCTCCTTTGCCTACTAACACATCGGCAAACTTCTCTTCCCCTTCTCCGGTTCCAATAAAAACGTTTGCTCCAAGTTCGATGGCTGTTTTTGCTGCTGACAGTTTCGAGAACATTCCACCTGTACCAACATCAGATGTGGTTTGATCCATCGCTTCTAAAAGGGTTTCAGGTACTTCTGAGAGATAATGATATTTTTTTGCGTTCGGATAGGAAAATGGATTCTGATCATAAACGCCATTTACATCAGTAAACAAGCAAAGCATATCCGCATGCACAATCCCACTAACAAGAGCAGATAAACGATCGTTGTCCCCAAAGGTTAACTCTTCTATTGATGTCGAGTCATTCTCATTAATAATGGGGATCGCTCCTCGTTTGACTAATTCTCCAATCGTTTGAGAGATATTAGAAAATCGTTGTTGATCAGCAAAATCAGCTCGTGTGATTAACAGCTGTGCTGCAATATAGTCATGCTGTTTAAAGGCATCCATATATGCTTGCATGAGTAAGCTTTGTCCAACTGCTGCTGAGGCTTGTTTTTGCGCAATCCCTTTTGGCTTTCGTTTAAATCCTAAGCTTGAGAACCCTGCTGCTACTGCGCCTGATGTCACAAGCACAATGCGGTACCCTTGTTTCATTAAAAATACCATTGCCTCAACATGACTGTTAAGCTGTTGTTCATCTAATTGTCCCGTAGCAGTTGTTAAGCTACTGCTTCCAATTTTTATGACAATTGTTCCCTGCATTTTTTTCTCCCCCTTCACAAAAAAAGAGCCCTTCCATCCTTAAATAAGGACGGAAGAGCTCCGCGGTACCACCTTTGTTAGCATCCTAAAATGCCCACTTAACATTGATAACGTCAATGAGACGATTGGTTTTGCCAATTGCTCCTGGAATAGGGTTCAACAAAAGAAGGAATGGTTGGTTCTTTCAGCCGATGAAACCAACTCTCTTTACATATTCTTTCGCCTACTTGTTCCGATCTACGCATTACGAACAAATGAAGTTAGAGGTGATTATACACGAGTCCTCTCACAGAAGTCAATTGTTTTTTTGTGACAATGATCACCGTCCACTTATCAATGTTTTCTGACTAAAAACAAGAGTCAATTATGCGTTTACTTGCTGATCCTCTTTTTGAAAGAAATGCTTAAGGGCATGATAAACGTCCCCTTTTTCTTTAAGAATGTAGTGCATGAACCGTGGATCGTTTACATTTTTGTAAGCGCCCATTAATGTCGAGTTACGAGAGTATTGATTGATTTCGCCATAGCCAAATAAATTGGAGCGGTCCATCAGCTGTTTGACCAATTTTAAACAACGTGCATTATCCGACGTTAAATTATCGCCATCTGAGAAGTGAAACGGATAAATGTTGTAAGCGGATGGATTGTATTTTTCATCAATGAGTTCAAGAGCTTTCCGATAGGCAGAAGAACATATCGTCCCCCCGCTTTCACCTTTTGAGAAGAAGTCTTCTTCGTTTACTACTTTTGCTTCTGTATGATGGGCAATAAATTCAATCTCTACTTTTTCGTATTTCGTTCTTAAAAAACGAGTCATCCAAAAAAAGAAGCTACGGGCAACATATTTTTCAAACCGTCCCATGGAACCGCTTGTGTCCATCATTGCAATTACAACCGCTTTGGATTCAGGTTTAATCGTTTCATTCCAAGTCTTAAAACGAAGATCTTCATTATAAATTGGCATGATTCCTGCTTTTCCAGCGAGTGAGTTCCGCTTGATTGCTGCAAGGATCGTTCGCCTTTTATCTACATTACCCATCAGGCCTTTTTTACGTATATCGTTAAACTCGATATTTTCAATAACGATTTCTTGCTCTTCTTTTTTCTGAAGATGTGGCAATTCCATCTCTGCAAACATCATTTCTTCTAGTTCAGCAATGGAAACTTCTGCTTCATTGTAGTCTTCCCCTGCTTGATCTCCAGCGCCTTGACCTTTACCAGCTCCGGCTTGTTTATCACCATTTGGATCACGAGCAACAACATCGCCAACTTTACTATCGCCTTTTCCTTGGCCAACATGTTTATTCTTATCATAATTATAGCGGATCTTATATTCATCAAGGGAACGGATTGGAATGCGAATTACGTCTTTCCCGTTTGAAAGAACAATATTTTCCTCACTGACTAGGTCAGGTAAATTTTTCTTTATGGCATCTTGAACTTTTTCTTGGTGACGACGTTGGTCCTGAAATCCTTTGCGATGGAGGGACCAGTTTTCCTCAGAGACAATGTACTGGTGCTTATCGTTTTTTTCCATTCTTGCCCTCCTACCATTAACGTTTTTGCACACGATGATACTCTTGCACATAGTATAGGATTGGATTGATTTCTTTGCCTTAACTTATCCTATGTTTCACTTGCACAAGAGTTGCTAATTAATTGTAAGAGGACAAGCTAAACCTTTCAGTCACACACTTAGATTTTCACTTACTTAGCTTGAATTAACTCGACTCGATTCCCAAAAGGATCACGGAATTCAAACCGATCAAATCCCGGAATCGGTATGCCTTCTAAAATTTCAATTCCTGTTTGAGTGAGTTTTCGTCTCCAATCTTGCAGATCCTCTACTTGATAGGCAAGGTGTGCTTTTGTTTGCAAACGATCAACGTCCTTTTCTGTTCCTACATGAACATCAACATCTCCAAGCGTTAGCCAAAACCCTCCTCTACCAGCCAGGCTTGCAGGTTTATCAATTTGTTTTAATCCTAAAAAGGTATGATAGAATGCGAATGCCCTTTTCTCTTCTCCCGTTGGAATGGTTATTTGTACATGATGCAAACCGATGATCATCAGAACGCCTCCTCGCGTGATACGTCTATTATATGGAAAAATCAAAATGATTCATAATACATAAATGCTTTCATGAATGATTCATTTTTCAAATCAATTTTTCGCATTTACTGCTACCAAAACAAAAAAAGCGCTCTATGAGCACTTTTTACTTCCATTTCAATTATTCCATAAAACCGAATTCCGATAGCGGCCAAAAACGCAAGCCTACTTTACCAATGATTTCGTCTTCATGAACTGCACCAAAAACACGACTATCATGACTATTTGGGCGATTGTCGCCTACTACAAACACGTGATCTTCTGGAACAACCTCATCATATTCAAAGTCATTTGTATATTGTTGTCCACTGTAAGCTGCTTGGATTTCGTCTAAGAACGGCTCATCCACCTGCTCGTCGTTAATAAAAAGTTGATCCTCTTCAAAACGAATCGTATCCCCAGGTAACCCAATGATTCGTTTAATATAGCTATCTTCTTCCGTTGCATGGAACACAATTAAATCAAAACGATCAGGATCACCAAATTGATACGCTAGTCGATTCACAATGAATCGTTCGCCGTCTTCGGCAGTTGGTACCATGGACTCACCACGAACTTCAAAGCTTGTAACAATAAACGTCCGTACTACAAATGCGATAATTAATGCAATTGCAATGGCCTTTACCCATCCCCAAGCCTCTGATTTCACACTATTTTCAGCCAAAAACGTTCCTCACTTTCTTAAATGCCAACATTCTATTCATAAATTACCACTAAATGCAAAAAAGAACAAGAAGACCCTCTTGACATAGTGAGGGCCTTTTTGTTCTATTATCGGTTTAAAAGAGAGCCGACATACCTTAATAATTCGTTTGCCGAAACCGAGTTATAGCCATGTTCATCAATCAGTCGCGCGATTACATCATTCATCTTTTTCAACTGAGATTCGTCTGGTGTTTTCACGGATGTTGTTATTTTTACAATATCTTTTAAATCCGCAAATAGCTTTTTCTGAATCGCTTCACGAAGGCGTTCATGAGAATTATATTCAAAACGTTTTCCTTTACGCGCATAAGCAGAGATGCGAATTAAAATTTCCTCTCGAAATGCTTTTTTCGCATTTTCAGAAATGCCAATTTGTTCTTCAATCGAGCGCATTAATTTTTCGTCAGGTGACATTTCATCACCAGTAAGCGGATCTCTTAACTTATTTTTATTGCAAAACGCTTCTACATTATCTAAATAATTGTCCATCAGCGTTTTCGCCGATTCTTCATACGAATACACAAACGCTTTTTGAACTTCTTCTTTGGCAATGAGATCATACTCTTTACGTGCAATGGTAATATAATCGGTATATCGTTCTTTGTCTTCTTTTGAAATGGACGCATGTTGATCCAATCCTTCTTTGATTGAACGCAAGACGTCTAGTGCTGAAATGGACGTTAGCTGTTTCCGAATAATCGCTGAAGAGATGCGGTTGATAACATACCTCGGATCAATCCCGCTCATGCCCTCGTCATTAAATTCCGACTGTAGTTCTTTTACATCTTGTTGATTAAATCCTTCTACTGATTCTCCGTCATAAAGCTTCATCTTTTTAACGAGGTCAATCCCCGCTTTATGCGACGCTTTTAAACGAGTCAAAATCGTAAAAATAGACGCAACTTTGAGTGCATGCGGCGCAATATGGACATGTGAAAGATCACTATCAGCAATCATTTTTTTGTATATTCTTTCTTCTTCAGACACTTTTAAGTTATATGGAATTTTCATGACAATGATTCGGGAATGGAGCGCCTCATTTTTCTTATTCGAAATAAACGATTTGTACTCTGATTCGTTCGTGTGGGCCAATATGAGTTCATCGGCTGAAATGAGCGCAAATCTTCCTGCTTTAAAGTTCCCCTCTTGCGTCAAGGATAGTAGATGCCATAGAAACTTTTCATCACATTTAAGCATTTCTTGAAACTCCATCATACCACGGTTTGCTTTATTTAGTTCGCCATCAAATCGATAGGCCCGAGGATCGGATTCAGATCCGTATTCCGCAATCGTCGAAAAGTCAATACTACCTGTTAAATCGGCAATGTCTTGGGATTTTGGATCAGATGGCGAAAACGTTCCAATGCCCGTTCGTTTATCTTCAGAAAAGAAAACACGTTCAACAACGACATCTTCAATCCGACCGCCATATTCTTGTTCCAAACGCATCATATTTAAAGGAGACAGATTCCCTTCAATTTTAATGCCGAATTCGTTTTGAAAGTCTTCTCGTAGATGGAGCGGAATAAGGTGGAGCGGATCTTCATTCATCGGGCACCCTTTTATCGCATATACAGCACCATTTTCTGTTCGGGAATAGTCTTCCAATCCTCTTTTTAAGAGCGTAACGAGGGTAGATTTCCCTCCACTCACAGGACCCATAAGTAATAAAATTCGCTTTCGTACATCCAATCGTTTCGCAGCAGAATGAAAGTATTCTTCTACTAACTTTTCTAACGATTCTTCTAGTCCATAAATGGAGTCTTTAAAAAATGAGTATTCTTTTTTTCCATCTTTCTCTTCCACGCCAGCGTCTTTTATCATATTGTACACACGAGAGTGAGCGGTCTGTGCAACCCACGGCTTTTCTTTGATTAGGTCTAAGTATTCAGCAAACGTTCCTTCCCAGCGTAAGCGTTCCTCATTGTCACGGTACTGTTCAATTTTGTTTAAGATATTCAACTCGTATACCTCCATCCTCGTGTAAGCGAGATTAATTAACGATATGCATTGAATCAAATGAACATGCTTCTTTTTCTGAAAAGGCGAGACTGTCCGCGCCATGAAAAGAATGATATACTTACTTATACGTTGGATAGAAAGTGAGTATGGCAATGAAAACTTTTTTTGGCTGGTTTTTTATTGGATTGTTTGCTCTAAGTAGTGTATTTCTTTTCCGCTCCACTTCTGCAGAGGTAGGCAGCGTCCAAACGATTGGTCAAGTTGTTGGCACACATATTGATGATGAGATTCTTTATCTTTCTTCAAATAGCTCCATCGTTGCAAGCAACGGACAAATTGTCGCAGAAATGGCTTCAGAAGGCGGTGTTAACCGAAACTATTTACCTTATGAACACATGCCTGAGTTTGCACTTCAATCTTTTGTAGCGACAGAAGATCGACGCTTTTTTCAGCATCCGGGATTTGATGCGTCTGGTATTGCTCGTGCAGTTATTACCAATGTAAGCAGTGGTGAAATTGATCAAGGGGCTAGCACGATTACCCAGCAAATGGTTCGCAATATTTTCTTAGATCATTCGCAAACGTACGAACGAAAAGTAAGTGAAATCCTCTATGCCCATGAACTTGAGCAACGCTATTCAAAAGAAGAAATATTAGAATTATATTTGAATTCTATTTATTTCGGTAACCACGCTTACGGCATTGAAGCTGCAAGTCAACTATACTTCAGCGAAAACGCTGAACAACTTTCTTTAGCACAAATAGCTTTCTTAACGGCGATTCCTAATAATCCGACGATCTATGACCCTTTTAACGCGATTGATAATACGAACAAGCGAAAAGAATGGGTTTTGCTTAAAATGAAAGAGGAACAATTTATTAGCGATGAGGAGTATGAGGAAGCAAAAGCGGAGACAATCGAACTTCGACGTTCAAATCTACGAAACTTGTATCCCGATTATACCGATTATGTTGAGAAAGAACTTGTCGCTTTAATTCAAGCTGTAGATGGCTTAGGCGAAGAGGAAGCGAAAGACCGACGAGCTGACTTGCTTAAACAAGGCATAAAAATTGAAACAGCACTTGAACCTGATCGACAAACTACATTAAAAGAGAGTTTCTATCATGAACTTCCGTCTGATGTAGAAGGTGCTGGTATGGTTATTCGAAACGATGATCAGTCGATCGTCGCCATGAGCCACGGTCGTGATTATGAAAAAGGCAATTTTATGCTTGCGCTAGATTCCTATCGCTCACACGGTTCCGCATTCAAACCTTTAATCGACTTTGCTCCCTACTTTGAAGAAACGCATGATTCCATTGATAAAGTCGTCAACGGAAACCCTAGAGAAAATTGTACGGAACAAGAAAAAACAAACCGCTCGTTAGGCTGTATTTCAAATTACAATGATGTAAAGCCAGGCTACGTCACGTTACGAGAAGCATTTAAACATTCCTACAACATCCCTGCACAATACTTATTAGATTCAATTGGGATTCAAACAGGTATAAGTTATCTTGAACCGTTTCAATTTAAACAATTAAATGCAGAAGAACGAGACATTTCGATTGCGCTAGGAACTGTTGATGTGTCTGTATATGAAATGGTCCAAGCATACCAAACCTTTGCTCACGACGGCGCATTCACTCCTGCAAAGGCGATAAAAGGGGTGTATGACGAGCATAATGACATCATCTATGAATGGCCAACGCAAGAGCCACAACAAATTTGGAGCAATGAAACAAATGATAAGCTTCGCACGTTAATGAGCGAAGTGGTGCAGTCTGGAACAGGCCGAGATATCACGCTTGCAACGAATGGCTATGTGGGTGGGAAGACAGGAACATCCAATGAGTATCGAGATTTAACTTTCTCGGGGCTCACAGATGCTTATACAGCTTCTGTTTGGGTTGGTAGAGATCGTGGTCATGTAGAGGATTTGTCGCCAAATCGACCAGCAATGAAGATATGGGAAGCAGCAGTTCGGTAAAATTAAGAAAACCGGTTTCCCGGTTTTCTTGGTCTTTATCGTTTGTGAGGGTTTTCCTCATAACCTCCAGCAAAAATGGAGACTAAAAAGACGACACAGACACTCATCATTAGAAACGTTCTCATAAAAAGTCCTCCTTGCAAGGGGCGTAAACGCTCTCTTTTATTATAGCCAAGTTCTATCAGATTGAAAAGTCATTCTCTTACAAAAAACACGAAATCTTGATAAAAAAAGGAGCAAACTAAACATGTACATCGTTATGAACGAACTTAACGTTACACCTGAAAAGAAAAAAATGCTGCAGGAGCGCTTTGGAAAGGCATCCGACAATATGGCAAAAGTAGACGGTTGCTTAGAATTTATGTTTTTATCAAATCAAGACGATGAAAAAAAAGAAGTCGTTTTCACAAAATGGGCTTCAAAACAAGATTACGAAAACTGGCTTGCAAGTGAATCTTTTGCAAAAGCGCACAAAAATACCGACAAATCTACTGATCAAAAGCCAGCTGCCAGCGCAAATGAACTTCACGCCTATGAAGTGATCCACCATTATAAAGGTGAATAAACAAGTTAGCGCTTGTCCTATTGTTTTGGACAAGCGCTTCAATGATTTGTTATTCGTACATATAGGAGATTAATATGAACCGATACTTAACTGGACATCTACCTTTAATAAGCATTTTTTTATTTAGTTTGTCGTTTGCCTTATACGGCCAACGACTTGCAATCGATTGGCTTGAACAAAATGGAATTTTAGACGGCATGGCAGATCTTCTCTCCATAAACGAAATTCGAATCGGCCTTATTCTCATGCTGATGTTGCTGTTTTTCATGATCTTTTCAGCACTAAAATTAATTGCGGATACCGTCAATTCTCTTTCGTTTTTATTCTTTTCCAGCAAAGCTGACGAAAGCAATAGTGGGAGCAAGACAGAAGGAGGCCAATGGATTTATTTTATCGGCAGCATCGTTGCTCTCGTTCTACATCCCTTCATCATCGTCGTTCTATTAGCATTTCTAGTTGCTTCGTTTGCCTACATTGTGTTTGTTGTTTATCGTATTGCTGAATCGTTAACAATCCCAGGCTTAATTGGATTTATTTGCTTTCATTTATTTTTTTGGGCGGCATTTTTGTTTACGATTTTATTTGTGGTATTTCGGTTATACAATACATTTATTGCAAGTCTACCTCTTTAAAAAAATTACTTCAGCGTCGGGAAACCTTGTTGTCTTAACGCTTCATAAATGACAATTGCAGCTGTATTTGATAAATTTAGCGAGCGGATCACATCAGTTTGCGGAATGCGAAAGCACCGCTCTTTCCGCTCTTCTACTAATTTTTGCGGCAATCCTGTCGTTTCTTTACCGAATACAAAAAAGTACTCCGCCTCTGTGTTGGTATAATCGAAATCACTATAATGATGTTGCCCTATCGTTTCAATAAAAAAGAACTCTCCTTGACGATAGCGTTGGAACAATTCGTCAATTGAATCATAGTAATGAATCTTTACATTTGGCCAGTAATCACAACCTGCACGTTTTAACATCTTGTCATCTGTTGAAAAGCCCAGTGGTCGAATCAAGTGTAGCGTTGTGTTTGTGCCAGCACATGTGCGTGCAATATTTCCCGTGTTCGCAGGTATTTCTGGTTGATAAAGTACAATATGCAATCCCATTTTTCGTGCACCTCTATTTATTTTTTGCTTTTTATATAAAAAATTGTGGAACCTAATACGCAGGCAATAATTCCTATTAGGAACATACCATTTCGATCGACAAAAACTGCAGCAAAAGCTAAAAATAGCGCGATTATCCATAGAGCTTGTGCGTACATTCTCCATTTCACATGCGTTCACCCTTTATGAATGGCTTACGTTCCCTCTCTATATTACACATGAAACGGGATGCTGACAAACATTGAAAAAACAGAATCGTCAGACCCTGTTTAAACGGTGATATGAAAAAATTTATACTGAATTTGTTCTGTATAAGCGGGTGAATTTTGATACGTCCAATAGCGATAGCGACTGTTGATCGTTTGGGCATTAACAAGCGGTTCATTATTCGCATCTTTCGCAATCACAATCGCACAATGGTTCCATTTTCCATTTCCATTAAAGTCGTAGCAAATTACATCACCTGGAAGAAGATCGCGGGCCATCTTTTTTTCTTCGCCTCTTAACCCTGTTGTTGCCCCGCTTAAATGCCATCTAAACGAATGTGCAACAGACCAGCTTAAACTCATTCTTTTTTCATTTTCGTACCACCAGCCTCGTTGTTTTGCCGTTTTACTAGTCATCGGCGCACCACCTGCATATAAGCATTGTGAAACGTAGTTTGTGCAGTTGTCTTCAAAGCGCACGAAAGCAGGATTGTAATCATCCCACCATTGCTCTGCATAACGAACTGCATTTCTACGATTGTAGCTAGACTGTTCATCTCGAACAATGTTGCCGGTCCGTCGCTCGCCACGTTCTTGCAAAGATAATGGATAAATCGTTTGACATTGATCCTCTACAAGAACGCTTCCTTCGAAAAAGGCGCGCCTTCGCATTGTTCGTTCTTCCATATACGTCCGCTCTCCTTGTTTAATTAAACGGTCAAGCACGATAAAATAATCGACTTGGGTTAATGAATCAAAGGTCACAGCATTTAAGACGTCACCTTTTATTTTTGCACTAACGACTTCCGCGCCTCGTTCATTTAATTCTTCTGCATCTTTTACAAACGCAACTCGGTCTTTTTCGGGCAAATCTTTTCCTTGGTTTCCATTTAAATAAGCGGTATTTAGTTGTTTTACTCTAGCATGTAGAGGGACTAGCCATTTTTTCTTCATTTTAACAATCACCTCAAAAAAGATTTGAATAAAAATTAATACAGATGTATAATTATGATTACCTTATATTGAAATGGAGCGAATGATCTTGATACGCAAAGCCGTTATGACTGATTGTCAACCAATTCATCACTTAATTCAAACGTCTTTTCAAATCTACAGACATGATCCTGTTACTGCATCTGCGTTGCATGAAACGAGACTTTCCATCGCTTTACGTCTTTCAAGGCATGAAGAAGCATTTGTCTGTATGAAAGACAATCGAATTGTTGGGTGCATCTTTTACGCGCAAAATCAGCATGTTTGTACGTTTTTTCGCTTAAGCGTTGATCCTGCGTATCAAGGTCAAGGTATTAGTAAGCTTCTGCTAAAAACAGTGGAGCAAGAAGCATTAAATCGTTCATGTCACGAACTTATGTGTGAAACAAGAGCTACAAACATTCCGTTTTATGCAAAGCAAGGCTATGAGGAAGTGTCCTTTAATACTAGCTCTTCCTTATATGTATTTAAAAAGTCTTTGAACATGTCAAAAAAAACATGGCAGTGCGCGTGACTGCCATGTTTTTTTATGAAATTTTCATCTTTGATTCTAATGATAACAACCGTTCTTTATTTGTTAAACCCCCACCATAGCCAACCATGGCTCCGTTTGAACCAATTACTCTATGACATGGAATGATAATTGGAAGGGGATTTTGATTGTTCGCACCGCCTACTGCGCGAACAGCTTTTGGGGCTCCAATCATCTCCGCAATCTCTTTATAGCTTTTTGTTTCACCATAAGTAATTGTATTTAATGCAGACCACACTTTTTTCTGAAAAGGGGTCCCAATTAAGTCGATTGATACATCAAATTCCTGTCGCTCGCCGTTAAAGTATTCCATTAATTGTTCAGCTGCTAGCAACGATTCATTTTCTCCTAATTCTAACCATTCGGGCTTCATTCCAAATCGAGCTAATCGAGCTGCCAAATTCGCTTTATTTAAAGGACCAAAACTAAGATGCGTTAATCCTTTATCTGAGGAAACAATCGTCAAAAGCCCTATCGGAGTATGAACCTCTTTCACATAAAACCTTGTCATGACGTGCATGTCACTCCCCCGTTTCTCTATTCGCCTTTCTGCTTTAAAAACGCAAGACCCTTTTCGATTTCATTTTTCACATCTTCATCCTGTTCATTCAATTTCGCATCCTCTAATGCCTTCTTCTCGTGTTCACTTTCACTTATTTTTCCAATTGCCCATGCAGACGTTCCCCGAATGACAGGTCTTGGATCTTCAGTTAATAGGTGAAGCAACGTAGGAAGCGCGGATTTTTCTTTATAGTGTGCTAAAGCAATAATTGCATTCCGCTGGATGGGTTTCTTTCCTCGCCAAGACCCTGCCATATGACCGAATTCTTTTTTAAATGCCTTATTACTCATCGTCAGTAGAGGAATAAGCAAAGGCTTTATCTTCTCTGGATCGGGTTCCATTTCAACGTGCTGATGATGGTCCTGATCTCTATTATATGGGCATACAAGCTGACAGGTGTCCCATCCATACAAGTAATTTCCGATTTTTGAACGATACTCGTCAGGCATAAACCCTTTTGTCTGAGTTTGATAAGATAAACAGGCTTGAGCATTTAAAACACCAGGCTCTACAAGTGCACCAGTTGGACAAGCATCAATGCATTTTTGACAGGAACCACATAAATCTTCTATCGGTTCATCAACAGGAAAAGGGATTGTCGTTAGTAAGTTCCCTAGAAAAACATAGCTGCCTAGCTCTGGCGCAATAATAAATGTATTTTTTGCACTCCAGCCGATACCAGCTCTTTCTGCGACTGCTCGATCAGATAAAGCGCCTGTATCAACCATTCGGACCGTTTCAATTGATCCGCACTCTTGCATTAGAAAATCTTCAATTTTTTTTAGTCGATCATTCAAAACATCATGATAGTCTATACCCCAAGACGAGCGGGAGAAAAACCCCCTTCTTTCACCTTTTACACTTTTTGGTGAATGTGAAAGTTTGGACGGATATGCTACGGCAATTGAAATAATCGTTCGAACTTCTTTTAAACTTAGGCTAGGGTCTATCCGTTCTTCAAGATGAGGGTGTTCAAATCCCGATGCATAGCCTTTTTCTTGATGGGTGATGAGGCGATCTTTTAACGACAAAAAAGGATCTGCTGTCGTGATCCTTACTTTATCAATACCGATCGTTTTACTGTATTCGAGTAATTTATGCTTTAGTAACTCAACATTCATTTGATTTCTTCCTTTTTCACCAAAACGTTTGATTTCTTCTAGCATACAGAATCATAATAGGAAAGTAAATGTCAATGGAGAATTTGGAGGAACAACCGTGGAAATAGGAATTATTCATTATCATCAGATACAAATAAGTGAGTCATCAACGATGTTAAAAGGAAGACTGCAATTCCATCAAGAGCTTCTTCATATGGAGCTCGTCGATAAAGAATTAACGAAAAACCCTCCCTTTTCCCATCACGAAAAAATTTTTCAAGCCGTAAAAGAAGCTAAATTTTTAACACCAGAACAGTCGGGCATTGATTTAAATCGCTTTTTTATGATGGAGTATCAATTACCTATTACGTTGCACGATACACATTCATTAACTAAACCAATTTATAAACAAGGACATTCGCTTTATGATCAAAATAAAGAAGTCGCTTCACCTTTCTATGTTGATGCGACCACAACTACACATACACATACAACAGAAGCTGTTCAGTGTTTTTACTTCTCCCACTCATCCATTGCACATAACGCAGAGGAACTTCTACAAGCTGCAGGGACAATGTTTACCCACATACATGGCGGGACATTTCGTTATGAATTGCTTTAGCGTTTGTTTAGAAATTTGTACAGGGGGAATAGTATCTGTACACAACGTTAGTAGGAGGATTTTATAATGGCACAAGAGAAAATTCAATCTGTTTTAAACAAACAAGTAGCAAACTGGAGTGTTCTTTATGTGAAACTCCACAATTATCATTGGTATGTGAAAGGCCCTCACTTTTTCACACTACATGAGAAATTTGAAGAGCTTTACAATGAAGCAGGCGCTACGGTTGATGAGTTAGCTGAGCGATTACTCGCTATTAAAGGCTACCCTGTTGCAACAATGGAAGAATACTTAAAGCTGTCGTCTATTGACGAAGGAAATAAAAACTTACATGCAGATGATATGGTCGCAGACTTAGTTAGTGACTATGAGAAGCTAGCAGATGAGTTGAAATCAGGAATCGATGTATGTGGTTCTTTAGATGATGATGCTACAGAAGATATGTTAATTGGATTAAAAGAAACTATTGAAAAACATGCTTGGATGTTACGTGCATATACAAAACAAACATCGGATGTTCGTTCATAAGAAAAGCTGCCCAAGTGGGCAGCTTTTTTAATGATTCATTGAAGTTGTCATGTACGCATATAAAAGATTGAACGTCGCTTCAAGTGATTGTTCGTGGGTTCGCTCCATTGAATGAGAGCCTTCAATACCTGGTCCAATGAGTCCATGAACAATATCATGACCCGAACGAATGGCAGCCGATGCATCTGACCCATAATAAGGATAAATGTCTAACTTGTACGGGATCTCATTATCCTTACATAGCTGTACAAAGTGATTTCTTAAGCCATAATGGTAAGGACCACTCGAATCTTTCACGCATATAGAAACGGTATACTCATCAGACTGCTGACCATCACCAATTGCGCCCATATCCACCGCTACATACTCTACAACTTCAGGTGGAATTGACGCATTTCCCCCGTAGCCAATTTCCTCATTATTTGAAATGAGGACATGCGTTGTATAAGGTAGCTTCATTTGACTTGCTTTTAACTCTTTCATCAGCATTAATACTAAGCTTACACTTGCTTTATCATCCAAATGCCTTGATTTAATAAACCCTGTTTCAGTTTGTTCAAATCGCGGTGCAAAACTAACAAAATCTCCGACGTCAACGCCAAGCTGACGTAAACCTTCTATATCCTCCACTTTCGCATCGACGCGAATTTCCATATTTTTTTGCGTTCGCTCAATCGTTCGCGCATCTTTATAAACGTGAACAGAGGACTGGTGCACAACAACCGTTCCAGAAACCGTCGTTCCGTCGCTTTTATGAATCGTCACATATTCGCCTTCGATAGACTGATACGCAAATCCACCAACTAAATCTAACCTTAAACGTCCATTCGGCTTTAACTCTTTAACGATCGCTCCTAACGTATCAACATGAGCCGTTAGCATTCGGTGAGAAGTCGTGTCTTCTCCTTCGATCGTCGCAATTAAAGCACCTTTGTTTGATTTCCGATAAGAGATTTCGTGCGTTTTTAAAAACGCTTCAACAAACGCTATCGCATCTTCAGTGTAGCCAGACGGACTTGGAATGTGAACTAACTCTTCTAATAGCTTAATCGTTTCTGCTTTCTTAAACTTCATTACACATACACTTCACTTTCAACGTTAGATCCTTTTATTCTATCGGTATGACTGCATCATTTCAATCTTTTACAGCTCTATTTTCTTTTTAAGGAACAATACAATAAGTGCATAGAGAAGAATGAGCAAGCCAAGGTCCCACACCATTTGTGCAGAAGATACAGATTCAAAAGCAGCCATAGTAAGAGATACTGATTCGTCTACCGTTTCACTCAGTTTAAATGTTAGATAGGGATAGAGCAGGATAGCCATTAATCCATATGGAATAAGGACGATATATTTCGCCCAAGTCTTCACACCAAAAAAAATAAATGCTGGAAAAAGCACCGAAACGAGCGAAAGAAACTGAACGATAAAAGCCATCCAAAATGCTTGTAGTGGATACTTTACGATCGATCCAAAATCTTGAAAGAATTCTCCAATCATGCCATCTGTTGCCGCAAATTGAATAAACGTTAGTAATACAATTGCCACAAACAAAAACTGAACGTTCAACCAAACATAAGTGGATAGCATTTTGGAAAATAATTTCACATGAACAGATCCAGGTGCAAGATACCACTGTATTTGCGTCCCTTTCCGCCATTCTCTCCAGACAGACTCAGCAATAATTAATATTGAGGCTAAGAAAAAATAATAAACTAAAAGGACAAACACTAACGTCATATCTACTGCATCAAACGGTTGTCCAAAACGCACACGAATGACACTCGCTGCTACCATCATGACAAAAAAAATGATCGCTGCTATTACATTAACTGGCAAAAGCAAGCGCAAATCTCTTTTTAGAAAAAAAACAAATGCCTTCATTCTCTCCCCACCCTTGCAAATAAATCTCGGAGTGAAGCGCTGTACTCAGTCCGCCACTCCTCTAGATCTGGAATGGTTCTAACACCGTTCCCCTCTATAAAAATGGCTCCATCAGCAAGCATCTCCACATCTTCATACGCATGCGTAGCCATCACAATGGTACGACCGCCTTCAAGCAAGAAATCTGTTAACATTTGTTGCATCGCTTCTTTTTTGGTGGTGTCTAGATTCGCAAGCAGCTCATCAATAAATAAAAACGGCTTTTGTGTTGAAATGGCTATAATTAAAGATAGAAGATGACGTTGCCCCGTAGAAAGTGAAGCCCAGTTGGTTTGAATTGGAACATTCATGTCTTCACAATAACGTAGCGCTTGATCTTTATTGAAATCAGAATACAGCTTTTGTTGTTGATCAATGATCACTTCCGCCGATTGATGGATCGGGAAACCTGCTTGTTCTGCTACATAACTAGCTTGTTGCGCTCGATCGATCCGTTCCTTTTGATCATTTAATTGAATCGTTCCTTTTGAAAATGGCGCTAATCCTGCACACATCTTAAGCAATGTTGATTTACCGGAGCCGTTTGCGCCTAACAAAACGATAAAATGATTATGATCAAAACGAAAAGATAAATCATTAAATACCTGTTTACGTCCATAGTTTTTATGTACATTTTTGACTTCAACTCTCATCAACTTCTCACCTCCTTTACTGTTTTCGTAAGAGCCTCTATCATGGTTTCATCGTCATAGCCCAGTTTGCGCATATACTTCACAAGCTCATTTAATTGTTTTTGCGCAAGCGCTTCTTTTAATGATCGGATTCTTGCTAAATCTTCTGTTACAAATGTCCCTTGTCCACGTTTTGAAAATGTTACTTCTTCCCGATCCATCTCTTGATAAGCTCGAGACACCGTATTAGGATTTACTTTTAAATTTTGTGCTGTTTCGCGGACAGAAGGTAGTTTATTACCAGGCGCTAGCTCAGCGCTACAAATCTGTTGGTAAAAGGAATCAACAATCTGGGCATAAATGGCTTTGTTCGGATCAAACTGTATTGACAAACGCCATCGCCCCCTTTCTAAAGCAATAAGCCAGGCGTCTAAAAACGCCTGACTCTTCCATTAAAGCACATCTCGTTTTTTAAATACAAGATGAGCTACCAGTAAAATGATTACGATGTGTGCAAATAAGAATGCTAGCGAAGCCCACATACTTTCAAAAGGTGGTGTCCCAAACGCCATGTCCGCTGAATAATAATTCCCGAAAAATTCAACATGCGATACGATGATCCACTTTGACCAGTCATACTGCGAGATAAATAGCTGGACTAAACTGCTAAAGAACATCGGAGCGAACGTAATAATGATGGTTAACGCGGTACTTTTTGTCAGAACAGCAATGAGTGTCGCTAGCGCAATATAAAATACAACAGTCGGCAACTGATAAAGCGCCATTTCAAAAACGTTAGAAAACATCTCTGTAATCGATAACCCTTCGGTACTGAAAATAAATAAGCCTGTCACAACGGAAACGATGACAATCGCAAAAAACATAAAGAGAGAGAAAAGTAAGTTCCCAAACCATTTGCCAAACAGTAAGGCATGCCGTGAAGTCGGTCTAATTAGCAATTGTTTAATTGTGCCATTTGTAAATTCTCCTGCAATTGCACCTGCAATCAAGACGACACCGAACAACATGACAAACATAGGAAACAAAGACACGCTTATTTCTGCAAATACTCCGGCATTCATGGGTTCTCCCATGTTAGCCTGTGTTAAAAGGGAAAGCCCCACAGCACCTGCAAGAAATACGCCCATGACGATGATAAATACCCAGACTTTTCGTCCGTACCAAGACTTCAGCCATTCATTGTATAAAATGCCTATCATGATACTTCCTCCTCTCGCTCTTCGGTGAGCGTAAAGTACGCATCCTCTAAACGATTTTGATACGTTACGCCGTAAACGTGAACCTGTTCATTAATAAGTGCTGCTACAATGTTTGGGATCTCTTCATACGATTGTTTTTCTAATTCAACCGCCGTTCCATTTTGTTTAACCGCCCCATACGTTGATAAAATTTCAAACGCTTTTGTGGCTGGTTTTGCTTCAATTTTCACCGTTAAGGTTTGCTCGATGCGTTCATCGTCACTCATTGAAATCTCGTCTACTACTTCACCTTTTTTAATAACAATCGCACGGTCACATAGCGTTTCAATTTCACTTAGTTGATGACTAGAAACGAGTAGTGTCACCCCGTCTTCCTTGGCTAACCGTTGTAAATACGACCTGAGATCTCGAATGCCTTTCGGATCTAAACCATTGGTTGGTTCATCCAAGATCAACACAGAAGGACGATGCAAAAGCGACACCGCAATTCCTAACCGTTGCTTCATTCCCAATGAGTAAGACTTTACTTTCTTCTTCATTGCCCCTTCAAGCTCGACTAAAGAAACCACTTCTTTTATACGCTCTTTTGAAATGACCTGGTTACTCAATCGAGCGAAGTGCTCAAGGTTTTGCTGCCCTGTTAAATAACCATATAAGTCTGGGTCTTCAACAATTGCACCGATTTTCGACAATGCTTGTTTTCGATTTGTCCGAATATTGTTCCCCTCAATAATGACATCCCCTGAATCTGGGGCGATAAGCGACACAATCATTCGAATCGTCGTTGTCTTTCCAGAGCCATTCGGACCTAAAAAACCATAAATTTGCCCTCGTTTTAACTGAAAACTCATGTCCTTAATAATATGATTTTTTCCGAATGACTTATTAAGACCTTTAATTTGTAACGGAAAATCTGTCATGTTTGTTTGTTCCCCCTATCCCTGCATTAGTGTTCTACTTAAATAGTACACTAATACTTTTTAATGCACAACCTTAATTTCATAAAAAACACACCTAGGATTTAATTCCCTAGGTGTGTGTTTGCTACATCTTAAACGATACGTATTTGGTTTCTAGGTACTCATCCATACCTTGTCTACCGCCTTCACGTCCAATTCCACTTTGTTTAAAACCTCCAAATGGCGCTTGCGCAGCCGATGGACCACCATCGTTTAGTCCAACAATTCCATATTCTAGCGCTTCTGTAACACGAATCGCTTGATTGATATCTTTCGTGAATACATAAGCGGCTAAGCCGAAAATGGTATCATTTGCTCGCTCAATTGCTTCCTCTTCTTGTTTAAATGTCGTAATTGGCGCGACTGGGCCGAATGTTTCCTCAATCATACACGCCATGTCATCTGTCACATTTGCGAGCACGGTAGGCTCCATGAAAAGCCCCTCCGTATTTGTGCCGCCTGTAACGACGGTAGCGCCTTTTTCTTTCGCATCTGCTATATGAGACAAGACTTTATCAACAGCATCTTGATCAACAAGTGGACCTATATCAGTATGTTCATCTAATCCGTCTCCTACTGTTAATTTCTCCACTTCTGCCTTCATTTTGTTCGTAAACTCATCAGCAATGGACTCTTCGACATAGATACGATTTGCACACACGCACGTTTGTCCACCGTTACGAAATTTAGATGCAATCGTATCTTCAACTGCTCGATCAAGGTCGGCATCCTTAAAAACAATCACCGGTGCGTGGCCACCTAACTCTAATGAAATTTTCTTCATCGTTTCTGCTGAATCTTTCATCAGTGTTTTTCCTACTTCGGTTGAGCCTGTAAACGTAAGCTTTCGAACACGTTGATCTTCTTGCCATACTTTCGAAATATCACTTGATGAACCTACAACGACATTCACTACGCCAGCAGGGATTCCTGCTTTTTCAGCAAGCTCTGCTAGCTTTAATGCCGTTAACGGGGTTTGCGAAGCAGGCTTGATTACAGCTGTACAGCCCACTGCTAATGCAGGTGCAATTTTTCTCGTAATCATTGCTGCTGGAAAATTCCACGGGGTAATGGCTGCTACGACACCGACTGGCTGCTTAATCGCAAACAATCGCTTATCGTCTGTGGAAGCAGGAATCGTTTCTCCATAGTTTCGCTTTCCTTCTTCTGCATACCATTTAATAAAAGAATTCGCATAACCAATCTCACCACGAGACTCTTTAATGGCTTTCCCCTGCTCTTTTGTCATTAATGTTGCTAACTCTTCGGTGTGTTCTTCAATGTATTGGTGCCACAATTCTAATTTCTCACTACGTTCATACGTGGAAAGCTTTGACCATGTTTTAAATGCTTCAGCAGCTGCATCTGCCGCCGACTTCGCTTCCTCTGTGCCACCTTTTGGTACTTGGTCAACCACTTCTCCATTAGCTGGGTTTGTAATATCAACTTGCTCTAAGTTTTCGCCAACCCATTCACCATTAATATATAATTTCATTAGAATTCCCCTTTCATAAATCATTTTCTAGTTCTGTTCCCTACTAACTTTTTTTAAAACTTTTGCAATGTTAATCGATGACGTGAATTATTCAGCATTAAATTAACAGAAAGTATTGAACTTTTAATAGATCGTCCTTATAATAAGAATCATTCACTTATAATCAAGTTTTAGTAGGAGGTGTTAATTACGAAGGCGGAACGGTTTATAAATCAACTAGAAAATACGCTAAAACATCAATTTGACGTTTATGCAAATGACAAGCTAGAAAACCTTCCACTGCGGTTTAGCGCTCATTATTACCGAAGAGACGATCGGTATATGTTTACAAAAAACGTAACCGTATGGAGTGTTGAAAACAATCAACACATTTTTTTATATGAAGCAAACGAAGGTACCATCGAAGAATTCGAACAATTCAAACAAGAATTAGATTGTTATATCCACCAACATAAAAGCGACCGTACGAGTCATATGTCTTCCATTTATATTGGCATCTTCTTGTTGAAAACAACGCCAAGTATGACGTTAGAGAAAAAAGCAAAGAGAACGAGAAAAGTTTCGTTTATTCAATGGGGAAAATCAGGCTGGTATGAACGTTATCTTGGCGTCCTCTCCATACCTGAACAGAGATTAATTATAAACAAGAAAGGCAATCCGTTTATTCAGCCATTTATTGAGGCAATATCGGAATAATGAGAAGGCGAGGGTAACAATATGAATTTTGTCACGCTTATGTTAATTTGTGGTGCTATCTTAATAGTCGCTTATTTTACATACGGAAAATATTTAGAAAAACGATTAAAAATAGACAGTAGTCGTAAAACACCTGCGCATACGTTATACGACGGGAAAGAATACATCCCAACTAAAACTCCTGTATTAATCGGTCACCATTTTACCACGATTGCTGGGGGAGGGCCTATTACTGGTCCAATTGCCGCGATCGTGTTTGGTTGGTTACCTGCTGTAATCTGGATTATGATTGGAAGTATTTTCGTTGGTGGAACTCATGATTATGCATCGCTCCAAGCGTCTGTTCGTCATAAAGCAAAATCAATCGGGGAAGTTATTAAAGAATACATGGGACGACGAGGACAACTCATGTTTCTCTCTTTCGCCATCGCGACACTGATTTTAATTGTGGGCGTGTTTGTCATATTAGTTGCCAACACCTTTGTTTCATTTCCAGGTGCTGCAACGGCTTCATTACTCTTTATCGCGGTTGCTATGGTGTTTGGTGTGCTTGTTAACCAGGTAAGAATGAATCTCATAACAGCAACGATTCTTGGGACGATTGCCATGGTTGGAGCCATTTGGGTGGGCCTTACCTTTCCACTTGAATTAAGTGCAACAGCATGGTCTTTTATTTTAATTATCTATGCGTATTTCGCATCTGTTTTACCTGTCTGGCTCCTGCTCCAGCCACGAGATTATTTAAACTCTTACATGCTTTATTTTTTAATCGGTGGCGCATTCCTAGGGTTACTGATCGCGAGACCGACAATTCAAATGCCTGCATTTACTGGGTTTTATAACGATCAACTTGGATTTTTATTTCCAATTTTATTTATTACCATTGCTTGTGGTGCCATCTCAGGTTTCCACTCCCTCGTCTCTTCTGGGACGACTTCTAAACAATTGGACAATGAGAAAAATGGACGCTTTGTCACGTATGGCTCAATGCTTTTAGAGGCGTTCGTTGCTATTATTGCCATTGGTTCGGTTGCTTACTTAACGATGGGAGAATTCTCCGCGCTTATGGCTCAATACAATGATCCAATTAGTGTGTTCTCTTTAGGAATTGGTGAGTTTATGAGCACATGGGGCTTGCCTGTTCAAGCTGGTATTACGTTTACTGCACTAGCAGCGTCGGCATTTCTAATGACCACACTCGACTCTGCTACACGGCTAATGCGGTACACGGTTTCTGAATTAGGCGATAGCATCAATGTTAAACTTTTATCGAATAAGCATTTTGCGACAATTACTGGTTTAATCGGGGCAACCGCCCTTGCATTATCTGGAACATGGCAAACAGTTTGGCCGTTATTCGGAGCCGCAAACCAGATGCTTGGAGCCTTAGCTCTTTTAGCTGTCACGATGTGGCTTGTTAAAACAAAGTCAAAAGCCTTGTTCGTCATTATTCCCATGATTTTCATGTTTATCGTTACGACGAGCGCTCTTCTCGTTATGCTTTACTCGAACTTCATGGCGCAAAACTACTTGCTTTCTGTTATCTGTTTTATCCTTTTTGTAATGTGTGTGTTTCTCGGAATTGAAGGGGCAAGAAGCGCTGGTAAGAAAGATAAGCCAACTGATTCAACAAACTTAAATGCATAAAAAAGATGTACGCTTGCGATCAAGAAGACCTCGAGCGTACATCTCACGCTTATCATTAAATTGATAAGCTTTTTCTTTGTGCGTTACTGAACGAGTTGAGATCGTTTCGCTTTCGCTGCTTTCACCATCGCTTTAAGTGCTTCCACGGTTTCAGCTTCTTTTCTTGTTTTTAAGCCACAGTCTGGATTAACCCAGAAAATGCGTTGATCAAGAACTTGCAGGGCGCGATTAATACTTGTTTCCATTTCTTCTTCTGTTGGTACACGTGGACTATGAATATCATAGACCCCTAGCCCAATCCCTTTGCTATACGTATAGTCTTCAAACGCTGTAATGAGTTCCCCATGACTTCGCGACATCTCAATTGAAATAACGTCTGCATCAAGTCCGTCTATCGCTTGAATAATATCTTGGAAGTCAGAGTAGCACATATGCGTATGAATTTGCGTTTGTGGCTCAACCGATTTCACAGAGAGCTGGAATGCTTTAACAGATTGATTTAAATAGGCTTTCCACTTCTCTCTCTTTAATGGTAACCCTTCCCTTAATGCAGGTTCATCCACTTGAATGACCGTAATTCCTGCTTTCTCTAAAGCGAGCACTTCTTTTTCCAATGCAAGGGCAATTTGATTCACCACATCTTCTGCTTGTAAGTCAGTCCGTGGAAACGACCAGTTGTAAATCGTGACAGGTCCTGTTAACATCCCTTTTACCGGTTTCGATGTTTTCGATTGTGCAACTAATGTTTCTTTGACCGTCATATCATTTTGGAAAAAGACATCTCCATAAATAACAGGTGGTTTCACGCATCTTGACCCGTATGATTGAACCCATCCATTGGACGTGAATTCAAAACCACCAAGTTTCTCACCAAAAAATTCGACCATATCGGTACGCTCAAATTCTCCATGCACAAGGACATCTAAACCAATCTCTTCTTGAATCTCAATCCAGCGCTCAATTTCAGCATTAATAAAGGACTCATAGGCTTCATTCGTAATTTCCCCTCTTCGCCATTGCAACCTCGTTTTTCGAACGTCTGCTGATTGCGGAAAACTACCAATAGTTGTAGTCGGTAATGGCGGGAGTTGAAAAACTTCTTGCTGAAGTTCCATACGTTTATTTGCAGGAACCGCTCTTTTAGAATCTTCCGCTTTACTGAGATCTAAAGCGGTACGGACTTCTTGGTTTGTGCGACTTGCCGATTGGTTTAACGTATCAATCGCCCGCTTTCCAACTTGTAGCTGTTTCACGTCTTGCTGCTGATTTAAGACTGCTTTAAGATCATTCAACTCTGCTAATTTTTCTTCAGCAAATGATAAGGCAGCTTTTAAATCTTCAGGCAGTTTTTGTTCATGTTTTAGTGACACTGGCACGTGGAGCAAGCTACATGAAGGTTGAAGAATTAATTGTTCTTGCCCAACTATTTTTGAAAGTTCTTCTACCATGGCGTGTGTCTTCGTTAAGTCTGTACGCCAGATGTTTCGACCATCAATTAGCCCAACTGCTAATGTTTTCTCTTTCGGGAATCCATGTTGCTTTAGTTTTTGTAAACTATCACTATAAACAAAATCTAATCCTATACCAGCAACAGGTAGGTTCGTCAAACGACTAAAATCATCAACTCCTTCAAAGTAGGTTTGTAGAAGAAGGTTCGCTTTTGGTGCTGACTCTGAGAACCATTTATAGACTTCTTCAGTAATCGACCATTCTTCCTCACTCATATCCCCAACTAAAATAGGCTCATCTACTTGAATCCACGCTACCCCAGCCTCTGCCAGCTGATTTAAAACGGTTGTATATAAAGGCAATAAGCTTCGAACATGATCAACAAATGAACGACTGCCGTATTGTTTTGATAGCTTAACAAATGTTACAGGGCCCAAGATTACTGGCTTTCCGGTTACCCCTAGTTCTTGCTTCGCTTCTTCAATTAAATCTAACCAGCGATTGTTTACGAGCTCCGGCTCTCTACCATCAAGTTCAGGTACGATATAGTGATAATTTGTGTCGAACCATTTTGTCATTTCAGCAGCAACCGCATGCTCACTGCCTCTAGCAATCGCAAAATACGTATCTAAATCAACGCTTCCACCTTCATAGTCAAAGCGATCAGGTACTAAGCCAAATGCTGTTGCTGTATCAAGTACCTGGTCATAGTGAGAAAAATCGCCGACAGGTATATAGTCAAGCCCTGCATCCTTTTGTTTTTGTAAATGATTCAAACGTAACTCTTTCTGTTTTTTTACGTAGTCGTCTTGCGCTAGTTTTTGATTCCAATAGGCTTCTAAATTTTTTTTCCACTCACGTTGCTCCCCAATTCTTGGAAAACCTAAGCTTGAACTTCTAACTCCACTCATTTTTTCTGCCTCCTCAAATAGTTGTACTCACCATAAAAAAATCCCTTTCAAGAGAAAGGGATAGGAAATATACCAAAAGATCACTAGCGAAAAAATGACAACTAGTTTAAAAGGCATGATTTCCACTCTTCTCTAGATCCGCGTAGAGCTAAGCAGAACGATTCGGCAGGCAATCTGACTTCGCACATACGTGCGTCACAGTGGCGGGACCGTCTTGGATTTTCACCAAGTTCCCCTATTAAGTAGTTGGACACTACACCGTTTCGTTTCACATATGAAATTAAAAAACCCTTTTCAATGAAAAGGGTTTATGCGATCGTATCGCATCCCCCTTATCTGCCAAAGTTCCCTTTGCTGGAATTAGCACCTTTTCCAATCGGAAAGGTTGCTGAAGCTTCGTCGGGCCAGTCCCTCCACTTCTCAATATAAAGAGTGTTTTCTTATGTATGAGTATTCAATTAATTTAGCATAAAGACTGAAAACTGTCAAAACATAATTCATACAAAAGAGCCATTTTCATTCACTTAACGACTCAACGACAAAATTAACGGCTGTAAACCCTGCTTTTATGGCGCAAATCTGTTAAACTAAGAAAGTTGACGTAAGGAGGAACATCTATGATAAAGAGAAACGATCCTTGTCTATGTGGCAGTGGGAAAAAATATAAAAAATGTTGCATGCAAAAAACAGAATCAAAAGCTATTGTCTCTCAAGAGCTTCACCAGTTAGAAACGGAAATGCTTTACACTGCATTTACCCGCTACCAAAAGGAATTAACAAACTGGGTGCAAAGTTACCACCATGTTTACCCAGACGTTGAAGAAAGTGTAACCGAGACCCTTTCAAGTATGCTGCTTGTATGGCTCATTTTTCACAAGCCTATTGAAGCAGACGGGCAAACCATATACGATACATTTCTTGAAAGCAAGTTAAGAAAAATTAAACGTCCACAAACAGCTACCATTATAGAAAGCTGGAAAGGAACAAAACCTGCTGTTCTTGAAGTAGTATCCGTAAATGAAGATCAGTGTGAAAGCATCCATTTATTCACGAATGAACGCTTGACTCACATCATTCCTGACGAACATAAAGACACAGTCGAGCCTGGCTCAACAATTATTGGTTTCCCGGCCAATGGGGAACATGCTATGAGCTTTGTCGGTCCAGTTATTAGCCATGTGCCTGCTAAAACAGCAGACATTAAAACCAAAATTGATGCATTCCGTTCAAATTCTGAAGGAGACAGCTTCACCTCTAAATGGCCTCAACTTCTTTCATCGTTACTTGCGGAGAATACGCCTGTCGTGAAAGCTGCTGACGATTTTGAATGGTCATCTGAACAAGTGAAAGAAACCGCCGATATTCTTCTGAGCGGCTTGAAAAAAGATCAACATCCACCGGAAATTGAACAACTCGCTTTAGAAAAATGGCATGCGTTTACCTCAGCTAAAAAAGTAAATATTCGTAAGCCTGAAGCATTTGCAGCTGCAATGGAATATGCGCTACAAGAATTTGCGCCGCTTTCCGTTACACAAAAAGCATTAGCTGAAAAATATAACGTTAGTGCATCAACCATTTCGAGTCGTTCGATTGAAATTACGAACGAATTGCGTCTAGCAGAATAATCTTTCAACAAAAGAAGGTCTGATTTATGCGGAAACCATCCCTTCAAACAGTGATAGGAATTGCTTTGCTCCTACTTGTTGTACTTGGATTTATATTCATCCTGTACTATTTTGGCATGATTAGTCTGTTTTACCTTTTGGGAATAGAATATCGGTCGCTTTGGTCTTTAGCCTGGTTCGTCATTTTATTCCTTGTAAGTGGCTTAATTATCGAAATGATAACGAAGAGCCTCATTTATACCGTTGTGCCTAAGGTAAAACGCTATTCGCTACAAAAAGTATGCGAAATTACAATCCAGTTTGTGTTTATTTTTCCGCTTATTCATTTCCTTGAACGATTGTTTACATCGATAACGATTCCCGTTGTTACACAAGCGGCACTGGCATTTCTTATTGTTACGATTGAAACACTCATAGAAAATAAAGATTATACAAAACGAAATAAACCCATTTGAGTATCCTCAAATGGGTTTTTCGTTACGCAACGTTTTCTATTTTTTGATCGACCTCTACAGTTACCTTCTTTGATTCTCGATATCCAATGTAAACAAAGAAAAGACCGATTAACAGATAGCCGATTGTATAATCAAACGCAGCATTTACTGCTAACGAAGGGGCGTGCATAAAACCAAAGAAGGAGAGAAGCGCACCAATCGCTGAAAAGATCCCTGCTTTATAGAAGTCTTTGTCAATTAAAAAGACGGTGATAGCGCCTAAAATAATCGCTGTAAACATGGCACCTTGTCCAAGTGGGACAATTCCTTCAGAAATGCCTGCGACAACATCAGGTGCTTGATTGTTAAAGCGTGTCATCATATAGTTCGCAATATAAGGAAGCATCGCTAAAGCAATGGCTGGATAGTAACGCTTTGCATTGTTTGCAAACGTACTTCCGATCATTGACATCCCTACAAAGACTAGAATTGGGGCAACCGCAGCCATTGGAATTAATGCCGAAAAGGCACCAATCAAACCAGTAATGGAAGCAAGGGCGAAAACCCCAGCATTTAAAAGACTATAGCCACGACCAGCACCTAGCTGTTTGGCTCCCACAGTTGCAATATAAACCGTTGTCGGGAACATGCCGCCAAAACAAGCACCAAGCATAGCACCTATTCCATCTACTGCTTGACACTCTCGAACATCATAAGAATCCCCAGCAGCTGACATCGCATCCACATTATTCATTGTTTCAATCGCATTATAAATCGTAATCGGAATTAAAATCCCTAATAACCCGATCAGTGCACCAAAGAGATACGTCATCCCTTCAAAAGCGGCAAGGGTTGGTAAAAATGGATAAAAGCCGACGTTGCTTAACGCTTCTGTTACATCACTACTAGTTTGGTAACCAAGGACAAAGGCCAAAGCGACACCAACAATAATGGCAAATAAAGAGGCTGGAATGTTAAACGGCAACGCAACTTTCGCCACAAACCCTAGTAAAATTACCGCCATGGCTACAAGACCAATAATCGGAATTTCAAAAACAGAAAACAACATTTCTCCAGCAACAAAGGTAAACGCAACACCGGCCAAAGCTCCTAATAGCGCAGGTCTTGGCGTATGTTTTCGAACCCAGTTTCCAAAGAATGCGACAAGTGCCTCTACAAGACCTGATAAAAATGCAGCAGCGACCGCAATTTTCCATGCTAATTCATGATCGTTCGTTAACGCTAAAGCTGGCGCTGTCACACCAAACAAAAAGACAAACATAACAGGTGTGGATACACCATAGGATAAGGCTGTCACATCTGTACGATTTTCCTTCTGCGCTAACCGCTTTGCCATATGGGCGTAATAGACATTTCCTGCAATGACAGCGACTGCAACACCAGGTATGATTCGACCGAAGACAAGATCGGTTGAAAAGCCCATCGCTAAAAGCGACACGGTGATGACAACAAAATTTGCTAAATTGTTCTGAAAGAGTGCAAAAAACGCATCGATATCTTGTCTTTTAAATAATGGATAATGTACTTGATTCACGTTGTCTCTCACCCTTCGTTAGTTGTTTTGTGCAACTGGCTCTTCTACGAACGTCACAGTAGACTGTTCAAGTGAAGCAATACGTGCGAGAGATTCAATCCGTAGTCCTCTTTCTTCAAGCTTTTTTCGTCCATTTTGGAACGATTTTTCTATCACAATACCGACACCTACGACTGAAGCACCAGCTTGTTCAACAATATTGATTAGGCCTGATGCCGCTTCTCCATTTGCTAGAAAATCGTCAATCAGTAAAACCCGATCTCCTTCTTCAATTAAATCTTTAGAAACCGTCACCTCGGAATATTCCTGTTTGGTAAAGGAATAGACGCGACTGGAATAGACATTGGCTTGATTCATTGTGACCGATTTTTTCTTACGTGCGAAAATTAGTGGCGTTTGTAATTGATGCGCACACATAAAACTAGGCGCAATTCCGGAAGACTCGATCGTAATGACCTTTGTTACTTTTTCATCTTGAAATAAACGAGCAAATTCAAACCCAATTTCAGTCATTAACTGAGTGTCGACTTGGTGATTAAGAAATTGATCTACTTTAAGGACTCCTGTTGATAGTACGGTTCCTCGTTCAATAATGGCATCTTGTAATTGCTTCATGTTTCACCCTCCTAAAATATAAAAAAGCCGAAAGATAAACGGTTTAACCGAGTGATCTTTCGGCTTCTCAACATTAAAAAAAGCGCGCAAAAAATGATCACCCGTAGTCAGACCGTTAAATGGCAGTCTGGTAGAGACTCGCGGACCGTATTACCGCTATTATACGAGTAGCATATATTATTCGTATTTCCTAATTCCTAATGGGTACATTATAAAGAAGAACTCCGTAAATAGAAAGGCTTTTTTTGCAGAAAATGTTTCTAAAAAAAGAAAAACCGGTTACATACACCGATTTTTCATTTCTTCCATTTAATTGCAGTTGGTTTTAAACAACGGCGACACTCAAAATCGATTGTTAATGTATGGATCGTTGACGTCGCTTCACAATGTGGACAAGTAACCGTTTGAACACGTAATAAGGAAATTCCTAAGCTCAATATTGAGACCATTAAGATTAAGAACGCTTGTACCATACTTCCAGATTGTGTGGCTGCAACCATAATTCCAATAACAACACCAGTTAAACCGAGGAGGGCCATCACTATTTTGCCTATCCGTAGAAAAACAGGCAATTTTTTTCGTTGAATAACCATATCTGTATGTTCCATGTTTTCTCCTACTTTCTAAAAAATAAAGCGATTTCTTCTACTACTAGCATAGCACAACAGTAAGTTTTTCCAAACCACTAATCTGCAAGCGTATTTCATTGTGAAATGAATCGCTAAAGTGTATAGTCTACATTGGACTGCTTGTCGGTCTGTTCGTTGGAGGTGAACACTATAAAAACCCTTAAGTTTTGGTTAAAAGCTGCTAGAGCACGCGTACTACCTGTTATGATTTTACCTGTCGTAATTGGTTCTGTTGCGGCATTCGCTTGGGAGCAAACCTTTTATCCTTTCTATTTTATCCTTACATTAGTCGGCGCACTCGCTGCGCATTTATTTTCAAATATGATTAATGACCTTTGGGATTTCCGTAATGGCGTTGATGAGAAAGCAGAGCAATCAGAAGAGTCCATCTCTACAAATTCTCGCTTGCTCGCAAACAAGAAAGTTTCTATTTCGACATTCGCATTTGTCACATGGAGCTTGTTCGCAATCGCTTTTGCTGCTGGTATCCTTTTAGCCCTATTTCGTGGGTGGGAGTTGCTTTTATTTGCCTTAGCTGGCGGATTAATTGCCTATTTCTATGTTGCTCCTCCTTTAAAATTTGGTTATCGCGGAAAAGGCTACAGCGAAATCGCCATTTTTCTCGCTTTTGGTGTGTTACCCATAACAGGAAGTTACTTTGTTATGACGCAATCTTTACCCATTGATGCATTTCTACTCTCCATTCCAATTGGGCTATTAACAACACTTATTTTATTTAACCATCATTTTCTACACTGGCGCGCAGATCAAGCGGCAGGTAAGAAAACGTTAGTCGTCGTATGGGGAGAGCAAGGCGGACTTCGCTTTTCAAAAACGTTGGCCGTTCTCGCATTTACATCAATTCCGATTTTGAGTCTTATTGGTGTACTCCCTTGGTATGCAAATCTTGCCTTAATCGCAGCCATTCCATTCGCAAAAACGTATCAAACGTTAGCAGAAACAAACCCTAGTCCTGTGTACGGTCAACTAATGGGTGCTTCCTTGAAAGCAACGATTCGTACTGGCTTAGTCATTATTGCATCTCTATTACTTAACGGATTTATTTAACGAATTAGGAGTGTGACACGAAATGAAAAAAATATTAGGTAACTTCGACACCATTTTATCAAGCGAAGAAACATGGAAAATTGGCGGATTCCCACTTCCCGATGGCTCATTTTGGAGCTATAGAGAACCAGAAGCAGTCGTTATTGTTCGCAACGGAATTCTTTACGTTCGTGCACCTTTATCAAACCAGCATGACTCGATTCAAATTTTAGACAACGCCAAGCACATGTATTACTCTGCTGAACCTGTTGTAATCCCAGAGGAAGGTCAAATTGAAATAGAGCTCGACATTAAAGCTCGTACAAAGGATACAACGCCAGGAGATCTTTATGATGGCTACGTTTCATTTAACCTTCTTGATTTCACAACTGGAGCTGCACTAGATTTCTTTGCTACAGACGATCAATATTCATCTGTTTATGGAATTCTACCTTTCCCAGGCGTTAATGTTCCAGATACCGGTAAAACGAAATACTTTTGCTTATTTAAAGAAGCGCAGGAACACTTTAAACCACAGGACTTCAATCGTTATAAAATTATCTATGACCGAAAAAATGATGAAGCGATTTTCTATGTAAATGGCCATGAAGTGAGAAGAGAAACACAAATCCCTGTTAAATTAAATCAGTTTACCATTGCATTAGGAATTATGACGGAAAAAGACCTTACGAGTGAAGGAAGTGTTTCCGTTCATGGTCAAACCGTTATTGGCGAATACTCTCCAGTAACTGTCACGTACCACGATGGAAATTCATCACAAAGCGAATCGTGATTCGAAACAAACCTTGAGATTGCTTTAGTCCCCTGCTTATTAAAAAAGACGATTGATCTTTTATAGAATCAATCGTCTTTTCCTATTAGTATCGAGCTCTACATATCATCTGTTTCATCAATGTTAAAGTCACCAAATTCTTCCCCAAGATCAACGGAATTCTCGATAACTTCATCAGGAATATCAATGGAATCAATTTCATTATACATGGAATAGGTCCCGTCTATATCCATTGTGAAACTCATCGATTCGCCATCTTCCTCCATCATCATGTCAACATTCATAACTACTGATTGTTGACGGAAAGTCTCTTGGTCGATAACTAGAGAATAACTCATATTTTCTATCTCCATGTTTTCCATCATCATCTCAAGCTCTTCTTGAGGGAGAGCCATTTCATTTTGACCTCCCATATCCATATACCAATAAATAAGCTCTTGAACGTCTTCATTATTTCCTTCCATTGAAATCACGTAAGTGTTGTCTTCTTCCGTCATCTCAATTTGGTCCATCATGTCGCGCAACATTTGTAGTTGCTCTTGCTCATCAACTTGAAGTTCCTCTTCCATTTCCATTTCATCGCTAATATCCATACTCATCCATTCTCCACCTAATGGACTTTGCATGTAAAAGTTTCCATCAACAAAATATTGATCCATCCCTATATCAACGCCAAGTTCTGAAGCAGATATCGTTGTACTCATTTCAAATGCAAGGGGATCGGCGATTGCATCAATCATCGTATTTAATCCAACCTGCATCGATTCATTTCCATCTTCACCGTCAGCCTCTACATCGTAGGTCATGTCCATTTCAGTTCTAAAACTATTAACGTCATTCATTGCATCCTCAGTCCGTTGCAACACTTCTTCAATTGAAAGGGATTCGTTTTCTTGAACCTCCTCATTCGTATTTGCGTCTTCCGTTCCAGCTTCTCCACCAGTTTCGTCTCCGCCACATGCCACAAGCATCAGTGTGCTAGCTGGCGCAACGAGTAACCACGTCATTTTTTTCAATGTATAGCCCTCCACAACATACTTTTGTCTATAGTACTTCCTACCCGGACTTTGGTTCTTTTAAACGAACGCCCCTCCTTTATCAAGCGCTTTGATTGTGACTGAAACGTGCTCATAACGTAAACATCTTTTTATTTGTCTAGTTTTTGTTAAATGATACACAACTAATCGCACACCTTCTTGGGCACATCTTTTTGCAAAACGATTGGTAAAAAAGCGATAATTTATCGTAAGCACCTCAACTTGATTTTGCTTCATTCTTTAAAAAGTTGCATGTTTCGGTCGACGTTGTATATAGCCTAGTTGAACGTCTGAACACAATTCTCGTACGACATCAATTTTTTCTAAATCAAACGAAATGATTTGTGCTTCTTTCATCATGCCTACTTTATTTAAGCTCTCTAGAACTTTTTTTTCTAAATGTTGATTAGTCGATGGGCCTTTTAATTCAATAATTGGCTTGGCTCTTCCCTTTAAGAACAAGAGCGTCTCGTGCAACGTTGGAATTTTTCCAGTTTCAAACACGCTTAATTCTTTTAATGCTTTTACACTTAAATCCTTTACATAACCAGACCCATTCGTTACTCGATTGACTTTTTCATCATGTATAACAACCGGGATATTGTCAGAACTTAAGTGCACATCGAATTCAATCGTTCGACACCCACATTTTATCGCTTCTTCAAAAGCCTTCAGCGTATTTTCAGGATAAAGGCTAGAAAACCCGCGATGTGCAATAACTCTTTCCAACTATTACACCTCCCATGCAAATCATTCGAGCTTACCCCTTCACAAATAAGAACGATTACGATATAATGCAGTGGATTACACAAAACGTAATTCTTACGGTTAGGAGCGCAAGATGAAGAAAACATTATTACTAACAGTTAGTCTATCTGTTACAGCAATGCTTGCTGCATGTGGCAACGACCAAGGAACTGATGACCATACAGAACAATTACTTATAAAAACATCTATTTTTCCTTATCAAGATTGGACGACTGCGATTGGAGGAGATTATGTTGATGTTGAAAACATCGTCCCTGCAGGAGCAGACGCTCACACATATGAACCGACCCCTCAAGAAATGATTGAAGTCGCTGATGCCGACATCTTTATTTATAACGGCGCAGAACTTGAACCTTTTGCTGATAGCATTTTATCTGCTATTGAAAACCAAGATGTTCACATTTTAGAAGGTAGTGCACAAACCCACTTAATCCCTAGTGATCATGACCACGAGCATGGCGATGAGCATGACATTTCTCCACTTGTTAATGAAGGAGATGTGCAAATAAACGGAATTCAAGACCATTACCATAGTGACGATAGTGCTACATTAACTGTCGATGATGAAGGGGATTGGTATTGGTACACAAGTACGGATAACGAAAATTGGGATCGAGTGACAGAAGAGCCTACTAATGAGTATTCTTTCACAACCAATCATAATGGTCTACATGTTCAAGCGGTCCAATATGACGAAAACGAAGAAGTGAGTGCAACAAGTGATACTGTTCAAATTATCATTGACGATCATGATGACCATGACCATAATCATGGAGATTATGATCCCCATGTCTGGTTAGACCCGATTCGTTCCATTGAAATCGCCCAAAGTATAAGAGACACACTCACTGAACTAATGCCTGAACAAGAAGACTATTTTAATGAAAATTTTCAAGCACTTGAAGCGCAATTCCATGAATTAGATGAAGCATTCGTTAATACAGTTGAAACAGCTACACACGATACATTTATTGTCTCACATGCCGGCTATGGGTATTGGGAGCAGCGCTATGGATTAAACCAAATCGGTATTGCTGGAATTTCACCAACAAGTGAACCATCGCAAACAGAGCTTATTCAAACGGTTGAAAAAGCGCAAGAACTGGGCTTACATTACGTTTTATTTGAACCAAACATTACGCCACGGGTATCTGAAATTGTTCAAGATCATTTAGACGCTGAAGCACTGCAAATCCATCCACTTGAATCGCTAACAGAAATAGATAAAGAGAACGATGAAGACTATTTCTCCTTGATGAGAAGCAATGTCGAGACATTAGAACAAGCTCTGAATGAGTAATATTTCCTAATCACAAGTACAACAACGATATTCGTTGTTGTACTTTTTTCATTTCCCTAATTCACTTATTTTTAACAAAACTTTCCCTGTATGGTGTCGACTTTTTACATACGCATACGCTTCTTGAGCATCTGCTAATAAAAAGGTTTTATCTGTCGCTAGTACTAACTCTCTCTTTTCTAGTAAATTTAGTACATCAGCGGCGATTTCTTCTACTACATTTGGTCGGTACTTACGGGTCGTTCCGAAGCTAAATCCTTTTATTGTTCGACAGCTTTTATGTACATCCACATTTGTAAATACACTTCGTTGGCCGCTCGCATTGCCAAATTGAATCAGTGTTCCAAAACGAGCGAGGACATCTAAACTATCTTGCGTAACTTGACCAGCAACACTATCAAAAACAACTGAAACACCAACATTATTTGTCACATGTAGCGTCTCTTCTTTAAACGCATTATACGTAAATACATGAGTCGCTCCTGCTTTATAAACAGCATCTGCTTTGCTGAGATTCCCTACCGTACCAATAATCGTTTGTACGCCTAAATTTTTTGCTAATTGAATGATCGTTGTCCCTACCCCGCCTGAAGCAGCATGAACAATCATTGTATCTTCCGGGAGAAGCTTATGAATTTTTTGCGTTAAAAAATAACTAAGAAAGGTTACAATCGGTGCCGCGGCAGCCTGTTCCCACCCAATCTCAGCTGAAATCGGAAACACAAGAGCCTCCGTCGCAATCGCAAACGCTGCATGTCCACTTGTAAAAGGAAATGCCATGACGCGATCGCCTGTCTTCACTTTAGATACCTTGTCGCCAACTTTCTCAACGATCCCTACACAATCCAACCCTAATACAGCTTTCGAACCTGACCTGATTTGTTTTAAGTCAGCAAAATTCAAGCTCGACATTACGACTCTTATTCTTACTTCCCTCGCTCCAGGCTCAGGTTTTACATTCTCTGAAACAATGACTTCACCTTTCTTATCTAACGTAACAGCACGCAATCTGATCGCCTCCTATGAACTAAGTATAGCGAAAGATACGTCATAGGTAACGCTCAAAAAAATGAGTGCAATTGATTTGTTTTACTTATCATCTAAGGAATTTAGTTGTTATTTTTATTTTGGTGATGAACCATATCGAGAACAATCATTAGCGCAATACTAATCGTTTCATGCTTAGGATCTTGAACATGAAGATGATACGTATCCCCCCAACTTAACCATTGCTTCTCAACCGACATAATTTCGTTGTTTCCATCTTTGACAGCATAATGATGATCAAACAAACTTCCTTCAATCGACCAATTAAGTGGTTCAATTTGATAACGAGCTCGAAAAAAACTCATTTTTTTCGCCACCACACATAATTCTTTTTCTTCGTTCAAAATTGCATAACGAGGCATAAACGACATCACCTGTTGTTTAATCTGCAAGACTGGCGTTCCTTCTGTTGTTGTGATCGCCAATTGATTACCAATTGAAAAAAACTTCCCGTCCACTTTATAGACCGGGCTCTTTTCACCATTGAAAACCGTAAACTGATCCCGAAAAGAAAAGATTCGTTGTTTAATATAAAAGTCCATTTCAACCCCTCCGTATGTTCTATTTTACGAAACGGCTTAAAAAAAGATTCAAAAAAAACCCCAGATCAAGCAGGCGCTCGTCTGGGGAAGCAAGAATGTTCACGTATGGCTCAATCGCTTTGGCGAATGTGTTGTTTGTAAAATGCGAATGCTTTTATGAACGCCATCCACCATAAACGTTTCCGTTAGCAGTTGATCACCTTGCGCTGGACTAACGCCATTTACAAGTAACCCATCTGTGACCCCTGTTGCCACGAAGAAACAATCATCTGAAGCGACTAAATCATCAAGCTGTAAAAGTTGCGTCGGATTTTCAAGCCCCATTCGTTTACAACGAGCAAACTCCTCGTTATTCTCCGGTAGTAAACGCCCTTGAAAGTCTCCTTCTAAAGAGCGAATGGCAGCTGCCGCAACGACGCCTTCGGGTGCACCACCTGTACCAATAAACAAGTCTACATGTAATCGCGGTAAACATGGCGCTAAAGCAGCCGTCACATCGACTTCATGAAACAATTTGACTTTTGCACCTATTGCTCGTGCTCGCTCAACCAAGTCAGTATGCCGATGTCGATCCTGTACAATAACGGTTACATCATGGAGTGACTTCTGTTTGGCTTTGGCAACGGCTCTAATGTTGTCTTCAATTGGAGCATCTAAATGAATTTGTCCTTTTGCTTCAGGACCAACGGCAATTTTTTTCATGTACATATCAGGCGCATGAAGCAGTTTTCCGCTTGGGGCTCCAGCCAGTACCGCTATACAGTCGCCTTGCCCTTTTGAAAAAGGAGTCGTGCCATCTAATGGATCAACAGCAAGATCAATGCATTCCCCTTGACCGGTTCCTACTTTTTCGCCAATAAATAACATCGGCGCTTGATCCATTTCCCCTTCTCCGATCGCGATACGCCCATTAAAGGAGATTTTGTTCAACGCTTGACGCATTGCTTCCGTGCTGGCTCGATCAGCCTCTATCTTATTCCCTTTCCCAATCCAAGGATACGACGATACAGCAGCCACTTCTGTTACATTGGCCATCGAAAAAACAAGGTCTCTCATTTCATCACACCTTTATACTTTTTCTAGTGCACGAATTGACTCACAGAACGTCTCGAATAAAAAGAATGCAGAAGCAGCACCGGGATCAATTGCCCCAACTGAACGATCACCTAAACGGCTAGAACGACCTACGTTTGAATGCATCTGCTTCGTCGACTCCATTCCTTCTCTTGCCGCAGCAAGCGCACCATCCATATCAAAGTCTTTCTCCGAATCCCGTAAAAATGCTGCTAGGGGTGCTAACGTATCCACCATCGTTTTATCGCCAATTTTTGCACCACCACGATATTCAATCCCTTCTGAGAAAGCAATCCAGAACGATTTTACATCTGTTAGGGAGAGCTCCTCTACTCCCTTCAACCCTTTTCCAGCCTGTAAGAATCCCGTTGCGTACAAAGGTCCAACAGATGAACCAACTGCATTAAGGAATGTCATCGCCACTTCTTTACAAATAACGCTAATGTCAGTCTCATTAGTTAGTTCCACCACTTGCTTTCCAATCGCCTTCCAACCAATGACCATTGTGACACCGTGGTCACCATCGCCTAATTGACGGTCAAGTTCACATAGATAATCGCGTTCTTGTACCATTCGTTCTTGCATGGCGATGAGCGCATTTTTAAAATCAATCGCTTTCATTTTTCATCACTCCTCTAGTTAAACTTGAGCATACATTGGGCAATTTGCTGGTGCCTGCATACATTCTTTTAACTCTTCATCTACTTTCATAATCGTAATGGAACTTCCACCCATTTCAAGTGACGTACTATAATTCCCGACATAACTTTTAAAGATGTGAATCCCACGTTCACTTAAACGTTGCTCCACACGACGGAACATAATATACAATTCCATATGCGTCGTTGAACCTAACCCGTTTATTAAGACCGCTACTTCGTCGTTTTTCTGTAATTCCACATCCGCTAAAATATCGTTGACAAGACGGTCAGTCACTTCATCAGCTGTCGCTAAAGGCCCTTTTTCAATCCCCGGTTCACCGTGATGACCTAAGCCAATCTCCATCTCATTGTCTTCTAAATGAAAACTAGGTTGCCCAGTCTGTGGCAATGAACATGGAGATAAACCAACGCCCATACTTCGAACCCATTCATTTGCTTTTGTTGTTTTGCGAACGACTTCTTCTACAGAGTCTCCCTTTGCAGAAGCAGCGCCAGCTACTTTTGTAATAAAAAATTCACCCGCAATTCCTCTGCGCTTATGCTTTTCACTTGCTGGAGCGGAGGCCACATCGTCGCGCACAACAATAGAGTGTACATGAATATCATGCTCAAGGTCGGCTAAATCAGATGCCATTCCAAAGTTCATAATATCTCCAGCATAATTCCCATAGATGTAAATCATTCCAGCATCTTTATTTATCGCTTCTGTTGCTTCCAAAATTGGTTGTGGCGGCGGAGAAGCAAAAATATTCCCAACGGCTACACCGTCAGCCATCCCTTCACCAATATAGCCCATAAAAGCAGGCTCATGACCTGAACCCCCTCCTATAACGACGCCAACTTTCCCTTCCGTATCTAACGCTGCTTTTGATACGAGCGCTCTGCCGCTTTTTCCTACACGGGCAATCTGCTGTGGGAATGCTTTTACATAGCCTTCTATCATTTCGTCGACAACATAATCTGGATCGTTTACGAGTTTTTTCATATCTATGACCTGCTTTCTTGCTGAATATAGATGTCTTCTTGATCGGTAATCTGTTGAATTTTTCGAGCTGACGCGCCACCTTCAAACTGAACGTTTAAATATGCCTCTAACACTTTTTTTGCTACCTCAGGTCCAATAATTTTTGCGCCCATGGTAATAATTTGCGCATTATTACTTAATTGTGCTCTTTCTGCAGAGTAAGTATCATGGCACAAAGCAGCTCGAATTCCTGGGACTTTTCCTGCTGCGATTGCGACACCAATCCCTGTACCACATACAAGCACACCTCTATCGACCTTCCCGCTTTTAATATCATCAGCAACTCGAAAAGAAACATCTGGATAATCAACCGCTTCACATGAATAACAGCCATAATCCTCAACATTAAACCCGTTATTTATCATAAATTGTTTTAATTCTTCTTTTAATTCGAACGCATTGTGGTCTGAGCCAATTGCAATCTTCATACATTGTAACCCCTTTCAAATTCTTGGGTTCATTTTCACACAATTGCGTTCAGTTTGTCAATCGTTTACTTTTGTTTATTTTCGTTTATGATCATTTAACATTGATAATGTCTACCTTTTCGCGTTCTAAAACCGTTTTTAATTCACCTGTAATGTCTTTATTTGTGATGATTGAAGAGATATTCCTTATCTCTGCAAACGTTGAGATGGATGTTTTCCCTATTTTTGTTGCATCGATAAGCGCAACGACTTTGTGAACTTTTTCGACCATTTTCTTTTTCAGTTCCACTTCATACACATTAAAGTCCGTTAATCCAGCATGTAGTGAGAATCCATTTGCTGATGTGAAAAAGTAATCCACATTGATTTGGTCCAAGATAGATATACCAAGAACGCCTTCTAATGAACTTGAATTTTTTCTTAGAACACCGCCTAATAAGATTACCGTTATGGAATCATGATCTCGAAGTTCTAAAGCCGTGTAAATACCGCTCGTAACAACCGTTAATCGTAACGACATGTTGTTTAAGATCTTTGCAAGTTCTAGTGCGGTTGAGCTTGCGTCTAGCAAAATACAGTCGCCATCGCTTAAAAATTTGCTCGCTTCTTGTGCAAGGAGCGTTTTTTCTACTGTGTTTTGTGCTTGACGATACGTAAAGCTTGTCTCCACTTCACTTACTGGAGGTAGATCTTCTAATAAGATTGCCCCTCCATGCGTACGCTCTAACTTCCCTAGCTTTTCTAATTCATTCAAATCCGCTCGTAACGTTGCTTCAGATACTTTTAGTTCGGTAGATAATTCTTTCACTGTGATTCGTTTTTTATCTTTTAATGCAGTCATTATTGAATCTCTTCGTTCCGTCATAAACATTTTATTCATCATGTGACCCACCTTTATCTACATTGCACACCTTACATTAGTTTACTATATTTGCGAAACCTATGCTTATTGTATATGAAAAAGTCATAATATGAAAATAATCAAAAGTAAACAATAAAAATTATTGACATCCATTGTAATGGTGGTATGATTTAAGGAACAAATGAATGAAAACGCTTACTGTATTTTTTGCTTTACTTTCATTTGTTATTATTCTGAGTTTTTAACAAAAATGCGATTTACATATACATGCTTTTTGTTATAAAGACATTCTCACTTAAAATGGAGGAATACAATTATGTGTAACCAAATTCCAGAAAAAATGAAAGCCGTTGTTGCTTACGGTCCAAAAGACTATCGCTTAGAAGAAGTCGATGTTCCGACCTTAGAAAACGATAAAGAAATTATTGTGAAAGTCGAAGCAACCGGAATTTGTGCAGGTGATATTAAAGCATTTGAAGGAGCTCCAAGTTTTTGGGGAGATGAGACGCAGCCTGCTTATATAAAAGCACCGATGATACCCGGACATGAGTTTATTGGACATGTTGTAGCCAAAGGAGACGCTGTCACAGATTACGAAATTGGTGATCGAATTATCTCTGAGCAAATTGTTCCTTGTTGGGCATGTCGGTTCTGCAATCGCGGACAATACTGGATGTGCGAAAAACACGATTTATATGGCTTCCAAAACAATGTAAACGGTTCAATGGCTGAATATATGAAGTTTACAAAAGAAGCGATCAACTACAAAGTACCTGATAAACTTCCTATTGAAAAAGCAATCTTAATTGAGCCTTATGCATGCAGTATGCACGCTGTTAACCGCGGTAGAATTGAGCTTGGTGACACCGTTGTCCTTTCAGGAGCAGGAACATTAGGCCTTGGAATGATTGGTGCAGCTAAAAAATCTGGTGCAAAAACACTAGTAGTTCTTGACTTGATCGACGAGAGGCTTGAACTGGCGAAGAAATTTGGAGCTGATATCGTTCTTAACCCTGCCAAAGATGATGTGGTTAGCATTATTAAAGAGATGACAGAAGGATATGGATGTGACGTTTACATTGAAGCAACCGGGCATCCTAAGTCTGTTGAACAAGGATTGAGTATGATTCGTAAACTCGGTCGCTTTGTGGAATTCAGCGTGTTTAAAGACCCCGTAACCGTTGATTGGAGTATTATTAGTGATCGTAAAGAACTGGATGTTCTTGGTTCGCACTTGGGACCGTATTGTTACCCACTAGTCATTGACGGTATTTCAAATGGGGATTTGCCTACAGAAGGCGTAGTGACGCATCAACTAGCTTTGGATGATTTTGCAGAAGGCTTTGAACTTATGAAGAACGGTTCTAAATCTTTAAAGATTATTTTAAAACCTTAACGCACAAATCCACTCCAAAGGAGGAGCACACATGTCAAATTTCGTAAACAAAATCGGCTTACCTTCCCACCTTGTGTGGGGGTATGTCGGTGTTATGTTATTTATGGTTGGAGACGGATTAGAAATTGGCTGGCTTAGTCCCTATCTTGTTGAACAAGGATTGACTGTCCAACAATCAGCCTACCTCTTTACAGCCTATGGAGTGACCATTGCCATCTCCTCATGGTTTTCTGGCACCCTTTTTGAAGCACTAGGTGCAAAGAAGACGATGTTTCTCGGTGTATTATTATATGTCATCGGTACAATTGGCTTTGTAGGATTCGCAATCGAAAATTTAAACTATCCGTTAATGCTAATTACATACGCCCTGCGCGGTTTTGGTTATCCATTATTCGCATATGGCTTTCTCGTCTGGATTGCTTACCGGACACCACAAAAACAACTTGGTGCAGCTGTAGGCTGGTTTTGGTTTGTCTTTACAGGCGGACTAAATGTCATTGGCGCATATTACTCCATTTGGGCGATTGAAAACCTCGGTCACATTAATACACTATGGAGTGCATTACTCTTTATTGCACTAGGTGCTTTCTTTGCTCTTGTCATTAACCGAGATAAGATTATACGTCCTGAGAAAAAAGAAAATGAGTCAAAGTTAAAGGAACTTTTGAAAGGGATTACAATTATAAAGAAAGAACCGAAAGTGGGGATTGCTGGGATTGTTCGTATTATCAATCAAACAGGTCAATATGCCTTTCCAGTCTTTATTCCTACATACTTTGCGATCGAATATGGCATTAGTACGTCTGCATGGCTTAGTCTATGGGGAACAATTTTTCTTTCAAACATTGCTGTAAACTTATTATCTGGAATGATCGGAGACCGGTTTGGCTGGCGGAACACCGTCATCTGGTTCGGTGGAGTCGGTTGTGCTGTGTTTACCGTCTTATTCTTTTATACACCTGCTCTAACTGGCGGTAATTTAGTCGCCATGCAAATCGTTGGGATCTTATGGGGCGCTTGTATCGCAGGCTATGTCCCACTTTCTGCCCTAGTCCCATCACTCGTAAAAGAAGACAAAGGCGCAGCTATGGCGATCCTAAACTTAGGAGCAGGACTATGTGTGTTCGTTGGTCCCCTTCTTGTTGGCATCTTTTTCGATGTAATAGGCGTTGCTGGTTTAATTTGGTTAATCGCTGGACTTCACTTAGTAGGAGCATTCTTGACCAAATTTATCACCTTGCCAAATAATGCAAAGACATCGACAGTCGATGAAGATGTTGCTGCATCATAAAACAAAGCATAATCTGACTAGCGCAGATTATGCTTTTTCTCTTAAAAGTGTTCTTCGTTATACGCTTCTACTTCTGAGGGGGTTAATAAGCGAGTCGCTTCACCAACTGTTCCTCCCCATAACTTCCAAATAAAATTATGGTCTTCTACCGCATGGCTAAAGTCGCCTTCGTTCCACCTACTTAATAGTTCTACGTACCGATCTCCGTGCGTGAATTCAGACTCTCTCTCTGTTGCTAGATTATATAACCATTCAATTCGTTCTTCCGTCAGCTGAACCTTCCCCCACTTTTTCTCGGCTTCCACAAGTCCATGGGTCATAAAATGAATCGCTTCCTGCATATCACGCTCTGACATCGTTTCGGGAAACAAATCATGTAATTCCTCATCAACGGAAGCTGTCAGCACAATTTCATCGGAATCATCGTCTTCACCGTTCATTTCAGACAACGCCGATGTACTTGCTTCCTCTCCTCCAGCTTCATCCGTTCCCGAAAAACGTTCTTGAGCACTTTGTCCAAAATAAAATCCTGCAACACCTACGATACCTATTATTACAAAGATAGATAGAATAATCATACCTTTTCTCACTAAATATCCCCCTAAACAGCTTGCTTTACTAACGTGTATAACTTCCTACAATTAGCAGTCTATCATAGTTCATTCGTCATATGTAAGCGGATTGTTTAAATTTTTCGTTATATTTGAACAAAATTTCTTTTTTAACGTTTGAAAGCTCTTCTGTCGGGTAGGTATTCTTAGAGGTGAAGACATGAAAATGAAAAACCCATTTGTTTACGGACTCCTTTACGCCCTTGGACCAACATGTGCACTTATTCTTCTCTTTTTAATTTTTGACGACATAACAACAGGCTGGCCATTAGTCGTGGCGATTGCAGCTGCTACCTTCCTAGCGGCAACGATGCGTGCTATTTACAAGCGTGATAAAAGCAAAGAAGATTCATCCTAACGAGCCCGCTTTGTTGGCTGCACTCGATAACCCCCCCTGCAAAATTCAGAACCCCTAAGCTTTAGCGCAATCAATACAGAATTAAAAAGATCAGACGCCGACACGATTGCATTAAACCAGCTTATAAATAGAAAAATTCCCCTCAGATCTGAAGGTACAAAAAAAGAAACAATAAGAGGTAAGGCCGTTAACAGAATAAAAGGCAACGTCATGAACCACCAAAACCTAGACTTTGAAAGCGTCGCATTCGTATGCAGCCAGAAAAAGAATTGACTAAATGTAAGACTAATATCACCTTTCTTATACACAACAAGGATATGAATGATTTCATGGACAATAAAAACGCTGATAGCAATCAATACGAGGTAAACAGTTGGAATGGAAAGACTAAGGAAATAGCTACTAAGCAAAAAAAGAACCTGAAGCGTATAAACAAACTTCATAAAATGTGTACGAAACCAACTATTTGTTATAACTGGTTTCCACTCAGCGGTATCCATGCTTATTTCAGGCAAATGTTTGAACCAAACGATCATCTTGTTCCCTACTTTCTATGTAGCGATCAGTTATCTAAACGACTTAATAATTCGAAAGGACTTACTTTCCACGTTTCATACGGTACAAAATTTGTAGCATTCATACAGTCAATGGTCCGAGACCGCATATGTGGGCGCGTTATAAATTGATGAATTGTATCATTCGTGAGCGTAACAAACGCTGCTTCCTTAATTTCCTCTGGCTGAATACGTATATCGCCGCTAACAAAACGAGCTTTAAACACGACTGATAAAAGCGCATCCGTTGCATTATAATAAATCCCTGTAATTCCAATTGGCGCAATAATAATCCCAGTCTCCTCTAGCACTTCTCTACACAAAGCCTCATCTAACGGTTCGCCAATTTCTACTTGACCACCTGGAGCTTCCCAAGTAGTGGAATTATCTTGATCTCTGAAGCCTCTGCTTTTTTCATTTTTAATCAAATAATAGTTCCTACACATAAATAGAGCGTGGTTTTAACCACCCTCTTGTTTCTTATTATGTGTCAAGATATCTTTGCACTTTAAAAACGTAACGAACACTGGAACCACTAATAAAATTGATACGTAGACCAATAGTATAGTAGGAACGAACTGAACGAATGAGCTGTTTACGACATATAAACCTATAGTCAAAACGTAAAAAGTAAGATGTATGAAATCCAAAGCTTTATTCTTAAAGAGAGAAACTCCCTTTTCTTTAATAGAAATTATTAAAAATACACCAATCATGAGGATAAGAAACGCCACACCGGACACTCCCTTTTTAATAGTTTTATGTGAAATACATCTGTTGAGACACTGGCTACATACGTTAGACTAGTAAACCTTAACGTGACTAAATTTCTTCTATTACTGAGTCACCAAACGTCTGTAAACTTTTATAAAGCATTTAGCTTTTATCTACTCTGAAGTAGAAATCGTAATCCCCTCTGTATCTAACAACGCTACTTTCATTAAATGTCTAGCCGATCCCGTACTCTTTTACTGAACAACGCTCTTCTATTGTTATTCAAGCCTAACACATTAATTTTCTTTTAATCAACAATTTTCCGAGTTCTCGTAAAATTCGCTGCTTGAAAAAATGTCCATGAATACAAAAAAACTGCTTCTCCATAAAGGAAAAACAGCTTTAAGTACTACAATATCAACATTTCACGATACCGGTGGCCGGGGTCGAACCGGCACTCCAGAGGAACACGATTTTGAGTCGTTGAATTACCTGTTCCTTCTCCCGTTAGGCACTACGCCTACTTTATCCGTCCATTGTGGCGATTCTTTAGCGCACGACTACGTGCAAACCGTCCATCTTTTCCGTTATTATACGCATACATTAAATATATGGTCAAGGGAATTTAGTAGATTAGTAGTATGTTTAATTAAATAAACGCTTTTTATATTCTCAACGTTAGATATAATACGGTCATTGAAATTATTATTAAAACTCCCCACTGCTCATCGGTCAGCCACCGCGTCTTAACGACGTAGCTACCGTAGCTACCGCGCACCTTTACGAGTTTAAGTCCCCGCGGTCTTACCTCACAGCTTGAGCGTGATTCCTCCCTTGAAAAGCGACCTAATGCGTCCCGGCTTCGGTGGATCAGTGGCTTCTTGCGTCCGATCGGTTGTGGTGGCGACTGGCTCAACGTTTCCTTCTGTGACTCTTGCGCGATGATCACTTTCATTGGTGACGTCCCCCTCTCCGCTCTCTAGCTGCGGGCTTTGTTCCCGCCAAAGTACAGTATCTGCGCGGTTCCAGCGAGGGGAGGGGATAGGAACGTCTCGCTTGAGATGCGGTTTAAGCTGCGCTAGAAACTCCGGCGAATGAGCCGCGGTAAACAAGGCTGCGCGTATTATCTGCGAACGATCGAGCGTGGTGGCGTGGAATAGGTCGTTTACGTATTCCTTGTAGATCGGCGCGTATCTTACGGTCGGGCGATAAGGTGAATCGGTTTTATTTGTCATTGTGTAGCCTCCTTTGACGTCTTTAATAACGTTTATGCGGAGGCGCCTGTCCAATATGTAACTTTTTTCTCCCACTACGAGTATTATTTTTCTCATCGCGGGCAAGACTGATTGAAAATGTAATTAGGAGGCGTTAGAATGTTAGGAAAGCCGCGGAGTAGATTCGGAAAGTGGCTCGATAAAAATAGCGTTAGTACGGTGGAGTTTGCGGATGAATGCGGTGTGTCGAGGAAGACGATCGGGATAGCCGCGAACGATAAGGATTACGTACCCGGGGCGTCTGTTACGCGGAAGATCATGCGGACGGTACGCCAAATAGAGCCGGAACGCGAGAGCTCCGACTTTTGGCGAGTATGACGTTACGACTCCGACGCGACGGGCAAATAGTAGCGATTACAGACCGGCAGCCTTACGTATATACTTGCGCGGAGGCGGGCATTAAACGGGACAGCGCGAAGATACCGCACTTCTTACGTATCGCCGAATGTTACCGCTTGCTTAAAAAACTACTTTTTAATCGATCACTTAGAGCGTCTCTTGCTTTCTTTCTGCTTAATATATAATCCTCGTCATTTCTTAAATTATAGAAACCGCTAATCACAATTTTATTTTCAATGTCTCTTAAATGAATTGTTGTCTCTTTATCTAAGTCCTCAAAAACTGTGTCAGAGTCAAACCTTTCATTGCTTTTCATAATATAAGATGATCTTGAGTATGCAACTTCCTTATAAGGAAGTTGTTCAAGTTCATATCCAATTAAATCACCATACTCGTCAAGGTATCCTATATTTCTGATGAAAAATGACTTAGCTACAACAAGTATTTCAAATCTATCATTAAAACGGCTTTCTATTAAAAAAATTTTATCAAGATCAATAATTTGTGATTCAGCCCTCTGCTTAATGTCATTCATCATTATTTCCACACCGGGATAATCTTTACCAATCTCACTCACTCGTTCAAAACAATTCTTGTACATTAAAAAACCTCCTTTAACTTCAAAATTCGATATAAATTAACAAATTCCTCCTACCAATCTATCGCCTTATACGCAACCGCGACGTTTTCTTTCGTTATTCCGATGTATCTAAGCGTCATTTTTTCCGAAGAATGACCGAGAATGTTCATAATTTCCGGCAACTTATAACCGCTACGGTAAAGTTTTCTCCCGAACGACTTACGTAGGCTGTGAGTACCGATCGCGCCTACTTTCTCCGATAGCCCCGCGCGGTCTGCTCCGTCCTTCAATATGCGATAAGCCTGCGTGGTGGAAATCGGCTTGTTACCGCCTTTACGTGACACGAAGATATAGTCGGAGTCCGCGCCCTCTAACGTCTTTGCCGCAGCGATAACCTTCCTATTAAACGTAACCGTACGTTCTTTGCCCGTCTTTTGCTCGCGAATATCTAACGACGTCTTGCCGCGTAGATCGCCGACCTTTAGCTTAAGCAAATCGCTAATTCTAAGACCAAATGAGACGCCAATCGTAACTAATAGACGATTTCGACCATATAACGAGTTTTCCCAACGTTTAATATCCGCGTCTGTTTGTAGCGCGCCTACTTCTGCCATTTATATCGCCCCTTTATGTAATAGTACGTTCAGTAATAGTACATTCATAATAGCGCGACTATTAATAGGAGTCAAGCTTTTACCCCCTCGGTTTAAAAATTTGTAAGCAAGTTCGATTCAGCAGGCTCAGGGTTCTTGAGGAGGGGCGTTGGGGCGAAGGCATTTTGCGCGGTCAACGAAACAACTTGCGATACTTTCGAGCTACTTTAATGATGAATACGAAATACATTTACGTGAATATCTTATGTATGGAAAGTGACTTATCTTACATTCGATGCTAAGTTAAAAGCCTTTTAAATCAACGTTTTCGAAACGCATCTTCGTAAGTTTGGCGGACAATTATTTATGCAAAGAAGAAACCGCGAAGAATCAACGTTTCCTTTCCGTCAATCTTCCACGGCTCTTGCATAAAATACTGCATAATAGTACGGTATCCCGGCGGTATCCTACCGTATAGTACCGGCTATGGTACGGCACAACCCCCGAGGTTTAGCGACCCCTTCCGCGGTAGGCGACCTTTGCTGGCGTAACCGCATAATCACCTCGCCTAACGTATCGTCAAGCATCCGTACTTGACACCGCTTATGACGTGTTCCTTCATTATATGTCGCAGAAAGGGTACGCCTACCTACGTAGGATACGTCGTACTACCTATTCAGCATATATCGCGTTAACGTCACTGACGAATACACCGACGTCTTTACCGGCTAACTCACCGTACCGATCTTCGGTGCTAAATGCCGACACCGTAACATTACCCTCCCGATCTAGCGTAATTAAGTCATACTGTTGCGATACCAGCCGAGGGTTAGCGTATGATATGACGCGGTGAATATCATCGGCACGTTGCATAAAAGTCAATATACCCGGATGCTGGCTCTCCATTAGCTCGAACGGATCGTCAAGCGCTTTAGTTCCTACGCCATCAGCGAATGACATGTAATCGCTAGCACCTTGGAATTCTACTTCAACCTTCGCATTTAGTCCGCTGTCATAGCTAACTATCCCTTGTCTGCCCTCATCATTAAATCCGAGCATATATACGGAAGTGTCTGCGCCAACATCACTTAAAAACCACGAGGCCTCGTCGGATGTGTCCGTTTCTAATTCGCGTATAAAAAACTTTAACAGATCAGCGCATTCATTAAGATCGTCGTCTAGCTTAACTCTATCACGCAAGAAATTCCTTAATTTAACGCCAATGTCTACGCATCCAGTGATTCCAATTATTACTTTAGTCGTAAGTTGCTCGACTTTCGGAGTATCAATTTCAACGGTGCTGAAACAACGCTTGGTTACTTTACCGTCATCAAATACGTCATAGGTCAAGGCTATTGTGGCACGATCCCCCGTAAGCATTACGTAGTCATTGTGAACAATCCCGGTGATTAAAGACATAGCAAAACCTCCCTAGCTCTTTTCTTTTTCGCGCTACTTATCTTGGTTTTATAATTCTTTCCTTCGCAGAATGTAATTGATTTTGTAATGGGGCGTGAAAGTTTTTCGTTTAAAGCGTCTGCGCCACCTTGGTCATCTACATCAATGAGCTTCGCGATCCTCTCCGCTAGAGTCTCGTTTAATGTTTCGCCTTTACTGACACCCTCGTCAATACGGTTATTCACTTCCACTTGTGCAATATTTCCATCGTTAATACGATCAACGGCACCTCGATACTTAACTTCTAGATCCCCTACGTTGCCTGTACCAGTTTCAATGGCATCGTTAGTGCTAGACTGTAAGCCTAGTATTTCTTCAATCTGCCCCTTGGCGTCTTGATACTTAGCAATTGCTTCGGTGCGTCGACCAATTTCACCGTCAACCTCCTCATTTAGACCCTCTTGGGTACCTCGTAATTCTTCGGCTTTTTCAATTTGTTCCTGTTCCTTCGCGATGGCTTCGTCCAACAGACCGATACCATCCTCGCGGGTACCATTTAAGCCGACTTGTTGGAGGAGTTGCTCGACAATCATGCCATTTATCTCGTCAGCCATACCTAATTCTGTTTCTTTCTGCTTTATTTGCTCAGCAAGTTCGTCACTTATTTCCATTTGTGAAACGTATTGATCGCGAAAACGCTCTAATTTGTCTTCCTCCGCACTTATAGAAGCTCTAACGAATTGCGCCTCACGTCCGCGCACCTCATTACTGTCTAGTTGACTCTGTAATTGCTCTATTTTGGCGATAGAAGCTTCTTCATCGAAATTCTTAAATTCATTGCGATATTCTTTTTCAAGCTCAAGTGATTCGTTATGCTCTACTTTAAGTTGATTAATCTCTTCCTGCAATTCACGCTCTTTACCTTCTGCTATAATTGCCTGACGTTCTAGCTCTCGTATCGTAGCGTCATTTAACTCTTTATTGTAATCCTTGAAGGAATCAGTTGTTTCAACGACCCGGTTACCTTGCTCACTAATAGCGTGAGCCGATTCCGGAACCTTTTCGATCAGTGAATCATTTAGTCCAATCATTGTACTTAGTTCATCGTTTGATAATCCCGATTTTTCTCGTAGAGCCTCCTGTCTTTCCGTGAGCTCGTCAATCCTATTCTGGTCGACTGCGCGACCTAACTCATCTTGAATATCAATAAGCTCCATAAACTCATCTGTAGTAAGTCTAGATTTCGAATTAAGTTCGTCAAATTGATCGATCTGTACTTGTAGAGCGTCTTGCGTCTCTATCATAGTCTCCGCGATTTCTAAATTAACCTCATTAAGATCGTCCATCGCCATCTCCGTAGATATAATAGCCCCGCCGAGTAGCGAAATCCCCGCGATTAACCAGCCTGCCGGTCCCATCGACACGAACAAGCCTTTTATCGCCAGCGCGAGTTTGCCAAGCGTCGTTACCGTAAGCCCAATTGCCGCGGTAGCAGCCGCAAAGTTAAGCGTCATCGTTACGGTTGCCGGGTCTAACTCGCCCAACCATCGGATAATATCGGCGCCAGAGTCGATTAGATTACGCACCATTGGCAGATACTCCTGCCCGATTGCAATTCCGACCTCTTCAAGCGCCGATTGAAACTCTTTAAACGCGCCGACCACGGTATCATTCTGCACCTTCGCCATTTCCTCGGCAGTACCGGCTGAGTCCGTGAGCGCCTGCGAGTAATCCGCAAGTCCGTCCTCACCGACTTCAAGCAATGCCAAAAAGCCCGACGTGGCTTCACGTCCGACGAGTTGTGCGGCTGTCTGCGTCTTTTGCGCGTCAGTCATGCCGTCCATTTTATCGCCAATGTGTCCGATTAGTTCCGGCAGAGGTTTCATCGCGCCGTCTGCGTTTGTTACTTCGATGCCGAGTTCTTCCATTGCTTTAATCGTTTGCCCCGTAGGGTTTGCGAGTGACAGGAACATCGCGCGGAGTGCGGTACCCGCTTGCGATCCCGCTATACCGGCGTCACCCATTTTACCGATAGCCGTCGCGGTGTCTTCCATCGATATGCCGAGTGAGTTTGATACCGGAGCCACCATTTTCATTGCTTCGCCCAGTCGCGGGAGGTCGGTATTTGCGGTAGTCATCGTTTTGGTAAGGATATCAACCGCGGTTCCGGTATCTTCCGCTTGCATCCCGAATCCGCTCATAATGTTCGATACGATATCCGCTGACGTCCCGAGATCAACCTGCGCTGCTGACGCTAAGCTTAGTACCCCGGGTAGGGACGAAATTGAATCGTCCACCGAGAAGCCAGCCATCCCGAGTAGCTGTAAAGCTTCCGCGGCTTCCGCGGCGCTAAACGTTGTCGTAGCGCCCATATCTCGCGCGACGTCCTCTAATCGCTGCATCTCCTGCGCACTTGCGCCGGTAATCGCTCCGACTCGTGCCATAGACGACTCAAAATTCGCAGCAATGGCGACCGAGCCCCCGATGGCAGCCGTAGCCGCGCCACCGAGCACGGAGAAACCTTTTTGCATGGTATTTAGATCGTTTTTAAGCCGGTCCGCACTATTACCAACCTCCCCCATCTTACTTTTCGCATCATCCATCCCCCGCTTAAAGGCGTCACTTTCGAGGGTAAGCCTCGCCCTAATTTCGCCTGCACTAGCTTGGCTCATCCGCACCACCTCCGATCATCTTGTCAGCAGCATCAAACGCCATATTTGCGTACTTACGTTTTTCTGCGTCGGTTTTAATAGCGCTTAGGTCGACGGTCTTATTAATCTCTGCCATAGCGCTTTGATAAAGCATCATATACATAGGGTCGACTAGTAGTCGGGTTGCGCGGTCATGGCGAGCATTTTCGACTAACTGTTCATGCGCTGGTAATTTCTTTTTAAGTCGCGGGAACAAACCCGCTTTGTATTCGTCTAGTTTTTTCGTGTACTTAAGATGATTCACCGTCCTTTCTGCGTGCGAGACCGTCGGGTCTTTTTGCGCATCCAGCATTGTCTGTCTAAGTGCGCGCATTTCTGCGCCCTGCTGGCGTAGCTTATCTAAATCCATTATTCCGCACCCCCCTCGATAATCTCCGTCACTTCCGCGTAAATCGCTTCTTGCTCGGACCGCTTAAGCCCGCCCTCGTTCAGCACCGCCACTTTATCGAGAACTGCCGCAGCTTTTGCGCCTAGTTCCGCGTTATATTTGGACATGCGTTGCACCGCTTCCAGCGCGTCTAGTAGATCGTCGCCCGCCGCGTAGTCCGTGAAGCCGGTTTTCAACGTCGTCTCATAATGCTTATATTGCGTGGTCAAAAAGCTATAAAAAGTGACGGCTTGTTTCCGCATATATCTTTCTTTCGCGGCTACGTATAACTTCGCGGCATATAACCCTTGCTCGGTGTCGTATCTACCGGCTACGTATAGTCCGACTAAATCAGTTTTACTATCGTCGTATCGTTTGGCTAGTTGGTGATAAGGGATTTCAACATCACCTGTCACCTTATTCGTTACATACTCGTCGTTAATAATCTCGTCAAAATGCTTTCCTACAAATTCCATTTAATTCATCCTCTCGGTTATGTTTTTTGAAAAGAGAAAGACGCCGACTCAGGTGGAGGGTCGACGCCTACTAGGGGTTTTACCGCTCCCCTCGGGTTATGACTCCGGGTTCATCGCGGTTATAAATTAGATATTCAGTTGACCATTTGACTCCTTTTCTTCCGTGGTAGCGCTGATATTACTTACAGTTTCCGCAAAATCTGCCTCTTGTTTATGCGCTTTGGTATCGGCTTCTAGCTCCTCGTCTACGTACTCTTCCGGCTTTTCTTCCGGATTGGTAGCGAAATAATCCTCCGGGTTACGGATAAACTGACCTATTTCTTTACCGAACAATTCGACCGCTTTCTCAGAAAACAAGCCTCCATCGTTTGAGATTTTCGGATTCTCGATTTGCTCGGAAGTATATTCGAGGATTTGGCGAGCGCCTTTTACTTCCTCCGTTTCGAAATCTTCGCGTAGGCCTTCATAAATTTTCGCCATATCAGATTTTGCTTTAGCAGCATTGCCAGCGATCCCAACAATGTTTTGCGATAAAGATAAAAAGTCGTCACGGATTAGACTCGCTAAATATGGGTCTTTAATAGAAGAAACAAACGAATTTAATAACTGTTTAGATTGAGACTCATTTGAGCCTAAAGCTAGTTGAGTTTTGACCTCTCTTAGCCTGTCGTTGAATCTCTCTAACGTCACTGCATCCGGCGCCTTTGGTTTTTTATAAAATACTTTGTCCGCAATCTTATTAGCTTTAGTTAACTCCGCGACGTACTGTTCCTTTCGGGTTTGCATCTTCTTAAGCGCCTCGATCCCTGCTTCCTTTCGAGCAGCGTCAGTTTTAGCTAACTTTCCAGCAGTTGTTAAGTGCTTATCTTGATTAATTTCTTTTAATTGCTCATTTAATGGTGTTTTGTGTTCAAGCAAAAAATTCGCCCATCCGTTTTGAATGTCGCGGGCGTTTTGTAAATGTTGTCTAGCATCCTCATATTGGTTTGATAATTTCATAGTATCTACTCCTTTTAATTGGGTTATTTTGAATTGTTAGTTGGACCGCCGATTGAGCGCTGTGTCCTACGTGCTTTTTTCGTCTCTTCTTCGTGCAACAAATACGGTCTTTCCACGGCTAGTCTCTTAACTGCGTCGTCCATACCGTAAATCTCTGTCTTAGTCACTTGTAGCTCCGATAAATCAGCGAGCTTGTACGCATCATCAACGTACTTAATGCCCGCGGTTATCGCTTTAGAAATGAAGTCAGTTTGAATACGCGTTTTAGCTGATGCCTTTTCCGCGGCTTCTGCTCTACCTGTTAACTCGGCATTCTGTCTTTCGTAAGCTTCGATTAGTTCGTTAACTTCTTCCTGGGTATACGTTCTATTTTCTTCGCCCATTCTCACCGCTCTCTTTCTTCGATCTATAGTCACCTATGCCTTTTATATGACTTAACGCCTCTAAAGCTTCGGGATCACCTCGCCAAACCTCCGAATTTATCCATCTGTGCAGTTTTTTAAACTCCTCACGCTTCATCATCAAACTCCGCCTCCTCTTCCCTTTGCAATCGCTCCACTTTCCGCTCTAATTTCGCCAATTCATCCGATACCAACGCGGTCGAAAGGAAGCACGTCACGTCCGGATCGTAACTCCGCGCCACCTCCCACGCTTTCTCCAACGCTATTAGCTTCGCTTCTTCAAAGAACGGTGTCCATAAGCAATCCGTCTTTAACGCCACCACCTCGCCCGTCTCCGTGGAGATCGACCAATGCGTTAAATAACTTCCGTCTATATGCGTCACCTTTACGCTGATATATGCGGTATTGTTTTGATAAAACGGCTTGTCTACGCGGTTATAATAAGCTTCGTTACCGCCGTAATGTTCGAACACTCTCGCGATGCAATCCATACTTTCGCCTCCTAATTGTTAATAGTTAAACGCCTTAAAACGACTTACTAAGGTATTTGGTTCCGAGCTAATCAAACGTTGCTGTATCGTGCTTAAAACAAGCAGAGATTAAGCATTTACGCCTCGAAAGGTTAACTGTTACGTCTGTTTTTCGCCATTCCTTCGCGACTTCTCGTCCGCTTACGATCCGCAGCGCAATCCGGGCAATATTTCTGCCGATTCGATTTACGCTCGAATGTGCCCGAACAGGCGGTGCAGGTTTTAACGTTTCCATATACCGCTCCAAACTGCGACCAGTAGCGACGCTTCAACGCCTCGTCAGTTTCGAGAACCGCGTTTTGAAAATAAATACAGCGCATCGGCTGGCATGGCTCGTCGAGTACGTAGCAAGTGCCGTCGTCTCCGTTGTGGTTGGCGCAGGTCGAGCGGGCTAGTTTAAGTGAATCCTTTTCCGTTTGTTCCATTAAATAATTCCTCCATTTGTTTGTTCGCATCTTGAGTTAATAGGAGGTTTGCCAATTCCGTCAGTTCAACATGAGTCATTTCTTCTAATGGTTTAATAACAAACACCCTTCCCAATTAAAATAAGCCCCGGCGTTTCCGCCCGGACGTCTTGACTATCTCGAAATACAGTGATATTCTAATAATGGATAAGACCGTAAAAGTGTTGGTTTTCGGTCATAATAACTTATATATTACTAAGTAGGGTGTAAGAATGTAGTAGAATTAGGCATATTGGCGCCAACGACCATTATATTCGGTACGTTTAACATATTTTCGAATCTCCTTTTTATCGCATAGTAGGTTTGCAACTTGTATTAAATCGGCGTCCGCACTCACTTCTACCGATATGTCGTTCTCTATTTTGCTTATCAATAGTTTGTATTTGTTAGGTTTGTATATTGTATGTCCTGTTTGCTGCGATTTTGCTTTGTCCACTTCGCCTTTCCTCACATATTCCGCGTAGCCTCCTTCAATTATTCTCTTAATTGTGTTTGTTGCCGTCTCTCTAGATTTTGTGCCAATCATTTTCATAGCCGTTGATCTCGTCAGATAGAAGGTTTTCCCGTAACGTTTCGATGTGACCAACATCGCATATAGCATTTGCTTTGTCTTAAACGTCCCACAACTAAGAACCGCCAATATCTCCGACTTGTAAACGGTGATAGGACGGTTTTCATTACCGAAGGTATATCCGCGCTCATACGAAAATGAAACGATCCGTTTCGCCTCACTTAACCAGTGATCAGGCGTACTGTCGGCGCTGAAATAATCTCTAGGCGTCGCCATCAGTATCGCCATTATCTCGTTCACCGCGTCGCTCTCGTCCGATCCTTGCTCGTTGAAAAACCTCGCGAGGTCAAACGTAACCTTGTGCCGCGAATTGGATTCGATAAGCTGACTGGCTTTTAAAACATCGACTACCCTCTTAAACCCTGCCTCTCGATCTGCCGTGTTTACTGTAATATCCGTTTTCCTAACGACCTCGGTAAACTCCTCGGCTTGCTGAGCTGTCAATTCGATATTTGGCGTTTCTGCCATCGGTTCAATCTGCGCAAGATATTCATAGGAGGCGTCCCCCTCGAACGGATCTAACGTAAAAGGATCGCAGAACCAACATCTATTACCAGTCTTTCGGTGAGTGCCTAGAGGAAGTTTAACGGCTTGTTTAAATGTCGGTCTAAATTCAATCTCCCCTCCATGTATTTTCCCTACTTCTTTCATAACCTTCTCGTAAATAGCTGTAGCAGTCACAACTGCGATAGGCTTTTCAAAAAACAGGTCTACATGATAACCTTTACCTCCACTAAGGCTTACGTGAATATCAGAAACACTTATACTAAATTGCTCAATAAGGACGTCAATTAATCGTAGAGTAGCATACCTGGCGTCGCTGTTTTCAGCACAATCGACGTCAAAAGTTATAAACTTATTTACATAACCCCCATTGAACACTCCGTAAGTGTAAGTTCCTTTCAGGTGATTTGCGACCATCCCATCATGTAATGGCACAACTTTCGTACTTCTATCCGCGTCCATAGTCACGTAGTTATTTTCAAATTGCATAATGTATTTTTTTCGAGTGCCAATATATAGTCTGTTTATTTGGTCGGTTACTTTCAGATGCGACATATACTAAGCTCCTTTAGCGGTGAATTTTCTGACGGCTTCATTTAGCTTTTCGGTATTCTTAAACTTAAAAACTACGCCGCTGAATTTTTTTGATCTTTCTAAGTCTACAATCTCGAATCCTTGACTAAGTAGATGACGCGCAACTCTTAAACTTAGTACGCACTTGTATTCATGTACCATTCAATCTACTCCTTTCATTGAATAAGAATCCACAATCTTTTTAATTTCCACGATTTTAGCAGTATCTAAAGCGAACTTTTCAACTGCCTTATCTACTAATTCAGGAGTTATAGAGCGTTGCCCACTTTCGAGATACGAAATATGCATAGCACTAACTCCTAACTCTTTCCCTAATTGTTGTTGGCTCAAGGCATAAATTCTTCTTAACGCCGCGAGCTCGTCCGATTTCAAGTGCAACCTTACTCTCCTCCTTTTTTATGTTTAAGTAATTAAACAAATTAGCCATAAAAGCACCTCACATTCAGCTACAAGAAGCGTAAGAGCTCCCTACACCTATACCTTTTTGTCGCCACTTAAAAAGTAAGTCGTGACGGGCTTTATCATCTTATTTTCGTTAACATTATCGTGCGGTAATCTCATGTTGATTTTGTGATTTTCATTCTTCTTACTGTCATAACTAACTATGCGTTTTGGTATCCTTCTATTGCCACTTCCAAGAGTGGCGTTTTTAAAATTAATGTAGTCGATTGTCGAAGTTTTAAATGGCTTTTCAAACTTCCAACCTAGCTTAATCATCGAGTATTCGTTAACCCAATAAGGATATTCAAGCCACCAGACGTAATCATCCTTTAAGGTCTTTTTCTTCTCTCGTTTTAACCCGTTAGCTTCTTCGCGCAAAGCCTCTTTCTCCCGTTGATCTCGCCGCTGTAACGTCTTTATTCCAGTTTTACAAACGTCTGAACAGGTCTTCTTTGTATTTCTAAGACTATCGTCATGCCAAAAGTACCCACAAAAATCGCATCGTTTCACCCTTTTATGAAGCTCGATACTTTCACCACTCAAAATACCTACCATAAGTGGCGCGGCTTCTTCTTTTGTTAAACCTACTATCTGCTTCAAAGCAAACTGGATAGCACCCTCACCCGGTTCGCGGAATTGGACGGTTTCTTTCGGTTGTGTAATGTTAATAACGAGCCCTCCTTTTTAATAAACGGCTTTCATCTGCGTGTACGCCTTGTTGACGGAATAAGAACCTTCGAAAACTAATTCGAATAAGTCCGGTCGATTACGGTAGGCGGCGATTAGGTACGCCATGTTAGACTTGCCAACACCGGCTTTCCTCGCGAGAATTTCGTTTGTCTTGCCGGTCTCCTCCGAACCTTGTGCCAGATTTGGTACGAGGTCTGTGCGAGTTCCGGATCTCCCTCCCGCCTTCTGCCGTTCCTCCTCGTAGTACAAACGTATAATTAACGCCGCTTTCTGTCCCGGCTTAAGATCGTCGCGGTTAAGTTTGGATTCCGTGATGAACGCTGGGATTTCATGTAGTAGAGATATACCATCAGGTAAATACGACACCGGTGTCGTATCGTGACTACGTTTTCTTCCCGCGCGACTTTTAGCGCTTGCTTAACTTCGCGGAGTTCCCGGACGGTCATTTCGTCGACCGTTTTGGTTTCGCCGCTTGACGGGATAGTGTGCGGTTGGTCGCGTTCAGCAGGCGGGAGGGTCGCAATTTCGTAGAGTGCATTTAGCCCTAAATGTGACGACGTCGTCATTTTTTCTATAGGTACCTCGTCCACAACTTTCATGAACCTATTGGCTTGTCTGTATGGAACTTTCGCTTCATCTTCACACCAGCGCTGAAACTCTCCGTGAGCCAAGTCGTTCTCCTTAACGTGCTTCAATCGTTTGCCTATCTCGAAAATAGCTTCGCCGGCGACTCGTTGATAGGCGTTGATCTCCGCGGTGATGGTAGGGAGGTCGGACGAGAGGGCGGACGGCGTACCTATAGAATCCTAATGGTACTAACGAGCAAAGACGACCTCCCCTCGTCGGGAAATCGCCGGTACGCCTATACAACCTCTTTTTCAAGCAATCTTGCCTGCCTTAACTCGTCCTGAATCCGCTTCCTGTTTTCCTCCGCGTTTTTTAGTCTATCGCAGACGTCAGTCCACTCGTGCTTAAACATATCGCGGAGGGGCAAAAGTTGCATAACGCGCTCTTTCACTTCACGTTTTGCCTTTAACATCTGCTCAAGTTCCGCGGCATTTTCCTCCGTCAGATCACGACCCTGTAGCAATTTAATACGCTTATAAATCATACTTTGCCGCGTGTTGTAGTAGTCAAAGTCCTCTTCAACCTGCTTTTTCAAGCTTTCGATTTCTCCAAAAAAGTTTCTCATTCCGACCATGCCCCCATTTTATATTCTTCGCATCGTTTATTCAGCGCTACCTTATACATCACCAACCGCGCGTGCCTCCGCTTCTTCGGCGTCTTATCCTGTCGTACCACCTGCGCAAAATGCTCGTTACTCTACGATATCCGGGCGTCAATCGCTTTCATTTAACAACGCCTCCAAGCCGTAATTTAGGTCGGGATCACGCGACGCAATCTCGTATAGAAACTGTAGTAACGACGTTTCCATTAATTTGCGATGCAATTCGTAAAATTCCGCATCCCCGAAAGCCATCGGATCAACCGTCGCAATTACGACCTCACCGCTTACCTCGACTATATCGTGACGCCACTTAGTTTGGATGTCGGCTTGTACTAGCTCGCGGTGCCAGTCGCTCACGTAATATACGATCATTTGTTCGTAATTATACCACGCATCGTACTTAAATACCAGGAAATCGTCGCCATCAAAACGTTGGAATGCGGTGACTTTGCGCCATCTACCGCGGCTCATGACGTAGGCTCCGCATCTACCGCGAGGATCGATAGTAGCTCGATCGCCTCGTATCCGTCTATGTCGTCGATAACTTGCTTCATCTGCGCCGTCCAACGAAAAGGTACCGTGTGATAACCGAAGCAAAGCTCCGCGTCTTCCTCATCGTATACCTTTACGCTAATGACGTCAGTAAGTTCGTATGTAGCGATGGTGATAGCGGGCGAGCCGTCCTCGAATGATACGATTTCTAGCGCGCCTTCAATTGGTGGTCGTTGTGGTCCCAAGATTAATAATGACATATTATATTCCCTCCGATATTGTTTTGTGGTATGATGTTTTTGTGTAGTTGACTTGATGACTTGTCAACATCCTGACCTTTAAATACATATTACCATACATAATCAAGATGTCAACATCCTGACAAAACTTTTTTAGGAGGTTTTATATGATTGTAAATAAACTCGGTGATATCATGCGCCAAAAGGGGTATACCAATAAACAAGTAGTTGATTTAACGGGAGTTAGTCGCAATACTATAAAAGGGTTTGAATCTAACGCATCAAAAAGGATTGATTATGATACATTAGATCGTCTATGCAGTGGATTAGATGTTTCACCCGCTGATATTTTAGTACATATAAAGAAAAATGAGAGTTAGCCCGCTATAAAAAGCGGGTCTTTTTTAGTTATCTTTCAATAATCTTTTTAAATTAGCCATAGACTGTTCAAACGTATGTACTTTCTCTCTTGATTTAAGGATCATCTCAGACAGAGCAAGCAAAACACTACCAAAAAACACTGAAAAACCAATCGTAATGCCTCCGTATGCCCATCGGTAAGGATGCGCGATAGAAGGTACTTCATCATCGAGCATTAAAGCTTGAGCACCAAAGTTAATTTTCAAGGAAAAACCTATTATTAAACCTACTAATGTTCCGATTGCAATAAACGCGATGCCTAATTGCCATAAAACTTTATCCATTCCTTCTCTTTCCATGTAAATCCCCCTCAAATTGTTATCTAACTTATCAATTTTATCATATTTCATGCTATTAGAACTATTTAATTTACAGACGATTCCAGACGTAAGTAGGACGTAACTCAGGCGAGCCATTCCATAAACGGTTGATCCGCCGCCACCTCTCGCCTTTTTTGCGCGGTCAATACCTGCCGGAACGCCCCGTAGATATACGCATACAAATCGCCCTTGATGCGGTTCGTTTTTAACGCGAACACCACCGTTTTAAGCGTTCGGCAGATAAGCCGGTCATAATCGTGCAACGGCGCCAATAGATTCGCTTTTTCATACGCTAAATAAATCCGGCGATGTATTTCGGCAACCTTTTCCGCGCCGAAGAACGGGGTTAACGTCTTTATTACCGCCTCGCTGACGTAATCAGGCGCAAAGTCGGCGGGCAATTCATCCGGGAAATTATTTCCTTTCGCGCTCGTTACGTTATTACTAATATTTTTGTTTTGTGCTTCGGTGTTTGCAAGTGATTCATTCCGCGTTTTTACCGATAGATCACCTTTCGCGTCGCTACTTTCAGCGATTTCAGGCGTGGACACTTTGGTGGTCAGGAAGCGGACAATCGCTAGTTTGCCGACTTTAAAACGATCAATGACGCCGTACTTTACTAGCCGCGCAAGTGAACGTCTAATCGTCCGTTCTGACCTCTCCAATAGACGCGCCATCGTATCGGTACGTAGCCAACTAACGCCCGGGACGCGGCAACTATGACCGCCTAGCAGACGAATAAGAGCGAGGTCGGTCGCGTTTAATGGCAGCGTTGGATCGTCTAAAGTCGCGTAGATGGTGCCGTTTAGAGCCGCCACATCCGCGTGGGTTGCGTATTGCCGTAATTTTTCGATGTACATTCGTTACCCCTCCGAGTGAGGGCGCTATCCTAAAAATGGCATCACTTAATAAACATCTATTGACCTAATTTTAAAAATTTGGTACAATAAAAGAACGATTAATGGAGAGTGTGCCCGCCAGTTGTTCCAGCAACTAGCATTAAGGGTGCGCCTCTTTTTTTTTGTTCTATATGTTGTTTAATGGTGAAAAACTTTTATGTTTATCATTTACTTCGCTTGAATACAAGTTAACGTAGACTCTTACCATTTCCATGGTTGAATGCCCTAGTATCTTCTGTAACTCAAATATGCCTGCGCCATTCATAACACACATTTTTGCGAATGTATGACGCATTGTATGAGGGGAGCACCTAACGCCTTTTATTTTTGCTTTCTCTCCATAATGAGCAACTATCTTTTGCATCGCCCCTCTCTTTAGCTGAGTTTCATCGATAGTTACAAACAAGTGCTCAGTCTCGCACGACCCTCTTAATTTTAAGTATCTTCTTAACTGCTCCTTCATCTTGGCTTGGACAGGTACGTACCTGTGGAAGTGATTCTTAGTGTTACGTATAAATATTTGACCTTCACTCAACTTGACGTCCTCTACCAATATTCCAGCAGCTTCATTCAAGCGTATCCCTGTTTCTAGTAGTAAGAGCAAGAACGTGTAGTCTCGCTGCCCAGTAAAGGTTCTTCTATCGGGTGCATTTAACAATTGCTTTAGTTGTTTAAGAGAGAAAGTCTCTACCTTCCCTGTTCTTTCGCGCATTAACGGGTACCTCTCCATAGGATTATTGACGATATACTTACATTTATAAAGCCACCCGAAAAACGCCCTGATCGACCTCAGCTTCGTATTAATAGTGGCAGATTTTAATTTCCGTACCATCTGCATATTCTCAACGTAGCTGTTTATAATTTCTCGCGTCACCTCATGTATAAACAGATCGTGCTCTTGCTGAACGAGATATCCGCGGAAATCATTACACTCTCTACGGTAATAAACAATCGTGTAATCACGTAATGCCTTCCTTTTCGCGTCTGCAATAAACAAATCGAGAGCTTTGTCATATGATAAAACCGCGCTGGTTAAAGTTTGTTCGACTATATCGAGCTGATGACCAATTAGAACGTTTCTACGTCTAGACGACAAAAAACCGCCTCCCCTTTTCGCTTAAAGAGAGACGGTAGGCACACGACTATTTTGCGTTCCATTGTACGCAAAAAAGCGATCCTTAGCTTGCGCTAAAGACCGCCACATTAGACATTTCATGATACCGGTGGCCGGGGTCGAACCGGCACTCCAGAGGAACACGATTTTGAGTCGTGCGCGTCTGCCAATTCCGCCACACCGGCATAAACAACTTATCGACAAATAATAATATACCATTCATAGTTCACTTCGTCAATAGCTTTTCAAAAGTTTTGTGTTTATAAAGTAAGGGTATTGCAAAAGAAATTACCTTAATTTTACCATTACATAGAAAAGGTGGCTTTTATGAAAAGATTTATTTTTACATGTTCATTAACGTTAAGTTTTTTATTTATATCTGGATGCAGTAATCATGTACAAGATGACCTTATTCAATACCTTAATTCTGATGAGATGGATGCGCTTTACCAAACTGAATTAGACATTATGGCAAACTTTGACGAGGTTCAAGGGGGTTTAGAGGATACCGAAGCAATAAACTTTTTAAACGAGAATATTATTGCACCTTATCGCGATTTTATAACGGACCTGGAAGCTGTTGACCCAGATACCACTGAGGTAACAAATTTGCATAATCAATATATTGAGGGTGCTATGATTCGATTAGACGGTTATGAACAGACAGCTCAATTTATAGAGTCAGGAGAATTTGCTGATATGGAACAAGCAAATAAACTATTAGATGAGGCTAGCTCAATCGTTCTTCAGTATAGAGAAGAACTGGGTTTATTAGCTGAGGAACATAATGTTGAAATTGAATAAACCATTTACCAAAAAGGAGATGCTTCTCGGCCTGTTCTTCTAATTTTTATCTATATTTTGTAAAGTCCACTATAGGCTCATATCTTTAACTGTTTCAGTAAGGCTTAGTAATTTTCATCACAGTTAGTGTAACAAAACTAGATCCATCAGCATGATTACCCCCGTCTTTGCTAGTTCATTTATTATCTAACTAAATCTCTTCATTAATTCTTATATGTGTTGTCCTGTTAAACAAAGACATTCTTTTCTTGCTGTAGGGTTTTCTATCGATAGTAACAGCACTTCTTCTTTATAGCTTGGTAATGAGGATCATAGAACTATGCGCCAAAACCCTTTTTCAAGTAACGTCCTCTTCATTAGAATGAAGCTTCTCCTAATAATGTTTTTATCCCTTTTAAGATGCAATATTATAGAGAAGCAATAATTAAAAAAACAAAAAACCAGCTTAATGTAAGCTGGTTTTTAAAAGCGCGCCCGAGAGGAGTCGAACCCCTAACCTTCTGATCCGTAGTCAGACGCTCTATCCAATTGAGCTACGGGCGCTTGTACAAAGAAATGGTGCCGAGGGCCGGACTTGAACCGGCACGATTGTCACCAATCGCAGGATTTTAAGTCCTGTGTGTCTGCCAATTCCACCACCCCGGCATGTATGTAAGGACCATCTCATTCTATGAAACTATTGGAGGCGGTAACCGGATTTGAACCGGTGATAAGGGTTTTGCAGACCCCTGCCTTACCACTTGGCTATACCGCCTTGGCAAAATAAAGAGCGGAAGACGAGATTCGAACTCGCGACCCCCACCTTGGCAAGGTGGTGTTCTACCACTGAACTACTTCCGCATATAAATGGCTGGGCTACCTGGGATCGAACCAGGGAATGACGGAATCAAAATCCGTTGCCTTACCGCTTGGCTATAGCCCAATAATGGGGCGACCGATGGGAATCGAACCCACGAATGCCGGAACCACAATCCGGTGCGTTAACCACTTCGCCACGATCGCCATATTTTTAAAAATTGGCAGGGGTAGTAGGAATCGAACCCACATCAAAGGTTTTGGAGACCTTCGTTTTACCATTAAACTATACCCCTTAAAAATGGTGGAGGGGGACGGATTCGAACCGCCGAACCCGGAGGGAGCGGATTTACAGTCCGCCGCGTTTAGCCACTTCGCTACCCCTCCACTTTGAAAAGACAATACTTATCTTACCTAAAACCGTTGGTTTTGTCAACAACTTTTTCAGTGGTGCCGGCCAGAGGACTTGAACCCCCAACCTACTGATTACAAGTCAGTTGCTCTACCAATTGAGCTAGACCGGCAAAAGTAAGTGGTGGCTCAGGACGGAATCGAACCGCCGACACACGGATTTTCAGTCCGTTGCTCTACCAACTGAGCTACTGAGCCATAAACATATGTATGGCTTTTTAAAAAAATGGCGGTCCGGACGGGACTCGAACCCGCGACCTCCTGCGTGACAGGCAGGCATTCTAACCAACTGAACTACCGGACCATTTTTTGGTTGCGGGGGGCGGATTTGAACCACCGACCTTCGGGTTATGAGCCCGACGAGCTACCAGACTGCTCCACCCCGCGTCGTTACAAAGGATTTAGATAATGTACATTAGTAATGAAACACATCTTCCTGATTGGAAAAACTTAATGGTGGAGGATGACGGGATCGAACCGCCGACCCCCTGCTTGTAAGGCAGGTGCTCTCCCAGCTGAGCTAATCCTCCAATATAATATGCAAGTTCATTAAAGATGGTGACCCGTACGGGATTCGAACCCGTGTTACCGCCGTGAAAGGGCGGTGTCTTAACCGCTTGACCAACGGGCCAGTGAAAATGTAGTACGTGTATGTATTCATAAGAATAAGATCTGGCGGAGAGCGAGGGATTCGAACCCTCGAGACGGTTTTACACCGCCTACACGATTTCCAATCGTGCTCCTTCGGCCAGCTCGGACAGCTCTCCAGCTATGGCTCCACAGGCAGGATTCGAACCTGCGACCGATCGGTTAACAGCCGATAGCTCTACCACTGAGCTACTGTGGAAAATTTAGTTAAGTAAGCCTGGCAACGTCCTACTCTCACAGGGGGAAGCCCCCAACTACCATCGGCGCAAAAGAGCTTAACGACCGTGTTCGGCATGGGAACGGGTGTGACCTCTTTGCTATTGCCACCAGACTATGTTGACGTTCGATCAACGGCGAATCTCTTCGTCTTGTTTCTCGTTGTCAAAGGTAAAAGAATCAACGATTCTTTCAAAACTAAATCTAGAAATCAAACTCAAGTCAAGAAAAAATTAGGATAAGCCCTCGACCGATTAGTATCAGTCCGCTCCATGTGTCGCCACACTTCCACTTCTGACCTATCAACCTCATCATCTCTAAGGGGTCTTACTGGCTTACGCCATGGGAAATCTCATCTTGAGGGGGGCTTCATGCTTAGATGCTTTCAGCACTTATCCCGTCCATACGTAGCTACCCAGCGATGCTCCTGGCGGAACAACTGGTACACCAGCGGTATGTCCATCCCGGTCCTCTCGTACTAAGGACAGCTCCTCTCAAATTTCCTACGCCCGCGACGGATAGGGACCGAACTGTCTCACGACGTTCTGAACCCAGCTCGCGTGCCGCTTTAATGGGCGAACAGCCCAACCCTTGGGACCTACTTCAGCCCCAGGATGCGACGAGCCGACATCGAGGTGCCAAACCTCCCCGTCGATGTGGACTCTTGGGGGAGATAAGCCTGTTATCCCCAGGGTAGCTTTTATCCGTTGAGCGACGGCCCTTCCATACGGCACCGCCGGATCACTAAGCCCGACTTTCGTCCCTGCTCGACTTGTAGGTCTCGCAGTCAAGCTCCCTTATGCCTTTGCACTCTACGAATGATTTCCAACCATTCTGAGGGAACCTTTGGGCGCCTCCGTTACTGTTTAGGAGGCGACCGCCCCAGTCAAACTGCCCACCTGACAATGTCCCTGACCCGGATCACGGGTCGAGGTTAGAATGTCAGCACCATCAGGGTAGTATCCCACCGACGCCTCCACCGAAGCTAGCGCTCCGGTTTCCTAGGCTCCTACCTATCCTGTACAAATGGTACCAACACTCACTATCAAGCTACAGTAAAGCTCCATGGGGTCTTTCCGTCCTGTCGCGGGTAACCTGCATCTTCACAGGTACTATAATTTCACCGGGTCTCTCGTTGAGACAGTATCCAAGTCGTTGCACCATTCGTGCGGGTCGGAACTTACCCGACAAGGAATTTCGCTACCTTAGGACCGTTATAGTTACGGCCGCCGTTTACTGGGGCTTCAATTCAGAGCTTCTCCCTTACGGGATAACCCCTCCTCTTAACCTTCCAGCACCGGGCAGGTGTCAGCCCCTATACTTCGCCTTGCGGCTTGGCAGAGACCTGTGTTTTTGCTAAACAGTCGCTTGGATCTATTCACTGCGGCTCTCTCAGGCTATTCACCTTAATAGAGCACCCCTTCTCCCGAAGTTACGGGGTCATTTTGCCGAGTTCCTTAACGAGAGTTCTCCCGAGCGTCTTAGAATTCTCTTCTCGCCTACCTGTGTCGGTTTGCGGTACGGGCACCTGTATTCTAACTAGAGGCTTTTCTCGGCAGCGGAGGATCAGGGATTTCGGACCCTTGGGTCCTTCACGGTCACAGCTCAGCCTTCACGGAACACGGATTTGCCTATGTTCCAGCCTTGCATGCTTCGACGCGCACAGCCAGCGGCGCGCTCACCCTACCTTTCTGCGTCCCCCCATCGTTCAAACAAATACGAGGTGGTACAGGAATATCAACCTGTTGTCCATCGCCTACGCTTTTCAGCCTCGGCTTAGGTCCCGACTAACCCTGAGCGGACGAGCCTTCCTCAGGAAACCTTGGGCTTTCGACGGAGGGGATTCTCACCCCTCTTTTCGCTACTCATACCGGCATTCTCACTTCCAAGCACTCCACTAGTCCTCACGATCTAGCTTCGCTGTCCTTGGAACGCTCCCCTACCCAATCCCTACTGGGATTGCCATAGCTTCGGTGATACGTTTAGCCCCGGTACATTTTCGGCGCAGAGTCACTCGACCAGTGAGCTATTACGCACTCTTTCAATGATGGCTGCTTCTAAGCCAACATCCTGGTTGTCTAAGCAACTCCACATCCTTTTCCACTTAACGTATACTTGGGGACCTTAGCTGATGGTCTGGGCTGTTTCCCTCTTGACTACGGATCTTAGCACTCGCAGTCTGACTCCCGAGTTAAAGTTTTTGGCATTCGGAGTTTGACTGAATTCGGTAATCCTGTGGGGACCCCTCGTCCAATCAGTGCTCTACCTCCAAAACTCATCACTCGAGGCTAGCCCTAAAGCTATTTCGGGGAGAACCAGCTATTTCCGAGTTCGATTGGCATTTCACCCCTACCCACACCTCATCCCCGCATTTTTCAACATGCGTGGGTTCGGGCCTCCAGTCGGTGTTACCCGACCTTCACCCTGGACATGGGTAGATCACCCGGTTTCGGGTCTACGACAACGTACTCACTCGCCCTATTCAGACTCGCTTTCGCTGCGGCTCCGCCTCATCAGCTTAACCTTGCACGTTATCGTAACTCGCCGGTTCATTCTACAAAAGGCACGCCATCACCCATTAACGGGCTCTGACTAGTTGTAGGCACACGGTTTCAGGATCTCTTTCACTCCCCTTCCGGGGTGCTTTTCACCTTTCCCTCACGGTACTGGTTCACTATCGGTCACTAGGGAGTATTTAGCCTTGGGAGATGGTCCTCCCGGATTCCGACGGGGTTTCACGTGTCCCGCCGTACTCAGGATCCACTCTGGAGGAAACGAAGTTTCAGCTACAGGGCTGTTACCTTCTTCGGCCTGTCTTTCCAGACAGTTCACCTACTCCGTTTCTTTGTAACTCCGTATAGAGTGTCCTACAACCCCAAGAGGCAAGCCTCTTGGTTTGGGCTGATTCCGTTTCGCTCGCCGCTACTCAGGAAATCGCATTTGCTTTCTCTTCCTCCGGGTACTTAGATGTTTCAGTTCCCCGGGTCTGCCTCTACCTACCCTATGTGTTCAGGTAAGAGTACCATCCCATTACGGATGGTGGGTTCCCCCATTCGGAAATCTCCGGATCAAAGCTTACTTACAGCTCCCCGAAGCATATCGCTGTTCGTCGCGTCCTTCATCGGCTCCTAGTGCCAAGGCATTCACCGTGCGCCCTTTCTAACTTATCCATTTTTACATCAGATTCCCTTCGTATCTCTTCGTCTGGTTCCTGTCTTTCTGTCAGTCACGTAGACAACTACGCTCCTTCCATCAAGCATTTCCCATCCTTGATCTACTCGGGTCTCTTTGTAAAACAGTTAACCTAAAAGGTTTATGAATTCTTGACGTCTCGTTCAAACAGTTTAAAACCGATGAACAAAACTTTATTTGAGTTGATTTTAGATTTAGTTTTCAAAGAACCTGCCTACATGGAGGTCGGTACCAGGCATCTAGCTTGGTTCCATACCCTATTAGGCTATAAATGAATGAATTTGAGTTCATTCAAAACTGAACAAAAGATCCGAAGCGTTACATGACCAACGGTCATATATCGACTAGAGTAAATACTCCATAGAAAGGAGGTGATCCAGCCGCACCTTCCGATACGGCTACCTTGTTACGACTTCACCCCAATCATTTGTCCCACCTTAGGCGGCTGGCTCCAAAAGGTTACCTCACCGACTTCGGGTGTTACAAACTCTCGTGGTGTGACGGGCGGTGTGTACAAGACCCGGGAACGTATTCACCGCGGCATGCTGATCCGCGATTACTAGCAATTCCGGCTTCATGCAGGCGAGTTGCAGCCTGCAATCCGAACTGAGAATGGCTTTATGGGATTGGCTCCACCTCACGGCTTCGCTGCCCTTTGTACCATCCATTGTAGCACGTGTGTAGCCCAGGTCATAAGGGGCATGATGATTTGACGTCGTCCCCACCTTCCTCCGGTTTGTCACCGGCAGTCACCTTAGAGTGCCCAACTAAATGCTGGCAACTAAGATCAAGGGTTGCGCTCGTTGCGGGACTTAACCCAACATCTCACGACACGAGCTGACGACAACCATGCACCACCTGTCACTTTGCCCCCGAAGGGGAAGCTCTGTCTCCAGAGTGGTCAAAGGATGTCAAGACCTGGTAAGGTTCTTCGCGTTGCTTCGAATTAAACCACATGCTCCACTGCTTGTGCGGGTCCCCGTCAATTCCTTTGAGTTTCAGCCTTGCGGCCGTACTCCCCAGGCGGAGTGCTTAATGTGTTTACTTCGGCACTACGGGCATCGAAACCCCTAACACCTAGCACTCATCGTTTACGGCGTGGACTACCAGGGTATCTAATCCTGTTTGCTCCCCACGCTTTCGCGCCTCAGCGTCAGTTACAGACCAGAGAGTCGCCTTCGCCACTGGTGTTCCTCCACATATCTACGCATTTCACCGCTACACGTGGAATTCCACTCTCCTCTTCTGCACTCAAGCTCCCCAGTTTCCAATGGCCGCTCGGGGTTGAGCCCCGAGATTTCACATCAGACTTAAGAAGCCGCCTGCGCGCGCTTTACGCCCAATAATTCCGGACAACGCTTGCCACCTACGTATTACCGCGGCTGCTGGCACGTAGTTAGCCGTGGCTTTCTGGTGAGGTACCGTCAAGGTGCCGGTAGTTACGCCGGCACTTGTTCTTCCCTCACAACAGAGCTTTACGACCCGAAGGCCTTCCTCACTCACGCGGCGTTGCTCCGTCAGACTTTCGTCCATTGCGGAAGATTCCCTACTGCTGCCTCCCGTAGGAGTCTGGGCCGTGTCTCAGTCCCAGTGTGGCCGATCACCCTCTCAGGTCGGCTACGCATCGTCGCCTTGGTAAGCCGTTACCTTACCAACTAGCTAATGCGCCGCAGGTCCATCCCTTAGTGACAGCTAGATGCCGTCTTTCAAAAGAAAATCAGGCGATTCTCTTTATTATCCCGTATTAGCTCCGGTTTCCCGGAGTTATCCCAGTCTAAGGGGCAGGTTACCTACGTGTTACTCACCCGTCCGCCGCTAACTTCCGGGAGCAAGCTCCCTTCTGTCCGCTCGACTTGCATGTATTAGGCACGCCGCCAGCGTTCGTCCTGAGCCAGGATCAAACTCTCCGTTAAAAGTGTTCATCCTAAGCTGTTGCACATTTTTTAAAAGCTGTGTCTAACTTCATTGACGAGATACCTTGTATCTCTTTTACGCTTGGCTTTTGTTCAGTTTTCAAAGAACTCGTTTTGCGACTTCATGATCTTACCATATTAGCAATCATTTGGTCAACATCTTATTTTTCAACGTCGTCGTTAGCGTGTTGCCTCGGCGACATGTAATAATATATCACGGTGACAATATGCCGTCAACACTTTTTATAAACTTTTTTTAAAACTATATTTTCATTAATCGTCCTTACGCTAATACTGTATGATAAAGATATGTTAAATTACGAAGAAATCGTTATAACTAGGTAAAATATCGTGCAAATATATATAGGAGCAATCCAACTTCCTACTTATTTCTATGTTATACTATAAACAAGTTTTTCAATAGAATAAACCTTCTAGATTATATTGGAGGAAAAGAGATGGGTTTAAAGTATTCGAACAAAATAAATAAGATTCGTACCTTTGCTTTAAGTCTTGTTTTCATTGGCATATTAATTATGTATATTGGGATATTCTTTAGAGATTATCCAGTTGTGATGATTATTGCCATGATTCTTGGCTTACTCGCTGTTATCGGGAGTACCGTTGTTTATTTCTTTATCGGGATGCTTTCTACAAGAGCCGTTCCTGTTGTTTGTCCTTCTTGCGAGAAGCCAACAAAAGTTCTAGGCAGGGTCGATGCTTGCATGCATTGCGATCAGCCTTTAACAATGGATCGTTCTTTAGAAGGACAAGACTTTGATGAATCTTATAATTCTAAGAAAGCTAGTCACCATGAAGCATAAACGAAAAAAATGTCACTTCAATATTGAAGTGACATTTTTTAATGAGATGTTTTGCACGTCGTGCACGTTCCGTAAATTTCCATCCTGTGATTTTCAATTTCAAATCCAGTTACATGCTCAGCTAACGTCTCTACTTCGTCTAAGCCTGGATAATGGAAATCAACGATCTTTCCACAGTTCTTGCAAATAACATGATAATGATTTGTTGTCACGCAATCAAAACGGCTCGATGAATCACCATAGGATAACTCTTTAACAATGCCGACTTCCTTAAAAACTCGTAAATTATTATAAACAGTCGCTACACTCATATTCGGGAATCGACCTTCTAAAGCTTTATAAATTTCATCTGCAGTGGGATGCGCTTTTGTTTCATATAAAAATTCAAGTATTGCGTGACGCTGTGGTGTCATACGCACACGAGTGCTTTTTAGCGCATCAATTGCTTCAACTAAGCTTTGACTAGCCATAGAATGCACCCTCACTTTCAATAAAAACTATTCTTTCTTTAGACTTATTATAAGTTGTAACAGTTATTTTAGCAAGCAACGATTATTTAAGATCGTATTAAAAAGCTACTCTGCATTGAGAGTAGCTCGAACATTATTACAGTTGATCTTGTAGTAAGAGTGGCGTTGCGTTTGCTGCTGGTAATAGAAACGATGTAAAGCGATGCGTTTTTTTATCTTTACGTTGCTTACGCTTCTCCACCTCTAAACAAGCGTCTTTTAAAGATTGTTGAAGTTGCTCAACATCGGTTTCGTGAACACCAAAGAGAAAGGTTGTACTTCCCTTTTTTAGAAATCCACCTGAACTAGATAATTCCGTCATCCGATATCCTTGGTCTCTTAATTCTCTCTCGACATGGTCTGCATAGAAATCTTCTATAATACAAACGAGTAACTTCATCGTCGCTCCTCCTTCAGTACCCTTTTCCTATATGTACTTCATTAACATAGTTCTCTTTTCCTTCTATAAAAAGAGAAAGATTTTCTTCAAAAATCCTAAGTGCCCTTTGCATATAGAAAGAAGTTGATGCTGAAATGTGGGGTGTGATCGTTATTGATTCATGATTCCACAAAGGGGACTCCTTCGGCAAAGGTTCTTCATTGAATACATCTAAGTATGCGTGTTCTAGATCTTCTGATTCTAACGCATTTACTAAGTCTTTTTCAATAACCGCATTTCCTCTGCCTAAATTGATTAATACGGCTCCAGATTTTACAGCATGAAAAGCGTTTTGATTTAAAATGCCTTCTGTACTGGATGTAGCAGGCAAGACGTTTATTAAAAAGTCAGCTTGACGTAGCGCTTTCTCCCATTCATTCATTGGGTAGACGGAATCAAAATAATCAACAGCCCTTCCGTCTGTATTTACGCCGATCCTTTTCATCCCGAAAATTTCTGCTCGTTCAGCAATTTTGCTTGCAATTGCGCCAGTCCCTAGCAAAACAACCGTTAAGTCCGTTAGTTCTGTTGGCTTGATCTTTCTTGCCCACTTTTGCTCTACTTGTGCTTTGTGATACGTTTTTGCTTGTTTCACATAATCAAGCATCATCCATATGGCATGTTCAGACATAGGAATAGCATGAATGCCGCGGCTGTTCGTTACGCGTATTCCTCTCTCTTTAATTTGTTCAAAAGGCAGTCTCTCCACTCCAGCGGATAACACATGAATCCACTTTAACTGCGGCGCTTGCTCCAGTATGGCATCCGTCAGATCCTCTCCAAACGTCACTAAAACCGTAACCTCCTTAAAAGAAGGTACCTCTTCTATAGAAGAAACGAAGGAAAAGGTCGTATCTTGATAAGTTTCTCTTAATTTAGTTTGTCGGTCTTCCTTTTGATTGACGACAAATAGTACATGTTCGTTCATGATGACATGCCTTTCACGTAGTCTAATACTTCGCTAACATGATCTTTCACTCGAACACCACGCCACTCTTTTACCACATTAAATTGTTCATCGATGACAAACGTTGAACGAACAACCCCCATATACTCTTTTCCAAAATTCTTTTTCAACTGCCATACGCCGTATGCGTTTGCTGCAGTTAATTCTTCATCTGCAAGTAAAGGAAACGATAAACCATGCTTTTCGGTAAACTTCTCATGACGATGTACTGGGTCTGGACTGATTCCAATTACAACGGCATTGTGTTCTTTAAATTGTTCTGCTTGGTCTCTAAAATCGCACGCTTGCGTTGTACAACCAGGCGTCATATCTTTTGGATAAAAATATAAAACAATCTTTGATCCTTTATAATCAGATAACGTGATCGTTTGATCCTCAGAAATTGGTAATGTAACATCTGGCGCTTGTTTTTTCACTAAATCCATCTTATAAACCCCGCTTTGTATTTTTTATTAGCGTAGCCGATTTTTACGCTTTCTTCAATCAAGAACCCCTGCCACATTTCATCTGACTAAATCTCGAACATATGCTATCATAGTTGAGTACAAAATATGTGCGAACTACAATGGAGGGTTTTATGAATCGCGACACATCCGAAATACACTATAAAGAAGCACAAGACTTAATCGTAGGCGGTGTGAACAGCCCATCCCGAGCATATAAAGGGGTCGGGGGCGGAACACCAGTGTTCATGGAGCGTGGAGAAGGCGCTCATCTTTATGATGTTGATGGAAACAAATATATCGATTATTTGGCTGCATATGGGCCGATTATTACAGGGCATGCTCATCAAGAAATTACACAAGCGATCCAAGATCAAGCTGCTAAAGGCGTTCTTTACGGTGCCCCTACAAGGCTTGAAAATGAATTTGCCCAAATTTTAACTGAAGCCATGCCTTCATTAGAGAAAGTGCGCTTTGTCAATTCAGGTACTGAAGCCGTGATGACAACGATTCGAGTAGCTCGTGCTTATACAGGTAGAGAAAAAATTATTAAATTTGCTGGTTGTTACCACGGTCATTCAGATCTAGTCCTTGTTGCTGCCGGTTCCGGACCGTCCACATTAGGGACACCTGATTCAGCAGGTGTAACACAAGGAACAGCAAAAGAAGTCATTACGGTTCCATTTAACAATAGTGATGCCCTTAAAGAAGCCTTAAATAAATGGGGCGATGAAACAGCAGCGGTTCTCGTGGAACCAATTGTTGGGAACTTCGGAATCGTCGAGCCAGAGCCGGGGTTTTTAGAAAAAGTAAATGAATTAACTCATGCGGCTGGTGCGCTTGTCATTTATGATGAAGTCATTACCGCTTTCCGCTTTATGTTTGGAGGCGCGCAAGACCTACTACATGTTAAACCAGATATGACGGCACTCGGAAAAATCATCGGCGGCGGTCTTCCGATTGGCGCTTACGGTGGCCGAATGGATATTATGGAAACCGTCGCACCACTCGGACCTGCTTATCAAGCTGGAACGATGGCTGGAAATCCAGCATCTATGACTGCCGGGATTGCTTGCTTGAATATCCTAAAAAGAGAAGGCACGTATGATAAACTTGATGAATTGGGCATGGAGTTAGAAGAAGGGCTACACCTTGCAGCCGCGAAAACGAATGTGCCCATTACAATTAATCGTCTAAAAGGTGCGTTAACAGTCTTTTTTACGGAAGATCCTATTTTTGATTATGAGGGCGCATCCAATACAAATGGCGAGCAATTCAGCATGTTCTTTAAAGCGATGCTTGATCAAGGTGTTCATTTAGCTCCTTCAAAATACGAGGCTTGGTTCCTCACAACTGCTCACACAAAGAAAGATATTGAAGAAACCATTGCTGCGGCTGAAAAAGCATTTAGTATCGTTGCCGACTCTTTTTATAATTAAATTGTTTTTTTGTGCGTAAAAGGTCATCATTTTGCATAAGAGTAAAGAATACGTCTAAAAAGGATGACTAAAAGAAAGGAAACATCCGTACATGAGACTTGGAGCACGGATATTAAAAACAGGCTTAGCTGTTGTACTAGCTCTTTATTTAGCCAGATGGCTTGGCATTAACCCGCCAACGTTTGCAGCAATTGCAGCAGCTTTCGCCATTCAACCATCGTTATTTCGGACTTTAAGAACATTTAGCCACCAAGTTCAGGCGAATCTAATTGGAGCAACGATTGGTGTCTTATTCGTAATGACTTTTGGCCACGAGCCGTTTGTTGTCGGGGTTGTGGTCACACTTTCGATTGCGATCTTTATTAAGCTTAAATTAGAAGCTGCAATTATTCCGACAGCGATTGTGACGATTATTATTATTATGGAAAGTCCTTCTGATAATTTTCTTCAATTTGCATTAGAGCGATTTTCTGCTGTATTAATTGGAATTGTCGCTGCTTTCCTTGTTAATCTAGCTTTCATTCCACCAAGATATGAAAAGAAAGTATTTGACAAGGTGACTACAGTGACGGACTCCATTCAAGAATGGCTGACGCTACTTGCCCGACATGACGCAGACACAATCGCATTACGTGAAGATATTAAAAACCAACGCACGGAACTTGATAAAGCAAATCAACTTTTTTCTCTTTATCGGGAGGAACGTAATTATTTCCGTGCAAAAACGTTTACCCAAAGAAGAAAAGTCGTTGTCTTTAGGCAAATGATTCAAGCAACTGAAAAAGCGTACCAAGCACTTGAAGCGATTGAAAAACGGTCGGAAGACTATTTACAACTGCCTGATAATGTCCAAAGCCGAATAGAAGAACAGATTCTAACCTTAACCGATTACCATCACCGAATTATTCTTCGGTACAACGGGAAAGTCAACACCCATGCAACTGACGAATATGTTGACGAGATTGAAAAAGGCCAATCAACGATGACGAATTTATTTGTCACGTTGTATGAAGAAGAACAATTTGATTTATCTCAATGGCACAGTTTCTTACCAGCAATCTCTGCACTAATTGAGTATCAACAAGAGCTAGAACATTTAGATACACTTGTAGAGAATCATCATACTCATGCACCAGATGACGAAAACGATTAAAAATCCAGGAGGAAGCCCTCCTGGATTTTTACATTTCTTGAACGCTATAAAGTTTATAGTATGCTCCCTGTTTCTTCATTAATTCCTGATGGGTTCCTTGTTCTTTTACGGTTCCTTCTTCAATTACAACAATTTGGTCTGCATTTGTAATTGTTGATAGACGGTGTGCGACAATGAAGGTTGTTCGATCTCTTGCTAAATCTTCTAAAGCCTCTTGAATATAGTGCTCACTTTCGAGGTCTAGCGCAGATGTCGCTTCATCAAAAACAAGAATCGGTGGATTTTTTAAAAATACACGTGCAATTGCAATTCGCTGCTTTTGACCACCTGAGAGCTTAACGCCTCTCTCCCCTACTTCCGTATCATAGCCTTCTTCAAGCCCCATAATAAAATCGTGTGCATTCGCTGCTTTTGCCGCCACCATCACTTCTTCATCAGAGGCATCCGGATTTCCAATCTTAATGTTCATTTTCACACTATCGCTAAATAAAATATTGTCTTGTAGAACCATGCCAATATTGTCACGCAACGTTCTTACTTGAAGATCGCGGATATCTTTCCCATCAAGTAAGATCCGACCTGATGTCACATCATAAAACCGCGGAATTAAGCTAACTAACGTACTTTTTCCACCCCCGCTCATTCCAACGAATGCAACAGTTTGTCCGGCAGGTATATCCAAACGAATATCTTTAAGGATCGCATGGTCATCGGTACTATACGAAAACGAGACACGGTCAAACGTTACTTTTCCATCAACTTGAGTTAATGGTGTAGCGCTTGGTTTATCCGTTATATCATATTTCTCATCAATGAATTCAAACACTCGGTCCATTGATGCAATCGACTGGGTTAACGTTGTGGATGAATTGACTAATCGTCTTAGTGGCCCATATAAACGTTCCATATAAAGAACAAACGCACTCATCACACCTATTTCTAGATTGCCTTGCAGCACAAATAAAGCCGAAACAAATAAAACTAACAACGGTGCAACATCGGTTACCGTATTAACAACTGCAAACGTTTTTGCGTTCCACTTCGTATGATCCAATGCTTTTGTTAAAAAGTTTCTGTTGCGATGCGAAAATTGATCCTGCTCATAGTCTTCATTTGCGAAACTACGAATAACGTTCATTCCTTGCACGCGCTCATGCAAATGCCCTTGAACATCCGCCAGCGCCTGCGAGCGCACTCGAGTAAGCTTTCGTAAATGTTGATAAAAATATTTAATGGAAAACCCGTAGAACGGAAACATGGAAATTGCTACAAGGGTGAGCCAAACATTCAAATTCAACATAATAATAATGGCAATAATAATCGTCGCTAAATCTAACCACACATTCATTAAACCAGTGATAACAAAGTTCTTCGTCTGCTCCACATCATGAATGACGCGGGAAATAATTTCGCCTACTTTACGATTTGAGTAAAAACGCAAGCTTAATTTCTGTATGTGCGTAAACAAGTGGTCGCGAATGTCGAATAAAATTTTATTCCCAATCCATTGTGCAAAGTATTGTCGGTAATATTCAATCGGCGGACGTAATACGATGAAAAGAATAGCCATGCCACCAATAATCCAATAAATTTGTGAATATTGGTCACTTGAAGCCATTTCTTCGTTCAATAAAATGTCGTCAATGATATACATCATTGCTAATGGAAACAGCAACGGAATACCAAATTTCATAATGCCGATGATAATTGTAAAACCAATTTGTTTTTTATACGGTTTTACAAAGAACATATAGCGCTTAATCGTATTCAACATAAACCTCTTTTCTAAGTAAAAGGAAGCTCGTTCTCACAAGCTTCTTTTACCGATACTGCAAGTACCGCTCATACCAACTTTCTACAAATTGTGGCGCAAACGGACCTTTTCTTTGGTGAATCCAAGATATTAATTCGTCCACACTTCTTCTAAGTATGCCATCTAACTCTGGCGGATAATTCATCAATTTACTGTGTAACTCATATTCATCTTCGTCTAGCAGCTTCATCGTCATATCAGGATACACTTTAATATCCAAGTCATAATCAATGTATTTCAGCGCTTCTTCATCCCACGTGAACGGTGTGCCAATATTACAGTAGTAATAAATGCCGTCCGCACGAATCATTCCAATCGTGTTAAACCATTGGTCCGCATCAAAGTAGCAAATTGCTGGTTCCCGTGTTCGCCAATGTCTTCCGTCTGATTCGCGGACAATGATTCGGTCATTTCCCGCGATCACAACTTTAGAAGAACCTTTCAAAATCGTGGTATCTTCCCAGATCCGATGAAGTGTACCATTATGTTTATAACTTTGTATTTGGATGGTGCTGCCTTCCTTAGGAAAGCTCATACGAAACTCCTTTCGTCTTTATTTTTCACGAAAAAATTTCTATTCAACTCTACTCTACATATACATTATACAATGTTCATTCTTTATTTAAAACGTAAACACTCTATAACGCAAATATAGAAGAAATATGACATAAAAAAACACCTTTTTTCCGAATGGAAAAAGGTGTTCTTTTGCGCCGAAACGCTACAGCAATTACTGTTGGTTTTTCTTAGAAGCAGATTGAGCGTTTTGCTCTTTTACTTCTTGTACATCAGTTTCAGATGCGAATTCAGTGTTGTACCCTTGTTCAGAAGCTTGGTTTTGCTTCTTCACTTGGTTTTTGTTTGTTTTAGATGCTTTGTTGTTCATGGTTATCACCTCCACGCTAATTAAGATGTCCCGTAGAGGTAATGTTTATGCAAACTTTTTTTAAGCTAAAAGAGAAATTCCACCATCGACTATAATCGTTTGCCCACGAATCATGCTGGAGTCGTCCGATAATAAAAACATCACCGCTTTTGCTAAGTCATCTGGTTCAACCATTCTTCCTGCCGGAGTTCGTTCCGCAGCGTCTTTTAATAATTGTTCTCGGTTTGGAAAATGGGTTAAGGCATCTGTATCCACCGCTCCACCAGAAACCGCATTAACAATGATTCCTTTTGGCGCCAATTCAACCGCAAGATAACGCGTTAACGATTCAACTGCTGCTTTGGAGACACCAACGGTCGTGTAATTTTCTAAATAACGAATCGAACCAAGTGAACTTAAGCTAACAATTTTCCCTCCGCCAGATACTTCCATGCGCTTTGCTGCCTCTTGCGCACAGAAAAGCAGTGCTTTTGCGTTAATGTCCATAGTCCAGTTCCAATGACTTTCTTCCAGTTCCATTAAAGGACGTAGTACGCCAGATGCCGCATTGTTCACAAACACATCTAGACGTCCAAAATGTTCATCAATTTGTGTAAACATCTCTTTTATTTTATCTTGCTTGCCAACGTTTGCTTTTATCGTTAATACTTCAACACCTAATGCACGAATTTCTTCTGCAGTTGCCTCTGCTTGCGAGCGGCTTCTTGCAAAATTAATGACGATATTATGACCTTGCTTAGCAAGTTTAATGGCAATTTTCTTTCCAATTCCTCGGCTACTTCCAGTCACTAATGCTACTTTTCTTTCCATATGTAATCCTCCCAGTATTTACTGTCTATTCAGCTCATTATAACGTATAGCAAAAGTTTAGAACAGCCAATCTAAGAAGAACAGGAGGGATCATTCATGTACGTAGGTCGTGACTTAAGTGAATTAGAAAACATTCAACCATCTGACTGGACGGACAAAGAATTAGCGTTTTTCCATCATGGTATGCAGCAAATGACCGCTTATTTAAATGTTCAAGGAAACTCAAAACACCGGGCAATTATTGAAGAAATTGAAAACCGTGGCGGGTTACATCATACGGCAACTTGGACGAGCGGGACGGAAGTTCATTACGATTAAGGAGAATAACAATGGATAATCAAAAACAACTTTATTACGTGAACTTAAATCCAATTAGCATGGATAATATTAGCTTAACGGAAGTGGATGATGGGCAATTAATTGAATATGAAATTTCAGCTACAGAAGCAGAAAAAGAGCAGCTTGAGAGCTTAATTCGTGAAGTGCATAAACACGATGTAGAGCTTGGGAATCTGTTGAGCTTTAAACATTTTGATGATTTAACGGCTGATGCAGATAAAGATGAGTTTCAAACAGGTATGAACGATATTTATGAGGAAATCTATCGACTTGGCACAGACGAAACAAAGCAAAAAGTATCTGAAATTCATTTGCAAAATGAAGATGACAACACGCCAGGGTTATAACCTTAAAAAATCGACGGATGCTAATTAGCCCCGTCGATTTGCTCTGTTCTACATATTCATTTTTGATTGACCGCCGTCTACTTGTAAGCTTGATCCAGTCACCCAGCTTGCTTTTGAAGACGCCATAAACACGACAACATCAGCAATTTCTTCTGGCGTACCGAATCGGCCTGCTGGAATATTTGCTTCAACAAAATTATTGATTTTCTCAGGATTCTCGTCTAATCGTTTTTGCCAATTCCCAGTTGGGTGCAAAATACTTCCTGGCGCCACACTATTTACACGAATGCCTTCCTTCATTACTTCATCAGCGAGCGCTTTTGTAAAGCTAATCAACGCTGCTTTTGCATTGTTGTAAGTCGCCTTTCCTCCAGATTCCCGTCCAAATATAGAGCTCACTTGAATAATCGCCCCTTCTTTGTTCGCTTTCATTCCTGGAAGTACTAGTTTCGAAAAATGAACAGCAGAAAAATAATTTAATTCAAAGGCTTGATGAAAATCATCAAGCGTCGTTTTTTCAATTTCTGCTCCGTTGCTTCCACCTGCGTTATTAATTAAAATATCAATTGGTCCAATGCTAGCCGTCACTTCTTTAAAAATGCGTTCCCGTTCTTCAAATTTAGTAATATCACCTAAAATAATAGGAATGTCTTCAGAAAAGTTATCGACCTCATGTCTCGCACATACCGCAACTTTACAGCCTTCTGCTGCGAAAGACTCTGCAATTGCTTTTCCAATTCCTTTCGTGCCACCAGTGACAAAAACCGCTTTTCCATTCAATTGTAAGTTCATAGTAACTCCTCCTCTAAACAATAACTCAATAGCTTTTGCTGTGACACAGGAAAAGCAAACTGCTCAAGTTCATGTTTCATTACCGCTTTCCACTCTCGCGGCATTTCTGCTTGTTTAACGTGTCCGATATACAAATCAATTTCCCAAATAATATGGCTGAAAACATGTTTCACGTGAAAGTCTAATGGCTTAAGGCTTGAATTCATTCCATAAGTTTTTGAAATAGCTGCTTGTCCGTCTTTAGTTGATTGAGATTTAGGCAACATTGGCAGTTGCCACAATCCTGCTAATAATCCTTCTGCAGGACGTTTTTCAATATATAATTGCTTGTTTTCATCTAATAAGACAAAAGCATCTAAATCAACCGTTTTTGCTTTTTTCTTTTTACTTTTGACTGGAAGATCCGCTTGGGTGCCTAAATAAAATGCATCGCACTGTTCGCGTACAGGACACAATAAGCAGCCAGGTGATGTAGGCGTACATACAAGTGCACCCAACTCCATTAATCCTTGATTAAAACTAGAAGGATCATCGGCATAGATAGCTTCATAAAGAATGGCTTCATGTTTTTTTCTCGTGCTTGGTTTGGCAATATCATCGCTCAAATTAAAAACTCGAGACAGTACACGCATCACGTTGCCGTCTACAGCTGGTTCTGGTAAGTCATAGGCAATACTTAGCACCGCTCCTGCGGTGTAAGGACCAACGCCTTTTAACGATTCAATTTCTTTTCGATTTTTAGGAACTTCGCCACCATAGTGTTCCACCACTTCTCGCACGCCTTTTTGAAGATTGCGAACCCGTGAGTAATACCCTAATCCTTCCCATACTTTTAAAATCTCTTCTTCTGAAGCGTATGCTAGGTCTTCCATTTCCGGAAACAAACGCATAAAACGTTCATAATATGGGATGACAGTATCGACTCTCGTTTGTTGGAGCATCACTTCTGAGACCCAAACTCGATACGGATCTTGTGAGGTTCTCCATGGTAAATCTCGTTTATGTTCATTGTACCAACTAACTAAATTGGTTTGAAACGCATTAATTTTAGCTTGATTTTGTTCTAGCAAAGAATCACCTGCTTATCTTGACTTGTTGCTTTGTTACGTTCATCATGAAAAGATGCTTAGTTTACTTCATGACGGGTATAACTATAGCATAACTAAAATGAATCTGTAACAAACAATGCGACGGTTTTGTTTTTAACTTCTAAAGGAGGATGTTTAAGAGAATGGATACATCCACACATATTGTTATGGGTGTAGGATTGGCTGGACTTGCGACGTTAGATCCAAACGTCTCATCATCTCCTTATATGGCAACAGCCGTTTTAGCTACCACTTTAGTGGCTTCAAACGCTCCAGATTTTGATACGATACTTAAATTACGAAACAACGCTGTTTACATTCGCCATCATCGAGGACTCACCCATTCCTTACCCGCTCTACTCCTTTGGCCTTTTATTGTATCAGGAGGATTAATGCTTTTCTTCCAAGATGCGTATTGGCCAACAATGCTTTTATGGGCAGCAATTTCTGTCTTTCTGCATGTGTTTGTTGATATTTTTAACGCATACGGCACACAGGCTTTAAGACCTGTTACGAATAGGTGGATTGCTCTTGGCGTAATTAACATATTTGACCCTGTAATATTCGGAGCTCATATTGCAGGTATTCTGCTATGGATATTTGGCGTACCACCTGGCCCTACATTCGCTGTCATTTACTTTTTGCTTATCTTTTATTACCTATGGAGGTATTCTCAAAAGCAACAAGTCGTTCGTCAAGCGAGGAATATTCATCCAACAGCTTCACATATTTTTGTTTCACCGACGATTCGCTGGCATAAATGGCATCTCGTTATTCGTACACCTGACATGCTTTACGTGGCGCAATCAAAAGATCGTGTGATTCACTTTTTTGAAAGCTATACGTTTGACCCCATTCCGACTGATCCAGTGATGCAAGCAGCTCGATCTGACAAGAATTTAGCCGCCTTTCTTTCCTTCTCGCCAACGTATCGATGGGAAATGGAAGCAACAGATGAAGGAGGTTATGAAGTTCGTTTCGTTGACTTGCGCTATCGCAGCAACGGGTACTATCCATTTGTCGCTATCGTCAAAATGGATGAACGCCTGAACATTATAACGTCCTATACTGGTTGGGTTTATAGTGAAGAAACACTAAGAAAAAAATTGAAGATTATCACGTAGCATGGGTAATATTCCCTTCAATAACTTTAACGTTGTTTGGTCATATTAGTAGTAAGCCGATATGGCGAGGGGGTTTCACGAGTGCGAAACAAAGCGAAAAACTTTCCAAATCCGATTTCGTTTGATGGCAATAAAGCCAATAAAGCTGATGCACACGCATCAAAGCGTCCGGATGGCTCGATTAACGACCGTCCAAAAGAACGAATGAGTTCGTCCAACCACTTTAAAACGTTTTAATACTGGGAGGAATGATTCATGGGTAAGGAACAAAATAAATCGCATTTTAACAGTTTGTACCGAGATCCGTTCATGTCACCGCGTGCCAATTCTAAGCACGCTTTCCACCAAGTGAATGGTGAAACTCAACAAAGCCAACACAATATCGTGCTTGAAGCGCAGATGCGTAAGCGTACCTAGCGCTAAAAAAGAGGCTTTCTAAGAAAGCCTCTTTTTCTATGCATCCATTGTAATTTTATCCGCTAACAATGAGATTGGCACTCCTGCAAGCTCTCGCTCACCTGAACGATAGCCCCAGGCAAAACGGCCATTCATATAAGAGACTTCAAAAATCGTGACCCCGTCCTTCATACGATATGCGTGTCCAGGCTCAATTAAATCTGGATTTATCAAATATGACTGAGCTAATGTTTTTCTTCTTTCATAAACTGCAAACTCATTCATATTTCCTAGCTGTTCCGCTTTTTTCGCTTTTTCATTTAACATTGAAATCTCTAACTTTAATTCGTACTCATCCATATCGCTAAAACGCTTTTCCATTACTCTGACATCCCCTTTAATTTATCATCGACAAAAGCTTTTGCATCTTCAAACGAAAAACCTTTGCGGTAAAGCGCTTGAATCATTTTTTGTTTTAATTCAAAGGAATCACTGTATTTTCTTTCATACGTACGAAATAACTTTTCCCCTTGATAATCAAGCGCTGCTCGCTCTTCTTCTATATCCTTTTCATCATCCAATGACTTCAGAAACTGAGTAATCGCTTCAAGCGTAAACCCTTTTGAAATTAATTGCGTTTTCCATTTGTTTATTTGTTGCTGCTTAGAAAATTTAGTTTGTCCACTCTTTCGGTCTTGCTTTTCCTTCCACAATAGAAGTTGTTCCACTTCCCATGTGACATCATATTCACTTATTGCCTCATCACTATGCTGCTCACTAACACCTTTTACATAAAGCTGTTGCTTTAATTTTGTTGGTCCGATAAAACCTTGATTCGCTTTAGAACGAACAAAAGCGTGCGCAAAAGCTAAATCGTCGATCAGTCGCTCTTCTTTCAAACGTAAAACAGCTTGTTTTATATGCTCTTCTTCACGTTCTTTCGACCTTAAATAGTCAACAATCTCTTTTTCCGAACGCATTCGATAAGATAAGTAGTGAACAGCTAAATGAAACGTCTTTTTTGCTTCATCCGCATCAACAATTGTTTTCATAAATGCTTCATCAAGTTCAATTCCTTTACGAAGTCCATATTTAATTAAAACAGCTTCATCAACACTAAAGGAATAACGCTCTACTTCGTTCTCCAAAACAAAGATATTGTAGCGCTGCTTTGCTTTTTTTTGCACAGTAATTTTAGAAATAGTCGTCAAACGCTCACCCCCTCTTTTTAAAAAGCATCCTGATATGACGTGTATTTGTTCCTATAAAGGGTATAAGTAGTAATAAATGAACACCAAAGGAGCCGTAAAATGAACATTGCTATTACTGGAGGTACGGGATTAGTTGGTCAAAAATTAACGAACTTCTTAGTCGAACAAGGACATTCCGTCACTATTTTAACTCGAAATGTGTCAAATAAGCAAAACAAAGAAAACGTAAACTATGTCGAATGGTTAAATCCGAACGCTTCTCCTGCAGACCAGTTAGAAGGGACTGATGCGATCGTCAATTTGGCTGGTGAGTCCATTATGGGGAGATGGACCAAGCTAAAAAAAGAACGAATTTTATCCAGTCGATTAGAAGCAACCACGGAACTGCTTTCAATCATTAAACAATTAAAGAAAAAACCAAAAGTTTTAGTGAATGGATCCGCTATGGGCTATTACGGACATTCAGATTCTAGGCAGTTTACCGAGGAAGACCGACCAGCAAACACCCCTTTCTTAGGCGACGTTACGCAAAAATGGGAAAAATCCGCTTCACAAGCTACAGAGCTAGGCATACGTACCGTTTATGCTCGAATTGGCATTGTGCTCGATGCAGATGGAGGAGCCCTTCCGAAAATGCTGCTTCCTTACAAGCTCTATGTAGGCGGAAAAGTAGGTACAGGAAAGCAATGGATGTCCTGGATTCATATCGATGATTTAATTCGACTGTTTACATTTGCAATCGAAAATGAACAGCTTTCAGGGCCATTAAACTTAACGGCGCCCCATCCTGTTCGCATGCAACAACTGAATCGAACTATTGCAAAAGTCACCGGCCGACCTCACTGGATCCCAGCTCCTTCTTTTGCAATCAAAACAGCACTCGGTCAAATGAGCACCCTTATCCTTGATGGCGCCTATATCTTTCCGCGAAAAGCAATTCAACACGGGTTTGAATTTCACTATGACGATCCGGAAAAAGCACTTCAGCAGTTGTTAAATTAAACAAAAAAAACGCATGGAATCAGGAATATGCTGAGACCATGCATTTTCTTAATGAAGAAGCACTTTCTGAAATTTAATACTTTGTTCTTCAATCCCTAATTTTTTCAGAAATTGTTCCGCTTGTTTAAGCGTATCGAGCGGATACTGTGTTTGACAAAGTTGCGTTGCTCGTCGAAGACTTTCCTGGAATTGTTTATTTAACGCTAAATCACGCTTCACGTTATAAATCGCTTTCAAAACTTTTTCATCACGCTCAAAGCTAACAAATCCCTCTGACTGATTATAGTAAACAATCAAAGGCACATGGGTATGGGGATGAATAATATGTGTCTTAAATAACTGCATGGCTCCTCACACTCCGTGGTCATTTTCTTTTATCTTATGTAACGATTGTACCACGGTTAAAGCAAATGCCTAGGTTAAACAATTTTTTACTGTACCCCGCTTTCAATTAGCGAAAAGCGTTGATTAATCGGATCAAGCTGGGCTCGTACACCAATCGGCATAACGCACTTTGGTTCGTTATGACCAAAACTTGCATTATAAAGAACCGGCAGGGATTCTAAGTTGTTTTCCTTTAGTACTTTTAAAATCGGCGTTTTATACGCTTCATAATGCACTTCGCCTTTAGGTTTTGCGAATACTAATCCATTAAGGCGCTGCAAAATACCTCTTACAGCATAATTTCGGAAAATATCCTCTATTAACCATGGTGGTGCTTGTACTTCTGATGTTTCTAAGAACAAGATTGCGTCATCAAAACACTCGTCTTCCGGAAACAAACTCGTACCTCTCGCTATTTCTAACACATCTAAACAACCACCAATTAACGGACCAGTTACAGCTTGGCCTCCTTGCAAAAACTCATAAAATTTATTCGGATACATCGTTCTCGGTTGATTTTTACAATCCGGATCAAACCAATCCAATCTCTCTGATGTCCAATGAGAAGAAGGCTTCACTTCACCGACTGGCACATTGGAAAATAAGCTCTGTTCAACACTTTCTTTTGTATACGTCATTAATCCACCTGTCTCCGCAAAATCGGTTAATATTGCAGGACCATAGAAGCTACCGATACCAGCTTTCAAGCAAATCAAATGCGTAATTGTTGAATCAGAAAAGCCAATAAAAATCTTAGGGTTTTTCTTGATGACCTCATAATCAATATAAGGAAGCATTCGAATACTATCGTTTCCACCGATGTTACTAAAAATTGCTTTAATTTCTGGATCAGAGAAAGCGTCCATTAAATCTTGTGCTCTTTTTTCTGGATGCTCATACACTTCATTTGGAGAAGCAAGCGTATGCGGCATTTCTATAACCTCTAGTCCGAAAACCGACTCTAATACATGTTTTCCTCTTTCATATCGGTAGCTGAGTCCAGGTTCACCTGCACCTCCCCAACTCAAACTAACTGTTGCAACTCGATTTCCCCTTTTTAACGCATGAGGTTTCATTAAATTTAACATGACCGTCCCCTTTCTTTTTATTAGATAAGTGATCGTAATTGAATAATCGTTTGAATTCCAAATACACCAGTAATAAAACCGAATGGTTTCTTTCCATACTTCCGTCAAACAGGTAAAATAAGTGTGATATATATTTTAGTGAAAATTCTTTAATTAGGTAGGTACACACTCGATGAATCGAAAAGACTTTATGATGTTCGTTCTTTTTCTTATCGGCCCGACCATAGCTTTATCTTCTGTACTATTCCCGATAGAATGGATCGCAAGAACGTGTTCAAGTCTAGGAAACACAATGTTTATATTGACTATTATTTTCTATAGAGAGATTCGAACTTCACTTCATAAAAAGCTCAAACAAAAACAATAGGTGCCTTCACGATTGTTTCTCATCAAAATGCTTCACAAGCTTCAAAATGCCGATCACGATTGTCACTATAAAAAGAATGCTTATCACGAGTGTTATGGGGTGAAACATCCATGATAAAGTTGGAATCTGTAAATCGAATTGATCCATTATTCCCCCTCCAACATTTGTCTTTTATTTCAGCCTATTATAAACAGAAAAATAGATCAATAGTAACTCTCGTTTTAAAAACATATGAAATTAATACAAGTTGGAATTTTTTCAATGTCTTAATTTGTCGATTCACTATGAATGATCACCTAGTTCCTTTATACTTAATGCATCATACATAAAAGGGGAATTTCTTTTGAAAAAACAACATCTATTGCTTTCACTTGGGCTTGTTAGCGCTATCACACTTGCAGCTTGTGGAGATACTGACAACACTGAAGACCCAGCGAATGATACTGAAGGTTCAACTACAGAAACAAACACTGAAGCAACGGACGAAGAAAATGACAACACTGAAGAAGAAAACGCTACCGACGAAGATACAGAATCAAACGACGGTGATTGGGAAACAGCTGTAGGTGAAACGATTGAAAATGATGGCGGGTCATTTACGCTAGTTGCAAGAGAAGACACTATTGACACTGTTGAAACAGGACCTATGACTTTGGACATCCCACAATTAAATGTTCAGGACGTAGATTTATCAGGCGACCTTTTAGATTTTATTGAGTTTGAGCCAACTGGAATCATTCAAATCGATATGGAAGTGAGTAATACATCCGACGATGACATCAACTTCTACCCAGATCAAGCAACCATTACAACAAATACTGGTGAGCAACTCGAAGCGGATCTATGGTTTTCAGATCACATTGGCGGAGAATATTTAGGTGCAGTTAATAAAAGCGGCTCTGTCTATTACCTCTTAGAAAATTCAAATCCTGAAGACATTGACACAATCCGAATTACGATGAGTGCGCCTCATACTTTAGAAGATTGGGAAGATGTTGGCGAAGCGGTTGATTTTGAAGTAAGCATTAATTAAAAAAAGAGCCCTTTGCGGCTCTTTTTTTTGTACTCCTTTAAGCGGGTCATTCATAAGATAAAAAGAGCAAAAACCCGGTATCTACAGGGTTAGCTCGGTCACACTTTCAACTTGTGCCGTCCATGGGAACATGTCCACAGGCTGAATGTTTTTGATTTTGTATCCTTTTTTCATCAAGTCTTGCACATCTTTCGCAAGCGTAGATGGATTACAGGAGACATACACAATTCGCTTTGGTTTTGCTTTTAGAATGGATTGGATGAGCTTTTGATCACAACCGCTACGTGGCGGGTCAACGATGACCACATCTGGTTTAAAGCCCTCTTTTAACCAGATCGGCATCCATTTTTCAGCTGTTCCGACTTCATAGGTTGCGTTCAGATCATGCTGCTTAGCATTTTTTCGTGCATCTGTGATCGCTTCTTTTGTCGTATCCATTCCTCTTATTTCTTTTGCGTCACTGCCGACCCATTGTCCAATCGTCCCTACCCCACAATACGCATCGACTACCTTTTCTTTCCCTGTTAATCGCGCCGCTTTTTTTGCTTCATTATATAGATTCACCGTTTGAGTAGGATTTAACTGGAAGAATGCGCGTGCGGATAAATCAAATGCAAAGTCACCTAACCGCTCATTAATCGTCTCTTCACCATCAAGATGAATCGTTTGCTCACCAAAAATGAGAGATGTCCGTTCATGGTTAATGTTCTGCATAAACGACGTTACTTGTGGCAGCTTTTCACGTACATGTTTAACGAGTAAATCTTTTTTTGTTAACTCTTTTGTGCGAGTTACGAGTACAAGCTGTACTTGTCCAGTTTCAAATCCAACTCTTGTTACGATCGTTCGAACTTGACCAGCATGTTTCTTTTCATCATAAATCGCGATATTTAAATCTTGTAAGATGGTTTTCACAACTTGAGTGACGTGATTTAATTCTTTATGCTGAACGAGACACTCAGATAAATCGATTAATTCGTGTGTACCTTCTTTGTATAATCCAGCAGCTACGCGCCCGTTCATTTTTCGCGTCTGCAGCTGACTCTTATTCCGATAATACCATGGATTTTCCATACCGATTGTTTCTTTTAACGGTAACTGATCATCGGGAATTTTTGTGTAGCGATAAAAAGCTTGCGCCACAATGTCTTTCTTTCCTTTTAACGACGCTTGATAATCCATATGTTGGAGCTGACATCCACCACATTCATCATAAATCGGACAAGGAGGCGTTTGGCGATCTTTCGAAGGGACTCTTAGCTTACGAATTTTCGCTTCTGTAAATCGTTCATTTGCTTTTGTCACTTCCACGACGGCTTCTTCTCCTGGCAAAGCGCCTTTAACGAACACGACTTTTTTCTTGAAATAGCCGACGCCTTCCCCATTAATGCCTAATCGTTTAATTGTAAGTGGAAAGCGTTGACCCGGTTTTATTTGAATACTGCTTGTCTTCTTTTCATTCATAAATATTAAATTTTTTCCTCCTAATAAAAAACCCTAGTGTATTGCGCTTTTCTTTTATCTAGTATAACAAATTTTTGGCGCCTTCCTAAACTTTCTAATTCATGTTGTGCGAACTTCTGATAGAATGTAGAAGTAATTGTGTTCGGAGGTGGTGATAAGTTGTCTATTCCTACGGATATAGCTTCTCTAAAAATAATGGCTCATGTATACAAAAAACAAGACACAGATTATGTATTTGAAAAAACGGTGGAGAGTTTAGTTGACACGGTTCCTTACATTGATTGGGTTGGCATTTATATGTATGAAGATTTAAACCACAATCTTGTAGCTGCATCTTGCTTTGAGAATGATTTGCGCTGGGAATGCAATGGAGAGTTAAAATTTCCAGTAAAGAACGCTTCTAGCACGGAAATTGGCATGATGGTTGTACGCACAAAAGAAACAATCGCATTTGATGTGACCGACCTATCGACACTTGAAACGATTGCAAGTGCAATTGCTTACGATAGCCAAATGAATTAAAAGGAGTTGCGATTTCTCGCAGCTCCTTTTTTTAAAATAGTGTCTGATGCATAGCTAAGTCATCTAAGCTTTTAAACGTGTACCCCTGCTCCTCACAAGCATCAATAATATCTCCTAAAGCTGCAGCATTATCAGGAGAAACGGAGTGAATAAGCATAATTGCACCAGGATGAATCCGTTTCATCACTTGTTCAAAAGCATAATTCTTTCCTTTTGGCTTGTCTACTTCCCAATCTTTGTAAGCAAGGGACCAAAATACATTTGTATAGCCAAGTTCTTTTGATAACATGAGCGTCCGTTCACTAAATTCTCCTCTAGGTGGACGCAAATAGTGCATATTTTCTTCGCCTGTAATTTCCGTAAACATGGCTTTAACCGATTCAAGTTCTTCTTTTAATTTATTGTCATTAGTCGATGGTAAACTCGGATGATGAAACGAGTGATTTCCGACAATATGGCCTTCTTCTACCATACGTTTTACTAAGTGGTCAGCTGTTTTTAAATAATGACCTGTAACAAAAAAAGCACCAGGGACGTTTTTTTCTTTTAATACATCTAATACGGTTTCTGTATATCCATTCTCATAGCCGTTATCAAATGTTAAATATAATGTCTTTTCGTTTGTATTGCCAATAAAATAGCCTTCTGACTGTTGTAATAATGCTTTATAGTTTTCTTCTGTATCGGCAGGTGTATGTGTCGGTGCAGGTTTGTAACTCCAGTTGAATGTTTTGTTATCGTATGCGAATGCAGGCGAAACGGCAGTTACAATGATTGACACAACGATAAAAAATAACGCCATTTTATGTTTCATCTACGTCTCTCCTTCAATTGAGATTCCTTTTTACTTAGTATGAGAAGGCAAAGGAATTTCTATGCGATTTACATATCTTTCGTTTTTTTTCGACTTGCAAGTTAAGTTGGGCTATGGTTTGATTGAATGTGGTGTATGATTTGATATTGGAGGCACATGAATGTTTAAATGGACAAATTTTTTTCGCGGCTTTGCTATGGGAATTACTGAAACTGTACCTGGCGTAAGCGCGAGTACAATTGCGATGTTAATGGGTATTTATGAACGATTGCTTAGCTCATTAAGTGATTTAACGAAAGGTAATATTAAGCGTGCTCTGGGCTTCTTAATCCCATTAGGAATTGGCATGGTATTAGCTCTTCTTATTACCGCAAATATCATTGAATTTTTACTAAGTGAACATCCGATTCCAACAATGTTTTTATTTGTAGGACTTGTCATGGGTATCCTTCCTTTTTTATGGCGATCGGCTCACTCAGAGACAAACAAATCGTTTAAACCATACCACTACGGGTTAATTGTACTTGCATTTATATTAATTGGTTTAACGAACTTCATTGGCGAACCTGTAGAAACGGTTATTACTACTTTTAACGCGACAACGTATGCTTACTTATTTTTCTCAGGTGTGATTGCAAGTATGGCACTCGTTTTACCTGGTATTAGTGGTGCGTTAGTGTTAATGATTCTCGGAGCGTATCATACGGCAATCGCTGCACTCGGGTCATTGAATCTGCCGGTTATTGCAGCAATCGGTCTTGGTGTTGTTGTGGGGGTTTTATTTACGAGTAGAATCATTCGTTATTTCTTAAAAACGTACACGCAAGCTACCTATTCGATTATGCTTGGCTTAGTGGCAGGATCGCTTCTCGTTATTGCACCATCAGCGTTACCAGATACCTTTATGTATGGACTCGTTTCTTTCTTTACATTTTTAGCTGGACTCGTCACCGCTTTAACATTCGGACGAGCTGAACGAACATAGGAGAAACAACTGATTCTATAAAACTTTTTTGAATTGTTAATCATTTTCAAGAAATTGTTTGACGCCATTATGATCTTGCCATAAAATATAAGTACTTAATGATGAGAGCGGGGTGATTCGATGGTGGAGAGTATAAAGTAGATAGAAAAACGGTTAAAGCGTGCAACAACCGTTTGGAACTTCTCGTTTGCTTTCCTATCGAGTCGGGCTTCCGCTATTCTTGCGAAACCATCTACTACACATAATCACACTGTCAATGTACGCACTTCGTAACCGTTGTAAGTATAGAATACGCGTAAGCCTGTGGTTCCAAACTAGGAAAACGATAAACAATCCTATTTTTTGAACAATACAGGAGGTGACTCCCTCTTAACGAGGGGAATATTTGGACATACAACAGGGACTTAGCCTTATCGCCGTGGCGATATTAATTGGATTAACCGCTTTTTTTGTGGCATCAGAATTTGCAATTGTAAAGATTCGCAGTACGCAACTTGAACCTCATTTGGAAGCTGGAAAAGCATCAGCGAAGCATGCAAAGAAAGTAACAACTCATTTAGATGAGTATTTATCTGCTTGTCAACTTGGAATTACAATTACAGCATTAGGGATTGGGCGCTTAGCTGAACCAACATTTGAACAAATGCTGCACCCGTTTTTTGAAGGTGTTGTTCCACCAGCAATGGTAACCACAATCGCTGTTATTGTTTCGTTTAGTTTTGCGACCTTTTTACACGTTGTTATAGGTGAGCTAGCTCCTAAGACGATTGCCATTCAACGAGCAGAACAAGTTACTCTTTTGATTGCCCGTCCACTTGTTTGGTTTTACCGTTTACTTTATCCTTTTATCTGGGTTTTAAACGGTTCGGCCCGAATCTTAATTAAACTTTTAGGGTTTAAACCAATGTCAGAGCATGAAGTTACCCACTCTGAAGAGGAATTGCGTTTGATTATTTCTGATAGCTACAAAGGTGGCGAAATTAATCAGTCTGAGTTTAAGTATGTTAGCAAAATATTTGACTTTGATAACAGGCTGGCAAAAGAAATTATGGTTCCGCGAACCGAAATTTCAGCCATTTCCATTGAAGATACTTTAGACGATAGCCTTGCAATTATGCGTGAAGAGAAGTTTACACGCTACCCTGTCGTAAACGGTGACAAAGATAATATTTTAGGGATCGTCAATGTTCGAGAAGTGTTAACCGACATTGTGTCACCTGAAGTAACAAAAGAAGTTAAATTAGAAAATTACATTCGCCCGGTGATTAGCGTTATTGAATCCATTCCGGTGAATGATCTGCTCGTTGAAATGCAAAAGAAGCAGACGCACATGGCCATTCTGTTTGATGAGTACGGCGGTACAGCTGGATTAATTACAGCTGAAGACATTATTGAAGAAATCGTTGGAGAAATTCGGGATGAATTTGATGTTGAAGAAGATCCTCTTATCCGTACCATTGATGAAGACCATTACTTGTTAGATGGAAAGACGTTGATTTCTGATGTGAATAAGTTGCTACACGTTGAATTAAATGAAGACGAAGTTGATACAATTGGTGGTTGGGTCTTAACAGAAAAGTACGATATTGAGGTTGGAGAAACGATGACATTTGACGATTATGCTTTTACGGTCAAAGCCTTCGACGGTCACCAAATCAAGCTCGTTGAAGTCATAAAACATTCTGATGATAAAGATGTGGAAGATCAATACCAAGCGTACGGCACATCCTAAAAATACTAAAAAAAGGACGTTCATCAAATGATGAACGTCCTTTTTCCGTTAAAGAATGCCTTTTTTTGCTTGATGGTCAGCTTTTATCGTCTCAAGGTGGGCAGTACGGTTTGTATATTCAATATAAAAACGATCTGCCTCCACATCCCACTCAACGAGCGTGACACTCGTGTTTCCAATCACAAACGGACGATTAACGTCTCCCCAATTCGCCCCCGCAATCAGATACGTAAGCAGCGTGCTTATAAATCCTCCGTGAGAGACAAGTAAGATCGCTTCGTCTTGTTGATGATGCTCTTTTAACATGTGCAAAAGCTGTTCACAGCGAAGACTTAACGCTTCTGTTGTTTCAGCACCTTCTGCATCAGAGCCAACGAGAGGTTTTCCTTTCAAATGAGGGTATTGCTCAAAAATTTCTTCTCTGGTTTTTCCTTGTAAAACGCCTAAATGCACTTCTCGTAATAAAGCGGTTTGTGTTAATCGATGATTTAATGGATTTGCAATAGTTTCAGCTGTATGAAGCGCTCTTGATAAATCAGATGTGTACACGTCATCTATAGGAAGGGTTTGACAAAATTCAGCTACTGCTTTTGCTTGAATATGCCCTAATTCACTTAAGGGAAAATCCATACTTCCTTGAATTTTTCCTTGTTTATTCCCTTCTGATTCCCCATGACGAATAAAATATAGTTTCATCGTTCCTGTTCTCCTTTAGGCGTTTGGCCAATCTCTACGAAACTGCTTGATCTTCACTTCGATATCATCAATCATTTTTAAAATGGAGTCCAACTCTTCTACATTTGCCGACTCTGCATCCATTCCATCAATAACGGAAGCCAGAAGCTCAAATCGTTTCTGCAAATAATCAAGTTGTTCATTCTTTGTTGATATGGTTCCGCCCATTTTATCTCTCTCCTCTGTTTAACTAGCAATGGATTAAGTGTAACAAAGTATGCATATACTCTCAAACAGTCTTTTGTTTCTTCGCAAGATACGATAAGATAGACGATGTAGTAAAGGAGCATGATTGTTATGAGCATAAAATATTCTACAACGATTACACCCGAAAATGATCCATGGGAAGCTTATCATGATATGCACGAAACCGGTGAACTTTCTCTAACGAATATAGAAATTACCACGACAACGTTATGCAACATGAGATGTGAGCATTGCGCTGTTGGCTATACGCTTTCGCCAAAAGACCCTGATCCTCTGCCGTTAGAGCTAGTGATTAAGCGTCTTGATGAGATCCCAAACCTTCGAGCATTTAGTATCACTGGTGGAGAACCGATGATGTCGATGAAGTCCGTTCGAGAATACGTCGTTCCACTCCTTAAATATGCCCATGAAAGAGGAGCAAAGACGCAAATTAATTCTAATTTAACGATGCCTTTAGAGCGCTATGATTACATTATCCCTTATTTGGATGTGCTACATATTTCTCATAACTATGGAAGTGTTGAGGATTTTCATTTGATTGGCTTCGCTCACGCTGAGCGTAAACCAGGCGAGAAACAACGAGAAGCAATGTTTCAACGTATGATTGATAATGCGAAGGCGCTAACAGCGAGAGGCGTCTTAGTCTCCGCCGAAACGATGATTAACCGTCGCACCTTGCCACACTTAGATGCGATCCATAAACAAATTGTCGAGATGGGCTGTCAGCGACATGAAGTCCATCCAATGTACCCAAGTGACTTTGCTTCCGCTTTAGAAACAGCTTCTCTTGAAGATATTCGCACAGGGATTCATCGTCTGTTAGATGTTCGTGACCCTGATGTTTGGATGTTATTTGGTACACTACCGTTCTATCCGTGCTTAGATAACCAAGACGATTTGGCTTTACAGAAACGTTTATATGCAGAAAAGAATGTGACCGTTCGAAATGATCCAGATGGTCGCTCTAGACTCAATATTAATTTGTTTTCTGGGGATATCATCGTAACGGACTTCGGTGATGCTCCTGACCTCGGAAATATGCAAACGTCGTCTTTACCAGACGCTTATTTAAAATGGAAAACGTCGTCATTAAACGCTGAGATTTCCTGTCATTGTCCTGCTGTTAAATGTCTAGGACCGAACTTACTCGTTCGAGATGCTTATTATCAAGACATTGATTTCACTACAAGACACTCAAAAATTTGATGGTCACATTCGATTAGCTCAACAAAAAGAATCTTCATGGCTCTTCATGAAGATTCTTTTTTCCTATTATCTTGGTTTTGTAGAAGCCATAAATGTAAACGAAATATTATCTTGAACCGGAATCCAAGCGCCTATTCCTTGTTCAGTGACGTTTTTCACTTCTAGCTTTGGCTTCCCTCCACGTAACGTTAGAAATACTTCTCCGTACGTCACGTCTCCTTTTTCATGAACAGCCGGTACATAGCCATATAAATAACCGACTTGATTCGATGGTACATTGTATTGATTGTTTTTCGTCGTACTTTGGCCAACGACTGTATCAAACGCTAACGGAAGATTCGTTTTCTCAGCGGCAGAGATCATCATCATCTTCTCAACAGCTTCTGCATTTGGAATTTTCGCTGTCAATCCTCCAGTAATTTTCTTTTGTTGTTCTTGGAAATAAGACATAGTTTTTGGCGCGTTCCCACCACGATTATCAATATAATTTGTATTCACTTTTTGGTATTCCCAATTCACTTCAGTGCCTCTTGATTGATAAGCAAGTGGCCACTCGCCTAAGTAAATAGACGCTTTCATCGCAAACCCAAGTTTGGCAAACTGGATCGTTGATTCATTCATAATTCGAATAAGATCCGGATTTTCAATATTTTCACCAGTTGACTCTAGTAATTGTTCAGCAAGTTCACTTGGCTGTAAATAAGGGAGATCTTGAGTAGCATTTTTATACGTATTTTCTTTTGAAATTGAAAGAACGGATTGCGGAATCATAAATGTATGTTCTTCTTTATTTTCTTCTTTCTGATCTTCCGCAAAAGCTTGTGCAGGATTTAATAACAAAAAGAGTAAGGCCACTATAAAGATTTTTTTCATTATATGTTCTCCTTTATTAAATTTATGTCCTTATTCTTTAACAACAACTATGCTTTTATCCAGATCGTGTATGGAAATTTTTATAAAAATACACAAAAAACAACAGCAGCGCTGGGCTGCTGTTGTTGCCTTAATCATATGCTTCTAGGGCAGAGTCGATCTTTGTCTTTTGGAAACACCTTCCTTCATCATGTATGGTCTTACATGATTAAAAAGACATTTACATTGCTCAACGCAACCACCTCTTCTAATAGAAAACGTGTGACAATCAAAACTCTTACGAATGCAATTGATTTAAGGAAGAACTGTAGCATCGCTACCGTCCTTACCTATAGCATGATCCAATCTCTTTTACTTTATTCAAGTTCTCGCTGTTTTTTTAATGCTTTTATTTCATCTGCAGCTTCTTTTGCAGCATGAATCGCTTCTTCAGAAGTATTACGAATGTGCGCAGCCTTTTCAGTTATGGCACGCACATCATTTGATACATCTTTCCAAAGAAGATTGACGCCTTCAATGGTTTCTTTTGCTTGGGTGACCATTTCTTCACGATTGTCACGTAAAAAGATATATGCGTCTTCTGCTTGCTTTCTTGCTAACTGCGCTTCTACACATACTCGCTCACGCCATTCTTTCTTTGAAGCTACTGCAACAACGACTGCTGCTGCAAGTACAAAACCCCATTTACGCTTTCCCATTTCTTCATCCTCCTAAGCACTAACTCGTTCTATCTTTTATTTTAGTACAATTTTCGACGTTTTTGCAAAGAAGAATGAAAAAACTGCCAACAAATCTTGTCGGCAGTCTTAATTATATGTCTGTACAAGTGATTGATCGGTTTCTAATTGCTCAAACTCATCGTAAGATTTTTGTTTTAATTCATTAACTTCTTTTGAAAGAGCATTGATTTTCGCTTCTAGATTTTCCATTTTACGTCGATCTTTTTCTGTCATATAGCTTCCCTCCATTTTGTATATCTTTCACTCAGCAACATTTATATATGCAGAATATTTTACCAATGTTCTTCTTCAGTGTAAAGTGTATTACTGAAAAAAACATATGCATTTTTTAATGACTTTTTTCGACATAAATCTTCTTTATCGAAAATTTGTAACAAATTAACCTTGCATATGCAAATATAGGTGATATACTAATGTTAGGAAATATTCAGAAAAAAGGTGATGGATTTGCGCAGAAGACATTCTGTACGATATGAAGATTTAATGGCTCGAAATCGAGATGAGCTAATGAAAGATGATGAAGCACTATCAAAAATAGACGATAAGTTATATGAACGTGCCGTTAAGAAGAATAAACGTTCTTTAGATAATACAACTACAAAGACTCGGCGCTTTTAATATAGACTCTCTTCAACCTGATCGCGATCAAACGTGAATGGGGTTGAAGGGAGTTTTTTTTGTATAAATTTGTTTTACTTGCACAAATTACCTCTTAAACAATACGAAAAGAGGATTTGCATGGATAATGTACTACTATCAAGAATGCTTTTTGGTACTTCAATGGCTTTTCACATCATCTTTGCTACCTTAACCGTTGGCATTTCCCTTATGATTTTCTTTGGTGAAATTATGCGTGTGATTCGCAAGGATAACGATTATGCGGTTCTAGCAAAACGGCTAACAAAAGGATTAGCCATTCTACTTGGTGTTGCGATTCCAACTGGAACGATCGTAGCAGTCATGCTTTCTCTGCTATGGCCAGGGTTCATGGAGATCGTTGGCCAGGTTATCGCACTACCGTTTCAGATTGAAATATTCGCTTTCTTTTTAGAATCACTTTTTCTCGCTATTTACGTTTATGCGGCTGACCGTTTAACTACGACAATGCGAATCATTAGTTCTTTCTTCATCGCATTTGGAGCTGTGGCTTCAGCCGTCCTCATCACAAGTGCCCACGCCTGGATGAACACACCTGAAGGATTTGACATTGTTAACGGGACAATTACAAATGTGAATCCACTGTCCGCTGCTTTATCAACGAGCTTTTGGGCAACCTCTCTACACGTAGTTAGTACAGCTTATATGACTGGTGCATTTGTTTTAGTTGCAGTTGCGGCTTACAAGCTAATGAAACCTTCTATTACAGAAGCTGAACGTCGCTACCATCATAAAGGGATGCTGATGGCACTTATTTTCGGATTAGGCATGTCTTTATGGACAGGATTAACGGGACATGACACAACCGTTATGCTCTATGAGGAAATTCCGATTAAACTCGCCGCTGCAGAAGGACTGTTTGAAACACAATCAAACGCACCTTTGACACTCTTTGGTGTTCCAAGTCCTGAAGAAAATGAAGTGATCGGTGGGTTAGAAATTCCTGGTTTGTTAAGCTGGCTTGCCACATACTCTACTGACGGTGTTATTCAAGGGCTAAACGATTTTCCACAAGAAAATTGGCCACCGCTTATTGTACATACTCTGTTTAATGTCATGGTTTTTATTGGAGGTGGGTTAATTGCCATTTCAGGTGGGGGCTTGCTTTACTGGTTTATGAAGCGGAAGAAAGAGAACTTCGCCTTTCCTAAATGGATTTTAGCTGCGTTTGTCGCTTCCGGTCCACTTGCTATGATCGGAATTGAAACTGGCTGGATCTTTAGCTGTACAGGCAGACAGCCTTGGACGATTTTTGACATTCAACGTACATCTGAAGCAGCAACGACATCAGGAAACTTAGGGATCATCTTTTTCTTCTTTGCTGTGCTGTATGCGGTGCTACTCGTCATTACAAGTCTTGTGCTGTACTTTTATTTTAAGCGAAACCCACTTACGCAAGATATGAATGCAATTGGATCATAAGGAGGGAGAAAGATGGAACCCGTTTATTTAGCCATTTTGTTAATATGGGTCATGTTATTCATTTATGCTGTTGCGGGCTCAATTGACTTTGGAACTGGTTTTTGGGCCATGTATTATGAGCGTAGAAATAACGTACAAGCTTCACGGATTGCGAACAACTTCCTATCTCCTGCATGGAAAGTAACTAACGTCTTTCTCGTTTTATTAGTTGTAGCGTTTGTTGCATTATTTCCTGGTGCTGCACCTACACTTGGTACATTAATGATTGTTCCGTTCTGTTTAGTCCTATTGCTGCTAACGATTCGAAGTGCCTTTATGGTCTATGCTTTCAGTACGGAAAAATATTCTCGTGTGCTCACTCTCGTATCTGGTACGTGCGGATTAATTATTCCAGCGATTTTAATCAGCATTCTTCCAGCTGCCATTGGTGGATTTGTTACAGTAGCAGACGAACGACAATACATTCTGTTAGACGGACTTTTGCAAAGTCCCGCATTTTATACTCATATTAGCTTCGGATTAATGACAGAGTTGTTTATCTCGTCACTCTTTATGGCAGATTACTCAAAAGAAGCTGGCGATATGAGTACAGCCCATACGTACCGAAGAAACGCGCTTATTCTCGGTCCAATTACGCTTGTAGTTGCCATTGCGGCGATCTTCACATTAATTCCAGAGGCGCCTTGGATGTTCGAAAATTTTATGGACTTATGGGGATGGTACACAGCTTCTCTCCTTGCGTTTGCCATTGGCTATAGCGCATTGTGGTGGCCATCTAAAAATAAAGAATTAGGGCAACCGCGGGTCGCATTAATTTTCACCGTCATCCAATTCGGTCTCGCCAGTTTAGCTTATGGAATGGCTCATTTGCCTTATCTTCTATACCCTGACGTCACGATTTATGATGCATTTACAAATGAAACCATGTTTCGTTATCTAATGATTGGCTTCATCATCGGTTTAGCCGTGCTAATTCCTGTATTTATTTGGTTTTGGCGGTTATTTTTTAAAGATAAAGCTTACTTACAAAGTGATGGACACGATTACTAAAGGAAAAAAAAAGAAGCTTCCTTTTATGGAAAAGCTTCTTTTTTCTTATCGTTCATCAATAATCGAATATTGACTAACATGACTAATTTGGAAATCGGCATCCGTTAATTCAGCCTCTGGATCAAACATCGTTAAGCGTGAAACCGTACCATCATAACCCGCAAAAAACTGATTTTGTCTAACTTGGATACCGGTCTCAGTGTCAAACCACAGATTAATTTCCGTGTTTTCATTATCGGATACGGCAAATAGATGGTGTGCTCTGAAGCCTTCTGTTTCAAAGATCCCTCTATATTCTATGTCATAAACAGAATAATCACCGATAAATTCATTTAACTTTACTTGAGAAATCGTTGGTACCTGTTCATCATTTGCACGAAGCAAAGTGACATGATCGTCTCCCTCTATATACATTGACCGAGCTTCAGGGGTTTGCGCTTCATAGACCGTTCCCCCTTCTTCTTCAGCCAACTCCGTACCAGAAGTCTCACGATAGTAATAATCAGGACCATTTGGATTCGCCATATATTTTAACACGGTATACCCTTTGGCTTCCATTACGGCACCATCTTCTGCCACATCATGATGCTGCCATTCAAGTGAATACTGCTCAAACTGCTCTTCTGCGGCAATCGCATTGGCAATGATTTCTTCAGGATTCAATGACACTTCACCATCACTGCTCTGCTCTTCTTCTGGAGATTCATTCGTTTCTTCAGCTTGCTCATCATCACTTGCTTGTGGTTCATCGTCTTCACGATCCTCTGTGGTCGCATCATCTGATTCTTCACTACTGCGCTCTTCTGTATCATTAACCTCGTTGTCTTCATCTGTTGATTCGGTTTGGCTTTCACTAGTAGTTCCATTCACTTCAGGTGATTCGGCACGCTCTTCATCTGGCGAGCATGCCGCCAACATCAATGCACTGCCAAAAATTATCCATGTTGCTCTATTCATCTTCACCTCTCCTTAATCGGTACTTAATAATATGCGTGCTTCCTATTCTTTTCCGTTAATTAAGCGATTTCTATTATTTTATCATTATTCTATTTTACTCATAAAGGGATTTGCAAATAGATATGTTTAAGCGCATACAAAATGGCATATGAAAAGGAAGCGCCCCTTAAAACACTTCTTATCTTTATATGAGTTCATGCGTTCGTTACCTCACTATAAGATACAACGAAAGTCTTCACACTGTCTTATGTTCCAGCCTTTTTAGATTGTTTTACAAAACCATTCCACATTTATACGCTTCTATCTAGAGTAGCTTTCGAAAAACGACCCAAAAATAACTCTTACTTTCCATTATGAAATTCATTCGGTTAATAAAAAACACATAGCGTATTGGTTGCCCAACAAACTATGTGTTCACGAATATATTAAAATTGTCGAATGTCTTCTAAAATAACATCAATGGCTTCTTGCCAAAAATCAGGCTTCGTTAGATCCACGTCTAAATGTTTTTTTGCTAAAGCTTCAGCGGACATCCGACCGCTATCTTGCAACAATGCAATATACGCATCTTCAAAAGAAGATTCTGATTTTAACGCTCTTGCATAAATCCCCATACTAAACAAGTAACCGAATGTATACGGGAAGTTATAAAATGGTTGTCCTGTAATGTGAAAATGTAGCTTTGATGCCCAAAAATATGGATCATAGGATGAAACTTTTTCACCGTATGCTTCTTTTTGCGCTTCAATCATAAGCTCATTCAATCGTTCTGTAGGAACCATTCCTTGTTTCCGCTCTTCGTAAAAACGTGTTTCAAACAAAAAGCGAGAATGAATGTTCATAAAAAATGCAAGGGATCGAGACAGTTTGTTTTCAATCAGCATCTTTTTCACATCTTCACTGTCTGCTTCGTCAACTAACGCATCTGCTACAATCATCTCCGCAAACGTGGAAGCTGTTTCCGCGATACTCATTGGGTATTGCTTTTGTGACTGAACATCATTGTCTTTTAAGCACCAGCTATGATAAGCATGACCTAATTCATGTGCAAGAGTCGCAACGTTTGACATAGAACCATCATACGTCATAAAAATTCGAGATTCTTGCTCCATTGGAAAGCCTGTACAGAATCCACCAGGACGTTTACCAGACCGATTTTCTGCTTCTACCCATCCCTCTCTCAATGCCATTTCTGCAAAATCTGCCATTTTAGGGCTGAACCGTTTAAAATGTTTGATAATGAGCTGGCATGCATCTTCGTATGAAATAGAATTCTTTGACTCATCTTCTAAAGGTAACGGTGCCCCTACATCGTGTAACGCTAAGGTTTCGACCCCTAGTAGAGCTGCTTTTTTATCCATATATGCATAAAATTCAGGCTTGTTCTTTGTAATCGTATCCCACATTGTAGTGAGGGTTTCCTCTGTCATTAAATTTAATTCTAGAGGTTCTTTCAGCACATTTTCCCAGCCACGCTCTTCATAGAGCTTTAATCGAAATCCAGCCAAGCGATTCAATGATTGAGTGAATAATGGAGCTTGCTCTTCCCACGCATTTAAAGATGCTGCTGAGGCACGCTCTCTTACTTCATGATTCGTACTTCCTAAGCGATTATGTAATTGTCCTGCCGACAACATTTTTGTTTCGCCATCTTCTTCAAAAGGAATCACCATTCTGCCAACAGCCTCGTTATACACGGACCCCCAGGCATGATAACCATCTTTAGCAAGCTTTGAAGCAAGTTCTTCCTTCTCTGAACTCATTTTATCCATTGCGCGACTACGCGTTTTTTCAAGTAAAAAAGCAGATGGCGTTACTTTCTCATTTGAAAGAAGCTCACAAAACGCCTCGTCTGATAAATCTCGTAGTTCATCTTCTAGACGAAGCACTAGCTTCTGCGTTTTCACTTGTTGTTCTTGTACATTTTCAAGCAAGAGAAGCGCTTTTTTATCTTTAACATTTTGAGCCGATAAACACGATACAAATGCACCAGTTTGGCGAAGTCTCGGCGTAATCGTCTCTATCGCTTGGACCAAGTCCACCACGTTAAGATCTTCTTTTGCTAACAAAACATCTAATTGCTTGTCCGTTTCGTTGAAGAATTCTGTAAATTCTTTCGAATCACTTCCACCTTTAAAGATCGAATCCAAATCCCATGTAATCGGAAAATTCACTGTTTCGTTCATATGTATCCTCCTCAAAGAACGGCTTATTTCGAAACCCGTAATAATCGTATCATTTATTTTGAAGATTTGCACGTTAAATGTTAGAAAAGCAAACTTGAAACCATAAATAGAACGGTGCAAAAACTACATCCTAGCAATATTTTTTCTTCTTTCTTATAGCTCGTCCATTGTCTATACATCAAAACGCCCCCTCTGATCTCATTTAAACCTATGAAATCAGACAGGAGCTTATGCTTAAATTAATGCATTTAGTTTTGGAAACACATGCAGGGCAGTATCGTGGAAAAACATTTGGTGATGTTTTTCCGGTATAATTCCCGCAAGCCACTCCATGTATGGTTTGACGCCAACCAGCGGCCAGTCCGTTCCAAACATGTAGCGATCATACGCATCACCATAAATTAACGCATGCTTAAAATGATCAAAATAAGGGTTATCCTTCTCCTTATGACGACTCACTTTTTCGTCTGTGCCTACGATGAGACCAGATAAATCCGCATACACATTTCGATTTTTATACATCACTTCAGCAGCAGTTAGGCACCATGGGTCGCCTAAATGTGCCATAACGAACGTCACATCCCGATGCTTTACAGCTACTTCATCAATTGTTAAGGGGTGTGCATACTTTAAAATGGCTGTTTCTGCATAGGTATCGCCTGTATGAAACACTACAGGAACTTGATGTTTTTTTGCCATCTCATAAACTGGTTGATATACATCATCAAAAGCATAGTAAGGATAGTAACCTAAGTAAATTTTGATACCAACATACTCTTTAAATTCTAACAACGAATCTAGCCTCTCAATTGAATGTGCTGTTAGTAAAAAGGGATTAATCCCAATACAAATCCCCATCGATGGTGGACGATTTGGTAAATCAAGGCCCATTAAATCTGGAGCCGATTGATCTGGAAACGCACCTAGTTTGCTTTCTTCCACGCCCATTCCAACCGATGCGATTACATTGGCGTCTTTGAATTCACGCTCAATTCCCTTGTGATCATAATGAAGCAAACTATCGTTCGTTGCGGTTTCTTGAAATGTGTGAATCCTAGAAAAGTGAACATGTGCATCAATAATTTTCAACGTCGTTCTATTCCTCCTTAAATTGCAGTGAACGTAACCATTCCCAACCTGTACCCTTTGATAAACCTGAAGTGAAAATAAAGGAATGAGGACGAGACTGTACAATTCCATCACCTGGAAGGCGTTCAATTGCTTCTCTTGTCATGTAGGAAAAGACATCTTTATTCTCATAAAACTCCGCATCATGCTGCTGATCTGGTCGAACAACAATAAGCGTTTCGTCTACCTCTTTTTTATATAACCTAGCGACTTGTGCTAAATTTGTTCCTCCAAACGCTTGTGAACCTCCAGATAAAACAAACGCAACATCTTCTACTTCAGTAGGATAGAAAACGCCATCTTTCCGATTGAAAAAGGCTCCTGTCAAAAAGGATTGATCCAACACACAGTTTGGTCCATTTTCTAACTCCGTATAATGGACTAACAGACTTGATTGTGGAATTGTTAAAAAATACTGATGAACAGTCGCATTTTGCCATTGCTTATGATCATTAAATGTAAAAGAAATTTTTATTCCTGTCCAGACCTGTCCCCATTGATCCTTACGAGTAACAAAAGTGGTTTTTCTTTTTTGTTCAGCAATTGTCCGTAGCTGCAACCCTGCAGGAATCGTCATGATTCCCCCACCCCATGGATTCCACCAACTTTTTGCACCTGACTGCGGAAAAGAATGATCAAACCATTCTTCTTCTGTGTAGACAGAATAAACCGCTGGATAGTAATCATTTGCAACTTTAAAAGTGAGCAGCCCGTTATGAATAACATGGACGTCTAGGCCTTCTTTTTTCTCTACCTTTGAGACAACTGGCTCACTACCTACACGCAATGCCTGCAGCATACTTATTGCTTGCATCGATTTTCCCTTGTAGTGAATCATTAATGGTGTAACCCCATCCTCTTTGTTTGCCAAAACAGTATGGTTAAGATCGGTTTGTCCATCTTGCGTGTCAAAGCTATAGGTCGTTTCTGTTTGATCGCTGACCATCACTTCCCCTTGATCAGCTTGTTGAATACCTGTATTGAATTGCAGCTTAAGCGCTTGATTATCTCGATAAAATCCGTGCTCTCTAAATGACACAAGCTTTTGTTTTTGAATGGTTTGTTTTGCTTTTTTTCTCTTCATAAACAACTCAATATTTCCGTCTACGTTTGGAAATAAAGTTACTTTCATAGGCCTGGATGTTTCTCCAGATTCAAGCGGTTCTAGCGTCCATCGAAAACATAAATCATCATCAATTTCCAAGCACTGTGCCCCGTTATCTGCTTCCAAACCAAGAGTGCCATCTTCCCATTCTAAAAACACCCATTCAACATCCCGCTCTTCCAAAGGGACGTCATCAATCCAATATTGTTGAATTTGTGAGAAATGCTTAATTTCTTGATTAGTAGAGAGGTAGAAATCATTTGGTTTAAAATAAAAAGGCACAATCATTTGCTTTAAATCGATTGGCTGACTACTTTTATTGGTTATGAAGTATTCAGCTTCAAGGATGTGATGATGCGTCCATTTATATTGAATCGTACACTCTGCATTCCCTTGATTGAGGGGATAGGTTACCATAACCGTTTGGAAACGTTCTTTCACATCTGAATGAATGGACTGCCAGCCAACGTTTGCCAACTCATTCGTTAATGGATCATTAAAACTCGGATGAAGCATGGTCCATGGCTGCTCAATACCCGCTTGAATAAACGTGGTTAAAGCTGTATCTTGATGAAAAACAAGCTGCTGCTTTCCATTTACAACCACAAACGTTTGATCTTGTTGAAAGGACCCAGTGCTATTCTCACCATCAATATAAAACGGGACACGCTCTTCATAAAGAGAAGGCGTATGCTCTTTTTTATCTTGTAATGCAATAGTGAAATGAAGAGGTTCAACACCTTCTTGTTTTTGTTTACAGGAGAATGGAAGGGTTTTCGTTTGATTAGGGGCAACTTCAATGGTCCCTTCCCTATCTATCCACTCAAGTAACGGATGTTCTTTTCCTTGAACCTTCACTATTTGATGCGTTGGTAGCTGATTTCGAACATGTAAAAATAGCTGCTCCCGTTGATGGCTTGTAAAATCGCTAGCGCTTACATGTAATGGTTTTTTCACCACATATCCACAAGATAGAGGAACATTTATGTCATGTATGTGTGTAGTCAAAGTCGCATAAGGGTATGTTTTCCATTCAGAAATGGCTTCATCTTCCGCTTTCACTTCATCTATATTAAGTGGAAAGGTATAGATTCTCTCGCCCTTCGCCGGTATTTCGTCGTCAATTTTCACATGCAAATTCAAACGCTCATCTTCATCCTGTACACGTATAGGCATTGACTGATTTCCCTTGTTCACCAATTTGAGTGAGGCTTTGTAAGAAATAGTTGGGAAGAGTTGTTTATGTGGAAGAAGCCATTCTAGATTGAACTCATTTGTTTCAACCTTATAAATTTTCCTGCTAGAATGCTCGATTCCTACCGTAATAAGCTCTCCGTCTATTTCAAATTCATATGTAAAAATGGAGAACTCTCCCTGTTTCTCACGATCAGGCTTCACCGACAAGTCCCGTTTTAATGCAGCATACCAGTTAGATTCATTCAAATATTGTTTTAAAAAGGGGTGCTGTAAAACTAATGGGATAAAGTTCATTAAATGAGTTGTTTCTTCTCGATCCTCCCAAAAAAATCCGCAGCGTTTATAGAGTGGAACAGCTTTTGTATTTCCAGGCCATGTATGCAAATCGAGCCGAGACCAACCAGCTTTAAAAGTGCGCTGAATGGCTTCAAGAACAAGAGCTTTTCCAATTCCTTTTCCCATATAATGTGGATGAGCGTTTAATAACGGGATATAAAGAGCATCTCGATCTGCATGAAATTCAGCAAGTCCACAGTACCCAACAACCTCTTTCTCTTTTATCGCTAGCATGGTGGCGATATTCCCCGAGTTTCGCTCTTCTTTTTCACGATCTTCGGCGGTTTCAACCGTATCACCACCGCCAAAATTTTCACGACTTTCGTTCCACATTTTTGCTGTCGCACGTGCATATTCTTTTTCATAATCTATAATTTTCATAACTTTCCCCCTTTTTTTAATCATAAAGAAGAACCTCACCGAGCGCAAATAATTGTTTAAACAAAGAAGGCTCTCGAACCGAAAGCTATACCTTAAAAACTTTAAGTTCTCATAAAAAAAGACAAACGACCAGATTGGATCGTTTGTCTTCTCTTTAGACTATATAACTACTTCGCATCAGAACCAGTTCTTATTTCTCCGCCTGCTGGACATACTCGGAAATATCAAGATTTAATTGATCTGCTAATCTCTGCCCTAATGATTCATCGGCACGGTAGAAATTACAAACTGCGCGTAGAGCAGTTTCTTGTTTGACTTGCTCTAAATCACCGACAATATTTTTCACGAGTGCTTGTTTCACACTTTCCTCGTAATTGCGGTAAATCTTACCAGCTTGTCCAAAGTGATTTTTCTTTTCAATTGCCATTCGACCGATTGTTCCTTGTATAGGAGCTCGGTAATCTTCATAGCCTTCTGCTTCGTCTGGCGTTTCTTGGTAACGATTTGGCTCATAATTAACTGGATTTGTTTGCTGGCCTACAGGCATGGCTCCATCACGTTGAAAATTCGCTTTTTGCGCAAATGGACAGTTTACAGGTAGGTTCAAATAGTTTGCGCCAACCCGGTAACGCTGCGTATCAGAATAAGAGAAAATTCGTCCTTGCAACATTTTATCTTCAGAAGGCTCAATTCCTGGTATCAAGTTACCTGGATTAAATCCAACTTGTTCTGTTTCTGCAAACACATTGTCAGGATTACGATTTAACGTCATCGTACCTACATGTTGATATGGAATGTCTTCTTCTAGCCAATCTTTCGTTGCATCAAGAGGATGGAAGTCAAAGTTATCTAAATCAGCCGGGTCAAGGATTTGTACATAAAGATCCCATTCAGGAAAATCTTCATTTTCAATTGCTTCATAGAAATCCCTTGTTGCATGGTTGAAGTCTTGTCCTTGAATTTCCGCCGCTTCTTCGCCAGATAAATTACGAATGCCTTTCTTTGGAACCCAACGAAGCTTCGCGTAAACCATATTGCCATGCTCGTTTACAAATTTAAATGCATGGACACTTGAGCCACGCATTTCACGGTATGAAGCCGGAATGCCTTCGTCTGTAAATAAATGCACCATCATGTTTGTCGTTTCAGGTGAAAGCGACATAAAATCCCAATAGCGATCTGGATCTTGTATATTCGTCCGTGGATCAGGCTTTAAAGAATGAATCACGTCTGGAAATTTAATCGCATCTCGAATAAAGAAAACAGGTAAGTTGTTTCCAACAAAATCGTAGTTTCCTTCTTCTGTATAAAATTTAACTGAAAACCCACGTGGATCTCTTAACGTTTCTGGCGAAGTACCGCCATGAATTACCGTTGAAAACCGTACGAATAATGGTGTTTCTTTTCCATCTTCAGCAAATAAAGCTGCTTTTGTATAACGTTTCAAGTTGTTTTTCACTTTAAAAACGCCGTATGCACCTACACCTCTAGCGTGCACCACACGCTCAGGAATTCGTTCTCTATCAAAATGAGCTAACTTTTCTACTAGATGATAATCTTCCAACATCGTTGGTCCATGCTGACCAGCCGTTCTTGAATTTTGATTATCATAAATTGGATGCCCTTGATTGTCTGTTAACCGGGTCATATGTAATTCCTCCTCAAGAAAAACAAATTTAAAAGATTTCATTCTTGTGTCGTAGAAAACTATTCCCCACCCTAAAATCTTTCAAACCTAAATCAACAAGGATTCTTTTTTAAGAATTATTCTTATTGGTTTATCTTGAGGTAGCGGATATTTACCCTTTATGAGAGAATTGTTGAAACACAGGTCCTGGGCTTTCTTTATACACCTTTTGATTCGCTAACTGATTAATAATCCGAACATTCCGCTCAACCGATAACCCTAAATTCGTGGCGCTCGTTCCTAATGCATGCTCTAAATTTGTAAGCGCGAATACACGATTTTCTCGTTGATCATGGAAGATCAATTCAGCATTACGAGTTACAGCAAATTCTGATTCTGACTCCATCTTGACATCTTTCATCATTGCGCTTAGCCAATCTGGGATATGCGGTTTATAGCCTGTTGCAAAGATTACTTTTTCAGACTGATGGGTAAACGACTGATCTTCTTGCCACTGCTTACCGGATAAAAGATAGTCACCGGAATTAGAGGTTTTCACTTGATTGATTTCGATGGCAGCTTGAATAAGTGCTGGCGATTGTTTTGTTTCAATGCTTCGATGGTACAGTTTATCGTAAATCTTATGCAATGTTTTTTGCTGCACACCGTTTCTTAAATTTCCAAGCAACGGTAGCGCTTCTTCTCTTTGTTCGTAGGTGAGATTATGAAAATAATCGACATAAGTAGGTGAAAACAACTCTTGTCCAAGTTTCGAATCTTCCAATTGAAAAAATCCTGGCGAACGAGTGAACCAGCTTAATTCATATTGTTCTTCTAATTGATCATCCAATAATTTGTAAAAAATCTCTGCTGCGCTTTGACCTGACCCAATAACCGTAATGGATTTCGCTTTTTTGATTTCTTTTTCGTAAAACCCATAGGAGCTTGAATGGATGATATCTTCATTTAAACCGCCCTCAACATTTGCAGGGACAATTGGTTCACTTCCAGTGCCAACGACAAGATGTTTGCAATAATAGTGCTCTGTCTTGTCACTATCTTCTACTGTTACTTGATAACAAGCATCGCTTTTTACGTATTGAACGTCCACAACCTTCTTGCCAAAGTGACAGTTATTTAGTTGTGTTACAACCCAGTGGCAGTATGCATTGTATTCTTTTCTCGGCACATCAAAGCGATTAAAAAAGAAAAATGACATTAAACGATCATGTACATGAGCATAATTTAAAAACGAATACTGACTCATAGGATTTGCAAATGAGACCAAATCAGCTAGAAAAGGGACCTGTAGATCGGTCCCATCTAACAGCATGCCAGGATGCCATTGAAAAACGTTTGTTTCATCGAAAAACGCACTTTTTAACGTAGTTTTTTCTTCTATTAGTGCCGCCAGCCCTAAATTAAATGGGCCAATTCCTACACCAATTACATCAAATGTTTCTTTCATATCAACACTCCTATTTGAACACACTTCGAATGATTTTATTGGCCATTTTTCCACTTTTATACCGTAGTGGCATATCAAATGACGTCGTTTGCTTTAGCATGCCCTTTTGATGCGAAAATGTGCGGAAACTTTCATATCCGTGATAAGCTCCTATACCACTAGGTCCTTTGCCGCCAAACGGAAGATGAGGGTTTGCAACGTGCATAATGGTGTCGTTGATGCAGCCGCCTCCAAAAGAAAGCTGTTCCGAATAGAGTGCTTGCGTTTGTTCTTCTTCAGAAAACACATAAAGTGCTAAAGGATTTGGTAATGATCGAACGCGCACGATCACTTCTGTTGGTGACTTATACGTGAAAACGGGTAATATCGGACCAAAAATTTCATCTTTCATAATTGGCGCATCCCAATCAACGTTCTTTAAGATGGTTGGTGCAATCAAACGATGTTCTTTTGAATGCTGACCACCTAAAACGGTGTCTCCATTATCCAAATATGCAGCTAAGCGATCAAAATGTTTTTCGTTAACAATTTGCGTATACGTGCCTTCTTTCGTTCTTTTTGAGAACAAGTTATACGTATGTTTCTCAAGTTTCTTAAGAAATGATTCATAGACATCTTCATGAACCATTACATAGTCAGGCGCAATACACGTTTGGCCTGCGTTTGTGAATTTCCCCCAAGCGATACGTTTTGCAGCTAAATCAAGCTTCGCATCTTCCGCAACAATCGCAGGGCTTTTGCCACCTAGTTCTAATGTATGAGGCGTCAAATGTTCAGCCGCATGCTTCATCACAATTTTTCCTACAGCCACACTACCGGTAAAGAAAATATAGTCAAACCCTTGCTCTAGCAAAGCTTCTGATGTTTTGGCATCCCCTTCCACCACCGCTACAATTTCTTGTGCAAACGTGGAGCGGACGGCTGCTGCGATTGCGCTTGATGTGTGAGGCGTTAACTCAGATGGCTTAATAACCGCACTATTCCCTGCAGCAAGTGCACCAACGAGAGGCGAAAAGGTTAATTGAATAGGATAATTCCATGGCGCGATGATTAAGACACTTCCGTAAGCCTCATTTACCACATAGCTCGTTGAACCGGTATGGGTAACAGGTGATTTCACCTTAACAGGCTCCATCCACTCTTCTAGCGATTCCAAGGTATGATTAATTTCTGAATGAACGGTACCTAGCTCCATCATAAAGGCTTCCGCTTCTTGTTTATTTAAATCTTTATTTACAGCAGCTAACAGTTCGCTTTCGTGATTTTGTAGCATGTCTTTAAGCTTCAATAATTGCTGCTTTCGTGCTTGAAACGTTTTTAAAGCGCCAGAAAATACGTATTCTTGTTGGACACCTTTTAGCGTTTCGTACATATTCATCACTTCCTTTTCAGAGATTCCTAATGGTGGTTTACCCTAAATAGGCTGCTTTCACTCTTCTTAGCTTTTACGCCCATAATCCGCTTTAATTTCTCCATGCTGCTCGGTATTCCACTTCAGCACTTGATGATGATTCGGGTTCTCTTTTAACCATTGTTCAGCTCGGTTAACAAGGTCCCATATTTCGCGCGTTTTATCATTGCGTACTAACGTTGAATTCGCTTTTTTCTTTTTCACCCAACTAATCGCTGTTCTTGAATCCGAATAAACGGGCTTCGTTAATTGATTCTCCTTTAAATAAGCTAGACCATGTACAATCGCTAAAAATTCGCCCATATTATTCGTGCCTAACTGTATTGGCTCTTTTTCAAATAAAATGGCGCCGGTTTTTGTATCAACACCTTTATACTCTACTTTTCCAGGATTCCCGTGGCTTCCAACATCAACGCTAATGCTATCCCATATAACGTCTTCAGCCGTATTGCTGCTAACCTGTTTAACAGATTTAGCCGCCTTTTTGGTCCCAGTTGAAGTTGGTTTCCCTTCATAAGCACGCTCTGCTTCAGTTTGTGATTCATATGATTTAAATCTAGCACCCTTGTATCCTTTGACTTGTTTTTCACAGTCTGCCCACGTACGGTATATACCAGGCTTTCTTCCTGCCCAAACAACATAAAATTTTTGCTTTGCCATCCTGCTTTTTATCATTCCTTTCGCTTCCGAATCTACTACTCTTGTATCATAGTACCGTTTAACCTTTAAAAACGAAAGCAGTATTCTTATGAAATGAAAACGAGTTGAATAGAATTCCTTTTTCTTGACCATGATGATAAAAAGAGGAGGATCATAGATGGAAATCAATGTGGAGCGAAAACGTTCTGTAGAGGAAGTCGGGAATTTTGTTTGCACTGAAAATGAACAGATTTATGTTGTCGTTCTTGATAAAGACGAAAAGTACCCTTATCTCCTACTTTCATTACAAACTTTTCACATCATTCAAAACTATGATAGTATGCCAACTCGCAATGAGCTTGAAGAAGATATTGGTGAAAAAATAAAAGAGATTTACAACCAACATAACGCTTCTATTACGTTGAATTAAGTTTGTAGTTGGTGTAGATTTCTAACAGAACAAACAGAACGTGTCATCAAATCACGCTATAAAAAAACGCCTCAGAATATCTGAGGCGTTTTGCTTATCGTTTATTGCGCTGAATCTGCTGTTGATTGCTCATACCAGTTATCCAGTACTTTTGCATCAAGAATGCGCTTTTTAATATAAATGGTTTGTTTTTTTAGAAATAACTCTTCCCAATTCACGTTAAAGTCTGATGCCATCTGGACAAGTGTTAATAATTCCTGCCACGCAACGTATCGTTTGTACCAGAAAAATTGCGGTTGTTCTGAAATATAAGGATACAAGTCATCAAATTCTGTATGCTTGCAATCAATTGTGCGTTCAAATTGAGTCTTTGCCTTTTCCAACTTAGCCTTGAGATATGGTTGCAATTCAGTTTGTTCCACAATGATGCCCCCTCATGCTTTTTGTAATTATAGCACAATTCTCGATTTTTTTCACGCCTCAACTCTTAATAAACGTTCAAACATTATGTTAAAAAGCGGCTTCGTTCTTCTTTTGTTGGCAATCGACACGACTCTTTTTTCCCAAATAAACGATACCGACTTTGAGCAATCCAGTCATAACATTTATTACGAATAGGTCGAGGAACAATTATTAGCACCCGAAAAAGTGGCCACAAACCTTTTAATTTAGGGAAAACTCTTAATGCAGCATCACTTTTTGTGTACGCTTGTTGATTTTCAATCACGACCATAGTATGTAAATCAAGACGTATATTGTGTTCTTTAAGCAACGCCATACCTTTTTCAGATTGAAGAGAAGCAAATTGATAACGACCTTTTACATCTCTTTTTATCACAAAGTCCACTAAATGGTTACATAAATTACACACACCATCAAACAAAATAATTCCACTCATTCCGCTCTCTCCTCTCGTACAAGAAGAGTAGCACAAATTTTATTGTAAAAAAAGTTTACGTAAGACGAAATAGGGTATATACCAAATAAGAGGGTGATTTCACTAAACGATCGATCGTTTTAGTAAAGTCCCAAATCCTTTCATACCCTCCCCCCCCACCTTTTGAGGCACCTTTATTTAGGTGCTTCTTTACATTTAAGTAACAAAGCAGGAACTCCGACTTATTTCTTACAATCTAAATGCAACCTTTTTTCCATCCTTTTTCACTTTATCTCTCTCCACACAATTGTTACACTATCTTGTAGTCAAAGAATAAGGAAGAAATGTGGTGACTTATTATGTTTTCAACAGCACAAATTGGAATTGATTTAGGAACAGCAAACATACTTGTCTATAGCAAGGAAAAAGGAATTATTTTAAACGAACCATCTGTTGTTGCACTTAATATAGATACGAGAGACGTACTCGCGATCGGAATTGAAGCGAAAAAAATGGTTGGTAAAACCCCTTCCCATATTGTCGCTGTTCGTCCGTTACGTGATGGTGTCATTGCTGATTTTGATGTGACGGCTAGTTTACTTAAAGAAATTATGCGTAAAGCCAGCAAAAATATGGGTCTTGCGATGCGTAAACCTAACGTTGTTGTATGTGCGCCGACAGGGTCTACTTCTGTAGAACGTCGAGCTATTTTGGACGCTGTTCGAAGCTGTGGGGCGAAAAACGTACACATTATTGAAGAACCTGTTGCTGCTGCAATAGGCGCAGACCTACCTGTTGAAGAACCGACAGCAAATGTCGTTGTTGATATTGGCGGAGGTACAACCGAAGTAGCCATCATTTCTTACGGTGGCGTGGTGTCCTCTAACTCTGTGCGAGTTGGTGGGGACAAGCTAGACGAGGCCATTATTCAGTATGTTCGTAAATCCTATAACATTCTTATTGGTGAACGTACGGCAGAGCAAATCAAAATGGAAATTGGCTATGCACCCATCGAGCATGAAAAATTAACATTAGAAATACGTGGTCGTGACTTGGTGAATGGACTTCCAAAAACGATTGAGCTGCATTCGTTTGAAATTCAAGAAGCGATGAGCGAGCTATTGCTTCAACTATTAGAAGCGCTAAGAGCAACATTAGAAGATTGTCCACCAGAACTAAGTGGAGATATTGTCGACCAAGGTGTGCTTTTAACTGGCGGCGGCGCACTTTTAAATGGACTCCAAGAGTGGATTTCGGATGAGATTTTTGTGCCCGTTCATATTGCACCAAATCCACTGGAATCTGTGGCAATTGGAACAGGTCGTTCTCTATCCTTTATTGACAAACTTCAAAAAGCGTCTGTTTAAAGAAGAGACGAGCACGCTATTCAGCGTGCTCGTTTTTTACTATTAAAATGCACGTTTTCGACTTTCATAGAATTCCTGAAGTCCTAGTTCTTCGTTAATCATCCATTCCATTTCTTTTAAATCTTCACGTATGACCATTGGATCCAGCTCTGACCACTGAACAGAATAAATAAAGTAATAACGACTGACCATCCGAAACGTAACGATCGATGAAGGAAAGCGACTAAATACAGCCTTTATTTGATTCCTCTTCCAATATGAGTATGAAATCATTTCCATTCGTTTCCTCCACCTGCTCTCTTTTACTGTAGATGTTCACTTAAAGAAATCAACCGATCGGTTTGCACAATATGACCTTTACGTTTATTTTCATTCACACGTTGAAAATAAAACGGTACCGGATAGTCAGGTCTCTTTGCATAAACGGCCGCAACCAGCTTTTCCACTGGTACGGGCTTTTCAAGCTGGCGAAGTGCTTCTAATACTTCTGCGTCAAAAAAGTGCTCATCTCGGCCACTATAGGCAAACAGATTTTCACGCTCAATTAGTTTATGTTGTTCAATGCTTGAAAACGCTGGGATGAACTCCATCCACTCCTCCTTTTTTAATGGAGGTTGCTGTTCAAGTTCTTGAAATAGCTCAGGAGCACGCTCGTGAATATGCAAAGGACCTGGCACGATCCGCACGTACAAATTTTCCGTTCGATCAAACAGCTCTGCAATTTCCAAAAAAGCTAACTCTTCTCCAGCCGATGGACCTACCCAAGCGACGACGCTCCCTTTTATTAAAGCTGTTTGAATAGCCTCTCGCTGCTGCCGCTGTTGTTTCAAGACTTTCAGACGCTCCATTTCAAGGTGCTGTACCCCTAGTAGACGCTCTAATCGTTTCATACGTTCTTCTTCATTTGTCACAATGCCCATATGCCAAAAAGGCTCGTACATGAGTAATTCTTCCTTGCTGTGCGGTGCGTTTATGTTACTTGAGAAGAATAATTGTTTGTTCATTCAATCACCTAGCTTTTCCTATTTACATGTGGGTAACTCTTCTTAAGATCGTCGTGAAAGGATTATTCTTGCTCCCTATACCATTCTTCTGAATAATCCTTTCTGCTTTGCTCTGCTTTTGCTAACAATGCCTCTGGTCGATGCCATTTGCCACCTTTCACGATCCAGTCAATCGTCAAGGTCGCTTCAACGGTTTGAAGTGGGTTTTCCTTCACAATGACTAAATCCGCATGTTCACCAGGGTCACAATTGCTAGTAAATCCAAATAATTCACCTGGAATCGATGTTGCTGATTGAATCGCTTCAAACGGAGTTAATCCACATTCCACCAATAACTGTAGCTCACGATGCAGCAACTGACCTGGGTACGTATCTACGCCTGAAGGAGTATCGGTTCCTGCTAAAATCGTACCGCCAATCTGGTAATAAGCCGCTGTAATCTGTTTTGTCGCTTGGAATAATCGCTCTTGTTTTCGTGACTGTATATGTGGCCTGACTTGCTTCCACTGCTCCTCTAAGCTTAACATGGCATCTGTTTCGAAAGGTAGAGAAGATGACCAATGATGTTCATTAATAGATTGCGCAAACAGACTTAAAGTTGGTGTTAAGATGACACCAGCTGACTTCAGCTCTTCGCAAACTTTCGCGAGCGCTTCTTTTTCTAACCCCCCATCTAAGCATTCCTTGTCATCTGCTTCATCTAGTAATACATGCCAGCTTGGGATTAAGGATTGAATAATTCCCGAATTATGCTCCAGAAAGCGTACCCCTATTTTTGCAGCTGTCAATGCATCTACGTCCGTCGATGCTAACAGATCAGCCGCAACATCAAGGCGGTGTCGCTCCGCTTCGTTCACTACAGCTTCCATGACCTCTCTCTTCAAGCGACCATACACTTTAATAAACGAAGCACCTTGTTCAACTTGTCGTTGAACCTCTTCACGTGCCTCCTGCTTAGATGTTGTCGTGAATGAACCACTGCTTGTTCCTCCCCATAAACCAGGCACCCCATCAATCATGCGGTCTGCCCAATAAACGTGTGGCGTAAAGGGAGTTGGGCCATTTTTGATGAGGGGTGCAAGCATATATGCATACCCAGCAGTATTGCGTACACTTGTTACGCCTGCGGCTGTAAAAAGCGATGCATAACCAGGCATGATATGGCAATGACTATCAATAAAACCTGGTAGTGCATACGTATTCAAGTGTTCATTTGGTGCATCAATTTTGTCTATTATACGCCCATTCTCAACAGTGATTGTTTTTCCTTCAAAGGTTGCTGTATCCATATTTAATAGATTGATTGTTTCTGTTTGCTTCATTTCTTGTCCTCCTGCAATTTACATCGACTCTTTCCTTTCCTATACCCGCTTTTCATAAATTCAAAAAAAGCCCGCCTTTTTCAGCGGACTTTGTTTTTATCGTTATGTTTATTTTTCAAGCGGGCGTTTCATAATGCCGTACAAGATTCCTGTAACGATCGCTCCTGTAAGAATCGCGACCGCATATAGTCCCATGTAGGACAGTGTTGAATCATTTACGAGCAACATCGTAAAAATGCCTCCGTGAGGAGCTGGTAACGAAATTTGGAATAAACCCGTTAACCCTCCAGCAATTGCTGCACCTACAACACTTGCAGAGATGACGCGAATTGGATCAGCTGCCGCAAACGGAATGGCACCTTCTGTGATAAAGGATGCGCCAAGCACATAGTTTGTTCGTCCAGATTCACGTTGTTGTTTTGTAAATTTATATTTCCAAAACGTTGTTGCAATCGCAATCCCGAGTGGTGGAACCATTCCTGCCGCCATAACCGCAGCTTGCGGACCCATGTTTCCAGCGTCGAGCATCGCAATTCCGAACGTATAAGCCGCTTTATTGATTGGACCACCCATATCAATGGCCATCATCGCACCAAGTACAATTCCAAGAATGACCATATTACCTGTACCTAAATCACCAAGCCAATTTTGTAAGCCTGTATTCACAGATGCAAGCGGCGCAATTAAGAAATACATAATCACACCGGTAAATAAGATATTTAAGACTGGTGTAAATAAAATCGTTCTAAGTCCATCTAGCGACTGCGGCATACCTGAAAGGATTTTTTTCACACCTAGGGCCATGTAACCAGCGAGGAAACCTGCTAGTAATCCTCCTAAGAATCCAGCATCACCGTTGAATGCCATATAACCAGCAATTAAACCAGGAGCAAAACCTGGACGGTCTGCAATACTCATGGCAATAAATGCAGCTAGAACAGGAATAAATAGCGCAAAAGCATTATCGCCACCAATTGTACCTAGGATAGTTGTTACAACATTGTCTTCCCCAAGTAAGCTTTCAATTTCAAATAAGAAACTAATGGCAAGTAGAATTCCCCCACCGATTACAAATGGGAGCATGTTTGAAACACCATTCATTAAGTGCTTGTAAATGCTTTTTCCAAATCCACCTGATGATACAGATTCGTCATTGTCGTTCTTCGCTCCGCCTTGAGCAGAATAAACCGCTTCTTTTCCAGCTAATGAACGTTCAATTAATTGGGAAGGTTTTCTTACACCATCAGCCACAGGTGCGATAACGATACGTTTGCCATCAAACCGATCCATTTCCACTTTTGTATCAGCTGCCACAATAATACCGTCAGCACGAGCAATATCTTCCTTCGTAAGGCGATTTTTTACACCGCCTGAGCCATTGGTTTCCACTTTTATCGAGTAGCCTCGTTCTTGCGCTTCTTTCTTTAACGCATCTGCCGCCATATACGTATGAGCAATCCCTGTAGGGCACCCAGTAACGCCAATGATATACGTATCTTCTTCTGCAGTAGGTTGAACATCCTCTTCTACTTCGTCAGCTTCTTCTGCTTCTTTCGTATCAATAATTGAAATAACCTCATCAATTGATTGAGCAGCGAGAAGTTGGTCGCGAAAAGCTGTATCCATTAGAAACGTTGAAAGCTTTGAGAGCGTTGCTAAATGTTCATTATTCGCCCCTTCAGAGGCCGCAATCATAAAGAACAACTGACTCGGTTGACCGTCCAACGCTTCATAATCAATACCTGAAATCGAACGTCCAAAAGCAATTGCAGGTGTCTTGACAGCCGCTGTTTTGGCATGTGGAATGGCAATCCCTTCACCTAGCCCAGTTGTGCTTTGTGCTTCTCTTGCAAGAATTGCTTCTTTGTATGTTTCTTTATCGTTTAGTCGACCCGCTTCATCTAGCTTAGCCACAAGTTCATCAATGACTGTCGCTTTTGAGGAAGCTTGTAGATCTAAAATGATCGTATCTTTTTTTAGTAAATCAGAGATCTTCATCTCCAGTCCCCCTTATATGGAATGCACGCTAATTTCTTTCGTTAAGCGCTCAACTTCAGCTGGCTCACCAAAACTTAGTGAAAATGCTGTGGCGCTTCCAGATGCCATTCCGTATTGAAATGCATCGATTAATTTTGCTCCACTATGATACGCGTGAAGAAATCCTGCAACTGTTGCGTCCCCTGCACCGACTGAATTTAGCAATTTACCCTTAGGCGCATTAGCGAAAAGGATGGTTTCCTTAGTAGCAAGAAGCGCCCCGTCCCCAGCAAATGTAACGAGGACATGCTCTACCCCTTGTTCAACTAACGCTTTTGCATGTGGAATGGCATCTTCTTTCGTTTCTATGACCGAGTTCGTAAGTTCTGCCAATTCATGTTGATTCGGTTTAATAAAGAATGGTTTTGCAGGAATGATTTGCTCAAGTGCTTTTCCACTCGTATCCACAAACACCTTCACGCCTTGGTTATTTAATCGCTCGACCCACTTTGCGTAAAGATTCGACGGTAAAGACGGCGGAATACTACCGGCTAACACAACTGTATCTTCAGCTGTTAACTGATTTAAATGCTCTTCTAAAGTACGAAGATCCACATCGCTAATTTCAGGAGAACAGCCATTTATTTCAGATTCATCTTCTGCTTTCACTTTCACATTGATGCGGGTATCTCCGTTAATTCTTACAAAGTCTGACTGAATGCCTTCTTCAGTGACCGTTGCATGAATATAGTCGCCGGTGAAACCACCAATAAACCCTAGTGCTGTTGATTGCGTCCCATATGCTTTTAAAACTCTTGAGACGTTTATCCCTTTTCCACCAGCTGCTTTTCGATCATTTGTTGAACGGTTTACATGACCAATTTCTAGAGTTGGTAACGAGACGTAATAGTCCATCGCCGGGTTTAAGGTCACTGTATAAATCATAATTTAACCACCTCTATTGCCGTACTTTTCACTAACTCTTGATAGAGTTGCTCTTTTTCTTCTTTTACATACGAACTCGTCAATATATGAACGTCTTCTATTGAAGCAAAAGGAGAAAACGTGACATCCTCAAATTTCGTATGATCCGCCAATACAATCGCTTGCTGAGCATATTGAATGGCTTTTGTCTTAATATAGGCTTCTTCCGGATCAGGTGTTGTACAGCCATCTTTGACGGTAATGCCGTTTGTTCCAAGAAACGCTTTATCAAATCGAAATCTAGCTATCGACTCAATTGCACCTCTGCCTACAAATGCATAGGTTCCTTTTTTCACATGGCCACCTAGTGAATGTGTGTCGATATCAGCTTCTACTAATGCTTGTATATTCATTACACCGTTTGTTACAACTTCAATGTTCTTTCCCTTTAAATGAGAAATCATTTCAAACGTTGTGCTTCCAGCATCTAAGAAAATACAATCACCCTCTTGAACGAGCTCCGCAGCTCGTTGCGCGATTTTCTTTTTCTCATGACTGTTTTTGGATGATTTTTGTGCCATCGTTGGTTCTTCTCGCATCGTTTGAAGAAGCGTAGCGCCTCCATGTATGCGCTTTAATTTCTTTCCTTGTTCAAGCTCAGTTAAATCTCTTCTAATTGTTGATTCTGAAGCCCCAGTTGCTTCGATTAAGTCCTGAATTTTCACAACTTCATTTTGCTGAACAAGCTGAATAATGATCTCTTGTCTTTCCACGGTTAACATGTGCACACCTCTTTACTGTCGAGACTTTTTTATTATACAACCAAAATCAATCATAATCAATCATTTTCATCCAGAAACATATTTACAAGTTTCTCCACTTTTCTTCCACGTAACACAAAAAAAAGACGGGATTTCCCCGCCTTTTACTCTTAAAAGCTCTACTCACTTAATTGCTCGACCTTCTCTGCTAGCTCTGCCCAGCGTTCAAGCAACTGATCCAATTCTGCATCTACTGCTTCCTTTTCTTTCATCGTATCTGCAATTTTACCGTAATCGCTTCCTGCTTCTTGAATTCCTACTTCTAACGTTGCTTGTTTTTCTTCAAGGGACGCAATCTTGTCATCGATTTGATCCCATTCACGTTGTTCGTTATACGACAACTTTTTTGACGCCTTTTTCTTTTCAACAATCGGCGATTTGACCGTTTTTGGAGCTTTCTCTATCGTTTGCTCTTCCAAGTAATCGGTATAATCCCCTTGATATCGTCGAATCGAACCATTCTCAAATATAAGCATCGTTTCTACTACTCGATCGAGAAAATAACGATCGTGGGAAACGGTCACAACCGTTCCAGGAAACGTATCAATATAGTCTTCAAGCACAGCTAACGTCTCCACATCAAGATCATTCGTAGGCTCGTCTAAAAATAGCACGTTTGGCTCTCCCATTAGGATGCGCAGCAAATAAAGACGACGTTTTTCCCCACCAGATAGACGACGAATGTACGTCCATTGCTGTGAACGCGGGAACAAAAACCGTTCAAGCATTTGTTCAGCAGTGATTTGATCGCCTTTGTTTGTATAAACCACTTCAGCAACTTGCTTGATATAGTCAATAACAGTCAGCGTGCCATCTAGTTCGGCATCTTCTTGGGTGTAGTAACCAATTTTAACCGTCTCTCCGACTGTACAAGTTCCTTCATCAGGCTCCAGTCTATTCGCCATAATGTTTAACAGTGTCGTTTTTCCGCTACCATTCGCGCCAATAATGCCTAATCGCTCTTGGTTCGTCAGTAGATAGGAGAGATTCGAAAAAAGCTCTTTTCCATTTAGCGATTTCCTTACATTCTCTAGCTCAATGACTTGCTTTCCAAGTCGTTTGGACCCAATCGCCACATCTAAATGCTCTTTCGTTTTGACACCTTGCTGATTGTTTAATGCTTCAACCCGCTGAATTCGCGCTTTTTGTTTCGTTGTACGCGCTTTTGCGCCTCTTTTTAACCAAGCCATTTCTCGTCTGAGCAAATTCTGTCGTTTCGCTTCTGCTTGTTCAAGCTGCTCTTCACGTTCAGCACGCTTTTCTAAATAAGTTTCAAAATTTCCTTCATAGCGATAAAGCTGACCGTTCGTTAATTCAAAAATCGTCGTCGCGACTCGATTTAAGAAATAGCGATCATGGGTGATCACAATAAGTGCCCCACGGTATTGCTTTAAATAGCCCTCGAGCCATTCAACCGTTTCATGGTCAAGATGGTTAGTCGGTTCATCAAGTAAAAGCAAATCTACAGGCTGGATTAAAGATCGCGCAATCGCCACTCTCTTTTTCTGTCCTCCTGATAGTGTACGTAAACGCGCGGTAACATCAAAAACGCCTAATTTACTAAGGATTGTTTTCGCCTGAGTACTAGCTTCCCAACCGTCCACCTTATCCATTTCTGCTTGTAATTTTAACAATGTCGATTGGTATTGTTCATTCAAAGGGTCTTGTTCGAGCTTAGCGAGCCCTTCTTCATAGCGAGCAACTGTTCGTAATAGCTCTGAATCACTTTTGAAAATATAGTCAAGAACGGTTTCATTTTCTGGTAAGTCCGGTTGTTGCGCCAAATATTCGATCGTGAAATCATTGGCGTGATAAAAACTTCCTGCTTCTTTCCCTTCTATTCCTGCTAATGTTTTTAAAAGCGTTGATTTCCCTGTTCCGTTCACGCCAAGTAGTCCGATCCGATTTCCTGTTTCAATGGAAAAATCAATCGATTGAAACAGCGCTTTTTCCCCAAACGTCTTACTAAGTCCTTCGACTCTTAATACATTCATGAACATCTTCCTTTTTCCGATAAAGATTCGTTATTTATGCAGTATAGCACATTGACTTATTTATAAGGGCTGTCCTCATAAAAGAAGTTCGGTGAATTCATTTCATCATGAAAGGATTGATGAAAGATCTTCGTTTGCGCTGGCGACATTGGCGGGATGAGCCACGTCCAGTCTCCTGTTACAGAACGATTTTCTTTCTCTTCGTTTTTTATAAATTGTTGAAACTGCTTTGCCGCTGTATGGTGATCAACAATACTTACACCAGCTTGTTGAAAAGAATGAAGAACGGCACGATTCAGCTCTACCAATGCCTCGTCTCGCCACAATGATGATTCCTTTGATCGATTAATACCAAGCCGATCCGCCACTTGTTCCAATCGATTATAGCGAAAATCGTCCGCTAAATTTCTCGCGCCTATTTCTGTACCCATGTACCAACCATTAAACGGGGCTGCATAGAAGGAAAGCCCACCAATTTCTAAGCGCATATCTGCAATAATCGGTACCGCGTACCATTTCAGAGCTAGTTCTTTGAATGAATTAAAGGTTGGATGTTCAAGTTCAACTTCTTTCACTAAATTGTCAGGAATCGGATAGAAAACGGGTCTATTTTCACCAACGGAAAAAACAAACGGCAACAGATCAAAATCGCTTTCAGCTCCCGTCCATCCTAAAGATTGACAATATCTTGTAAATTCAAGTGATGCAGGGTCGCCGATGATGCGCCCGTTTTTTTCGTAACCAGCGTATCGAATAAGCTGGTGATTCCAAATACGCACACGCTCTCCTACCGGAAAAACCGTAATCGTTGGAATGATTTTCCCTTCATTCGTTGCGTAAGAGAGATGATGGCACAATGCCTTAAACACATCCTCTTCCGTTTCGGCTTCTCTTGCATCAATGACATGCATTCGCTCCCAAAACAATCGACCGATACAGCGATTGCTGTTTCGCCACGCTAGCTTTGCACCATACGTTAGCTCTTCGGTTGTTAATGTATAGGTACCTGATTTATTGATCTCAGCGAGAATAGCGGTTAGACGTGACGCCACGTTTGGTTGTCCTGTTTCTTCATAAAATTGCTTAATAAACGCACGCGCTTTTTGCCCAAGTTCAATTTCCATAAGCGATTGTAATCCTCCTAAAAAAACTGCGTAGCCGATTGCTACACAGTTTTTTGGCTATTGCTTTTTTTCGATTTCTGCTTTTATATCATCTTCAATTTGGCTAGGCTTCGTTTGCGGCGCATATCGTTTAACAACGGCTCCGTCACGATCAACAAGGAACTTTGTGAAATTCCATTTAATTTCATCTCCCATTGTTCCCTTTTTTTCACTTTTTAAATGCTTAAATAATGGATTGGCATCTTTTCCTTTTACATTCGTTTTCGCAAAAAGTGGAAACGTCACACCAAAATTAATTTTGCACACATCTTCCATCTCATCATCTGATGTCGGTTCTTGATTCATGAATTGATTACTTGGAAATCCTAATACACGCAAGCCATTATCTTGGTAGTTTTGATGAAGCTCTTCTAAACCATCAAATTGTGATGCAAAACCACATTTAGTCGCTGTATTGACGATTAGAAGAACATCCCCTTCATAGTTCGATAATGAAAAATCTTCTCCCTTACTTGTTTTTACCGTGTAGTCGAATACAGACATAAATGCCTCTCCTCCATCAATCGTTTGCACCAAGTATAAAGCTTCCTCTTTCACATGAAAACAAATATGCTCACGTTTTATACCTTCTTGCAAATTCAACAAACCTGAAGCGGTCAGGGCGGTGACGTGACTCTGTTATTTGAAGAAGCGTTGCATCTTCTAAATACGTCAAGCTGCGAACAACAACGATTTGACTTCCTGGCTCAACGTCTAGCAACTGGAGCTCTTCATCTGTTGCAACCTCTACAACGATTTCTTTTTTAGCAAAACTAATGGTTAAGCCTAGAGTCTTCTCAATATACTCATAGATACTACCAGAACTAATGTCTTCTGTTAAACCTGGTACTAGCATCTTTGGAAACCAATCTTTATCTAGAATGATTCGCTCTCCATCAATTAACCGTACTCGAGCAATCTCTAGAACAATCGAATCATCCGGGAGCTGAAATTGCTTCGCTTGCTTAGGCGTAGCGCGACATTCTTTAAAGGTTACCACTTCTGTCTCTGCCTTCATCCCAAGCTGTTGATTTAACTCTTGAAAGCTGGTTACACCCGAAACAGGAAAATCCAAGCGCTGTAAATCGAGTACAACGGACCCTTTTCCTTGTATCTTTTGAATGTAGCCATGTTCTGATAGCTGCTTTAGTGCTTTTCGAATCGTTTCTCTTGATGCCTGAAAAAACTCCGTAAGTTCATGCTCCGATGGTAGCGTATCACCAGCTTGATACTTTCCATTTTGCATATCTTTAATAAGATGTTGATAGATCGACTGAAATTTACTTTTCAAACATATCGCCCTACTTTTTCTATAATCATTCTGTTTTAATCCGTTTTTTAGTGAGTTCAATTCATCATTCGAGTTCAATGCGAAATCTACTCTTATTATGACATTCATTCAAGTAATAACATTAACAAATAATTCCTTCTAACAATACCACAAACGATTCATTTTTGACCATGGTCGGTCAAGATCATATGGTGAAAAAAAGAGCTGCACGAGGCAGCTCTTTTTATTATTCATGTAGGCTCTTCGGATTTCTAATCTTTCCGTAAAGAAGGGTTGCCACAAATGGGAGTGCAATAACGATTGCCATCCCGATCGCAAAGGCAATCCAGCCACCAGACTGAATAACGAAAATACCTGGTATCCCACCTACACCAACGCTGTGCGCCAGTACATTTTGCATAGAAATGAACATTCCTGCAAGACCGGAGCTAATAATCGCTGCAAAAAACGGGAAGCGGAAACGAAGATTAACACCGAATAGTGCTGGTTCTGTTATCCCTAACCACGCAGACAGCCCTGATGTGCCTGCTAATCCTTTTAAGTTCTTATTCTTTAAGACAAAATACATCGCAAATGCAGCAGAACCTTGCGCAATGTTTGATAATGCTAGAATCGGCCATAAGAATGTGCCGCCACCTTCACTACCTGTTAGCTGTAAATCAACGGCAAGGAACGTATGGTGCATCCCTGTAATCACGAGCGGACCATAAATAATGCCATACAAGAATCCTGCAATCGCTGGAATCGTATCGAACAACCAAATGAAGCCATCTGCAATTCCGTTACCGATTGCAAACGTGATTGGTCCGACCGCAATAAACGTAATAAAACTCGTTACCAATAAAGCAATTGGAGCTACTGTTAACAAATGGAATGAATCGGAAATTCGCTTACGTAAAAATACTTCTATTTTCGCTAAAATAATGGATGCGACGAACACCGGCAGTACCTGTCCTTGATAACCAAGTTGCTGAATTTCTAAGCCAAACAAGTTCCAAGTAGGAATTTCACCAGCTTCACGAGCAGCTCCATAATCCCAAGCACTTAATAACGCTGGATTAACAAGAATTAATCCTAAGACAATACCAAGCAGCGGACTGCCTCCAAATCGCTTCACGGCTGACCACCCGATTAACGCTGGTAAGAAGGTAAAGGCGGTACTCGCAATGACATTAATAATATCGGCAAAATCCGCCCATTGAGGATGAACATCAATAATGGATGCACCATCATAAAAAATATCTGCGCCGGTTAAAATATTGTTTAAACCCATTAACAAACCAGCAGTCACAATCGCTGGCAAGATTGGGATAAATACGTCTGCTAAGACTTTAATCCCTCTTTGTAAGGGGTTTCCTTTTTTAGCAGCGTTTTCTTTCACGTCATCTTTTGACTCTTCTTCACGGCCCGTCAATGCCATCATTTCTTTATACACTTTATCGACGACACCGTTACCTAATATGATTTGAAACTGCCCGTTTGCAGAAAATGTTCCTTTTACTACATCAAGCGCTTCCAGTTTTTTCGTATCTACTTGACTTTCATCTTGTAAAACAAGTCGCAGTCGCGTCACGCAGTGTGTAGCTGAAGAAATGTTCTCTTCTCCACCAATGGCCTCTAAAATCTGTTCAGCAGATTTTTTGTAGTTAACAGCCATCCCCGTTCCTCCTTTGCTAACGTTTTCAAAAACGTCGCTTTAGTGCATTTATAATTTGTATATACAAATAATTGATTACTTTGATCATACCTTGTATATACAAATTAGTCAACAAAAAAAGACATCTTTTTTATTTCTATCTATTTCCACATGCTTGGCATGTTACACTAATAAAAAAGGAGGTAGAAGAATTGAATTTTGATCCACACAATCACCCATACCCTTCAAAACGAATGCCCGCTTATGCAAAGAATGGAATGGTGGCAACATCACAACCTCTGGCAGCACAAGCTGGTAGAGATATTCTTAACCAAGGCGGCAATGCCGTCGATGCTGCGATTGCAACAGCAGCATGCTTAACAGTTGTAGAACCTTGTTCAAATGGAATTGGCGGTGATGCCTTTGCCATTGTTTGGCTCGACGGTGACCTATATGGACTTAATGGTAGTGGTCCTTCTCCAGCCTCAATGACTATTGATGCGGTAAAGCAACGTGGGTATGACACAATGCCTACAACTGGACTCATTCCCGTGACCGTACCAGGAGCGCCTGCTTCATGGGCAAGCTTATCTAAACGATTCGGAAAATTACCTTTATTAGATGTTCTTCAACCTGCTATTACACTTGCCGAGGAAGGTTTTGCGGTAACGCCTACTATTTCTCGACAATGGAAAACAAGTTATAAACGGTTTCAAGCTGCTCATATAGGAGACGAATTTTCAGCTTGGTTTGAGACATTTTCGTTGAATCAACGTGCGCCGGAACCTGGGGAGATTTGGCGTTCTCCAAATCATGCACATACGTTACGGTTAATTGGCGAGACAAACGCAAAAGCGTTTTATTCCGGAGAATTAGCAGATCAAATTGACGCTTTTTTCAAAAAGCATCATGGTTTTTTGCGTAAAGAAGATCTTGCCGCTTTCGAACCTGAATGGGTTGATCCGATCCACACGAACTATAAAGGTTATGACGTATGGGAGATTCCTCCAAACGGACAAGGCTTAATTGCTTTAATGGCGTTGAATATTCTCGAAAACGTGGAGATTAATGAAAAAGAAAACGTCGATACGTATCATAAGCAAATCGAAGCGTTAAAACTTGCATTTACAGATGGACAAGCGTACATTACAGACGAAAACCATATGAGCGTTCCCACCCAGTCGCTTCTCGATAAATCTTATGCAGCAAAACGGGCGCAAGAAATTGGCGAAACGGCGCAATTACCAACTGTCGGGAAACCAACTGCAAGTGGTACCGTCTATCTATGTACAGCTGACAGTGAAGGCAATATGGTATCGTTTATCCAGTCAAACTACATGGGCTTTGGCTCTGGTTTAGTCGTTCCGGGGACAGGCATCTCTCTACAAAATCGCGGTCATTCCTTTTCACTCGACCACAACCACGACAATGCACTTGCACCAAACAAACGCCCATATCATACGATTATTCCAGGCTTCCTCACAAAAGATCAACAAGCTGTTGGACCGTTTGGCGTTATGGGTGGGTTTATGCAGCCACAAGGTCATGTACAAGTCGTTATGAATACAGTTGACTTTCTTCTGCATCCACAAGCAGCATTGGATTCTCCACGCTGGCAATGGACAGAAGGAAACAAAATTTTATTAGAGCCATCCTTTCCTCGTCATATTGCAGAAGCGCTCGCACGCAAAGGTCATGACGTAACGATTGCAAATGACGTCATGTCTTTTGGAAGAGGCCAAATCATTTGGAAAGACGACGAAAAAGAGAGCTATGTTGGCGGTACAGAATCAAGAACAGATAGTCATATCGCTACGTTATAATAAAAACGTGCACCGGAGCATTTACTCCTGTGCACGTTTTATTCATCTGAACAACCAACTTTCCCCTGGTCGCATCAACATATTTAATTTTAATTTTTTGCAAATTGTAATGTAGTGAAGAACCGTTAACAACACCGCACTCATATTCATCCCGATAATAATGCCGTTCATTTGTAAACTTGGCATAGATCCAAGGGCGATCATTAAGCAAAAGGATACCACCGTTGCATAAAACGAGTGTAGAAACGCATCCTTCACTAACCCGATTCCAATTAAATACGCTTGCAGTGGCGTTGCACAATAATGAAACAAAAAATACGGAATTAAGAGCTTCAAGTAATCTGCTGCCGGTGACGGTCCAAAAAACAATGTCGTAATTGGTTCAGCAAAAAAGTAAAACATCAGTACGATGGGCATTCCATAAGCAAACGTCACAAGGAGCGATAAACGCAAATAGTAATGAAGCGTATCGTATTGTCGTTTTGCATAACTTTCTGAAACGATAGGAATTAACACAATTAGCAGAGCATGCGCTACAAAGGCTGGGAAAAAACCAATGGTAAATGCAATACCCGCTAGTTTTCCATACTGTACAAGTGCGACACTTTCTAGCACACCTGCATTCGTGAGAGCCAACGTAATTAAAAACGGTTTAACAGCAAATGTGATTGAATGAAAAATACGTAACCCAGTTGTAGGAATAGACACGGCTAATAATTTTTTCTGAATTTCTTTTTGGTTTACTTTTTTTTGCGTATGATCTTTCTTCGTTTGATAAATTTTACGAATAAACACCACCACTAAGTAAAACAACACCAAAAGTTCGCTTAATTTCAGCGCTAACAATGCCATAAAAATAGCAAGGTCACTTGTGAAAGAAAACATGTAAAAGACAATTAATAAGCCACCTAGCTGTGCAGTTCGTTTCAAAATATTTGCGATTGCTATTTTAGACGTTTGTTGTGCGCCCATTAAATACCCTTTTGCAACAGAGGAAAAGGTGATAACGGGAATCAGTAAAAATAACATCCACTGAACCCCAATATGATAATTGTCTAACACACTTAATTGAGGCAAAATCACTAGCGCCGCAACCATCACCGTTACCGCACAAACTGTAGCCAGCTTTAATGCTTGTAACAACACACCCCAATGATAATTCGGTTCTTTTTCTGCAACTAGTTTTGAGATCGAGACAGGTAGTTCTACACTTGCGAGCACCACGACAAATAACATTGTCGGTAAGATCGCCATGTATAAACCAAATGCTTCATCCCCTAGCTCTCTAGCCAAAACAATATTAATAATAAACTCCAAGCATTCTCCTATGAAGGCAGCTCCACTTAAAACTAGCACACCGCGGAAAAACGTACTCAACACTCATCTCTCCTTTTTCTCTCTCTATAAAGGTATGAGACAAGTCGCTAAATTAAAACAGAAAAAAACAAGCTGTTACGCTTGTTTTTTAATCATCCCATGTGTCAGCATTTTTTAAGCCAGGAATGTTCTTACTTTTAAATACTGGATCTTTCCCAACTTTCCGTTGTGCTACGTAATCGTTAATTACGGCAATCGCAATCTTACCAATTAAAACAATCGCAATTAAGTTGACAATGGTGGTAAACGCCATAAAGACATCTGCCATGTCCCATACAAGCGCCATACTTGCCATAGAACCAAATACAATCATCGCCATTACAGCGAGGCGGTACACTTGTAGCCAAATGGTTCCTTCTTTAATAAAAGCAAGATTTGTTTCGCCATAGTAATAATTCCCAATTAATGAAGAAAATGAGAAGAAGAAAATGGCAATCGCAATAAATGGCACAGCCCAATCTCCAACAAGGATTCCCAATGATTGTTGCGTCAACGCAACTCCATTAATACCGTCTGGAGCAAGGGTATAAACATCTGTTAATAAAATTACAAACGCAGTCGCTGAACAAATAATAATCGTGTCAAAAAATACACCTAATGATTGAACCAACCCTTGTTTTGCTGGGTGTGAAACGTCAGCAGTCGCAGCAGCATTTGGCACACTACCCATACCGGCTTCGTTCGAGAACAATCCACGCTGGGCCCCAACAAGTAAGCCGACAAAGATTCCAACTGTTGCTTCTTGGAAGCCAAACGCATTTCCAACAATTAATGAAAACACCGCTGGAACAGCTTCAAAATTTGTAACCACAACAAATCCCACAACCCCAACGTAAAGAACGGCCATGATCGGCACGACAATACTTGAGAAAACCGAAATCGAGCGAATTCCTCCAAAGATGATGACCCCTACTGCAAGTGCAATAACAATCCCTACTGTTAGTGGATTAAAATTAAAAGCGGTATCAAACGCGGCCGTGATTGTATTTGCTTGTAGCGAATTAAAAATAAAGCCAAAAGTTACAGCAATTAATAGCGCAAAGATAATTCCAAGCCAGCGCTGGCCTAATGCACGATCAATGTAATAAGCAGGTCCACCACGGAATTGGCCATCTTTTCGCACTTTATATACTTGTGCAAGCATACTTTCAACGAATCCTGTCGCCATCCCGATAATAGCAATGACCCACATCCAAAAAATAGCGCCAGGTCCGCCAGTTGTAATCGCTATCGCAACACCTGAGATATTCGCTGCGCCTACTCGAGACGCGGCACTAATACAAAACGCTTGGAATGCAGACACTTCGCCTTTTTTTGATTTCTTTTCTGTAATTGCACGAAACATTTCAGGAAAAAGACGAAATTGAACGAACTTAGTCCGAAACGTAAAATAAATACCTACACTGATGAGAGCAGCTACAAGTATGTATGACGTCACTCCATTAATACTTGTAATCAGATTGTGAAAAACTTCCATTAAATTCCTCCGTTAGCTAGCATATAAGATCAAAACAATCTCATTATTATACCAAAATAAAGATTGATTGCAATTAAAAACGACTTGCTGGATATCTTGTCCAGCAAGCCTCCTTGTTCATTATTCGTTTAAATGAGCGAGTGTCAAGTAATGCAGCTGTTCTTCCAACTCATTTTGATGATCGGTTTTCTCATTTTCACTCCACTCTAATAGCGATCCCATTGCATCAATGACTTGATCCTTGTACGTCGTTACGGTTTGAACATCGAAAAGCAAATCTGACGTCCGTCGTAAGAAGAAATCAACAGGGGTTAGGGCCATTTCATGATGAATGCCGTACAGTAGCGATGCCCAAACATCCTTTGGCAATTGATACGTTTCTGCACGAGGATCATCTAAATAAGCAAAAACTTGTGGCACGTTTGACCCATAACGCTCGACGAGTTTTCGAGCCAGCTCTTCATTTAACCCAAGTTTCACGCCTGCTTCAATATGAACCTTCTGGAAATGGTCTAAGCGATCAGAACCACCAACTTTCCCTCCACTTAAAACAAGGTGCTTCGTTTTTGATTGAGGGTATGTATCCATCCCCTCTGCTTCAAGGGTTTCACAAACACGATCAACAATATCTGCTGCCATTTTCCGATAGCCTGTTAATTTTCCGCCAGCAATTGTAATCAATCCACTTTCAGAAAGGAATATTTCATCTTTTCGCGAGATATCTGACGGATCTTTTCCTTCTTCATGAATAAGTGGTCGCAAACCAGACCAGCTTGACTCGATGTCTTTTTTCGTAAGTTGAAAATCTGGAAAACGCGCATTGATCGCTCCGATAATATACTCCACATCTTCTTGAGTCACGCCAGGTTCATTCATTGAGCCCTTGTAATTTGTATCCGTTGTGCCAACATATACTTTCTCTCCACGAGGAATCGCAAACATCATTCGACCATCATCATAAGGGGTATCAAAATAGAGCGCTTGATTTAATGGAAGATGTCGTTTTGAGAAAACAAAGTGAACCCCTTTTGTTAAATGAATGGTTTTCCCTTTTTTTGAGCGATCTTGTTCTCTTAATGTATCCACCCATGGTCCTGTTGCATTGACAATATTTTTAGCATGAAGAACAATCGCATCTCCCGTCTGTAAATCTCTCGCAACAACGCCATTCACGTGGTTATTTTCATATGTGAATGATTCAGCCTTTACATAATTTGCTAAGTGCGCACCATAGAGAGAAGCTGTCTTGGCAACTTCCATCGTTAAGCGAGCATCGTCGGTTCGATATTCTACATACATGCCTGCGCCTTTTAACTCATCAGGTGCTAAAATCGGCTCTCGCTTTATAGCTTGTTTTGAACGCATCATCGTTCGTCTTTCCCCTTTTTTTACGCCAGCTAATTTATCATAAACTCGTAAGCCAATTGAGGTTGTAAACGAGTTAAATGTTCCACCTTTATAAAAAGGCAACATCATCCTTAAAGGTGTCGTTACGTGCGGGGCATTTTCATAGACAATCTCTCGTTCCTTGCCAACTTCAGCCACAAGCTTAATTTCAAATTGCTTTAAATAGCGAAGGCCACCGTGAATCAATTTCGTTGAGCGGCTAGAGGTTCCAGCAGCAAAATCTTGCATGTCAATTAATCCAACTTTTAATCCTCTAGTAGCCGCATCAAGGGCTGTACCAACGCCAGTAATTCCACCGCCAATAATTAATAAGTCTAATTCGCTGTTCTGCATCTCTTGAATCGATGTTTTACGCGTTTTTGACGAAAAGGTCATTCAATCATTCCTCCATCGTATATACACATTCATATTCTCCATTGTATTATTCCACGTAATTCATCTTTCAAACACACATTCATTGCGGTCCAAATTCTTTTTAGGGTACACTTTTAAAAAAGGAGGCACGGTTATGAAAATTGCGATTGTCGTTGGCGTTTCGAAAGGGTTAGGTTCTGCGGTTGTTGAGCAACTTCTTGAACAAGAGTATGAGGTACTTGGTTTATCACGAAATGAACCAAAAACGTCGGTTCAAGATCACCCTTCCTTCACATATATTTATTATGATGCAGGCGCCACCCACGAACGAGGGAATAGATTTCAAGACATAGTAAAGGAAATAAGCGTTCAAGATCTATCGGACATTGTTTTCATTTACAATGCTGCTATTCTTGATCCAGTTGGTAAAATAGGAACTTTGAAAGACGCGGAGTTTAGCAAGCATATGGAAATCAACTTTGTTGCTCCATTAGAATTAAGTAATCAATTTTTAGCGTTTTTCCAAGACATACAAGCAAATAAACGGATGGTATTTATTACCTCAGGAGCAGCCTCTAACCCCGTGCCTTCATGGACGAGCTATTCAAGCTCCAAAGCAGCCCTTGATATGATGGTCAAGTCCATTGCAGCTGAACAGCAAGATACAGCCTCCCCTGTCTCCATTATTGGATTTAATCCAGGCATCATGAACACAGATATGCAGGCAACGATTAGAAGCTACGATGAAAATCAATTTCCTGCTGTTTCCCAGTTTAAACAGTACCATTCTTCCGGAAGACTACGCTCAGCTCAAGTTGTTGCCAAGGCTTTATTACAAGTTGTTGAAGACCCGTCTTTACGCTCTGGAGCGATTGTATCTGTAGAGAACTATGTCTAAAATGAACAAAAATAAAGCAGATCCCCTAAAGGGTTTGCTTTATTTTGATGGATTTGGATGTAACCCACCCTCATTTTGTTGGGAGGTAAATAACCACTTTTGTTCCCTTGCCTAATTTACTCTTAAACGTCACGATCCCGTTCATCATTTCAACCATGCGAATGGATACCATCGTACCAATTCCATTTCCATCCTCTTTTGTAGTAAAATAAGCTGTTCCAAGTTGCTTTAACTGTTGGCGAGTCATACCGACACCGCCGTCAATAATTTCAATCACAGCTCGACCATTATGCAACATTAAATAAACGACGACATCACCATTTGAATTCGATGCTTCAATGGCATTTTTTATAAAATTGATTAAAGCTTGCTTTAATTTATTCTCGTTCCCCATCACTTCAGCGCTTTCTTTCGTCCGTGCAGAAAGAGTAATGGAACGTTCGTCTGCATATGGGGTCAACAACGCAACAACTTCTGATACTGTATTCTCTAGCTGAAACGATGCGTATTGTGGCGGTTTGGTTGAATGCAAATAATCATGAATAATGGATTCGGCTCGATCCAATTCACTTAAAATAAGTTTGTGATATTCAGCATGTTGTTTATCTTCTGACAATAATTGCACAAAACCTTTTACAACGGTTAACGGATTTCGAACTTCATGAGCAATTGAAGCCGCTAATTCTCCTTTTGTATGATCTTTTTCTGTTGCAACTAATTCCGCAACAATGCGTTCTCTCTCCAACAAGGTCTCAAAGAAATGTCCAATCAAAACGACGGTGGCTACAAGAAAAGCAATATACTCCAGGCCAACAATCCATAGGCCAAAATCTCCACTTGAATAATTGTAAATAAACAGGATCGTAATAAACGTTTGCAACAAAGCAGGAAAGAGTAAAAGCATTGCTGCATACTTTACTCTAGCCCATTTCGGCGGTAACGTAAAAAAGCGACTAACAAACACACCAAAAAACAAAGCCGTTAACAAGACAAGACCTATGCCTAATAACGCTAAGTCTCCCCCTTGAAAAAGTCTCACAATAACCGCTATAGCAGTAACGCCCCATCCTGCTCGTTTACCGCCATATAAAAATGCTAGTAAAACCGGTATATAACGTAAGTCCCATTGGACCCCTTCAAATTCAATTGAAAACAGCATGCAAAAAATAACCGCAACGCTCATAAACAAAAACATTGTTAACGAGCGTTGAATCTTCCAACTTCCTTCAGCACGCAAGCTATAAATAAGCACGGGGATTACAATGGCAAATACATTGATAATGAGTTTTTCGATAACCATGTCACGAAGCATCCCCTTTATTCACTTTGCTTAATACATTTCGACACCCTCTGCATCATTCCTCTACAGTTTAAAGAATTGCGTCCATATTTTTTGTACGCTGAAGGTCGTAATAAAACCCTTGTTTCTTCATTAACTTTTCATGTGAACCCATTTCTGTTAGTTCTCCATCTTGTAGAACAAGTATATTGTCTGCTGCTTCAATCGTATTTAAACGGTGCGCAATGACAAAACTGGTTCTTCCTTTCATTAATCGCTTTAACGCCTCTTGAATCTTCATTTCAGTGACCGTGTCAATACTCGACGTTGCTTCATCTAAAATTAAAATTTTCGGATCCGCTAATAGAGCCCGTGCAATGGATAACAATTGTCTCTGACCTTGACTGATCCCGCCATCTTGACTTAATTTCGTCTTATACCCTTGAGGCAATCGATCGATAAAGCCGTGAGCATTCGCTAACGTTGCTGCTTCAAGCACTTCTTCATCAGTTGCACTCAGTCGCCCGTAACGAATATTTTCCATAATCGTTCCTTGAAATAGAAAAGAATCTTGCAACACAACGCCCATCTGATTTCTTAAGTCGGCTCGCTTTACTTTTCTTAAATCAATTCCGTCCACTTCTATCGAACCATCATTTACATCGTAAAAACGAGTAAGCAAATTAATAATCGTTGTTTTCCCAGCCCCCGTTGGTCCTACAAACGCAACGGTTTCACCTGGCTCCACCTTAAAAGAGACATTTTTTAAAATGGGGGTTGTGTCATACGCAAAGCTTACTTTGTTAAATGAAACAGACCCGTTTAAGTTCTTTAAGGAAACCGACGAATCAGGATCTTCCTCTGGGTCTTCATCCATAATATCAAAGACCCTTTCAGCCCCTGCTAAAGCAGAAAGAAGTGTATTAAATTGGTTTGCCAAATCGTTTAACGGTCGCGTGAACTGCCGCGCATACTCCACGAAAATGACAATCATCCCCACCGTAATGCCTGCCACTTGGTTAACCGCCATGACACCACCAATAAACGCAATTACAGCAAAGCTTAAATTGTTCAATACATTCATGACTTTAGGAATGAAACCTGAATAGGTTTGTGCCCAAAACCCAGCTCCTCTTAAAGCTTGGTTTTTTTCAGTAAAGCCTTCAATCACAGCTCCTTCTCTTGAAAAAGTCTTAACCATTTGTTGACCTGCAATCGTTTCTTCAGAATAACCATTCAGTTGGCCGAGGGTGCGCTGTTGTTCTTTAAAGAAAATTTGCGTTCGTTTTGTAATCCACTTTAACCCATAAAACATAAGCGGGATAACGGTCATCGTAATGATTGTCAAAATAGGCGATAACCACAGCATCACTGCCAAAATACCAACAAACGTCACAACACTTGAAAGGATTTGCACAATAGAAGAATTTAACGTTGCCGATATATTTTCAATATCATTTGTCACTCGGCTCATAATGTCCCCATGCTGTCTTTTATCAAAAAAGCGAATAGGCAAACGCTGGATATGTTGAAATAGATCTTCTCTCATTTCAAATACAGTTGCTTGAGCAATTCGAACCATAATGAAATTTTGGAAAAATGCAGCAATCGATAACGCGATATAGGACGCAAGCAAGCCAATTAAAATGACACCTAAGCCATCGAAATCAACGGGAATGATGTGATTATCAATCACGTAACCAATCAAGAAAGGGCCTACTAGCGTGAGCAAAGAACTTAACACAACGAGGATCATCACAAGGTAAATGGACCCTTTACGTTTACTTAAGTAGGCAAGGATTCTTCGAGTAGCTTGTTTCCAATCTCTCGCTTTTTGGGCCTTCCCTGCTCGAGCAGCATGAGGGTGAACCGCTTTGCCAGGCTCGTTTTGCTTTTGACTAGATGTGTAACCTCGCCAATCGATCCTCTTGTATTGAAAAGGCTCTTTTAAAATCGATTTTAACGACATGTTATCCCTCCTTTCCGTATTGAGAATGGTAAATTTTGCGGTAAAAAGTAGACTTCTCCATTAAATGTTCATGGCTTCCGTAACCTTCAATTTGTCCATACTCTAGCAGCAAAATTTTATCGGCTTGTCTCGCTGTTGATAATTTTTGTGTAATGATTAGCGTTGTACAGGAATACTGTTCAAGCGCTTTTAAAAATCGTTCTTCCGTTTTTGTATCAAGCGCGCTAGTGCTATCATCTAAAAGCAAAATTTTCGGTTCTCGAAGTAAGGCTCTTGCAATGGAAATTCGCTGCTTCTGACCGCCTGATAAATTAACACCTTGTTGCCCAACCTTTGTATCATAGCCATCAGGAAGTTTTTCAATTGTTTCATGAATCTGCGCGACTTTCGCAGCAAAGTGAACATCCTCTATCGGAGCATCCGGAACACCCCATGAGATATTCTCTCGTATTGTGCCGGAGAATAAACGAATGGATTGCGGGACGTAACCTAACTGCTTTCGTACCATCTGAATATTCCACTCTTTAATTGAGGTGTTATCAATTTTAATTTCACCTTTATCTGCTTCATATAATTTAGGGATAAGCTGAAAAAGCGATGTTTTCCCTGATCCGGTTTCGCCTAAAACAGCAACGGTTTCTCCAGGTTTAACAGTGAACGAAATCTCTTTTAGCACGTCGGTTTTCTGACCTTCATATGAAAACGACACAGATTCAAATGTCAATTCACCTTTTAAGGTAGGAGGTGCAGGGTGGTTCACACTCTCACTAAGCTCATCATCAGGTTCAAGTAGAACCTCTTCAATTCGGAGTGCAGAAGCACGAGCTCGAGAAAACACCATAATAATCATCGCAAATACACCTAAAGCAGACGTAATTCTCGTTGCGTAATTAACAATTGCCACAACGTCGCCTACCTGAGCAGTCTCATTCTCGATTTGAAAACTACCAAACCATAAAACGAGTAAAATCGAGCCGTTCATTAAAAGTAAGAGAATTGGCATGGTTAATTCCATTAACCGGAATGCTTGCACCATACGATGCCTTAATGCATCGCTTTCAGCAAAAAAGCGTTCAATTTCGTGCAACCGTCTTACAAATACCCGCACTAAACGGATGCCGGTTAAGTTTTCACGGACAACATGATTCACGCGGTCAACCTGACTTTGCACTAAGCTAAAAATATGTACACCTTTTTTTAAGATCCACAGAAGAAATAGAATCAAAATCGGAATCGTAATAATGAGAAAAAAAGCAAGACGCGCATTGATAATGAAAGCCATAATCGCACCACCGATCACAAGTAATGGTGCGCGGGCCATAATGCGTAAACCCATAAAAATCGTGTTTTGTATTTGCGTAATATCATTCGTTAACCGTGTCATTAATGAAGATGTCGCAAATGGCTGGAGTTTATCCAAACTCGAACGCTGGATATTTTTAAACATGGCGTTTCGAAGATCAAATCCTGTACTTTGACCTGCATGACCTGCGTAAAATGAATTTAAAATCCCTGCTATAAAAGCAAGTAATGATAAACCGATCATGATACTTCCCCAAACCACAACCGTCGTTAAATCCTCTTGAAGAATGCCGTCATCTATAATTCGAGCCAATAAAAGAGGTTGAATTAATTCAACGGTCAGCTCTAACAACATGAAAATAAATGCAATCCCGGCAGCCCACTTATACGGCAACAAATATGAAAATACTGTCCTCAATTGAATCGACCCCTTCTACATCGTACATAACCCAAAAGATCTCTCTCTATCATAGCTTATTTTTCAAAGTACAAACACTAGGATGATTGTCTTCATTCAAAAACAATTCAAAAAAAATAAAACGATCTATCGATAACTAGTAATCCAATAAAAAAATTCTAAGTTCGACTTAGAATTTTTGTAACGTATTCATAGAATTATAAATGTATCGTGGACCGTTTAATATATCTATTAAATTTGTCCAGTAACAGCTAAAACAATCACACCAGCAACACAAACAAAAAAAGTAGCAGAAATTAATTTTACAAAGCGCGGGTTCACGTTCGATCCTCCTTCTCGAATGAACTGAATAAATTTCAACATTACATTGTTCGTAACATTCAGCTGCTGTCCACCTTCATTTGGCGAACGAAGTTACAAACGATATCGCTATGATCATTGCAAAGAATGACTATTACTACCTATTATGAAATTCATTCACTTATGAAAGTTATTCAACTCCTATTAGTATACAACTTTCACGCCTAATGTACTATGTAAAACATACAGAAAAATATATAAATCTAGTTAGAAGTACCTTGATAATAATGGGTTAATATGGTTTCTGCTATAAAGGAAGAAAGTTTAATACGATTGGCCCAATTTATAACGGAATCCTCTTCTAATGCGCGATTTCGTTCACGGTAACATAGTCCATTTACAAACTCTGCTTGAATGACCGCCTCTTTTACTTTGTTTTTCACGAGTAACGGCCATTCAGCATCTGTCATTTTGCCAATTGAATAGGGAAGTTCCGCAACAATGGCTTTCAGAGCTCGCGAGCTCATTATACAAGACCCCGCTGTAACATCTGCTTCAAAACCGATAGCAAGTGAAAATAAGTGATTCGTCCACTTTTCCGTTTCTTGCCATTCAAGTGGGTGGCTTTGAAACGCCTGCTTTGTGCGACCTAAAAGAAGGTAATCAACGTCAGGACATGTTTCTATCGTATGTTTTAGTTCCGCGGTGCCTACCTCTAACCACGTTAAAAGACGATCAAAGTCACAGTAGTGATACGTTGCTGCCTCCTCGAAATTTTCAAAGACCAAACGCAAAGCCTGTCTACGCGCAAACGCTGCTCCTTTTTTTGGGATACGGAACGTTTTTAGACCATTCTTTCTTGCTTCTGCTTCAACCGCGTCATTTGTTTCGTCGCTTATCACAATATACATCTTGTTATAAATAGAAGACGCCCGCTGTAAATAAGCTTTCATTGCTGGTAAAAGCGCTCCGTCTTGATCGTGAACAATTGTAAGTAAATGGACAATCACCGCCTCCTTTCATTTTCCACGTTTAACCTAATTTAGGAACTTAAGTGTAAAGCCTTTTTTCGCTGCCTCTTCCGCCATTAACCGATAACCTTTGTCATTTGGATGAACATGGTCTTGATAGAGTAGAACACGCTCGTTTCCTTTAAAGACACGGTAAACGTCTACTACTTGTACATTTGGCAAGCGGGTAATAGATTGTAGCGCGCGATTAAATTCAGTTATAAACCGATTGGCAATCGGGATCGGACCAAATGGATTATAGCTGTTAAACACTAAAATCCGATAAGGGACGTTCGTCTGCTTTTTTATCTTTGTAATGTAGCCAACGGTTTGTTGTAAATAACATATTGCTTCCTTTATAGCATGGTCCATGAGTGCTGGCGTAACTGAACTCAATCCACCTTCCAAAACTGCTAATAAGTCGTTTCCACCACCAGTAATTGTAATGAGATTCGCTTCGGCAATTGAGCTAGGGGATTGACTTCGTACAACACCATAAATTTGCTTGGCAGTAAAACCATCAACTCCTATATTCATCGTGCGCACACGTGTGTTTAATGCTTGTTCAGCAAAGCTTTTATAAATAGGAACAAAGCCACCTTTATGGTAGGATGATCCGTAACCGACTGTTAACGAGTCACCAATGGCTAAGTATTTAACTACGCTTTCTCTCACCATAAATCCTCCTTTTTTTCTACATTATTCTCATAAAAAAGAAAGAGGAACGGCGTTCGTTCCTCTTTCTACTTATCATCTTGTATAATTTCTGAAGCTATTGTTGGATAAGACAGCGTTAGAGAATGAAGGGCTCTTGTGCAGCCAACATAGAGTAATTTGCAGTGCATATCATCATTTGGGTAAAACTCTGGCGTTACGTTTAGAATGTGCACAGCATCGAACTCAAATCCTTTAGCAAGATAAATCGGCAAAATCGAAACGCCTCCTTTGTATGTTTTATCATTTGCACGAATTAGCGTAACCTCGATAGGAGTGTCTACTAGTTGTTGATAGATTTTTTCGCTTTCGGCAATTGATCGACATAAGATCGCAGCCGATTCATAATCCTGAACACGCTCAAGCCATTTAAAAAGTGCCTCGGACGTTTCCCTCATCACTTGAACAGGCTCTCCGCTACGAAATACAGGTTTCGCTGTCGGAGGATGATTGCTCACTTTTTGTAAAATGTGGTTACTGTAGTCGATAATCTCCATCGTTGAACGGTAACTTTTCTCCATTTGAACGTACGCAACTTTGTGATCTAATACTTCCACAAAAGAGTCCCAGGATAAAATCCCCTCTTCTCCATGAATGCCTTGAGCAAGGTCTCCAAGAATTGTCAATCCACCAGCTCGCGTATTGTCCTTTAAAATGGATAGCGTGAAAGGTGATAAGTCTTGCGCCTCATCCAAAACGAGATGATCAAAGCGACTTTCTTTCTCAATTCCGTGCAATTCTTGATGGATAAAAAGAATTGGCGCCAAATCTTCATAGGCTAATAAACCGCTTTGCAAATCTTTTGATCTGTTCAGTCCCTGCTCTATGAGAAAACGTTCGTAAATCTTTAACACATTCGGTTTTTTCCACCCGTTCATATAGGCACGAACAGCTTTAAGTCCCTCTGCTTTATAGCTTTTGCGCTCTTTTTCATCTTCATAAGCCTTCACTTCAATTTCAACCCATCGTTTTAATCGAGCTTGTAAACGCTCACGTTGTTTTACTGGTGCTGAATTCGAAAAATCTTCTTGAATCCACTTTAAAATGGTCTTTTGCGGAATGCTTTTTGAGGACCAAGGAATAAAATCTTTATTCGGCAAGGTACTTACCAACACATGATCGAGATGGGTTTTCAATTGACGTCGAAATGAAAGAGATCCTTTTACTATGATCTCCTTTTGTTTCTCCTGAGATTCTGAACCTTCAAAACGAGTGAACATTCGGTCCGTCGTGGATTCAACACTATACGTATCGTTCAAAATCGTCATGCCCCAGCTTACATAAGTAGATTGACGTATATTCCCGACGCCAAGTTCAGGTAAAACTTGGGCGATATAATCGAGAAACATCGCATTTGGAGCAAAAATCATCATCCGCTCCGCTCGTAGCTTCTCTCGATATTCGTAAAGTAAGAATGCTAGACGATGAAGTGCCACTGTTGTTTTCCCACTTCCTGCCGCTCCTTGGATTACTAAAGCTTTTCGAACGTCAGCACGAATAATTGTATTTTGTTCTGTTTGAATGGTGGAGACAATATCTTTCAATTTATTATCTTTTTGCTCTCCTAATTTATAAAGAAGGAATTCATCTCCCCCACTGCTGTCTTGTCCCTCTACATAGCTATCAACTACTCGTTTTAATTCCCTTGAACGAATAACCACATTGCGTTTTAACTTAATTTCCCCTTCAACAATTCCTTCTGGTGAATCGTAATACACATCATCTTCACTTCCGTTAAAACTGTAAAAAAGAGAGGCTACTGGAGCACGCCAATCTATCACAAGCGGTTCATCTTCTTCCTCATCGTGAATACCGACTTTGCCAATATAGAGCACTTTTTTAGAAGGATCCTCAAAATCCAGAAAATCCAATCTCGCAAAATACGGTTCGACCTTTGCACTTTTCAAAGATTCCCTCAAAGAATGACGCTGACCTTCAAGTACTTGTTGAGTAAAATCATCGCCTCTGTAAATGGGAACCTTCGATAAACGCTCATACATCGAGTCAATTTTCGTAAGTGCGTGATGCAACACACGCTCCTCTTCATGTTCTCGGGTCATACACATCCCATCCTTTCTTATTACATACTCTTATTTTGCAGAAAAAAGTAAAAAAATAATAGACTTTTTCTTTTCAATTTGGTAAGCTTTATATAGTTCAATTGCCTGAAATATTTTTACCATATAATGGGATTATTCAAATAAAAAAGACTTACGCTTAAGCTATATTGCGTAAGTCTTTTTAAATCGACAAAGGGAGTGAAACATTATGCCATCCATTTTATTTATTGGCGCTGGAAGAATGGCTGAAGCTGTATTTAAAGGTGTACTATCGCAACCAGAACCCGCTTTCTCTCCAGTATATGTAAGTAACCATACGAATAAAGATCATCTGCACAAGCTAACGCAATCCTATCAAATTGAAATTGTCGAAAACTGGACTGACGTCGTTGCTAACGTCGATGTGATTTTAATTGCAGCCCCACCTTCTGCTCATACTGGCATATTAGAAGCATTACACTCACTTGTAGACCAACAACTTGTATTAACAGTAGCGGCTGGAATCGGCGCTTCTGACCTTGAAGCCCAATTACCTGAAGGAACCGCAACTGCATGGATTATGCCTAATACTGCTGCGCAAGCAGGCGCATCCATTAGTCTCTATACATACGGTTCTCACGTATCAGATATTCAAAAAGAATACGTTGAATCGCTTGTTTCTTCTATCGGAGCTGGCGCTCAACTAAGCGAATCACTAATTCATGAACTAACAGCGATTACTGGCAGTTCACCTGCTTTTGTATATGAGTTTGTCATTCAACTTGAAAAGATCGCTCAATCCTTTCAACTGGAACAAACGCAAGCACGCGAGCTCGTTGTGCAAATGTTAGCTGGAAGTGCCGAAATGCTTAAGGCAGGTTTTACGCCAACAGATTTACGTGACCAAGTGACAACACCAGGTGGCGCAACTGAAGCTGGACTTAAGTCATTGCACCAAGATGATTTTGAAGGATCAGTAGCCCGAGCAGTTCAAGCCGTTACAGATCACGCAAAAAAGAAGCATAATTAATCGTAGTAAGAACCTTTATGAGTGTGATCGTCTCATAAAGGTTCTTTTTTTCCTTTTAACTCAAACATAGTTTGGTAAAGACATGAAAAGGCGTAAAACCTTTCAACCTTAAAACATTCGCCGTTCTCCAAATCGAATTTTGCTTCTTTTTAAGTAGATAACAATTAGACAGAGTACAGCCACTTCAGCTAATGGAATCGCTAGCCAAATTGCCTGAACACCGAATAAAAACGGAAGTGTAAGAAGAAAGACTAACATGAAAACGATTTGCCTTCCTGCTGTAATCCACGTTGCAACCTTTACTTCTCCAATCGATTGGAAATACGTCATCAACACAAAGTTTACACCCATAACAAGATAAGCAATAAAAAATAAACGGATCCCTGTTACAGCTAATTCTTTAACCTCTTCCGGAAAATCACCAAATATATTAACGATTGGTACCGCTGCCACTTGACCAACCACAAAACAAACCGCTCCGACAATAAATCCCGTTCGAATTGCTAAACGCATGAGCTGTCTTTTCTTCTCGTGTTCGTTTGCGCCTTGAAAATAACTGACAATTGGCTGAACAGCTGCACCCATACCAAGAAACATGAGCAGCATCACTCCATGCACATAGTTTAAAACAGAGAAAGCTGCCACACCGGCGGTTCCAGCTAGACGTGCAAACATAATATTATGTGAAACCGTAAAGACGGAAATACCTACTTCTGCTAAGAAGCTCGGAAAACCAAATGTTAACGCTTGTTTGGCTAGCGGAACTTCGAATCTCACTTTGACGAACTTTAACTGACTTCGTTTTGTAAAAAAGTGAGAAGATAAAACGAGCAATCCTAAAAAAGCAGCAATGATTGTACCGAACGCAATTTCACGCACACCTAAATCAAACACATATAGAATCATATAATTGATCCCTACATTTGAAAATGCTGTCGTTACTAGGGCAGCCATGGCTAATGTCGGATTCCCATCATTTCTAACAAAAATACTTGCTGCATTCTCTAAAGTGAACACAAATCCAAACAGCAAAAAAACGTTCATATATGCTGAAGCAAACGGCGCTGTTTCTTCATTTGCTCCTAACGCATAAACTAATGGTTCGTGGAAAAAGAGCGCCAATCCTCCAATTGCTAAAGTCCCTAAACCAATTAGTAAAATGGAATGGGTAAAGATAAATTGCGCCCGCTTCTTCTCTTTCCGTCCCATTGCTTGTGAATAAAGGGTCGCTCCACCTATACCAAGCCATAGCGATAACCCAACAAAGATTGTATAGACCGGACCCGCGATGTTCACTCCTGCTAGCGCTACAGGACCCAGTCGATTCCCTACCATAATTCCATCAACTGCTAAATTAACAGCCATTAACAGCATTCCAACTAACGATGGAATTAAGTATCGTAAAAATAATTTACTAATTTTCTCGGTTTCTAAAGGGTTCACCAATTCTTCTTTGCCCATTTTTCCACCTTCTCTTTTTCCTTAATCATTGAAACCTAACGTATTATAACAAAACTTTTGCGTGAATCGTTACACTTTTTTATTTTTGTTGAAACATCTCTCTTTCTTCCTAATTGGAAATTTTTGTTTCGTTTCTTTTAAAAACAGGTATAATGAAGTAGTCTTTTACACCTAAAGAAAGTGTGGTCATTTGTCAAATGAATCAAAACAAAAACAGAATAATGCTTGGTTTTAGTACTCTAGTCGTCCTCTTCTCTATCTTTGTCTATTTTTTACACGTTCATGTAGGTTGGTTCGACACATATTTACTTCTTTCAACGATCCACACAACTGAGCAACCTTACGAGACGCTTCGTACGATTCTCTTTGCGCTACCTATTCTCCTCCTGCTCCTATCCATCTATTTCGTTATGAAAAAACCTGCTTCAATCATCATTCCATACCTACTCATGCTGACATTGACGTTAGGCAGTATGTCCATTATTGCCATGGGAGACGGATTAGTGGAATATCATTTTTCCATATTCATGGTACTTGCAAGCTTAGCGTACTTTAGCATGCCAATCCTTATCTATGTAAGTACTGCCATTTTTGCCGTTCAACATTTTCTTGGTTATTTTGCTTTTCCTGAGCTCATTTGCGGGACCGATAATTATCCATTTACACTTCTTCTCATTCATGCCTTTTTCTTAATCGCCACTAGTTCCATTATTCTCGTTCAACTATATGAGCGAAATCGAGTGACAATGCAAGCAGAAAAAGACCGTGAAAACCATGAAAAACTCGTCTCAAGTTTATTTGCTCGTGTCCAAAAAACGTCAACGGACGTACTACAAAGTTCGGACCAATTAGAAAATGATGTCCGTGATGCAAAACAAGCCACATCCACATTAACTGAAACGGTTACGTATGTATCCAATTCAGCAAAACAATATCAACAAGCAACAGACGACAACCGTAATATGCTCGCGACATTGCAATCAAAATTAATTGAAATTCTTGCTCAAACAAAGCAAACATTTGCAACTGTAGAAGAAAACCAGCAATCCATTTTTCAAGGTAAAGAAGGCGTTGAACATGCCATGACTAAAATGAATCAAATTCATCATACCGCCACTCAACTCGAAGCATCATTTTTCGAAGTGAATGATCAAAATAGCAAGATTTCTGAAGCACTCGGTCATATTCAAACGGTGGCGCAACAAACACATTTGCTCGCTTTAAATGCTTCAATAGAAGCAGCTCGTGCTGGTGATGCTGGAAAAGGGTTTTCGGTTATTGCAGATGAAATTCGAAAATTATCGATGCAAACCACGGCTTATGCAAAACGGATTGAATTGATGACCGATTCCATTAATACGCGGACTACACAAGTGGATAAGGAATTAAAACGAAATTCAAGCGCTGTAAAAGAAGGCTCTACACAAATGATTGAGTTAAACAACATCTTTAAACAAATGAACGAATATACAACAACGACCCATGAAGAAAGTGCAAAATCAGCGCAGCTATCGACAGAAATTTCTAGTTACGGCACAACTTTTGAGCAGTCGCTTAATGAACTCGCTTCAATCGTACATTTATTAAATGAGCGAACCAGCTCAGTATCTCTTGCTGTAGCGAAGCAAGATCAAACTTGGGACACGCTTAATCAAATCTCTTCTAGTTTGCAACGAGCAACGAGGCATTTAACAGAGGATTTGCAAGAGTTGACAACAATAAAAACGGCTTAACTTTTCCAATCCAGTTTCTTTAGCGTGCTAGAACCGAGATGAAGATGATACACATCTGGATTTTTCATTTGCTTCCAAAGTTCAAACCCATCTATTGGCCTGATCGATTGGAAGCATAATGCTAATAAATTTCCATGACTCACAATGATCGTATTCTCTTTGATGCTATCTACTACAGATAGAATACGAGATTGAGCTTCTAAGGAAGATTCTCCACCTTGAAGTTTATAAGAATCGTTTTTAAAACTTTTTTCTAAATGGGTAAGCCAACCTTTCATTGGGGTAGGACTCAAACATCGTTCTCTTAATCTCTCGTCCTTTTCAATCGGTAAGGTTAGCATTTCTGCTGCTGGGTTAATCGTCGAGACAGCTCTTGAATAAGGGCTGGAAACAATTCTTGAAATGTTCTTATCGTGGAAATAATTTGCTAAAGCAAGAGCATCCTCATGTCCTTTTTTCGTCAATCCTGCGTAACGTTCTTGCCCATTCGCCTGAGCGTGTCGAACAAAATATATTGATGGAAACATCACCTTGCCCCTTCCAGTTATATTTACGTCGTGCACATTAAACGGACATGAACCAAGTCCATGTCCGTTTTTCATTTAAAATTATCCTTGATCTTTCATTTTCGGATCGAGCGCGTCTCTTAAACCGTCCCCTAACATATTAAAACCTAATACAACAAGCATAATTGATAAGCCTGGAAATAAAACAGTCCAATAGGCACTTTGAATATAACCTCTTGAATCAGCGAGCATTCTCCCCCATTCTGGTGTTGGTGGACTAGCCCCCATGCCTAAAAAACCTAAGGCGGCTGCTTCAATGATGGCGATACCAAAGCCAAGTGTTGCTTGCACAATAATCGGTGCCATACTGTTCGGTAAGATATGATGGAACATAATTCGACCGTTTTTCATTCCTTGCGCTTTCGCAGCAAGAACAAACTCTTCCGCTCGTAAGCTAATGACTTTCGATCGAACAATCCGACCAAAGATTGGCACGTTAATAATCGCAATTGCAAGCATGGCATTTTGCAAGGATGGCCCTAAGATTGCCACTATGGCAATTGCAAGCAAGATGCTTGGAAATGCTAACATAATATCGAAAATTCTTGAGATGAGCATGTCAATCCAACGTCCATAAAAACCGGCAATTAACCCGAGACTTGTCCCAATAAGTAATGCGCCACTTATTGAAAATAAACCAATTAAAAGCGAAATTCTTGCTCCATGAGCTACACGAGTGAAGACGTCTCGCCCTAAATCATCGGTCCCCATCCAATGATCAGATGAAGGAGGCATTAAGCGCATTGCTGGTTCCGTTTTATCAATGGTATAAGGCGTTAAAACCGGCGCAAAAATCGCCAGTAAAATAAAGATAAATAAAATAATCGCTCCTACAAGCGCTAACTTATTTTTAAATAAATGATACAGTGTATCTCCCCAAAGCGACCTTGTCTTTTCTTCTTTTGAAGGAGGACGCTGATGTGGCTGAGTTGCCATTGGCCTTGATTCCATCTTTTGTTCCTCCTTAATATTTAATTCTAGGGTCGATAGCCGAATAGAGAAGATCGACAATGAGATTGATAAACACAAAAATGGTGGCAACAATTAAGATGCCTGACTGGATTACTGGATAATCGCGATAAGATATTCCCTCATAGATGTACCGTCCAACACCTGGCCAACTAAAAATGGTTTCGGTTAAAATAGCCCCACCAAGGAGGGCACCTGCTTGTAAACCTACAACAGTTAATACAGGGATAAACGCATTTTTAAGCGCATGCTTGTAAATCACGACCCCTTGACCAGATCCTTTCGCTTGAACGGTACGAATATAGTCAGACCGCAGTACTTCAAGCATACTCGAACGAGTCATTCGGGCAATAATTGCCATTGGGATGGTTCCAAGCGCTATGACCGGCAAAACTAAATGGCGTATTGCAGTTAACGTTTGATCAAAATTACCTTGTATAAGCGTATCAACAATATAGAAATGAGTAATCGGTTCAATTGGGTTACGTGGATCACTTCGCCCTACTGTCGGCAACCAGCCTAACTCTTGAGCAAAAATCCATTGCTCCATCAAAGCAAGCCAAAAAACAGGCATCGATACCCCAACTAACGCAATCAGCATACATGCATAGTCAAAAAACGAATTTTGTTTCCAAGCGCTGACGATTCCTGCATTTACGCCAATAATAATGGCGAACAGCATGGCAAAAAAGGTAAGTTCCATTGTGGCCGCTAAGTAAGGCCAAATTTCCGAAATGATCTCGTTATTTGTTCGCATTGAAACGCCTAAATCACCTGTAAGTAAATCTCCTATGTATGATCCATATTGCACCCAAAATGGGTTATTTAATCCAAGCTGCTCTTCCAACTCTGCAATCGCTTGTGGTGAAGCTTGTTCACCTAAGATCGTTTGTGCTGGATTACCTGGAATGAGCCATATAATTGAAAACGTCACGACTGTCATGCCAATCAACACTGGAATTAATAGTGCGACCCTTCTTAACATATAGGAAAACACAGTTTCACCTCTCTTCTTTGGATAGAGAAGGCAGCAGCACGATTGCTACCGCCTCCTATCGATGTTATTCGTTTGTAAGCGAAACGTGTTTTAAGTTTTCACTTGTTGATGGGTGAGGGACATAGCCCGAAATAGAGCTAGAACCAGCTAATACAGGTCTAGAATGAACAAGAGGAACCATTGGTGCGTCTTCATGAATGAGTACTTGAGCTTCCTCATACAATGAAGCACGCTCATCTGGGTCAACTGTTCGTTTTGCCTCGTCTAATAGTGCATCGACTTCTTCATTGCTATAAAAGGTTTGGTTGCTTCCTGGAATACCATCTGTATGAAGGATCGTTCCTAAGAAGTAATCTGCATCACCATTTACCCCGGACCAGCCAAGCATAAAGACATCATGGTAGCCAAGCTCAATTTCTTCTAAATACACGGCCCACTCTTTTTCAACAATGTTTGCCGTGATCCCTAACTCACTTAATTCAGCTTGAATGAGTTCTGCAGCACGCATTGGATTTGGCATATACGGTCGAGGAACTGGCATTGTCCAAAGATCAAATTCAAACCCGTCTTCAAGACCCGCTTCCGCTAATAATTCTTGTGCTAAATCCAAATCATACTCATAGTCTTCTATCTCATCATTATGACCTAGGTAATCTTCTGGAATCGCATTCACTGCTGTAGTCGCTTGTCCACCATACACAGCGGTAATTAAGTCTTCTTTATTAATCGCATGATTAAACGCTTGTCGAACAAGCGGATCATCAAATGGCTCTACTTCGGTGTTAAAGCCGAGATAACCGACATTGTTCGGCACACGCTCAAACACTTCGTATCCATCTGCACCTTCGATTTGAGAAATATCATCCGGCGAAAGACCATCCATGATGTCAATATCGCCTGACAAAAGTGAGGAAAGTCGAGCCGAGTTATCACCAATAACTGAGAACGTCACGCCATTTAAATGAGGGAGCCCCTCTTCCCAATAATCTTCATTTTTTTCAAGAACGATACTTGAATCACGTTGCCAACTTACAAATTCAAAAGGACCGGTGCCAACTGGGTTCTCATCAATATTCGCTCCATGTTCCTCTAACGCCGCTGGAGAAATAATTCCAAAATAACTAGCCGCAACATTTTGTAAAAAGGCTCCGAGTGGTTCATTAAGAACGAACTCAACTTCGTAATCATTTATGACGTTAATCTCGTCAATAACATGTTCATCACCTAGTCCAAATAATGTACCGTAGACACTGTATGTATAGCCGTCTTCTTTAAACGCATATTCGTGATTTTCATCAGCCCAACGTTCAAAGTTAAGCTTTACAGCGTCAGCATTAAACGGCGTTCCATCATGAAACGTTACGCCTTCTCTTAAGGTGAATACGTAGTTTAGGCCATCTTCACTTGGCTCCCAGCTTGTCGCAAGTCCTTCTGTTAGTTCAAACGAATCTTCATCAAACTCAATTAACGTTTCATAGATTTGTTTCGTTACGCGCGACGATTCACCATCTGTCACTGCACCTGGATCAAGACCTTGTGAGTCGCCTCCACGTGCAAAAATTAATGTGCCTCCGTCAGCCTGTTCTGTTCCATTTCCATTATCATTGGTATCCGAATTCCCATCACTTGATGTGTCTTCATCTCCTCCACATGCTGCTAACAGTAGTAGCCCTAAGCAAGACACTGAAATTAAATTCATCTTCGTTTTTTTCATTGAATACGCTCCTCTTTTGTTGAATCGTTAAATAAATGACATGCGACATGATGATCTGTAGCTACCTCTCTCCATGCCGGAATATCTGATTTACATACATCCATTACGTAAGGACATCTTGTGTGAAATGTACACCCACTTGGTGGATTCGAAGGACTCGGTACATCTCCCTTTAAAATCATTCGGTCAGATTTCTGATCAGGATCAGGAATTGGCACAGACGATAACAATGCTTTTGTATAAGGATGCATAGGCGTTTCGTATAGCGCATCACTGGATGCGAGTTCAACCATTTTACCTAAATACATTACTCCGACTCTGTCGCTTATATGTTTTACAACGCTTAAATCATGGGCAATAAATACATACGTTAATTTAAATTCGTCTTTTAAGGATTCCATAAGGTTAAGGATTTGCGATTGTACAGAAACATCTAGTGCCGATACCGGTTCATCACATATAATCAGCTTTGGGTGAACCGAAAGTGCTCGCGCAATGCCAATTCGCTGGCGCTGTCCGCCGCTGAATTGATGTGGGTAACGATTGGCGTGCTCCTTACGCAAGCCCACTTTTTCCAGCAATTCTTCCACTCTTTTTTTTCGTTCTGCTTTATTTCCAATACCGTGAATTAACATTGGTTCGCCGATAATTTTTCCAACTTTATGACGTGGGTTTAGCGATGCATACGGATCTTGAAAAATAATTTGCATGTCTCTTCTGATTTTTCGAACTTTTTCTCCGGAGAGTTCTAGAATATTTTCCCCATTAAAACGCACTTTTCCTGAAGTCGGTTCGATTAAACGCAGAATCGATTTTCCTGTTGTGGATTTTCCGCAACCAGACTCCCCAACAATCCCGACAATTTCTCCTTCCTTTACTGAAAACGATACGCCATCAACGGCTTTCACTTCACCTACTTTTTTAGACAAAGCACCGCCTTTAATATCAAAATACGTCTTTAAATCTTCTACTTCGAGTAATGGTTTAACCGACACTTTCTTGTTCCTCCTTGTATAGCAAACAGCGACAAGCGCGGCCCTCTTCTAGATCGAGTAAGGCTGGATCTTCGAAGAAACAAGCGTCAAAAGCAAATTCACAGCGGTCAGCAAATCGACACCCTTGCGTAACAGAACCCGGCTGTGGCACGGTTCCTGGAATGGAATAAAGCGTCTGCTGTTTTTCTGCCATATTAGGTAACGATCGTATTAACCCCTTTGTGTACGGATGCTTAGGATCTTTCAAAATCATACGAGCCGTACCTTCCTCAACGACTTGTCCAGCGTACATGACGACAACACGATGACAAATATCTGCAACTACTCCTAAATCATGAGTAATAAAAAGAATAGCTGTTCCTTTTTTCTCATTTAACTCTCTCATTAAATCCAAGATCTGCGCTTGAATGGTAACATCAAGAGCTGTAGTAGGTTCGTCCGCAATTAATACTTCCGGATCACAGGACATGGCCATCGCTATCATAATCCGTTGTCGCATCCCACCCGATAATTGATGGGGGTAATTATTTACAATTTCTCTTGGCCGAGGAATTCCCACCATATCGACTAAACCAATCGCTTTTTCCAACGCTTCTTTTTTTGACATAGTATGATGATTTCGAATCGCTTCAACAAGCTGATTTCCAATTGTAAATAAAGGATTTAATGAAGTCATCGGTTCCTGAAAAATCATTGAAATCTCTTTTCCTCGTACTTGCTTCATTCGTTTATTCGAGGCTTTCACAAGATTTTCACCGTTAAATAAGATTTCACCCTTACTTATTTTCCCAGGTGGACTCGGAATAAGCCGCATAATGGATAACGATGTTACGCTTTTCCCACACCCGGATTCGCCTACAATCCCTACAACCTCTCCCTTATTTAGATGAATACTGACACCATCTACAGCGGGTACTGATTTTCTACCAGATTGGAAAGTCGTTTGTAAATTTTTTATCTGAAGAACAGGATTATCCATTTCGTCCCCCCTTTTATGTAAAATTAAGAAAGCTTATGTATAACGATACAAAAAATCAAATCACAACACAATCATTATTTAATTTTTTTAACGATTTCATGTATTGAGAAATATTCATAGCTTCTTCTATAGTTCTCTAAACAAAACCATTTTCCCTTTAAATTTGTAAGATTATTTTTAATCATTTTCCAATACACTTCAAGAGCTTTCAATTCAAGTCCAGATTTCAGCGTACAATCACGACACACTGCTTTTATAATTTGAGTAGGTTTGTCCAAAAACGGTCACCTTTTATCCAAAAATGACATGATCAATTCAAATTATATTCATCATTTATCGCGCGGATGGAAGCTTTCATCACAGGCACAAGCGCTAATGAGTAAGACATAAGAGAAAAATAAGGTTTACATTCACCTTTAGAGCCGAGCGCCAATTTTCGTAGATGTTCATGAGCACTACACCGAGTTGTGTCAATTAAGCTTCGTATCTCTTCATTCTGGTATATTTTAGTGGTGTAAAAACAGTGTATCGCATCGGGCTAGTCATAGGCATTCTTTACAAAATTATATGGACTCTATCAACTTTCACAAAAAAAACAAAAACACGCCATAAGGCGCGCTTCTGTTTGAACAGTTTATTCTTCCGACGTTTCTGGTTCAGATTCTTCACTTGATTCTTCTTCCGTTTCATCTTCTAGCTCAAAATCTTCAATTTCACCAAATTCATCATCGATCGTTACATTCTCAAACTCTAGGACAGGTAAGACACTTTCACCTGTATCATTGACCGTTGCTTCAATTTCATCCCCAGGTTGAATGAAGACCGCAGCTGCATTACCCGTAATATCAAACTCTAATACACGACTCTCACCATCAAGCAGGACTTGAATGTAGCGGGCATTGGACGCTTGACTAACACGATAGACCGTTCCTTGCATTTCTAGTTCTTCTAAAAGATTTGTTGGAATATAATCATCCGTGCCTAAATCATTTGCTAGCATCTGACGATAGTGATGGAACGCTTCCTCTCTCGACGTTCCTGTTGCTACGCTCGACGTCTCTGCATGGACCATCGCAATTTCTCTCATCAATCCGCTTTGGTCCACAACAGGTACTACCCATGTGTAGTTGTCATAAATGGAATATAAAACAGGTTGTGTACCTTCCCATTGTTCACGCTGGAACGAGCGATTCACTGCATCTCTAGCACCTCTGGCGTTAGTCATTCCAGAGGTTCCTGCATAATAAGTTGCATCACCGGTTTGAGCATTAACCATAGTAAAACCAACCATGGCATTACTCTCCTGATTCGGCCTCATATGATCAATCATCCAATACATATTACCATCTGGTCCAATAACACCAATCATTTCTTCTTCACTTGTTGGTTGATGCACACCTTCTTTTGCAAAAATTGAGTTTAGAAGACCGTTACTATATGTACCAAACCAATAAGCATAGTCAAGTGCGAGTGAGTAATGAATCGCATTATCTATAAATTCAGGTTGCTCACCCAAATCATACTGCTCCATTTCACCAGATACCGGATCAACTAAAATCACTCCATCGGCTTTTGGCGCACTTCGATAATGATCATAATATGCGTACGAATAGGCGTAGTACGGATTTCCTTCATCATCTGGTTCAAACGAATAATCAATTAAAATGACGTCGCCATAAACACTTCGTATGTGGCGCTCTAAATTGTCTCCTAAAAATGCACTTGGCACATACGTCATTTCATAGTCATCCACAAGTACAGCTTCCGCATTTGGATTTTCTGCACTGACCATTACATAACCAGGTGCACTATCGGCTCTAATCCATCTCCAAACACTTGAATATTCAATTGGCGAAACCCAAAAAAGTTCTCCATCGATTCGCTGAATGGCTGACTCTCCTAATTCATAGAACGAGTAGTTTTCAATGTTTCCAAAAACAATTTCAGATTTATACCGTGCATATGAATGTGGAACCGATCGAACACTTTCTTCCGTAACTGAATCAATCGAATCGGTTGACACTTCAATTTCACCTAGGTTCGCTAAATCTTGTGTAATCGTAAGTGGATACACGACATTCATAATAATCAAGCCAATAAATAGCGCAATTCCAATACCAGCTTGCGCCATAGGAATGTTTGCTTTTTTTAACTTCTGTACTTTTTTCTTTTTTGTCGCTGTTGACAGTCCTTTTGTTGCTTGAAAAAAGCCTGAAACAATTAGATTGATCGCTATGATAAATCCGAACGTATTTAAAAATCCAGTTAACGAACGATCCACAAGAAAAATATAAATAATAATAAAACTAAGTACAAGCCCAATCCCATATCGAAGAACTTGGCTTATTAACCATTGTTTTGGCATCTGTTTTAGTCCACGAATCCATTCTCGTGGGTTTAAATTCAAGCAAGACAGCGCCATAATTAAAATCCAAAAAAACATCAACTCTCCCCTTCCTACTCAAGTATACTACGAAAGCTTTTTAATTTGGTTTCAAAAACGTGCAATTTTAGGTTAGATATGAGAGAAATAAGGAAATACCTAATAAGAGAACATAGTGAGGTGTAAAAAATGAAACGTGCGATGATTATCATTAATCCAAGTTCAGGAAAAGAAGACGCCCTTTCCTACACGGAACAAGCGGCAAAATTATTAAAAGAACACGATTATACGGTAGAAGTACGGGAAACAAAAAAAGAGTTTGACGCAACAACCTATTGTATGGAGGCATGTGAAGAGAAGTACGACCTCGTTGTTTCTGCTGGCGGAGACGGTACACTACATGAAACGATAAATGGGTTTATGTCGAGTACTCATAAACCTAAGCTTGCTGTTATACCATTAGGAACCGTAAATGATTTTGCTCGAGCACTCAACATCCCTCTCCAACCTGAAAAAGCGATTCAAAGCTTACAATCGAGCACAACACGGAAGGCTGATTTAGGAAAAGTAAATGACCAATTATTTGTCAACGTCGTTGCAGCAGGCCGTTTAGCATCTTCTTTATCAGAAGTGCCGTCCAAAGAGAAATCAAAATTAGGATTTTTTGCATATGTGAAAGAAGGATTCAAAACGATTACAAGCGATGCGGCTAGCACAATACACATTCAGTACGACGATCAATCATGGGAAGGAAGCGCCCTTCTATTTATAGCTGCATTAACGAATTCGGTTGGTGGCTTTGAACAACTTGCCCCTTCAGCAGAAATTGACGATGGCTACTTACACTGTTTTATTATTCAAGATACAAATTTAGTGAATACGGCTGCAGTAGGCACCTCTCTTTTAACGGGGAATCTAGAGAATAGCAAGCATGTTCATGCGTTCAAAGCGAAACACCTTTCTATATCAGCAGAAGACCCACTTAGTACAAACATTGATGGAGAAACGGGCATTACTTTACCTGTTACAATAGACATATTGCCTAGTTTTATAGAAGTCTTAGTACCAGAAACAACATAAAAACAGGAGCCGTTTTAGCGGTTCCTGTTTTTATGTTCATATCCAGTTGCTTATGTATGTGACAGTATTGCTAGAGTCCACTAACTAATTGCCAAATAAGAAAAATGACTGCTGCAACGGCCGCTAAACTAAATACAATACGTAAAATTGCCTTAGTAACGCCCGCTAATATCGCAAACACCACGATTGCTATAATAATCCAAATAACTGTATCCACATTCCATCATCCTTTCTCTTAGAAAACTAGTGATTCCGACTTTCCTCCAGTGATTTAATGCACTTTCTACAAAAACTAACAAAACCTTCGCGTTTTTTCAGAAAATTAGTAATGAATTTCTCGGTTTGATATGTCATACTAACAAGTAAGAACAAGAGGAAAGGAGCCATTTGCATGTACGCAGTTACCCGTATTGTTGATGGTCATACGCAATCATTAAAAAATACTTCCACACCTTTTGATAAACTATTCTCCTCTTATGAACATGCAGATCTTTTTGCTTCAAAACTCAACTCTAATACATTTCCGGAAATGCATTGGCACGTAAATAAAGTCTATCGTTCTTAATAATCCTCGTCGTTTGACGAGTTTTTTATTGTATTCCCAAACTCCTTCTTTTAAAAACCTACCTATGCATAAAAGATGATTCCTATGAAACAATATGGTATGGTAGAAATTGCGTTTAATTTAGAAGGAGGACTTACAAACATGAAGAAACTGCAACTTTTCGCAATTCCTCTAGCAGCTGTAACGGTTTTAAGCGCTTGTGGAAGCGATAACAATGATGGTGAATCATCTGGTTCAATCGAAATCGGTTATAACTTGTATGCTGAAGCCATTGCATTCTCTCACGTGTGGGAACAATTACTGGAAGAACAGGGGTACGATGTTGAATTAGCTTCCGTTGAGAAAGCATTTTTATTTACTGGTACAGAACAAGGGGATTTTGATATTGGTTTCAATGCATGGCTACCTTTTACAGATCAAAATTATATTGATGAAGAAACCGAAGATATTGATGTGCAAGAAGATGGTGTTCTGTATGAGGGTGCGACTTTAGGACTTGCTGTTCCTACATATATGGAAGACGTGAACTCAATAGAGGACTTACCCGATGCATATGATGACGTAAATGGTGAAATTATGGGGATTGATCCAGGTTCTGCTTTAATGAGCGTGACGGAAGATGACGTCATTCCTCACTATGGCTTGGAAGACTTTACTCTTGCAGCATCTTCTGAACAAGCAATGGTTGCTGAACTTGAAAGTGCCTATCAAAATGAAGAGCCTATTGTCGTTACACTTTGGAGCCCCCACTGGACTCTAGGTGAGTACGACATGAAGTTTCTTGACGATCCAGACGGTATCTATGGTGAGCCAGACGATATTTACTACATTGCACGAGATGGCTTAGCCGATGATCATGCTGAAATCATTACGTGGTTAAATAATGCCCAGTTCGATGATGACAATCTTGGCGAACTTCTTCAGTTACAATCAGAACTTGATGATGATGTGGAAGCCGCTAGACAATGGATTGAAGACAATCGCGAGCTTGTTGACAGCTGGTTAGAAAATTAATCGATATACCAAGGCCACTTGCCTTGGTATTTTTTTTCACTAAATCATGAATGGTTTTTGACTAATAACAAATCTTATTTATAACGAGTTCATTTTTAACAAGATGAGACAATCTTTTACAGGAAGTTTTTGTCTTAACACACTCGTTTGTTTTGTCTAAGATTAAAAAATCCTTTTCGGATAAATTTAATAGGGTAAGGTGATGAAGTGGCTACTGTTGCGCAACAAGAAGAAACAAAACCTTTAAATCCACCACAACGTCTTTTAGTGATCATTGGTATACTTGTTTCTGTTATTTTAACGGTCTTTTTAGCGATTACTCAACATATTGTTCAACCCTTGTTAGCCGTGATCGGCATAGGACTTGGCTTCACATTATTTCATGCACGTTTTGGCTTTACGTCGGCGTTCAGAAGATTAGCATCTGTCGGGAATGGACAATCCCTTCGCGCACATATGCTGATGCTTGCGGTCGCTTGCTTGCTTTTTGCACCAATACTTGCGGTTGGGACTACGTTCTTTGGCGCAGATGCCAATGGCTATGTATCTCCTGTAGGTGTTAGTTTACTCGTAGGTGCGTTCATATTTGGTATCGGTATGCAGCTTGGAGGCGGCTGTGCGTCTGGCACACTTTATGCTGTAGGTGGCGGTCGTTCCGTCATGTTTATTACGTTGCTATTTTTTATTATTGGTTCCACCATTGGCGCCGCTCACTTTAATTTTTGGATGGAAGATATGCCCTCCGCAGAACCTTTTTCATTAGCCACATCAACAGGACTTGGCTATGGCGGTGCACTGGTTGTGTCCCTTCTTATCTTTGCGGTTATTGCTTGGATTACAATTCTAATTGAAAAGAAAAAGAACCCGCCCAAAATGGCTGCAGTCCCTTCAGCAATTGGTTGGAAACGTATTTTTAGAGGCTCATGGCCTTTATTTACAGCAGCAATTGTCCTAGCCGTACTGAATGCGTTAACGTTACTCACCCGTGGAACACCATGGGGCGTCACGTCAGCATTTACGTTATGGGGTTCAAAAGCAGCAGAAGCGATTGGCTTTGATGTAGAAAGCTGGGGTTACTGGCAAGGAAGCACGGAAGCCTTGCAGGCATCTATTTTTGCAGATACAACAACGGTTTTAAACTTTGGCGTTATTTTAGGAGCGTTTATTGCATCCGCCGCTGGTGGATTGTTTACTCTTACTAAAATTACAGCCAAAAACGCTGCGGCCTCTGTGATCGGAGGATTATTAATGGGGTATGGCGCACGACTTGCTTTTGGTTGCAACGTTGGGGCTTACTTTGGTGGTATAGCATCGTTTAGTGCACATGGCTACATATGGGGCGTTATGGCAATTGCTGGGACGTTTCTAGCTCTTAAGCTTCGACCCATGTTCGGACTATCCGTCCCCAAACCGCGGGACAGTTTCTGTTAGCAAACATCAAGCAGTAGACATTCGTCTACTGCTTCTTTTTATTAAGAATAAGTAAGTCTTGATAAGTTGTATACGTTGTTCGTCCACACCAGTTTCCAAGCTTTACTTCTTTGATTTGTAAATTGGTTTCATTTATTAATCCTTCCATTTGGGGGTAATCATACCCTACCGCCGCATTCGGATACGTTTCATTTTCAATAAACGCTTCTCCTACTCGGAACGGAAACTGAATGGTGCTCTTACCAGCTTGAATACAATCTTTTGCTTCTTTATTGACAATAAACATTGTAAATAAACAGGTACCATCCTCTTTTAGAACGCGATCAATTTCACTTAAATAATGTGCAATCTCCTCTTCCATTAAATGCGTGAAAATTGATGTTAAAAAAACAAAATCAAATGACTGGTCCGGATATGGAAACGTAAAGCTTGTTGACGTTAAGGTGCCATTTGGATTGTACAAGTGATTGTAAATGTCGACATGATCAAATTGAAAGTTCGTATGCGTTGCAGCAATATTGTTTTTTGCCCATTCCACTCCTTCTTTCGATATATCAAACCCTTTATACGACCCTTTGTCTGATAAGTAAGTCGAAAGCGGTAGCGCCATCCTTCCAACCCCGCTTCCAACGTCTAAAACATGATCATTTGGTTTTAAATGACCATATTGTTGAAAAAGCTGTAAAAACTCTTTTCCAACACTTTCAAAATTGCCACCGACAAATTGCTGCAAATGCTCTGGCGGTAGTTGACTACTCATTGCATTTCCCCTCTCTTCTTACGATTTGTCGTAAAAAGTCGACAAAAATTGACAGACTTCTTCAAATGCGGTTGTCTTTCTGCTTAAGAGCAGGTACTCTTATTTCGATAGGTTGGATAAAGGTGGACGCTGGGATGAAATCAAAAAGAAAAATTATTGCTTTATTTGTTGTCGTTAGTCTTATTTGGGTGATTGGAACTGACTACTTATTACTAAGATGGGAACCTGAATTATATTCCTTTTATCAAAAAATAAAAGGCATCGTATTTATCATTGCGACAAGTGTGTTTATCTATTTTTTATTGAACAAATCAGAAAAAATTAATATTTTAACCGAAGAAAAAGAAAAAGTAGAAACCCTCATAAACTCGATTCCAGACTTTATTACGTTTAAAGATGGTGACGGCCGCTGGATTCAATCAAATCAATTTGCTCTTCAGCTCTACCAACTGCATCACATTGATTATGTGGGCAAAACCAATAGTCAATTAGCTGAAGAACAGCCTTTTTATGAAGACGAACTTCTTTGTGCTAATGAATCAGATGAACGAACGTGGACACGGGGACATACTACAAGAAGTGAAGAGACAATCCCTCTCCAAAACGGAAAAACAAAAGTGTTTGATACGATTAAAACACCTCTATTTACAGAAGCGGGTGATCGGAAAGCCCTGATTGTTGTAGGACGAGACATAACAGAGCGCATTTCCGCTAAACAAAAATTAGCAGAAAGCGAATTACGTTATAAAGCATTGTTTGAACATAGTCCCGAACTTGTCTATATGATTGACCTTTCTGGAAAAATCACAAATTTGAACCAACATTTTAAGCATGTCACTGGTTATAACGAGGACGAAGGAATTGGCAAGTCATTAATTGATTTTGTTGATGAAAAAGATCATGTTCGTCTTAAATTAAAATTTCACCGTGTTTTAACGAATCGTGAAGTCGTTCAGTGTAATGAAATTAAAATTAAGCATCGAACAGGAAAAAAAGTAATTGTAAATTGCGCCTCTGTCCCTATTATCATTAACGATGAACTCGTAGGCATTACAGGGTATGCTAATAATATTACCCCAATTATTGAAGCAGAAGAGAAACTACGAACCACAGAAAAACTTGCGGTGGTTGGTGAGCTCGCAGCCGGTATTGCACATGAAATCCGCAATCCACTTACATCACTACGAGGGTTTGTCCAACTGTTTCAATCTCAAAGTAAGGAAGAAAATCCAATTCATCGAATCATGCTTGATGAATTAGAACGGATCAATATGATCGCAAGCGAGCTACTCGTTCTTTCACGTCCACAGGAGATTATTTTTACACAAACAGATGTCTCACAAGTGTTATCTGATGTTGTACAACTCCTTTCTTCTGAAGCGAAAGCACATGGTGCAACCCTCCATTTTAAGGAGCAATCATCACCAATGTATGTGTACGGAGATAAAAATCAGCTTAAACAGTTATTTATTAACGTCATTAAAAATGCTACAGAAGCGAGTGCCTGTCAAATCACTGCCTCCATCGATCTTGACGAAACCAATCAAGCGATTATCATAAACATTGCAGACGATGGTCATGGAATGACAGAAGAACGAGTCGAGCGCTTAGGAGAGCCTTTCTTTTCTCAAAAAGAAAAAGGGACTGGGTTAGGATTAACTGTTAGTCATAAAATTGTTGAACAGCATAAAGGTACGATTCATTATGATAGTGCATTAGGAAAAGGTACGTTTGTACACGTTACCTTTCCTATATACGAAGAGCACCAGGGGCATTAGCCCTAGGTGCTTCTTTCACATACGCCAGTCTTTTCTGTAAATGCCTCTTATTCCTACAACGATAAAGAAACTAACAAGAACGATGGTGGCAAGAATGGGTTTTATCGAGAAATCGGTTTTAAGTATAATGTCTTCAACTAGAACGATTAGGCCTGCTGGTGTCCACATCGCTCCCTCCCCAAGTAGAATGGGGAAAAACGTCACGAAAAAGGCACTTAAAATACTTACAACGCTCACTACAGCGGCACTCTTTACAAAAGTTCCAATCATTAGTGTTCCAGTCACTATAAACGTTAACCATAAACTATACAGCATCAAGGTAAGTCCCAATGTTGAATAAGAAATCGGATCAAATAAAAGGAAAATGTAATAGTTCGCTGTAATAAATCCTACAACAAAACTTTTATTAACCAACATGATGGCGACTAACCATTTTGATAGCCAATAGGACCATAGGGGTATTGGTTTAACGAAAACAAGCATTGCTTCACCTGATTTTCGCTCATAGGCAAACACCCCCATTATGGATAACACAACAGCTATCATGCCTATTTGAGAGAATTGATTGAGCGTATCCATCAAAACTTGCTCTCCAGTTAAAGTAGGAAATGATAGGTTTGCTCCTTCTGGCAAACCTCCAAGTAATGATAACAACTCTTCCATATAGTAGTACGTTAGAGGTTGCATCGCACCTAGGATAATAAATAAAGCCGGTAGCCATAACAACTTATAGTGACGCCATGCCTCTAATCCTTCCTTGGCCACTAATGTCCACAAACTGTTCATCCTCTCACCGCTTCCCCAAATACATCAACCAACGTTTTTTTCCGCTTACGAATTGCTTGGAACTTATAGTGACCGTCTGTTAGGAGCGTTAGCACAGCTAAATCAGCACGTTCATTTTCATTCTTCGGTATTATTTCAAGAACATTCAAATTTTTATGGACAATCCACTGTGGATAACACTGGGCAATTCGTTTACTTAACTGCTCGTGGTCAACTGTTTCAATTTCTAAAATAGACTCATTCTGATTAGTGAACGATGTTATGGTCTCGGCACTGATCAACTCGCCTTTATGCATCAGCACATACGCATCACTAATTTGTTCAGCGTCGTGAAGTATATGGGTTGAGTAGAGGATAGATCGACCTTTTTTCAGTTGTAAAAGAAGTTCCATTACCTCTGTCCTTCCAATTGGGTCTAGTGCTGATACAGGCTCATCTAGCAATAAAATGCCTGGGTCTCCAATCAATGCTTGGGCAATCCCTAATCGTTGTTTCATCCCTCCAGAATACGTTTCAATCCGTTGTCTGTCATTTGCGTTTAAACGAACAATCTGTAACAATGTCAAAGCCTTTTCATAAGCTTGTTTTTTTGTAAAACCAAATAATCTTCCAATATAAGTTAAATACTCAAGTCCAGTCATCCAAAGGGGAAAAGCAGGAAATTGCGGAAGAAAGCCAATCGTAGAACGAATATCTTTCTCCAGATATCCGCTAAATTGAACGCTTCCCGATGAGGGTTGTAAATTCCCAGCGATTAAATGGAGCAGCGTTGTCTTCCCAGCACCATTTTCCCCAATCAATGCCGTAATTTGATTTGTAGCAATTTGAAACGTTATGTCTTTAATTCTCCCCTCTTTGGTAAGGGCATTAACTTCAATCGTCACGTTTTTTCTCCCTCCCAAATAAAAAATATAGAATCGGACCAAATAAATTAATAAACGCAATGACGAGCGCCCAAATCCATTTTGGACCTCTCGTGTGTGCACGGCGATACAAATCAATAAAAGCCACGATCATTAGCAATACTTGAACAAGGATAAGCGGTAAAAACAATTGGATGATTTCAATGACTTCATTCATGTCTTGTACCCCCTCGTTGTTTGAATTTAGACTTTAACCAATAGGTCCAAATAAAATAGGTGACCAACGGCATTGGAAAGTGTGTCACACCCCAGATCCCCCAAAACCATTTCCATTGTCCACGTTGTCGACTTTTAAAAAATAAATAGATGCTTTGTGATAAAAGGACGATCCCAAGGATGATCCATGCCCAGATCGGTATTTCTGACAATTGCTCAATGTCGTTGTTCATGTTTTTCCCTCCAACCGCCTATGATTGCCAATACGCCGATAGCTGGAATTATTGCCAGCATCGCGATATTGATGCTTAAAAAGACAATCGGCACGTTGGCCAGTAAAAAGACCATCCCGTTTACTAATAAAAGCGTTACAACGATGAATAGAAAGGCTTCTCGTCGCTGCTTTCGTTTCGTTTCTTTAACAAGATGCAGCATCTCAGCCATTGATGGTTCCTTATAAGCAATTCGGTTTAGTTGATCTAGACCGTCTTTAAATCGTTTATTCTCTTGGCTCATTTCCTGATAACTCCTTTCTCACGAGTTCGAGACCACTATTTACTCTCGACTTCGCTGTACCAACACGGATTTGACAAATTTGACTAATCTCTTCGTAACTATAGCCATAATAATGTTTTAAAAGTAGTGGAATCCGCTTCTTTTCATCTAATTTTGCTAAGACTTGTTGCACATCCATCCAGTCGTCATTTGCTTCTTGCTTCATGGACCATTGCAACTTTTGCATTTGCACATATTGGTCTTCATGCTTTTTCTTTCGTTTTTTATCTAAAAATAGATTTGTAGCAATTTGAAACAGCCACGTTGAAAACTTCGCCTTTTTTCTATTGTAACTTTGGATGCCTACAATGGCTTTTGTCATCGTATCCTGAGTTAAGTCTCGGGCATACTCAGGATTAAGCGTGATTTTCACTAAAAACCGATAGACGCTTTCATAATGAGTCTTCAATAATAAGGCCAAAGCGTCATCATCACCCTTTTGCGCTTTCTTGATCGTGCTCTCTTGCGATTCTTCCATGACACCACCCCTACAAGTTTTACATCTGTTATACGTTTGAACGACGGAATCGTTCATTTTTTTCTTGAGCAATTAAATTTGGTTTTTAAAGCTTCTATGTTATAGTGCTCTACAGTGAAAACGAAAGGAAGTCATTTCTTATGAAATTAAGCATTCTTGACCAAGCGCCTATTCCTAAAGGCTCAACTTCAACAGACGCCTTACAGTTCACAAAAGATCTTGCAAAACTAGGTGATGAGCTAGGTTACCATCGTTTATGGATGGCCGAACACCATAGTGCAACATCTCTTTCCAGTTCAGCTCCTGAAGTGACAATTGCCCATCTCGCTGCGCTTACAAACCGCATTCGACTTGGCACAGGTGGAGTCATGATGATGCACTATTCCCCTTTAAAAATGGCGGAAGTTTTTAAAACGTTAAGTGCTCTTGCACCAGATCGAATTGACTTTGGCGTTGGTCGTGCACCTGGCGGCGACCATCTTTCTATACAAGCATTAGCACAAGGTCGTGCCTCTATACCAGACGATCAATATGATAAATTAGCAACAACACTTCAATTATTAAACGATCAAAAAACAAATGATCCACTATACAATCAAGTCATTGCTACACCTCATGAAGTAAAGCTACCAGAGGCTTGGTTGTTAGGTTCAAGTGGAAATAGTGCTAGGCAGGCGGGAAAACAAGGGGTTGGCTACTCATTTGCGCAGTTTTTTAATGGGGAAATGTCAAAAGAAATATTTGATACGTATCGACACTATTTTGAACCATCTTATTTTATGCCGAAGCCTGAGATCAATGTCTCATACGCTGTAACCGTTGCAGAAACAAAAGATGAAGCAGAGTATCTTGCTTTGCCCATTGACTTATCACGTTTATTTTTAATGCGTGGTCAAATGCCGCAAACATTTAGTCCCGAAGACGCTCAAGCCTATCCACTAACAGAAATGGATAAAGCGATCTTAGCAAAAAATCGCGCGCTACATCTTGTCGGTACACCAAAAGAGGTAAGTGAACAACTCCTAAAAGAAAAGGAAGAATTTGGTTTCGACGAGGTCATGGTTAATAGCAATCAGTACTCATTTGAAGCTCGTTTAAATGTGTATCGCTTACTTGCAAAAGAACTTTTATCATGACGTTTAACCAGAGATTGTTCTAGCGAACAATACTCTGGTTATTTATTTTAATCATTTCCCAAGAAATAATAGGCTGTTTAGCTTTTTTGCATAATATATGCATCGTGCCATTTTCCTTCATGCCACTCATTCTTTTCTAGTCGCTTGACGATCGTAAACCCACACTTTTTATAACAAGCAATAGCCCGCTCATTTTCAACTCGTGGATCGACAGTGACAATCGTTTTAGGATCTTCCCCTATTATATTTTCGGTCAGCATGTTGACTAGAGTAGTTCCATAACCTTTGTTCCAAAAAGACACTTCTCCGATAAATAAATCCATACCCATTGCTGTTTTAGATGGTGGATAACCGTACTTCTTCTTTTCGTTCGTTGTTAATCGATAGGATTGAAGATAGGCCATTGATGCTCCATCCACTTCCCCTATCCAGCGATCTCTTTCCTTTTCATTAAAAAACTTTTTTCGATCTTCTCCAATGTAAATGATTGATCTCTTCCTTCATAAAAAGCAAGAACATCTGCTGTCGTCAACCATTTTAACAGGAGCTGACGATCTGTAGACTGAATTGGACGGATAGTCACGCTTCCCTTCCTCATATCAACCCTCCATTTATTCATTATTCAGACATTAACTAAAGAAAAAGTACGCCGCCTTATTCGACGACGCATTTTAGTTACAGCTATGATTATAGAATGGTTTTACCGTACATATATTTTTGCAAGGCTTTTGGTACTTTAATCGATCCATCCTCTTGCTGATGGTTTTCAAGCAATGGAATAAGGATTCGAGGTGTTGCAACAGCTGTGTTATTTAATGTATAGCAATATTGCAGCTTGCCATCTTCATCACGGTAACGGATGTTTGAACGTCTTGCTTGAAAATCCGTTACGTTTGAAGATGAATGGGTTTCGCTATAGCTTTCGCGACTTGGCATCCACGTTTCAATATCAAACTGTTTATGGTTTTTCTGCGACATATCTCCTGTACACACGGCAACAACGCGATATGGCAACTCTAATAAATTCAAAATTTCTTTGGCAATCTCCGTAATTTCCGATAACAGACGATCTGCTAATTCAGGATCATTTTTGCAAATAATGACTTGCTCTACTTTCGCAAACTGATGGACACGATACAAGCCACGAACATCTCTCCCAGCAGATCCCGCTTCACGACGGAAACAGTTTGATACTGCGCCTAACTTAATCGGTTCTTCAACATCGACAATTTCATTGCCATAAAAACCAACGAGCGGGACTTCTGCTGTTCCGACTAAATATTTATTATCTTTTTCAAGATGATACGTTTGTTCTTTTCCATCGGGGAAGAAACCTGTACTATACAGTACTTCTTCATTAGCCATTAAAGGCACATCCATAATGGAGAAACCACGCTCGTGTAGCAAATCAACAGCTAATTGCTGAACCGCTCTATGTAAAAATAAGCCTTGATTCTTTAACACATAATTACGGGTACCAGCAATTTTCACACCGCGCTCAACATCAAACATTTCATGTGCTTGTCCGAGTTCCATGTGGTCTTTTGGTGTGAAAGAGAATTGAGGAATCTCACCAATTTTTTCTAACTCGACATTGTCTTCATCTGAGTCACCTACAGGCGTGTCGTCTGAAACAACGTTTGGTATAAGATTCATAATGTGTAAATAAGACGCTTCAACCTCTTGATATTCAGCTTCAAGATCTTTTATAGATTGGTTGAGAAGACGGACTTCTTCTTTTTTCGCATCCATTTCATCTTTCTTTTTCTCTCTTGCTAATTCACCAATCGCTTTTGTTTGTTGATTACGCTCTGTACGAAATCCTTCAATCTTTTGAATAAGCTCACGGCGCTTTTGATCAACATCAATAAGTTCATCTACTGGGACGTTTAATTTTTTTTGTTGAGCTGTTTGTTTAATTTTCTCAGCATGTTCCCTAATAAATTGAATATCTAACATGTGTAAACCTCTCTCATTCTAATTTCTCACTTCGTATACATTGTAAACGACTAGTAATCATTATGTACATTTTAGCACACCCCTATAGCTTACACACGTAAAAAAATGCTTTTTCAATACAGAAGAAGCCTTGTAGGACGATATGTTTAATTTTTTCCAAAAAGGGTATAGGGTTGTGCTTTACACTGTGTTAAGGTATCTACTAACCTAGGTATATGGATAATTCCTTGTTTTCGAAAGGATGTTATGATGGAAATTCGTTATTTAGAGGCGTTTTTAACAATTGCAGAGGAAGGCAGTATTTCAAAAGCTGCGACTCGCCTTCACCTTACCCAACCTGCCGTCAGTCGCCAATTAAAGCAAATGGAAACCTCCTTACAAGGTCGCTTATTTACTCGTTCCCATGAAGGAATGGCCCTTACTGATAAAGGGCAAAAGTTGTACGCTGACGTAAGGCCGTTATGGAGTTCTCTTCGCAGCAGGCTACTCGCTTACATGCCATCACCTGTTGTTCGACTAGGTCTTACACCTTTTTTATCACCTTTATATTTACCAGATTCGATTACATACGCTACATCAACAGTTGCTGTTGAGTGTCACCAAACCCGCTTAAACTGTCTTGAATTTATACCAATGCTTGAAAAAGGGGAAATTGACGCTGCAGTCATTGAAGACCTTCCACATCACCAAGGCTTGTACTCCACTTTAATCAAGCACGATCATTATAAAGTAGCCATGTCGGATGATCACCCCCTTGCTATTTACAATGAACTTTCGCTTGAACAATGTATCGATTACCCGCAAATTGTTCCGCCGAAAAAAAGTCGCTTTTATCAATTTTGGGTTGCATTACGTGATCAAAACAATTGGACAAAGCATGACGTATTCAGCGTTCCTTATCAATCCTTACTTTACTCTGTCAAACAAAAAAACGGCGTTGCCTTTATTCCGCAGCTAATGCTTGAACCAGTTTGGCACAGTGGGATTGTGTATAAACCGATTAAAGATCCAAATTTTGCTCGTCATTTATATCTTTACACATCAGATAAGCATTATTTAAAACCTTTACAGCAAAGCTTTGCGAACGTGATCATCCAATAATGGAACTAAAAAGAATCCTTATGAATGACTGCTTATCACTCATAAAGATTCTTTTTTCATTAGAATTATCGTTTTGAAGAAGGGAACATCCGATTAACCATGTCCATAAATTCGTCTGCAAAACCACTAACTGGTTCACCATTTTCAATTCGATCTCCATATCCGCTCATTCGCTCTACGAAATCTGGGTTAGAGGATACATGTACATTATTAAGATTATGATCGACTTCCATTGCTTTATCAGCGACTTTTTGTTTCATATCATCAGATACATCATGAGATTCATCGTCCATTGTGACCGCTACATATGCTTGACCACCCATGACAATCGCTGCAGCATGGTTTACACCATCTAATTCACGGACACTGTCTGCTACTTCGCCGGAAACAGTCATATGGTTATGGTCTCCATGTTCGTTCATACCGTAACGCTGGTTCTCAACATTTCCTTCGCCTGGTTCATTCATCTCCGTGTCATCTTCCGGTGGGTTCATATCATTATTATTATCGTTTCCACCACAGGCGACTAAAGCTGTAGCAACAAAAGTTAAGGCTAAAGAATGTAGAAGATATTTCTTCATAATTATTCAACTCCATTACGTATATTTTTGTTTCATCATTAGCTTGGTTCATTCATAAAACAATTATGTATTTCTTGGAGATTTTTCTAATTTTTTTTGATTTTATTTCTTACACTCCACATTAATGGAAAAGGAACACTTTTCTCTTCAGTCATTCATAGAATAAAGTAGACAAGTATTCTTTTAGCGATTCTTGTCAATGGGAAAGGAGGATGTTTATGAAAATCGATGCGGTTTTTGAAGGAGGGGGAATTCGCGGGGTTGCCTTTGCAGGCGCAATAACGGCGATGGAAGAACATGGTGTCGAGTGGCAAAAACTAGCTGGAACGTCTGTAGGCTCGATTCTTGCAGCCTTACTTGCTGCTGGCTATACAAGCACTGAAATTAACGATCATCTGCAAGAACTCAATTTCAAAGATTTAAGAGGGAAGAACTGGATTAACCATATTCCCTTTGCAGGAAATTTAGTTAACGTCCTTCTGTATTTAGGGATGTACAAAAATGATTACATTGAAAAATGGCTTGGAAGCTTATTACAAAAAAAGCAGATCCGAACATTCGCGGATCTACCTGACGATAAACTGAAGATTATTGCATCTGATATTAGTAGTGGGCAAATGATTATTTTTCCTGACGACCTTAATCGCTACGGGATGAAACCAAGTGATGTAACAATCGCTCAGGCTGTTCGCATGAGCACGTCTATTCCTTTTTTCTATCGCCCAGCTCGATGGAAATTAGCTAATAAAAGTAAGGCCTATATTGTTGACGGAGGCTTGCTTAGTAATTTTCCAATTTGGCTGTTTGATGTAGAAAATCCGCGACACCCAACGTTTGGCTTTCGGTTTCTAAAAGATACAATTGAAGCGGATGCTGTGATCCCAACTCCAATACACTTAGCGCAAAATATTATAAAAACGATGATGCAAGCCCACGATATGCGTCATCTTAGCGATGAGACGCGAGATCGAACGATTCAAATTTATACAGACTCCATCACAGCAACAGACTTTTTATTAACAGAAGAACAAAGCGACTTTTTATTTCAATCAGGTTATCAAGCTGCCCAACTTTTTTTATCGACATGGGACTTTGAAGCCCACAAACGACTTCGAAACCGCAAAAATATGACTAAATAAGTGGACAAGTACCCCACTTGCTTATCGACAACTTGACTCGATAAGCTTTTTTTATGTGGATTGCAATGCTTTTCCTTTTTCATAATCCGCGCTCATAATCGCATCCGGTACCATACTTCCCCCGGTTGCCCACGATAGATGAATGCCGTTTCTGTTCACTGTTTTTGCTTTTACTGGTCCAACCAAGCTTGTCACAGCTGATGGCTCTAGCGCGGTATCCTCTTTATCAATGAGTGTCGCGAGGAGTTGATACATGGTATCATCGCTTACTGTATAAATGCCGCTTAGAATTGGCTCCATCACCTTCCCTACAAATCCTGATGGGCGACCCACTGCTAAACCATCAGCAATCGTGCGGTTATCAATTCCTAGATCTTGTACATGAATCTGGTCATGTAATCTTGTCATCATCCCAATGAGCATGCATGGTGCGTGTGTTGGTTCTGCGAAATAGCAATGCACATGTGGCCCAAACACTTGATAAAGTCCGTAGGCAATGCCGCCAGGTCCACCGCCCACACCACACGGTAAATAAACAAAAAGAGGTTGGTTGGCGTTAATGCTTATTCCAGCTTGATCCAACTGTTTTTTTAACCTTAAAGCCGCTACCGCATACCCTAAAAACAATGTTTTCGATTGTTCATCGTCAATAAAAAAACTCATTTCGTCTTGTTCTGCCTGTTTACGTCCTTCTTCCACAGCAAGGCTATAGTCTTGCTGATGCTCAACAACGACCGCTCCTCTTTGTTTAAGCAACTCTTTTTTCCATGATTTTGCGTCATTTGACATATGCACAACAACATGAAACCCTAACTTTTTCGCCATAACCCCAATGCTTAATCCTAAATTACCAGTCGAACCAACGACAATGGTATATGAGGACAATAAATCGTGGATGCTCGAATCAGCAATTTTTTCATAATTCTCGTCGGTTTTAAGTACTTCATGTTTAAGTAAAATTGACTCAGCAAGGGTTAAGACTTCATAGATCCCGCCCCTTGCTTTAATGGATCCTGAAATAGGTAATACATGGTCACATTTCAAGAAAAGCTTTCCTACTATTTGTTCATTGTAGACATGTTCCAGCTCCTCTTTAAAATCATCAATCTGCTTAAGCGGTGATTCTAATAATCCATTCGTTGCTTCAGTCTCGGGAAAAACCTTTTTTAAGTAAGGCGCAAATCGTTGCAAGCGCGCTTCTGCTGCCTCAATCGCTTGCATATTGATGTCTTCATCTTTTAGTTCCGCTTGACCATTCTTTAATGGATTTTCCCAAAACGTTTCTTTTAAACTGACAACCTCATGTAACGCTGGAAACGTTTCGATTAATTCCTGCTTATTCATTAAATTACTCCTTCTGTAATGAAGACGTTAACACCTCGATCGATGCTTTGTTCGGTTTGCTTATGGATATCTCGAACTTTCATGGACAGTTTTGATGCTGGTAAAAGATCGTTGTCAATTACCACAATCGGATCGATGTAGCGATGTTTAATGGTGACATGCTTCTCGATCCATCTGTACGCTCCTTTATCAACCGAGTCATTAAAAACTGCTAGCAATGTTTTAATTGTCAGGTCTTCACTTTGCCTCAACTGCTCCATTACTTCGTGATCCGTTTTCATTAGATCTTCCAATGACAGCACATTTCGCTGTAAACCAATCGAAATAAGATGCGCTACCTGTTGATTGGCGTACACATTTGTTGGGTGATGGAAAAATTCAACCGTTTCTTTAAAAAAGAGCTGGACGAACCACTCGGCCCATTTTAATTGTGTACACACAATTTGCTGATCAACCACGATGAGTTGTTCCAAAAATGCATGCGCTTCATGTAACGGGACCTTGCCATATTCATACATATCGCGCAACGTATAATCAATTCGATCGCCACAAAGATGAGGCAACGATTTCTCTAACAAGTACCCATTCTGCTTACTTGATAAGAGTTCTTTCCACGCGTATCCTTCCTCTTCCAGTATCACTGGAATATCTGAGCATTCTATCAACGTCTCATAAATCGTTTCGTGGTAATTTTCTTCTTTGTTGTCCATTACATAATCAATGAGATGAGAAAAGGCAGTATGAGACACATCATGAAGCAATGCAACGATCTGCTCTTCAAGAGAACCGCCTAGTTTGCGAACGAAAAGCATCGTTCCGATAGAATGGTCATAACGGGTAACATTCCAACTAGGTTGAACAAGGAAGCACGCCCCTGCTTGATGCACCCCTTTTAACCGTTGTACATTGGCGCTACGCACTAACTTTTCTAGAACGGGCTCTACTCTCGCTGATCCATAAAGCACATCTTCTATTAACATGCTAGACCTCCCCTTTATCCGCTTTCTCCTTCCATTATGGCATAAAAAAAGAAAGTCCTATGACTTTCTTTTTTACAGATTACGACCGTCTGCTGAATAAAGCATCCACATAACTTGAAACGTTTAAATCGCCGTCCACCCATTTTCCGATTAAGAACCCAATCGTTACAAATATACCAATCGCAACGGTATACCAGAAACCAATGGTTAAAAAGAGAACACTAAAAATGAGAGCCGCTAGTAAGCCAATGATTCGTCCACGATACCGTTTTACTGTTTCTTGTTTCACCTTAGCACCTCCTTACACAACTCGTTGCTTCTTGCTTGCTGATGTTGTTTGTGGTCTCACAAAGACACGAACTTCTGCGACATGGACTTCTAGCCAAGATTCTAAGTCATGTTTCACAACATCTTGCAATGCGGTTGCATTTTTTTGTACAGGCTTTGTTCCAAATGGAGAGTAGGTTAAATCAACGAGCACGCTCTTGCCATCATTTTTCATGCGAGAATGGACTTCTAGAGATCGAATTCCATCGAGTTTTCGTGCACTTTTTAAAATAGTGGCTTCGATAGTCTCTTGAGAGATGGCGATCTCCCCAAGTTCAGTTGCCGATCGAAACAATCCAACATGACCTCGACTTATAACACTCGCAACGAACAAAATAAACGCCAATAAGATTAAAAACGAAAAAACACCAATTAGTACCCAGAAAAAATCTTGACCTTGGGCGATTATTTCTTCAAAAACTGGATATGTGTTTGTAATTGTTAGGATTGCCCCCGTCGAAACGAGAAGAGTCACAAACGCAAAGACTCCCATAAAAAATCGTAATAAACCATTCATGTGTCATGACCCAAGAAATTGATGCTTTACGCAGGAATTTACGTGTAGCTTCAATCTTTGGAAGTCACCTCCTTATATGCTTCATCGTGTATACCTCTTTATACCCATGAAAGAGGATTTTGAAAAGCGGCGTTTTAAAAAAGATACTTAATCACAATTCTTTTCATTCCAAACCACATCTTTAAAATCAACTTGCCTTCTAATTGTTCCAGATTGTACAATGAATTCAAAATAATTTAGTCACTTTAGTTAGATTGGAGTAAGACGTATGATCATTCGTGAAATACAAAAACAAGACAACCCTGATGTAGAACAGTTAATTCGAACATGCTTAATTGAGTTTGGCGCAAATAAACCTGGAACGGCTTGGTCCGATCCGGATTTAGGCCAATTTTATGAGCTTTACCAGAAAGAACAAACAAACTACTGGGTCGCAATTGAAGACAATAAGCTTGTAGCAGGTTGCGGAATCGGTGATATACTGGGTCGTCCAGATGTGTGTGAATTGCAAAAGATGTACGCCGCTCCGTCTGCAAGAGGAAGCGGTGTTGCGGAACGCTTGCTACAAACCAGTCTTACTTTTGCAAAGCAACATTATAAAGCATGTTACTTAGAGACCATCCACACCATGCATGCCGCGAATCGTTTTTATCAAAAACATGGTTTCAAAAAACTAGATGCCCCATTACTTGAAACAGAGCATTTCTCTTGCGACGCTTGGTATATCAAAACGTTACAGGAAGAATAACGTTCCTCTTGCCCCATTGGCTTCGGGCTAACGGGGTTTTATTTTCTCCTTGTCCGCTAGAAATTTCAGTTACAAACTGTTCGTAAGGGAAGAAAGTGAGGAATAGAACTGTCATGTTAAAGATCGATCAATTACACGGTGGCTATGTGAACCAAAAAATCATTCACGACATCTCGTTTGATGTAAATCAAGGTGAAATTGTTGGACTTTTAGGTTTAAACGGTGCTGGTAAAAGTACAACACTTCAACATATTATTGGTTCTTTGAAACCAATGAATGGTATGATTACGATAAATGGGAAATCGCTGTTAACTGAACGCCATTTACTCAGTTATATTCCAGACACACCGACCCTTTATCCGCACCTTACAGTTCAAGAACACTTTTCATTTATTCGTGCTTTGTATAAAGAACAACTGTCAGACTATCAACAAGAGCTGATTACGCGCTATGAACTAACAGAGCATTTACATAAATATCCCTTCGCCCTTTCAAAGGGAAACAAACAGAAAGTATCAATCGTTAATGCTCTTCTAGCTAAGCCACAGTATTTAATTATTGATGAGCCTTTTATGGGGCTAGATCCCATCGGTTTATCACGTTTTCTAACCGATTTAAAAAAACTGCGTGCAAATCAAACAGCGATTTTACTCTCGACGCATCTATTAACCATTGCAGAGTCCGTATGTGATCGAGTGGTCGTGATTCATAAAGGACATCAAGTAACCCAAGCAGAAGGAAAAATGGTTTCAACCGAAAAACAAGGCACATTAGAAGATTTCTTTTTTCACTTAGTTGGTGTTAACGATGAATGATTTATTCAAAACGCGCTTAAAGGCCTATCATCAATTGCGAAAAAAGCAAGTAGGAAAAGTGTTTCTAAATAGTGGAGTCCTGTTACTTGTACCACTTATCATGGTTGGGTTGTTTTTCTTGCTTCATTATTTAAACCACTTTGCTTCACCTGTTGTTCAAGCATTTTTATTAAGTCTGTTATACGCTCTTTTCGGGTTGAAATCGAGATTAACCACCTTACTAACAGAGCCTGATACACTTTATTTGTCTCCCCATAAAAAGGTTGTTCAAACTTATTTTAATCAAACATTTCGCTATAATGTTGGGGTGCAAGCGGTTCACACAAGCTTGTTTATCCTGTTTCTCTCACAAATTCAAAATCTGTCTTTATTGCAATTGTTGTATGTAGCATTGCTACTCTTTTTACTTTCCATCTTACATCTGTCTGTAATCTATTTGCTTACAACACTGAGATCCCTGAATCGCGTACGGGTCTTAGCAAGGTTATGGATGCTCGTCATGATTTTCTTTTTATTTATGGAGTCAATGATCTTTGTCTTAATGATGATAGCAACTGTGGCTGCCTACGCTTTATTTATCTATACGTTCAAACGATTCGAGGTACATACATGGGTTGCTTTTATTAAAATGGATACGGTTTCTGAACGCTACTGGCAACTATTCTTAAGCCAATTTATCCAAGTCCCTACTAATGATAGGTTTGTTCAAAATCGATTCTCGATTCTAACGATCTTAAAAAGGCGCTCAGACTCTTTTCAAGTAGACTTTCTCTTAAAAAGAGCACATCGAACCCAAGAACAAGCAAATCTGTTCCAGAGAGTTGTGATTCTCACTATTGGATTGATTCTTTTCTCTCCATCGATCGTTTTTTCAATTTTTGTTGCGCTACTGTCGATAGTAATCAATACAAAACAGCTCAAATCAGCAGTTCATTTACCAAAAAAATATTTCTCAGCACATTACCCGATTGACCAGACCCAACTTCAGTTTGCCTATCAATCGATCACTAGAAGAGCAATGATGCTTCAAGCTAGCACGTATGGCTTCATTCTTTTATTCTCTAGGTTTTAAGATCATGAAAACAGCATGCTGCGGCATGCTGTTATAAAAAGATCCATATGAATACTGGTATTAAAAATGAAGCCACAATCGCACTTAATGTCATCGCAATCGAGCTCATTGATAACGGAACATTACCATATTCAGCGGCTTTTGAAATGCCTAAAGCATGTGAGGCTCCACCCAAAGCAATGCTTTTTCCATGAAGACTCTTAATTCCTACTTTCTTCATAAGAAAAGGACCGAACAAAATACCGCTAAAGCCAGCTACAAGAACAAATGCCGCAGTTAATGTTGGTAATCCGTGTAGAGCGGCCGATATTTCAACAGCAACCGGTGCTGTTATAGATTTCGGTAATAAAGAAGCCGTAAGAATGTCATCAAATCCAAATAAAACTGCAAAAACATAAACCGTACTAAATCCTAAAAACACACCAATCAATACAGCTCCTCCAATCATGACACTAAAGCGGAGAACGAGTACACGCTGTTTATATAAAGGAAAAGCTAATGCGACAATCGCTGGACCCATTAAGCGACTCAACCATTCTCCGCCAATTAAATAGTCTTCATATGAAACATTAAACAACAGCAAGAGGATTAAAATGAATGCGGTTGTTGTCACAACTGGCAAAAGAAATGGATAAGGATACTTTAAGTAAAGCAGTCGAAAAAGAAAATAGAAGGTTACGGTTCCAGCGACAATGCCTATGGCTAGTAATGCATGAATCATTGTTCGAAGTCACCTCGCTTTCGCTCATACCATTGGCAGAAGTGCCCAATGCCGACCATTGATAAAAGCGTACTGACTGAAACGGAAAGCAGTAACAGCACTCCTGTAGTTGATAAAAGTTCTGGGTATTGCATGACCCCTAAATTAAAAGGAATGAATAATAGTGGGAGCACAAATAATAGTGCGGTCGCTCCCTTTTCTACCCAGTTTTCTGGGATCATTTTTGTACTTAGCAGTAAGAGTAACAATAGAAATCCAATAATCGATCCTGGGATCGGCAAGTGTAACCAAACCGATAAAAAATCTCCAAAAACGGAAAGGCCATATAAAAATAGAACCTGCAGTAGTAGTTGTATTACATTCATAACGCCCTGTTCGTTTGACAGGTTCCCTCCTTAAATTAGCAAAAACAATATGGTAAGCTTTATTATAATCAATCTATTCATGACATTGGTGGTTTTTAAAGAAAAAGGAGCTTATTATCATGGTTAACGTTTTACTTATTGCGGCAATTATTTGTATTGGCGGCCTCATTGTAACAATCATCGCAATGAGTGGCTCCGATACAAAATACAGTAGTGATCGTAGCATAAAAACATTTTCTTGGCTTTATTTTTTACTCGTGCCAATTGCTTTAGCTTTTGTTGTCATCATCGCTTTTCTTTTGTAAGCTGCTATTGTTTTCGCGTCACCATACCTAAAGATAAAATGTGAAAGCGAGAATGTCGTTGTTGACATTCCCGCTCTTTTTTAATGGTTAGACGCTTTTGGTAGTTGGCTTACTGACTCAAGTAGCTGACTACTTTCTTTGTTTATCCCTATTATTTGAACATCTACTTTATTCGTGACGAACTTTGCTTCGACCCTGTCTAATGCCCCAACAGCAGAATCGTCCCAAACATGCGAGTGTGATAAATCAAATACAACGTAGTCCAGCTTTTCCTCTGTATCAATTTTTGCTAAAAAGTCTGTTACTGATGCAAAAAATAGCGGTCCAACAACTGTATATGTCCGTTTATTTTCTGCCTTATCGAAGTGCGAATCAACACGAACCTGCGACAGTTTTGCCGCAAAGAACACCATACTTAGCAATACACCTGCAAGGACACCATAAGCCAGATTATGTGTCAGTAAAACGATTGCCACCGTCACAACTAACACAATGGCGTCCGTACGTGGTAAACGGTGCAACGTTCGTACCGATTGCCAATCAAACGTACTAATCGACACCATAATCATGACACCAGCTAAAGCGGCCATTGGAATTTGGACAACAACATTTCCGAGTACTAAAATGAGGAACATTAAGAATAGACCTGCAACGAGCGTTGATAGTCGACCTCTTCCTCCTGATTTTACATTAATTACAGATTGCCCGATCATTGCACATCCTGCCATTCCGCCAAAAAAACCAGTAACAATATTGGCAATTCCTTGGCCACGACTCTCTCGATCCTTATTACTCTTCGTATCCGTCATATCATCCACAATATTCGCTGTCAAAAGGGATTCTAGTAATCCGACAATCGCAAGTGCCAATGCATAAGGCAAGATTATCCATAATGTTTCAAGATTAAACGGAATGTTTGGCAGCGCAAATACTGGTAACGTCTGACTTAATTCACCCATATCCCCTACGTTCCTTACACCAATATTCATTGTCAATACAATCACCGTCACAACAATAATTGCGACTAATGTCGAAGGAATCGCTTTTGTCACATAGGGAAAAAGATAAATGATAGCCAGTGTTAACGCAACTAGTGCGTACATGATCCACGTTTCTCCAACAAAATGATCAATTTGTGCAAGAAAAATTAAAATGGCTAATGAATTAACAAATCCTGTCATTACCGTTCGTGGTACAAACTTCATGTAACGCGCAAGTTTAAAAACCCCAAAAATTATTTGAATGATTCCCGTCAAAATCGTTGCCGCAAGCAAATATTGTAATCCATGATTTGCCACAAGCGTCACCATAACCAATGCCATTGCTCCAGTTGCTGCGGAAATCATTCCGGGACGTCCACCAACAAAAGCAATCACAATCGCTATACAAAATGAAGCATATAAACCAACCATTGGGTCTACACCAGCAATAATTGAAAACGCAATTGCTTCTGGAATTAAAGCAAGTGCAACAACAATTCCCGCGAGAACATCTCCTCGAATATTTCCAAACCACTGTTCTTTTACTGTTTCCATTCTTTACCCTCTCTCTTTTAATCAAAAGTGATGACCCCCGAGTCTCACGAAAGTCACTCTTTTATCAAAGGAGAGTTCGCTCAATAAAATCCTCTACTAGGTTAAAGGAATTTCCTTATGATTACAACAAGTATTTTTCGCCTTCAAACGACTTACGCAAAAAAGACAGAAGGTTAACAACCCTTCCGTCTTACATATTTTGATTAGCCTTGGGGCGGACGATACCAGCGATTTAGCTGATCTTGCATTCTCTTCATCTCACTATGAACACGATTGAGCTCTCCTTGCATTTGCCTCATTTGTGTGTACAAATACATAGAGTATTCCTCTTGATTGTCAACTGGACCTCGTACGCCGCCTGTTTCAGTTACTTCTGCTGAAAAAAATGTTGCAGCCGTTTCTGCTTCAGCCTCCACATCGTTTGATGCCTCTCGTTGTCGCGAAATATCACGTGCGATCGTTACGCCGATAAAACCAAGCGCAGATGAAATGGTCCTTAAAATTGTACCAACGTAAATCATATCTTCAGAGAATTCTAGTAGATCTTCTAAATATTGTTGATGGGGATCTTGGTGTTTGTTTTTACCTGTCCCCTTATTTTTCGCCATGACACACCCCTCCCATTAAGAGTGTTGTATCACTATCCTATGTATCAATTTGAAAAAAATTGCTTAGGATGTCTAGTTATTCTGTTCTTTTTAACGATACACACCGACTCTGCCATCGATAAAATCTTGAAAACAGTCTTGGTGCTGTTGATTAAACAGACTAGGGACTTCATTTGGGTGCATGTACTTGAGTGCTAATGTTTCTTCTCCATCTACATCCAACTCTCCACCAATAGGATGTCCTTTAAAAAAGTGTAAAACCGTTTGTGCTTGATCACCATTTGGGTAGACATCAAAATACTTGGAATACACACCAACAAGGTGGTCAATTGACACTTCTATTCCTGTTTCTTCAAACACTTCTCTTTTCGCACATGCTTCGACCGATTCCCCTAGCTCTAGTGCTCCTCCCGGAAACCCCCATTGGTTGCGATCTCCTCTTTTTTGTAACAAGATACGCCCTTTCGAATTTACAACACATACTCCCGCAAAGTTTAGAATGATTTGTTCCTTTCCTACTTTTTTTCGTATAGTCTGAATGTAGTCCAAGCTAGCCTCTCCTTTCAACTCGCCCCTTCTTCCGCAGGCGTTACCGCCGTTTTAAACTGTTCATCTAATTTCTTTCATTAATACTTCAGCTTTAACAACATGTCTCTTACTTCATCATCGTTCATGATTAAATCATGGTGACGCTGCGTGATTTTTGTTAAGACCACATCATGATAGAAGAACTCTGTAAAAAAAGTAACAAGAGGTTTCGAATGTGTCCGAATGGCTTGCCATCCATGCTCCTCAATGCCAGCAAAGATCATTTCTTTTTCATCAATAATTAAAATTCGACTTCGTTCCAACGTATCATGACCTTGAGTTGGAATAAGAACGGACGTTTCAGGAATGTTCGTCTTAATTTCACCAATCGCGTGGATGTGTATGTCCTTGCCATTTTGATGCATCTCTTCAAGCAAAGGTAGAAATTGATTCATTTCATCAGCCCAAAGTGACAGATGCACGGATTTTTTTGCTCCAGCTATTAACTCTTTCATAATCGATTGGATCGATTGATCGTCACGCAATGTCCATACGCGGTCGTCAACTTCCATTTCTTCAACTTCAATTTTTTTTAACTCTTCAATGTTTGCTTCAAAGTTTGATGTTAGTTTTTCAACTAACGCCTCCATCGGTAGTGCTGTATACTGACGTTTTTTTTCTATAAACGATTCCAGCACAATTCCTTTTTCAATTAATTTCGTAATCACTTCATATACTTTTGAACGAGGTACACCAGAACGTTTAACAATCGCCGTCGCGTCTAAAGGCTGATTAATCGTGATTAGCGATGTATAGACCTGGCTTTCGTATTGGGTAAATCCAAATTGTTGTAGCACATGAACCACCTTTCTCCCATTATCCTTCCTTTAGGATAGACCAACTCCCGTAAAAATTTCCACTTGTAGCATGAATTTATTTTATGTTACTCTTCTAGTGGTAACAAAATAAACAGAGGTGTTTTATGGATAAACGAGTTTACTTATTAACCATCGTCTCTTTTGTCGTTGGTCTTGTAGAATTAATCTTAGGTGGTATTTTACATTTAGTCGCATCCGATTTAAACGTGACATTAGGACAAGTTGGCATGTTAATCTCAATTTTTTCTTTTGTATTTGCATTGTCTGGTCCAATTCTATTGTCCGCTACCGCAAAAGTCGAACGTAAGAAGCTAACGTTAATAACCTTGGTTGTTTTCTTCTTCGCGAATGTTCTTGCGGTCTTCAGCCCTGGCTATGCAGTTTTATTAATCGCTCGTATCATTTCTGCAATGAGTGCTGCACTATTAATTTCACTCTGTGTGACAATCGCCTCAAATATTGTGAGTGCACCTTATCGTGCTCGGGCGATTGGGATTGTCTTTATGGGTGTAAGTGCTTCGCTTGTTCTTGGTGTGCCTGTTGGCTTAATGCTCGGTAATGCCTTTGGTTGGCGTGCACCATTTGTCCTTATTGTTCTATTAACGGGATTGTCTATCTTATTTGTTTCTATCTTTATGGAAAAAATCGCACCAAAACCGGGAATATCGTTACTCCAGCAATTAAAGTCATTAAAGAGTATTAAGATTGTCTTAATTCAAATGACTTCGTTCTTATTCCTTGCTGGACACTTAACGTTATATGCATATTTAACACCTTTTCTCCAATCGACGATGGGCATCGAAGGAAATTGGATTAGCATCATGTATTTAATTTTCGGGATAGCCGCGATTATTGGTGGGGGTGTTGGTGGTCTGCTTTCCGATCGCTTCGGTCCGCAAAAAACGATTATTGGCGTGATCTCTGTATTTGCGGTATCCATCTTTGCCATACCGTTTACAACGACATTTATGCCGCTTTTTATTGTCGTGATGATGATTTGGAGCTTGTTAAGCTGGGCCATTACACCAGCCATGCAAAGCTATTTAATTGCGTCAGCTCCTGAGACATCCGATATTCAACAGAGCCTCAATAACTCTGCTTTACACTTCGGTATTGCATTTGGCTCCATGATTGGCGGCGTTGTGATTGAGCGAAGTACGGTAGAAATGAACGCGCTCGTCGGCAGTGTATTGGCGGTACTCGCTTTAATTGTCGTAGCTCTGTCAATGAAAAAATCTCTGCAACCAAAAGAAGAAAATTCGTCATTAAAAAAAGCCAATTGATGATCAATTGGCTTTTTTGCTATTATTTTTCACGCTGGTTTCTCTATCATATCTGCTTTCTTCAGACTTAATTCAGGATGAGCCGTCACCATCACTTTTTTCCGCAGTAAGTATAGGGAAGTCGATAATAACAAGATACTTGATGGCAAAAGTGTTCCAATTGGTCCGATAAACTCATAAACAAATCCGTAGATTATAAGGCTTAGCGGCATGAGAGCGGAAGCACCGGTTTCTAAAATGCCGAACACTCTGCCTTTATATTGATCGCTCACTCGCTTCTGTAGCAGAACGCCAATTGGTGTATTCACATAAGTGAGAGAAAATCCAATAAGCATCATTACAGTTCCGTAAAAACCGACGATCGCATTATAAGGAAAAACAACCAATACAGGTATTGTGAAAAGTGTCATTAAAACCGATATCCCGAGCAAACCATGCTTCACATTCATTAATGGAAACACTACATCTTTTTTAAGTGAAAAATACAAACCGCCAAGCAGTGCTCCTCCAGCAAAGATGCCCTCGATTATACCAAAATGCTGCGCCTCTACTTGCAAAATTTCAACAATGATAAATGGCATGCCCACGATAAGCGCTCCCATAAACACATTCACAACTAACGCCATTCCTATGATGGTACGGATCACAGGCTGCTGCTGGATAAATGAAAAACCCGCCTTCATCCCTTGCCACATTGTTTCTTCTTCCTCTTCTTCTGTTCGTTCAACCCCGTACAATTTAAAATTCATTGTTGCTTCCACACAAACCGCAATACTAAACGCAGTGATGAAAATGATTAAAAACGTTTCGATTGGCGCAAATGCGAATAACATCCCGCCAATGATTGGGCCACCAATTGTTGAAAACGAAACAACCATTTGGTTGATCGCTGTTGCCTTTTGGATGCGCGTTGCGTCAACTAGGCGTGTAATAGAAGAAGTAAACGCGACGCCTGTAACCATTTGTGAGATCGTCAGCAATGTTGTTGTCACATAAATAGCGAGAACCGATAAGCCGTTATTTGCAGTATAGACTAGTAAACCAGAAACAATGAAAAGAGAAATAATCTGCGACGACAGCACGACCACTTTTTTTGGAAATCGATCGGCTACATAGCCAGCAAGAGGAGCTAGAAGCGTTCTCGGTAAAATGTTGCAGATCATATTAATTGCAAAATTCATCGCAGACCCGGTCACCGTTAAAATAAACAAACTCATAGCAAACGCATAAATACTATTACCAAAAGATGAAATAAATTTACTTACAGCAAAAGTCCATAAATGATACGTTGCTCGCTTTACTCTTCCATCCATTTCAAACACCTCAACATTTGTTTAATTTAATTAAACTTATTATAGACAGAGTTATCGGACAATGGCAACCCTAAAGTTTAATTTTATTAAACTTTTATTTTTTCGTACATTCTCTTATAATAAACATAAGACGTAAACAGAAAGGCGAGACGGTATGAGCACACTAGGAGAACGAATTCGTCAATTGCGCAAACAACGCGGAAAAACCCTCGCTGAAGTAGCTGAAGGCCGTTTAACAAAAGGCATGTTAAGTTTAATTGAAAATAATAAGGCTCAACCTTCTGTGGAGAGCCTCACCCATATTGCCGAATCACTCGGTACAGACATGCAATCCCTATTAGCGGATGTGAACGTGATTACCCAAGAAGAGCTTAGACAATTAGCCGAACAATTAAAAGCATTATTGAAAGAATATCGATATGAAGATCTTTCACCTTTACTTACGCCGTTTGCGGGTATGACCTTACCGAAAACCTATGAGGCAGCCCGCTTCGTGCGGGATTTAGCAGAAGCGTATTATTTTCATAGTCAATCATTGCAACGTACGGAAACATCCATATTACTAAGTAAAAAAGAGATAAATAGGGATGTAGATCATGAAAACTGGCGCAGTTATTTTGAAAATGCTGAAGAGAGATTTACGCAACTATCCTTTTTTGACGAAGCTGCCAATACAGCCCTTGAATATATCCAATATCTCACGTATGAGCTAGAGTACGAAGAGGCACTCGCTTTATTTAATGAAAAACAAGCGACTTACTCAGAACAACTAAAAGACCTTGATCCCTTTACCTTAGCAAAATGGAATTTTCAAGAAGTGGCATTGCTTATGATAACGGGCCAAAAACAAATCGGGTCCGCTCGTTTAAAAGAAGCACTTTCCTTTGCTATTGAAAAACGACAATTTTACAAAGTGGATGAATATTACCGCTTTGCCATACATTTTGCGATGATCGATAAGAATGAACAAGACGTGGCGCACTATTTACACAAACATCAGCTTCTAAGCGAGTTGCTAGAAGATGATTACTTAAAAAGTGTTCATGCTATTAATAAAGCAGAAGTAGCCATTTGGTTTGAACATGACCCTGCTAAAGCAATTGACGTCATTAATGAAAGCGAAACGTATGTGTCGAAAGATAGTCCTTTAAAGATTTTATTTCACTATATTCGAGGACAAGCTTTATATGAGTTAAATCGTTTTAAAGAAGCACTTACATATTTGCCCTCTATGGAAGATATCTCTTTTCGCGTTCATGCACCAGATTTGTCAATGATCACAACAACAAACGCGTATAAAGCTCTATGCTATAAACACTTAGGTGATGAGAAGAAAGCGAAATTGTACGTGCAAACAGCGAAGGAAAGCATTTTGTCACAACCTTATGCGATTGACTACCACAAAACCTTTATTTTGCAGGCTTATGCAGACATTTTCGAGGAAACGTAACCTGGGAATATCTAACTTGTGAACGACTAGTTGCTTTTTGTAACCAGTCGTTTCTTTCTTTTTACACTCAATAAGTTTACCCTTATAGAGAGGTGAGCGATATGACAACACTTGGTGAAAAAATGAAACAACTGCGGCAACAACAGCAAATGTCGCAAGAGGAGTTAGCGCAAAAGCTACACGTCACGAGACAGGCTGTTTGGAAATGGGAACACGGTCAATCAATGCCAGACCTTGATAATCTTGTCCAACTGAGCGAACTATTTAATGTGACAACAGATTATTTGTTAAAAGATGAGCCGATACATGCTGTCGTAGAACCAATTGATTACGTGAGTCAAACAAACAATGAAAGAAGCAAATTGTTTGATCCTGGTTTCTATATTGGATTATTGTTCATCCTCATTGGCATCTTCTTTTTTGATGGCAGTGCCTCCGCTGGTTTCATTATGATTGGGCTCGTTCTTATGTTCTTTATTGATGAAGGGCTGCAATTCGTTCGCTCCACCGTCTCTTCCAAAAGTAAGCAATAAAAAAGAAGCCTAGCTTGATACAACTAGGCTTCCAACTCGGCATATTCTTCTACCATTTGGATAAACAACTGATGCATGCTTGGGTCGTCTGTCAGTTCAGGGTGAAACGAGCAAGCAAGGAACGGTCCTTGCCGTACTGCCACGATTTCATCATCGTACACACTAACAACGTCAACCTCTTCTCCCACTTCCTGCACAAGTGGTGCTCGAATAAACACGGCTTCCACATATTCTGGAATACCCATCACAGACAAATGCGCTTCAAAACTTTCTCTTTGTCTGCCGAATGCATTTCGTTCCACGACCACATTCATAAACCCAAGGTGTCCTTCTCGTTTGTCCGTCAAAGCGCCTGCCATAAGAATCATCCCTGCACACGTTCCAAAAACAGGTTTTCCTGCTTGACCAAATGCTTTTAACGGTTCAAAAAAATGGTATTTATCAATGAGGCGGCGCATCGTCGTTGACTCACCACCTGGGATAATCAGGCCATCAATGGCGTCTAACTGATTAATTTTCTTCACCGTAACCCCTTTTGCGCCATTGTCTTGAATCATCTTAATATGCTCACTCACTGCTCCTTGAAGAGCGAGTACACCGATGGTTACCATGTTACCAGCCACGGTCCTGCATACGCTCTCCAGGCGCGATCGTTGAAATGTCTAGTCCTTTCATTGCTGTACCTAAGTTCTTCGAAAGCTTGGCGATTAGCTCATAGTCTTTGTAATGCGTGGTTGCTTCCACGATTGCCCGGGCAAATTTTTCTGGTGACTCGGATTTAAAAATGCCTGATCCAACAAATACACCATCTGCGCCAAGTTCCATCATTAGTGCTGCATCAGCAGGTGTTGCTACGCCACCAGCGGCAAAGTTAACGACTGGAAACTTCCCTGCTTCTTTAATTTGCAATAAGATTTCGTAAGGAGCGCCAATGTTTTTCGCTTCTGTCATGAGCTCGTCCGTTGACATATGCATCACTTGTTTTACTTGTGCCTGCATTTTTCGCATATGGCGAACGGCTTCAACAATGTTCCCTGTACCTGGCTCACCTTTTGTACGAATCATGGATGCTCCTTCACCAATTCGGCGCGCCGCTTCGCCTAAGTCACGAGCTCCACATACAAACGGAACCGTAAAATCGCGCTTGTTTAAGTGATACACTTCATCTGCGGGTGTTAAAACTTCACTCTCATCAATATAATCCACACCCATTGCTTCAAGAACACGAGCTTCCACAATATGGCCAATTCTTGCTTTTGCCATAACAGGAATGGAGACAGCTTTCAAAACATCCTCTGTAATCGTTGGGTCTGCCATACGTGCTACGCCACCGGCCGCACGAATATCTGAAGGCACACGCTCAAGCGCCATAACAGCTACTGCTCCTGCTTCTTCTGCAATTTTAGCTTGCTCCGCATTCACAACGTCCATAATGACGCCACCTTTTTGCATTTGCGCCATTCCTTGCTTCACTCGGTCCGTTCCTAACATACGTTCCATCTTCGCCACTCCTTTTTGATTGCATTTTTCAGATTTATTTCATAGTATAAAAAGAAACTGACTGTATTGTAAGTGTCAGTTTTCATAAAAATAATGGGTTCAGATCAAAAAAGGATTGGTGTTATGGATTTATTATGGGTTCACTTAGATCGAGAGGCACAGTCCCCTCTCTACGAACAACTTTACACACATTTAAAAAATGACATTATCGCTGGACGTATCGCATTCGGCACGAAATTGCCTTCGAAGCGGAAGCTAGCGGAGTTTTTGAAAGTCAGTCAAAACACAGTCGAAGCCACGTACAACCAGCTCGTAGCAGAAGGTTATGTGGAAGTGTTACCGCGAAAAGGGTTCTTTGTTCAATCCTATGAACAGCTTGATTATGTGCCCACCACATCTCAGCTATCGACTGAAAATCAAGAAAACAAACCGGATATTCGTTTTAATTTTCATCCTACACACATTGATACAAGCCATTTTCCGTTTGATAAATGGCGCAAATATGTTAGACAAGTGGTGGATGAAAGCAATAAGGAGTTGTTGCTTTTAGGTCATTCCATGGGGGATGACGTTTTCCGTAAAGAAATTGCCCATTATTTGTACCACTCTCGTGGGGTTCAATGCTCGTGGGAACAAATTGTAGTTGGAGCAGGAATGGAAACGTTGCTACAGCAGCTGTTTCTTCTTTTAGGAAAAGACAGCATTTATGGGATTGAAGATCCAGGCTATCAGCTCATGCGAAAGTTGCTGCATCATCATCCCCACGATTATTACCCGTTTCAAGTTGATGACGAAGGGGTTGACGTTCACGCCATTACCCAATCACCTGTAAATGTGATGTATACAACGCCCTCTCATCATTTTCCGTACGGGGCGGTTTTATCGATTAACCGTCGTCAGCAATTATTAAAATGGGCTGAGGCTCAACCAGAGCGATTTATCATTGAAGATGATTACGATAGTGAATTTCGCTATACTGGAAAAACGATTCCGTCCTTACAAAGTATGGACCAGCACCACAAAGTTATTTATGTAGGCAGTTTTTCAAAATCATTGATTCCGTCTGCACGACTAAGCTTTATGGTATTGCCGAAAACACTTGTCCCTCGTTTTAACGACATGTTTTCGTTTTACCACTCCACGGTGTCGCGAATTGACCAGCACGTGCTTACGTCCTTTATGCGCTCTGGTGATTTTGAAAAACATGTCAATCGAATGCGGAAAATTTATCGCCGAAAACGCGACATCGTCTTACCGTTAATGAGACCCTATGAACATCAATTGCGAATTATTGGGGAACGTTCTGGCTTACACATCGTTGTAGTTGTTAAAAATGGGATGAGTGAGGAAGAGCTTGTGCAAGCTGCTGCAAAAGCTCAAACAAAAGTATATCCTCTTTCCCAATATGCTATTGAAAACAATCCTCAGGACTACCCCCGTATCGTTCTAGGATTTGCAAGCATCCCTGAAGAACAATTAGAACAAGCTGTCCGCACGGTTCTCCAAGCATGGGGATATGAGGAAGAATAAGCAAAATCGGCAACCGCTAAGCAGTTGCCGTTGGGTTTTTACTATATCTCCTCGCTAAAAGCCATATGCATCCTCAGCTTCTTCTCGTATCGCTTTAAACGTCTTTGTTAGAAGATGGGTATCTTCTACTAATCGTCCAACGCGAAAGAGCACATCGTCATTAACAATTTTTTTCTGGTGAAAGTCTTTTTCTTCCGCAAAAACAAACGTCTGCACAAGCTGAGCTTTCATATAGTTTAATATAGGCTTCAGCTGCTGTTCAGCAACAAGATAATGCTTTGGACTTCCTGCTGTCACGACAATACTTACTACCTTATTTTCAAACGCGTTCACTGGTAGAAGATCAAATACATTCTTTAATGTCCCCGGAATCGATGCTTGAAAAACAGGTGTACCAATTATAAGCGCATCTGCATCCATGATTGTTTGTGCGACATAACCAGTGTCGCCCGTGTACTCAAAAAACTGTCGGCCATCGCTAAATTGTACCTCATGTTCCGCAAGATCGATCACGGTTACGTTCGTCTGTTCATCATAATCATTGATTTGCTTCACAACTTCATTCATCATCGTTTTTGTTTTTGAACCAACAATGGAGCCAGATAAGACGACTACGTTCACTTTACATCCTCCTTCGTATATTTTCGGATCGCTGGAAGAATTTCTGTAGCGATTAACTCTATATTTTTCTTTAATTCATCAAACGGCACACCGCCAAAATCTAATTGCGCAATGTAACGCTGATGCCCAAATAGCTCGTATTGATAGAGAATTTTCTCAATGATTTGCTGTGGGCTCCCTACATTTAACACATCTCGTACGTCTTCCCCTTGCGCAAATGCTCGTTTTGAGAATCCAGATCCATTTGTTAATTTAATTCCTTCGTTTACACATGGGTAATAGGCTTGTTGAGCCGCTTGCGTTGTGTCAGCCGCATAGAAGAGCCCTGCCGTTGCAATTGGAAAATCAGCTGGGTCATATCCACTTTCGGTTAGCGCTCCTCGATAGGCATCGATGGAACGTTTAAACGCTTCCGTCGGCCCTGCCAAATGAGCTAAGAACATTGGCACACCCGCGATTCCAGCTTTTATTGCACTTGCTGGTGTTCCTCCTACCGCGCGCCAAATCGGCATATGCCCTTCCACTGGTCGAGGGATTACCTCTGCATCTCTTAAAGGTGCACGAAACTCACCTGTCCAGTTTACACGCTCTTCTTCATTTATTTTTCTTAGCAAATCAAACTTTTCTTCAAATAATTCCTCATAATTTCGTAAATCATATCCAAGCAATTCATACAAGCCAACACGAGAGGCACGTCCGGCAATGATTTCTGCACGGCCATTAGAAATTAAGTCTATCGTTGAAAAATCTTCATAAACGCGAACAGGGTCTGACGTACTAATAATGGTAGAGGAACTCCCGATCTTAATGTTCTTAGTTGCTTGTGCAATCGCAGATAAGACAACCGCATGTGCTTGAGTGGCAAAGAATGGTTGGTGGCTTTCCCCAACACTAAAAAAATCTAAACCTGCTTCATCTGCCAGCTTTGCAAATTCGATAATTTCGTGGACACGTTCCTGCGCCGAAATTCGTTTTCCTGTATGTGGATTAGGAAGGTGGTCTCCTAATGTATAAATTCCAAATTCTAACCCATTTTCCTTCTTCATTCGATTCATTCGAACCCCTCCTAAAAACCTTTAAGTCACAATCATTGTATCTTCTTATATTTTGCCTTATGATGAACACATTTAAAAGTACGTACCTTAAAGATAGATGGTATACAAAAGTATACTAAAGGAGTGAAGATTATGAAGATCGTACCCGATCAATGCCAAGTAAGTCAGGCGTTGGATATTATCGTCGGCAAGTGGAAGCTACTTATTTTACTGCATTTGTTAGCGAATGGTACGACTCGTTTTGGTGAATTCCAACGCGCCATCCCTAGTATTACCCCTAAAGTTTTGACGCAACAATTAAGGGAGTTAGAAGAAGAAGAAATTATTGAACGGCACATATATCCGCAAATTCCACCAAAAGTCGAATATACAATCAGCGCTTATGGCACAACGTTAGAGCCTATTCTAAATGCGATGCATACGTGGGGTCAAAATCACTTAAATCATAAACAATCAAAACATGAAGGTTTAGCGGGTAGATAAACGAGCTCTGGACATAATAAAAGAATCTTTATGACCGCTCTTTCATTCGTCATAAAGATTCTTTTTTTCCTGTTTTAAACTTGATTTATTGTTGACTTGCTTCAATAACATTCAGTACTTTTTCTACCTCAGCAATTTCGATTTGACCTGGTGCAGATGCAGATTGACCAACCGCAAAACTTACAGCTGATCCGAAGGCACCACCCATTAATCGTGAAAGTGCTCCTTTTGGCCCCATGGACATCGTAATAATAGGAATCGTTAATGTACGATTTGCTTCTTCGGTCACCTGTGCAACTGTTAAAACATCTTCGAGAGATTGCGGCATTAATGCAATTTTGCCTACATCGGCGCCTTCTTTTTGCGCTTGTTCCAAAATGGACAAAAGCGCATCTTTCGTCGGAGTTTCTTTAAAATTATGAAAAGACATCACTGTTTGGATTTGTTTTTCTTTTGCTAGCGCTAAGATGCTCTGCTTTGCTTCAGCTGGACAACTTAATTCAACATCAACTGCATCAACGATATCCGCTTTTAATACTTCGATATACAAGTCTGTTACCTGAGCTTCTGTTAAAGAAATGGTCTCTCCACCTTCTCGAATAGAGCGTCTTGTGAACAAAATTGGTCTACCATCAGCTTGTTCTTTTATCCATTTCCCGATTTTAATTACTTCATCTGTCTGATCCAATTGCTCAAAAAAGTCTACCCGCCATTCAATTAATCCCGGTTTTTTTTGAACAATGGCTGAAAGTTCCTCTTTAAGAGCTTGACTTGTTCGTCCTACAAGAGGTGTACAAATCATTGGACGCTGAATTTCATTCGCTTTCATTTTCTTAATCACTGTTCCCATACATGTCACCCGCTTTTACCAATTATTGAAAACGCTTACGTTACTGAAGCTTTTTTTCACCGTTCACTTGTCTAAGTGCCTTCGTTAGTATTTGTTGATAGTCAGAAAGTTTTTCTTCAGAAAATCTTTGCATGAGACCTGATAGTGAAATACAGTGGGTCACACTACCGTCTTCATTAAACACAGCAGCAGCTATTGCGGCTAATCCAAGTTCTCGTTCTTCTCTACTTACGGCTATTCCTGTCTCTCTAATTTGCCCCAATTCTAAAATCCGCTCTTCTAGAGTCGTAGGGTCAAGATCGGCTAGGACTTTATCTTGTATATGCTTCGGCTGATAAGCAAGTAATAGCTTTCCACCTGCTCCACTGGACAGGGGCAACATCTCACCAATTCGAACCGCATGACGAAGCGGCTGGTATCCTTCAAATTGATGAATACATATTCGCTTCCCTTGATCAAGAGTATACAAGTTCACCGTTTCGAGTGTCTCATCACGAAGTTTTTCCATTAACTTCGACACCCTACCTTTAAGGGGATACGAATCTTTTGCAATCTGACCTAAAGAGATGAGTTTGATACCAAGCTTATATTTTCCCGTTTGTTCATCTCGATGGATTAGATGTTCCGTTTCTAAACTCGACAACAACCGTGTTGTCGTTGATTTTGCCAAATCAATTTGATTGGCAATTTGAGTTAACGAAAGCTCTTGTTGCTGAATTGAAAAACAATCAAGTATGGATAATGCTCGTCGAACGGTTCGCAATGAATCTCGTTTTTCCATTACTAATCGTACCACCTTTTTAACTTCAGCTAATGAAACCATGTCGCTAAAAAGAGTGTACCATACCCTGTTCGCCATCCGAACGTTCTTTCACAATAGTTTATTAAAACACTAGTATACAAGTTAAGTCGTTAAAGGATTCTTATTACACTGTTCAACAAATGCTCGCGCTGATTCTAGACATTGCTTTATATAGCCATAAGTTCCTAGCTCTTTTGTTCGCTGTAAATGAGGCATCTCTAACGAGAATACGATATCATCCGGTAGATGACTGATCATTTCTTTTAATGGCAATCCTCCTTCACCAATATAAAGCCTTTCCTCCCGTAAAATCCTTGTCATTTCTGCTTGCTCTTGAGGAATATGTCCTTGGGCATCACATAAATGAAAATAATTTAACCATTCTTTTGGAATTGATTGAATTTCCTCTGGTCGATCGTGTGCACGATGAAAATGGTGCGCGTCAATCATTAAACCTGCATTTGGTTTATTAACGTCTTCCAATACGTGTACCGCACCTTTTAGTGTTTTCACTGATGCAATTGGAACAGACTCTAAATTAATTGTTAGGCCGTACGGTTTTGCGACGTCGCATAGTTTAGCGAATTTTTCACGACCACGTTCTGTGTGATCGGTCCAGATACTGCTAAGCACGTGCTTTGCTCCCAATTCTGCTGCAACTTCAAAAGCTGGCTCATACGTTGTTGGATCTATCTCATCATTAATCCGTGCTAATTCAATGTCAAACACCTTTAAACCAGTTGTTTCTAAAGCCTGCTTTGTTTCTTTAAACATGGCCTTGTTGTTTGCTAAATCATAATTCGGTTCGTTGGGAAGCCCCATATAAATAGGGCGTATGCTTACAAAATCATAACCAGCTTGTGCTGCTAAATAAGTCAGTTCTGGTGGCGCACACTCTAATGCTGTCAAATGAGCTAATGAAAATTGATGTTTCATTTTTTCTCCTCCTTTTGTATACGCTTTATATTTATTTTATACTAGTATACAAGATATTCACTTCAAATAGTATCGATACCGCTAAAGGTTTGTCAACCACTTTCTACTTTCTTAAATAACAAGTCCACTTCTATACATCTATTTCATCCTCCTTACAACGTCTCGTAAAAACTAACTCTTATAAAATTGATTCACATAAATAATTTTCGCATAATTTTAAAAAAAGAATGACAACGGAATTGAGGTTTGCTACAATTCAGTTATATTTCCATTAAACAAGATCCAAGTTCCACTAAACGGAACTTTTTGAAACCGCTTTCTAAATGATTTGGAGTTGATTAACCAATGAAGAAACGCTTCCTCTTATTTGTTTCCTGTACCCTTTTTCTTTCGTCATGTACTTCTTCTGCAACATCGGGCGAACTTGGTCATGATTATCCAAACCGTTCCATAACAGGTGTTATTCCTTTTGGACCTGGCGGCGGGGCCGACTCAATTGCTCGGGTAGTCAGTCAATATACTGAACCAGTTCTTGATGAGACAATTATTTTGCAAAACGTTGAAGGTGGTGCTGGATCAATTGCCACTCACGACGTTTATACCGACCCAGCTAATGGGTACAAAATTTTATTTGGTGCTGAGAATCCAAACTTATATCGAACAACAGGCATTTCCGATTTAAGTTACCATGATTTTGAACCGTTGATGCTTTTTGCAAGAACCGTTCCTGTGATTATTGTTCACCCTGACTCTCAATTTGAAACGCTGGATCAGTTACTCACCCATGCGGAAGATCACCCTGGCGATACTTTGATGGCAACGACTGGGCCAGTGGGCACATCTGGTGTTGTATCGAGCATGCTCGGCCTTGATTTTGCCATGGTTCCCTATAAAGGAGAGGGCGCCTCTATTACTGGATTAATGGGGAAACAAATTGATGCATCCATTGTCTCCCTTCCATCTGCTTACAACTACATTGTTGCAGAAGAAGTTCGTGTTCTAGGAATTGTAAACGATACGCGTCTTGAAGAATTTGGTGAATGGCCGGCGCTTGGTGAAGTGGCTCCAGAATACTTAGATTATCTTCCATGGGGTGCTTATTACGGAGCTTATGTGACAAAAGGGACACCTGAGCCTGTTATTGATACATTGGTTGAAAGCTTTGAGTACGCTTTCGAAGACGCTGATTTTCAACAATTTTTAGAGAACAATCGTATGATTCCACTAGGATTAACAGGATCAGAGGCGCTTGATTATCAAACTGAATGGGAATCACGCACTAACTGGTTTCTCTATCAATCTGGTTTTGCTGAACATCCAGAAAACTATGATATTCCCATCCCTAACTTTTAACTTGCACGAGAAAGGAAGAAACCCATTGATTAAGTCCCCTGCTTTTTATTTTTATATTGGCTTGATTACAATTAGTGTGATCTTTGTTACCCAAGCGTTAAGGATTCCTGTTTATGATGAATTTTTATCTTCAGGACGTTTTCTCCCTCTCGTCCTGTCTTTTTTCATGGTTTTATTCTCTTGTATACTAGCGTATCAGCAGTTTCAATCTTCTGAAGGAACGACCCATAAAATTGAACATCGATTTCATTTTTTTGGCTTTCTCTCTCTCGTTGTTGCTTACGTCATTCTTATTCCTGTCTTTCCATTTAGTCTTGTAACGTTCTTTTTTTTACTCGCTAGTTTTCTATTTTTTCGGACGCTCTCCTTTTGGAAAAGTATTTTATTAGCCGTCATTCTCGTTGTTGTGATCGTATTTATTTTTCAAACTGTTTTTCAAATTGTATTCCCTTAACATGAATTCGTTTAGAAATGAGGAGCGTTATGGAACAATTTCTTATGCCATTATTAGACTACCAATTGCTTCTTCTCGTTGCGTTAGGGACGTTCGCAGGCATTTATGTCGGTGCCATTCCCGGTCTTTCAGTAACAATGGCGACCGTATTATTGCTATCGTTAACCTACTCGTGGGACACGCTTTCGGCTCTTGCACTGATCGTAGGTGTCTATGTAGGTGGTGTCTATGGTGGCGCTAGACCTGCAATTTTATTAAACATGCCTGGTGGCCCTGCTCAGATTGCTACCTCTTTTGATGGGTACCCTCTCGCTCAAAGAGGGGAAGCAGGCTTAGCAATTGGACTTTCTACTATTTTATCGATTGTTGGGGGAATGGTGGGCCTTCTTCTCCTTGTTTTTGCCACACCTGTTTTATCCGACATCGCTTTATTTTTTGCTCATCGCGATTACTTACTCCTAGCATTACTTGGCTTACTATTAGTCGGTACGATGAGCAGTGGCGCTTTTATAAAATCGATGTTTCTTGCGTGTTTCGGGGTTGTCATTGGTTTAATTGGACTTGATATGATTTCAGCGGCACCGCGATTAACCTTTGGTGTGCTCGAATTGCAAAGTGGCATTAACGTTATCATTGCGATTTTAGGGTTGTTCGGTTTTGCAGAAGTGCTCTTTCAGCTCTCACAAAAAGCGCAAAGTCAAAAAGACAGTGTTGTAGGAAAAATCATCCCACCGCTTGCCATGTTAATCAAATTTTTGCCATTAACGCTTCGTACATCTGTCATTGGTGCATTAGCCGGTGTCTTACCAGGTGTGGGTGGAGAGATTGCAGCCTTACTTGGGTACGATCATGCAAAGCGAAGCACGAAAAAGCCAAGTCGCCCGTTTGGTGAAGGGGCTTATGAAGGGGTTATTGCTCCCGAAACAGCGAACAACGCTGCAATTGGTGGTGCTTTTGTTCCGATGTTAACTCTAGGAATACCAGGAGACGCTGTTACGGCCGTCATAATCGGCGCACTTATTGTTCACGGGCTAGACCCTGGTCCATTACTCATTGTCAATTCCCCTGATCTTTTTTGGGTCATTTGTGGTTCATTATTTTTAGCCAACCTTTTTTTATTACTTTTTGGGATGAGCGGCATTCACCTGTTCAAAAAAGTTATTTCTATCCCAAAAGGGGTTTTAATGCCCATCATCCTCGTATTAATTGTTGTCGGAGCCTACTCCATTAACAATACAATGATTGATGTATATTGGATGATCGGTTTCGGTGTATTAGGGTTCATTTTGCGCTTATTTGGTTTTCCACTGGCTCCCCTCGTTTTAGGTATTGTTCTAGGACCATTAATTGATCAGTCTTTTCGAGCTGCTATGATTACGGCTCATCATGACATTGGTGACTTCTTTTTAGGATATGTCACCTCACCGATAAGCCTAGTTTTAAGTTTATTATTTGTTGTTATGCTCATTTCCACCATCAAAGGATTCCGTAAACAAACATAATTATGCACATAGAAAATAAGCCGCTTTAATGCCGGCTTATTTTTTTATAATTTTTTATAGGAACGAATTGCTTCCTTGATTAGTTCAATTTGACTATCAATTTCAGTTTGAAAACAAGCATAGAGTTGAGGGTTTTGTCTTTGGTTCTTTAATGTCGTCAGCTCTCGTTCGAATAGATCGATCTCCCTTACTTTCATTGTAAAACCTTCTTTCTCACTCTCTACTACTCTTTAATACCTGCCTTCGATTCTCTTTAAACCATTAATTACGAGAAATGTATCGACAGTCGCACCATATCAACAGCTTGTATACCATTTTCCCAGATCTCTTCATCATAATGTCGTAAAAAGAAATCACGGTCAATGTAATCCATGCGAAACCCGTATTTTTGATAAAACGCTAGTTGATTAATGCTTGAATTTGATGTACCAATTTCAATCGTTTGATAACCAGCTTCTTTGCTCGTTTCAACTGCATGCGTAAGCAGCGCCTTTCCATAACCTCGTCCATGCATCTGTTCCGTAACAGCAATATTAATAATTTCAATCGTTTGTAGACGCGTCTTTAGCAACACATAACAGCCTACGATTTGGTTGTTTGTTTCAAGCACATAGCAATCACCTTGTTTCAAGTATGCATCAACGAGCGCTTGATTAGGGTCTGCTAGTAGTAAAAGATCATAAGGCACATCTTCATTTTTTTGTAGCTGTCGAATTTCCATCGTATACATTTCTCCTGTTTTCTTTAATTTAGACGATGCTTTGTAAACGCTCTCACATATTTGCAAAAAAAGAAGGATGAAGCGGATGGTCTTCATCTCCTCAATTATTCATACTCACTCGCTGGTTTCGCCACTTTTTTCTTTAGAAAAATCGCTAAAAACAAAATTCCAACGCCAGGTAACAAGAGCCATTCCATCCCACCAGCAATAAACCCTTCCATTAACAAGAATAGTGCAAGTAAATAAAGACTATTTCCAATCAACGTTGACAGAAAGAACGTTGGCAGTGTGATTTGACTACTCCCTGCTGCTAAATTGATTAAACTAGACGGCATGACAGGGATAAGCCGACTTGTTAGTACCACCCAAAACCCATTTCGTTCAATTGCTTGTACCCAATCTTTTCTGACCTTCTGTTGAAACAACTGTTGCAACCAATAGCGATATAAATAAAATGCAAGCACACTCGCAAACAAACTTGTTCCAAGGCTCCAGGCATAACCCGACCAAAAATCTAGTAACATGTAATTAAAGATTAAGATTAGAGCCAAAGGAACAACGGTTAAAATGCTTTGTACAATTAATAAGACTAGCGACAACACCAGTAAAAAGGGAAGAGATTGTTGAAACAACTCACTTGCTTCTCCCGCCTCACCAGTTCTTAATTCAGTCACCCAGTCAGACTGGGCTACAAGTAAGATCGCAACAATTACAAGGACGGCGCTGACAACTTTTACAATCATCGCTTTCTCTACTCTCTATCAAAAATTTCAATTCTTTTCTTAACTCCATAGCTCAAACGATCTGACCATTATGGTTTATAAGATTAAACTAAACACCGTTGCGACACCTACAATAAACAGCAAATAACTAAAGGCAAACACTAAATTCTTTTGAATAATCGCGTAAGGGTTCGCTTGAAGCTGCATCGCTAAAATCGTCGGTGTAATGTTAAACGGACCAATCATAACCGTACTTAATCCTACACCGATTAATAACACACTGACCCCATAAGGATGAGCAATCATCGCATCGGCTAAAAAAGGCGAGAAGATCGCAATTGAGATTAACGGATGGAAACCAATTAAAGCAAAGCTAAAAATACATACAGCAATTAATAAATAGAATAAAAGAATCGGTCCACTCTCATAGACATAGGAGAAAAACGTGTCCATATGGCCAAATAATGTCGTATATGGAAACACTTCCACAAAAAAGCCAGCTGCTAAAAATAAAAAGAATAAGCCATGTAGCTGCGTTGTATTTCCTTTCACATAAGCTGTACTTAAAATTGAGAAACGTTTTCCTTTTTTAATAAAGAAAGCCCACATAAACGTAAAAGGAATAATGAGCACAGTGACTGAAAACAAGAACGACTGTGGTATGAAGGCATTTAGACTTAACAGCAACACGATAAAACAGGTTATCGCAAAGCCTAGCTCCAACAGTTTCTTTCTTAGTTGAACCGGGTTATGGGCGACTTCAACAGCTGCCTTCAAATCAACGTGCTTTAATTGTCGATTATGTATAAACCAATCTAGTGATATAAATAAAACACTAATCGTAAATAATGTTGGAAATAAAAGCAAATAATTTGTGCCTGTCATATCAATCGTTGAAGCGACAAGCACTTCAGTAGGACTCCAGAGTAAGACAAGGCCATACGCTCTCAATATGCTATGTGCAAAAAATCGCTGAATAAATGCATCTTTTAACTGAGATACTTGTGCTTTAACAGTGGACACTACGACTGGAACCGTTGCCACATTCAAAAATAATGTCAACATGTACGTCATCATCGAGGTACGTCGGTAAAGCCGAACCATTGTTAACTGTGGTGGTTTGCGAATCATTTGACCAAGGGCTCGATCATATTTACCAACTGCAATAATCGTGCTCATGTATGGCAAAACAAACAGCAATGCTAATAAACTTGTCATTGAACCAAATAATGATAAGAACGGTCTTTCTGCAGGCACGTAAAGAAACGCGCAAACAAGCCCTACACTAAAAAAAGCTGTACCCGCCCAAAAATACAGTCGTTTCACTTTAAAGAAATTAATGCTAATAATGATAAGAGCAAGTACGCCCATTGCGCTTTGAATACTTGTATGGTCAACAAATTCACTTGCGATATACAGTAAGATCAAACTTAAATATAAATAAAAAATGGCACTCTCCTACTTTCGCTAGATGAATTTACGTAAAAGTATACCATTTTTCAAGCATATATACGGAACATTTGCTTATTTATACAGAAGGTTGAATGGCTAGAAATAAAAAAAGAAGAGAATGGGTGCAGTCATCCTCCTCTCTTACATAGGGTTTCTACATGGATGATCAAAATCCTTTTTTGTTTATCATTCAGCCTACATGAACGTTTGAGAGCTTCAAATGATCCCCTTGTAGAACACGAATGGCACCAGTTGCTTTACTATACTGGATCGTTTTTTGAAGTCGCTTCTTTTTTATTTTTTGATAAATCGAAAAATAAATCGCGTGGGTATCATCTTTTAAATATTCCACACCATGTGGATAGCGTTTTAATAGGGATAAAATCAGCTGAGACCATTTCGTTTCATCAACATGTAGCGACAATAACACAACTAGACGACCTTGGCAGTAAGTGGCTCCATCTAATTTACGAATACGATATTGTTTAAAACAATTCGTCTGAAACACCCAATCAGCTTCAGTCTCCTCCGCTAGCGTTGTTTTCGCTTGTAAATACCCTTCCAAACTTTGCTGTGCTTCATAGGTTAACTGAACGTTCACGACTCACATCACCCCTTCAAAATATGCTTCTATACAGGCATATTCCATTTCAAACGGGAATCTCCTTCTCGGTCGACGAAACCTCTAATAACCAGTCACCATTCTCTATTTTTTACGCTCATCCATTCATCAATATTAGGCTAAACGTAACCGCTAAAAAAACTGTCACTACTAAAATACATGCCGACAGACCCCAGATCACGTAGAAATTTCGGTGCGTTCCTTTTTTATACGTATAGACAAGTCCTAGCCACCCTGCAAAAAGAGGCACGGTGATGAGTAAAGGCGTAAAAAAAAGCGTTGACATGAACATAGCAAATACAACCCCAACACCTGTTACACTCAATATACTATAGTTGATCACATCCATTTTTTATCCTCCTTTATTAAGGCGCTAATATGAACCACGTTGGAAGTCCCACGATCACACACAATAAACTAACATATTGAATGGAGCGGTCTTTTGTAAACAAAAACGTCATATAACCAGCGACCCATATTACACTAAACCCGAAAACGTTAAAAACGGTCGATAGCGTAATACCAAACTCTCCTGCAAAACCTGCACCAAATAAGACGAAAAAAGACAAAAAACACGACAAGACTAGTACGATAAAATAACCGATATGTAGTGCAATGTGCATTCGCATACACCCTTTCCATTTATGAAATGACCATTTTTTTGTAAACCATGTTTTACATACGTCTATTCTGTGTATGTAGAAACTATACGGTTTTCTAAGAGGGGGTTTGTTATGGATGTCAAAACAGAATCAAAAAGTGAGCAATGGTGGCGTATAGAGGTTTTAGCCTGGATTCCTTTCATGATGATGGTCATCCTCTTATTTCTCATTACCCAAAATATAAGTGAACCCTATTCCTATGCCAGAGTAATAAGCCTAGTTTTAAACGGAACACTCGTACTTGCACTCATTCCTAAAGCCATTAAATGCCATTATCTCGGTTTAAAACGTTCTTTTTTTTATGGTGGACTCTGCTTGTTTCTTATCATTAATTTGATCGTGATTGCTATCGCATGAACGCCTTCACGCTAAACTAGGATGGGACGATTGACATCTTTATAAAAAAGCGACACACAACAATACGTTATGTGCCGCAATACGTGATGTAAGGTTTGACGTTTGTTGATACTGCTGTAAACTCTTTTCCTTCATCTGTTTCTATAAATGGATTGCTCAGTGCAGACAAAAATTTCTTCAGCAAGGTGGCATCATTTTTTTCTACGGCATCATTAAGCACGCGCTCCATATGTTCATTTCTTGGAATAACATAAGGATTCGTTGCTAACATGGTTTGTACCGCTTCTTCTCGCTTAAAGGGTTGCTCGTCCAAACGACGTTGCCACTCTTTCTTCCACTCTTGATAATGACCATCGTCTTCTACAGTTGAAGCTAGCTTCTCTCCAGTACTTAACTGTCGAAACGTATTCGTGTAGTCAAGTTTATACTCGCTCATAATAGCGAGGAGTTGGTTAACAAATGCTCCGTCTTCCTCTCCCTCTTGTAACAATCCTAATTTTGTCCGCATTCCTTCTAGCCAGTACTGTTTATAAAGAGGCGTAAATGCTTCAATGGCTTGTTGCGCTATTGCTACAGCTTGCTCTTGATTTTCTGACAGCAAAGGTAAGAGCGCTTCAGCAAATCTGGCTACATTCCAGTTCGCGCTATAAGGTTGATTGCCATATGCATAGCGTCCTTGCGTGTCAATTGAACTAAATACTGCTGATGGATCATACGCATCTAGAAATGCACACGGGCCATAGTCAATGGTTTCACCACTGATTGCCATGTTATCTGTATTCATGACACCATGAACAAAACCGACAAGCTGCCATTGCGCGATTAAGTGCGCTTGTTTTTCGATCACTCGATAGAGGAACGATAGATATGGTTGTTGCTCCCCATGCAAATCTGGTTCATGACGTTCAATTGCATAATCTGCTAATGCTTTAAGATCATCTACTTCTCCTCGTGCAGCTGCAAATTGAAACGTCCCAACGCGAATATGGCTCTTTGCGATACGCGTGAGAACGGCACCGGGCAACCGTTCCTCTCGCCTCACGTATTGGCCTGTTTTCATAACAGCTAAGCTTCTTGTAGTAGGAATGCCTAACCCATGCATGCCTTCACTCATAATATATTCTCTAAGCATTGGACCAAGTGCGGCCCTTCCATCGCCACCACGTGAAAACACCGTTCGTCCTGACCCTTTTAATTGAACGTCCACACGCTCTCCCTCAGGCGTTATGTGTTCACCTAAAAGAAGCGCTCTCCCATCGCCAAGCATCGTAAAATGTCCGAATTGATGTCCTGCATAAGCTTGCGCCAGCCCTTCTCGTCCATCGGGCAATTGATTTCCTGCTAGGAGCTCTTGACCTTCATTTGCTTTCAGAAAATCTAGAGGCATTGATAAGTGCTCTGCTAATGGATCATTAAAAATAACAACTTCTGGGTTTGGCACTTCATTAAACGATTGCTTACTATAAAAGGCTTCAGGTAGTTGTTTATAACTAGTATCTAAACGCCAATTTGTTTCGTTATTCGAACTGCCCATTTCTTTGCTCACCTCAATCGAAATGTCCTTAGTTGCCATCTAATCATATCGTGAGAAGCAACGCAAGGAATCATGGTACAATCCTTGTTAGGATAATTTATTCCTTTTCCCACTTATTACTACGCTCAAACATCTTTTTAAAAAAAGTGATCCAAACGAACGTTTGATACGTTTAATAAGAGAGCGAACCACTTACCTTTTTATTTGGCTTTTCTCGACAAATACATGTAAAATCAGCAAAGAGCTATTATTCCGATTTTTTATGTCCGTAAATCGAGATCAGATTAAAAAGGAGATTATGATGCCCGAACATGATGTAGAGCTCTATAAGAAGCTCAGGCGTGGAGAAAAAGAGGCGCTCGAACAAATGTATGATAAATACAGTAAGCTTCTCTTTTCTTTCACCTTTAAGATGACGGAAGAAAAACAATTGGCCGAAGAAATTGTTCAGGAAGTTTTTATAAAAGTGTGGACACAAAAAAGTTCATACGATGAAACAAAAGGAAAATTTTCTAGCTGGTTATTGACGATGACACGAAATACTGTCATTGACCATATTCGTAAGAAACGGGAAACCGCTTCTGAAATCGCGACAAAAGAAATGACAGAAGATCCTGATCCGAGCGTGGAAGATCAGGTGGAATGGAAAGAAAAACGGGCTGTCGTCAGAAGAGCGATTAGCCAGTTAAAACGAGAACAACAAAAGGTCATTACCTTATTTTATTATCAAGGCTTGTCGCAGCAGAAGATTGCTGATTCTTGCGACCTCCCCTTAGGTACGGTTAAAGGAAGGATTCGACTTGCATTAAAACATCTGAAAGAAACTATCCAAGACATTGAACAGAATGGAGGGATCATTCATGAGTGAACGTTGTAACCATTTAATTGACTACATTAACGGACAATTAACCGACACAGAACGAAAAGAATTTGAAGCGCATCTAGAAACATGTTCGACATGCCAAGAAGAATTAAATGAAATCAAAGAGCTTACGGATGACTTAGGGTTTGATGTTGATCCAGTTGAACCTCCATCAGCAATGAAAGACCGAGTTCTTGCAGCTGCGTTTGCTGAAAAAGCACCGGTAGATTCTCAGTCTACTGATGATCAAGATAAAACTGTTACTCCTATAAAAGAAAAACAAGAGTTACCAAAACGTAAAAAGAAAAGAAATTGGCTCATTCCGACAATGGCTGCCGCCTTATTACTGTCGCTAATTGGAAATGTCTATACCGTCAACCAATTAAGTGGTCCAGGAGACACGGTTGTGGAACCAAGCGTCACCGTAGATTCACTTGTACAGCGTTTGAGTCTCCAGCCGGCTGAAGAGACGATTCCATTTGAAGCGACTGCCTCTTTTGTTAATAAAGATCAATACCAACAGTTAATTGTTGAGGCAGACCAACTATCGCAAACAGAAGATACGCAAGTGTATCAAGTATGGTTGTTAAAAGATGGCGACCCATACCGGGCGGGTACATTCACACCTGCTGAAGATGGAAGTGGCATGTCTACATTCGACATCGACCCATCAATGGGCTTTGATACGATAGCGATTACGATTGAACCTGACGAAACAAGTGAAACCCCAGAAGGCGAGATTGTGTTATTAGAAGAACTTTAAACTCATCTTGTCACGACATAAAGAACTGCGCTTATTGAGTGCAGTTCTTTTTCTTTGTGATAGACGCTTTTACACCCTCTCTATATTGCTTCTTTATAATCCTCCTTTAATTTTTTTAAAAAACTTTTTATAAAAAGTGATCCATTCTGACATCCTTTGCGTTAGCTTAGTGAAATCAAAACACAAAGGAGTGTTTCAAAATGAAAATGAGAAAAGCTTTAATCCCAGTATTAGGTGCTTCACTAATTGCACCATCATTTATTCAAGGCGCTCAAGCACAAGAAGGGATGTCGCAAGTAACAACACCAGCAGTTGAACTTAGAGGAACACTCGACCACCTTTTATCAGAACACTTTGCGTTAGCTGTTCTATCTATGCAAAAACAATATGATGGCGATGAAGGCGCAGAAGCTGCACAAGAAGCACTAATGCAAAATGCTGCAGATATGAAACCGGCCATTGCATCACTTTATGGAGATGAAGGCGCAGAAGAATTTGACCGTATCTTCTCTGGACATAACGAACTAACGGCTGAATACGTTCAAGCTGTAAAAGATGAGGACATGGAAGCACAAGAAGAAGCATCTGATATGCTTGATGCCTTCTACGTAGAATTTGGTGAATTTCTTGCAGGTGCGACAGAGGGAGCTCTTCCAAGCGACGCTGCCATTGAAGTACTAGATATTCACGAACAACAAGTAGAAGATGCCTTTAATGCTTATGTAGATGGTGACTACGAGGCAGCTTACATGACGTATCGTGAAGGTCTTTCACATATGTTTGATATTAGTGCCGCTCTATCAAATGCCATCGTTGAGCAAAATCCAGATATGTTTGAAGGAACAGCACCTCTAACAGACGCTGGGAACTTAAGATCAGACCTAAGCAATCTTGTTGCCGAACACTTTGCTTTAGCAACACTATCTATGTCAAAAGAATTCAAAGATAGCGAAGACTTTGATTTTGTTAGCTGGGCAGAAGATGAAAACACAGCTGACTTAAAAGCTACCATTGCTTCTGTTTACGGTGAAGAAGGCGGAGAACAATTTGAGCAGATTTGGCAGGGCAATCACATTTTAGCACAAAGTGAATATGTCAATGCTGTTAAAAATGAAGATGATGAAGCGAAAGACGCTGCAAAAGTAAATTAAGTACATTTGCTGATGAGTTTGGAATGTTTTTAGACACAGCAACTGAGGGCATTTTGCCAGCTGCTGACGCTACCGAACTTGTTAATGTACACGAAGACCAAGTGTTTACAACATTTGATCGTTACATGGAAGGCGATTATGCCGGTTCTTTCGAAACGTTTAGAGAAGGATATGCTTTCACATTCGACATTGGTTCAGGTTTAGCTGGTGCCATTGTTGAACAAAATCCAGACATGTTTGAAGAAGAAGCAGCAATGCCTGATATGCCACAAACAGGTATGGGCGGAAGTCAGCAAGGAATCTCTCTTCAATGGATGGCATGGATTCTAGCAGGTGCTACAGTTACTTTCGCTGGCTATTTCGGCGTACGTAAATTACGCACAAACGCGTAAAAATAAGCATAGCATTGATTCGACTATCAAGACTAACATTCTCAATGTATATGTGAATTGAAGTGCATCAGGCGGTCACTCCTGCGGGGTCTTGCAAAAGCTTACGTTAGCTGAGACATTACTCGCGGAAAGTGTCCGTCGATCGCACTTTTTTATCATTCAAAAGGAGGTTGATCTGTTGTGCAAATAAGACCACTCGTTGTAGTCATCTTATCATTTCTGACGCTCATAGGATGTAGTACGTCTGCAGAAGAACCATCCACCTCCCAATCTTCAGCACAAAATGAAATTGAACCGCCCGTTGAAATTGAAGCGGAACAAACCATTGCGGAGGAATTTACGATTGATCAAGAGACATTGGATGCCGCTCATGCTGAGCTAAACAAACAAAGCGAGCTGTTCCCTTCTGAATTAAGAATTCCCGCACTCGATGTTTCAGCGCCAATTACAGAAGTGGGTCTCTTAGAAAATGGACAAATGGGTGTTCCTGATAACGGAACCGATGTTGGTTGGTATGAACCAGGAACAAAACCTGGTGGCCGTGGAAATGCTGTTTTGGCAGGACATGTTGATGATAATAATGGTCCAGCAGTATTTTTTTATTTAGGTGATTTAGAAGAAGATCAATCCATTTTCGTGACCGATGAAGATGGGGAAGAATTAGAATTTACGGTTGATAAAATTGAAAGCTATCCGTATGATGACGCACCACTAACAGAGATATTCGGATCAACAGATAACAAACAACTCAATTTAATTACGTGTACAGGTACATTTGATCGGCAAACAGGCAATCACGATGAACGCCTTGTTGTTTATACTTCATTAGTGGAAGATACAAATAGTGAAGAAGTCCCTACCGAGCCTACGGAACTAGCTATTCAAGGAAATCTATTATCATGGTATGCCGTTCGTGATGACTACATCGCAGGCTATCGGATTTATGAAGTCAGCGAAAATGGGAAAGAAACCTATGTTGCTAGTGTATCTCAGCAAGAAAGAAAATCTTTTCTCATCGATAACGACGATGTTGACTATACAGTAAAAACCGTTGATTATTTTGGAAATGAATCCAAACAAGCACAAGAAAAAGGAGAGGCTTAAGACCATCTCCTTTTTTAACATTTATAATGCAGCTCGTTCTTCCTCTGTAAATACTCTTGACCGAGTTAAAAAACGTTTCCCCTCTGGTCCTTCTATTGAAAACATCCCTCCACGTCCATCGACGACATCAACAATAATTTGTGTATGCTTCCAATATTCATATTGAACTTTACTCATGTAAAAAGGAGTGTCTGCAATCTTTCCAAGTAGAATATCACTGTCTCCGACAAGAAATTCACCTGCTTGATAACACATGGGAGAGCTCCCATCACAACATCCACCTGATTGATGGAACATAAGCGGACCATGTTTATCTTTTAATACTTCCAAGAAGGCGATCGCTGTTTCTGTTGCTGTTACTTTGTCAACCACACGCTCATCTCCTCTTTATCTAGCTAATTAGAAAAGCCCCATCGGACTAGTACCATAACTGACTAATAAGTTCTTCGTTTGCTGATAATGATCCAACATCATCTTATGATTTTCCCGACCAATACCTGAGTTTTTATAGCCGCCAAATGCAGCATGGGCGGGATACGCATGGTAGCAATTCGTCCAAACTCGACCAGCTTCAATACTGCGTCCAAAGCGATAAGCTTGGTTCATATTACGCGTCCAAACGCCAGCACCTAAGCCATATAATGTATCATTAGCAATTTCTAGCGCTTCGTCTGCCGTTTTAAATGTCGTAACGGAGACAACAGGACCAAAAATTTCTTCTTGGAAAATACGCATTTGATTTGTTCCTTTAAAAACGGTTGGCTGAATATAATAGCCATTTTCATTTCCTTCAAGCTTATTTTGCGCTCCTCCAGTTAGAATTTCAGCACCTTCTTGTTTCCCGATGTCTATATAAGAAAGAATCTTCTCCATTTGTTCAGAAGATGCCTGTGCCCCCATCATGGTTTCTGTATCAAGTGGATTCCCAATCTTAATTTCCTTCACTCGTTTAAGGGCCCGTTCCATAAACGCATCATAAATAGATTCATCAATTAAGGCTCGAGATGGACATGTACAAACTTCACCTTGATTAAGCGCAAACATCACAAACCCTTCTACTGCTTTATCTAAGAAATCATCGTCTTCATCCATAATATCTTTAAAAAAGATATTTGGTGACTTCCCACCTAATTCGAGCGTAACCGGGATAATATTTTGTGACGCATATTGCATAATTAATCGACCTGTTGTCGTTTCTCCAGTAAATGCAATTTTTGCGATTCTTGGATTTGACGCAAGTGGCTTTCCAGCTTCTACACCAAAACCATTCACAACGTTAACTACACCTTTAGGTAAAAGGTCTCCAATTAACTCAAGCAACACCATAATTGATGCTGGCGTTTGTTCTGCTGGTTTTAAAACGACACAATTACCGGCAGCCAGAGCTGGAGCAAGTTTCCACGTCGCCATTAGCAATGGAAAATTCCACGGAATAATTTGTCCAACAACGCCTAATGGCTCATGAAAATGGTAAGCTACCGTATCCTCATCTAGCTGACTTAAACTCCCTTCTTGTGCACGAATCGTCGCAGCAAAATAGCGGAAGTGATCGACCATTAACGGTACATCTGCCGCTAACGTTTCTCGAACCGCTTTTCCATTGTCCCAAGTCTCTGCTACAGCAAGCATTTCACTATTGTCTTCAATTCGATCCGCTATCCTGTTTAACACGTTGGCGCGCTCCGCTGGCGAGGTTTTCCCCCAACTCACCTTTGCCTCATGCGCTGCATCTAGCGCTAATTCAATGTCTTCTGACGTTGAGCGGGCTAATTCACAAAACACTTCCCCTGTAACGGGCGAGATGTTTTCAAAGTATTGACCTCTAACAGGCGCCGTCCATTCACCATTAATATAGTTATCATATTTCTGTTTAAATGAAACGAGTGATCCTTCTTGATTCGGATTTGCATAAATCATATTCATTCCTCCTTTGTTAAGTTAAAGTAAGCGCTTACAATATATGTTGACTTTATTCTAACGCTTGTAATGAAAGGAGTCAAAGAATTTAAGAGGGAAAAAACAAGATTGGCAGAATACACTTACGAAGGACATATCTATAAATGGAGGTTTTTTTTGAAAATACTGTGGATTATCATTGCTATTTTCCCCGGTTCGTTCTTTTTTCACTTTTATGAAACAACCATGCGTAACCAAGAAGCCGAAATTAATTATTCATTCATCTACGGCGCTCTCATTATTTGGTCAACTGTGGCTGGTGCTTTGTCGACTCAAGTTCGCATTCACCAATTTCTTTTGATGAACGCGTTTATGATTCTCTTATCGATGCTATTGGCAGAGCTGTTTATTACGCCTCCAAACCCTAGCTGGTTTAACCCATTTACCATGAATGTTGTCATCGTACTAACCGGCTTGCTTATTGTGATTGGCCAAACAGTAGCTAGACTACTAACCAAAGCCATTCTTATTTCTATAAAAATAGAGGCTAACACATAAATTTTGCATCGATTACATGATTTTTTCATATACGTAACTACGCTAAAGCAGTATAATAGATATATCCTAATCATTTGAGGAGGAACGCTCATGTATCATCTTAAAAGGCTCGTAGATGGGCAGACTTTCATTTTGAAAAATATCCATTCTGTGACAGACCGTGTTTTTATTGAATTTGAAAATGCACTAGAGTATGCGAAAAAGCTCAACACGCTCAATCCAAAAAACCCTTGGTCGGTTGCAAAAATTAACGAACAATAAAAAACCGCTATGTTTCATACATACGTTAACTTTCAACTAGAATGGTGTGCATTCTAGTTTTTTCTTTCCTTCTTGAAAGACATATATTTTGCCAAGAACCTCTATCTTTTCTCCATCGTAGAATAGACTCGACCCATTTGGGAGCGCATAGATTGTCCTACCTTTTGACCATAATGTCAATTCAACGTCAATAGCTGGGGAATAATGAACCTCGACAGTAAATGGAATAAGCCCTACCCCTTGTATAAGCTTGGTCTCAGGATAAACATGATCTTTTGTGATTAAGCACTCCTCACAAAGTGCAAGTGCGCCTGCACTATAGCCAATGATGGCACCATGATGAGATTGAATAACCTTCGTTAAATTTTTTTGATTCAAAATTTTAATAAGCTCTTCTGGCCTTCCACCTGTGAAATATAACAGATCAGCTTGGTTAATTTTTTCCTTCATTCGTTTTAACGATAAGTCTTGATGAAGTATGTCTACTGACTTAAATCCATTATGAGCAAGTGATTTTATTAAGCGTCGTAGCCATCGATATCTTTTTTCTAATTCTGTTGCAAACGGAATAATGAGAATAGAGCTTCCATTTTTCATTTGAACCATATGATTAAGTTGTGAAGGGAAACATTCACCTCCTCCTATTAAAAAAATGTTCAAGTATCATCACCTTTTCAAAAAAATTATCCGATCTAAAATTTAAAATATTTATGAAATTAATAAAGCCAGCTTATTTACGTTCGCTATCTAGATAAGACATAACCCGTTCAGCTAGTAATGTAGGTGTGTAGCGAAAGGCATCGACTGTACTACCCGCTAAATGAGCCGTTAAAGTGACATTATTTAGTGAGAGAAAACGACTGTCTTTCTTTAAAGGTTCATAGTCGAACGTATCTAGCGCTGCACCAGCTATTATATTTTCTTGCAAAGCTCTGACTAACGCTTCTTCTTTTACTAGACCTGACCGGGCGGTATTAATCAGAATCGCCGTTTGTTTCATTTTTTGAAATTGTTCATAGCCCATCATTCCTTTTGTTTCAGCGGTTAACCGCCCATGTAAACTCACGACATCAGACGCTTCTAACAATTCATCTAACTCAACCTGAATACATCCTGTTTCCCCTTTAAAATACGGATCATAAAAAAGAATCTTCGTTCCAAATCCGCTTAAGCATTTTGCAACAAGTTGACCAATATGACCAAATCCAATTAAGCCAACCGTTCGCCGACCTAATTCTGGGATAGAATCATGATTAGCAAAGTCTTTTTGCCAATTTCTTTTCATGATGGAAGCATGAGAACGCCCTATGTTTCGCATCTCTGCAATCATCATTCCAACTGTGTATTCAGCTACGCTTCGTGCATTTCGCCCTGGCGTATTTATGACTGTAATTCCTCTTGTTTCAGCTGCTTCCACATCAATATTCTCTACTCCTCCACGGAGCACACCGATGACGGATACATTGCGGGCTGCCGCAAGAACAGCACGATTTAAAGGCGCAAACTGAGTCAAAATAAGGTCATACTGATCGATGTCACGGGTAAGGGTTTCAGGTAACATTACCGCATCTGCACCATATTGTTCAATGCGTAAATTATCCTTTTGTAAATCTTCCACCTGTTCATGGTGCCATTCTCGAATCGTTACTTCAATCCCTTTTTCTTCAAGAGTTGCAAGTCCTTGTTTCAACATATCTTGAGAGATTAATAAGTCAGCGATCGCCAAACATTTCATATTCCCACTCCTTAGACCGTTTTAACGCATTAACATTCCACCTGTTGCGTCAAAGGTGGAGCCAGTTAAGTAGTTCGCTTTTTCTGATACTAAAAACGTTGCGATGTCTGCAATTTCTTTTGGTTGCGCGACTCGCCCAAGAGGAATCCGGCTTAAATAATAATCTTCTTTTTCCTGCAACGATGACCGAATCATATCCGTTTCGACAATGCCTAATGCAAGATTATTGATCGTAATCCCGTCTGACGCATGTTCTCGAGCGAGTGACCGTGCAAACCCTAGAATCCCTGATTTGCTTGCAGCATAATGAGCATGCCCAGTCGTGGCACCATGAAAAGCTGCCTGCGACGTGATATTTAAAACTTTCCCTCTTTTTTCATGTTGAAGACAATGCTGGACAAACAACTGGCTTAACAGGAAAACACTCGTTAAATTCTTATTGATTGCATCTGTCCAGTCTGACAATGTCAGATTTTTCACATATCCTTTTGGCCATACCCCCGCATTATTAATGAGAATGTCAACCGAACCTACATGTCTAGTTGCCTGTTGGAACAATGCCTGTATACTCGTCGAATCAGCAAGATCCATCTTCACAGCATACGCATTTCCACCGTTTGCTTGAATTTCCCCTACAACTTTATCTGCCTTTTCACGCTGACCTTGATACGTCAGCGTAACTTGTGCGCCTTCTTCTGCTAAAGATAAAGCGATTTCTTTGCCGACGCCCCTTGATCCCCCGGTCACAATTGCATGCTTTCCACTTAATCCTAAGTCCATTGCCTCGCTCCTAACGCCCATACTTGTTCCATTTTCTCGACAGTCTGCTGATAAAGCTTGAATTTTTGCTGATAGACATTCGCTTTTCCTAGATTTGGTTCAATTCGTCGTGCCACATTAACCATTGAAGTAGATGCCTCTTCTATTGATTCATACGCCCCTACCATTACAGCTGCACACATCGCAGTCCCTAACGTTCCATGTTCCTGTACATCAACAATTTCTAATGGAAGCTGTAGCGCATCGGCAAACATTTGCACCCAAACATCTGACTTTGTTACACCACCTGCGACACGAACGGAAGTTGGCGCTTTTCGATACTGCAAAAGTTGCTTGACATGAGCTAAGTGGCTAAACACAACACCTTCATAAATTGCGCGCAATATATACGCTTTTGTATGCCAGCTTGAAAGACCAATAAAGCACGAACTCGCATTTGCCACTGTATTTGATCCGAAAAGGAACGGTAAAAACAATAACTGACTATCTTCAGCCTTAGTTTTCGCCACAAGCTCGTTACACTCGTCATAAATAGAGCGCCCTTGTCGCTCTGTCTCAACCTTTTCTTGCGTCATCCATTCGTCAATATACCACTCCAAATTACTCGCTGACGTTGGGCTCGCTTCCGTTGTTAACCAGTATCCTTCCATACAGTAAATGGATGTCATAAATAAATGTTTATCAATAACAGGTTTTGTTGTGATGTATTCATTAATACTCCATGTACCGGCTACGATGCACAATTGATCTTCTCGTACTAAGCCTGAAGCAATCGCTGATGCGGAAATGTCAAAAATCCCTCCTGCCACCGGCGTACCTGCTTTTAAACCAGTTAATTGTGCGACGGTTTCCGTGATATGGCCACAACATTCGGTTGACCTTTTTAATGGGGGAAGTTTTTCATATACCTCCTCAATCTCAAAAAATGATAGCAATTCACGATCATAACAACGATCTCGTACGTTAAGTAAACTTGTCCCGGATGCATCTGTTTCTTCAAAATATGCTTCTCCTGTTAACTTAAATCGAATATAATCTTTCACCATGAAAATATACGCCGTTTCCTTAAGTACATCCGGTTGGTGATCTTTTAACCAAGCAAGTAATGATACAGGTTGCCCTGCCCAAACCGATTGCATCGTTTTCGGTAAAACCTCTCGTTCAAATCGTCCATCTTGCTTCCACTGTTCCACGTAAGTCATTGCTCTCTGATCAGTAGAAATAATTCCGTTGTATGTCGGTTCTCCTCGTTCGTTTGCTACATACAAACCGTTTCCATGCCCTGTAATGGAAATCCCAATAATGTCCTCTGTATTGATGTTCGCTGAAGCTAGGACTTCACGAATAACCATCAGGTTTGCTTGCCATAGCTCTTCGCAATCTCGTTCTGTATGATAAGGCTGTGTGGTGATCATTCGCGTCTTTTTCATTGCGATTTGAATTTCTTTCCCTGATAAATCGTAGAGAGCTGCTTTTGTCAACGTTCCACCATTATCAATCCCTAACACATAGCGCATCATCATCCTCCTTGATTACTGGCCTTTAATGATTTCTATACAACTGGTACGCGTAGTCAATCTCTCCATCTTCATGAATTAAGCAATTCAATGCAGCAACAAGCCCTGCTGGATTTTCGCTTTGAATAATATTCCGACCTACAGCAACCCCTTTTGCGCCATTATCCATACAGTGCTTCACAAACGATAAGTAGGCCTTTACATCTTTTGTCTTTGGTCCACCTAATGCTAAAACAGGGACTTGCGCTTGTTCGGCAATGACCCAATCATCCACCCCACCAGAGTAACGGGTCTTAACAATATCAGCCCCTAACTCAACAGCAATTCGTGCAGCTGATGCAATGACATAGGGATCATTGGAATTTTTATCGGTAACGGCGTAACCATTCGGCAAAGATTCACAAATAAACGGAAGATTCCACTGATCTGCATCCTTAGCTAATGCCCATGCTGCTTGATGTGTGTCTGCTTCATTATGGGCACCTGGAAACGTCATGGCTATGATGCCATCTGCTCCAAGTCGCAACGCATCTTCTACCGTTAATAGAGAGGCTGTGTTTGGAACGGATGAATCATAAACACTTGTTGATATGTCTGCCCGAACCACCAATCCAACGTCATGAAACCACTCCGAATAACGTTTTGCCAGCCCGTACGTGACTAAAGCCGCATCCAATCCATTTTCAATAAGTTGGGGCATTTGCTTGATAACTGTATCAATCCCGTTTGTATTCGTTGAAAAATAATAGCCATCCAACGCTAACGTTAACGACTTTCCATCTTTTGCAAAGATTTGATGTAATCGACGCGCTTTTGTCATCGCAACCTCCTTTTGTCAAAATACTAAGAATTCAAAGCATGTTGTGACGATCATAATCAAACGGACAAGACCGTGTCAAGGATCGTTAAGAAGACCAGGCAGTCCATTCACTTTTCCTGCATCATCGTGCTCAATAAAAGCATCTTCATGTGAAGAGATTACTTGTGCAGGTTTATTACCATTATGTTAAAATGTGCACAATGTTAATAGCGAGAAAGGATTTACGCCTTGTTTAAAAAATACTCTCTAACAATTATTTTAGTATTGTATCGGTTATCGATTATATTCGGCTTAAACGGGTACCTCCACTATAAGCAAAAAAGCCAAAACGACAAAGCGTTACGTGCCCTTCAAGGCCTTGATGAAACCATGTATGACCTGAAAACAATGACTGTTAAACGTCAACAAGATGGTTACAAGCTCGAAAGCGATAAACAGCGTGAACTAACTCAGATCGCATTGCAGTATGAGGGGCTTGAAATAAATGAAAAAACCATAGTGAGCTTAGCAAAAGAATGGTCTGAGACACTTTATCATAAGGTTCATAAAGCCTTAGTGATCCTACTTATACTCCTTCCTGTGCTTACATTTTATCTCGTGCGAACGAACTTTTCATTCTTCTTATTAATTGCTACAATTATAACGATGTTAACCGCTATTATTCTAACTATTACAGCAAGGAGACCTTCTTTTTTCAGAGTCATTCTCATTTCGGAACTTGCTTTCATAATCATTTTCATCGTCTTGACTTTTTAAGAGATAAGAATGCTCTCTCATTACTTCATATGCACGAAAAGAAAAGGGACTGCTAGTTTGGTGCACCACTTAAAGTATTAGAATAAAATCTAGCACATCGGGGTGCACCTAAGCAAAAGCCTTTCTATCTAACTTTTCTCTTTCTAATATCCTCATAGTTAGCTCATCTTTACTAATGTAAAACTCTAAATTTCATAATTCACTAATATTGCTATTAACTCTTACTATACTTATTCTTTCTTTAAAAATAAAGAATGCTGAAATGAAATAAGTAAGAAGGATGTGCTTCCCATAAACCTTTTCGATTATCCACTGCTCACCGTAATTGTGGCTATTATACTTATTACATTAGTATCTATACATACAAGAAGATTAGTGAATAAAGATAAAGACTCAATTAAAAATACTGGTCCTATCGACCAATTTTAATGGATGGTCCTTTTACTGACTGGATACAATCACTATTTAGTCTATAAACAGTTCATACAGTCTTACAACAAAAAAACACTGCTCAACCTATCGAAAGATCTGAGCAGTGTAACAACTTATTCGTTTAGTCATTCAATTCTAAAACCGCCACACATTCCACATGATTTGTTTGTGGAAACATATCTACAGGCGTTACTTCTTTTGTGCGGTAATCGCCATCCTCTAAAACACGCAAGTCTCGAGCAAGGGTAGCCGGGTTACAAGAGACGTACACAATTCGGCTTGGCTTCATTTGCAGCATCGTTTTCAGAAGTGCTTCATCGCACCCTTTTCTTGGTGGATCAACGACAATGACGTCAGCCGAAATTCCCTGCGCGTGCCACCATGGAATGACTTTTTCAGCTTCTCCAACGGCAAACGTTGCGTTGTCGATGTGATTCAGTTTTGCATTTCGTTTTGCGTCCGTAATCGCTTCTGGGACAATTTCCACACCGTATACATGCTTCGCTTTTTGCGCAAGAAAAAGAGAAATAGTCCCAATTCCACAGTATGCATCAATAACAGTCTCATCCCCTGTTAGATCCGCATAATCTAGCGCTTTTTGATAAAGACAATTGGTTTGATCAGGGTTCACTTGATAAAACGATCGCGCTGAAATGGCAAATCGAATGCCGTTAATTTCATCGTATAAGTACGTTTCTCCCCACAAGATATCTGTTTGCTTCCCAAAAATCACGTTTGTTCGTTCATTATTAATGTTTTGGACAATCGACACAACCCCAGGGATTGCTTCTTGAATACTAGCAATGAGCGCTTCTTTCCCCGGTATTTTTTTCCCTTTTGTGACGAGGACAACCATTACTTGACCTGTGGTTTTTCCGTAACGAGCAACAATATGTCGGAGAACGCCGTTATGTTTTTCTTCATTATACGCTGGGATTCGTAGCTCTTTCGCTAATCGCTTAACAGTTTGCACAACATGGTCATTCTCTTTGTGCTGGATGATGCATTCATCCATATCGACAATGTGATGGCTTCGTTTTGCATAAAAACCTGCGACGAGCTCACCCCGTTGAAACGCGACTGGTACTTGCGACTTGTTGCGGTAGCGCCATGGTTCGTCCATCCCAACAACGGCATGAACAGGGACATCCGGTAGCTTCCCGATTCGCTCCATCACATCTTTCACTTGTTTTTGCTTCATATGAAGCTGTGCGTCATAATCCATATGTTGAATTTGGCATCCTCCACATTGGTGAAAAATCGGGCATGGCGGTTCCACACGATGTGGGCTCTCTTTAACAAGATTCATTAAACGTCCAAATCCGTAACCTTTTTTCGTTTTTACGACTTTTATTTCTGCCTTTTCACCTGGAAGGGCTTGAGGGATAAATAAGGCATAGCCATCCACTTTGGCAACGCCTGAACCATCGTGAGTTAAATCTTCAATCGTAACAGTAAGGGTTTCATTTTTTTGCACAGGTGCTTGTTGTTTCATCTTTATATACGTCCTTTATTCACAAATGTCATCCATCCATTGTATCACGGGCACGTTCGATAAAAAAGCGCGTCTTCCGCAAAAAAAGAGGCCTGTACACGTGTACAGCACCTCTAGTTGGATTAATATTTTCCTTTTTGATAGAAGTTCTCGAAATAATCGTTTGTTTCTGCTACAACAACTTTCCAAAGTAGCAACAATGCAATTAAGTTTGGAATCATCATTAATGCATTGGCTACGTCCGCAAATGCCCATACCGTCGCAAGGTTAGCAATTGTACCGATAAAACACGCACCAACATATGTGAGTCGATACGCCGTAATTCCTTTTGTTCCGACAAGGTACTCAAAACATTTTTCCCCATATACATACCAACCAACAATAGTCGAGAAACCGAAAAATACAACAGATAAAGAAACGATATATTCACCAACAACACCAAGAACCGAACCAAATGCTGCGGTTGTTAAAGCTCCTGCTTCTAACGATGCATCGTGTGGCACTCCAGAAATCAATCCACCTGTTTGATCCCAGAAGCCTGTAATAAGTAAGACGAGCCCTGTCATTGTACACACAATAATTGTGACAATGAACGTTCCAGTCATGGCAACGAGCGCTTGTTTAACGGGGTGATCCGCACGTGCACTTCCAGCAATCAGTGCTGCCGTACCAAGACCTGCTTCGTTTGAGAAGATTCCGCGTGCTACTCCATTACGGATCGCTTCAGCAACAACGATTCCGACAAAGCCACCGACAGCAGCGACTGGATTAAACGCATAATAGAAAATCATTTCAAATGCAGGAATAATTAAGTTGTAGTTTAAAATTAAAATTAAAATCGCGCCGCCCATATACAAGATCGCCATAATTGGCACAAAGAAACTTGCAACGGTACTAATGCGTTGGATACCTCCAAAGATAATAAAACTTACAAGTATTACTAAGATAACACCTGTTACCCAACCTGGAACACCAAAACTAGTTGATGCAACGTCGGCAATGGTGTTTGATTGCACACTATTTCCAATTCCTAACGCAGCGATCGCACCAAATAAAGCAAACCCAATCGCTAAGAACTTAAATTTCTTTCCTAATCCTTTTTCAATATAATACATTGGTCCACTTGAATATTCACCGCGATCATTTTTGACCCGGAATTTTACTGCAAGTAATGCCTCAGCATATTTTGTTGCCATTCCTAATAAACCAACAATCCACATCCAAAAGATCGCACCAGGTCCACCGAGGGTAACCGCTGTTGCGACGCCGGCAATGTTACCGATTCCAATTGTAGCTGATAACGTTGTCATTAATGTTTTAAAATGACTAATATCGCCTTCAGCAGCGGAGTCTGACTTATCTTCCTTCCCGAAACCTAATTTGAAGGCATGACCGAGACGACGGAATTGTAACCCCTTTAAGGCTATCGTTAAAAATAAACCGGTTCCAAATAATAATATTAGACTGGGTGGCCCCCATAAAATATCGCTGATACTCTCGAGTATATCTTTTATACTCATGTTGTTCACTCCTCAGGACACACTATTGTATGATAGTATTAGTAGTCGATAGTTATTCTATCATGCACGTTCATACTTGTATTTGTGAAACCATACAATCTGAAAACGTTTCCTTTGTGTTTTCATACAATTACTTTTCTTAACTAATAAGGAGCTCTAGCTATGTCTAATGAAATATACAAGCTTTTTAATCAGTCATTCGACTCTTTAGAAGCTTTTGCCGATACGATTAGCGAACATCTTAAATGCCCTGTTACGATTGAAGACGCCAATCATCATCTTCTTGCCTACAGTTCTCACGATGATGAAACCGATCAAGCACGTGTTTCGACCATTATTGGGCGTCGTGTACCAGAGCGTGTGATTAACCGATTTTGGAAAGACGGGGTTATTCCAAAATTAAATCACAGCGACGAGCCACTAGTCATTCCAACGATTGATGAAATTGGCTTACGTAATCGAGTTGCGATTTCAATAAGAAAAAATGAAGAAGTGCTCGGTTACATTTGGGTTGTGGATGTAAACGGAACGCTAACCACTGAACACTTAGATCTTTTGAAATTAGCAGCACAAAAAGCGCGCAATCAGCTCTTGCAACTCAATCTGCAAAACAAGAAAAAAGAACGCAACGAACAAGAATTTCTGTGGCAAATGATTACAGGCGATGTCGTTGATCACGATTCTATTGAAAAAGAACTAATTCGAATCGGGCTAAAAAAGGGCCAACCTGTTGCCATCCTTGTCTTTTCTTTTAAACAAATGTCTAAAGAACTTTATAATCAACTCACATACATCTCAAAAACAACGCAAAAGATGAAAATCCTTATTCACACACTGGATGAAAATCATTGGATTACGTTAGTAGCACCTAAAAATAGTACCACTTTTATTGAGGAAACTGAACAATTTATTCAATCTTTTCGTGAGCAGATTAAAGAGCGGTTTGAAACGAAGGTTGAAGCGGTTGGCTGTGGCTACCCAAAAGAAACGTTTCCTATTATAAATGAAAGCTATAATGAAGCGAATGCAGTGCTTCGACTGAAGAAATTATTTCCGCGTGAATTGGAAAAAGTTCACTTCTATCACGAACTAGGAGCTTTTCGCTATATTGATTTATTAAAGCGCACACCTGAACTACAGAAGCTCACTTCTAACCCAGCCTTGGAAAAACTGGCTGCTTATGATCAGGAAAACCAAACCAATTTAATGGAGACACTGGAAACGGTGCTTGATTATGAAGATCGTCTAACCGAAGCCGCTAAAAAGCTTCATTGTCATATTAATACATTGAACTACCGCTTAAAACGGATTAAAGAAATCACAATGATTGACATTAAAGATCCTGTTCAAAAAATTGGCCTTTATTTCGACATTAAACTTTTTAGACAGTCGATATAAGACCATTTGTTGATTTTCACAAATAACCGCTTCCATTTTGTTTTTTTGTAACAATGCGTTCCTTCATTTGTGGATTTATACTAAACGTATCACATTCACACTACCCTGTTTGGAGGAATTATAGATGATTATTGGTATCCCTAGAGAAATTAAAAATAACGAAAACCGTGTAGCGATTACGCCAGCTGGTGTTGTTGCGTTAACAAAAGCTGGTCACCAAATTCTTGTAGAACAAAATGCAGGTGTTGGCTCTAGCTTTGAAGATGTTGATTACACAGCAGCTGGTGCGACAATTATTCCAGAAGCAAAAGACGTATGGGCTCAGTCAGACATGATTATGAAAGTAAAAGAGCCGCTTTCAAGCGAGTATGGCTACTTCCGTGAAGGATTAATCCTTTTCACATACCTTCACCTTGCAGCTGAAGCAGAACTTGCTCAAGCATTAGTTGATAGTGGTGTCATTGCCATTGCTTATGAAACAGTTGAAGTAAACCGCACACTTCCACTTCTTACACCAATGAGTGAAGTTGCTGGTCGTATGGCTTCTCAAATTGGTGCTCAATTTCTTGAGAAATTAAAAGGCGGAAAAGGAATTCTTCTTTCAGGTGTACCAGGCGTAAAACGCGGAAAAGTAACGGTTATCGGTGGCGGAGTTGTTGGAACGAACGCAGCGAAAATTGCGGTTGGTCTAGGTGCTGACGTAACGTTAATCGACTTGAGTGCGGATCGTCTTCGTCAAATCGATGACCAGTTCGGAAATGACATCCAAACATTAATGTCCAATCCTTTAAATATCGCTGAAGCAGTAAAAGATTCTGATCTTGTGATTGGCGCTGTTTTAATTCCAGGAGCAAAAGCCCCTAAACTTGTAACAGAAGAAATGATTAAATCAATGAATCCAGGATCCGTTGTCGTTGACGTTGCTATTGACCAAGGTGGTATCATTGAAACTGTAGATAAAATTACAACTCATGATAACCCAACATACACGAAGCATGGTGTAGTTCATTACGCTGTAGCGAACATGCCTGGTGCTGTGCCTCGTACATCAACACTTGGACTTACCAACGTAACGATTCCTTATGCGCTTCAAATCGCAAACAAAGGAGTTCAACAAGCATTAGCAGACAACCCAGCTCTTGCTCTTGGATTAAACGTTGCAAACGGTGATGTTACGTATAGTGCTGTTGCACGTGACCTTGGATATGAGCTTGTTTCCGTAGCAGATGCATTAGCAAAAACTCCGGTAAAAGCATAAATCCTCTATAGCACGCTAAAGCCCCTGCATCGTATGATGAGGGGCTTTCTTGTATACGAAAGGAAGATCGAGAATGAAGACATCAAGCTACCGTGACACCTATGCCGAAATCAATCTTGATGCCATTGCGCACAACACACGAACATTTAAGCAATCGCTTTCTGAAAATTGTCAACTCATGGCTGTTGTTAAAGGAAATGGCTACGGCCACGGCGCTGTTCCTGTCGCAAAAAAAGCCCTTGAGAACGGTGCAACTTATTTAGGTGTCGCTATCATTGATGAAGCATTTGACTTACGTGAAGCTGGAATTAAAGCACCTATACTCGTGCTTGGTTACACGCCCCCTCAAGCGTTTCAGCAAGCAATTCTTGAAAACATCACAATTACATTGTTTGACGATCAGCTCGTTCAATCGTTAGCAAAAACTGCGTCAGATTTGCAGAAACAAGTGAAGGTTCATGTCAAAGTAGACACCGGTATGGGGCGGATTGGTATTCAAACGTCAGCCGAACTGATTGATACGATCCAAGCCATTCAGGCGAAACCATTTGTGGAACTAGAAGGTTTATTTACTCATTTTGCAGAAGCAGATAACTTAGAATCAACGTACACAGATGAGCAATTTCAACGTTTCTGCACATTTATTGATTCGCTTCAATCAGCGGGTATCACCATTCCGATTACCCATTGCTGCAATAGCGCGGGTACGCTCTATCATCCAGATAAACATTTGGATATGGTGCGTGTAGGGATTAGTTTGTATGGTCTCAGACCAGATACTGCCCTCCAATTTCCCATCCCACTTCAACAAGCAATGCGTTTATATGCTACAGTCGCATCTGTTCGGTCTGTAAAAAAAGGCGAAAGCATTAGCTACGGTCGCACGCACATGCTTCAGGAAGACCGAAACGTAGCGACGCTCGCGATTGGCTATGCTGATGGCTTGTCCCGTGCCCTTTCCAATAAAGGACACACGTTTTACGCCGATAAACAAGCGCCTATTCTCGGCCGCGTTTGTATGGATCAAACAATGATTGACGTCACCGACATTAAAGGGATTCAACGTGGCGATGTTGTAGAGTTTCCAATCGACCATATGGCAGATATCACAAATACCATCAATTATGAAATCGTTTGTGCTCTAACAAAACGTGTCCCTCGTTATTATGTAGAAAACGCCCAGTAATGGTTGGGCGTTTTTTCTACTTTATACGAAAAGAAACAGTCCGACGAACAAGATGACCCAAAACAAGGCAATTGCTAAGAAAGCTTTCAAACTTCCCCCTTTCAACTTAAAGCCAATAGGCTCCCCTTCATCACCACGATCCATTTTTCTAGCCGTCACGATGTACACAATATTCCCAATCACGATAAGAGCATAGAAAAAAAGTAGATACATACGAAGCTCATTTCTCATTAAATCCATTGGCGGTTGATTAAACGGTGGTATATGGTTGACGATGAGTATCAGCCCGATAAAAAGAAATACGATTAACAGCACAACCCTAGGCCATTCATGTTCTTCTTTCTCCGCTTTGTAAGCCATTAACTCCCTATGCCACTTCCAAAACGACCACTTCTTCTTTTGCACAAAAAATCCTAAAATAGCTAGAAAAATAAGGACAAAACCTAAGCTAAAGTTAATGGCATCTACAAAAAGATTTGTTGATAAGAGCCATCCGGCTGAAAAAATTATTCCAAAAAGAGTGCCGTTCAATAATACAAGTTCTCTAATTCGGTATCGTTCCAACTTTTCAAAAAGCATCTTGCCCTCCTTCCGTTATAAGAGCGCGAGTAGTGCATAACCAACTGCAAAAATGACAATCCATGCACACAGGATGGCAATGAAAATTTTTAATGAATGACCCTTAAATTCAAACCCTCGCTCTGTCTCAAAATTCCATGTATCGATCGTTCTTCCTTTTGAGATGACGCTAAAATTTATAAGAGGTACGAGAACGACAATACTAAGAATAAATGCACCATAAATGATTGTTTCACTTGCAACGAGTGGTGTTGTCGTTACTAAGAAAAGTAAAGCAGCTGCGCCTATTAAGAGAAAAACACCGTCGGTTCTCTGCTTGCTGCCCCACGCCGCATCTCCATACTGTTTTCTTTCGTGATTCATTAACGTCTGCTGCCATTGCACTGGCAAAAGAGGTTTTTTAACAGCGAAAACCTTCCATAACCCGGTAACGGTATTCATTACCAGCCCTAGCCATAATAGCCATGACAATGGAAGGTTTATTAGCGACATTAACATTAGTAATACAACTAAGATTGCTACATACACATTATTCCAAATCACTTCTTGTTGCCGTGCTTTGCGTATTTCTTCAGTCAAATCCAAATCATTCCTTTACATTCTTTATATACAACGTTAAAAAAGATAAAAGACCACTAACCAAAACAGTGTCCAAAACAGAATAATACCAAAGAAAACGACAAGCGTCCTTCCTTTTAATTCAAACCCTTTTACATTCTTTCCATAAAAGGAGTCCATCCATTTCGATCGGACGATATAGCCAGTATTGGCTGCGATGGAAATCAGAAGAAATTGCAAATTAAACGGTGTTTTTATTTCCGCTTGTGACAGTGGGGTGTCCGAATGAGTAAGAATGTGAGAAACGATAAAGTTCCCTATCACAAGAATGACTATAATTAATAAAATACTTGCTATACGATTTCTCTTACGCCAATCCTTATAGCCATAAAAATGAATCTCATGATCCCGTAACGTTCTCTTCCATTTAAATAGAGGCTTAGGGAATCCAGGCTTAACCACATTAATAATAGAAATGATTAGTATACTTATTAGCGAAACCATAAGAAGAATTTCTAGAAATCCAAAATGGAAACTAACGTACAATAAAAGGAATAAGCCCAAAATAAGTCCATTATTAAAGAGCCATTCAGCTCTACGTTCCTTACGTATATCTAGCAAGCAGACACCTCCTCCTTAGTACTTATAACTAAACTATAACAAATTTTACCTGTTCATATGAAATGGATTTCTAATTTCCCTAATCAGTAAACAGTAAAGGTTTCTTCAAATATCCCGAACAAAAAAAGAATCTTTCTCGCTCAGAAAGATTCTTTTCGCTTCTACAGATAAGGATGAGTTGTTTGTTCAATCCTACGATATTTTTTTCTTTTCGTCTTCCGACTCTTGTTGTTTAGGTCCGTCTTGTTTCTGTCTAGATCGCTGAATCAAAAAGTATAAAAGAATCCCGACGACAAGTCCTGGCGCAGCACCATAAATCGCAAGAACAATCGCCATAACACCTGCTACACCCATCTCGGTTTCAGTTTTTATTTGTTGCATGCCTACTGTAATACATAAGTAGCCGGTGAGGATGAGCGTTAACGCTAGTGCAATTGGTAAGAACGGTTGAAAAAATGTGACTACTGGTAAAAAGAATATGCCTATTGAAAAAGCAATTGATAACGAATTCATACCTGAGAAAATCGAATCCATCGACGTTCGTCCGTTTGTGTATCGTTCAGCAACCGTGGCTGTTCCTGCCGTGAAAATCGGACCCGCCATACCTGGATGTGGAACAAACAATGCATTTAAAACACTTCGAAAAAATGTCACCATATGCACTTGTTTAAAAGTGTATTCAATTTTTTCATCTGGACGGAACTGTTTCACCCGCTCAATTAATTTGTCTCCAACGATAATATCGCCATATGCAATTACGTACGCTAAAATGGCAATCGGAATCGCGCCGATAAACATTTCAATTGTTGGAAAGCCAATGACGAATGGCGTAATATCCCACACTGCCCCAAAAGATGGCGTTGTAATTCCCCATTCCACGTTTGGTGTGGGATATTCCCCAACAGCCCAACCGATAAAAATGGCAATAAAGATCGCCGGTATAATCCCAAAACTCGCGATCCTTCCAACGAGCTTTTTCCGTTTCGACAACGCTTTAAAAGAAAGCGAGAACATCATATAAAAACATAGTAAGGTTCCTATTGTTATTGCGACAGGTGTCTCTGTTAATCTGCCCCCAGGCTGGATTTCTGCCATAATAGCCGTAATTCCAGCTCCAATTAGAATTCCAGCTTTAAGTGAGGCTGGTAATGTTTTGACTAGGATTTCACCAAGACCTGTTTTTCCAAACAATAAAAAGATAACGGCAAGCATGATTTGCACCGCAATGACAGCTTGGATCGCTTCTGTTCCTGGTTCATATCCTTCCAAAAACAAAATTAGGACGGGAATTAAAGCTGTTATAAATCCACCAACAAACGGGACGCCCATTATAGACGGGAGCAGCATTAAAAATTGATTTAAGATGGTAATGGTCAAGGCTGCTTCATAAGAAATCCCCATTACACTTGTCATAATCTCAATCATACTTAACCCAACTGTAAACAGTACAATCCCTTGAATGATTTCTGGTAGTTCAAGCTTAAAGTGGACAAAAGGGATACGAATTTTATATTGACCTAAAGCCCAGTAAGGTTGTTCATGACCAGGCTTTCGTTTATACATGGACATGGGCTTGTTCACCTCTTTTCTTCTGAAATCGCTTACAAATAGATGCGAAAAGAGAATGAAAAGCGTGTTGCTCGCTTTCCATTCTAAGAATTACGCTTTAAAAGTGGCCTCGACTGTTCCTAATGTCGAAAATGCACAATGAATCGTATCATCATTTCCTACTTCAACAGCAGCGGAAAGCGCTCCTGAAAGAATGACTTCTCCAGCGTGTAGCCCTATGCCATGTTCAGAAAGTGCATTGGCGAGCCAGGCGACACATGTTGCTGGATTTCCTAATACATCTTTGCCAGACCCTTCATTGATTAGCATTCCATTTTTATATAGGTTCATCTCAATTTCTGCTAAATCGATTTCTTGCGTCAGTTCTAGTTTCTTTTTCCCTAATACGTACCTTCCGCAAGAGGCATTATCGGCAATCGTATCTGGCAATGTGATTTCCCAATCTTTGATTCGACTATCGACAATCTCAATTGCTGGTGCAATATAATCGGTCGCTTCCATAACATCAGCCGTTGTTACATTTGGGCCTTTTAAATCTTTCTTTAAGACAAAAGCAATTTCACCTTCTGCCTTTGGTTGAAATAACGCATCCAACGATACCGGTGTCTCTTCTATTTCTTCCATCGACTTGAGAAGATGACCATAATCAGGCTGATCGACTCCCAGAAGTTGTTGCATAGCTAATGATGTTAGGCCGATTTTTTTCCCAACAATCGTTTCTCCATGACTTTCCCAGTTCTGAATCGTTTTAAGTTGGACTTGATACGCCTCGTGAATATCAAGGTTTGGAAACGTACGTGTTAAAGGAGCGATCGACTGCTTGTTTGTGTAAGCAGAGTCTAAACGGCGGTATGCTTCATCTATTGTCGTTTGATTCATGGCATCATCCACTTTAGACATGCGCTTTCTCAGTTAAATAGTCAATCGTGACTTGATTGAAGGCTTCTACTTGCTCCCATTGTGGCCAGTGACCTGCATCTTTAATAACCGTTAACTCGCTTCCAGGAATCATCTCTTGAATCGGTTTTGCTTGTTCAACCGTTGAAGTTGGATCATGATCGGTCCAGGCAAGTAACGTTGGTGCTTTGATTTTGCTGCACCATGACGGATCCCAAATATACTGCTTTCTCGGCTCTACTTCTTGTAAATGAACAATATTGTACACCGCACGTTGGTAAGAGGGCTGCGTGTAAATTTTATACCTTGCTTCAATAAGCTCTTCGGTTACTTGGCTTTTATCGTACATGAGCCACTCTAATCGCGTTTTTACATTTTCATAGCTCGCTTCGACAACTGCTTTAATCGTTGATGCTTTTAATTTTGCCATAATCTCTGGATCACTGTTCACGTTTCCAGGTGTGTTCAAAACCATTCTCTTTACATACTGCGGATGATGTGCAGCAAACCAAGCAGCTACCCAGCCACCAAGTGATTCTCCTGATAAAAGCACTTCTTTTAAATCAAGCGCTTTGATAACCGCGAGTAAATGATCGCTGTATAAGTCAATTCCATATGGCTTATCAGGCTTATCTGTATACCCATGGCCTAGCATATCAATACAAATGACGCGGAATTTCTCGCTCAACCCTTTCATGTTCCGTCCGTACGCTTCGATATGTCCGCCTGTACCATGTAGTAAGATTAGCGGTTCCCCTGATCCTGCTTCAAGCACGCGAGTTCGAATGCCATCTGCATCAAGATAATAGAGGCTATATTGCAAGTCTTGCATATCTGTCCAAAGTGTCATAATTGTTCCTCCAAAATAATTAGTTTGTTATTTTTGGCTTGACCCAATCTTTTGTGATTGGCGTTGTTTCTACGAAGCTTTCTGGAACAGAAGGTCCCCACCATAATCTACCTTTTTCCATATACTGCTCTTTTGTCCAGCCAATAGGTGGTAAGTCTTGATCGCGGTTATAATCTCCAGAGTAAATTTCAATCCGATGACCATCGGGATCTTTAATATATAAGAAAAATGCATTTGTTACGCCGTGTCTTCCTGGTCCATACTCGACTGCATCACGGTAGCCAGCATCGGCAAGTAAATCTGCTGTACGAACAACGGCTGCCACACCATCGACAACATATGCGATGTGATGCAACGATGCTTCTTTATGCTTTACAAGCGCGACATCATGAGTCGATGTTTTCGCTCTTGTCCAAGCTGCATATTTTTCATCGCCATCTTGCACGTATTCAGAAATACTAAAGCCAATTTCCTGCCAATAGTCCAGCGCATTATCTACACTGGGAACACGAATATTCATATGGTCAATTCGTACTGGTGGAATGCCGTTTTGTAAATGCGTATGTCGCATAGGTAACGCATCGACGCCAAGAACACCTTGCCCTACCTTGATTTGTTCCATATCATGATAAAACTCAACCGGGTGTCCGTTCGGCTCTGCTACACGTAAAATCGATCCTCTTCCCGGATGAGGGCTGTCGTGTACCCACTCTGTCTCGATGCCCATTTCTTGATGCTTTTTCTCTAAGAATTCCAGATGCTCGGGGCTGGATACACGTAAGCCAAAGCTTCCTAGTGCTGCTTCTTTTTTCTCTGTTAACACGAGCGTGTAACGATCGAATTCATCAACAGCTTTTAAATATAAACTTTGTGCAGTACGTTCAACTTCAGTAAAGCCGAGTACATCTACATAAAAATGTTTTGAGGCATCGAGATTTGTTACAAATAATTCAATTTGACCTAAACGTAAAATCATATTTTTCATCCCTTTTTTAGTTTCTTATAAGTTCAACTTGCTCGTTCCATTCAATGAAAAGTGGTTCTTGGTTCGGTTCAAAGCTGGGCTTTCCTGACTCCAACGTGACGCGTCCTTCTCTGCAAACCGTGGCAACATCGATATAGCTTTTTTCACCTTGAATCATGCGAATATGATAGCGTCCAGGTGTTGGCACCGTATAATAAGGCTTCACGACTACCGAACCATTCACTCGCTCACACTCCGTTTGATAAGATTCACCTAGCAAGGTTTTCATTTTGGCTACGTTGCCTTGATGCAGGCATTGTCGGATTAATGTTGAACTGATTTTCTCTCCATCCCACTCGACTTTGTCTACTTCAATCACTTCAAGATCCGATTGTCTTTGTTTTAAAGACGCTAAATTTCCTTCTCCTTTATAGCCATACGCATAGTCAAATCCTGCAACCACTGCTTTCGCACCTAAGTGGAGCAAATAGTTTGTTTCAAAGCTCTCCGGTGATAAGCGAGCAAACGCTCGATTAAATTCGACGATATAAAAGAGGTCTACCCCCATCATCGCAAGCCGTCGCTCTTTTTCTTTGATCGGCATTAAATGATTGAACGCCTGTATATCTTTTCCTAAAACGGTTTTAGGATGAGGAGAAAAACTCATGACCGCTAACGAGAGCTTTTTTCGATCGGCTATTTGTTTAGCCTTATCGATCACAGCCGAGTGCCCGAGATGAAGCCCATCAAAATTCCCTAGAGCCAGCACGCTTTGTTCTGTTGAATGGTGTTCTTGAATCGTGTCTTTGTCTAAATAGATGGTCTTCACCTTACAACCACTCCTTTACTTTAGTAGTACGGCCTCTTCTCCTTGTAGTGCGCGATATTTCCCACTATAAAATACTAGTGGTTCCTCATCTTCAAGTTGAATGTCGAGGACTTTGCCGACAAATAATGTATGATCGCCCTCGAGATACTCTGAAGATACTTCACACGCAATCGAAGCAACGGCTTTTGGAATAATCGGGGTTCCTTCAAGGTAAGCAAAATCGATTTCTTTTTTTTCTTTGATTTGTCCTGCAAACAACATAGAAAGTTCTTGTTGGTTATCTGCTAGAATGTTAACGGAAAATTTACCACTCTCTTGAATTCTTCCTTTTAGCTTCGCCTTCTCACCTACAGAAATGACGATCATTTGTGGATCCAGTGATAGCGACATAAACGCGTTGGCTGTCATGCCGTATACGTTTTTTTCTGTTTCCGTTGCAATAACCGTTACGCCTGTTGTAAATTTCCCCATTGCTTTGCGAAATTTTTGACTATCCATCATTCTTTCCTCCCCTTTCAATTAACCTCTAACGCCACTTTCAAAGCCAAATAACTCTTGTCCATATGCTGCCACTGAATCTTCATAAAGTGATGTTTTATGTGTAGCGACGGCAAGAATATCTCTAAAAAATAATTCGATTGGTCCGCCTTTATAAAGCGCGCCGCCCCCTAATGTAAGCAAAACGCGTAACGCAATTTCACTACATGTTTTAATGATCTTTGTACGAATAGCAAAAAATTCAGCTGCTGTTGTTTGTTCGCCATCACTCTCGTAATTCTCGAGTAAATCAATATATTTATCCATTAATGCTTCAGCTGCTTTAAATTCAGTTGTGATTTCTGCTAGCACACGTTGGCTTCGTGGAGACTCACTTTCTGTAACACCATCCATTAAACGTACACGCTTTTCTGTCATTCTTTTAAATTCTGAGATGATGCGCTCTGTTCCACCAAGCGCAATCTCTGGAAACCCAAAGTAAAATGCAGGGAACATTGGGACATGATAAAGGGGATAACTCGCATCATAATTCGACTCAACCGGTCGTCTTGTTTTTTGTGACTGTTCTACACGGAAAATGCGTTCCATCGGGACATACACATCTTCGAGAACAATTTGGTTGCTTCCGCTTCCTCTTAATCCAAACGTGTCCCAGTTTTCAACAATTTTCACTTCAGATGTTCGTACAAGAGGCAAACACATCTCTGGTCGATCACCGTCTGGCATTTGAATTTTCACACCGATCCCAACCCAGTCACTATGATTAACGCCACTTACAAAGTTCCACGTACCACTTACTCGGTAGCCATCGCCATCTTTTTTTGCTGTACCGACAGCGGCAAAGATGTCGCTAATCAACCCGCCTTGGTTAATGATTTCTTCCTGTCCTTCTTTTGGTAAGTAAGCTGGTAGCATATTATGAAGTGGATATAAGTAAGCAAGCCATGCTGCTGAGATGTTATACGTTGCAATCGTTCGTACCACTTTACCAAATGTACGTATGCTAACTTTTGGACCTTCGTACTCTTGAGGAAGCATCATTCTCGTCAATCCTGTTTCTTTCATGAGATCAATGACTTTTGCAGAAACATTTGCTTCTTTTTCAGCATATTGTGCCTCTTCTTCTGCTAATTTCCCAACTCGATGTGCTAAGTCCAACATTTCTTTTTCTGAAGTTGTTTTTGGTTCTACAGCAAGATTACTCATCTTTCGCACCCTCTCTATTTCAATAATTTGTTTACGCTTTCATTTTTCTTAATTCTTAATTTATCGCAAGTAAGCGTTTTCTCATAGAACACTAACTGTCTAAGTTTTTCTTTTTCTCTGGCTGTTTTTGTTGGTTTTACAGCAACATTCCTTAAAAGAAAAAAGTCACGCTAAAAAAGCGCCACGATAACGGGCGCTCTGTCGCTGTCTTTACGTTAATGCCAATTCTTCTAAAACCACAAGTGCTTTTAATAATAAAAACAGTGAATGAGCTTCACTAGGCTTACGTAAATCACGATCAAGTAATTCTTCTAACCGTTGAATTCGATGACGTAATCCGCTCATTGATAACGCTAAGTCACCCTTCGTTCTCTCTAAATTCCCGCCGTTCTCAAGAAAATAATAAAGAGTCTTTAAAAGTTCGGCACGTTTTTCTTCTTTTAGTTGGTAGAGCTCTTTCAGCTCTTTTTTTGCCATAACGTGGAATTCATCTAGATGGCGAGTATTTAGTAAAAGACCGACAATCCCAAGGGTTTCATAAGAAACGATTGCTTTTTTTATTGCAAGTCTTAGCGCAATCGTCGCTTCATGATAACGATCCTTGATCTCCACAATCCCTTCACCGTTTTGGCTAAGACCTATCTTCACATAGGTTTGTGGAAATTCTTCTGAAAGATGCTGTAAATACTTATTTAACACGTTTTCAATTTGTCTTTCAGTTAGATCAGGCAAATAAAGAATGACATTCGTTTCTCGCAACGTAGACAACACCGCTAACCGTTCTTTATTAAAAAATTGAAAAGTAGCTTCCATTATATGTTCGTTAAATGCAAACTCTTCTTCTATTGAGTCAACATCATTTACATATTCCACAACAGCAATATAAAAAGGTTTGTTTAAATTAAAACCGATATATTTTGCTTTATTTAACAGTTCCAATGTAGAACTCTTGTTTTCAAGCACCTGTTCAAAAAAATTGCCTTTCATTCGCTCATAGGAATCAAACCTCGTTTTTTCATTTAGCAAAATTAAAGCTACTGCATTGGCAAAATGCTCAAGAAAGAGAAATTCTTCCTTCGTTTGTTGTTCCTTTTGTTCTTTTATTAATAGAGAGCAATAGCCATAGATTTCGTTTTCAACCATAACTGGGACGATGCACCGTAAGTAGCCGTCTAGCTCCATTATTTTTTTTCGAAATGGTACAGCATAGCGTTTCCGATTTTTCACTACATGCCCAGGTAACTTTTGTTTACTTTCTGCATCAATGACTTTAATTCTTTCTTCGGAAATGCCCGCAAACGAGAGGGGATCTAACTTTAAATCGTCAATAATGAGCGGACGTTTAATAATTTCATAGGCCCGATTTGTTAAAGTTTGTAAGTCGCTTCCATCTACAATTTCTTTTGTTAATAAGTTTTGGAAAGTAGATAATTTTGTAACTAAATTCGTTTGATCGAATAATTGGTCGTATGTGTATTCTAGCTCCTGCACGATAGGCGATGAATGTTGATTATAAATATCTTCATGGGCATCTTGCTCCCACTCTTCTTTTAAACGAATCACCCAACGACATTCCGCATGTCCTGCCCCTGTACATGTTAGTTCACGCGCAATGAGTTCCCGTTCAAAAATGGTTGACATAAAACCACTTGAATAGCCAAGCAACGTGTAACAAACTGGGGTATCCGCTACACCTAATCGCTTTTTGTGCTCATATGCTTCATAAGAGCCAATCCATGTTCCTTTTCCCGTTACCGATTTTAATTGGTCCCCATCGTATTCAACCTGACATTTATGTTCAAAACCTTGAATATGCCCACTTTTCATGTGAAGTTTAGGTCCTTCTATAATTAATTCTTCAATGGTTTTGTCGGTTTTCTTTGCTTCTTTTGCATCGTGAACGCCCATTTCGTAGCCATAATGAAATAAAAAGCTATCAATTCGTTGAATGCCCAAATTTTCAACGAGTTTTTCTCTTAAAATACCTAGTGCGGAAGTGGATGATGCAAGTTTTCGCTCTTCATTAATAATGTGCGGCTCTTCTCGATGACTCTTTTCTTTGATCATAAAGCTCATCTAACGTCCCCCTACTAAACAATTGGCTTCCTTAACTGTAATTGAAAGCGCATCCATTTACAATTAAAAAGAGACATTGCATGATTTAACAATGTCTCCTACTTATTTAGCTCACTTTTTCTTTTGCGAGTTCTTGTGCCACGCCAATAATCCAGTCTTCTTGTCCACCGACTGCACCCATTTCACTCACTCGAGTTAAAATATCTCTAGGATCGACCCCGTATTCTTTACCTGCTCGTTCAGCAAATAGTAAAAAGCTAGAGTACACGCCTGTATAACCAAGCGTTAAGCTCAAATTATCAATTTGTACAGGTCGCTTCATCATCGGTTTCATTATATTTTCAGCTGCATCCATCGTTTGATATAAATCAACATTGTGGGAAATTCCCATTTTGTTCATAACAGCGACAAGTTGCTCTGTTGCCGTATTACCAGAGCCTGCTCCCATACCGGCTAAACTTGTATCAATTCTTTTTGCACCTGCTTCAATGGCGACAATTGAGTTTGCCACACCTAACGATAAATTATTATGACCATGGAAACCAATCTCAACAGAAAGATGTTCGTTAAACAATGAAATACGTTCTTTGACTTCGTTCATTGTTAAAGCACCTGCTGAATCAGTCACGTAAATCGTGTCAGCGCCGTAAGCCTCCATTTTTTTTGCTTCTTCTAGCAAATGCTCAGGTGAGGTACGATGAGCCATCATCAAAAAACCAACCGTATCCATACCAAGCTCTTTTGCTGCTCGGATATGTTGTTCAGACACATCTGCTTCCGTACAGTGCGTAGCAACCCGAACAACGCTAGCACCATAATCATGCGCACGCTTTAAATGATCAATTGTGCCTACTCCTGGTAAGAGTAGGACAGCAATTTTTGCTTGTTTCGCATTCGCAACAGTAGTGCGAATAATCGTCTCTTCGGTTTCTTTGGCGAAACCATATTGGATCGAGCTCCCACCAAGACCATCTCCGTGAGTTGCTTCAATAATGTCTACACCTGTTTGATCGAGAAGCTGCGTTAATTGTGCAATTTGCTCTTTTGAATATTGGTGTGATAGTGCATGCATTCCATCACGTAACGTCACATCATTAATTGTAATACGATTCATTTCTCCTCACCCTTTCACTGTCATTTGTTCAGCCATTAGTTCACCTGTTTTCACTGCTGCAGATGTGATGATATCAAGATTTCCCGCATACGTCGGTAAGAAATCTCCATTCCCTTCAACTTCAATTGAAACGGTTACAATTTTGTCTTTTATCACAGGATCTGCTTTATAGCGATAACCTGGTACATATGCCTGAACGTTTTCAAGAGTCGTTTGTAACGATTGAAGTATGTTCTGGCGATGTACAGATGAATCCTCTGAAAGTTGGATATGAATCGTGTTTCTCATTAGTACAGGTGGATCAGCTGGGTTTAAGATAATAATTGCTTTTCCTTGTTTCGCCTTCCCAACTTGTTCAATTGCTCGAGCCGTCGTAACTGTAAATTCATCAATGTTTTGTCGGGTTCCAATACCTGCACTTTTACTTGAAATGGACGCGACAATTTCCCCATACTCAATAGGAACGACGTCAGATACAGCTTTAATCATTGGAATTGTTGCTTGTCCCCCACATGTCACCATATTTACGTTATCATAATGAGTAATGTCGCTTTCTTTATCTTGGACAGCAGGAACAAAGAATGGTCCAACAGCAGCGGGGGTTAAATCAATCACTTTCTTACCCATTTCCTTTAAAAGCGGTGCATGATGTAAGTGTGCTTTAGCAGATGTAGCCTCAAACACTATTTCAGCAAGGTCTGGCTCAGCTTGTAACCCTTCAATACTTGTATAGATAGGTTTTAACCCATACTCCTTCGCTAGAGCCAAACCTTTTGAGTGACGGTCGACTCCTATCATTGCGGTAGGCTGTAGCGTTTCGCTTCTCAATAATTTATACATTAAGTCCGTTCCAATATTCCCTGAACCAATAATGGCACATGTTGTTTTTGTCATTTTTTCATCTCCTTCACTTGATTCACACCAATAATGCAGTAATTTCGCGCTTCAATTAAATGTTTCTCCAACAATTGTTGTGCAAAATGAAGATCTTGATTAGCCATCGCCTCTACCATTTCTTTATGTAATTCAATGACCTCTCGTTGGTCACTAAACGACACTTCACTCGTAATATCGATCAACGTTGTAAACATCGCTTTTAAAGACTTCCATAATTGAAGCAACGTCTTATTATTCGCAGTGCTAACAATTAGTTGATGAAACCTTAAATCTGCAGAGACATTGCGTTGATTAAGTTCAAACGACTGCTCCATATCATGAATGCACGCTGTTAATTTCTGCACCGCTTCTTGTATATGTTCCGCCGATGAAGTGGCGATTGCATGTTTTTCTATCAGTATTCGGCTATCGTATAAATTTGCTATATCGACTTCAGTAAAGCGATTTACAATCGTTCTTCCGTTCGTGCGTTTGGTGACAAGATTTTCAGACTCTAGCTGATGAAACGCCTCTCGAATCGGACCTCTACTAACACCTAACGCTTTTGATAACTCGCTTTCTACTAATGGATCACCCTCTTGGTATTCTTGCAAGACAATTGCTTTTCTTAAAGAAGCGACAATTTGTTCACTTATTGTTTGTTTTTCGTATCTCATGATTTACCTCTTTAATTTTCTGAAATGTTAACAGTTAACTGTTAACTATGTTATCGGTTTCATTTTAATTTGTCAATAAAAAAAGAGCCTCTTCAGCTCTTGAATGTTCGATGAATGAATGTCATAACTTAAAACTCATCCGTAAAGACATATAATTGTTTAAAATGGCGACCACGGATCATTTTGAAATTGACTCAAATAAACCAATCTACTATGGTTAAAAGACCGCTGTAGCTTCCTAAATAGATGAAACCGATAAACATCGGCATGATTATCACAAATAAAAGCGGGATTTTAGTACTTTCTCTCCCTAGCTGACGGATGATTGATTGGAATTCTAGAAACATAACGACATTAATAAGAACAGCCCAAAACATTGTAAAAATAGGAAATGAAAACACATAGATTATACTTAAACGAGGTGAATCAACAAATAGAGGAAAACTATAGTACAATAAAGCGCTTATACCAATGATCGCCATCAATAATCCTTGAACCATAAGCCACTGCATCCATCTCTTGCCAAGCACTTGTACATTAAATTCATGAAGCTTCTGCAGAAAGGGAAATAAGTGGAGCACATGCGTTCGCTTTACAAGCGTCAACAAACCTGCACTGAGCAGCACCAAACTTCCTATACAATACATAATAATAAAATAAGAGCCGTCTACAGGTCCCAAGCTTAGAACAGCGAGAACATACACCAAATAAATACTTCCATTCATCAAAAGCCAATGGATTAAACTAATCTTCTTCCTTTCATTGAAAGAGTTCATCATATCTTCCCTATATATACGCTGCCGCTTACAAAAAAGAGCCATTCTATTAGAAAAGCTCTTCATCCGTTTTATTTAGCTAAGAGAGAGAGAATCTCGTCACAAGTCTTGTTTACGCCAACGCCTGATAAAAATGACAATCCATGAAGAGTAGGTACACTGTATACACGATATGGATGTGTTGTAGTTATAATCAAGTCTGCTTGGTGTTGTTTTTCATTAACTTCACTAAGACGACATTGTGAAATGACGGCGCTAATCTTATGTTCTTTTAAAAGGGTATCCACTTTTCGCGCTACAACCATCGAAGTAGCTAAGGCTCCGGAACAAGCAACAATAACAGTTTTCACTTTAACTCCTCCTCCTGTTCGAGTAACCATTTGTTTAACAATTGAACCGCTTCTTTTGATGACGAAAGCGAACAAAGTGTTAGTAAAAAGGCATGATCCTGTAGTTTCGTTAGTAACTGATAAACAGCTTCTTTTGCTAATTGTTCATTTTTTATTCCAAGCAAACAGACAATTGATACGGGTATACCTTTATTTGGCGCGCCCATTTGTTTAAAAGGGACTGGATTCGTTAAAGTTAGTACCCCAATTTTACTTGTCGTAACGTACGCATCATGGATGTGTGGAAGAGCTACACCACGTGAATGAAACGATAACGCTGTTGGAGCTATTTTTTCTCTCTTTAGTAATTCGTCTGTGTAACCTGCCTTCGCACATTGGAACGTCTCCATAGAGGAGCCGAGCCTCCTGATGATCTCGTCTTTATTTTTATAAGTTTGATTTAAAAAGACAAATCGTTCGTCAAATAAAGAGCTTGTCATCACTTGTTACACTTCACTTGTTGCGACTAACACGTTTTTGGTTTTTGTCTTAATCGTCTCAAGCATCGCTGGGTCTGCTTTCTCATCTGTCACTAACCATTCAATCTCTTCGGTCTTACTAATACGATTCATGTGCACCGTTCCGTATTTCGAGTAATCAATCATCATAATTTGCTTTTGTGAATGACTTAGCATTAATCGCGAAACCTCGGCTTCCCCTAAATGAATACTCGTATAACCGTGATCAGGATGTACGGCACCAGCACTGAAAAAGCCAATATCGACAAAAAGCTCGTTCATTGTTCGTGTTGCAATCGGACCAAATGTTGAGCGTTCGTTCCTTCTAACATGGCCTCCGATCATAATTAATTCAAATTCAGATCCATCGACCACTTCATTGGCAATGGCTAAAGAATTTGTTACGATCGTCAGTTTTTTGTGGAGAAGAATGAGTTCTTGGGTAAGATAAAGAGCTGTCGTCCCATAGTCAATATAAACGATGTCATTTTCTTCAACAAACGTAGCGGCTTTTCTGGCAATGGCTCGTTTTTCTGGTTCATTTACCGCTTTTCGACTAACGTATTTGGTTTCAAAATTTGCTTTATTTAACACAGCGCCACCGTGAACTTTTCGGATGACATTCTTTTTTTCAAGGTCGTATAAATCTTTACGAATGGTTTCTCTTGTCACTTGTAAACGTTCAATAAGGTCAGCAATTTTTACAGATTGATGCTCATATAATTCTTGCATAATCCGTTTTTGTCGTTCCTCAGCAAGCATCCAATCCCTCCCTCATCTTTACTATAATTTATAAAGACAAAAAAAGCAAACTTATATATTATTTTATTTTTGCTTTTATGGAATTAAAAAATGTAAAAAAGATGAAAATCAATAAAAAGCAAAAAAAAAAAAAAAAGAGAGATGAGACATGCACTCGCATTTGACTCAACCTCTCATTATTTATTTTGTTTTTCCTTATCGACGTTTGCGGTTCTTTGGCATCAGCAAGTTAAAATGATGATACATATTCACAAACTCTGCAGGGAGCACGCCGCCGCGTTCACCATCAAGATTTAGCTGCATTTCATGATCCTCAAGTAATTCAACCTTAATTCGATTGGCTTTTACATATAAAAGCTTTGAATGATTAATGTGTTCACCTCTTAACGCGAGGGAAGCTAAATGAACAAACTCTGGAAACGATGTTTTTTTCACGACGAGAAAATCAAACATGCCATCCTGTAATGATGCGCTCGGAGCCAATTTTTCAAATCCACCAACGGAATTCGTGTTCGCCACCAAAAACATCATAATTTCGCCTTCAAAAAGTTTGCCGTCGTATTCAATACGCACAGCTGTTGGCTTTACTTGCGGGAGTTTTTCAATGCCTTTTATGTAGTAAGCCATTTGTCCGACCATCGTTTTTAATTTTGCCGGCACTTCATACGTTAATTCTGTTAGTGTTCCCGCTGCTGCAATATTTGTAAAGTACTTATTATTCATCCGGCCAATATCAATCGGCTCATGATGACCGCTACAAATGACGTCCATAGCTTGTTCAATATCCCGAGAAATCTCGAGCGCCCGGGCAAAATCATTTGTTGTACCAGCTGGAATGATGCCGAGCATCGGTCGTTTTTGTAAATCAGCAAGACCATTTACTACTTCAAAGATTGTTCCATCGCCACCAGCAGCAATCACTAAATCAAACCCACGCTCACCTGCTTGTTTTGCTGCGCGTGTCGCACAACCTTCTTCAGGTGTAGTAGCGTGAGTCGATGCCTCATAACCGGCGTGCTCAAGTCGATTTAGTATGTATGCCAAATTCTTTTTCAATTGCTCTCTGCCAGAGCTCGGATTATAAATTAATCGTGCTCGTTTCATTGCAATCCCTACTTTTCCATTTCACTTTATCTCATTCTCATTGTACCTTATTTTTTGTACGGTTCGTATGCAAGAATGACTGATAAGTTGTAAAAACAAGTAAACATCTTCCTTATTTTCCCCTAATGGTTCATAGAATAAACGCATAAGTCATAAAAAACAAGAGAACGCGTGCGCTCTCTTGTTTTCAAAGCGGATTTTTATCGCTTATCCATTTCTTCGATCAATAATTTATTTACCATTGGTGGATTTGCTTTTCCTTTTGACGCCTTCATAATTTGGCCGACAAGGAAACCAAGTGCACGGTCTTTTCCATTTTTGTAATCAATAATGGATTGTTCATTTGCATCAAGGACGTCGGTCACCATTTTTCGAAGTTCGCCTTCATCAGAAATTTGCACAAGCCCTTTATCTTTTACAATTTGTTCTGCGTCGCCACCGTTTTCAATTAGCTCTTTAAAAACTTTCTTGGCAATTTTAGAAGAAATCGTGCCTTCAGAAATTAATTTAATCATCCCGGCAAGACCTGCTGGTGTTAATGCAACATCATTCAGCTCTTTTTGTTCTGAATTGAGATAAGCCAAGACATCTCCCATTAAATAGTTTGAAGTCGGCTTCGCATCTGCACCTTGTTTTAATGTCTCTTCAAAGAAGTCGGACATTTCTTTTGTAAGTGTTAAAACATGAGCGTCATAAGCTGGTAAACCAAGATCTCTTACATAACGCTCTTTTCGAGCATCTGGTAGCTCGGGAATTTCCGCACGCACACGTTCTTTCCACGTTTCATCAATGTACAAGTTAAGTAAATCCGGTTCAGGGAAGTAACGGTAGTCGTCTGAGCCTTCCTTTACACGCATAAGAATCGTCTTATTTCCGGCTTCGTCAAAGCGACGTGTCTCTTGTTCAATTACGCCACCAGATAATAACACTTGTTCTTGACGTTTTTCTTCGTACTCTAAACCTTTTCGTACAAAGTTAAACGAGTTTAAGTTTTTCAATTCTGCTTTCGTTCCGAATTCTTCTTGGCCAATTGGACGAAGAGAGATGTTCGCGTCACATCGTAAAGAACCCTCTTCCATTTTACAATCGGATACGCCTGTATATTGAATAATCGCTTTTAATTTTTCCAAATAAGCATATGCTTCTTCAGGCGTACGAATATCGGGCTCAGACACGATCTCTACGAGCGGAGTACCTTGACGATTAAAGTCTACAAGAGAATAACCATCTTCTCCGTGGGTAAGCTTTCCTGCATCCTCTTCCATATGAAGACGAGTGATGCCAATTTTTTTCTTCTTGCCTTCTACTTCGATTTCAATCCAACCGTTTTCACCAATAGGCTTATCGAACTGAGAGATTTGATACGCTTTTGGATTATCCGGGTAAAAATAGTTTTTTCGATCAAACTTTGTGTTCGTAGCGATATCACAGTTTAGTGCCAGCGCAGCTTTCATAGCGAAATCAACGGCACGCTCGTTTAAGACTGGTAAAACACCTGGATAACCTAGATCAATAACACTTGTATTCGCATTTGGATCAGCACCGAAGTGGTTAGGGCTCGGAGAGAAAATTTTAGAGTCTGTCTTCAATTCAACGTGCACTTCTAATCCAATGATTGTTTCAAAATTCATCACGATTTCCCTCCCTTACAATGCTGGTCTTTCTTTAGAAAATGTTGTTGCTTTTTCATAAGCATCTGCAACTCGATAAATGGTTGCTTCATCAAAATGTTTCCCGATGATCTGTAGCCCAAGTGGCAATCCATCTTTAAAACCACAAGGAACCGATAGAGCTGGTACACCGGATAAGTTAACAGGAATTGTTAAAATATCATTGGCATACATCGTCATCGGATCATCCAGTTGGTCGCCAATTTTAAATGCAGGTGTTGGGGTTGTCGGCCCAATTACAACATCGTACGCAGCAAATACATCATCGAAATCTTTTTTAATCAGTGTTCGAACTTGCTGTGCTTTTTTGTAATACGCATCATAGTAACCAGAGCTAAGGGCAAAAGTTCCTAGCATAATACGACGTTTCACTTCATCCCCAAAGCCTTCAGAGCGAGTTTTCATATAAAGCTCGAGTAAATCCTTTGCTCCTTCCGCGCGGTAACCATAGCGAACACCGTCAAAACGTGCAAGGTTAGCCGATGCCTCTGATGACGCAATTACATAATAAGCGGCAAGCGCATACTTCGAATGTGGAAGCGACACTTCTTCCCATACCGCACCCTGTTTTTCTAATACAGCAAGGGCATCGAGCACCGATTGGCGAACTTCTGGGTCGACACCTTCACCTAAATATTCTGAAGGGACAGCAATACGTAGACCTTTAATTTCTCCAGTCAATGATTCGCTAAATGGAGGAACTGGTAATTGTGCAGATGTTGAATCGGAAGGACAGTGGCCAGCAATCGCTTCAAAAAGATAGGCATTGTCTTCAACAGAACGGGTTATTGGTCCAATTTGATCAAGAGACGAAGCAAATGCTACGAGTCCGAAACGGGAAACTCGCCCATATGTAGGTTTTAAGCCAACAACGCCACAATAAGCAGCTGGTTGACGAATGGAACCACCTGTATCCGAACCAAGAGAGAATGGTACTTCTCCAGCAGCAACAGCAGCAGCTGAACCACCACTAGACCCTCCAGGTACATAATCTGTATTCCACGGATTCGTCGTTGTTTGAAATGCAGAGTTCTCATTCGATGAACCCATAGCAAATTCATCCATATTAATTTTTCCGATTGTAATGGTTTCTGCCGCTCTTAATTTGTTCATTACCGTAGCGTCATAAATCGGTATAAAGTTCTCTAACATTTTACTTGAGCATGTTGTGCGAAGATCTTTCGTCACAATATTATCTTTAATCCCTATTGGCATCCCGAATAAAACATCTTTCGCAGAAGCATCTACTTCATCTAATTGCTTCGCTAAAGTACGTGCTCGTTCTTCATCGAGCGTTAAAAACGCCTTTACTTTACTGTCAACTTCATTAATACGCTTGTATGACGTATCAACAAGATCGCTAACATTAATTTCTTTTGCTGCGAGCTTTTCGTGCAGCTCTTTTATTGAATGGTCAAATAATGACATGCTTGTCCTCCTCGTAAACAACCATTAAAATACAGATGGAACACGAATTTGTCCGCCTTCGTGATCGGGTGCATTTTTTAATACTTTTTCTACTTTTAACCCTTCAACAGGTTTATCTTCGCGCATTACATTTTGCATCGTCAATACGTGGGTCGTTGGAATGATCCCTTCCGTATTTACTTCATTTAATTGTTCTGCAGACGTAATAATTTCTTCCAATTGTCCGCGAAAACGCTCCGCTTCTTCATCCGTAATAGAAAGACGAGCGAGATGAGCGACGTGCTTTACTTGATCCTGTGAAATTCTTGACATTGTTGCACCTCCAGTACGTTTGACAATATTATTAATGATACCAAATTCACTCCTTGCAAGCAACAAACCACCTTTTTCTCGCATCGAGTACAGATCGAAATGGGTGAAAAAAAGATATCTTTTTGTTTGAATATTTGAGATACTTTTTCTATAAAACCTTAAAGGGGACAAAACCATGTATCGATTAGAGCGAACATCAAACGGTGTCGTCACGATTCTCCTAAAATCAAGCAGCCAACAACCGCTTATCTTTGATTCCTATGAAACAGCCAAAGCATTTGCCTCAAAAATGAATTCACACCTACTTAAACATTCATCACGCTGGGAAGTCATCCCGTATCATTAGTCATCTTGGTTAACACATTTTCCCCAATCTTCAAGCTTAACCCGCGTCTTCACTTGAATGACCTTCTTTTCAAAAGGCATAAGTAAGTCGATGATTTTTTCTCGGTCTGTCTGTTCATACTGGCGATTCCAGCGGTACATGTTTCTTAATAGTGCTAGATTCGGCTTATAGTTTGATTTTTCAATATGTAAAACTTGCTTTATATAGCGAATTGAAATCGCCTTAACCCGCGCATGATAGGATAAATCTAACCATATAATTGTATCTGCTTTATGAAGACTAGCTTCAACAAAGCGATGCACTCCTTCCAAAACCCATTCATCTTGCTGCACCACTTGTTGAAGCAGTTGATCTCTAGCTTCTACCGTTCGTCTGCGATCCCCTAATTCATTTCGTTCCCAGACAATATTGTCAATTTCATAGTGTGGCAGTTTATACATACTTCCTAATTGACGTGCTAACGTTGTTTTCCCACACCCTACTGGACCGATAATATGAATGCGTTTCAAACCTCAAGCCCTCTTCCAATGACATTTGCAGAAATTGGCTCTAGTTGAAGGTCACGAGCCCACACAGAAAGTTGTCCAATGTGATGAATTTCATGCGCTACGATATGCCTCATCACAATGCCCCACGTATCAAAAGGAGGTTGGCCCTCTTTGTACACGTCATTTTCAAAAGATGGCTGCCATCTATCAACAAAATACTCTACTTCTTTGTGGTAGGAGCAATTTAACTTTCTTAAATCTGCTAGTGATTGAATCGATGAAAAAGGGACTTCTTGATCACTTTTCCCTTGTAACCTTCTAATCCAACTCCATTCTACGTCAATAATGTGATGGAGTGTTTTAGCGATACTTCCCACCCCTCCTACTCGTTCCTCAAATAGCGCTTTTTGACTTAATTGCTCACACCAGTCAAACCACTGCTGACGCACCTGCCAGTTATAACGAAAAAATATTTGCATCGAACTCCCCCTATTTTTTTGTTTTGGCATAAATTGCTGTATCCGTTAATGTTGTCCCATCCACAGACCACTCGTCATGTTTCAAAATTCCTTCAAGTTGAAATCCTGCTCGCTCAGCAACTAAACTACTTTTCAGATTCATTGGGTCACAGCGAATATACACTCTTTTTGCTTTTATATGTTCAAATGCATAGCCTGCAAGCCCATTCACTGCTTCTGTTATATACCCTTGTCCACTTTTTCGTGAATCAATCCAATAACCGACTTCGCATTTAGGAACGGTCCAATCTAATTGATGTAAGCCCGAAGTACCAACAAATTCGCTACTTCTTTTCTCAAAAAGAAGCATCCGGATATCTTCTCGTAATAAAAATTTTGCGTAGGACTCTCGTAAATCTTGCTCAACCTCTTCTACCGTTCGTTCTTTGCGAGCAAACGGAAGCCACGCTTTTAACTCGTGTCTTGATGCTTCAATTGCTTGATGTACGAATTCGCCGTCGCCAGGCTTTGGAACGCGTATTTGCAGTCGTGCAGTTTCAAATTGTTCCGGTAAATCGATCAATATCGGATTCATTTGCACTCCTCCAAGTTATGGAAATTAAATATTGACTTTATTATGAACTTCATTCAGTTAATAGAAATATTCTGATTATAGACCGTTAGACAAAAGCCAGACGAAACTGGCTTTTGTTTAATCGGTTATATAAATAAACGGATCTGCGTTTGGGTGATGGGAGACAATTCCTTCAATCACGCCTGACATCGAAGCAATTTCTATATCCACAGGCACATCGTCAAAATATTCTTCTGCTTTTGAAGCAGCGTACTGGGTTAATGCAACGACCTCAGCTTGCCCTTTATATTGAATGTTAATATCGACCACAACTTTTGCTAACTGATTTTCTTCATAGCGAGCTCGTCCAACAACCCCGACATGATTTTCAAAGAAATCTTGAATGTCTGATTGAAATTGCGAAAACCGATCTGCATCGTATTGATGTTCGTTATTTGCTTCAGAAGACGGAAAATGAATATGTTTTTGATTGATGTTTGACCAGTCTCCACCTTGTCCAGGTTCAAATACACCTTTCATAAAGAAATGACCCGCATTTAATTCATTGCTCGGTTTATCGCTGAATAAGGCTACAATAATCGGTACATCGCTTAAATCTTCATCAAGCGCGCTTGCGCCATTACGAATTCGTTCCACAATTTGTTCAGCAGCATCTACACCGACCGACTCTTGTTGATTGGCAGATACCTCTTGTGAAGCTGGATTACCTTCATACGTAAAGGAATAAACGCTGTTTAACGCTAATCCAATAACAATTCCCTCTGTCTCATACGTGCCATTATCACTCGCCTGCATGTAGTTATGCTCTAGAATATTACGCAGGACAATCGGATTGTCTTTTCTTGCATCAATGGACTCTTGTAAATCTGCATCGTCGTCATCGATTCCCAAAGCTGGATTAAAGCCATCTGGATTCTGTTCTTCATCATAACGATTAATCCAGCTCCCTACCGTTTCTCTTGTTAAATGTTGCCCTTCTTGAAAATAGTAGGACCCAGGATCAAATGTATCTTTTGCTACTTCTTCTAGCCCTAATTCAAACCAATCTAAATTGCTTCGATTCATGCCGGTGTCGACACCATACCCTCTTGTCTCTCCATGAAGATAAGTTCCATCTTTCAACACACTTGAATAATGATTTTCTTCAGAAGGAACAGAAGGTATTACACTAAGAGACTCATCCGTTATCTCCACTTCTGGTTCTTCTTCTGAATCGTCATTCCCTCCAAATACATTACACCCTGCTAACAACATGGTGCTTAGCCCAATGATCCCCCAACGTTTCATTGAACGTACCCCTCTCTCAATCTAAATCTTCCATCGTCTGAACAAACTGCTCTTCTGTCCAAATATCAATGCCAAGACTCTCCGCCTTTTTTTGCTTGGAGCCAGCATCTTCACCTGCAATCACTAAGTCTGTTTTTTTACTAACACTTCCTGTAACCATTCCACCTAGTGCTTCAATTTTCTCTTGTGCTTCTTTACGATTCCAATGATGGAGTTTTCCTGTTAATACGATCGTCTTTCCGGAAAATGGCGAATTCACTTTTACATCATTTTCAGTAGGCTTTACACCTGTATAATGCATGTTTACGTTCGCTTTTTTCAGCTTCCCTAAAAGCTCATCAACTTCAGGCTTTTCAAAATAGGATGCGATGGAATCAGCCATTTTTTCGCCAATTTCATTCACATTTATTAATTCATTAGCTGACGCTTGACGCAGCTTGTCCATTGTATCAAATTCGATCGCCAATGTCTTTGCGGCTTTTGCCCCAACAAAACGAATGCCTAAACCGAATAACAAGCGCTCAAGAGAGTTTTCCTTTGATGTTTGAAGCGCATCAAGCAAATTGTCGACGGACTTTTCACCCATACGCTCTAACTGGAGTAGTTCATCCCGATTCAATGTATATAAATCAGCAACATCGGCAATTAATTCATGGCTAAATAGCTGACTAATTACTTTTTCGCCTAATCCATCAATATTCATGGCGTTACGCGAGACAAAATGAATTAAGCCTTCACGAATCTGCGCTGGACATTTTGGATTCAAACAGCGAAGCGCCACCTCTCCCTCAATTCGATCCAGCTGACTGGAACACTCCGGGCACTCAGTTGGCATGTGAAAATCAATTTCGTCACCTGTTCGTTTTTCAGTCAGAACACCAACAACTTCAGGAATAATATCGCCCGCTTTTTTCACAATGACGGTATCCCCTAACTTCACATCTTTTTCACGTATTAAGTCTTCATTGTGTAAAGATGCGCGTTTCACCGTTGTTCCTGCCACTACTACAGGCTCAAGAATTGCGGTTGGTGTGACCACACCCGTACGACCAACATTTAGTTCTATGTCGTGCAAAGTTGTCACCACTTCTTCAGCCGGAAATTTAAATGCTGTTGCCCAGCGTGGACTCTTAGCTGTAAATCCTAATGCTTCGTGCTGTTCTAAGCTGTTTACTTTAATGACAATCCCGTCAATTTCATATGGGAGCTCATGTCGGTTTTCAACCCATTTTTCGGTAAATGAAATGACTTCGTCGATCGTTTGACATGTTGTCGCTTCCTTACTTACTTTAAAACCAAGCTCATCTAAAAAAGATAGGCCTTGATAATGGGTTGTTAAAGTTTTCCCACTTAACTCCCCAATTGAATAAGCGAACATTGCCAGGTTTCGTTTCGCAGCGATTTTCGGATCAAGCTGTCTTAACGAGCCAGCAGCGGCATTTCGCGGGTTGGCAAACTTTTCTTCCCCCGCTTCTTCTCGCACTTCATTAAGCTTTTCAAATGATTGTTTCGGCATATACGCCTCTCCACGAACTTCAATCGAAACTGGCTTTTTTAGTCGGAGCGGAATCGACGGAACGGTGCGGAGGTTACCTGTAATCTCTTCACCGGTTGTTCCGTCCCCTCTCGTTGCACCACGGACTAACAGCCCATTTTCATATGTTAAGGAGACAGCTAGCCCGTCAAACTTTAACTCGCACACATACGAGACATCATCACCGACTGCTTGACGTACACGGCGATCAAAACTTCTTAAATCGTCAGCTGAAAAGGCATTAGACAAGCTCATCATCGGAACACGATGGGCAACTTTTTTAAATGCCGAAGCAGGAGCTCCACCAATACGCATGGTTGGAGAATCTTCTGATGCGAGTTCAGGAAATTGTTCTTCGAGTTGAACAAGATCCTGAAGCAATCGATCGTACTCTGCGTCCGGTACTTTCGGTTGATCAAGGACGTAATAATGATACCCATAATCCTCTAACTGCTGTTTCAATTCATTGATCTTGCCCTCAGCTTGTTGCTTGTCCATTCATGTATCTCCTTTACCTTATCTTAGACTTTAGAAATAGGAGCAAATTTCGCAAACAGTCGTTTAATTCCTGTTGGTGGCGTAAATGCAATATCCAATTCTACTGAATCGCCATCCCCTTTTATACTAACGACTGTCCCAACGCCCCATTTTTTGTGCGAGGCTTTGTCGCCTACAGCCCATTCAAATCCTTCTCCACCTGTGTTTGTCATTCTTGATGACATTGGGCTAGTACTCGTTCGTTTTGCAGCTAAGGAAGCCGCGCTACCCACCGACGCTCTTTGTGACCCCCAAGCAGGTACGCCGTGTTCAATCGTACAATCATCTGGAATTTCAGCAATAAATCGCGATGGAGCATTTGTATTCGTTCTTCCATATAAGGTTCGCATCTTTGCACTTGTTAAATACAACTCTTTTTCAGCTCTAGTAATGCCTACATATGCTAACCGACGTTCTTCTTCCATTTCATCGTCATCAAATAATGAGCGATTATGTGGAAAGATCCCTTCTTCCATTCCGATTAAGAAGACGTAAGGAAATTCTAATCCTTTTGCAGAATGAAGAGTCATTAGCGTAATCGCTTCTTTAGGCGCTTCTGCTTGATCATCATCCAGTTGATCAATGTCAGCAACAAGAGCGAGATCGGTGAGAAATGACACTAAATCTTTTTCTTCACTTCTTTTTTCAAATTCTTGCGTAACCGATATAAATTCATCGATATTCTCTAGTCGAGACTGGGCCTCGATCGATTGCTCCGCTTTTAACATTTCACGATAGCCAACTTTTTCTAAAAGTTCCTCAACTAATTCTGTCACGGATAAATAATCTTGTTGTTGGACCCAGTTACTCACTTGATCACGGAATTCAACAAGCTTTGTTTTCGCTCTTGCCGTTACCCCAATATGGTCAATCTCAGACAATGCCCGATACATCGAGAGGCCATTTTGCGTCGCATATGCAGCAATTTTGTCGACTGTCGTTGCCCCTATTCCACGTTTTGGCACATTGACGATTCGAGCCAAACTAATGTCGTCTTCAGGGTTAGACACGAGTCGCAAATAAGCAAGAACATCTTTAATTTCTTTTCGATCATAGAACTTTGTTCCGCCGACGATGTTGTATTCCAGATTAGACTTTATGAAAAATTCCTCAATAATACGAGACTGCGCGTTTGTTCGATACAAAACTGCCACATCCGAATAGGAAAAACTTGAGTCCTTCACTGCTGTCTCTTTAATTTTTTCAACAACAAACTGAGCTTCTGCATGTTCGGATGCCGCTTCGTATACAGCAATTTTTTCGCCTTGATCGTTTTCCGTCCATAAATTTTTAGGTTTACGGTTGCCGTTATTGCCAATGACTTGGTTTGCGGCTTGTAAGATCGTCTTTGTTGAGCGGTAGTTCTGCTCAAGCATAATAACGGTTGCATCCGGGTAATCTTTTTCAAACGAGAGGATATTTTGGATATCTGCGCCACGCCATTTGTAAATAGATTGATCTGAATCCCCAACTACACAAATGTTTTGCAGACGATCGCCCATCAACTTAATCAATTTATACTGTGCTTTGTTCGTATCTTGATACTCATCAACATGAATATATTGGAATTTACGTTGGTAAAATTCGAGGACTTCCGGCACATCATTAAATAATTCAATTGTCTTCATAATTAAATCATCAAAGTCTAACGCATTGTTTACTTTTAACCGTTTTTCAAATTCCATGTATACGTCGGCTGCGACTTGATCAAACATTCCTTCAGCCGTCTTCGCAAATGCTTTTGCCGACTTTAATTCGTTTTTTGCGCTTGAAATGATACCAAGAATGGCTTTCGGATCAAACTTTTTTGAATCGATGTTTTGTGCTTTCAAGATTTGTTTAATAACGGATAACTGATCGCCTGAATCGAGAATCGAAAAATTACGACTGTATCCTATGCGGTCAATATCTCGACGTAAGATACGTACACACATAGAGTGAAACGTTGAGATCCAAATATCTTCAGCGATTGGCCCTACTAATTGAGCAACTCGGTCTTTCATTTCTCGAGCAGCTTTATTTGTAAATGTAAGTGCTAGGACTGCCCAAGGAGGCGTTTGGTTGTGTCGTAATAAATAACTAATGCGGTGGGTCAACACTCGGGTTTTTCCACTACCAGCTCCTGCCATGAGTAAGACTGGACCATCTGTATGAACAACCGCTTTTCGCTGTTCCGGATTCAATCCTTCTAACATTCGTTCAATAATCGTGTCTTGCATCTATGACGCACCACCTTTTACTGCTTCTACTGTTTTTAACGCTTCTTTAAAATGTGTGTATATAGCATTCCCAACGACTACCACATCTGAATATGCAGCGTATTCTTTTGCCTCTTCCGCCGTTTGAATGCCACCACCATAAATAAGTTTCGTGGAAGATAAGACTCTGCTCACTTCTTTTACCACATCAAGTGAACCTTTTGTCCCGCTGTACTCTAAATAAAAGAAAGGTAAGTGTAACATCTTTTCAGCCAGTCTTGCATAGGCACTTATATCATCTATCGACAGCGATGTTTTTGCGTTTGTAAGCTCGGCCACTTTTGCTTCCGCATTTAACACGCAATACCCTTCAGGGATAAAGGTGTCCCAATCTATAAGTTCTCCGTATTCTTTCATCGCTTGGTGATGCTGCCCGATCACCCATTCTGTTTGTTGACTATTTAACACCGTTGGAATGAGGTAATAATCAAAGCCTGGTGTAATTGATTCAAGGTTTGACACTTCAAGAGCCACTGTAATGGGAAAGCGTCTAATTTGTACTAAGAGCGCTAATGTATTATCTAACGTCACACCATCTGTTCCACCAATAATAACCGCATCAGTCCCCGATTCACATAAACGTTCCAGTTCCTCAGCGGTTAATTCTTTATTTGGATCAATCTTAAATACATGCGACCATTCATTTATATTTTTCATCATCGTTACTTACGTGTGCCTCCCTTTAACGAGCACGAATACGCACGTTCGTTCTGCAAGTTATTATAACAAAGTTCGCCACACATGTCGTGTATCCTTTGCGTGAAATTAACGGAAATCCTCACAAAAAAAGCACTACCTTTTTTCATCTGCATAAATAGAGCCCTTCATATCTTTATCCCGTTATCATCCACAATTAGTCCGTTTGTTCACCATAGATCACGCTTTGCAAAAGTTCAATTTGTTCATTAATAAATGTTTTATATTTTTCATTTAATTGCGCACTTTGTTTTTCTCTTTCTAATTGCTCAAGTTCCCGTTCAAATATGTATCGTTCATCTTCTGTAATCATAGACAAGCGGCTCCTTTTTGTTTACCTATCTTTAGGATTTCCAACTTTTCCAATGTCCATGTACAGAAACAAAAAACCCCTACATAGGCAGTGTAGGGGTCCAAAAGGGGTCTAATAACTAGACGTGTATGTGTCACGTTCTTTCTAAATGATAACGAATATCATTCTCAATGTCAACAACATTCTCACAATCCTATGTTTTTTAATAAAAAAAAGCTCGTCTATCAGGTCGACGAGCCTTTACGTGTTTATGCATATGCAGGAATTCGTTCGCTCTCTTCCTGTCGAAGTAAATCGTATGTTAAGCAAACCGGCTTTCCTGTTCGTGGATCTGTTACGATACTCGCATCAATTTGAAAGACATCACGTAACACTTCTGCATTCATCACATCTTCAGGAGCACCTTCTTTTACAATTTTGCCTGCTCGAATACTCACCATATAATCAGCAAAACGCGCAGCATGGTTCAAATCATGAATGACCATCACGATGGTACGTTTCTGTTCTTGGTTCAAGCGCTCGAGCACTTGCAACACTTCTAGCTGGTGAGCAAGATCCAAATAAGTCGTCGGTTCATCTAACAGTAAAATATCCGTTTCTTGTGCTAGTGCCATCGCAATCCAAACTCGTTGGCGTTGACCACCTGAGAGAGCATCGATGGATCGGTCAGCAAATTCAGCCATATTCGTTTGTTCTAATGCCCACTCGATGATTTCCCGATCATAACCGGTTAACTGACCAAATCCCTTTTGATGTGGATATCGACCATAGGCAACCAATTCTTCGACAGTTAACCCGCTTGGCGCTTCAGGTGACTGTGGCAAAACAGCCATCTTTTTCGCAATTTCTTTAGTCGATTGTTTATGAATCGATTTTCCGTCTAAATACACGGCACCTTTTGAAGCTTGTAAAATCCGAGCAATCGTTTTTAAAATCGTAGACTTCCCGCATCCATTCGGTCCAATAATGGTTGTGATTTGACCATCTGGTATATGAAGATGTAAATCATGAACAATCTCTCTTTTTTCGTAACCAATGGATAGCTGCTTTGTTGATAAACGTGACAAGAGCTTTTCCCTCCTACGGTGTTCTCATTAATAAGTACAAGAAATAAGGTGCACCTAAAATGGCAATGACAATCCCTACCGGAATTTCTGATGGTGCGAGTATATTTCGCCCAACCATATCTGCTGCCAACATAATACATGCACCGACGAGCGTTGCTGTTGGAATCATCACTTGATGTTTTGGTCCAACTAGTCTTCGCGCAATATGCGGAGCAACTAACCCTAAAAAGGCAATACCGCCAGCCACAGCCACCGAAATAGCAGCTAGTGCTACAGCAAGAACGAGAAGAACGCGTCTTTCTTTTTCCATTGCTACGCCTAAAGAGATTGAAGACTCCGTGCCAATCTGCATAACATTTAGTGTTCGTGCCTTATACAAGGCGAGCGGAACAAGAATAAGCACCCAAGGTAGAATTGTTAATACATAGGCCCACGTTGTTCCCCATATGTTTCCTGTTAACCAAATCGTCGCCTGCATAAAATCATTCGGCTCCATCCGAAGCTGAACCACGATTAACAATGCACTAAACGCAGCATTTATTGCAATCCCAACTAAAATGAGTCGAACAGGTGTAACGCCTTTTTTCCAAGCAAATAAATAAATTAAAAACGCTGCAAATGCCGCGCCGATAAAGGCAAAAACAGGCATGATAAAAATCGACAATTGACTAACGCCAGTTAAAGAACCTTGGAAAAAATAAATAAACACGACGACTGCTAACCCAGCCCCTGTATTAATACCTAAAATTCCAGGATCCGCTAGCTCGTTTTGAGAGATACTCTGTAAAATCGCTCCTGACACAGCTAGCGCTGCTCCTACAAGCAGAGCGATAACCATTCGCGGCAAACGAAATTCAAATAATACTAACGCATCTCGCTCCGACCCTGCCCCAAATAACGTTCGCAGCACATCTAAAGGTTGAATTTGAATCGTCCCCGTTTGTAAACTTACTAGAAACGTAAAGCCAATAATGATTAATAAAAGAATCATAATCGATGAAGGTTTTTTCATAATCGCTTTCATTATAGCTTCCTCCCATCACGTCGAGCGAGATAAAGGAAGAATGGTACCCCAATTAATGCTGTCATTGCTCCTACAGGCGTTTCAAATGGTGCATTTACGAGTCTAGCAGCTAAATCTGCTAAAACTAAAAGTAATGCGCCGAGTACTGCTGAACAAGGGATTATATATCGATAGTCGACTCCGACAAGCCCTCTTGTTATGTGTGGAATCACTAAGCCGATAAAACCAATCGCACCTGCGACAGCTACACCTGCCCCTGTTAACAAAAGCACAACGATAATGCCTAAAATTTTTATTAAAAGTATACGCTGTCCTAATCCTTTGGCAACGTCTTCACCTAGACTTAAAACGGTCACAGATCTTGAAAGAACGAAAGCTAATAACAAGCCACCTACTGCCACAGGGAGAATCATTCGAATGTTCGTCCATGACATACCAGCTAATCCGCCTGCGAACCAAAAGCTAATATCTTGCGCCACATTAAAATGGATCGCAATTCCTGAAGAGATCGCACTTAAAAACGCACCAACCGTAACGCCTGCTAAAGCAAGTTTTGCAGGCGTTAGCCCGCCTCTCGCAAAGGAGCCAATTAAAAAAACAAAGGAAGCTCCTACACCAGCTCCTATAAAGGCCGCCGTCATTAATCCAGTTCCTGACACACTCGCGCTAAAAGCAAATGTAATCGCAATAGCGAGGGCAGCACCATCCATGACCCCCATTATCGACGGTTCACCTAACGGGTTACGCGTCATACCTTGCATAATTGCACCAGCAACAGCTAAAAAACTGCCAACAATTGCAGCGCCTAACGCTCTTGGGATTCGAATATCATGAATAATCTGGTGTTCTGTAATCGTTGGATCAAACTCCGTAATCGCTGACCAAATTGTCCCAATCTCGATTTGAGCAGCCCCAAAAGAAACGGATAGAATCAGTGCAGCAGTTAGAACAACAAGACCAATACCTAGCACTAAAAAAGCGTAAACTGGCTTTGATCGTACTTTTGCTTTCTCTAAAGTTGATGCCGCTGATTGTCTCCCCATAAAGTCATTTTCCTTTTCCACTTACATAATACTATTGATAATCATTATCATACAACATTATGAGAAAAGGGTAAACAAAAAACAAGGAATCTCGTTTTTGTTTACCCTTTACGGTATGATAAAGTTAGATTTTTCCCAAGTAGCAAAGTCGTCCATTATCCAAACGAAAGAAAAAGCTTATAACTGAAGTAAGCAACCCCCATCCATATTGGCAAACTAATGAGCAAAGCCCATAATGCCCCGACGACTAAGTTTTCGCCTGTTTCATTTTGCATTTTTTCTTCCATTGTTTAACCCTCCCTTACTTTTTCTACTTTTAGTATATGAGGCAAACGTTTTGTTCATTTAAAAAAAAGATTAAGATTATGTAAGGTTTTCTATAATGGATTCAAGTGAATCAATTTCATCATTCGAATTAGATGCGAAAATGACGTAAAATCTATTTAAAATGGCGACCGCTTTCCCCGGGCACGGCCTCAGCCATTTCCGCAAAAAAACGCTCCATTGTCTTCGGACACGTGCTGTTCCCGCAGGAGTCGTCGCCATTTAATAAGAAAGATGTTACAAATAATATCACTGTTATCATTCGTTAAAATGACTACTGCGACTTATTATAAAATTCATTCAAGTGTAAGTATTGAAAGGAAACTAAATGAAAAACAAGTCTAAACATCTTCCTCATCCTTCATTTATTTCTATATTAAAAATGGGCATTAAAAGGGCAGCATATGCTACACTTGGATTATAAGCAAGAACCCATTATCAAGCGCTCGTTTCACTAATACTTTCGCTCCAGGTCTTGCGTTATCCTTTAACCATTTTCAATTCAATAGGGTTTGGTAAAAGCTGGATCACTTTTGAAAGAGGTGCACGTTTTAATGGCATGACCAATTTTGAATATGGGGTTCAAAACAATTATTTGAAACAACTGATACAAAGGAGAATTTCCATGGCAAAGAAACAAAAAAAAGAAAGACCTTCTTTAATTATTATGATTTACATGTGGTTATTTATCGTTGTCGCTCTCGTTAATCTTGTAGGGATCGCTTCTCAGAATTTGTACCAAAGCATCTTTCCTTTCTTTATCGTGTCCGTCTTAAATATGGTGCTCGCAGCTTTACTCATCCTGCACACGTTAAAAACAACCGATGCACGAGAACGTCGTTTAGCGATTATTTATTTAATAGGTGTGGCGCTCATTGCCGCTGTTACTTTTTTTCGCTACTTATCTTTACAAGCGTAAGTATTCACACAAAGTTTCGCTGCAGGCGGGTGTTTTCCGCCTGTAGCATCTTTTAAAAATGCATAAGGAGCTGATTAAGTTGATACATATTGTCGAAGTTGGTGCACGCGACGGATTACAAAACGAAAAAACAGTTATTTCAACCGAGCAAAAGATTCAGATGTTAGAAGGTTTTGTTCAAGCTGGATTAACAAAATTGGAAGCGGTTTCATTTGTGCATCCTAAGTTCGTTCCCGCAATGGCTGACGCTGAAGAAATTTTAATCCACTGGAAACGACCAGCTGCGATTGAGGTAGCCGGACTCGCTCTTAATAGTCGTGGCGTTGACCGCGCCATGCAAACATCGATTACGCATTTACACCTATCAATGGCGGTTAGCGACGCTTTCAACTTGAAAAATTCGAAACGCTCTGTTCAAGATGGATTAGCTGATTTACTTCCTAGTGTACGCGAAGCACATTCGATTAAACCTGTTACAGCTATCTTATCAACCTCGTTTGGTTGTCCATTTAGTGGATCTGTTTCAGAATTAGAAGTCATGAGAATGGTTGATGCTTTTTTACAAGCTGGCGCATCAAAAATTGTTTTAGGAGACACAACAGGAATGGCTCACCCATCTCAAGTAAAAGAACGAGTCTCTGCATTATTTACTGAGTTTGGCAAAGATTTGGAACTTGGTCTTCATTTTCATAATACAAGAGGGTTAGCACTAGCCAATACGTTGGCAGGTTATGAATCCGGCGTACGGCATTTTGATGCTTCTATCGCTGGCTTAGGTGGATGTCCTTACGCACCACTTGCTGTCGGGAATGTCTGTACGGAAGATATGGTGCATATGTTTGAAGAAATGGGTGTTGATACTGGCGTTAACCTTGATTCATTAATTGGATTAGCCCAAACCATTCAAGAATGGTTCCCTAAACCGTTAGCAGGAATGGTTATGAAAGCAGGAAAAGCAAGTGAACTGACTAAACAAAGCGAATAAAAAATGGATTAGGTCAAAGTTGACACTGTTGCACCTTGACCTAATCCGCTACAAAATCTCTTCACCCAAGAAACTGTTTCTGCGCTTCTTTTTCGATTTTTCGGGAACAATCGGGACACATCGTTCTCTCATTCGGATGTTCCTTATACCATCTGTATAAAGCTGTTCCTTCTATCGCTTTGTATAGCTGTTTACACGTGATGCACTCAATTTCGTAGTAAATCATCTAATCAGCTCCTCTCGTCTCTATATCTATTCAACAAGAGCAAGCTTGAACCTTCGCACCATGTGTTACAATTTTCAGAACTTAATTGTGTAACCGCCTGTAAACTGTTCACCTACAGCAAGTTTTTGAATTCCTTTTTTCTCTTCTAATGAACCGCTCGTCTCGGTTGTATCCGCTAAGCCGTACCAAGGTTCAATGCAAATAAAAGCTAGCTCGTCCTCACCTTCTCTATATGGAGACCAAACGCCAACATATGGTGCATCTTGCACATCTAGTTCAAGCATAATCGACTGATCGATAGTGACTGAGACTTTATCAACACCTTCATATACAAGCGCGTCACGCTTAAACCGCTCAGGCGAAAGAGAAAAAGATGAGGAAATAGCTTGATCCTTCACTTCTTCCAACAGATTGTCCACTAACTGGTACTGCTTTAACTGCTGGCTCGATTGTAACTCGATGACATGATCAGCCGTTTTTCTTCCTTCTCTCATAGGTAAAGCGAAGCCAGGATGTCCGCCGATGGAGAAATACATGGGTCCGTCTGTATCATTTTTTACTTCCCACGTTACTTTTAGCGATCGCTCAACTAATTCGTAGTTTACATGAATCGTAAATTCAAACGGATACACATCTGTAAACTGACCAGAAGATTCAAAATGAAAGCGAACCTTTGATCGTTCTAGATGATTGGTCACAAACATTTGATCTCTAAGAAAGCCATGTCGAGGAAGTGTATACATCTGGTTTTCATACCGATACGTTCCTCCTTTTAAAGCGCCAACAATTGGAAATAAAATTGGTGAAACCCTTCCCCAGTATTCTGGGTCCCCACTCCACATTTTATTTTTCCCTGTATGTTTATCAATCACTTTTTGAACCTCTGCACCACTATTCATTAGTTCTACTTGAAGATCGTCATTTTCAATAATAATCATGCGTATCCCTCTCTTTTCAAGCATATCGTATCTTTAGTATGCATGAGTGGTTAAAAAACGCAATTGATTTGCAGGAGTTTGTTTATCCTTTTCGAATACTAGATTCGAAAGCGTTTTCTTTTTTGAAGGGGAGGATTATATGGAAACAGCTAAATTAAAACAGAAAAAACGTGTTCCGTGGAAAAAAATTTTTATTATTTCAATCGGCGTCTTCTTCCTTTTATTAATAAGTATTGGCATTTGGGCATATCTACAGCTCCAAAAGCCAATGCCACAAGTGCGCGGGGAGCTAGAGGTTGCAGGGTTAGCTGATGAAGTGTCAGTTTACCGAGATGAGCAAGGTGTTCCTCATATTGAAGCGGAAAATGATGTCGATCTTTATTTTGCGCAAGGGTTCGTGACAGCCCAAGATCGCTTATTTCAAATGGATTTAAGTCGGCGACAAGCTTCAGGTCAGCTAGCTGAAGTAATCGGTGAAGGCATGCTGGACCAAGATCGGTTTTTTCGAACATTTGGATTACGTCGTGCCGCCGAAGCATCAGAAGCAGCTTATGACGAAGAAACGTACGGATACTTAGAGGCGTATGCGGAAGGTGTCAATGCCTTTATGACACAAGCCATTGAAAATGGAGAGCTGCCGATTGAATTTCGACTTGCCGGTTATGAACCAACACCGTGGGAGCCTTTAGATTCATTGACGATTGGAAAGTATATGGCCTATGATTTAAATGGAAACTGGCAAGGGCAAGCGTTTCGTCACTGGCTTGCTCAACACGTTACAGAAGAAGAAGCTCTTGATTTAATGCCTGTTTATCCAGAAGATGGTCCCGTTATTTTAGAATTAGCGCAAAACATTCCAGTCGATATTAAAAGCGCTTTCTCAAAGACTGGTGACTATTTGCCACATCCTTTCGCTGGTAGCAATAACTGGGTTCTTTCAGGAGAGCGGACAGCATCAGGTGAACCATTGCTTGCTGATGATCCTCATCTCGGGCTAGCTACACCAAGTATATGGTATGAAACCCATTTAACTTCCCCTACTGTCAACGTAACAGGGGTCATTTTTGCAGGGGTTCCCGGGATCATTTTAGGATCAAATGAAGAAATTGCTTGGGGCGTAACAAACGTAGGGCCTGATGTCCAACAGCTTTATTTTGAGCAACGACATCCTGAAGAACCATCAACCTTTTTATACGATGACGAGTGGTATGAAGCTGAAGTGATTACAGAAGAAATTCTTGTTGCAGACCAAGAGCCTTATGAACATGAGATTACGCTAACGAGAAACGGTCCTCTTTTATCAGAATATGCGTCCTTTGATGAACAAGCTGAATATGCCCTTTCTATGCGCTGGACAGCTCATGAAGCGACAACAGAGCTCCAAGCTGTGCTAGACTTTAACCGCGCAGATGACTGGGATTCCTTTTCTGAAGCGTTAACGTCTTTTCAAGCACCAGCGCAAAATTTTGTGTTTGCAAGCCAAGATGGCACGATTGCATATCGCGCTAATGGATTAATTCCCATTCGCCCAGAAGAGGATGACGCTCTGCTTCCTGTACCTGGCTGGGATCCCGCCTATCAATGGGAAGGCTACATTCCTTGGGATGAGCTGCCTACAATTATAAATCCAGATTCAGGCATCATTTCAACTGCCAATAATCAAATCGTTGATGATGACTACCCTTATCACCTTACACACACTTGGGCACAACCTTATCGTCATCAGCGTATTATTGATGTTCTCTATGCAGCATCCGACCACACTGCCGAAGACATGATGGACTTGCAAATGGACGTGGTTAATTTACAGGCAGAAGAGTTTGTGCCGATTCTTACACGTGCACTAGGTGATCGTGAACAATCTGATATTGAAGAACAAGCACTAACGATGCTACAAGATTGGCAGTTCGAGGACTTACGGGATGAAGCTGGTCCATTATTGTTTCATTTATGGATGGATGAAATCTCATCACAATTGTTTAAAGAAGCACTTCCTAAAGAAATTTATGACTTGTTTGAAGGAAGAGCCAATATTGTTGATGAAATGCTGCGGGATGCAGATGAAGGGCAAACCGGTCCTTGGATTGAAAAAGCGGGTGGCTTTGAAACACTCGTTTCTACTAGTTTTCAACAAGCGGTTGCTCGGGCAACCGAGTTACAAGGAGAAATTCCCAACGATTGGAAATGGGGAGAGTTTCACCAAGTTGTTTTCAATCATCCTCTTGCAGCGATTACACCGTTGAACTATTTGTTTAATGGCTCTCCATTGCCTGCCGACGGAAGTCGTATTACTGTAAAAGCCGCCAGTTATCAAACAGAAACGGGAATCGTCACAAATGGCGCTGGTTGGCGTGGTGTGATGGATTTAGCCGACCTTGAAAATACACATCACCTTGTGGGACCTGGACAATCCGGTCATGTTTTTAGCGACACTTACCATAGCCAGCGAGAGGCTTGGGTCAATGGTGACTATCACATTACCTCCCTTCAATCAGAACAGTATCAACCATTAAGCGACCATCTTCAGCTAATACCGAAGTAAAAGCTACAAAAGTGGAATACACAAAATTGACCACCCATACCGTTCGTTTTTAAAGATTAAGAACCATCACACAAGCAAAAAGAAGTGATGCCACCTGCAAAGTCAGAGCGACTTGCGAATGTCGTGCTACTTACAGGAACCCGTAAAGCAAAAAGCTGTGGTAAAATCCTTTAATAGATTTTGCCACAGCTCTCTTTTTTACTGCTCGATAAATGAAAATGCTTCAACATCAAATAATCCTTTTGACGTTAATTTAATAGAAGGAATGACTGGCAGCGCTAGAAAAGCGAGGGTTAAAAACGGATCCACATGTTCGTCATAACCAAGTTCTTTAAGCGCGTTTTGTAGTTGATTTAATTGACGTTTCACTTGATCGACAGAGTGTACGGACATTAAACCGCCAATCGTTAAGGGTAGCGTCGCCAATACGTTAGGGCCATCGACAACGGCCATTCCACCACCACACTCAGCAATATGCTTAATCGCATGCTCAATGCTTTCATCATCTGTACCACATGCGATAATATTGTGCGAATCGTGTGCCACCGTTGACACAATTGCACCTCGTTTAATTGGGATTCCTTTACATATCCCGACACCAATATGACCTTTTCTATGATGACGCTCCATCACAACAAGTTTTAAATGGTTGCTGCTTGGTTTAAAACACCCATCTTCTGTCTCAACCGCTTCTGTTACTTTCCTCGTTACGATTGACGTTAATGAAGCTTCAATGATTGTCGCACTTCCGCTGTTCTTTAACGGTAGCTTCAAGTCCTTTTTTGTAAAAGGTTTTATGTGGACACTGTCTAGAAGTTGAGACGGCACATCCACATAATCACGAAATGATGAAAGCACCCTTCCTTGTTCTGCTACTTTTTTCCCTTTTACAAATACATCCTCAACTTCAAATGCGTCCAAATCACTCAAAATTAAAAAGGTCGCTTCTTTTCCAGGCGCAATGGCTCCTTTAGTATGAAGCTGAAAACATTCCGCAGCATTTAAGCTTCCCATTTGAATCGCTTGTAAAGGGTCCATACCAAGCCGAATGGCTTTGCGAATATGAAAATCAATGCTTCCCTCTTCTACTAAGTCATCTAAATGCTTATCATCTGTCGCAAAGGCAAATCTTCTGCTGTTGTGAGCCGTTACAACTGGAAGAATGGCTTCTAGATCTCTTGTTGCCGTGCCTTCTCGCATTAAAACGTAAAAACCTTTTCTTATTCTTTCTAATGCTTCTTCCTCTTTAATAGCTTCATGGTCATTCTCAATCCCTACCACTCTATAGGCATTAAGTGCTTTTTCATCTAGACCCGAACCGTGACCGTCAATGGTTTGTCCGTACTTTTTCGCTAGCTCAATCTTCTCAAGCATCTCATCATCACCAGTGACTACCGCTGGAAAATCCATCACTTCACCTAAACCATGCATCTCTCCTTCGAGAAAAAGAGCTTCTATGTCCTTGCTCGTAAGAGAAGCACCGTTTTCTTCAAACGACGCCGCTGGAACACTTGAAGGAGCCATCATTTTAATATCCATTGGGATGTCTTTCGCAGCTTCAATCATATACCGAACCGCATCAGCGCCACCAACGTTTGCAATCTCATGTGGATCTGCAACAATTGTCGTTACCCCTCTAGGAAGGAGAACTCGTGCTAAATCCTCTGGACGAACCATCGCAGATTCAATATGTACGTGCCCATCGATCAAGCCAGGGCAAATCCATTTCCCTTCTAAGTCAATCGTTTGATCTCCCTTTTTGTAGTCACCAATCCCCACAATCATTCCATCTGTTATCGCAATCGTACTTTTGTACGTGGAGCATGTATACACATCTACAATCGTTGCGTTCGTTAGTAAAAGGTCGCATGATTCTTCACCGCTAGCTGCTCGCAGCTGTTTCTTTATTGACGTTCGATCGGTCATAAACGGGCTCCTTTTGTTTTTAACGTTTATTGTAGCGAATCTTGCCCGCTAGTACCATTGTTTTTCGAAAATCTTACTAGCAAGAATATTCACGTCTAGTTTACCTCACTCTCTCCTCAGTTTCATGTTGAACGTTAAAAAAGCTCGCAGAAAACATTCTGCGAGCTACTCCTCTTACCTTATGCATCTTGTGTTTTTTCGAGCTCTTGCGCATCAATCCGATCTAGCGTAAGTCGATACCCATCATTGCCATAGTTTAAACAGCGCTTCACGCGTGAAATCGTCGCTGTACTTGCTCCTGTCTCTGTTTCAATCTTATGATACGTGTAGCCATCACGTAACATTCGCGCAACTTCAAGGCGCTGAGCAAGAGACTGGATTTCGTTAATTGTGCATAGGTCATCAAAGAATTCATACGCTTCTTCCACATCTTTTAAAGAAAGGATGGCTTGAAACAACTGATCTAATTCTTTTCCTCTTAATTTATTTATTTGCAACACATGTCACACCTTTCGAGTTAAGTGCTTCTCTTATGATGCGCTTATTTTTTAAAGTGGTAAAGCACCAAAGTAATTTTATTTTACCTCATTATTGCTGGAAATAAAATTCTTTTCTTGCGAACATCATAGATCCCTTTTTGTGTAACACGAATATAAGGAAGGTGAGTAGACGAAAAGAATTGCAAACTATACATTGGATCCTCGTGCGTATAACCTCGATCTCTTAACTTTTTCGTAAAGCTGCGTTCCTGCTCCATAATGACTTCCATCGGTTCATCAGACATCATTCCGAGTAACGGTAGCTTGATGCGATCAATCACTTCTCCATCTTCAATGAGAATTAATCCGCCACCTTGTTTCTTTAACTCATTAAATGCTTGCACCATCGCTTTTAATGACTTTCCGATCAAAATAACGTCCCCAGTGTATGAATAGGAACTAGCTAAACCCATCACAGACGTTGCAAATCCTCTGAGGGTTGTGGTAACGAGCCATTTTCCTTTTTTATCAATCATTGCAAAAAACGATTCGTCATGATCTGTTGATAGCGCGGTAGCTGACGTTTCAAGCATGGTTTGATAAGGTTTTAAAATAACCGCATTCGTCATTTCAATACCCATTGGCATTGAAAAATGAAGCTCATCTTCAGACAGTTCCCAATTAAATTCAATCGGATTTATTCCATAATCAGACCAATTAAACGTTTGTTCCTGTCTAATATCTTTTCCATCGCGACGAACCCACTGTCCTTTAGCAAGGACACTTACTGGCGTAGGTGCATCTTTCGCTGATAAGAAATTCAAATGAGCAATTCGACCAGGTCCAATCATACCTAGCTTATGATCAACATTGTAATAACGAGCAACATAGTACGTTGCCATTCCATAAGCATCAATTGGGTTAATCCCTGCATCAATGGCAATTTGAATACACGTATTCATAATCCCTTCTTCATAAAAAGATGGTGGCGATCCGTCCGTTGTCATTAAGCAACGCCCGAAATAGTCTACACCTAGTTCTTTTAACTCTTCAAATAAACGCGGCAAATCTGGTCGAATGGAAGAATGACGTAAAGAAGCCGTATACCCTACATCCAACCTACGGATGACTTCTTCACCTGTTATCGCTTCATGGTCGCAAGTCACTCCTAACAATGCCATCTGAGATAACGTCTTCTCCGATGCACCTGGCATATGACCCTCAATTGGCTTTCGGAGTCGTGTCGTTTCTTGCATCCAGTGCAAGATCGTATCATCACCTTGTAACACTGCTGGCCACGATGTTAATTCTCCACCTTGAACGACAAGATGATGCTCAAGCCAAGATTTAATTTTGGAATTAGAAAACATCTCATCCTTTAATAATTCTGATTGGGAATCATATCTCGTCCACCAATACATTGTTGTCGGCAGTTCTTCAAGCTTTTCTATTAAAGAAAGCGCTTTCTTTTTTTCTAAGTTTAAAAAATATACTAGATTGTCATTAATCAACGTTGTTGTCCCGCGTTCAGATGCATATTGAGCCAAGCTATGGGGATTATATAATTGAAATGGATGGGCGTGATGTTCAATGTAACCTGGAACAATAAATTGTCCGGTACAGTCAACCACTTCAGCATCTCCTAACATCTCAGGGAGATCTTGACCAACGTAGACGATTTGATCATCTGCTATCCATATATTGGCTTCAACCCATTTTCTTCGTGCAAAATTCAAGTAAGTGGCATGTCTGAGAACTAAGGTAGGCGGGCGTTCTCCTCGAATAACACTTAAATGTTCCCTTAGTCTCGTCTTGGTCCATCGCTGTATTCGCTCAGTCGTCATTTTATCACTCATTTCATCTGTTCAATCTTTCACCCATCTTACCATAGATCAGGGTGAGAATGATGTTGAATTGTGACATTTCATCACAACTTTTTTTGGAGGGATCACCATGATCAAACGCTTAGATAACCCTTTTGTCATCCTGTCATTTGTTTTAACGGTTATCTTTTATTTATTATCGGCAAAACCAATCAAACAATTAACGATTATTCAATATATCCTTGTTTTTTTCGGCACGATTAAATGGCTAGAATTATGCTTAGAGAAAAAACAAAAGCAAGCACATCAACAGCCAGATGTCATCAATCCATCATGACTTTACTGTACCAAAGAAAAAGTAATAATACAAATGAAAATACTCGGAAAAATCTCTTCTCGTATCTATTTCGGTCGTCATACAACATAAGCTATTTCGAGTCATGTCCACGTCTTTATGTAAAATCACGATACACTTCTTTTATAGTTTGATTAAGTCTGTTTAAAGACTGTCGTCCTTTATCCAAAAATGTGAACGTTCAATTCAAATGATCGTCATCACTTATCGCGCGGGTGGACGCTTCCACCACAGGCACAAACGCGACATCCGTTTGCGCTACGTTATCACTTGCACTCACTGTGTCTTCTTTGCCGCGGGCAGCGCCTTAACTCCTTCGATAAGATCACTCTTGGATTTTCAGACTGTTTCTTATCCTATCGGAGTCGCCATCGGCGTTAATGAGTAAGACAGATGTGTCAATTAAGCTTTGTATCTCTCCATTCTTCATGGACTCTATCCTATTCCGCTCACACCATGGTTATTTAACTATGGAGCGGTTTTTTTGATAAAAAGAGTTATTGTTTATACATATTTGAACCTACGGAACGCTTATAAACATATGCCTCAAACACGTTACTACCATCGCAATAAATCATCCAACAATCGATACGCCAAAAAAAATAGTAAATAGCCACCTGATACTAAAAAAAATGGTTCAAGGAACACGGCATGGATCGAAGTCATAAACACGGTTTGGTTTTCTAAAATTTGATATACAGCTGACATAGTTATTGATCCGAATGTAAATACGCTTATAACGGCAACAAGCGAAAAGATTTTTTCAATGAAAAAAGATTGTCTTGCTAATAACAACAAAATCGTTGGAATGATTAAAAACAACACAATAAAAATAAACATAAAATCTTCCCTCTACTTTTCCTACAGTCTCCTCCATTATTTTCTACATATAAACGGTTAGTTATACCGTCTTTCTACACAAAATCATATTTGTCGAAAATAATTGTAAGATTTTTTCAAAAAAAGCATTGACGTTCTCTCACCCTCTGTAATAGTATAGTTATTAAATAATTAAATTGTTATATAACAGTTAGAGGAGAGATGAAAATGAATCGTGCAAAAGCAGCCGAGCAATTACAACAACAATGGGAAACAGAAACAAGGTGGGAAGGCGTGACTCGAGGTTATTCTGCAGAAGATGTGGTCAGTTTAAGAGGATCAATGCCAATCCAGTATACGTTTGCAGAAAAAGGAGCTGAACGCTTATGGGACCTTATCCATACTGATCCATTTGTTCGCGCCCTTGGAGCACTAACGGGGAACCAAGCAGTTCAACAAGTAAAAGCGGGTTTAAAAGCCATCTATCTTAGCGGCTGGCAAGTTGCTGCAGACGCCAATTTATCAGGGCAAATGTATCCGGATCAAAGCTTATATCCTGCTAATAGTGTTCCTAAAATTGTAAAAAATATTAATCAAGCTTTGCAACGCGCCGATCAAATTGAATTTGTCGAAGGAGATTCATCTACACATTGGTTTGCCCCGATTGTCGCAGATGGAGAAGCCGGTTTTGGTGGACGCTTAAATGTATACGAACTAACGAAATCAATGATTGAAGCTGGGGCTGCTGGTGTTCACTTTGAAGATCAACTTGCATCTGAAAAGAAATGTGGCCATTTAGGTGGAAAGGTGCTTATCCCTACACGTACTGCTGTACAGAACTTGATTGCCGCTCGACTAGCCGCTGATGTTCTAGGTGTTCCAACACTTATCATCGCTCGGACAGATGCGAATGCTGCTGACTTGCTTACAAGCGACATTGATCCATACGATCACCACTTTATCGCTAGTCATAATCGGACAGAAGAAGGGTTTTTCCGTACAAATGCTGGCTTAGATCAAGCCATTGCTCGAGGGCTGGCTTATGCCCCTTATGCCGATTTAATTTGGTGTGAAACATCCGAGCCTAATTTAGAAGAGGCACAAGCGTTTGCTGATGCCATTCATGAGAAGTTTCCTGGAAAACTACTTGCTTATAACTGCTCTCCTTCATTTAACTGGAAAGCAAAATTATCGGACGATGAAATTGAAACATTCCAAGAACGTCTGGGAGAAATGGGCTATAAATTCCAGTTTGTCACGCTAGCTGGCTTCCATGCTTTAAATAACAGCATGTTTGAACTTGCAAACGGTTACTCAACTCGAGGAATGGGTGCTTACTCGGAACTTCAGCAACAAGAATTTTCAAATGAACAAAAAGGCTATACTGCAACAAGACATCAGCGCGAAGTCGGCACAGGTTATTTTGATGAAGTAGTATCTGTTATTTCCGGAGGGACCTCTTCTACTAGAGCAATGAGTGGCTCTACTGAAACTGAACAATTCTCATAAATCACTGAAATTTGGACTAATCAGGAAAGGAGTGGTCAACGTGCAGGAGACAACAACGGTTTGTACAGATTGCGGAAAGAAGATCTCAATGAAAGAACCAAGCTTTACTCAATGCGACTACTGCTTAAGCAAAACAGAAGAATAGATTTCTCGCAAACCTCTAGGGTACTTTTGAACCTAGAGGTTTTTGCTGCGAAAAAAAGAGGACGATGTTCTTGCTATCGCCCTCTTCCCTCTTACGCTTTTAACATCATATGTTTTGCTTCTTGTCGGCGTTTATGCAAAATTGGTTCTGTGTAGCCAGATGGCTGAGTTTTTCCTGAATAAACGAGCTCTTTTGCTGCTTGAAATGCAATCGACTCTTCACTTACTAACGATTGATAGAGAGAATCGTGCTCATTTTGTTTATCCACAACACGAGCCATTTTTTTAAATGATTGTTCGAGTTGTTCCTTTGTACAAACGCCATGATACAGCCAATTTGCTAATAATTGACTTGAAATTCGAAGTGTTGCTCGATCTTCCATTAGCGCCATGTGATGAATATCTGGGACTTTTGAACAACCAATTCCTTGATCAATCCATCTAACCACGTATCCTAAGATACTTTGAATATTATTATCAAGCTCCTCTTCAATTTCTTCCTGCTCATATGAACGACTAGCAAGGGGGACCTCTAATAAATCTTTCCGATAATCAACTTTACTGACCCTTAACTGTGTTTGCGTATCAATCACATTGATTTGATGATAGTGCAACGCATGAAGTGTCGCTGCTGTTGGTGATGGAACCCAGGCCGTGGAAGCCCCTGCCTTGAGCTGGCTTCCTTTTTCTTTGACTAATGCATCCATTTCATCAGGCATCGCCCACATGCCTTTGCCAATTTGTGCTTTTCCTTGAAATTGCGCATTTAAGCCAGTTTGAACATTTGCTTTTTCGTAAGACTGAATCCACTTCGTTTCTTTCATTTCATGCTTTCGAACAACAGGACCTGCTTCCATTGACGTGTGGATTTCATCTCCTGTTCGGTCTAAGAAACCTGTATTAATAAAAAAGATGCGCTCTTTCACTTCATAAATACAAGCTGATAAATTTAACGAGGTTCGACGTTCTTCATCCATCACACCGATTTTTATTGTGTAACGTTCTAACCCGAGTAAATCTTCAATTTTGTTAAACAATGTATGGGCAAAAGCAACTTCTTTCGCACCGTGCATTTTTGGTTTTACGATATATATGGATTGCTTTGATGAATTTTGGACGGATGAATGCCCTGCTAAATCATGCATCGCAATAAGCGTTGTAATAACGCCATCCATTATTCCTTCTGGTATAGAACGACCGGATGCATCTTTAATAGCGTCTGTTTTCATTAGATGGCCAACATTTCGAATTAACATTAACGAGCGACCTTTCACAAGTAGTGGAGCCCCTGTTGGGGAACGGTAATAATCATCTTCATTTAAGGAGCGCTGCGTCTTCTGACCATTTTTCATAAATGAAGCACTACTTTTCCCTGTCATTAAATGAAACCAGTTCCGATAGACGTCTACTTTATCTTCTGCATCAACTGCTGTAACTGAGTCTTCGCAGTCCATAATGGTTGTTAAAGCTGACTCGAGTATAATGTCGCTAATACCAGCACGATCAGTCCCTCCTATTGCATGCGAACGGTCAATTTGCAAGACGATTCGCATATGGTGATGCTCAAACAAGACGGCTGATAATGCTCGTTCATCTCCTTGGAAACCAATAAAGGCTTTTTCATTTGCTAAACCAGTTTCAGTCCCATCCTCTAGTGTAGCAATGAGGTTCTCCTGAACAACTTTATACTCAACCACGTTCTGGTGAGAATCCTTTGCTAACGGGACCGTTTCATCTAAAAATTGTTTGGCGTACCGAATGACTTCATTTCCTCGACCTTCATCATACCCCTCTACCTTCGTTGCTTCGACCTTAATGACATCGCTTCCATAAAGTGCATCATATAAGCTTCCCCACCTCGCATTAGCTGCGTTTATGGCGAATCTGCTATTGTTGATTGGAACAACTAACTGCGGGCCCGCCTGTGTAGCAATTTCGTCATCAATCCCACTCGTGGTAATCGTAAAAGGCTCTGGCTCCGGCTGCAAATAACCGATTTCTGTTAAAAATTGATAATAATCGTCTTTTTGAAATGAATGAGTTTGATGCCACTGATTGATCTGCTCTTGAAACCATTCTCGCTCCTTCAGTAACTGTTGATTAATGGGGGCTAGATCATGAATGATTTGCTCAAATCCGTTCCAAAATAAATCCGATTTCACATCAATCCCTTTTAGTACCTCTTGTTCAATAAATTGATGGAGTGTAGTTGCAATTTGAAGGTTTCCAATCTGTTTATAAGCCATCCTTTCAACACCTTTCTTTCAATCGTTCATTCAATTGTACTATAACAGATAACCTTTAACAACAACTGTTATATATTATAACAGAGAAAGTTTTCGACAAAAAAAAGTGGTTGAAGGCATACTTGCCTTCAACCACTTTTTACGCTTATTCTGCTGTTGGTAATTGATCAATTGAATCAATATCCATATATTCAGGCACAACTAAACCAATCACTGCACCTTCAAGATTTGGTCCAAGATCATCAAGGTCACTTTCATAATCCTCTAGGAAATGACCATGTGTTAATGGTAACCAAGCTGCTACACTCGCATCAGAAGAACCATCGGCAAGAGATTGCCACATGTATGGTGCTTCCATATCCATCAATTCAGGATTGTAACCCATATCTTCTAAAACTGCACCAATAACGTTCGTTGATGCAATTTCAGTGTCCCAATTCACTAGAGATAGGATAATTTCGTCTCCATCAACAGTGTCTACACCAGCAGTCCATTCATCAACTGTATCTTGATTTTCATCAACCCAGTTACGCGCTGCTTCTTCTGGAGTAGAACCTTCTTCAATCTCTAACATAACAGCTTCCATGTCTTCTGTTGTCCAGAAAAAATTATCAAGGATTTGATACGCTTCAGGCATATCATCCATTAAACCATCACGAGCTATTGTGTGAATATTCTCACCATCACCGTAAACATTTTGCGGATCGTCAAGATATTTCAAATCAAATGCTTCAAATTTCCAGTGTGGTGACCAGCCAGTTACAACCACCGGCTCGTGGTTATTTATATGTTCGGCAAGTTGCTGTGTCATGACTGCACTACTAGATACATCTAAATCTAAGTCAAGATTGTATTCCTCGATTGCTGTTTCTGTTGTTGTCATAACGCCTGCACCAGGTTCAATCCCTGTAATAGCAGTTAAATTTTCTGCAATGTCTTCTTGAGACAACATATCTGCTTCATCTTCTACAGATCCAGTGTTCTCTCCACTGTCATCACCATTTCCACATGCCGCTAGTGTTACCACAAGGGCTAAACCTGACGTTGTACCAATTTGTTTCCAATTCATACGTAATTGACCTCCTATAAGATGTTTTCTTTGTTTATTTAAAGGGGGAATGACCCCCTAGTTCCTAAGATTAAGCTTCTTGTTTTTTATTAAAACTTTGTGTTAAACGGTCTAAAATAATGGCGAGTATAACGATTGCTATACCAGATTCAAAACCTGCTCCAATATCATTTTGTCCAACTGCTCGATACACATCACGGCCAATTCCGGATGCACCGATCATTGCAGCAATAACGACCATTGATAGGGCAAGCATAACCGTCTGGTTAATACCAGCCATCATCGTTCCTTTTGCTAAAGGTAACTGTACTTTAAATAATTTTTGCGAACTAGTAGAACCGAATGCTTCTGACGCTTCAATCAGTTCTGTTGATACTTGTCGAATACCGAGATTTGTCATACGAACCGTTGGTGGCATCGCAAAGATAACAGATGCAACCACACCTGGAACCATCCCAACACCAAAAAATGTAACAGCTGGGATTAAGTAAACGAATGCAGGCATCGTCTGCATAAAATCAAGAACAGGCTTGAAAAACGCTTCGACGCCATCTTTTTTTGCCATCCAAATGCCAAGTGGCACACCGAAAATAACAGAAATAATTCCTGCTGCAAGAACGATTGATAGCGTGTCTAGCATGCCGTTCCAAAAATTTAAACTATCTATAAAAACTAAACCAATCGTAACAAAGGCAACTAAACCCCATTTTCCGCGGTTTAACATGTACGTTCCCACTGCTACTAGAATAATAAACAGCCAGCTTGGCGGCAGGGAAATGACCCAATAAATGCCATCTATTAAGAGAGCAATTAAAAATACAATTGCGTCGAAGAACCACTCAACGTTCTCCTTCAGCCAATCTGCTGCGGTTTCGACCCATTCACCTACTTCCAGACGGGGTAGAAAATCCATTAAAATCAACCTCACTTCCTGATAACGCACCTAAGACTGCGCTACGAACAATAATGCCTTGTAATCGATTCTCCTCTTTTACGACTAGCGGTACTGAGCTTACTGCTAATCGATCCATTAACTCATTTAAAGGTGTATTCTTTTCTACACTAGGTACATCTTCAATAATGATGGATTCTACACTGTTTATATTTTGCCTAATAAGCTCTGAAACATCTGTAGCGTGAATAATCCCTACAAGTTCACGGTTTCGTTTCGTGACATAAATACTTGAGATTCCAGCATCTTTCATACGTTGTAATGCAACACGAGGACCGTCTTTTTCAAAATTAACCGTTTCCGGGCGGATCATAACATTTTCTGCTGTAAAGACTTTTGAACGGTCAACATCTTCTACGAATCGTTCTACGTACTCATTTTCAGGCTGCGTCAAAATTTCTTCTGGTGTTCCAATCTGAACAACCGAACCGTCTTTCATGATCATTATTCGATCACCTATTCTCAGCGCCTCATCCAAATCATGCGTAATAAAAATAATCGTACGATTCATTTTCTCTTGTAAATCAAGCAACTCATCTTGCATATCTTTACGAATAAGTGGATCAAGTGCCGAGAACGCCTCATCCATTAATAGAATATCTGGATCATTGGCAAGCGCTCGTGCTAGTCCAACCCGCTGCTGCATACCACCTGATAGTTGATCAGGGTAACTTGATTCATAACCCTTTAAACCAACAAGTTCTAATGAAGTCTGAGCTGTTTCTCTTCTTTTTTCGCGTGGAATCCCTTGAATTTCAAGTCCATATTCGACGTTGCTCATAATTGTACGGTTTGGGAACAAACCAAATTTCTGAAACACCATACTCATTTTTTTACGACGTACTTCTCGTAAATCTTTTTGATCCATCTTCGCTAAGTCTTTGCCATCAACCAATACGCTACCTACAGTAGGATTAATTAAACGGTTTAGTAAGCGGACAAGTGTGGATTTCCCACTACCAGATAGTCCCATTATTACAAAGATTTCGCCATCTTGAACTTCAAAACTTGCGCGATCAACACCAACCGTTAATCCCGTTTTTTCTAAGATCTCGGGTTTTTTCTTACCCTCTTTCAACATATCTAAGGCTCGTTTAGGTTTTTTGCCAAACACTTTAGTTAAGCCTTCAACCTTAATTTTCGACAAGTTTTCCACCTCTTTATACAATTCCTGCGTCTTTGTGACTATGTAACTATACCGTATAAATGAAAAATCAATCAAACGGAATAAATCATTCTATCCGTTTATATTGTTTGTACAGTTTTTATTAAACAAACTTAACGATGTCTTTCCTCAAAAATACTCCCCAATGCTAATGATTGCTCCTGTTTCTCTTAGTGTTCACTTTTTTGGGATTTTGTTACACTTTATTTATCAAGAATGTGGAGGAATATTATGGAGACAACAAATTATGAGTCATCTTCTGATACGAAACAACTCCAGAAAATTCGGGAGAAATTTATACATGAATTATCCACTAATCTTCATTTATACGGAATGAATGAGTCAACTGGACGTCTTTATGGTGCCCTATTATTCGAAGAACAACCCTTAACACTTGATCAGATGAGTGAACAGTTAGGAATGAGTAAAACAAGTATGAGTACGAGCATTCGTCAGTTAACAGAAGCTCATATGGCACGAAAAGTATGGCAAAAAGGGGTAAGAAAGGATCTTTATAGTTCCGAAGATGACTGGTATAGTTCTTTCATTGCGATATTCACAAAGCAGTGGCGCACAGCGATTGATCGTAACCGTAAAGCAAGTGATGAAATGAAGGAAGAGTTGCTTGCGATGCAGGAAAACGCGCCACATTTGTCGGATACCATTAAGGTTGATCTAAAAAAACTGAATCATGCAAACGGCTATTATGATTGGCTCGATGAATTTGTCGCCTTATTAGAGTCAGGGGATATTTTTAAAACGCTACCAAAAAAATAATCGCCACACACGTGAGGCGAATACATGAGCATACCATCTATCCGTGTCTTCGCCTTGCTTTGTGTGAATGATGATCATGAGGAGGTATACAGGAGTGAAGATTGAACCATGTTCGTCCATTTTGGCTCATTGGGCACGTACTTATGTTCCGCATAGAGATTATTTTTTTCTAAAAAAAGACAATCTTTCCCGCGTTTCTTCCCAATTAACTAAGACAATTGTAATGGATCGAAAAAGCTTTTTTAACGATCCAAGCTATACACAAGTAGGTCTCACTAGTGCATTAGAAACATGGTAGCTGTCGAATGAAGTCGACACCGTTATTATTGCTGAACCAAATTGGCTTGAACAGATGTGTGAAATAAAGCGGAAATGGATAATAAAACTGCAGATCTGTTATAATCGGGGGCTAATTATACCTGCTCATTACTTTCCAGAACAAATAGTTGAAACTTCTTATCTAAGCGGATCTAAAGTCGCCCTCCAATCGAGAATGTGGTATACTCTTCCACTTGATCAAAGAAAGAGCATCTTACGTCAATATGCACAAGACTGGGATACTTGGATAACAGAGCCTTCCTCCACTTATTTACCGCGCCACATTGAAAAAAACCGTCAATCGTTTTCCTGCTACAAGTGGTCCGAACTGTCTTTCTGCGACGCTTTATGCCATTACAGCTATAGAGTGGCATAAAAATGAATGGCTCCACGAAGAGCCATTTCAAACTGCTTTAGCGATAAATCATTATAAAGAGCACCTTCATAATGAAATAAAGCCAACTGATGTGCTCATTTGGCGAAATGAGGAGGGGGCTATTATTCACGCTTCTTATTGTGTGAGCCATCAACTCTTTTTTAATAAAAATGGGCAAACTTTATTTCACCCTTGGAAACTTGTCTCACTTTCTTCCTTAGAAAAACTCTGGGGACAACATTATGTCGTATATCGCAAAGAGAATCTTTAATTTGAGCCTCCTCCAACGTATCACTTGAAAAAAGAAACGTTGAAGAAGGTTTTTTTCTTTAAATCGCCTTTCTTTCCATTAAGCGAATCCCAATCCCCGTAAATGCCAAACCCATAAAGATTAATATTGCGCTTGGTAGGAAGAAGTCAGCAAGATTCCATCCTCCATAAGTAGCGCCTGCCATCATTTCAAGACCGTAACGTAATGGACTCATATACGACAGTGCGAGCATAATATCTGATTCTACAACGTCTAAAGGCCAAAACGTTCCTCCAAGCATGGCAAAACTGGTGGCAAAAAGCGGAATAACAGCAGATAACTGTTGAGAAGACGTGACGATGCCACTCATAAAAATGCCAAACGCCATAGTAGCAAATAAATAAGGCACAATGACAAGAAACAAATTCCAGAAACCACCATAGAAATCAACGTTAAAGAAGAGCATAAAGATCGTAAGCACGATGGCGATTTGGGTAAAGGTCAGCACAAATGCCACGAGCAAATTACTAACATACAATTGGGTTTTTGACGTAGGCGTTAACAGAAGTCGATTCCATACCCCATTTTCTTTTAATTCAATGATGGTTAAAATCGTAAAGCCCATTGTAAAAAAGGAAAAGAAAAGTGTAAATCCAAATAAGCTGTGTAGATTATAATCCACCCCCTGCTCCTCTTCCATTACAGATGATTCAAATGCAAATAACTCTTGATTGACCGTTGCACGATCTCCTCTTTCCTCTACTTGAGCCATCATATAGTGAGAGCGAATAGCAGGCTCAATCATATAAACGATTGGCGCTTCTTCATACGCTGCATGAATCGTGTACGTATCTGCCTCTAATTGAACAATCGCTTCTTCTTGTTGTGTTGTTAAATATCGCTCGGCCTCCGTTTTGTCTATAACTTCAAATGAAAAACGTGAATGCTCGTCATGCAATGCTGTTACTTTTTCATTTACCTGTTCGTCAGATAGTTCAGTTGAATAGACACTAACATTCAGTTGCGAGGAGCTTGAACTACTCATAATAACCGAGAATAAGACCGTCATACCTATCATTAATAAGAGGGTCAACGGTGCGCGAATAATTTCTTTCCAATATTGATAAAAAATAGCGTTCATTTTACTGTGCCTCCTTTACTAGGAAACACGATCCAAGCAATCACAAATAACATGACGGCAAAACCTGATAAATAGAAAAGGGTTCCTGTTACATCGTCTATTGTCGCACCTTGACCAGATTGAATAAGGGCTTGTAAAGCATGACCATTAGGTGTAAAACGACCAATCTCAGCAAGTACTGGTGATAAATCCGACGTTGGAAAGAAACTTCCACCTAAAAAAGCGAGAACCGAAACGATCAAAAGCATAAATACGTTTGCTGCCTTTTCAGAATTCGCTCTAAATGTAACGGCGACCAGAAGTGAAGCCACACTCGCAACAGATAAACACAAAACAACAATGACCGCTAAAAAACTTCCCCACTGACTAACCGTAAGTTGAAAAATAAGCATGGATAGAGCAAATAACACCATTAATTGTAAAAGGACAATGAAAAAAGACGTTACAAATTTTGCGAATAAATAACTTACTGGCTGAATATTGGCTAAAAGCAATCGACCATATACCTTTTTCTTCTTTTCAGAGAACGCAAAGTTCGCCATTAAGCCTGCTGTAAAAAATACATACACTACACCCATTCCATACGTGTAATATTCAAATGACGTGATTGGCGATTCGCCCTGAACAACGACCTCACCGAAATTCTGAGATCGTTCTTCCTCCTCGTCAAGAACTGCGTGTACATAAACTTGTTCTAAATAACTGTTTAGCATGGTTTCAACAATGATCGCCTCTCGCGGTTGCTCTGAATTCAGCAAAACATCAAACGGCTCAGCCTCTCGCTCGCTCTCAATGCCAAATTGCTCAAGCCATACGTTATACCTATACGCAGCAGGAATAGCAATCACCGCTGTATAATCTTCCTCGATAAACTCTTCACTATCTGAAAAATAGTCAACACCGATTTCTTCATCTATATTGGCGAAAAGCGAGTCCGGTACAGCGGTTTGCCGCAACAGCTCTTCATCCACTGCAAGTTCATCGAGTGCCACGGAAATGTCTTCATCTAATCCACTCGATTCAACAATTGCGATCGACACATTGTCTAGTTCAGCTTGTGACCCGAAAGTATTTGCTAACGCGAATCCTAAAATCATTGTAGAAATGAATGGCAGTAAAAGTGTCGATAACAAGGCAGCTTTATCATTGAGGAGCTGTTTTAATTCTTTTCTCAAGATACTCATGTCATCACCTCGTTAATCTCGCAAAGAACGACCAGTTAAATGTAAAAACACATCTTCTAAAGTCGGCTCTTCTACTTTTATCCCTTGAACTTCAACTCCTGCCGTTTCTGTTACTTGCAAAAGTGAACGGAATAAACCTTCTTCTTGTGAAACGACCCGGTAGCCTCGCTCCAATTGGTTCACAGATTTTACTGCTTCCAATGAATGAAGCGCATCTTCTAATTGCCCATCCTTTTCATTTACCAAAAGCTCATAGGTCCATTCTTGGTTCAAAATATGTTTAATTTCTTCGTTTGTCCCTGAAGCAATGATTGAGCCTCGGTCCAGAATATAAATGCGATCACAGAGGTATTCCACTTCTTCCATATAGTGACTTGTATACAAAATGGTTTTGCCTTCTTCACGTTGCAAGGTTCGAATTAAATCGAGCAAATATCTTCTTGAGTGCGGATCAATACCTACAGTTGGCTCATCTAGTATTAGAAAGTCTGGTTTGTGGATTAACGCAATCGCCAAATTTAATCGTCGCTTCATTCCACCAGAGTACGTCTTTACTTGATCATTTTTACGCTCTTCTAACTCAACCATTTTTAATAGTTCGCTGACCCGATTATGCAAGAGACCCCCCTTTAATTTATACGCTTTTCCAAAAAACAGTAAGTTCTCTTTTGCAGTCAATTCTTGATATAAGGCAAGATCTTGGGGAACCACACCGATTTTTTCTCGAAACGCTTTCAGTTGTGAAAAAATTGGTTTACCATTAAAAAAGATTCTTCCTTTAGTAGGCTTGCTTAAGCTCGATAACATGTCAATGAGCGTGGATTTTCCAGCTCCGTTCGGTCCAAGCAGCCCAACAGACTCACCACTTTTTAAATAAAGTCCTACATCTTTTACCGCTTGTATAGACTTAAATGATTTACTTATTTGTTCAGTTTCAATCAAACTACTCACCTCCATTTGTATCGTTTATAGTGTAATGGACTTAGTTGGCTGTGAGGATTTACTTAAGTCACTCATTTCTTGTTTTTATATGACTTGAGTCATATTTGGTTTTTAATCGAATAAATCGCTAACTGTGTTCGATCGCGAACATGTAGTTTTAAAAACAGCTGGCTAATATAGTTTTTCACTGTCCCCACTGTTAAAAAAAGTGCCTCTGCAATCTCTGCGTTGCTTAATCCCTCTCCAACCATACGAACAATGTCTCTTTCTCGCTCTGTTAAATTCGGGGTCGCTCTCTGCTCCACCTGATTTTGTTCAAGTAATGTAGGAATGATTTTCGACGCGACTTGTCCATCTAAAATCATCTCGCCATCTAGTGCTTTTTTAATTGAAAGCATTAAACTGTCTCGGTCGGCATCCTTTAACATGTATCCGTTTGCTCCTAGCTTTAACGATTGAAGTGCATAATCTTCATCCGCAAACGTTGTCAGCATCACGATTTTCGCTTGTTTCTTCAGTCTCCGAATCTCTTTCACTGCATGGATACCGTCCATATTCGGCATGCGCACATCCATTAAAATTAAATCAAGGTGGTGGGAAAGTGCGATTTTTACCGCTTCTAGACCGTCACTTGCTTCCTGCACATCGTACTCTCCACCGTATTCAATCATCATTTTTAAACCCTGTCTAACAATCGGTTGATCTTCCACGATCAGGATTTGTTTTTGGCTCAAGTGGAAACACCCCTTTCATATAAAAATCCTTTTCTTTAAAACGAGCAAAGAATTGTCCCTCTAAAGCCTCAAATCGATTCCGAAGTTGCGAAAGACCAAACCCCTCTTTCAACGCTGTTGGTGTGGCTTCATTTTTAACAATTGCAACATAAGATGTTTCTGCATATACCGAAAGCGTCACGTCCACTTTTTTTGCATATGCGTGGCGCATTGCATTGGTTAATCCTTCTTGCACAAAACGATACAGGGCAATGCTTTGCTCATTGGACAATTGCTTTGAAAGTGCGCCATTTTCAGTTGTTAACGATACACGAACTTGGCTTTCCATCTCTAACTTTCGAATTAATCGTACAATCATGGCAACACCACGAACTTCTTCTTTTTCGAGTGCCTGAACAGCATTTCTCATTTCATCTAATGCTTGACGAGCGGTTTGTCTAGCACCTAAAAGATAGTGATTTTCTTCCTTACCATGTAGTTCAGCCATTTGCAACTGCATACCGAGAGCGGTTAACTGATGCCCAACTGAATCATGAACATCTCGAGCAATTCGGGTACGCTCTGCTTGCTTCACCAAGTCTTCTTCCTCGATTAACTGTCTTTTAAGTAAGCGATTTTCATAGACCAGTGTTTCACTTTTTATTTCACTCTCATTGGTAAGCTGTCGTTGCTGATTTGCAGACCACGCACAATAAAGACTAATCGAGGAAATGAATAATGCGACCGACATACTGGCCCCATTCGAGGTTGTACCTGCGATAGCGAAAAGAAGGAAAACTAGTACTGCGAAAGAATAGCTCCTATTATCGATTCGTGTATAAAAAGATAGGAAAACAAAGCTCCATATGATCAGCCAACCATGATCAACACGATAGAAATTTATGAACATCGTCACGATGAAGATTAATATGATGTAGAGATAGATCGGTTTTGGCCATAAAGGTTCAGAACAAATACCCGCTATCATTAAACCGACGATGATCCAAAAAAAAGGGTTTTCCATTAATTCTGGAGTTGAATTTGCTACAATGCCGTTTGCCAGTCCGATAAATAGCAAGCTTAGCCAGACGTTCATAAAGAGCCAACTTGTTTGTAGTAGAAATTTGTTGCTTTGATTTTATGGGATAAAGCAGATTGAGCAAAATGTGGGATCGATCCTGCAAATGTGTAACCTAAATGCTGATACAGTGCATTTGCAGACGAACCCTTTTCTGTATCTAAGGTTAGCAGGTGAATGCCTTTGGACACTGCTAGTTGCTCTGCTTGGTTCATTAGTTGTGAAGCAATTCCTTTCCCCCTAAAATTTGAATGAACCATTAATTTAGCGATTTCTGCACGATGCCGACCATTTTCCTTTTCACAACAAAGTAGTTGAACCGTGCCAACGGCCGTCCCTTCATCAATCGCAATTAAGCAACTGTGTGTGTCTGAAAGCACAACAGAATCCCAATAGTCATGTGCTTTTTCGAGCGTCAAAGGGGCTAAAAAATTGATTGAAGCGCCATCATTTACACAATCTACTAATAAATGGCTTAATGAATGGTCCCAGTCCTGGATACAATTAATTTGTTTAATCATTCCGTCTCCTTTTCCTACTTCCTTTTGCTTTTATATTCATTGGCGGAAGCTTGCCGCGGAGGAACGGTTGAGCCTGCGCAGCCTTCGACCTGCTCTGTCTCAACTCGCCCCTTTTTCCGCAGGCGTCACCGCCAATCAAATTTGCAATAAACTTCTTTTAATCATTAATCTTGCAAACACATCAACTATGTAAAACGGGAGTTGTTCCACTTATTTAGACACCGCGTCTCTTGTAAGCAGGTGTTTCATGACGTTAACAAGAAGGTTTGATCGTTCTTCTAAAGAAGGAACAAATAAAAACTTTTCAACGCTGTGAAACCCTCCTCCTATTGGACCCATCCCATCAATGGTTGGTACACCTAATGCGGATGTATAGGAAGCATCGGAACCGCCTCCTGATGCGGTCTCTTTTACTTCAATCCCTAATTGCGCTCCACAAGCTTTGACCAGGTGATAGAGTTGGATCGTTTCTTCTGTACGAACCATTGGTGGTCTCGTACTACCACCTTCTACTGTTGTTTTTGTTTGTGACACATGGTTTTGTTTAGCTATGTCATGGATTGCTTTTTCAAGTTCACTAGCTTGCTCTATCGTAGAAATTCGAATATCAATATCTGCTTCTGCATAATCGGCAACGGTATTGACAGAGGTCCCACCTTTTATTACGCCCACATTTACATGTATTCCAGCTTCTTGATCAGACAACTGGTGAAGTGCAATAATTTTATGCGCCAATTCTTCAATAGCACTTGCTCCTTTTTCTGGGTCGTTCCCGGAATGAGCGGCAATCCCCTCTACTTTCATTGTGTAACGGCCGCCGCCACGTCGAAACGTCACAACTGAACCGTCTTTTCGAGCTGGTTCCATGACTAAGACCGCTTTTTTTCCTTGTGCGTGTTGTTCGATGTAAGGACGAGCCGAGACTGCGCCAATTTCCTCATCACTCGTTAACAGCACGTCAATATGCCGCAATAAATCTGGATGCGTTTCATAGAGTTCTCTTAGCGCAAAAAACGTTGTCACATGACTTCCTTTCATATCTGCTACTCCTGGTCCATATGCATAATCGCCATCAATCGTGAACGGACGAGAAATAGCTGTGCCAACAGGAAAAACGGTATCCATATGCGCTAACAGTAGAATGCTAGACTCTTGCGTGTTCGTTTTTTGACGTAATAAAATATGATCGCCATAGACATCTTGCTTATAAACGGTTTCTTCATAACCAATGGAACGATAGGTATCAATTAAAAGGGAACCTAATCGATCTACTCCTGATTTATCATAGGAGCCACTATCCATCATCACGAAGGTTTCTAACATTTGAATCATTTGCTCTTTTTTCGTCATTTGACATTCCTTCTTTCCTTGCACGTAATTGAACACTTGTAAGTGGCAAATTTTCACCACTTACAAACATTATTGCATCAGCAACAATACACCTATGGCTAACGCTGCAAATAGAATCGCGAAAGGTAAATTGGTTAGCATGATGCGGTAAGGATTTTGCTCTGTATGACGAGCTGTCATTGTCACCACAATGCCGTATGGCGAAATGGTAAAGGTTGCGAGTGCGCTCACGATGTACATAACCGTTAATGCGATTGGCATCGTCGGTAGTAAGATCGGACCAATGACTTCATGCACAAGTACCATCGTGGCAATGGGATGAATCCCTACCATCGCTAACAGATAAAAACTTATTGGAATAATCGCAAGCAGAATGGCTGGCTGGTCACCTAATTGAAAGAGCGGCTCCTGCACATAGCTTAATAGCTCTGTGTGATTCAAAATACCTGTAAACCAACCTAATGAAACAAACAAGACAATAAAAGGGTGAATACCTGTACGTAGCTGTTTATCTAGTGAGGACAGGCCATTTTTTATGAATGCATTTCCTTTTCCAAAAAAGATTGTCCAGATAAAAGAAAACAATGGAATTAATAGCACAACGGTTAAAATAAAGGATAAATTCAACCATTCTCCAATACCAATGACAAGAAGGAGAAAAACGATAATAGCTAAAACAAGAGACCATTTTGACCGACCTGCCGTTTCTTCGTAGTGAACGGATAGCGAATCACTATGCCAGAGTCGATTTTTTCCGATTTCAATAACTGTCATCAGAATCGATAAAAGCAATAAATAAGGAACAAGTGATACATAGCTTTGCCCTGTTAAGCCGATTGCGGTTACAACCATAATTTCCATTGGCATCCAAACAAGCGCAAGCGCATAACCACGCAACGTTGTTTTGCTTATAAGAGCATTAAGATCTTTCTTGTTTACGTTCGTTACATGTTGATGGAGCGTATTTTGTAAAAGTGGCAAGACGGATAGGTTCATAAACGGTACAAAACCGTATGTAGTAACGAGCGATTTTGTCTGAAGTTTCCCTGTTGAATGCGCACCTTTGAACAACCACGTTTGCACTTGTTTATCATAGTGTAACGTCTCAATCGCCGCCTGCATCAACGGCACAACCGCTACAAAAACGACAAGCGTTAAGTTGTTTGAGAAGAGTGGTGGTAGTCCCTGTATCGCCATATCGCTAAACGGTAGTAAGATTGCACCACCCGTTAAAAAAGCGATTCCCATGCTTTTAAACAAGCGGTTTGATTTTGTAAACGAATAGATGAGCATCGGTAGCGTTAATAGCCCACCTATCCACAATATGGCATTGGCATCAAACGCTAGCCCAATAAAAACAAGAAATAACGTAAAACCGTAGTAAACATGTTGCACCGACATTCCTCCGATAATTATAAATCAGACATAACAATTCTATTTATTTTACCAGATTCATTAGCCAGAGAACATATCCTCAGCTCTTATTTTACCGCGCCTCGATTATTTACTTGGAAACGAACATGAACGTTGACAGGCGTAGTTGAATATTGCTCTTCCTTCCACTTGCCAATATCAATTCCACGCACATGGTGCCTGACAATTTCAGTGATACCGATTGGATCTAACTTTTCCTCCTGTAAAAATGAAATCATTTTCGTGAACTCCGCTTCAAAATGCTCCTTCGATCGTTGTTCAAGATCCCCCGTAGTTATTTCACCAACTGCGACATCTTTTTTCTGCCTCAATGTACCTTCCATTTTAAGGGTGACATCTATAGCAATCGATCCATCTTGATTTTTCGAGACATCCCATGAAGGTTCGGACTTAATATAGCGGTAAACAATGCCTTTATCTTCACCTAGTGCAACATAAGCATTTCCATGGGTCGTTTTTTCAAATAATTTTCTGAAATAACTGCTCTGCTGTAAATTGATTTCCGTCCGATATTTATCCCCTTGAAATAAAGCAAGCCCCGTTATTTTCGCATGATCTCCGATTCGATCTACCACTGGAATGAAGGCGTCCGTCCCCGTTGCATAATACCGATATAAAAACTCATGCATACTCGATTTAGGGAGTTGTTCAATCTCATTCTTTTCAATTAAATCCAATAAATGACGTTGCGCAGTTGAATGAAACGGGTATTTTGCATCAAATAGATCACTGGCGCTGCCTCTGCTTATTAATAACTTTAAGTTTTGTTCAATAGACGGATTCCTCTGGATAGCGTCTAATGTATCAAATAGACCCTCTTCTTTTGCAAAGGTTTCGCTAAAAATATGAAGCCTCGTTCGACTGGAATCGATTAGTCGGGGCGACTCTGCTTGTAATCCCTCGTACAAACTCGCTAAGTTCGGATTTAATGTTGTAATTAATTCGCTCTCAGGTACTTGTTCATCCGCCGGCATGATGATCGTCGTTATACCAGTTGTCTCCACTTCCCCTTTATCGTTTAAATCATGAGCTAACGCTTGTAAGTATTGAATATCTTCATTTAATTGTAGTTGCGGTGTGCATGCTGATATAAAAAGTAGGGAAAATACGCTCAGATTACGCACGCTCTTTTTTACCATTTCGCATCACCTTCTTCTTGAAAATTAATTTTAACAATGCAAGAAAAGGGATATACACATAGAGTGTATAAAACCCGAGCCGGTTAATGATCTGTTGTGCTTCACTTAAGCTATAATACCGTCTTAACAGGAGCGCCAAACCATACACAACGACTATGAGAACGACAAGCCAATATTTCTGTTTCCATTTAAAGGACCGCTTCCCTATGTAGCTTGCCGCCCATAAATAAAGACAGATATTGGGCAGTAATATTAATAACCAAATCGAAATGCCTAAATACTCCATTCTCCAAACCGATAAAGTCGGCCAAATGATGCTGACTAAATGATTCTCTGTAAAAACTAAATACACAAGGATGTACGTAAACACATACATACAAGTACTAATTCCTAAACCGATTTGCGACCACAGAAGCGATTTTTTTGCTTGTTTAAAAAAAGGAAACGCGACAAGTAAGATTTCAAATCCTAAATATTGAAACGTCATTTGCTTTGTTGCAGAAGCAAACTCACTAAACGAATGATTCCATATAGGATATAAATTGTTCATTTGTAATAACCCACTTGGATAATGGGAGAAGAACAATAATGGGATCGTCATAAAAATGGTGATGACGCTCAACCCCATAAGGCTCCGAAACCCAGATTGTGTGAAGAGAAAAGCCAACACGATAACAATAAAGATGAGAACACCATGATATAAATCTGGAAAAATCCAGATAATGACCATATCAACGTAAATCACTAAAATTGTGCAAGCAAATAAACAAAAATAGCCAATAAAATAAAGATCCAATAGGCGTCCAATAAACCGTCCAAACATTCTTTTATGAAGATCTACGATGGTCCATCCTTCTTCTAAAATATAGTAGATGAGGCCGATTACCACCATAATACTTACAGCAGACAATAAAATTGCAATCCATCCATCATTCCCAATAATCTCTGCCAAGTTTCGCTGAAATGTAAAAATCCCAACCCCTATTTGCATAACAATTACTAAGAACAGCGTAAAGAAAGGTGAGACTTGCTTTGTAGCCATTTTCATATTGGACTCCTACATCGATTGAAATCTCCCTTACTCTTCAATATCGTAAGAGGCTCTCTTTTTCGGTTTGCTTTTAAACCGTTCTTGTTTTTTTGGACGCAAAATACTTGGTCTTTTTTCTTGAAAATTCATTGGCATATGAAAGAAAGAATCTTTAAAATCGCCAACACGTAACGGATAAATAGGAGCTAAATAAGGATAGCCATAGGATTTCAACGTTAATAAGTGACGTAAACAAAGCAATAAACAAATCGAAATTCCAATAAATCCATATAGCTGCGCAAAGAAAATAAATGGAAACCGAAGCATACGAACAGCATTCCCCATTTGGTAAATTGGCGTTGTAAATGAAGCAAGCGCTGTTAATGCAACAATAATTAAAAGTACACTGCTCGCTAAAGAAGCTTCTACAACGGCGGTTCCGATTACGATACCTCCAACAATACCAATGGTTTGACCAATTCTCTCCGGTAGCCTCGCTCCAGCCTCTCGCAAAAGTTCAATAGTCAATTCTAAAATAAGCACTTCAATGATAGGTGGATACGGAACCTCCATCCTTGATGAAACCATCGTAATTAATAAATCATCCGGGATGAGTTCATGGTGGAATGTTGTAATAGCTATGTAAAAGGACGTCGCGACGACGGAAAATACGACGGCACATATTCGCATCATTCGAATAAACATCCCCACTGGCCATTGATCGTAATAATCATCAGGTGATGCAAAAAACTCAATCAAGGTTGTCGGACCAATTAAAGCAAGTGGTGAACCATCTAATAAAAGCGTTACTTTTCCTTCTGTTACGCTTGTTGCGACTCGATCAGGACGTTCTGTTTCTAATAATTGCGCAAAGGGAGAATTTGGGCTATCCGTAATTAACTGACTTACTTGCGCAATATCAGTAAATTCATCGAAATCGAGATACTTTAGACGTTGACGGACCGTTTGAAGCAATTGATCGTTCACAACACCATCGAGATAAAGTATGGCCAGTCTACTTTTGCTCACACTCCCTAACGTCATTTCGTCTACAACTAATTCAGGAACTGCTATTCGCTTTCGTATGAGGTTGATGTTGACATCTAAATCTTCAATGAAACCTTCTTTTGGTCCAGATACGGAATATTCGTTTTCAGATACAGTAATTTCTCTGCTTTCAATTTTCCTAAACGGAAGCACTAAGAAGGGACTAGACACCTTACTCGTGCCGATCAATAACGACCCTCGCATGATATGGGTACTAAATTCATCGGCTGATCGGGCGGTTTCAATGCGTTCAATGGGTAAAGAATCATGTAATTCTTCGATCGATAAATGTGGATTTGTTTTTATGTAAGCAATAACCCGATGAAAAGATTGCTTATCGCCCATGACCGAATCAAGGTAATAGTAGCTGATTGAATGATCTGAATGGGCATCTTCCACGACAAAGTCCGTTGACTTCGACAAGGTTGCAATCGTTGCTTCGATTGACTCTTTCCTCAATGAACACCTTCTCCTTTCTATGTGCGACCCCGAATACTTTCAATTAGGAATGCCACAATGAGGGTTTTTTTATGTTCTATTCCAATAAAAAAACTAGCGCCTCCTATCAAGCACACTAGTTTCATCACTTATTCACCTTACCAAAATGTTGATTCATAATAGTGCACCAATACATCAACATCATCTGTTCTTAATAAGACGCCTGTTTCATCAAACAAAATGAACAGGGGTAATGCTTCTGAAACAATTCCGACATCAGCAAGCTCAAATTCAGGCTGATGATGCGATTGAATGTTAATCATTTCGGTACGGCCTTCCACTAGCTCATTTTCTTCTCTGAGCGGTAAAAACGAACGCTCATATTCATCCATTACCTCTTGATAGAACGCTTCACCCTCCGCCGTGGTATCATCATAAAACAAATACAAATCATGATGCCCTCGGTCGTTAGCGCGATACGCATGTAAGAATTCCATATAGGCTTCGTCTTCTTCTGACACAACAGGTGTACAAGCAGAAAGAACGAAAAGCAGACCAATTAAAGGAGTGTATAATTTATTCAATATTATCAAATCCTTTCATTTATTTTGTAAATTAAGTTTATACTTAAATTTATTAGGGTACAAGTGACTTAAATCTATAAAAGGGAGGAAAAAAATGATTAAAAAGCTTCTGACACTTGTTCCTATCTTAGTCCTATGTTTTGCCACAAATGCTTATGCGGACGAACCCTATTTCAAAGGTAAAGAGGTAACTGATCTTGAGTATTTAGAAAAATTGGCGAACGATGAAGAGCACATTGATCTTTCCTTTTCTACAAACTCTAAAAAAATTCTAAGCGCATCATCAACAGCCTCGTTTACGACTTACAATCAATATGGCTTAAGCGTACAATCTGCTCAAGAAAAACAAATCCCCTCAGTCATTCAACTCTTAGAAATAAATAATCATCCTAACGGTACAGTTACAGAGTCATTTGCTATAACAAGCTTTGCCACTTTAATTATTCATGATGATGGAGAAGTAGAAATTTTATCTAATGATAGAAGTGAGTCACAAACAGATTCTACCGGTAGCGTGAGAGCTTCTTCCACAATTTATATTGATACAATAACTGATACAGACAACATATCTTATGCTCGATTGACAAGTGCGAACGGTGAAGCTACTATTCTCCAAACAGGTGTCTTTGTAGATTCTCAAAACATCACTGCTCAAACAACCGGGTCTTGTAGAGATTGCACTGGCGGCTTTACTACTCAATCAGACTCTTTCAACACAACCTCGTTTAGTTGGAATGTCCCTTCTAGTACTACATCAAACTGGTTAAGAGTCGCCAATTTAGCACCTGTTGGTGATGCAATCGTTGGAGTGGGACAAGTTGTCAATATGTCAGGTAGAGTTGACGGTCAGTTGAACTTTGTTAATAATTGGTATTAAATAACTGGTACTTTAAGTTACTACTACAAAAAACCGACGCCATTCATCCCCAAATAGCGTCGGTTCCCTTTTATAGTTGTTGCAATGCTTTCCTTGCAATATCTTTCCGATAAAACAACCCATCACTTGTAATCTGGCTACTCGTTTGATAAGCCTGCTCTTGCGCGGCTTCAATGGTACTTCCTGTTCCTGCAACTAAAAGAACTCTGCCACCATTGGTTTGCCACTCTGTTGCTTTCTTCGTTCCTGCATGGAAGATTAGCTGGTTTTGTGCAGCTTCTTCAATGCCGTGAATCGGTACACCTTTTGCATACGCTTCTGGATAACCGACGCTGGCATGAACCACACCTACAACCGCTTCTTCTTTCCATTTCAATTCTATTGGTTCACCGTTTAGCACATTAAGTATGACTTGAATGAGATCAGTCTCAAGGCGTGGCAAAACGACTTGTGTCTCAGGATCACCAAAGCGCGCATTATATTCGATTACTTTTGGGCCATGAGTTGTCATCATTAAGCCTGCATAAAGGACCCCAGTAAAAGAACGTCCTTCCTCCACCATCGCATTTGCTGTTGGTTGAAGAATCGTTCTTACAGCTTCTTCAACATCATCGTCAGAAAACTGAGGTACCGGTGAATATGCGCCCATGCCACCTGTGTTTGGACCTTTGTCTCCATCATATGCGCGCTTATGATCTTGCGCCGGAACCATCGGAATGACCGTTGTTCCATTAACGAATGCCATTAATGATAGTTCTTCCCCTTCAAGGTATTCTTCAATGACGACTTTGGCACCAGCTTCGCCAAACCCATGATCGACTAAAATATGTTGAAGTGCACCGATGGCTTCCTCTTCAGTTAATGCAACCGTTACACCTTTCCCAGCCGCAAGACCATCTGCTTTAATGACAATTGGCGCTCCCTCCGCTCGTACATAGCTCGCTGCAGCTTCAAATTCAGTAAATGTTTTTGATGCTGCTGTGGGTATCCTATACTGGTGCATGAATTCTTTTGCAAACGACTTAGAGCCTTCAAGTATGGCGGCCTCTTTTCTTGGGCCGAATACAGGTATTTCTTCAAATTCAAATCGGTCAACTAACCCTTCTAATAAAGGAATCTCAGGTCCGACAATGACTAAACCAATGTCACTTTGTATAGCAAACTGTACAAGTGCATCGTGATCGGAAGCTTCCAACCCAAGGCAAATCCCGAGATCAGCCATGCCATCATTACCTGGCGCTATATAGACTGTCTCAACAAGCTTGCTGTTTGAGGCACTCCAGGCAATCGCATGCTCTCTTCCACCGTTTCCAATGATTAATACATTCATGAATCGTGTCCCCCTTAATGTTTAAAATGACGTAATCCAGTAAACACCATCGCAATGCCATATTCATCTGCCTTTTGGATCGATTCATCATCTCGAACAGATCCTCCAGGTTGAATGATCGCTGTTACTCCAGCTTTCGCTGCTGTTTCTACTGTATCACCGTAAGGGAAAAACGCATCAGATGCAAGCACCGCCCCTTTTGCTCGCTCGCCTGCTTGTTCAATCGCGATTGCCGCTGAACCAACACGATTCATTTGTCCTGCGCCAACACCAACTGTCATCTCACCATTTGCTAGAACAATGGCATTCGACTTGACATGCTTGACGACTTTCCAACCTAAAGATAGTGCTGTCCACTCTTCTTCAGTCGGCTCGCGCTTTGTTACAACTTGGCGTTCCGCATCATCCAGTCCTAGCGTATCTTCTTCTTGTAATAATAAGCCACCGTGAATTGAGGTCAGCTTGTCTTCTGTTTTTCCTTTATCCACTGCTACCTCTAGTAAGCGAATATTCTTTTTCTTCGTCAAAATCGCTTTCGCTTCGGGGCTAAAATGTGGAGCAAGGATAACTTCTAAGAAAATCTCGCTCATTATCTGTGCGGTTTCTTGATCCACTTCACGATTAAGAGCTACAATGCCACCAAAAATTGATTTTGAATCGGCTTCATAGGCGCGATTAAAAGCAGTAGCAATTGATTCGCCTGTTCCTACACCACATGGATTCATATGCTTGATCGCAACTGCAGCTGGTTCGGTGAATTCTTTTATCACTTCAAGAGCCGCATTCGCATCATTAATATTATTGTAAGAAAGCTCTTTTCCATGTAGCTGTTTTGCTTTTGCGATTGAAGAGGCTGATCCGTTGCTTTTCTCGTAAAATGCCGCTTTTTGGTGCGGATTTTCACCGTAACGTAATGCTTGCTTATGCGTATATGTAACCGTTAATGTTTCAGGATCGCGCTCGTCTACTGCTTCTGTTAAATAAGAGGCAATGAGTGCATCGTAAGCTGCGGTATGACGAAATACTTTAGCGGCTAGCTTTTGACGAAGAGACTGTTGGTGATCATCACTTTGTTCTAAACTAGCAAGGACTGCTTCGTAATCATTCGGATCAACGACAACGGTTACGTCTGCATGATTTTTCGCTGCAGAACGCAACATACTTGGTCCACCAATATCAATGTTTTCAATCGCATCTTCAAAAGTAGCATCTGGTTTTGCAATTGTTTCAGCAAACGGGTAAAGATTTACGACGACAAAGTCAATTGGCGTAATGTCTAATTCTGCAATTTGGTTCATGTGGTCATTTTTATCTCGTCTCGCGAGTAATCCACCATGAATGGCTGGATGAAGGGTCTTGACCCGACCATCTAAAATTTCTGGAAACGCCGTCACGTCTGAAACATTTTTTACCGGGATTCCTGCTTCTTCTAATGAGCGCTTCGTTCCACCCGTTGAAAGAATTTCGATATCCTGTTCTACTAGTCCATTAACAAATGGAATGAGTCCCTCTTTATTTGATACGCTTACGAGTGCACGTTTCTTCATTCATTTTCTCCCCTAGTCTTTTCTGCCACAATCTGATTGACAACCTGTGGATACAGTTGATGCTCGACTGCTTGAATTTTAGTTGTTAGTGAAGCATGATCATCATCTAGTGCAATGGCTACTTTTTCCTGTGCAATCACCGGTCCTGTATCCATACCTGCATCGACGTAGTGAATCGTGACACCTGTTTCCTTTGCTTTGGCTTCAAGTGCTTGGCCAACTGCATCAAGACCTGGAAAAAGCGGCAACAATGAAGGATGGATGTTTACAATTCTCCCTTCAAACGCTTCTAAAAGCGTCGGTCCAATTAAACGCATATAGCCAGCCAGTACGATCAACTCTACTTTAGCTGCATGTAATTGTTCAATGAGATATGCTTCATAAGCTCGTTTATCAATAAAGTCGCTTGGCAAAACTTCAGCAGTCTCTACGCCTAATTGACTTGCTTTTTTAAGAACGGGTGCCTGTCGTTTATCGCTTACAACGAGCACCACATTTCCTTTAGCTGATCCATTTTTCGTTCTTTGAATCAGATTCTCCGCATTTGTACCAGAGCCAGAGGCAAAGATCGCTAGCCTCATGGCTCAATACTTCCAATTGTAATACCTGATTGGCTAGTCACTCTACCAATAATAGAAGCGCTCTCTCCAGCGTCTTCTAGACAGCGGATGGCTTCATGCAGGTGTTCTTCGCTTACTGTCAGCACCATACCAATTCCCATATTAAACGTTGAAAATAGATCGTTGTCAGATAAATCTCCTTGCTCCTTAAGCAATGAGAATATAGCTGGAATCGGCCATGATCCATAATCAATTTCTGCGCCTAATCCTTCTGGAAGCATTCTTGGGATGTTTTCATAAAACCCGCCACCTGTAATGTGTGCGGCCCCTTTTACAAACTTTGAGCGAACAGCTTTTAGAACGGGTTTGACGTAAATTTTAGTCGGGGTCAGCAGTTCCTCTCCAAGTGGCTTCCCTAACGCTTTAGGAACACTGTCCAACGAAAGACCAGACTGTTCAAGCAATAACTTACGAACAAGCGAAAAACCGTTTGAATGGAGTCCACTTGAAGCCAAGCCAATCAGTACGTCACCAGCTTCAATTGATTCTCCAGTAATCATTTCGCTTTTCTCAACAGCGCCTACAGAAAACCCGGCTAAATCATATTCTTCATCACTATACATACCGGGCATTTCCGCTGTTTCCCCGCCAATAAGCGCACATCCTGCTAGCTCGCAACCGTCTGCAACACCTTTAACAATCGCTTCAATCTTTGCTGGATCCGCTTTTCCGAGTGCTAAGTAATCTAAGAAATACAACGGCTCTGCTCCTTGCACAACAATGTCGTTTACACACATGGCAACGGCATCTTGCCCGATTGTATCATGTTGATCCGCCATAAAGGCAAGCATTAGCTTCGTTCCGACACCGTCTGTCCCTGAAACAAGTACCGGCTCTTTTAAACCTAATTGCGAAAGATCAAAGTTGCCCCCAAACCCACCTAAGCTTCCAAGCACACCTTGTCGTTTCGTTCGCTCGACATGCGTTTTCATCCGTTTCACTGCTTCGTATCCTGCTTCTATATCGACCCCTGCTTGCTTATATGCTTGTGACATGACAAGTTCCTCCGCTTCATCTTAAAGTTTTGCGTGTGGATGGAGCGTATCCGCATAGATTTCTGTTGGGTATTCTCCAGTAAAACATGCTAAACATTGGCCACAATTGTGCATCGCGTCTGAGCGACCAATTCCGGCTTTTAGCCCCTCGGTTGATAAAAACGCCAAGCTATCTGCACCCATCATCTCTCTCATTTCTTCTATTGAATGAGAGGAAGCGATGAGCTCTTCCGTTGTAGAAGTATCGATCCCATAAAAGCACGGGTTCTTTATCGGTGGTGATGAAATGCGTACATGCACTTCAGCTGCTCCTGCATCTCGTAACATGTTGACAATTCGTCTACTCGTCGTGCCACGAACAATTGAATCATCAATCATGACAACACGCTTCCCTTCAACCACGCCACGAACAGGAGAAAGTTTCATTTTTACGCCTTGCTCTCTTAACTCTTGTGATGGCTGAATGAACGTCCTTCCGACATACCGATTTTTAATCATGCCGAGTTCATAAGGAATGCCAGCTTGTTCTGCATAGCCAATCGCTGCCGAAATACTTGAATCCGGTACACCCGTCACAACATCCGCTTCGACTGGCGATTCCATTGCAAGCTGCTTTCCTAAACTTTTTCGCGCTGTATGGACATTTATTAGATCTACATTTGAGTCAGGTCTTGCAAAGTACACATATTCCATGCTACAAATCGCGCGGTTTCCAGGAGAGACAAATCGCTCACTTCTCATGCCCGTATCATCAATGATTAACAGTTCACCAGGCATAACCTCACGTTCAAACGTGGCACCGACAATATCAAATGCACACGTTTCTGAGGCCACAACATAGGCATCCCCTAAACGACCAATCGATAATGGACGCAAGCCATTCGGATCTAGGGCTACCATTAATTGACGTTCATTTAAAACAGCAAACGCATAGGCTCCTTTTAACGAAGAAAGAGCATTTTTCATTTGATCTTCTAAACTGTAGTAGCCACTACGTTTTATTAAGTGAGCGAGAACTTCTGTATCCGACGTGGATTGAAAAATCGATCCTTGCGCTTCAAGCTGGTGCTTAAGATGATTGGCGTTAACCAAATTTCCGTTATGCGCAATTGCGAGTCCGCCTTTTTGTGAGTTGAAAAACAATGGCTGAACGTTGGCATAACCACCACCACCTGCTGTTGCATAGCGCACGTGTCCAATTGCCGCTTTTCCGTGTAAACCCGCTAAAATATCTGGATTAAAGACATCATTTACAAGTCCAAGTCCTTTATGAGCCGAGAGCTTCTCGCCATCAGACACGACAATCCCAGCGCCCTCCTGCCCACGATGCTGTAAGCTATGCAAACCATAGTACGTTATTTGTGCAGCGTCTTTATGACCAAATACGGCAAACACGCCACACTCTTCATTTAACCCTTTGATTTCAGCAAACATGGAATAGCCCCTTTCCAAGCTGACTCAAGTTCTTCCGATTGAACAGATAAGATCGTTTCTCCATCTTTTTCTATTTCAAGAATGGGTTCTTTTGTCACTATGCCAATTGCTCTCGCGTCTTGCACAAGTTCTTCAAAATGCGGTTTATTCTCTTCTTTCACGGTCACAATAAAGCGGGACTGACTCTCAGCAAATAAATCTACCGCGTCATTCGACCAGTTTACTTGCGCCCCTAATGATGTTCCAAACAATTTCTCAGCAAGAGCGACAGCAAATCCACCTTCAGCCACGTCATGGGCAGAAGATACGATTCCAGCTTGGATTGCAGACAAAAGTTGCTGTTGACGATTTTTTTCCACATCTAAATCAATGGTTGGTGCTTGACCAGAAAGTTCGCCCTGCAACAATTTTTGAATTTCGCTTCCGCTAAACTCTGGTTTTGTCTCACCAATTACGTAAAGATAATCTCCAGCTTCTTTTACCGTTTGCGTTGTAATCCAATCCACATTCTCAATTAAGCCGACCATCCCAATAACTGGTGTTGGATAAACAGCACCACCAGAGCGCTCATTATAGAGCGAGACATTTCCTCCGATTACTGGTGTCTTCAATACTCGACACGCTTCGCTTAAACCGTCTGTTGATTTTTCGAGCTGCCAAAAAATTTCTGGTCGTTCTGGATTTCCATAGTTTAAGCAATCGGTTACACCAAGTGGAGTCGCCCCTGAACAGACAAGGTTCCTAGCTGCCTCAGCAATCGCAATTTTCCCACCGACTTCTGGATCTAAATACAAGTACCGAGAATTACAATCCGTTGTCATCGCTAAGGCTTTTTTTGTTCCTCGGATTCGGACAACTGCTGCATCTGAACCAGGTGCAACAACCGTATTGGTTTGCACCATATGATCATACTGCTGATAGACCCACTCTTTGCTTGCTATTGTCGGTTGCGAAAGTAGATTGATGACCATTTCCTTTATATCTCCCACAACCGGTACAAATGGCGCTTCTGCCTGGAACTTTTCATAATACGCTGGTACTTTAGACGGTTTATGGTAAACAGGCGCATCTTCCGCTAGTGCATCTACTGGTACGTCTGCTACAATCTCACCCTTATGTAAGAGACGCAAACGTTGATCGTCTGTCACAACCCCAACTTCGACAGCGTGTAAGTTCCAGTGTTCAAAAATCGCTTTAATTTCGTCTTCTCGTCCTTTTTCAACGACTAACAACATGCGCTCTTGTGATTCTGACAGCATCATTTCATATGGCGTCATGCCTAATTCACGCTGAGGAACCAAGTCCAAATTCATTTCAATTCCAGAGCCTGCTTTACTCGCCATCTCTGCAGAAGAAGACGTTAATCCAGCCGCTCCCATATCTTGTATTCCAATTAATGCATCAGATTTCACTACTTCAAGGCATGCTTCAAGCAGCAGCTTTTCCATAAAAGGATCACCTACTTGCACAGCTGGGCGCTTTTCATCAGATGCGTCACTTAATTCCTCTGATGCAAACGTTGCGCCATGAATCCCATCACGCCCTGTACTTGCGCCGACATACATGACCGTATTTCCGACTCCCTTTGCCTGCCCTTTTTGAATATCTTTGTGATCAATTAAGCCGACGCACATCGCATTCACAAGCGGATTTGCTTCATAACAAGGATCAAACTGTACTTCCCCACCAATTGTTGGGACACCGATACAGTTCCCATAACCGGCAATGCCCGCTACTACTTCTTCAAACAAGTACTTCACTTTTGGTGACTGTAATTCGCCAAAGCGTAAAGAGTTTAAGAGTGCAATTGGACGAGCACCCATTGAAAACACGTCTCGTAAAATTCCTCCTACACCTGTTGCCGCACCTTGATACGGTTCAATTGCAGATGGGTGATTGTGGCTCTCGATTTTAAAAACAACCGCTTGCTCGTCTTCAATATCAATAATGCCAGCACCTTCACCTGGACCTTGTAGTACTTTTTCACCATCAACAGGAAATTTTTTTAATAACACTTTTGAATTTTTGTAGCTACAATGTTCCGACCACATCACAGAGAACAAACCTGTTTCCGTGAAATTAAGCGGACGACCGACAATCGTTTCGGCTAATGTAAATTCTGCGTCTGTTAAACCCATTTCCTGATAAAGTTTTTTCTCTTTAATCGCTTCTGCACTTGGCTCAAGAAGTAGTGACATAAGATTCCCTCCAGTTGGATAAAATCGATGTAAATAGCGTCAAACCTTGTTCATTTCCGAGTAATGAATCAACCGCTCGTTCAGGGTGAGGCATCATTCCAAGCACGTTTCCCTGTTCATTGACAATTCCAGCAATTTGCGCTTTTGATCCGTTCACATGTTCATTGTAACGAAACGCAATTTGATTATGTGCACGCAATGATTCGTAAGTCTTATCGTCGCATTCATAGTTTCCTTCGCCATGCGCAACTGGAATGCGAATTGTTTGTCCCTGATCGTAACCTGATGTGAATAGCGTTTCGCTGTTTTCAACCTTTAATTCGACCGTTCGGCACACAAATTTCAGATCGATATTACGCTTCATTGCACCTGGCAACAAGCCTGATTCAAGCAATACTTGAAACCCATTACAGACACCTAATACTGGTTTTCCTTCATGAGCCGCTTGAATGACGGCGGGCATAATCGGTGCAAAACGAGCGATCGCGCCAGAACGTAGGTAATCTCCATGTGAAAATCCACCTGGCAACAGGATGGCGTCATACTCATCTAGTGAGGTTTCAGTATGAAACACGTATTCAACCTCTTCTTTTAATCCATCTTTAATTGCGTGATACATATCCGCATCACAGTTTGATCCAGGGAATACAATTACTGCAAACTTCATGATGGGACAACCTCCTCCACATCAAAGCGGTAATCTTCAATAACTGTGTTAGCTAAGAGTTTTTCACACATTTCCTTCACTCGTTGTTCGATGTTTGCGACATCCTCAATGTGAAGCTCTAAGTATTTTCCGATCCGAACATCTGCCACCTCTTCGTAGTTCATTGTGTGAAGCGCATCTTTTACTGCAACTCCTTGTGGATCTAACACACTCTCGCGTAAAGTGACATACACTTTGACTTTATACATGACGTAACCCCCGTTAATAGAATAGTAGATCGTTCACTTAGAATTAAGGTGATTCTTTTAGTAGCTTTCTTCATTTCTGTTTTTCATTTAAACGAACTCTAAAAACGTTCATCATTAGACGACAACGTTAATAATCGAGTTAAAATCTCTTGATAACCTTCTTGAAGATTACCAATATTCCGTCTAAACAGATCTTTGTCAAAGCGTAGATCGGAGTCTTTATCCCATAAACGACATGTATCAGGTGATATTTCGTCTGCCAAAAGAATCATTCCGTCGTCAGTTCGACCAAACTCTAGTTTAAAATCGATTAAACGAACGTTAATCCCGTCAAACAATTCAATCAATTGCTCGTTCGCTTCTAATGACATCCGTTTTAATCGATCCACTTCCTCAAGGCTTGCCGCATTCAATAGACCGATGTGGTCCTCAGTGATCAAAGGATCACCGAGGGCATCATCTTTATAATAAAATTCTACAATCGGTCTTTGAAGGGCCGTTCCTTCCTCAATACCAAGCCGCTTCGACATGCTGCCAGCAACAACATTTCGAACGACCACTTCAAGAGGAATGATTGCTACTGGTTTTACTAATTGCTCTGTGTCAGATAATCTCCGTATAAAATGGGACGGAATCCCCTTATCAGCAAGACGCATAAAGATCTGCGCAGAAATTTCGTTGTTTAACTTCGCCTTCCCGACCAGCGTTTCTTTCTTTTCACCGTTAAAAGCAGTCGCTTCATCTTTATATTCAATCCACAGTGTGTCTGCTTCTTCCGTCTGATAGATTCGTTTTGCTTTTCCTTCATAGAGCAAGTCTTGTTTTTTCACCATGCATCAGCCCTTCGTTAAGAAAATTTACTCGTTTATTCCTAAGCGATTAAAGATCGTATCCACATGCTTCATATGGTGCTCGTAGTTAAAGCACTCATCCAGCTCTTCATTCGAAAGGACCGCTGTAATTTTCGGCTCTTTCTCAATTAACTCACGGAACTGAATACCTTCTTCCCACGCTTGTGTCGCTTTTGGTTGCACCAAGTCATAGGCTTCTTCACGGACCATGCCTTTATCAATCAAGCTAAGCAACACGCGCTGTGAATAAATTAATCCGTACGTGCGCGTCATGTTGCGCTTCATATTCTCTGGGAACACGGTCAAATTTTTCACAATGTTACTGAAGCGATTTAACATATAGTTCACAGTAATCGTTGCATCAGGTAATATAACGCGCTCTGCTGATGAATGAGAGATGTCACGCTCATGCCATAACACCACATTGTCATAAGCCGTGTTCATATATCCGCGCACAAGTCGAGCCAAGCCTGTCATATTTTCTGAACCAATAGGATTCCGTTTGTGCGGCATTGCCGATGACCCTTTTTGACCTTTTGCAAAAAATTCTTCTACTTCTCTTAGTTCACTTTTTTGCAAGCCACGAATTTCAACGGCGAACTTTTCAACCGATGTCGCAATAAGTGCCAAACTTGCCATATACTCCGCATGGCGATCACGCTGTAAAGTTTGTGTAGAAATAGGGGCTGGATTTAACCCAAGCTTGGCACAGACAATTTCTTCAACGCGCGGATCGATGTTTGCATACGTTCCAACTGCTCCAGATAGTTTTCCGAAACGAACCCCTTCAGCAGCGTGTTCAAAACGTTCAATGTTACGCTTCATTTCTTCATACCATAACGCCAGTTTCAAACCAAACGTCGTTGGTTCTGCATGAACCCCATGAGTACGTCCCATCATAATGGTAAATTTATGTTCAACAGCTTTTTGCTTAATCACTTCTAAGAATCGATTAAGGTCAGCTGCTAGAAGATCGTTCGCTTGTTTAAGTAAGTACGAGAGTGCCGTATCCACTACATCTGTAGACGTTAAACCGTAGTGCACCCACTTACGTTCTTCTCCTAATGTTTCAGAAACCGCTCGTGTAAATGCGACTACATCGTGGCGGGTTTCCTCTTCGATTTCCAAAATTCGATTCACATCGAAGCTGGCGTTCTCACGAATTTTCTTTACATCTTCTTCAGGAATTTCGCCAAGTTCTGCCCATGCTTCACATGCGACAATTTCTACTTCTAGCCACGCTTGATAGCGGTTTTCATCGGTCCAAATCGCTCCCATTTCAGGACGCGTATAACGTTCAATCATTCCATTTCCTCCAAGACTTTCGTTTTTTTCTCCCAAAACGCATCAAGGGCTTGTATGCATGTTGCTGTATCTTGTTCAAGTACAGTTAGGTGACCCATTTTCCGCTTCTCTTTTGCTTCCTTTTTTCCGTAGAGATGAAGCGATACCTGTTGAAGTTCATCTAAACGTTCCATTAAAGGCGACACCTGCTCACCAAGCACGTTTTCCATTACACAAGGCGATAAAAGCGTTGGTTTGCGTAAAGGCAAGCCACATACAGCTCGAATATGTTGCTCAAATTGAGAGACCTTACAAGCCTCTATTGTATAATGCCCTGAATTGTGTGGTCTAGGGGCAAGTTCATTTACAAGTATTGTCCCCTCTTTTGTCACAAACATTTCAACGGCTAATGTTCCGACCACGTTAAGTCCTTCCACAATGCGCAACGCTATCCGTTTCGCTTCTTCTTCGATGGATGTATCTATACGCGCAGGCACAATCGTACGATGTAACACGCTTTCTTTGTGTTCATTTTCAGCAACTGGAAAAATTTCTACGTCGCCGTGACGAGATTTTGTTGCAAGAACGGAAATTTCACATTCAAATGGAATAAGCCTCTCTAATACGAGTTCCCCGTGGTTAAGTAACGCTTTACAAGATGCCTCAACGTCTTCAGTGGTTTTTACCACCGCTTGACCTTTTCCGTCATATCCTCCTCGACACGTTTTCAAAATAGCTGGTAACCCTGTTACGACAATCGCATTTGCAATGTCTGCTAGCTTAGAAATCGGTGCAAAAGGGGCAACGGGTATACTAAGCTGTTCCAGCGCTTGCTTTTCTTTTAATCGATGCTGTGTCGTCGCAAGCACTTCGTATCCTTGTGGAAAATCACTCATTTCAGAAAGTTGAGCAGCGGCGCGTTCATCAATATTTTCAAACTCATATGTAAGCACATCGCTCATTAATGCAAGTTGTTTACATGCTTCATAGTCATCGTACGGGGCTGTGATGACTTGATCAGCCACTTGCCCACATGGTGCATCTGGAGTTGGGTCTAGAACCGCAATGCGATACCCCATCGCTTTTGCGGAAAGAGCCATCATTCTCCCTAACTGCCCACCACCAATAATGCCAATCGTACTTCCAGGCTTGACGATATTCACTGAAGATCACCTCGATGATCCATGACATGCTGCTCCATTTTTTTTCGTCTATCCAACAAGCGTTGTTGAAGAGCTTGGTCTTCCACTCCAATCATTTGCGCTGCCAATAATCCAGCATTTGTAGCGCCTGCTTGGCCGATCGCCACTGTTGCAACCGGAACGCCACCTGGCATTTGCACAATCGATAACAGCGAATCAAGACCATTTAACGCTTTTGATTGAATAGGCACACCGATAACAGGCAAAATTGTTTTCGCTGCCACCATTCCTGGCAAATGAGCCGCGCCACCAGCTCCCGCAATAATGACAGTTAACCCTCTAGCTTGAGCACGCTCCGCATACTCAAACATAAGATCTGGCGTTCGATGAGCAGAAATGACATCTTTCTCATATGGAACTTCCAATTCATCTAACACATCACACGCATGCTTCATTGTTGGCCAATCTGACGTACTTCCCATAATAATGCCAATACGTGGTTGATTCATGGCGATCCTCCGATTTCATTTAATTCAAACATAAAAACACAGCATGTCATTCATCTTTTTAGAAAAGAGAAAAGACGACTACTGTGTCGTGAAAGCCGGTTACCCGCTTTGTCTTTCCTCATAGTCTAACAATTTACGGTCGTTAGGTAGAGACGTTCAGGCCATATTCCTGAGATTATATGAGGGGATATATTCGTTTTCGTTCCAATTCGCACTTTCAGTTTACGCAGGAAACCATCTATTGTCAACACATAGTCGAACATTTATACAATTGTCTTTCTGGAACGTTCGTTTTTTAAGATAAGTCCTTAAAGACTCACTTTCTTTCCATTTTCGCATAAGCTATGGTAAATGCCCAAGATAGGAGGAAGCGCTGTGCGTTCCTTTGATCAACGAATTAAACGTTCGTTTCTTTTTATAACGTTTGGATTGGCTTGGAGTATGGCGGCACTATTACTGGCTAGACCTGATCTTCCCTCTCCATACTTTTTATTTTTTGCCTGTCTAGCTCCAGTCGCTGCTGCTTATATTGTTCATGAATCAACAACGAATCGCTCACTCGTACAATCCGTTTTCTTGAAGGCAAAACCAAATAGCTGGTGGTTGCTGAGTGTGATCATACCGATTTTGTTTGCGGTCACGTTTATCTTCTCTTACCCAATTGAATGGTTTACGTTTCACTCATGGTGGTTCTTATTAGTAGGCATTTCATTTTTTTTAGAAGTTGGCTGGCGTGGCTTTTTTCAAAAAGAGCTTGAGCTGAAATCTTTTTGGCTTTCGTCATTAACGACTGGCATACTCATGGCTTGTTGGACGACACCTCTTTTGCTTGTTTTTTTCGGGTTAGATGATGCACATCTACTTCCCTTCATTCTATATTTTCTGTTTATCGCTGCTCCAAGTACTTTGTTTATCTCATTAACAAAGTCGCTCATTCCGCCAATCATTTTAAATGGTCTTCTACTTTACTTATTAACAGTTCTTCTTCCAAGCTTTCCTATGCTTGTTGTTTACTTTTCGCTGCTTCTGTTTCTTAACGGCCTGACGATGCTTGCAAACAGTGTGTTTCCTGAATATTTTTATCGTTCTTTCGTGAAACATGAACACTGATCCGTTACGTAAAACAAACCCCACTGCACATTCGTGCAATGGGGTTTATTGATCTTACGTATTTTTATTTTCATTTTCTGCAAGAATTCCTTCAAACATAATTTGTTGTTTAATCCACACAGGCTCTTTCTGTTTGTCTTCTGCAAAAACAGGCTTTTCCATTCGTTTTGTCGGCATATAGCCTAATTGATGCATCCTTTGTAAACACGCATCAATCGTTTCTCCTTCTTGTACTTCAAACCGTTGTTTTTTTGGCTTCATGTGTACCCCTACCTTTAGTTCTTTACTTCCCTTTAGTGTAACATAAGTGGTTTCGGAGCATGGGAGATCACAGTCAAGTCCACATCTCTGTGTAAAATCACGATACACCGCTTTTATCATTTAAGTAGGTCTGTCTAAACTGAAGAGAGTCGCCATCAGCGCGAATGAGTAAGACATGAGAGAAAAATTTGGACACCCTTCTTCAATGCTCAGACATTATTTCATCCATCCAATCCTTCTCTTGTTTCAAACATTTGTATTACGGGAATAAAGTCCTATCACAGCAGAGAAAGGAAGACGCTATGAAAAGTGTTTTTAAAATTGCATCCGCTTTTGTTGGCGTCCTAGTCGGAGCAGGTTTTGCTTCTGGACAAGAATTATCTCAGTATTTCGCAAGTTTTGGCCATTTAGGTACTTTAGGGGGAATTGTCTCTATCGTAATCTTTGGCTATATGGGGTTACTCTTGCTACGATTAGGAAGTCGAACAAAAGCCGAATCACACCAAGACGTGATTCACCGTATAAGCGGAAAAGTTATTGGCACCATTATTGATTACATATTAATTGCCATTTTAGTTGGGATTGGAGTCGTCATGATTGCCGGATCAGGCGCAATTTTTCACCAACAATTTGGCATGCCAGAACTGTTTGGAACGATTTTAATGACTGTACTTGTTACGATTACTGTTTTATCAAATGTCGATCGAGTGGTGAAAGTTATTGCTGCAATAACCCCACTGTTAATCCTATTTGTCTTATTTTTATTTGGCTATAGCCTATTTACAATGGATACGAGTTTTGCAGAAATGGAGACGATTGCTCTAGAACAACCTTCCTCTACAAGTCACTGGTTCGTGTCTGCTATAAACTACGTCGCATTAGCTGTTGCTACGTGTGCACCGATGGCCATCGTAATGGGTGGAGATGAGTCGAGTTCAAAACGAGCATCGTTAGGTGGACTTATTGGCGGTTTAACCGTCGGCGTATTAGTCATTATTTGTCATTTCACCCTTTTTGCAAGCATGGATATTGTTGCTGGACTTGAAATGCCGTTTCTCGGTTTAGCGAATTCCATCTCCGGCTCACTAGGCATATTTTACTCGATCATCTTGTTTTTAATGATTTACAGTTCCGCCATTAGCATGTTCTTTTCATTTGGCACTCGTTTTTTTGAACCCAAAACAAAGAAATTCAACGTTCTTGTCGTCGCGTTCATACTTGGCGGTTTTGCAACGAGCTTTGTCGGTTTTACTGAACTTGTCTCGTTGTTCTATCCGATCTTTGGTTATTTAGGCATGTTGCTCATTGTCGTTTTAGTGATTGCTCCATTCCGCTTAAAAATTGCAAAAGCATAAGAAGAAGCTTCGTGAGGGCACATTCCCTCATGAAGCTTTTTTAACTGAGTCAATTTTATCATTCCTTTTTAAGGAGAATGCAACGAACGATCGTTGATAAAGGAATAGTAAAAGCTTGTGATTGTGGTAAAAGCGTTCGCCAAATAAAAGGATCGTTCGTTTTTATGACACGATCTAAGGGTGATGAAATTGACTCAACTCTCTAATTATACAAACCAAAATCGTTTTTTTCGCTCAAAACGCTCCGTATAATCATCTGTTTCGTCATGAAGTGCTTCTTCCTCTACACGAATTCGAACGCTGAGCATCCACGCATTTAAGAGCGTAAACACAATTGCTGTCCAATACGCTTGAAAAAGGAGCGGGATAAACGCAATTTCCAGCATGACAACCGTATAATTTGGATGTCGTAAGTAGCGATACGGTCCTTTTTCCACTACTGGCGCCTCTGGTAGCACAATGATTTTTGTATTCCAATAGCGTCCAAGTGATGTGAGTGCCCAAAATCGAATTACTTGCGCAACAGCAACAACGAAGAACGCGATGACGCTAATCGTTGTAAAGACTGGTTCGTTTATGGATACTTCCACTAACAAGCTAATAAAAAAACCGATATGTAAGGCAACCATCCACGGATAATGGTCTTTCCCTGCTTCCACACCGCCAATTCCTTTTAACCACCGTTCATTGTGTTTGGCAATGATGACTTCAATAAGCCGTTGAGCGATGATGAGTCCAATAAGACTATACACCCATATCAAGCTAGCTCACCCTTCCACTCAACAAGAAGCATTTCTGAACAAAAACCTGGCCCTAGCGCCGCGATCAGCCCTTTTTCACCAGGGTGATGCGCTTCCTCCATACACGCTTTTAGCACATACAAAACGGTTGGCGACGACATATTGCCATGCTCCCGTAACACTTGTCGAGATAGATCCGTTTTCTCTGAAGAAAATTTTAGCGCTTTTTCATAGGCTTCTAATACTTTTTTTCCGCCTGGATGCGCAATAAACGCATCAATCTCTTCTAAAGCAACTTGTTCTTTTTCCAAATAGGCTGTCACGACCGGTTCTAACCAGTTCGCAACGATTGAAGGAATGCTTCTTGAAAATACGACATTTAATCCATTGTCCTGCACATCCCAACCCATTACATCTTCCGAATCCGGCATTAGCGTGGATTGAGACGATTGGATGGATACATAGTTCGGTTGTTTTCTCTCTTTGATTAATGCGGATTGATCGCCTGACAGCAACGCACACGCCACACCATCAGCGAATAAGGATGTCCCAATGAGATTGCTTTTAGAATGATCGTCTTTTTGAAACGTAAGCCCGCATAACTCTACACACACAACTAGAACAGACGATTCAGGATAAGCGAGGCAGTATTCATAGCCGCGACTTAAACCAGCTGCTCCTCCTGCGCATCCTAATCCCCATAAAGGAATTCTCTTCGTATCTGCTCGAAACGGGAGCTTATTCATAATACGCGCATCTAACGAAGGAGTCGACATCCCAGTACTTGATACAAAGATAATAGCATCTACTTCACTTGGGTGAATCGTTCGTTTTAAGAACGTGTCACTTGCTAAACAACCTTCAATTCCTTTGACACTATACGTAGTCGCGTTTTCAATATAACGTGCATTTCGATCGCCAAATGTATGCTCATCTTTGAACCACTCCATCGGTTCTGAGAAATTCCGCTTACGAATGTCTCCATTTGCAAACACTTTTAACAATCGCTCAATGTCATTAAAACTCTCTGAGAACAGCTCTTTTGCAAACTCCATTGTTTGATCTTGAGGCAATTCATATGGCAAATCTGAGGTTTCAACAGATAGAATAGCAGGCATGTAGCATCTCTCCTCAATAGTATGCCGTTAGCATTCCCAGTCAATGACAAATTATAAGAAAGATCTTCCCTTAACCCACATTTTTTTAATTTTCAGTTGTATTTCTAATACCCTTGTAATACGATGTATCTACACCTAGTGTTACGATGTAAAAAAGGAGATCGATCTATATGGATAAGGAAATGATGAAAGGAAGTATTGATTTTCTACTATTGTCACTAATTGAAGATCGAGACTTATACGGCTATGAGATGACGAAAAAATTAAAGTTATTAAGTGAAGAAGCGTACTCAATGAGTGAGGGTACACTGTATCCTGCTTTGAAGCGAATGGAAAAAAAGCTATGGGTTTCTTCATATTGGAGTAATGAAGCTGGCGCACGCAGGAAATATTACACGATTACAGACAGTGGAAAGAAAGAATTGATACGGAAGAAAAAAGATTGGGCGACGTTAAATCAATTGATCCAACGTACAGGAGAATCGTATGAGCTCTAATATGGATAGCTACCTAAGAAGAATTGTCAATCAAACAGACTGTTCAAAAGAGGAACGTCAGGATATGTTTGAAGAGATGCGTGATCACTTGCTTTTAGTCCGTCAAGACTATATGGAAGAAGGTTATTCGAAAATAGAAGCGGAGGCGATCGCGATGAGGGAGTTTGGCCATGAAGCGACCATTGGAGATGGACTGCAACAAGCCATGTTTCCATATCGGAGAGAATTTTTGCTTTTCTTAGCCATTGGCTCTTATTTGTTTGTTTGTGTTCAATATTTCTATGTTCTTTTTACTGAAAATGTCGCGATTCACTCATTTTTTGTTCCTGCTATCGCGCACGCACTATTACTTTTTTTTGCATTAAATCAAACGTATGCAGTGAATCGAAAGCTTTGGCTAAACCTGTCTCTTGTGTTGAACATCCTGTTAATGGTCTTATTTGCTTTCCCTGATTTTACAACCACTCTTACATGGAACATGATTTTCTATAGTTTCCTTGCATTATCTATTTTCTTAATTTACAGAACTGCCTTAACATACCCACAAGGCGGAAATAACGTTAGTCAGAAACGATTTATTCACATTGTCAACATTACAACTGGATTTCTGTTACTCGTTTTTACAGGATTTTTCTTTGTTTCTTTCGCTATTTTTGCTGGGTTTCAACTACAGATCTTGCTGAATTTTTTAATTCCGCATATCATCTGGTTTCTCATCTACCTGATACAAATTCGCTTAACTAATGTTAATTCAAAATGGACGAAAAGAAGCTACATCTTATGGCTTTTCCCAGTATTCTATGCGACTTCTTTTATCGTTGTATTTTATTTGCCATCCGACATGTTCGGTAGTGGTTTCCACCAAGTGTTGTGGTGGGTCATTTTTCCTTTACAATCATCTTTTTAATAATGGAGGTTTTACTTATGAGCAATAAAAAAACGCTCGTACTCTCATTAGGAACTCTAACCGTATCATGCATTCTATTCATCACAGTAGGTTCATTCGTCACGGCCACTCAAGATGCACAACCCGCTTTTACTGGAGAGTACGATGTGAACGATTTGGAAGACGTGTTAGTTGTCGTAAAAGAACATGAACACGAGTCGCTGTTCCTTTTAGCAAATGAAGAAGATGACACCACTCTATTTGAATCGGATGAAAACACTCAAATAACTAGCCCTGTTTTTATGGAAGACCATACTGCTGCTTTCATTCAGACAACAGGGTATGAAGATGGCGATGATCCTTACGAGACATCTTCTGAATTGGCTTATAGTACGATCTATTTTATTGATTTAGTAACAAACGAAGTCGTCAATGTTGCGGATGCTCGTGGGGTTCTTCAAGATTTAGCCTATGTTCCTTCTAGCAAACAACTCATCGCAACTGGCGAGAATATTACTCAACAATCAGAACCAGAAAAACAGGAAGGGAATCAAACCGCTATCTACCGTGTAAACAATGGAGATCTTGAGCAAATCTATCAAGGTTCATACGCCGCTCCCGGTTCTATGCAAGCAACTGAAGACGGAAAACTCATGATGATTTTGCCAGATGATCAGGGAAATTGGACAGCTGAATCCATGTTTGAGTCAACTGAACGAATTTACATGGCCGATCCTACAGAACAACAACTTGATCTAGAGCTTGTCTCAGATCCAGAAAAATCAGAACCCATCACCAGTTTTGTGCAAGTTGAAGACGGCCTCATTTATCAAACGATTTTAAATTACCACGATGGAGATGACATGTATGACTATGACCTTGTTCCGTATTCTTATAAAAACGAAGAAGAAGGAGACAGAATGGGCGTCAGCGGCAATGAGATTGAATCCCTTCACCTTACATCAACTAACATGCTTTACTACGTCAAACGTTCAAGCGCCTATCGCGATGGGAATGCATTCAGTTTACACAAACGCGATCTTAAAGATGGCGATCACGTTGAAGGTAACGTGTTTCCGCATAACGATGAGTAGCCAAACTGCATAACAGTTTGGTTTTTTTGGTACATTACATGTTGACATTGACGTTACGTAAACCTTTAGAGTGATGATGAGAGGAGAAATGGACGATGGAATATACCGTTCAGCAATTAGCCAATCTTGCTGGAGTTAGTTCTCGCACATTGCGCTATTATGATCAGATTGATTTACTGAAACCTGGAAGAGCGAGTTCATCTGGTTATCGTGTGTATGGGCAGCATGAAGTGGATCGTTTACAGCATATTCTTTTTTATCGTGAACTTGACATTGGCTTAGAACAAATAAAATCATTGTTACAAGACGCGAACATGAATGATGAAGACATGCTTGTACAGCATCGAGCAAATTTAAAGAAAAAGCGAGATCGATTGGATCATCTTATTAAAACACTTGATCAAACATTGGCGGCAAAACAAGGGGGAAGCAAGATGTCAAATGAACAAAAATTCTCTGCTTTTAAACAACAGCGTGTACATGATAATGAACGGTTATATGGCAAAGAGATTCGCCACCATTACGGAGACCAAATCGTCGACGAAGCAAACCGTAAACAGCTACAACTGACGGAAGATCAATATTCAATGATGTTGAAAATAGAAGAAGATTTAAAGAAGCAACTGCAAGAAGCGTCGGGTGCTTCTGCCATAACTCAGGATCACCAAGAGCGGATCGCAAATCTGCACAAACAATGGCTTCAATATTCCTGGCCAACATACAGTCCACAAGCTCATGTTGGCTTAGCTCAACTTTATATAGAAGATGAGCGTTTTAAATCGTATTACGATCAATTCGCAAAAAACGGCGCACAGCTACTAAGAGATGCCGTTACCCACGTTTTTTCATCGACTTGATAAGCGTTCAAGCGCGTTCATAAGCCAAGTTCTACGTTGCATATGCATAAGGACGATGAACTTACTGGGGGCGAATGCCAATGAACATGTATTCCCCGTCCTTACCTTCTTTTCATACAAATCGTTTGTTAATTAGACCTCCTCTGAAAGGAGATGGGGAAAAGCTATTTGAATCAGTCCAGTTTTCAAAAGCGGATTTATCCCCATGGCTACCATGGGTGAACCAAATAACAACTGTATCGCAAGCCGAAGAGGCCGTTCAATTTGCCTATCAACAATTTATTGATTTGCATGATTTACGCTTTCATTTATTCGAGCGACATTCCCTTGCTTTTATTGGGTCGGTCGGGTTTCACGAAATTAAATGGAGTGTTCCGCGAATGGAAATTGGCTACTGGCTTGATTCACGGTATCAAGGAAAAGGGTATATGATCGAAGCAATTAAACCTTTACTCCCCTTTGCTTTTAATCAATTAAGCGTTCACCGCTTAGAATTAAGATGTGATCCTTTAAACAAAAAAAGCCGAACCGTAGCTGAAAAGTTAGACTTTAAGCTTGAAGCGATCTTAAAGGAAAATGAACGCGCCACGTTATCTAACGGATACGCCGATACATGTGTCTATGCAATGCTTCGTTCTGCGTTTCATAAAAAAACCATCGACACGTAAGTATAATGTCGATGGTTTTACGCGTTATAGCAAAGGAACAACAATTCCCCCATATGCAAAAGCCATAAGAATAACAAGAGCGGGATGAACCTTTACTTTTGATAATAGAATGAATGCAACCGCTGCGATAACAATTGATTGAATCCAGCCAATTGATTCAAGGGCGTCACTAAAAATAGTGACAGTTAGTAGAAGCATTAACATGCAAATGACAGGTTGTACGGCAAGTGAAAGTCCTTTTACAACTGGTGAATGACGATGTTTTTGCAAAACATTCATTAATAAGATAATCGCAACTCCTGAAGGAATAATCGTGGCAGCAAGTGCAATGGCCGCACCTCCCCATCCCGTTACGCTAAACCCTACATACGCAGCAATTTTCGTTGCGATTGGCCCCGGCAACGCATTTCCTAGAGCTAGTACGTTATTAAACTCTTCGCTTGATAACCAGCCAAATCGATTGACCACCTCTTCAAACATCAGCGGAATCGAAGCAGGTCCACCACCGTAACCTAGTAAATTCGCAATAAAAAAGGCATAAAATAAGTAAAAAATCGTCATTCCGATTCTCCTTTTTGCCGTCTCCGCCATTTATCGACTAATCGATAATGAAACAGACCATAAATAATGAATCCGATAATGACAAAACCTGGATGAAGGTTAAACCCTTGTAACAAAACAAACGCAAGTATGAATGTACCAATCCCCATTACCCATCCAAACCCTTGTACGGCTTTCTTGCCAAAATCATACGCCATCTGCCCTAACAAGACGGCAATGACAGGGGTCACCGCACCGATCATTCCTGCAATAACGGCAGAGCCACTAATCAAATCAACCACTGAAAATAAGAGAATCATGGCAAGGCTTGTAGGCAGGATATGCCAAAGCGTCGCCCAAACTGCACCGAACCATCCTTTTTGTTGATAGCCTAAATAAGCAGACATTTTTGTCGCAATCGGTCCCGGTAGCGTATTTGCAATTGCTAACGTTTCACCAAAGTCATCGTGACTCATCCATTTATATGTATTCACAGCTTCATGTCGGAAGAGCGGCATAACCGAAGGGCCGCCGCCAAATCCAAAAATCCCTGTTCGAAGCATCGCTAATGCCAGTTGTTTATACGCCACTTCGATTCTCCTTTTTTAATTTCTAATTTTTGTTAAATCAAAAGAGGGAACAAGCCCTTGTTTCATTGCCCGTCCTAGTAAATTTTCGATCGCTTCATAGCCTTGTTCACCGAGTTGTTTCGTAAACTCATTTACATACAAATCAATGTGCTGTGCCGCCACATCTCTAGAAAGTTCTTGCGCATGATCCATCACGTAGCTCGTTGTTTCTTCTTGTGCGTTCCACGCATATTCCACAGATGCTGTCGCCCAGTCTGTTAACTGCTGTTTATTTAAAGAGCGGTTTGCAATAATAGCCCCTAATGGAATCGGTGTACCTGTGTCTTGTTCCCACCATTCTCCAAGATCTTGCAAAAGATGAAGATTGTATTCATGGTACGTAAATCTCGCTTCATGGATAACTAAGCCTGCATCAACTTGCCCTTCTTTAACAGCTGGCATGATCTTTTCAAATGGCATCACCTTAATTGTTATCTCATTATTTGTTAATTGTTGTTCCGTCCACAGACGAAACAGAAGATAGGCCGTTGAGCGATCACTAGGGACCGCGACGGTTTTTCCTTCTAACGATTCAACGGATTGCGCTTCTTTCGTTAACACTAGAGGCCCACAACCTCGACCTAATGCGCCTCCACTTGGGATGAGCTGATAGTGGTCTAATACATATGGAAGCGCGGCGTAAGAAATTTTCATCACTTCAGGACCTGATTGTTCAATCGCCCAATAATTTGTCTTGTCAATATCTGCATAGGTGACGTTTAATGGTGGGGCTCCTTCAATTTTTCCGTGAACCCAAGCATAAAATACAAATGTATCATTGGGACATGGAGAAAATGCGATATTCATGCTGTTCAACCTCCTTTATCGTACGACCAATTTGTTTAATTCCAGCAAATGCTAGTGGAAAATTCCATTTCGACTTATCTCGTATGCCGACTTCATTTGAAATGGTTCTTATCTCTGAAAATGATAGATTAAAAGACTTCGCAGCAGCCGCTACACCATAGCCTTCCATCGCTTCTGCTATCGCACCTAATGTTAATCGTCTACGGTACGTTTCCTCTGTTCCAGTTGCAGTTAAGACAGAGAGAATGACACCCTTTTGCACAGTATGTGTTTCACTAAGTTTCCCAACGAAAAAATCATCAACAATCGCTTCTTCCTTTTGTGTTCCAAAACCAAGTTCATCAATGGTGAGGAAACCGTCTGGTGACTCTGCACCTATTTCTGGAGCAATGATTTCAGTTGCGACAACAATTGACCCCATTGCCGTTTTTTCCGGAAAACCGCCAGCTATCCCTACGTTTATTACGCCACGGTATGGTTTTAACGCTAACTGTTTCGCTGTGTTTGCTGCAGCAGCCGCAAATCCTACTCCACATACAATTACATCAACATCTTGATCATTTCCCAACCCTTGTTGGAGCGCTTCTTTTTCTTGCTCTACTGAAACAGCGACCAACAGCGGATGCTTATCCATCATAAGTCATCATGCCTTTCTAACGATTCTAACAAATTAGTATAGCATAAAATTCTTTGCTACGCTGAAGGAATGCATTGTAAGAAAATCAGACATGTCAAGCCTCTTTACGCATACCTTTTAGTAAATCTTGAAAAAGAGGTGAGCCTATTGATAAAAAAATTAAGTGTATTAAGTTTAACACTGATTCTTGTCATGTTCTTTATTCAACCTAATCTATCATATGGGTTTAGTAAAGGAAAACCTGATCCATCCGCCCCTCCAGGTACATGGTATATTGGCGACGCTCCTCAAGTGAAAACGGGTAGCCCAATTTTATTTGTCCACGGTCTAACCGGATCTGCATCAACGTGGTTTGAGCCAAATGACATGTACAAAAAAGCACAAGATGCCGGTCACCCTACCGCTTTTATCAATTTATACCCTGACCAGTCTTACTGGGATAATGGTGAGATGTTAGCAAACAAATTAAAAGAAATGTATGACCATTTTGGCGAAAAAATTGTGATTGTTGGACATAGTAAAGGCGGCGTTGACACACAAACTGCGCTACTCCATTACGATGCGGAACAATATGTAGAGGAAGTGTTTACGCTTGGGACGCCCCATCATGGAAGTCAATTAGCAAACTTAGCTTATAGCAATTGGGCTGGATGGCTTGCTGGCATTATCGGCATGCGTTCACCAGGAACCGATTCCCTCCGTACAGGAACAATGGCCCATTTTCGTAATCAAACCGATCAATTAGTCTCAGCCAATTCTGTTCCGTTCCAAACATTATCAGGACGCTCATGGGGATCATTTGGGACGTCTCTTTATTTTGGTGGTCTCTACTTAAGTGGCTATGGAAAGAATGATGGAGCCGTTACTGTAGATAGCTCAAGACTATCTTATGCAAATGAATTTGCTTCTTTATCTCTCGATCATTATGCCATTGCAGAGGGACATCGTGTTTTTCATTATTTACAGCCACAATTAGCAAACGAAATAGAAAAAGCGGATTCATCTTCTAGCGATACAGGGATGATTGTACGTGGTGGAGAACTAGCAGGAGAAACGGTTCAATCTTTTCAACTAGAAAAGGATATTGATAAAGTCACGTTCTCTGTATTAGCCCATGAAAAAATGCCTGCTATGCAGCTTGTCTCGCCTGATGGAGTAGAAACCTCCATTCAAGCAACTGAAAAAGAGCACGCGCAAAGCATGTTCGCAGGCGCTTATAGTCATTTTATTGAGCTCGATCAACCTGAAAGCGGGACATGGACTTTAGAAATGAACAGCGCTACTGAAGGTGGGTTCGTAGCGATTGCTACAATTGAAGGTGGATTATCAGCCGACTATCAAACCGAAGATGATGTCGCACAAGCTTTTGACGCAGATCCGAGCGATGTCATGTATTCCATTCACATAAACGACCAGCTACAAATAGAGAACGAATCAGTAGATTCTGTTCACTCATTCCAACTACCAGCTGCGAAAAACGCTTCCCAAACGATTACGACTGATTATGAAGGTGTAACGGAAGACGGTACGCCATTTGAACGAACGGTTATTGAGCATATCTATGTAGACAATAAAGGAAACATTTTTGACTAACGAGCGAATTTTACGAGAAATCCATTTTTAAAAATAAATGAATGAATGTTATTACTCGAGATTATTTCAAAGAGACAAACGATTTAGCTGAATTGGCGAACGCTTTCCACGGGCACGGCCTCAGCCATTCCGCAAAAAACGCTTCATTGTCTTCGGACACGTGCTGTTCCCGTTGGAGTCGTCGCCAATTAGCAAGACGAATGGTACAAACAAGATTTATGCGATCATTCGTTTAATTGACGATTACTACCTGTTATTATTTCTTGTTAAAATGTATTCAATTGGCGGGCGCTTGCCTTGGGGGTTCAGTTGAGCCCCTTATTTCACAGGCACTGCCAATTCCTTAGAAATTTTGGTGGCGGGCTTGCTTATATTTGTGGTGAAAGCGTCCATTCATTGTAGTCATATCACGCTCTTTGTTCTTACTTGTGTTACTCACATAAGTCCATATAAATATGTTCAATTCCATCTTCTATAAAAATGTCTGACACTTGAACGAAGCCATACTGTTCGTATAAACCACGAATATAATATTCCGCTTGTAATCGGATGGCAGTTTCTCCTTTATCTTCCTGCAAAAACGCCATGGCACGACGCATAATAACATGACCTAATCCTCTGCCTCTTCCTTTATCTCTCGTCAAAATTCTTCCAATCGTCGCTTGTTCATAGATGATTCCACTTTCGAGCATTCGCGCATACGCTTGTATCGAACCGTCTTCATCTTGAAGAAACAAGTGCGTTGCATGTACATCATATCCATCTAAATCCTGGTACATGCTTTGTTGTTCCACCACAAACACCTCTACTCGAGCATGTATAATGGCATATAATTCATTTGCTGATAATTCTTGAAATGCTTTCACTTTCCACTCCATTGTGCCGCTCCATTCTTTTCTCGTTTGCAAAATAAGGCGCAGCCCCACACATTTGTGGACACGACGCCTTGATATTAAGATTGTCTATCATCATGAAGCAAGATTTGCTCAACTTTCACGAGATGGTCCATCATGGCTTGGTTCGCGGCACTTGCATCTTTCGCTTTTATTGCTTTATAAATTTGCTCATGCTCATGATGCAGTCGTTTTAATGATTGAACTTCACTAAATAAGCTTTTCTTCCTGCTTTCATACATCGTTAATGAAAATGTATCCGATAGCTTTGTCATCATATCATAAAGAATATCATTTGAAGCTGCGGCGGCAATCGCTAAATGGAAATCAACATCTGCTTTTTCCCCTAAGTCTAAACCTTCTTCGGCTACTTCCATCCGATCCAAGGCATCTTTTATGTGCTGCAACTGTTCGGACGTTCTTGATTCAGCTGCTAATGAAGCTGCACCCACTTCAATAATTTTCCGAACTTGAAAAAGCTCTAGTTTTTCTTTATTGGATAAGATTCTCCGCTTACCGACTGGGTCAACCATACTGGAGAAATCATATTTATTTACAAACGTTCCTTCACCTTGTCGAATTGTTACAAGTCCAATCGCACGAAGCGCACTTAGTGCTTCTCGAACGGCAGAACGACTGACTTCAAAGCTTGCTGAGAGTTTCTCAACAGAATCTAGTTTTTCACCTGGTTGAAGTGCACCACTGCGAATCATTTCTTCTAGCTGATCCCGAATGACTTCAGAGATTTTCTTTGTTTTCACTTGTTTAAATGCCAACTGAAGACACCTCATTTGCTTCATCTACTGCTAGTATAGCATACAGAAGAAAAGCTAGTGCATGTGCACCAGCCTTATTTATCATCTACTAGAATGTAGCACGCTCTTAAAGGACCATGCACACCGACAACGAGACTCATTTCAATATCGGCACTATTACTTGGCCCTGAAATGAAATTAATACACGAAGGAACCCTACCTTGTTGGGACATCTCGTGAATTTGTTGTGTGGCTTGCGTCATCCTCGGCACTAAACTACTTTTTGGGATAATTGCGATGTAATAACGAGGAAGTAGCGATACGGATCGCCCTTTTCCTTTTCCACTTAAAAGTGTAACTGTTCCTGATTCCGCTAATGTACAATCACTAAACGTAATCCCTACATCTGCTTGTTCAGCAAGCTCGATGGATCGATTATCCGCATGGGTTTCCCAAACATTCACATGTGGCTGATTGATAAAATCGCTTAACCCATATTCATGAAACCGAGGATCCTCCCACGTCATCACCGACGAAGCAGCATATTCTTCCATCACTTCTTGAATAGTATGCCCTAATTCACTCATCGATGTCTCTTTAAAATCAGTATGAATCGCAAGACATTGGTCTTTTAAAACAGCTACTAGTTCATCTTGCGAGTAGGAAGCCATCACATTTTTTTGCGGAGCGTGCTTGTATGTTGGGCGGACCACACCTTCTGTTTTCCGCGGTCGACCAAGTTGAGCCGCTACATGATCTAAGAAAGATTCACGCTGTTGAATCATGCTTGACCTCCTCCTTTTTTGCGTGTTGCGTACCAATCTCTGAATCGCTCTTTTGACGGCGCTGGCATATCACGGACGTCTGTCCAACCTTTTAAAGGACCTGGTCCTTTAACGATGGCCCCATCTTTAACAAACGGGAACATCATCATTGGCGCCATTTTTGTGCCCATTTTATAAAGGGTAGGTGAGCTCACGCCAACCCCGAATCCTTTCATCGCAAGCGCTTCTGATTTCGGCGTGCGTTTTTCTTCTGCAATAATACGTCGATGCTGAATCAACATTTCATGCAGCGGAATTTTAACAGGACATGCATCTGTACATGCTGCGCAAAGGCTAGAGGCATATGGTAAATCTTTATGGTCGTCGTACCCTTCTAACAGCGGTGTAAGCACTGCGCCGATTGGTCCTGGATAAATCGATCCATACGAATGACCACCAACGTGACGGTAAATTGGGCAAACATTTATACATGCCGCACAACGAATGCAATGAAGCGCAGCTTGGAACTCTGTGCCTAGAATTTTCGACCGGCCATTGTCGACAATGACAAGGTGGAATTCTTCTGGTCCATCAACGTCCCCTTCTTCACGGATTCCTGTTAATCCCGTTACATAGCTTGTTAATTTTTGTCCTACCGCACTCCGGCACAACATGCTCACTAAAATGTCGAGTTCTTCCCACGTCGGAACAACACGCTCCATCCCCATCACCGTAATTTGTGTTTTCGGCAATGCTGTTGCAAGCCGTGCATTCCCTTCGTTCGTTACAAGAGAAATACTTCCTGATTCTGCAACCGCGAAATTACAGCCTGTGATACCAAGATCAGCAGAAAGAAATTCCTTTCGCAACTGTTCGCGAGCAAATAGCGTCAGTTCTTGCGGATTTTCTGTATTCGTATAGCCCTTTTTTTCTTTAAAGGTGTCGCGAATTTGTTCTTTGTTTTTGTGCAACGCTGGCGCAACAATGTGAGAGGGTGGGTCATGATCGTCGATTTGTAAAATGTACTCCCCGAGGTCAGTCTCGACGACGTCACAGCCAATACTTTCTAGCGCATCGTTCATACTAATCTCTTCGGTCACCATCGACTTTGATTTCACGACTTTCTTCGCTTGCTTGTCTTCAGCCACTTTCTTAATATACGCATTCGCCTCTTCCGCTGTTTGCGCAAAAAAGACGTGTCCTCCGTGTTTCGTCACGTTTTCACTTAACTGATGCAAGTAATAATCGATGTTTTCAAGTGTATGCGTACGAATCTCTTCCGATAAATTACGCCATTCTTCCCAATCACCGAGCTCTACCTCAGCCTTTGATTTTGATGTTTTTAACCGTTCTTGCGCTCCTGTGACAGCTTGACGCATAAATGAATTGCCTAATCCTTCTTCGACTCGCTTGGAAAACGCCGGATTTCCAATTTTAATCCCCATGCTCGTCACTCCTTGCTATTTAGAATTTGTGCGATATGCTTTACTTTTATTTGTTGACCATTGCGTTCGATTCGCCCACCAATATTCATAAGACAGCCACAGTCTGCACCAATCAACACGTCTGCTCCTGTTTCTTCAATATGCTGCACTTTTTCTTCTACCATTTGCTCTGATATCGTCGGCATCTTCACAGAAAACGTTCCACCAAACCCACAGCACGTTTCTTTGTTTGGTAATTCGTTTAATTCCAGCCCATCGACCTCTTCAAGTAACGCCATCGGTGCTTCTTTTTCTTTTAATAAGCGTGTCATATGACAAGAAGTATGGTACGTCGCCGTTCCTTGATAGCATGCTCCTACATCTCTAACATTCAACACACGCACAAGAAACTGCGTAAACTCATACGTTTTTTCAGACAAGGCGTGTGCTTTTTGTTGCCACTTGGGCTCGTCATGGAACAAGCCTTCATATTCATGGACCATTGCCGCGCACGACCCTGACGGCAGTACGACATAGTCGGAATGCGCAAATGTTTCAATTGTATGCTTTGCCGCTTTTTTTGTATCTTCGTGATAGCCACTATTAAATGCTGGTTGTCCACAACACGTTTGCGCTTCAGGAAAATCAACTTCACATCCAAGTCGTTCAAGAACTTCAACCGTATCCTTCCCAACCCCTGGATAAAACACATCCGCAAGACATGTTACAAATAATGAGACTTTCATAAACATCCTCTCCTACATGTTCGAACTCTTTTTGTTTTCTTTTTTATACGTTAGCTGCCCCTCGTTGCGTCCATAGTAAAAAATCAACACAAAAAACGTCAGAAGAACAATCAATATACAAAATGTTCCTATATTAAAACCAAATCCATGAATTGCCACGTACCCTAATCCACCTGCAAAAATTAAATAATACGTGAGTGGAATCATGACTTTTCGAATCAATACGCCTTCTTTTCCAACAATTCCTGCCGCTGCAGATGCAGCCACGACATTATGTACGCAAATAATATTACCAGCGGCGCCTCCAACAGCTTGTAGTGCCACAATCGTAGCCGGGTTGATGCCAACATTCTCTGCGGTTCCAAATTGAAAAAGTGAAAACATCATATTACTTATCGTATTGCTTCCAGCTACAAACGCTCCTAACGCTCCAATGGTCGGAGCAACAATTGGCCAATGTTCCCCAGCAATTGAGGAAACGGTATCTGCTAATAACAATGGCATACTTTGAAGCCCGCTATTATTGATACCTGAATTAATGAAAACTTGAACCATCGGCACAGCGAAAAGTAATGCTGGTGCGGCACTGATAATCATTTTTGTTGAGTTTTTAACCGCTACGCCATAGGCAGTTGGATTCATCCGATAAATAAAATACCCCATGAGTGAAACAACAACCATCGTGAATCCAGGCAAAAATAAAGGTGTACTAATAATTCCAATTGGTGTATCTAAAACATTTTCGAATTCAAACGCCGCTTGCTTCAATAAGTCACCAAAAGGAAGTGTATTCATCCTTGTAATAACGAGTAGAAAGCCAATTAAAATATAGGGAAGCCAAGCTTTGAAAGGTGAAATGGTTGGCTGAATTAAGCGATCAGCAGATAGCGTCCCCATCCATTCAGGGTCCCACTTCGATGAATCGGCAAAGTCCCATGTTTGCTTCGGCATAAACCAGCCTTTTTTCGCTGCAGGTACGACAATAGCAAGTCCAATTAGACCACCAAATAAAGACGGAAACTCTGGTCCTAATAAATTTGCTACAAGGGCATACGGAACCGTAAAAGCAATGCCTGCAAAAAGAGCAAATTTCCAAACTTGCATTCCAGCTCGAATAGATTTTTTCTCTCCGAAAAAAAACGTCAGCATCATGACTAATAGAAGAGGAATAAATAACCCAACTAATCCATGAAAAATTGCAACCTGCCCACCAATAGAACGGACATATGCATCAACCGTCAGCCCTGCAGCACTTGCAGCGTCAGCTACATTAGGTGCGCCTGCTAATCCAGAATTGACCCCAATTAAGATCGGTGTTCCAACCGCACCAAATGAAACTGGCGTTGACTGAATAATAAGGGCAATCATGACAGAAGCCATGGCAGGAAAACCTATTGCGACTAACAGTGGTGCAAGAATTGCTGAGGGTGTCCCCCATCCTGAAGCACCTTCAATAAAAGAACCGAACAACCAACAGATAATAATTGCTTGAATGCGTCGGTCTGGAGATATTGTTGTAAATCCATTTCGAATTGTATGTATGGCACCACTTTCTCGAAGTGTATTTAACATCAGAACCGCACCAAATACGATAAATAATACCTCTAGAGCAGTAACAACTCCTTTTAAACTGGCAGCAGCAAGTTGATTGTACGGGACTTCCCAAATAAAGAGTGCTACTAAAATTGTAGTGATAAAAGCAACTGGCATCGCTCGCTTAGCAGGCCAATTAAAGATCACCAAAAGTAGCAATACCGTTAAAATTGGTGTTAATGCCAAAAGGGAAAGCCATCCTACCCCCATGTTCTTTCCTCCTCTTACTCATCCATTATATCATAAGGTCATCAGATGACCTTATGTAAGCGCTTACAATATACAGGAGTTTTTTTCCTTTGGCAAGGAGTTTTTTGAACAAATTAAAAAGCGCATGCAAAGAAGCATGCGCTTGACCAGCTTTATTCAACGCCTTCTAACCATCCATCGACGACGTCTTGATTGTCTTCAACCCAAAGTTGAGCTGCTTCTTCTGCTTCCATTCCATCTTCTGCGATATAAAGCATGACTTCATTCATATCATCAGCTGTCCAGTAAAATTGATCTAAAATGCGAAAAGCATCTGGATCGTCTTCTTCTAATCCTTCACGAACAATCGTACGAATTTCCCCATCTTCTGCATAAATTCCTTGGGGATCTTCTAGAAAACGTAAGTCATACGAATTAAATTTCCAGTGCGGTTCCCAGGCTGTAACAACAATCGGTTCTTCGTTTTCATAAGCATCGCCAAGTTGTTGCGTCATAAATGCATCAGTACTGAGCGTCTGTTCTAAATCCAAATCATAAGCCTCAATTGCTTCTTCCGTAGCAATGGCTACTCCCGCACCTGCATCAATACCTGTAATTTCTGAAACAACATCTGTGCTTAACTCTTCAATACTCGTTACATCCATATAGGTTGGCACAGCAAGACCTGTTTGCGCGCCTTCTAGATTCGGACCTAAATCAACAATCTCATCTTGATAACGTTCATAGTCAGCACGCATATCATCCGGTAGCCAGCCAGCAACATGTCCATCGACGCTTCCGTCTGCGACACTTTGCCACATAATCGCTTGCTCGACTACTGTTAACGTTACATCATACCCCGCCTGCTCAAATGCTTCTTTTAAGACGTAGTTTGATGCAAGTTCTGAATCCCACGCCACATACGTGAGTTCAATTTCTTTATTTGACTCAGCTTCACCGTTATTATCTCCACATGCCGCCAAAGTAAATGGTACAATAGCAACGATTGGCCAAAATTTCTTTTTCAACTTGCATCTCTCCGTTTCTTTTTGTAAAATTTGTTTAGAATGAATTAAATGAATTAGATATATCGTAACATAGCAAATTGATCTGTCAAACAAAAACGCTTACACTATAAAAAGCCGTTATTTTGTTATCCGTAACTGTTAAAAACGAAGGAGACATGTGCATGGACAAGGAACAAGCTCGAGATGATCTTGATCGCATTCACGCAATTATAAAAGATAGTATTGCAGACACGATGGATATATATGGAGTAAATCGTTCGATTGGACAACTTTACGCTACCCTTTATTTAAGTGATGAGCCAATGAATTTAAATGAACTGCGTGATGAACTAGGAATGAGTAAAGGTAGTATGAGCATCGGTGTTCGAAAACTGCTGGAAGAAAATATTATTCACCGTGTGTACCGAAAGGGAGAACGAAAAGATCTCTATGAAGCCGAGCAGGATTTCTTTAATTTCTTTACTTCTTTTTTCACACGACGCTGGGAACGAGAGCGGGACGTGAATATGGGTGCAATTAAAGAAGCGGTCCCACATTATGAAGCCGTAATTAAAGATGAGACCTATCCTGAGGAAATTCGAAATGAAGCTGCTTTTACACTAGACAAAATCCACTCTTCTATTGCGTACTATGAATTCTTGGATTTACTCGTCACTCAATTTCGAACTGGAAATTTAGCAGCCGAGCTAATCGAAAAATATAAAAAAGACAATAACTAAAAGACCGCTGCGCTTATCAACTTCTTGTTGGTAAGCTTTTTTTACCTTCCCTTACCTTTTCCTTTGACAACAAAAAATAAGGATGGTAAAGTGTATTTTGTATAAATCGTTTAATATATTTTAAACAAAGTGAAAGGCGGTTATGTTTCATGCATATTCAAATGTTTATAAACGGTAAATGGATTGATGCAGAAAAACAGCAAACTCGGTCCATTATTAATCCTTTTAATCAAGAAGAGATTGCCACAGCAGCAGAAGGATCAAAAGCAGATGCAGCATGGGCAATTAAAGCAGCTAGAAAAGCGTTTGACGAAGGAAACTGGTCGCAAATGCCAGCAAGTGAGCGCGGCGAAATGGTTCGCCTCGTTGGTCAAAAAATTAAAGATGAACGCGAGGAGCTTGCTCGCTTAGAAACGCTAGATACTGGTAAGACAATCGAGGAAAGCCTTGGGGATATGGATGATATCGCAAATGTGTTTTTCTACTTTGCGGGTCTAGCCGATAAAGATGGCGGCGAAGTGATTGAAAGCCCAATCCCAGACTCTACTAGTAAAGTCGTTCGCGAACCTATTGGAGTTTGTGCACAAATTACACCTTGGAATTATCCTTTACTACAAGCAGCTTGGAAATTAGCCCCTGCTTTAGCGGCAGGAAATACACTTGTGATTAAGCCAAGTGAAATTACGCCTCTTACAACAGCAAAAGTCTTTGAATTCTTTGAAGAAGTAGGTTTCCCTGAGGGTGTTGTGAACCTTGTTTTAGGTACAGGCGCGGAAGTCGGCTCTGAATTAGCAGAAAGTCATGATGTTGATCTAGTCTCATTTACTGGTGGAATTGAAACAGGTAAAAAAATCATGCAAGTAGCAAGCGGCAACGTCAAAAAAATAGCGCTAGAACTTGGTGGAAAAAACCCAAATATCGTGTTTGCTGATGCAGATTTTGAAACGGCTGTTGATCAAGCATTAAATGCAGTCTTCTTCCATGCCGGACAAGTATGTTCCGCCGGTTCAAGATTACTTGTCGAAGAATCCATTCACGATGTATTTGTTGAAAAATTAGTTACTCGTGCGAAACGAATTAAATTAGGGAACGGTTTTGATGAAACAACTGAATCTGGTCCACTTATCTCAGCAGAGCACCGTGAAAAAGTAGAAAACTACATCCAAATTGGTTTAGATGAAGGCGCTACACTCGCTGTAGGTGGGAAACGGCCTGAAAACGACGAACTACAAAACGGCTTTTTCTTAGAGCCGACCATCTTTACAAACTGCACAAATGAAATGCGCATAGTTCAAGAAGAAGTATTTGGTCCAGTCTTGACCGTCGAAACATTCTCTACGAAAGAGGATGCGATTGCAAAAGCAAACGATACAATTTACGGATTAGCTGGCGCTGTCTTTTCTTCCGATATTGATAAAGCCGAAGATGTCGCAAGCAAGCTACGAATGGGAACTGTATGGATCAACGATTTCCACCCTTACTTTGCCCAAGCACCTTGGGGCGGGTATAAGCAATCAGGCTTCGGTCGTGAATTGGGGAAAATTGGATTAGAAGAGTATACAGAAGTAAAGCATGTATTCCGCAACAAAAACCCGCAACCAATTAACTGGTTTCAGTCTTAAAAATCATAAATAGAAAAAAGGAGCGATTTTCATATGAGTATGCACATGAAAGTAGAATCAATGTTAGGCTATCACACATTTGAGGTACCAACTGCAATTAAACACGGGATTGGTGCAATTAAATACCTTGGAGAAGAAATGAAAGCGTACGGTTCAAAGAAAGTTCTTCTCGTGACAGACCCAGGAATCTATAAAGCTGGCGTTACAAAACCTGTTGAAGAGAGTTTAAAAGAATCAGGTGTGGAAGTTGTCCTCTTTAATGAAGTAGAACCAAACCCGCCGACAAAACTAATTGCTCGTGGTTCTGCCTTTTATCTAGAAAATGATTGTGATGGGCTTGTCGCTGTTGGGGGAGGATCTTCCATGGATACGGCAAAAGCCATCGGGGTTGAAGTATCTCACGAAGGTTCTGTTCTTGATTATGAAGCAGCTGATGGTAAAAAACCATTAGAGAACCGTATTCCTACTCTAGCTACCATTCCAACAACTGCAGGAACTGGTTCTGAAGTGACTCAGTGGGCCGTGATTACAGATGAAAAGAGAGAATACAAGTTTAATACTGGCGGGCCGTTAATTGCAGCTCACTTAACGATTATTGATCCAGAATTGCATACGTCCATGCCTCCACACGTAACAGCAATGACAGGTATTGATGCGATTGCTCACGCTGTAGAGTGTTATACAATGAAGTATGCACAACCTGTAACAGATGCGGTTGCTCTTCTTGCAATCGAGTATGCTGCTACGTACATTCGTCGCGCGTTTTCCGATGGCGATGACTTAGAAGCGCGTTACGGCATGTCTCAAGCTGCGATGCTAGCTGGATTATCTTACGGAAGCGAGTCTGCTGGTGCTGCCCACGCTATGAGTCAGTCATTAGGCGGCATTGTTCCAGTCGCACACGGTCAATGTGTTGCAGCGATGATGGGACCTGTTATGGAATTTAACTGGAAAGGCGCGCCAGGACGTTTTGCTCGTATTGCCCAAGCATTCGGCATTAACACAGCGAACATGACAACCGAGGAAGCCGCAAAAGCAGCGGTTCAGTACATGTATGATCTTGTAGAAGAACTAGAAGTCCCAACACTTGAAGCTCAAGGTGTAGATCCAAACAAAGTTGATCGCTGGGCTGAAGAGGCATTAAAAGATCCACAAACGATCGGAAACCCTCGTGATTTAACGAAAAAAGATTATGTTTGGATTTATGATCGTTGCTTCAACAAAGTACCTAGCACAGTACGCTAGTCTTCCTATCAATCGTCTATAACCAACACCCCCTCTCAAAAGGTTGAGAGGGGCTTTTTTTGGATGGCAATCCATTCATTGACTCTTCAGAAAGATTACTATAACGTATAAGAAAGCGCATACATTTAAATAAAGAGTAGAAAGGTGGTTTTGCTGTGTTTGGAGCGATCATTCGTTTTTTTGACCGGATTGTCCAACGTTATTTACCCGATGCATTTATTTTTGCTATTTTATTAACGATTATTGTGTTCATACTAGGGGTTGGCTTGACTAGTAGCACTCCTATGGATATGGTTCAATATTGGGGAGGCGGATTTTGGGATTTACTTGCTTTCACAATGCAGATGACTTTAATTGTCGTAACAGGATATATCCTCGCTAGTACAAAGGTAATGGCAACACTAATGAAGCGACTCGCTTTACTAGCGAACACCCCTGGTCAAGCTGTCGTTCTCGTTACTCTCGTTGCTTCAATTGCCTGTCTTATTAATTACGGTTTCGGTCTTGTCATTGGCGCCCTTTTTGCTAAACATGTAGTCAAGCGTGTGCCGACTGTTGACTATCGCATTCTAATTGCAGCTGCATATAGTGGATTTCTTGTGTGGCACGGGGGTTTATCGGCATCGATTCCACTAACCATTGCCAGTTCCGACCATTTTTTAATTGATTCCTTAGGGGTTATTCCTGTTACACAAACCCTCTTAACCCCCTATAATCTGTTTATCGTAAGTACACTTATTGCTACTTTACCAGTTCTCAACTATCTTTCGCTGAAATCAATTAAACAAAAGACGTACATAGACCCCCTCTTTCTAGAAACTGAACCACAAGACGAACTTGCAGTTACGAAAGATGCTACTTTAACACCTGCAGAACGGTTGGAAAATAGTTCACTGCTTTCATTGCTTATTGGCGGTGCTGGACTACTATTTGTTGTAACTCACTTTATCAATAATGGGCTCGATTTAACGATCAATATCGTCAATTTCACGATGCTCTTCCTCGGTATTTTGTTTCACCGAACGCCTAGACGCTTGCTTAATTCTGTAACAGAAGGCGTAAAAAATGCAGGTGGCATTATTATTCAGTTTCCTTTTTATGCTGGAATAATGGGCATGATGGTTGCTTCTGGCCTATCTGATCAAATTGCCCTATGGTTTGTGCAAATTTCAACTGAACAAACCTTGCCTTTTTTAACGTTCATCAGTGCCGGTATTATTAATTTCTTCGTTCCATCTGGCGGAGGACAATGGGCGGTACAAGGACCGATTATGATCCCTGCTGCTATTGAGCTTGGCGCCGATACAGCCCGTGTGGCTATGGCTGTGGCATGGGGAGATGCGTGGACAAATATGATTCAACCGTTTTGGGCATTACCTGTATTAGCGATTGCAGGATTAAAAGTTCGAGATATCATGGGTTTTTGCTTGGTCTTATTAATTTGGTCGTTTATTCCCATCTCGATTGGGTTATTGTTTCTTTAACAAACATAAGGGTTAAACGTCTACGAAAAGCTTTGGCTTATGCCTTGAATCGTTAAATTAGAGATGTTAAGGAGTTGATGATTATGCACAAAGAGGCTTTAATTATTGTCGATATGAGCAATGATTTTATCGCTGATGAAGGACCATTAACAGTGGGGACAGCAGGACAAATGATTGTCCCTTATATTAGGGATTTAGCAGACGCCTTTTTAAAAGAAGAGAACTTTGTCGTTGTAGCGATGGATGCGCACATGCCTAATGATTCACATTTTGACTTGTGGCCACCGCACAATGTGATTGGAACGAAAGGACAACAATTGTACGGTGAGCTTTACGACTGGTATCAAGCAAATAAACAGAATAAAAAAGTCATAGATTGCCCGAAAACAAATTATAACGCCTTCTTTCAGACACATTTAAGTGAAACCTTAAGAAATGCTAATGTTCGTACCGTCCATGTTGTTGGAGTCGCTACTGACATCTGCGTATTTTCAACCGTTTCCGGTGCTGATGCTGAAGGGTTTCATACCGTTACCTATAAACAAGGAACCGCTACTTTTACAGACCTTGGGGAAATGATGATGGATCATATGAAACGTTGTTTTCATACCGACGTCATTGAATGAATGACTTAAGCCATTAGTTGGCACAACGGCAACTGCTTGATTGCGGTTGCCGTGTTTTGTTTTCATAAGTACGATTATAAAACCTTAACCGGAAGTTCCTTTAATCCCCGAATAACAAAGCTTTGTCGCCATTCCAAATCCGATAAAGAGGCATCTAGCGACATGTTTGGAAAAGCTTGCAGCAATGTCTGGATCGCAATTTTCCCTTCTAAACGTGCGAGAGGCGCACCTAGACAATAGTGAATGCCTTTTCCGAAAGCAAGATGTGGACTTTTTTTACGTGTGATGTCAAATGATTCAGGTTCTGTAAATACCGCTGAATCATGATCTGCTGAAGCAAGGGAAACGAGGACATGATCTCCTTTTTGCAGTTGTTTTCCCATAAACGTGAACGATTCGCTTGCATAACGATCTGTACTAAATTCCACTGGACCGTTATAACGCAAAATTTCTTCGATCGCACCGTCAATTAAAGTGAAATCTCCTTTTAACTTTGTCATCTGCTCAGGATTTGTAAACAATGCGAGCATACCGTTGGCGATTAAATTAACCGTCGTTTCATGACCAGCAACAATCATTAGCATGATTGCTCCATACAACTCTTTAATAGAAAGACGCTCCCCATCTTCTTCAGCACGAATGAGTTCAGACAGCAGATCCTCTTCAGGCTGTCTTCGTTTCTCAACTAATAATTGCTCGATATACTGCTGGAACTCAATCATTTGCTCTTGAACTTGCTGTGAAAACGCTGGGTCTTCATTTAACTCAACCATTGTATTCGACCAACGCTGGAAATCTAGCCGATCTTCTGCCGGCACACCGAGCAATTCACAAATGACTATGATTGGGATCGGAAACGCATAATGAGCAATTAAATCCACTCGACCTTTTCCCTTGATTTGTTCCACTTGCTCCTGTGCAATTTTCTCAATGCGAGTTTGTAAACGGTGAATCATTTTAGGAGTGAATGCCCGCTGCACAAGCCCGCGTAATCGTTTATGATCAGGAGGATCAGCAAACAGCATACTGTGCGAAATAGGTAACAGCTCTGACTCATGTAAATCTGGAAAAACATTTCTTGGGTCTTTCACAAACCGATTGTCTTTTAATACAGCTTCTGCCGCTTCATAGGAAAAAGCGACCCATGAATCTGCTAACCCGCTTACCAGCTTTACTTTGGCAAATTCGTCATGGTTTCGAATTTCTTTATACGTTTCATAAGGAGATTGATGAAACGCTTTGTTATTTAGTGAAATAGACATCCAGAGCTTACCCCTTCCAAATAAAAGTCTCTATGCTCCTTTCGCACTTTGTTCTCTTTTTTCCTGCATAAAAAAGAGGATCAACAAATTGACCCTCTTTCCTTCATACATACTTTATACCATTACTTTACACATATCTTTTGTAAACTCAACAGGATCTTCTAATGGAAGACCTTCAATCAGTAACGCTTGACTATATAAAAGGTTCGTGTAAAGCGCAAATTTCTCTTCATCTTGACCATATGCCTGCTTCAGAGAAGCAAAGACGTCATGGTTGCCGTTTAACTCCAACACTTTTTCTGCTTTCACGTGCTGATTGTCCGGCATCGCTTGAAGTACCTTTTCCATCTCGATCGTAATTTCACCATCTGCAGCCAAAAAGACCGGGTGCGTTTTTAAACGCTTAGAAGTACGAACGTCTTTTACTTTTCCTGCCAGAATGTCTTTCATCTTACTAAACATATCTGCGTCTTCTTGACTTGTTTCCTCTTGCTCTTTCTCATCTTCATCCATTTTTAAGTCAGCGCTTGAAACGGAAACGAACTCTTTCCCGTCGTATTCACGTAACATTTTGATCGCGAATTCATCAACATCTTCCGTAAAGTAAAGAATTTCGTATCCTTTATCTGCTACCATTTCCGTTTGTGGTAATTTTGCAATTCGCTCAACCGAGTCTCCTGTCGCATAGTAAATCTGAGTCTGGTCTTCTTTCATACGCGACACATAATCAGTTAGGGAGACGAGCTTCTTCTCAGTTGATGAATAGAACATGAGTAAGTCTTGCAAGTCCTCTTTATTTGCACCAAAGTCATTATAAACACCAAATTTTAATTGACGACCAAATGCTTTGTAAAAAGTATCATACTTCTCAGGGTCTTTTTTCAACATAGTTTTTAACTGACTCTTAATTTTAGACTTAATGTTTTTTGCGATTAGTTGAAGCTGACGATCATGCTGGAGCATCTCACGAGAAATGTTAAGTGATAAGTCCTCCGAATCGACCATCCCTTTAACGAAGCTAAAATAATCTGGTACGAGCTCTGCGCTCTTCTCCATAATTAAGACGCCGTTCGCATAAAGTTCTAGCCCTTTTTCAAATTCCTTTGAATAGTAATCAAACGGTGTGTTTTCAGGAATAAATAGAATCGCATTGTAGCGAACTGCGCCGTCCACAGCCACATGAATATGCTCAAGCGGCTTGTCAAACCCATAGCGCTTGTCTTGATAAAACTGAACATAATCTTCATCAGTTAGTTCGCTTTTATTTTTACGCCAAATAGGAATCATGCTGTTAATCGTTTGTTCTTCTTCAAACTCTGTGTACTCTTCTTCATTGTCTTCCTGCGGCTTGCTTACAGTCACAGTCATTTTAATTGGATAGCGAATAAAATCAGAGTATTTTTTAATGATTTGCTTCAAGCGATATTCTTCTAAATACTCATCAAATGATTCTTCTTCTCCATTTTCTTTTAAGTAAAGCGTAATGGAAGTTCCAACCTCTTCTTTTTCGGACGGTTCAATGGTATAGCCGTCTGTCCCGTCTGATTGCCACAAGTATGCTTGCTCACTATCAACGGAACGACTCACGACAGCGACTTGATCGGCTACCATAAATGCCGCATAGAAACCGACGCCGAACTGACCGATGATATCATGGCCATCTTTAATTTCGTTTTCTTTTTTAAATGCGAGTGATCCACTTTTAGCGATCGTGCCTAAATTCGCTTCAAGCTCTTCTTTCGTCATGCCAATACCTGTATCATGGAGCGTTAACGTTCTCGCATCTTTATCCGCTTCAATATAAATCGCATACTTGTCCTGCTCAAATGCTAGACTTTCATCAGTAAGCGAGCGATAGTACATTTTATCAATGGCATCACTTGCATTGGAAATCAGTTCGCGTAAGAAAATTTCTTTTTGAGAGTAAATTGAATTGACCATCATCTCGAGCAAACGTTTCGATTCTGCTTGAAATTGTTTCTTTTCCATTTTGTACACTCCTTCTCAATATCCACCTTTTTAGCACTCCGCGACCTCGAGTGCTAACTCCATTCTTATTTTACCGAATTTACCAATCACGTCAATAGCTTATCAAAAGATCGTTTAAGATTAACTTTAAAAAACCCGATTGACGATTACGCCAATCGGGTTGAGTACGTCTTATTCAACATGCTTATTAATGAACGACCAAACTCTTTCCTCATAGTCTTCCGGTTCTTCGAATTTCGCCCCAACATGGTCGGCACCTTCTACAATCCAGATTTCTTTTTCATCAGTTTCCGCTCGTTCATACAAATCATCTGACATGTGAGTCGGAACAAGATCGTCATCTAGCCCATGAATAAAAAATAACGGTGGTGTCCCACTCTCTACTTGCTTCAAAGCAGATGCTTCTCCAAATGTGTAGCCGGCCGCAATATTCGTTATCGCGCTCCCCATCTGGAGTAAAGGAAAGCTCGGAATATTAAATAATTGTTCCATTTGATGCGACAGTTCTTCATCCACAGACGTATAGGGACTATCCGCAATCACAGCCTTGACCTGTTGTGGCAAATCATCTTCCCCAGCTATCATGAGTGCTGTTGCTGCTCCCATTGATTCACCATGAATAACGATCTGATCTGCACCTTTTTCTTCAATAATTTTATTAAGCCAGTTTAATTGATCGATTCGTTCTGGCCACCCAAAACCGATATACTGTCCCTCGCTTTCACCATGGGCACGTGCATCTGGCAAAAATAAATCGTAGCCCTCTTCATAGTACATCGCTCCAGCTAACCCCATTTGATCACTTTCGCCTCGATAACCATGTAAAAGTAAAGCTAATTTCCCGGTTTGTTCTTCATTCGCAATATATCGTCCGTATAACGTTAATCCGTCATCTGTTATTTGTTCCAGCACTTCAGCATCTTGAGTGGAAAGCCACTCTTCCCCACGTTCCATTAACTCAGCGATATTTTCAACTTCATCTTCCGCTTCTTCCTCTTCTTCTTCACCTGCGTAAATGTCAAAGTTATTCGTGTCTCTTGCGACAGCCATATCAAATAAATAATAGCTTGCTGCCACGAGAGCGCCACCAATAAGAACCACCACTCCTCCAACACTCCATAAAGTAATCTTTGTCTTTTTTTTCATCGTACGTTTCCTCCTGCACTCATCGGTCTAAAGCTGTCGTTTACTCGTTCTATTCCCGATTATTTATGTTTCTAGACCGAGTAAACGACTTTTTTTCTGTGCATAAGGTTGATGATTTTGGAAATGATCAACGACTAAGTCTCTTACATGCTTATGCCGTACTGCCGCCTGTATCTTTGGATAACCATCTCCCCCATTTATAATAAAGTCAGTCGTCGCTAACGTATAGTAGGTAGAATCGTCCACTGCTTTATTATTTATGAGTAATGATGACAATCTCCGTGTTGTTCCATGCCAGTGAAATGTGGCCGACATCCCACTAATATGTGGAAATTTTCCACTCTCAGCCGGATACGCATCGACACCAAATTCAATCATCTGTTTTAGCTGTTTACCCGTTACGTTAGCTGTTACAACCTGTCCATCAAACGGGAGAGCAGACTGTAAATCTCCTTGCGTAATCTGTCCTTTTTCGATTGAAGCACGAATTGCTCCTCCGTTAATGAGTGCAGCATCCGCTTCTGTTTGTTCGCGCATTGCATCACTAATAAATTGTGTAAAATTGGTTTCATCTGTACGAACGTTTTTTCGTTCACCATCTAAATGAACGTGTGTGAACGCAACCATTTTCTTCCCAGCATCATTTATGTCTGACAGTAACGTCTGTAGTTTTTCTTGAATTCCACTATGCGCTTGAAGAGTCGGTCTATCTTTTAACAGAGAGGCGTTTTTCTTAGATGATTCATGTGTTGGAAACGTCAAGGTGACGAGTCCTAAAGCATGTAAATGTGCTCCTGTACTAGAAATTAATGTCCCGTGATCAGCAATGAGCCCTTTCTCTAGCGTCGTGTGGCTATGTCCATCGACAATAATGTCAATACCTTCAACATTTTTCGCAAGTTCCTGACTTGTCTCAGGGCTTCCTTCAACGCCTAAATGAACGAGAGCAACAATGATATCAACTTGCTCGTCTTTTAATTGCTTTATCATCTCTCTCGCCTGCGCGTAAGGATCGCTAATTTCCAACTTATTTACATAAATGGGGTTTGTTTTCGTAAAAGCCTCCGTCGTTGTTAAGCCAAACACACCCACTCTTTTGTTTGCTACTGTTTTAATCATATAAGGCGTAAATACGTGCTGATTCGTTGATTGATAAAAAATATTTCCATTTAGAAACGTAAAGTGCGCTTGCTTTTGTAAAGTTAGTAACCGTTTCAAGCCATAATTAAAATCATGATTTCCCGGTACAAAAGCATCGTAATGTAAATCATTCATTAAAGATACAACCGCTGCCCCTTTTGACGCTTGTACAAAAGGCGTTCCATGAAACATATCTCCTGCATCGAGCAATAAACAGTCTTCTTGACAGTACTGATCAATAAGTGTTTTTAATTTTGAAAAACCCATCCCTTCGCCAGGAACGATTCTTCCATGAATGTCATTTGTATGTAAAATACGAACTGTCTCCAATTGACTTGCATTCGCTTGAAATGGAACAGCGGTCAATAATAATATAGTGATTAATGGAACAGCAAAAAGCTTCATTTTTCACACCCTTTCTTCCATATAGGATGTGCTAAATGAAGCAATGTCACTCACTTGCTCTTACCTAAACCAATCCGCTGGATCATCCATATGTAGAAACGGTACATCCGTATCAATCATTCCAGTTAGTTGCTGATAAGGAAGATCATTTCCACGTAACCACTCTTCAAAATGAATCACCGTTGGATCTTGATCAGGTCCAAGTGTGAACCAAGCGTGTAACGATTTTGGAAAATAAACAGATGTATGAATCGTACCAGCCCAGCTATCGTACAAATCTGAGAAAAGACCTTGATCCGCCGCATTAAACAACGTATAAGCTTGTTTTGCAGGCAATCGTTCTTTCTGATGTTGCGCTAGTACGTCCATTCTTCGTGATGAGTCCACTAAATGATGACGGTTTTCAGATACAAGTTGCTCAAAATGATTCGTACAGCGGATGCTTGAGCGCACCGCAACTTCCCTGGGGGTCGCTTCAATGATTGCTGTTTTTCCTGAGCGATCATAAACAATATAACTAAAGGAATGTCGATGCGGGATACGCTTTACAAGAGCCACTGCATCCTCAACCGTCTCACACGTTTCCAATATTAAGCGACCTATCATACAGCAAATAAAGCCAGGACCTGGTTTCTTTCGATTCATGAAATTATAGCCCATTGCGAGACCTGCTTCATTTATGCCATCCATCCTCCCTGTAATCCGTTGACTTGGCGCAGCAGCAGCCAGCCCACCATCACTCGGTTGAAAGAGCGTATAGCGACCCTCGTAGGTTTTTGGATGATAATCATAGTTACGAATCAAATAATCTTCACCTGTTGCGATCGAACAACCTGAACGTAAATATGGAACCCGATAGCCGCCAAATTCTTTTAATGTGTCTTCTAACGACCATTCTAATGCTTGCTGCAAGCCTAATAACTCCCGCCAAACCCCTGGAGAAATTGCCGTAATCTCCCTTTTTGCTTCATCTGTATTAATTGAAAACCGCTGTTTGCGTACTTTCCATTGATTTGCTCGGTTTTTAGTCATAATCGAATTTTTTATTTCTACACCTTGCTCATAGCCGAATGATTCATGGTCGCCTCTATACTGAATGACCTTACTATAAATCTCTTTCATCCTTAGGCTCCTTGTTTTTTATTTCTTCAACGATTTGTTTTGCAAAATGCCCTAAATCATCACGTGCATACGCACTCATCACCCCAGCACAAACATTTTCTACTAAAATTTGTTTGATTTCTGGGGAAAGGTTTTTATCTCTTACCTGCTGGTCTAATTGAACAGCGGCTTTAATCCCTACCTCTGTTGCGACTTTATTTAACTCTTCAACGAGAGCTGGATCATCAAACACCACTTCTGCCAAAGGGGAAAGAATATCAGTTACGTTATCTCGTACATCTTCGTCTGCCTCTGCTATAACATACGCTCGCTGCCCTGCTTTAATGGAACCTGCATGACCAATAATCTTTGCTTCCACATAATGAAGCTCGTGATGTTCTTTTTTCACTTCTTCTTTAATCCATGCTTTAGTCGAGCAATTTATGATGATTGTTCCTTTTGAAGCATAGCGGCTTGCTTTTCTTATAACTTCATCCGTCATTCCTTGAGGTACACAACATAGGATGACGTCTACTTGATTTAAAACGCTAAAATCCGTTGAATAGTGCGCGTGTAATGTTCGGGCCAACTCTTTTCCCTGCTTGGACCCACTATTTAAAAGCGTTAACTCAACATCTGAATAGATGTGTGTAGCAATCGCCTCACCCATTCTACCAGTTCCAACAATCGCAACTTCCTTCACTTCAGCTTCCCCCTTTTCCTAAAAAAAGTATACCGTTTTTTTCCTTTGTCTCACAATCCAAAATACTTGGCATACTTCTTGCATTAAATATTGTGATACTGATTTTGGAGGAGGATTTATATGTTACAACCTTACACACATGAACCATTTACTGATTTCACTGTTGAAGAAAATAAAAAAGAACTATTAGCTGCGATTGAGCAAGTCGAAGCACAATTAGGGGGACATTACCCACTGCTCATTAACGGAGAGCGCGTAGATACAACTGACAAACTTACGTCTTATAACCCTTCGAATAAATCTGAAGTGATTGGAACAACAGGCAAAGCGACAAAAGAACATGCAGAGCAAGCAATTGAAGCAGCTAGTGTAGCATTCGAATCGTGGAGAAAAGTCACACCTCAAGAACGGGCAAATGTTCTTGTACGCGCAGCAGCCATTGTTCGCCGTCGCAAACACGAATTCACAGCTATGCTCGTAAAAGAAGGCGGAAAACCTTGGAAAGAGGCTGACGGCGATACAGCGGAAGGAATCGATTTTCTTGAATATTATGCGCGCCAAATGATTGAATTGGCAAACGGTAAACCTGTTAACAGCCGTGTTGGCGAGCAAAATAACTACATCTATACACCAACAGGCGTAACGGTTGTCATTTCACCATGGAATTTCGCTTTTGCGATTATGGCAGGAACAACGGTAGCGCCCCTCGTTACTGGAAACACGGTTTTACTTAAGCCAGCAAGTACAACGCCTGTTATTGCAGCGAAATTTGTTGAAGTGCTTGAAGAAGCAGGAATTCCAAAAGGAGTCATTAACTTCGTCCCAGGTAGCGGAAGTGAAATTGGGGATTACTTAATTGAGCATCCAAAAACATCACTCATTTCGTTCACTGGTTCTCGTGATGTTGGGGTACGTTTATATGAAAAAGCAGCGATTGTCCAAAAACAACAAAATCATTTAAAGCGAGTCATCGTTGAAATGGGCGGAAAAGACACTGTTGTTGTTGATAATGAAGCAGATATTGAGACAGCAGTTGAAGCAATTGTCGTGTCTGCATTTGGTTTCTCTGGACAAAAATGTTCAGCAGGCTCCCGTGCCGTCATTCACGAAGACGTTTATGATGAAGTTGTTGAAAAAATTGTCGCTCGTACGAATGAGCTAACTGTTGGAAACCCAGCGGAATCAACAAATAACTACATGGGACCTGTTATTGATCAAGCAGCTTTTGACAAGATTACAAACTACATTGAAATTGGTAAAGAAGAAGGAAAACTTGCTGCAGGTGGCCAAAGTGACGACGCTACAGGTTACTTTATTCACCCGACCATTTTTATCGATGTTGATCCTCAAGCCCGCATCATGCAAGAAGAGATCTTTGGACCGGTTCTTGCGATTAGCAAAGCCTCTTCCTATGATGAAGCGTTAGAGATTGCGAATAATACCGAGTATGGGTTAACAGGTGCAGTCATTACAAATAACCGTGAAAAGATCGAACAAGCAAAATACGATTTCCACGTTGGAAACCTTTATTTCAACAGAAACTGTACAGGAGCAATCGTCGGCTATCACCCATTCGGCGGCTTCAAAATGTCAGGTACCGACTCAAAAGCAGGCGGACCAGACTACTTAGTTTTACACATGCAAGCAAAGACTATTTCTGAAATGTACTAAACGATCGAACAGGAAAAGACACGCCGAAAAGCGTGTCTTTTTTTGTCTAGACAAAACTGTCTAACTAGACAGTCGATTTTACAGATTATAGTGCTTTAACTTGTTGTATAACGTTGCTCTCGACACACCTAACATTTTTGCTGCTGCCGACTTGTTTCCAAATGTCTTTTCTAACGCCGCCAAAATTTCGCTTCTTTCGTCGTTCCTAGAATGGGTAGAAGACGAAACATGATTAATTCGCTGCTGAAAGGACTCCGGCAAATGATACCAATGTACACGATCTTCCGCATCATTCGTTAAAATTACTACCCGTTCCACTAAGTTTCTTAATTGCCGCACATTGCCTTCCCAGCGATGATTCATCAACATATACATCACTTCTGGATCAAATGTCGGGACGACTTTTTCATACCGAACAGCAAATTCATGCGCAAAACGTTGAATAAGCTCAGGCAAATCATCCAGACGCTCTCGCAAAGGAGGAACATGGATTTGAATCACATGAAGGCGATAATAGAGATCTTCACGAAAACGACCTTCTCGAATCATCTCCTCTAAATTCCGGTTCGTTGCTGCAATAATTCGGACATCAAGAGGAATCGGTTTGTGATCCCCAACGCGATAGAAAACTCGTTCTTGTAACACACGTAATAACTTCACTTGTAATTCAAGCGGCATTTCTGCAACTTCATCTAGAAAAAGCGTCCCACCTTTCGCTACATCCAACTTGCCTTTTTTGCCACCTTTTACCGCACCTGTAAACGCTCCAGCTACATAACCAAATAATTCACTTTCGAATAAAGCCGACGGGATTGCTCCACAGTTGATGGCAACAAACGGCTCTTGATCTCGTTTACTTGAGTGATGAACACCCTCTGCAAACAACTCTTTTCCAACACCACTTTCACCCGTTATCAATAAATTTGCTTCTGTTTTTGCTACTTTTCGCGCCATATCAACAGCTTGTGTAATGGGTTTACTACTGCCAATAATTTTTTGAAAAGGTTCGTCTGCCACTTTCCCATTCAAATCAACTAAACTTGCTGTTGTTGTTGATAGCTTTTCATTCAGCTTAACGACATCCGTAATATCTCGTTCAATTGAAATACCACCGATGCACTGCACACCTAAAAAAACCGGAACCGTATTTACAATAACATGTAATCCTAGCTTTGGTTGATTGTACTGGTTCATCACTGGTTGCTTATCTCGTAATACTGACCATAAAACAAGCGCATCCTCTTCAAAATATTGTTGGATTGGTTTCTTTTTGACATTTTCATTTTTAATTTGATAAAGCTCTTCCGATCGATGGTTGATTGCTAAAATTTCACTCTCATCATTCACAATCGTGACAGCATCATTCATCGCTGTTAACAGTGTCTCGTGAAACGAATGATAGCGCTTTAATTCTTTCAGTAATATAGAGGGCAGGGTGTTTTTACAGATCATTCCTACAACTTCATTTGTTTCATTTACAGTGTAAATCGTCTTAGCTTCATCGCTAAATGACGGTATATCTTTTAATAATGTAGATTCTGGTAACTGAAAACTCGCTTCTTCTATTTTCCCTTTATGCGGAACGGCTACATCCTTTAATGATGTTTGCACAATCTCCCCCCTCAGCTGTTAGACACATTAGACAATTGTGTCACTTATTGTCTATATTTTAGACGATTTGCCTAAAAAACTCTACATTAAACCCTTTTCAAAGTTGGCATACTTTTTGCATATCTTTCAATATAGCGTTTACATCATTTGTAGGAGGAATGAATTATGGTCCTAGAACAACCACTTCGTTCAGTATTTATGCAGCTAGCTAAAAATAAATCGCTTAATAAAGCCGCAAAAAAATGGGGACTGAAGTTCGGCGCTTCTCAAGTTGTTGCTGGTGCAACACTAGAAGATGCCATTAAAAATGTTCAGTTATTAAATGAAAAAGGTGTTTCTTGTACACTCGACCATTTAGGAGAATTTGTTACGGAACGAGAAGAAGCAATTGAATCTACAGAAGCATGTCTTTCCGTATTGCGCGCGATTAACGAAACAAAAGTAGACTGCAACCTGTCATTAAAAATGACGCAGCTTGGTTTAGACATTGATGAAGGTTTTTGCTTATATAACATGAAACGTATTTGTGAAGTGGCGCAAGCCTTTAATATTTTTATTCGTATTGATATGGAAGATTATTCTCACTGTGAACAAACGTTACGTATCCTATCAATCTTACGTACGGAACACCATTTTGATAACGTTGGGACCGTCATCCAAGCATACCTCCATCGAGCTGAACATGATGTAAAACAATTAAAAGGTGTCCCACTACGACTTGTAAAAGGTGCTTACAAAGAATCTGAAACAATTGCCTACCAAGATAAGGAAACAATCGATAAAAACTATATGAACCTCATTAAAACACACTTAGAAAATGGAAGTTACACAGCAATTGCTTCCCATGATCACAACATTATCGCCGATGTAAAAAAGTACGCGAGCGAGAATCAAATTGATAAAGATCAATTTGAATTCCAAATGCTTTATGGATTTAGAGAACAGCTGCAAAAAGAGTTAATTGATGAAGGCTATAAAGTGCGTTCTTACGTGCCATTTGGAACTGATTGGTTCGGCTATTTCATGAGACGCCTTGCTGAGAGACCACAAAATGTTGCCTTTGCAATTCGCGGATTTTTTGGAAAGTAAACGAATTTTTGCTAACATCTCCTTATTTGGAGATGTTTTTTTTTTAGCCATTTCGTCCTCTTTATAAAGAATTAGGCATGCCTGAGGTAAATCAATCGCTGGGAACACATGTCCAAATAGATATTGCGCTGACCATCTTATAACATTTTCGCCCTTTCCAAACCATTTTTAAGTGATAAAATTCGTTCAATAATGATGCGCATTTTTTTAGGCATGAGCATAGGGTATATGAAATGTCTTTTAGAGGAGTGTGTGTCATGAATAACGATTGCCAAAATTGTCAATCAACCTATTGTCAATGTACAAACATCCAGCGGTTTACCCGTACCCCTAATAATGGAGGAGACCGCTGTCCACCATGTATGGGAATAACTGGACCTACCGGTATTCCAGGACCTCCTGGGCCGACTGGACCCACTGGGCCTGGTAGTGGTATTACAGGTATTACTGGAATTACTGGACCAACCATTATCAATCCTCCTGGACCTACCGGCGCAACAGGGACTACCGGAGCAACAGGGCCGACTGGTGCTACTGGACTTCCAGGCGCTACAGGTCCTACTGGTGCCACTGGACTTCCAGGAACTACAGGTCCTACTGGTGCCACTGGACTTCCAGGAACTACAGGTCCTACTGGTGCCACTGGACTTCCAGGCACTACAGGTCCTACTGGTGCCACTGGACTTCCAGGCACTACAGGTCCTACTGGTGCCACTGGACTTCCAGGCGCTACAGGTCCTACTGGTGCCACTGGACTTCCAGGCACTACAGGTTCCACCGGACCTACTGGTGTAGCAGGCGGGGGGGCTATTGTGCCATTTGCATCCGGACTTCCAGCGGCTTTGACTACAATTGCAGGTGGATTAATCGGTACAACAAGTTTAATTGGCTTTGGTACTGCGCTAGCAGGAGTCAGTTTGCTAGGAGGAGACACCATTGATTTAACTGGTGCAGGAGGAACATTGCTTAACTTCGGTTTCTCCGTCCCTCGTGATGGAACCATTACGTCACTTAGTGGGTATTTCAGTACAACCGCTGCCTTATCATTAGTAGGGTCTACTGTTACGATTACAGCTCAAGTATTCCGTTCAGCCGGCCCAACGCCAGATAATACGTTTACTGCGATTCCAGGGGCAACTGTTACGTTAGCGCCGCCTTTGACTGGCATTTTAGAATTAGGTACAATTTCAAGTGGTATTGCTTCCGGCCTTTCCATTCCAGTAGAGGCAGGAGATCGATTATTAATGGTCTTTTCCGCCACTGCAGAAGGACTCACACTAGTTAATGCAGTAGCCGGCTACGCCAGTGCAGGAATTGCAATAAGCTAACTTTCATGAAATAGCGCAAAAAGGAGCTTCTATTAAAAGGGCTCCTTTTTTCTGTTCCTGATTTTAATTTACCTCATAGCCTAAATCTTCGATAACCCCTTTTAACTGATCAACCGTCCATTTTTCTTGGGTAAACGTTACCGTCACAAGTCCTTTTTGCAGATTCACTTCTACATGCTCAATTCCATTCTTCTCACCTAAGCCACTTTCAATTGAAGATACACAATGACCACACGACATTCCTGTTACATGCAACTCAGCTTTTTCCATTTACTACCCCTCCTATTTAAAATCTAACGGTTTCTCATCATGATGATTCATCAAAGATTCGTGATCTTCATGCAGATCTCCACTCTGAAAAATATTTTCTCCCGTGATAAGTCCATAAGCACTTATCACGACGACTAAATAAACAACAGCAATCGTTATCCAAGTCTTAATCTTCATTTGGCACACCTTCTTTTTTAAAACGTGTTCGCTGTAGACGTAGCGCGTTTAACACTACGGATACCGAACTAAAAGCCATCGCTGCGCCCGCAACCCAAGGAGCTAGTAAGCCAGCTGCAGCAATCGGAATACCTGCAGAATTATATACGAATGCAAAGAATAAGTTTTGCTTAATATTGCGCATCGTTTTACTACTCATTTGAATACTGTCAGCAACACTTTGTAAATCTCCCCGCATTAGTGTGACATCTGCCGCTTCTATTGCCACATCTGTTCCTGTTCCAATCGCCATTCCAATATCCGCTACAGCGAGCGCAGGCGCATCATTGATCCCGTCTCCCACCATTGCGACTTTCTTGCCTTTAAGCTGTAATTCTTTTATCGCATCAGCTTTTTGTTCTGGCACAACCTCTGCAATGACACGATCGATACCTACTTGATTGCCAATGGCTACTGCAGTCTTTTTGTTATCCCCAGTTAACATAATGACTTCCAGTCCTAAATGTTTCATACGCTGAATGGCGGCTCGTGATGTTTCTTTTATCGTGTCGGCTACAGCAATTACGCCAATTAATTCTCTATCAATCGCCATTAACATGGCGGTTTTTCCGTCTTCTTCAAAAGTTGTCAATGTATCTTCCGCATTAGCGATTTTAATATCTTGCTGATGCATTAGCTTTCTCGTCCCAACAAGAACTGTCTTCCCGCTTACTTTTGCTTCAACGCCAAAACCAGGTAGTGCTTGAAAATTTTCAGGATCCTCTAGCACATGTCCTTTCGCTTGAATTCCTTTTACAATTGCATGTGCAAGAGGGTGCTCCGAGTGTTTTTCAGCTGCTCCAACCAAAGGAAGAAGTTCTTCTTCCAATCCGTTCAACATTACAATATCTGTTAGTTCAGGCTCGCCCTTCGTAACCGTCCCTGTCTTATCTAAAACAACCGTTTTGACCGTGCGAGTATTCTCTAGATGTTCGCCACCTTTAAACAAGATTCCCATTTCTGCTGCACGACCCGACCCAGCCATGATCGATGTTGGTGTTGCCAGACCTAACGCACAAGGACAAGCAATAACTAAAACAGTAATTAAAGGAACAAGGGCTGAGCGTACATCGCCTGGTTCAATGAGGAAATACCAAACAAGAAACGAGCCGATAGCAATGAAAACAACAATAGGTACAAAAACACCTGATACTTTATCTGCAACACGTTGTATATCTGCTTTACTTCCTTGTGCTTCTTCTACAACACGAACAATTTGAGCTAGAGCTGTATCTTTACCGACCTTCGTTGCGTTTATCGTTAACGTTCCATTTTTATTAATTGTTGCTCCTATTACTTCATCTTCAAGCTTTTTATCAACCGGAATACTCTCACCAGTAATCATCGACTCATCAACTGCTGATTCACCCTTTATGATTCTTCCGTCTACTGGGATTTTCTCGCCTGGTCGAACAATAAAGCAGTCCCCGACCACTACTTGTTCTACTGGGACTTCTATTTCTTCTCCATTTCGTATGACACGGGCTGTTTTTGCCTGCATTCCTAGGAGCTTTTCGATTGCTTTTCCCGTTCGACCTTTTGCCCGCACTTCAAATAACTTACCTAAAATGACTAACGTTATAATTACTGCGGCAGCTTCAAAATAAAGCTCTGGCATGCCAACCTGACCGCCAACGTGCCACTCCCATCCCAAAAAGATACTATAAAAAAATGCAACAGTCGTACCTAATGCAATTAAAACGTCCATGTTGGCGCTTTTGCTCCGCAATGCCTTGTAAGCCCCTTTATAAAACTGAGCACCAGCAATAAATTGAACCGGAGTAGCCAGCGCAAGTTGAACCCAAGGATTCATAAACATATCTGGCATATAAAGAAACGAGGTAAATTCAAAATGCGTCACCATCGTCCACAAAAGAGGGAACGTAAGAATCGCTGCAAAAATAAATTTCCCTGTTTGATTTTGAATTTCTTTTTCCCTTTGACCCACTGTTACTTCTTTAGATTCTTGCTCATTTAACGTGTACCCAATTTTTTTAACCGCTTCTTTTAGATGATCTGTAGTCACTTGATTCGGATTATATTCAACCGTAACGTTTTCAAGCGCAAAGTTAACATTTGCATTTGAAACTCCATCGGTGCGCGACAGTTTCTTTTCAACTTGATTAGCACACGCAGCACAAGTCATTCCTGCTACATCATAAACGACCTTTTCTTTAAACACTTTATAACCAAGATGATTGATTTTTTCCTCAACTATCTTTATATCTGTTTCTTGCGAGTTGTAGTGAACTTTGGCTTTTTCCGTTGCAAAGTTGACGTTAACATCATGCACACCATCAAGCTTTGTTAAACCCTTCTCTATGCGATTAGCACACGCAGCACAGGTCATCCCTTCTATCGGGATATATACCTCTTTATCAGCCATAGTCGAGCCTCCCTAATTGCCATTTCATACTTTCTTCATTAACATTGAGTGTATGATTACTCATTGCACATTTTATTCTGTTACACTCACTATACTATACCCCCCTATAGTATTCAAGTATGATGGTCGATTTTTTCTATTTTATAAAAGATCATCTTTCTAGTTATCTCCAAAAACTTCTTTGAAAATAGTTTTTCAAAAATGTTAGATCTTTTACATTGCTCTATACCAAAAACAAAGTGACTACACTCAAGTTCCTTGTTAAAACACGAGCAATTATAATTTGTTATAAGAGAACCACCTCGCTTTCACCACAGACACAAGTACGACATCAATCTGGATTCGTGCTTTGCTTTCGCTTCTTCGAAGCGTAGCTCTTTTGCGCCTCTTTATACAAAAAAAGACACCTATTCAGGTGTCTTTCTGCTTGCCTGGCAACGTCCTTTGGCTCCGTCATGATTTCCTACGGGGACGTTTCGCACGAAGCGGTTTCATGGATGCGTTCCATCTCGTCTTACGAAATTCATAACTCCGTGCTTCAGGGTCGTTTCCTACGGGGATGCTTCACACGTTCTTTTTACGATGGGTCCTTCACGACGTTCTACGAAAACGACCCTTTCGTCTCACAGGGCGGCACGATGTCTTTCCTTGATGTTTATTCATGATGGATTTGGATTCGTGCTTTGTTCAATCTGAGTGCTTGCTTCTTCATTTCGCTTCTTCGAAGCGCAGCTCTTTTGCGCCTCTCTATACAAAAAAAGACACCTTTTCAGGTGTCTCTCTGCTTGCCTGGCAACGTCCTACTCTCACAGGGGGAAGCCCCCAACTACCATCGGCGCAAAAGAGCTTAACGACCGTGTTCGGCATGGGAACGGGTGTGACCTCTTTGCTATTGCCACCAGACTATGTTGACGTTCGATCAACGGCGAATCTCTTCGTCTTGTTTCTCGTTGTCAAAGGTAAAAGAATCAACGATTCTTTCAAAACTAAATCTAGAAATCAAACTCACGTCAAGAAAAAATTAGGATAAGCCCTCGACCGATTAGTATCAGTCCGCTCCATGTGTCGCCACACTTCCACTTCTGACCTATCAACCTCATCATCTCTAAGGGGTCTTACTGGCTTACGCCATGGGAAATCTCATCTTGAGGGGGGCTTCATGCTTAGATGCTTTCAGCACTTATCCCGTCCATACGTAGCTACCCAGCGATGCTCCTGGCGGAACAACTGGTACACCAGCGGTATGTCCATCCCGGTCCTCTCGTACTAAGGACAGCTCCTCTCAAATTTCCTACGCCCGCGACGGATAGGGACCGAACTGTCTCACGACGTTCTGAACCCAGCTCGCGTGCCGCTTTAATGGGCGAACAGCCCAACCCTTGGGACCTACTTCAGCCCCAGGATGCGACGAGCCGACATCGAGGTGCCAAACCTCCCCGTCGATGTGGACTCTTGGGGGAGATAAGCCTGTTATCCCCAGGGTAGCTTTTATCCGTTGAGCGACGGCCCTTCCATACGGCACCGCCGGATCACTAAGCCCGACTTTCGTCCCTGCTCGACTTGTAGGTCTCGCAGTCAAGCTCCCTTATGCCTTTGCACTCTACGAATGATTTCCAACCATTCTGAGGGAACCTTTGGGCGCCTCCGTTACTGTTTAGGAGGCGACCGCCCCAGTCAAACTGCCCACCTGACAATGTCCCTGACCCGGATCACGGGTCGAGGTTAGAATGTCAGCACCATCAGGGTAGTATCCCACCGACGCCTCCACCGAAGCTAGCGCTCCGGTTTCCTAGGCTCCTACCTATCCTGTACAAATGGTACCAACACTCACTATCAAGCTACAGTAAAGCTCCATGGGGTCTTTCCGTCCTGTCGCGGGTAACCTGCATCTTCACAGGTACTATAATTTCACCGGGTCTCTCGTTGAGACAGTATCCAAGTCGTTGCACCATTCGTGCGGGTCGGAACTTACCCGACAAGGAATTTCGCTACCTTAGGACCGTTATAGTTACGGCCGCCGTTTACTGGGGCTTCAATTCAGAGCTTCTCCCTTACGGGATAACCCCTCCTCTTAACCTTCCAGCACCGGGCAGGTGTCAGCCCCTATACTTCGCCTTGCGGCTTGGCAGAGACCTGTGTTTTTGCTAAACAGTCGCTTGGATCTATTCACTGCGGCTCTCTCAGGCTATTCACCTTAATAGAGCACCCCTTCTCCCGAAGTTACGGGGTCATTTTGCCGAGTTCCTTAACGAGAGTTCTCCCGAGCGTCTTAGAATTCTCTTCTCGCCTACCTGTGTCGGTTTGCGGTACGGGCACCTGTATTCTAACTAGAGGCTTTTCTCGGCAGCGGAGGATCAGGGATTTCGGACCCTTGGGTCCTTCACGGTCACAGCTCAGCCTTCACGGAACACGGATTTGCCTATGTTCCAGCCTTGCATGCTTCGACGCGCACAGCCAGCGGCGCGCTCACCCTACCTTTCTGCGTCCCCCCATCGTTCAAACAAATACGAGGTGGTACAGGAATATCAACCTGTTGTCCATCGCCTACGCTTTTCAGCCTCGGCTTAGGTCCCGACTAACCCTGAGCGGACGAGCCTTCCTCAGGAAACCTTGGGCTTTCGACGGAGGGGATTCTCACCCCTCTTTTCGCTACTCATACCGGCATTCTCACTTCCAAGCACTCCACTAGTCCTCACGATCTAGCTTCGCTGTCCTTGGAACGCTCCCCTACCCAATCCCTACTGGGATTGCCATAGCTTCGGTGATACGTTTAGCCCCGGTACATTTTCGGCGCAGAGTCACTCGACCAGTGAGCTATTACGCACTCTTTCAATGATGGCTGCTTCTAAGCCAACATCCTGGTTGTCTAAGCAACTCCACATCCTTTTCCACTTAACGTATACTTGGGGACCTTAGCTG